>CAVSCQ010000019.1:0-307250 GCA_963726465.1 uncultured Solirubrobacterales bacterium
CTTCGCGCACCTGCTCGGTCAAGTTGAGCCCGGCGCCGTCGCGCTCGAGATGGTCCACAACTCTCAACGAGTGCTCGTAGTGGCGAAACTCCTTCAGGGATCGCTCTTTCAAACAGGCGTCAAGCGCTTCCTCGCCGATGTGCCCGAAGGGCGGATGCCCAAGGTCGTGGCCGAGCCCGATCGCCTCGACCAGGTCCTTCGTAAGCGCCAAAGCTCGAGCCACTGTGCGCGAGATCCGTGGTCACCTCCAGCGTGTGGGTCAAGCGCGTACGGTAGTGGTCACCCAGCGGCGCCACAAACACCTGAGTCTTGTGTGTGAGACGCCGAAACGCCTTGCAGTGCACGATTCTGTCGCGATCTCGCTGAAACGGGGTGCGCAGCCCGCAGTCCTCCTCCGGGTGCGCCCTGCGCGCCGGATAGGAGCGCGCCGCCAAAGGCGAGAGCTCGCGCTCCTCCATCTCACGCCGAGTCCCAGCGAAGGCCGCCCCAAGTGGCTCTGTGTCGTTTGTGATGCTCACACAGCCGATTGTGGCAGCGCTTGCGGTTGGTCCTCCCCGAACGTCGGTCGCGGCGTTCTGCGATTGGTGGCTGGCATCAATCGCACGTGTGCATGGTGCTCAAGCGTCTCGCTGACAGCGCGCTCCACCTGGCCCAGTACGCGCTCCTCGGCTACTGGCGCCTCGCTCAAAGGATTTGCCAACGCTTGGGCCATGAACTCGTGTGCCGGCTCGCCCAACGGGAAGGCCCCCGCCTCACAAGCGCTGCACGCCACGCCTCCAGCTGCACCCGAGGCCCGATCAGATGCTCCCGCTCCCCACAACCCCGCCCACAAGCCCCCAGCTGGGGCGCCAGTCCCGCCGCGACCAGCAACTTCAGGCGAAACGCCAAGGCGCTAGCCCTCGTGGCCTGGGCGGGAGCCTCGTCAGCAGAGCAGAGCTACGCGGCACAGCAAATTGAACACCCCTGGATGAGGCTCTGATGTCTCAAACAGACGTCCCACTGCGTCACAAGCCCTGGCTGCGGCGTCCAGTGCATGCGCGTCCCCGCGCAGCCTCGCGTGACCATCTACGGTCTGCGCTCCTGTCACCGTCAGCAGCTCGCCCCGGCCTTCGTGCAGCTCAATGCGCAAGCGAAAGAACGGCTCCAAACGCCCCCCGAAGCGGCTGCGAGCCCTGCGCACCCCCTTTGCGATAGCGCTTACCCGTCCCCTATGGGGCGTGTACACGTGCAGGATGCGATCGGCCTCGCCATACCTCATCGAGCGCAGCACCACAGCTTCGGTCTTGAGGAGTCCCGCCATCGCTCTGCCGAGTCTAAGATCGGGTGCGGCGGAGTTTGTTTCAAGGACACCCTCGTTGAGAGGCCCAAAGGCCGCCGAGGACTTGAAACGCGAGCTATACTTTTATGAAGTAATGAACAGTACCAGGCAAATAACCGTCTACACCACCGAGCCTTGCTCTTTCTGCGCCCGCGTCAAGGGGCTCCTGAAGGCGCGTGGCCTGGAATTCTCCGAGGTCAATCTCTCCAAGGACATCCCTGGTCGCGTCGAGCTGGCCGGGCGCACCGGCATGATGACCTTCCCCCAGGTGCTTGTCGGCGACGAGCTGCTGGGTGGCTTCGACGAGACGCTCAGCGCCGTGGAGAGCGGTCGCCTGGACGAGTTGCTGGCCGCCTAGGACTGGCGGTACAGGTCTAACGATTCGGGGTGCCCTGCGCGCGCGTGCGCGGCCGCGGTTGGCAACGCTCGCACACGTAGGTCCCTCGCCCGCCCACGACCATCTTCACGATCGTCCGCCCGCAAGTCGCGCACGGCTCGCCCTCACGACGGTGAACCTGAAAGCGGTCCTGAAACGAGCCCCCAAACCCCATCCACGTGACGGAAGTCGTCGATCGTCGCTCCGCGCGCTTCGATGCCGGCTTGTAGCGCCCACACCAATGCGTCCCGCAGGCGCGCATACTGCTCGGCCGTCAATCGTCCGGCGGAGCGCAGCGGAGTGAATGTGGGCCCGATGCAAGGCCTCATCGGCATAGATGTTGCCCACTCCCGCCATCCTTCTCTGGTCAAGCAGGAACGCCTTGACCGGGGTCTTCGGTCCCGTGCCAGCTTGCGCAGATGCTCGGCCGTGAAGTCTGCGTCCAACGGCTCCAAGCCCAGACGCGCCTGAACGCGTTTCGAGCTGCTCTTCGCCCAACAACAACTCGCCAGTGCCAAAGCGACGAGGATCCACGATCGCAAGCTGGCTCGAGCCAAGATCGATCCGCACCCGCACGTGGGTCTGCTCAGGGCTCGGATCGCGCAGAACCGTGCGGGTCATGCGCAGGTGCTGAGCCAGGTAGACCTCCTCGCTCAAACTCCACACCGAGGTACTCCCCGCGCCGCCCCAAGCCTCCACCACTCGCCCTGTCAGGGCGTCCTCCATTTCGGCGGGTGCGAGCGGTCTGCACCAACGCCAGTCGAGGATCTCGACGCGCTCCAATGTACGTCCCTCCACCAGGGGCGCCAACTGGCGCCTGATCGTCTCTACCTCCGGGAGCTCGGGCATGCAGCGCCCAGCGTCGGGACGCCGGCGCGGCCCACGCCGCCTGCGAGCGAGTGGCGCTCAGACACCGCGGTTCAAACGGACTGCGCGTCGGGCGGCCGACCTCAGACGAGTCTGCGCATCGTGCGCGCCTGCGCTCGCGGATGCGCTCCGAAATAGGCGTCCTTGAGACGATCTGCCGACAGATGGGTGTAGATCTGAGTCGTGGCCAGGTCGGCGTGTCCGGGCATCTCCTGTAGCGAGCGCAGATCACAACCCCCCGCAAGCAGGTGCGTGGCGAAGGTGTGGCGCAAGGTGTGCGGCGTCATCCGCTCGGCCAAGCCCGCACTGTGGGCATAGCTCTGGATGATCTTGTAGACGCCCTGTCGGGTCAGACGGGCACCGCGATGGTTGACGAACAGGCTGCTCTCTCCGGTGCCCCCACAAGGACCGGGCGTCCTCGCGCCAGATAGCGCTCCAAGGTTCCTACCGCGCTGCTGCCCACTGGCACGATCCGCTCCTTGGAGCCCTTGCCGCGCGCGCGCAACATCCCCTCGTCGGTGTCCACATCGCCGACGTCCAAGGCGATCGCCTCCGAGACGCGCAACCCGCACGCGTACATCAGCTCAAGCAAAGCCCTGTCGCGCAAAGCGAGCGGCTCAGCTCCCTTGGGTTGCTCCAGCAACTCGATGACCTGCTCGCGGGAGAGCACCTGGGCAGGCGCATCAGCTTCGGAGGACTCCGCAGGTCGGTCGTGGGATCGTGAACGATCAACTCTTCGCGGCGCAGGTGTCGATAGAACGAGCGCAAGCAAGCCGCCTTACGCTGCAAAGTCGCGGGCGATGCGGGCGCACGTTCTCACCTCCTTCGGCGAGTTCCGCAAGAAAACCGGCGAGATCGCTGTGGTTAGCCTGCAGCGGCGAGACGCCGCGAGCATCCAGATAGCGCCCAAACTGGGCGAGATCGGACTGGTCGGCGTGCAAGGTGTTGCGCGACAGGCCACGCTCCAGCTCTAGATCGGCAGAGAAGAGTCGAGGGTCAGCTGCTGAAGGCGCTCGCCATCCGCGTTTCGCCCTGGCTCGGTATCGCCCACGCTCGGAGATTCGCCTCCGAGCCCCTGGGCTCCTGGCGGTGCAAGCCAACTCTCAGCGGCTGTCCCCCTCTCTTCTTCGCCGCTGTCGTCCAAGTCGGCCAGCGCGGTCCCACCGGCGAGAGCTGCGCCGAAGAACAGAGGGTCCTCGACAATGGTGCGGCCCATGGTCCGCGACGGCAGACCGCCGGCGAGATATCCGGGTAGGTCGACGGAGGCCCGCCGCCAGTCGTGCCGGGCCATGCGAGCAGGGCGATCCACGTCCAGCTCGAGATTGTGGCTTTGAAGTCGGCGCCCGCGCCGAGCCGAACACCGATCCCAAACTGGCGCGCAAATCGGCGCCCGCGGGCGAGCGTATCCCAGCTGGAAGTGCCACCGTGACTGGCTCGAGCCGAGCAACATGTCGAGCACTGTCAGCGTGTGATGTGAGAGCCCACGGTGACGGGGACGTTCATCCGTCGAGGACATGCGAGCAACCGGCGGCGTCCGCAAGCCCCCAAGGCAAGCGCTGTGTGGGCCGAGTCCAGCGCGTTCATACCGCCATGGCCCAACGGCGAGCTGGACCCTACGATCCCTGGTCCCGGTCCGCACACCGCCGCGTCCCAACCGAGCGAGTGAAACCCGTGGTGAAGCGCTCCCGCGGTGGTGATCGCCTCAAGCTCTCCGCCGTATGCCGCTCCGGCGGTGATGTGATCGGCGAGCAAGCCGCGCTGGAGCAGCGCGCGCACGACTTTGGAATGTCCGCCCGGCAAGGCCCCGCCCGGGGTCTGCACATATCCCAGCCGCGCCCCGGGTCGGGCCTGCGCAAAAGCCCAGGCAACGGGCGCAAGCTGGCCGTGCAAAGCGAACACGGCCACGCCGCGGCCCAGAGGCAACTCCAACTGCTGGCCCGTGCCCATCGGGGTATCCTCAATCGGCTCCACTGCGTGCTGCAAGCTCGTGTAATTCGAGCTTCATCACATGGGCTCCCGCCTTACCTTCGCCCGACAGGCCCCGCGTGAGGTTGGCGTGAACGATGTCAAAGCCGCCTGAGCCCAGGCCCAAGTCGCGCGCCTGGGTGTTCACGATCAACTCGTCGCCCTCCAGGCTTGCTCCCACCAAGGCCAGCTCGGCGATTGCTGGTCGCTGCTCACCGTCGAGGGAGATCGAAAGCTCCTGCTCGGGGCCGTCGGCGATGCCCGCCTGAATGACGGTGGCTCGGCGGAGCTTCAGCACGAAACGCTAGAGGCCGGCGGGAGGAACGGACCGCGGCGATTCACGCTCGATGGAGACATCGACGTCGCATTCGCACTCCGGCAAGTTGGCGATCTCGTGCGCGCGGTCGACCATGCGCGCCGCCACGGCCTGCGCCTGCACCTCGTTTGAGACATGGAAGACGGCTTGCACACGTACCGCGCGTTGCATGCCGTCGCCGTCCGTAGCGAGTTGGCTGCTCACGAGCGGCCGGCGAGCCGGCGCTCGCCTTCGGGCGGCGCGTCGAGCTTGCGCAGTGCGGCCGCCACGAAACCGCTGAACAGCGGCGCTGGACGCTCGGGGCGGGACTTGAACTCGGGATGGAACTGGGAAGCGACGAAGAACGGATGATCCTCGAGCTCTACAACCTCGACCAAGCGCTCGTCCGGAGATGTCCCGGAAACGGACAGTCCGGCACTCTGCAAGCGCTTGCGCAACAGATTGTTGACCTCATAGCGGTGGCGATGGCGCTCATATACGACCGCTTCGCCATATGCCTCGCGAACACGAGTGCCCTCGTGCAACTTGATCGGATCGGCGCCAAGGCGCATCGTGCCGCCAAGGTCCGCGACCTCCTTCTGCTCGGGCAGAAGATCGATCACCGGATAGGGCGTCTCGATGTCAAACTCAGTCGAGTTGGCGCCCTCCATGCCCGCTACATGCCGCGCAAACTCGGCGACAGCTATCTGCATCCCCAGGCAGATGCCCAAGTATGGAATGTGGTTCTCGCGCGCGATCCGAGCCGCCTCGATCTTGCCCTCGATGCCACGTCCACCGAAGCCTCCGGGGATCAGTATCCCGTCTGCCTCTTCGAGCACCTCGCGCGCCGTCCGTCCGTCCCGCGCTGGATCGGCCTCGGTCGCCTCCGCCGAAGAGCGGGAACGGTCCTCTCGCCCCTCGTGCTCGCTAGCCTCCAGGTGCTCGGAGTCGACCCAGTCGATTTGAATCGTGGCGCCCTGCAACGCTCCGGCGTGGCGCAGGGCTTCGGAGACCGACAGGTAGGCGTCCTCCAGTTGGATGTACTTGCCCACCAAGGCGATCCGCACAGTGCGATCGGCCTCCTCGGCCAGTTCGATCGGCTCCTGCCACTTGGACAGCTCGGGCGCCGGCGCCTCCATCCCGAAGTGTTCGAGGATGCAATCGTCGACACCCTGGTCGCGAAACACGAGCGGCACCTTGTAAATGTTGTCCACGTCGCGAGCGGAGACAATCGCGTCGACTGGCAGGCTCGCGAACAAAGCGATCTTCTTACGGATCTCCCGCGAAAGAGGGCCCTCCGAGCGGCACATCAGCATGTCCGGAGCGATACCGATTCTGCGCAGCTCGTTAACCGAATGCTGAGTCGGCTTGGTCTTCAGCTCGCCCGCGTGGCCGATATAGGGGACAAGCGTGAGGTGGATGAACATGCAGCGTCGCCTACCAACATCGACCGGGAACTGACGGATCGCCTCAAGGAAAGGCAAGGACTCGATGTCGCCGACGGTGCCGCCGATCTCTGTGATCACAAAGTCCACGTCCGCAGACTCGGCGATCAGAGAGACGCGCTGCTTGATCTCGTCGGTGATGTGGGGCACGACCTGGACTGTGCCCCCGAGGTAGTCGCCGCGACGCTCGCGGCGGATCACCGTGTCATATATGCCGCCGGCGGTCACGTTGGAGGCGCGGGAGGTGTTGGCGTCGGTAAAGCGCTCGTAGTGGCCCAGGTCGAGATCGGTCTCGGCGCCATCCTCGGTGACGAACACCTCCCCATGCTGGTAAGGGGACATGGTGCCCGGGTCGACGTTGATGTAAGGGTCGAACTTCTGCAAGCCCACGGTCAAACCGCGCGAGACCAGGAGTCGACCGATCGAGGCCGCCGCGATCCCCTTGCCCAACGAGGACACGACGCCGCCGGTTACAAATATGAACCGAGTCTTGGCCGGAGCCTGTGCGTGGCGGTCAGAGTGAGGCGAGTTCATCGAGGTACGCCCCAGGAGTCTAGCCCCCGTAGCAGCGGCAGCCGCTCGACGAGCTTTGTGATCGAGCGCAGCTCCCCGTAAACCGTGATCGCGACCAGCACAGCAAGGGCGATCGCCTGCCCCAACGTGGACAGCACGAGCACCAGCCACAGGCCAGCGAGCGCGCCCAACAGGTTGGCTCCGGTGTCGCCAAGCATCGCGCGCTCGCGCAGGTCGTACAGGCCGGCGACCAGGGCCGGCCCGACGAACAGGCCGAGCGCCCACAGCGGCCGCACGCTGGCCGCGCCGACCGTCAGACCGGCGCCAAGCAACACGAACACCTTGGTCGCGCGTCCCGGACGCAGGTCCAGCAGGTTGAAGACGTTCGTGGCCAAAACCAAGACTGCGCTGGCCAGCAACCAGCGACCCGTGGAAGGCTCGACATAGCTTGTCGCGTACATGGCCAGTCCCAGCGATCCGACCGCCTTGAGGGCGCCTGTCGAGAGCTGTAGGCGAAGCGCGGCCCGCCCGTGTCCGCGCCAGCCGCGGGGCTCGCCCCCAAGCGTGTCGTCTATAAGCCCGAGGAAGGCCACGCCAAGCACATATACGGAGACCATGAGGGTCTCCGGGTGGAAGATTTCCGCGCCTTGGAGCCTTTGCAGGAGTGTCAAAGGAATCAGGGCGACCAAAGCGCCCGTCACGCTGAGCACACCGAAGGGAAAGACGACACTCCGCTCGCGGAAGTTGGGCCTAACATGCCCTGTCTCGCTCAGCGCACGCAGCAACGCGGGAGCCAACAGGACCGCCGCTAGCGAGGCGAGCACGAAAGGGAGGGCATGCACGCCCGGAAGTTAACGGTCTGGGCGGACGAGCGCGACGGTCTGGGCCGACACGCACGAGGCCGATCCTCCGCGGCACGGGCGGACGAGCGCGAGGCCGATCAGTGCTGGGCGAAGACCGTGTTGGCCGAGGGCAGGAGCGCTTCGGCGGTCGGCTTGGCTCCATATGCGCCACGGTCACCGGCTAGGGCGAAAGCCAAGGCCGCGCGCCCGGCGACCGTTTCGAGATCGTCAACGCTGGCCAGCTGTTCGGCCTTATACCAAGGCACCTGTGAGGGTTCGGTGCCACTCAGCTCGACACCCACGACCGGAATTTCGGTTGAGCGAGCTCCGGCGATCAGACCCGACTCGAATTCGGCGGTGCTCTTGGCCGCTTCGGCGCTCATGCCGGTCGGATCGGAGCGAACCACCACGAGCCCTTCGAGCTTGCCCAGTTCACCGTCGTTGGAGCTGAGCAGGCGGCCTTGGACGCGTTCGAGCAACTGTCCTCCCTCGACGAGTTGCTTGCCGATGCGTACCCCGAACTGCCTCACCAGCGTCGGGTCGGAGGCCAAGGCGCTGTAGCGGTAGCCGCTTGCCTGGGTAGCCAGTCCGTTCAAGTCAAGCGGCTCATTGATCGCCACGACGCCCTTGACGGTGCCGCCGGCCTCCGCCACTCCGTCGCGGACATAGGTGTCGATCGTGTCCGAGGAGCCGCCCAAAAAGACGAGGCCGATGCGCTTTTCGCTCAGAATGTCGTGTACGGCGAACGGCCACAAATCGGTGCCTAGCTGTTCGGCTTCAGAGAGCTTGCTGCCCACTTGTTCGAGGCTGTGCTGGGAGGAGCTCACTTCCGAGCGCAAGTTGTGCACAATCCCGTTCTGAGCGGAGGACACGAGGTTTGAGTCGCCGATCGCCACTCCGATCAGGACCCCTACGGCGAGCGCGAACAGGACGGCGGCAAGCGAGAGCGCGTGGTAGCGGTAATCGAACATCGAGGGTTGAAGTCAACTGCCGCCGGAGCCGAACAGCAGTTGAAGCTTGAGCCATAGTAGATCGACCACGTCGCGCAGGGCCGGGGTAAGCGAGACGACGGCGATCAGGGCGATTAGCCCCGCCACGATCACCACGATCAGGGGTGCTAGTCCGGGCATAGGCCGGTACAGGCGGCTCACACCCTTGGCATCGATCAGGATCTCGCCGATTCGCAGACGCGTGAGGAAAGTCGAGGACATCCCCTCGCGATTGCGGTCCAGGAACTCGACCAGGTTGAACTGCGAGCCGACCGTCACGATCAGGCGCGCCCCCTTCTCGGCGGCGAGCAGCATCGCCACGTCCTGGCTTGTGCCGGGCGCGGGCACCAGCTTGAAGGGGACACCCAAATCTTCCAAACGCTTGCGTCCAGGGGCGCGACCGTCGGGGTAGGAGTGGACGACCAGCTCGGTCTTACCTTGGTGAGCGCCGAGTAGAGCCGCCTCGCCGGCTGAGTCCATATCGCCAACGATCATGTGGGGCGTCAAACCAGCCTCCAGGAGCGCGTCGGCGCCGCCGTCGACGGCCACCAGAACTGGCTTGGTGTCCCTGATAAACGACCTGAGCGCCTTCAGGTCGCGCTGGTGATCGACGCCGCGTACTACCACGAGCGCTGAGCGGTCGCGGAAATCGGTGCGAAAACGGGGCAGGTCGATCCGCCCGGAGAGCAGTTCGCGCTCCTCGCGCATGTGCTCGATCGTGTTGTGGGCGAAGCGCTCCAAGGCATCGCCGACCTCCAACCGGCGGGCCTCGGTGTCGGCCCGCACACGCGCCAAGTCGAGCACTTCCCCCGAGGCGAGTGGACGACCCTTGTAGAGCACCTCTCCGCTGGCCTCTCCGGGTCGCACGCGCACTGTGACGGGATCTCCGTCGGAGAGGGAATGGAAGAGGGAATCGTCGTGCAGGTCTACGAGCAGGACGCCAGCCTCGACCAACAGTTGCGGCCCAAGATTCGGGTATGTCCCGCTCGTGGAGGACTTGCAATTGAGCACCGCCACCGCTCCGGCGGCGATCAACTCCTCGGCGGAGACGCGATCGATGTCGAGATGGTCGATCACGGCGATCTCACCCGCCAGGAGATGCCTGACCATGAGCTTGGTCTTGCGCCCAAGTCGCACAGACCCGGCGAGCTCGAATTGCGGCGCGGGCGAAGACCCGTAGACGGGCGCAGTCGTGCCAGGCGGCTGCCGGGTCGCGGCCATGTGAATCGAGGGTAACGGCCTCACGCCGATCGCGCTACGGCATCGGCTTGTTTGCGGGCGCCATCACCGGCCCGTTCCCGGCTGGCTCCAGCGGACAATTACCTGTGTATTTAGCTGCCGGCCACGCGGATCATGGCTGGCGCACCGCCCGGCAAGCGATATCAGTCCGCAAGCTACCGAAGCAAGGCGGTTCGCATCGGTTTCGGTTGACTCCATTTCATAGTCGCCCAACCTTAAGGCGGCGCCGGCAATGGGTTGACCGTATCGGCGTCCCAGGTGACCCTCTGATCAACTGGCACCTTCAGCACCTCGAGTTGGCAATCGCCGACCAGGGACTCGATAGCCGCTGCACTCCCGCCGACGTACGTCGTCATCAGGTCGATGTCCGTACCTACACACCACGCCTCATCTGCCGGCCACCACAAACTCGGCCGGTGACGAAGACACAGACTGGGCGGGTCGTCGTAGAGCTCATGAAAGTCGTCGATCGCGACGAGTGGGCCGGACAGCAGGTGCATCCTGCGATGTGGCACCGCGAAGGCGGCTGCAGCGTCGATCAGCCGGTGCCAGGCGATGACCGCCGCATCGAACGCCTCTTGTGCCTGCCGCTCGGCCCCCTCCGGCGTGTTCTCGGGGAAGAAGAACATCGCCTTCGGCTCTCCCCAGCCCTCCCAGACTCCGAAGAAGCCGTGACTCGGATCTCCTGTGTGTGCAGAAAGGAGCGCGACAAGTCGCTGTGCGACCTCGTGTGGCAGGTCTCCAGTCGCAGGTGCCCTGTCCCAAAGGTCTGGCTGGATTGAGCGATATTGGTACGCCCAGGAACCCGTGATGGACCCCCACTCTGCCGCCGGGTGCATATCGCGGCCGTTGGCCCGAGCGACCTCCGCCCAGGACACGGCTTCCTCGCCATCCTCAATACTGCGAGACGCGGGATGAAAAACACGCGCGTATGACTCGAATACGGGCGGCACGATCGAGCCCACTCTGCCCTCGAAACCATGTGGCGCTACACGCAGCCAGGCCGCGCCATCTATACCCGAACAAGCACTGAGCCGGCCCAGGCTTCGCTCAGCAATCTGCGGGCTATCAAAACGGACCGCAGGTCGGCTTGTGCTCGGATTGCTCATGCACCGATACTACGCCGACGCGCAGCTTCCTTTGCCTTCTCTTCGGCATATTTTCCGCTGTTCTCGAACTGCTCCTTCGGCGGCTTCGTCCTGATTAACATCGGTCACGATAGGCGTTTTGTCGCCGGGGCACGGTCCCTTCGCGAGCGCTTAAGCCGCTCTACGGAGATCCTGCGCGTGCTGCCTGGCGGCGCCGTCGTGATCCTCTGCGCCGAGCATTCGCACCAGCTCGGTCACGACCTCGGGCTCGCCCAGTTGGGAGACGGTGGCAAGCGTCGGATCGGCCGAGGTGTCCTTGGCGATCGAAAAGTGGCGCGTGGCGAGCGACGCGATTTGAGGCAAGTGGGTAATGCACAGCACCTGGCGCTCGCTCGCAAGGCTCTGCAGCCGCTCGCCGACGGCACGAGCGGTGTGGCCGCCAACGCCGGCGTCGATCTCGTCGAAGACGAGCGTGGACTTGGACGGTGAGCCTGTCTTACCGCCCGCGTGCTCGTGACAGGCGGAGGTGAGCGCGAGCATCACTCGCGAGAGCTCTCCGCCGGATGCGATCTCGCGTAGAGGGGCGGCCGCGACACCGGGATTGGGCGCGATCGTGAACTCGGCGGCGTCCGCGCCGTTGGCTTTCGGCTCGGTCGCCTTCAGGGCTATCTCGAACGTGGCGTCGCCCATCGCCAGCGCGCCGAGCTGCTCGCGCACCGCGCTCGAAAGCCGCTTAGCGGCCTTCGAGCGGTTGGTTCGGAGCGCCCCGGTGTGCTCTTGCAGCTTGGCTTGCTCGCCGGCCAAAGCTTGGACGGTGTGCTCGTGGGCGACCTCCGCGCCGAGCAACTCGTCGCGGCGGGCTCGGGCCTGCTCGGCGTACTCTTCGATGGCTTGGATGGAGCCGCCGTGCTTGCGCATGAGGCGCTCAAGCGAGAACAGCCTGCCTTCCACTTGCTCGAGTGTGCCGTCCTCCTGCAAGGCGTCTTCGCTGTAGGCCTGGAGACCGCCCGCAATGTCCTGAGCTTCGATCGCAAGCGCGCTGCACCTGGCGGCGTGGGCGTCGAGGGCGGGGTCGATGCCGCCGACCGCGTCGAGCTTTGCGCCGGCCGTCGCAAGCAAATGGGCGGCGCCCGCCTGTTCTGAGGATTCGGGGGCGAGCGCCTGCAGTGCCGCGGCGGCCGCGGAGTGCAAGGACTCCAGGCTGCGCAGGCGGTCGCGACGTAGAAGCAGCGCTTGATGCTCCTGCTCCTCGGGTGCAGCGTCTTGGATCTCCGCGAGGTCGTGCTCCAATAGTCCGAGCTCGCGCTCGCGGGCGGCCTGCAGCTCAGCCAGACGCTCCAGCTCGGTCTCGTGGGCGCGAATTTGGCGGTAGGACGCCTCGCAGGCTTGGAGGCGCTGAGCATGCGAAGCGGGACAGACTTCGTCGAGCATCTGCAGCTGGGAGCCCGCCAGGACGAGCTTGCGGTGCTCGTGCTGGCCGTAGAAGGCGATCAGGCGCGCGCCCAGCTCGCGCAGGTCGCCGACGGCGGCGGCGCGTCCGTTGAGATAGGCGCGGGTACGCCCGTCGGTGTACACGCGTCGGGCCAGGACGATCTCTCGCAACTCCTCGTCGTCCACGCGCACGTTCTCGGGCAGCTGTTCGGCAAGTTCCTCACGGATGTCCTCGGGCACCGAGAACACGCCCTCTACGTAGGCCTCCTTGGCGCCCGGCCTAACGATGCCGCTGCGCGAGCGGCCTCCCATCAAAAGATCCAAGGCGTGAGCAAGCACCGTCTTGCCTGCACCCGTCTCGCCGGTGAGAACGTTCAGGCCAGGGGCAAAAGCCAGCTCGGTGCGCTCAATCAAGAGCAGGTTTTCAACGCGCAGCTCGCAAAGCATGTGCGACAGGTGTACCAGTGACCACCGACGGATCGGCCCGTAGGTAGGCTCCCGGCCTCGGAGCATATATGCCCACGACGGGCCGTTTGGGGCCCCAGACGACTCGATATTGTGGGATCAAGTGCAAAAGATCCGCCGGGGATGGCGGGTTCACTAAGAGGACGATCGGCATGGCGGCCAAGGATGCCCAACACTCAACTCGAGCCCAAGCGGCTCAAAGCGAATGCCTCGCCTCTGCGGAGCTGGCGGAGCGCTTGGACGAAGAGGTCCACAGGGCGGCCCGCCAAGGCACCCAGCTCAGCTGTTTGTTGGTGAGCCTGGAGGAGATCGGACACCTGTCGCAGACCTACGGCGAGGAACTGCCGGGACAAGCGCTCGACTACGTTGCCAGCGCACTGATTCGCCAGTTGCGTCGCTTCGACCGTGTCGGGCGCGCGAACGACAGCGAGCTGCTCGTGATCCTGCCGGGCGCCGACGAGCGCAGGGCCGAGATCGTCGCGCGGAGAGCGCTCGGCCGGCTGCATTCGGTCAAGGTCGAGGTCGAAGGTCGTCGCGAGGCTCTGCGCATCTCGGTCGGGATCGCCGCTTGGCACGACGGGTTGCGAGCCGCGGAACTCGTCTCCCAGACACGGCTTGCCGCGCAGCGACGCGATCTGGAGGGGGTGTCGCTGAACGGCGCCTTTGAGCGGACAGCAGACGGTGCGCGTGAGCTGCCGCTGAGACGTTCATAATCCCAGCCCGTGCTTTCCGGGTCCGAGCTGTGGTTGCTGCGTTTGATGGCCGATCGAGGTCTCGCGCTGCTCGACGCCTCCACACTGCTGATGATCGTGGAGGAGCGCAACGAGCTGCGCGTGGCCGCCGCTAGTGGGCGCGTGTCCGTGCGTGTGAGAGTGCTGCCCTTGGAAGGCAGCGCGCTGGGCGCCCTATATGAATCCGGCAAGCCGCTTTCACTCGATAAACCGAGAGGACAAGAAGCGACTTGGTTGCACGAGTTGGGGTTGGAAGTGAGGGCCGTCCTGGTGGAGCCCTTCAGCATGGACGGGCAAGGCGGCGGACTGGTTATCGCCGGGCGTGAGGACGGCGGCTTTCGCGACCCGGACCGGCGTGCCCTGAACGCTTTTGCGGCCAGCGTCGCCCAGCGCCTCGCCGCCGAGCGCTCGGTGGAGATTGAGCGCTTGCGCTTCGGCATGGAGGCTCGCGAGCGCGAGCGCACGCGCTGGGCCAGGGAGATCCACGACGAAACGGTGCAAGGGCTTGGGGCGTTGCGTCTACAGCTGGCCAATGCACGTGACCTGGGCGATCAGACGGCCCTAAGCACAGCTGTGGACACCGTCTTGGAGGGTTTGGGCCAAGAGATCGACGGGCTGCGCCATCTCATCACCGAGCTTCGCCCCGCTGCTTTGGACGATTTCGGTTTGGTGCCGGCCTTGGAAGCGTTGGCCCGCAGAGCCCAGGCGATGGATGGCTTGGAGATCGAGACCCAGATCGGGCTTACTGACGGCGAGCGACGCCTGGACGCGGAGCTTGAGAGCACGATCTACAGAGTCGTGCAAGAGGCGCTCACCAACGTGAGCCGCCACGCGAAAGCGACACGAGCGACGATCAGTGTGAGCGAGCACGAAGGCAGGGTCATGGCGGCCGTGACCGACGATGGCGATGGGCTTCCCGAGGCTGGTCCGTCGCGGCCGAGGACGCCAGGAGAAGAACTGAAGGGCGGTTTTGGCGTGTCCGGCATGAGAGAGCGCGCCGAGCTTGTGGGCGGGGAGGCTGGAACTGGTGCCCGCGGCGGGCGGCGGCGCGACGATGCGCCTGACGGTGCCCTTGGCAGGACGACCGGCGCCGGTCTGAGAGCTACTCGACTAGACCCAGCTTGCGTGCGTAGGCGGTGATCTCTGCACGGGAGGAGAAGCCGAGCTTCTCGATCGCGCGCGCCCGATAGGTCTTGACGGTGCGCTCGGCAACGTGCAATTGCTCGGCGATCTCCGGGTTTGTGTAGCCGTTGGCGATAAGGCGCACGACCTCGCGCTCACGCTCGCTCAACGCGACCCCCTCCTGCTGGGCTCCCTCGCCGGCCACCATCAGAGCGCCCAAACGCGGGTGTAGGTAGTTCTGCCCCGCGACCGCCAAGCGGAACGCCTGCAAGAGCTCCGCCGGCTCGGCCTCCTTGAGCACATAGCTGCGGGCTCCCGCGCGCAGGGCTTGGCGGGCGTACTCGGGATCCTCGCGCATCGTAAGGATCGCCACCGCTAGAGATGGATGGGCCACGAAGCACGTCGGCAACGCCGCCAAGCTGGAGCCGCCGGGCATCGTCAGGTCGAGTGTGAGTAGGTCCGGCTTGAACTCGCGCACCGCGCGGATCGTGGCGGGCACGTCGGCTGCCTCGGCCACCACCCTGAACTCGCCCGTCTCGCGCTCCAGCACTGCCCTGATCCCGTCACGCACCACAGTGTGGTCGTCGGCGATGATCACATCTATCGGCCGGTCAACGCCGGGCGCTTCGCTTGCCATAAGCCGCTAACCGTACTCGCTCGGCGGGACAGTTCCTTGCGGGAAAGGTGCCCCACTCAACCCGGCGTGCGAGCTTACACATCCCCTGCGCAGCTGGATATGCCCCTTAGGGACCACACGAATCGGCACCTTTGGGACGACACGATCGGCACCGTCCGCCCTACAGACAAGCGCCCTTATGGACACCATCATTGAGAGTGTGTTCGCGCCCCCTCGTCGCACAGCAGTATCGGTTGCTGTCATAGAGAACCCGAAGTTGCCAAGACACGGCGGCTTTCAATGATCGCGCTCGGAGTCGCGGCTACTTGGATCGCCATATCGATCGCGGGCGCGAAGGGGCTCATGTTGTTCGCACGCGCAGCGGGTCCAAACCAGTTCGAAGTCGACCCGAACCCTGTCGCGGCCCAGAATGGCTTCGGACGCGAGGACGCTCGTTGGAGTCAGGGACCGGCGCACGCAACGGGAACACAACGATGAACGGACTCATGTCCGGCTCAGCTCCCTCCAGCGTTCCTTTGTCGCGCTCACGGGGACGGTTGCGCCTCCTCGACGGTCCCGCAGGGGCGCCGGCGCGATCTTTGCCGCCCTCGGAGCATTCCAACGCTGGAGATGTGGCTGTCTCGCTGGAGCGTGGCCACATACTGGTGGTCGGGATCGATGCCTTTGCCCGCGCCCACATGTTGTGCGAACTGCGCGAGGCATTGCCTGCCGGAACTCGCTTCGTCGAGACCGAGGAGACGTGGGAGGCCTTGACTCTGGCGGAGAGTAGCCAGATGGTGGTGCTCGTGGGCGATCTGAGGGAACTTTCGGGCGCGTCCCTGGTCCGTCTTCTCGCTCGCAGGCAGCCCACTCTTCCGGTCCTGGCGGTCGCCGGCGAAGCTTCGCCGACACACCCCGACGCCGCAAGCGGATAGGACGACCACGACCGTCGATCCTGTGGATATGTCGCGGTGTTGTGGCTTACCGTCGGCAGCCCACCCTAGAATGCAGCACACCCGGCGAGAAACAGTCGACCCACCGCTAGCCTCGAGGGGCGCCCTTGCTTCCCACGTCTTCCCGACTGCGGAGAATACTGCTTGCCTATACGGTCAACGAACTGGGAACCTGGTTCGGGTATGTCGCGCTGGCCCTGGGCGTCTACGACCATACTCACAGCGCGCTCGCCACAGCTGGCCTGTTCATCGCGCGAGGGCTGTTGCCCGCACTCCTCGCCCCTGTCCTGGTTGCCCGCGTGGAGCGGTTGGACAAGCGCGGAATGCTCGCCGGCTTGTATGTGCTCGAGGCTCTGCTCACCTTGGTCTTGGCTGCCCTTCTTTGGCGCTTCTCCTTTGCGGGGGTCCTGGTCTTTGTTGCGATCGACGGCATCGTGGCCGTGGCGGCAACCGCGCTCGTACGCGCCTCGACCGCACGCGCCGCAGAGGCAAGCGTGGAGCCCGCGGCGCGTGGCTCGCTGAATGGCAGCGGAAGCGACGCGGTCGCCGAGGCCCAGAGACAGGCCAACGCGGCTCTCAACGTCGCCTTCATGGTTTCCCTTTGGCTTGGACCGGCCATCGGCGGAGCGCTTGTGCACTGGTTGGGTGGCCCGATCGCGTTGGTGCTCGACGCTCTCAGCTTCCTGCTGTGTGCTGCGCTCATGTTCGGCTTGCGTACGCAGGCCGACGGCGCGGATGGTTCGACCCTCTCGCGCTTGCGCGCGGCATGGCGGCACCTGCGCGCGGTACCCGCGCTGCGAGTCCTCCTGATCACAGAGGCCGTTGCGGTCGTTGTGTTCGCGTCGGTCGAGCCGGTCGAGGTGGTCTACGCCAAGTCCTCACTGCATGCCGGCGATCTCGGTTTCGGCCTGCTGGTGGCTGCATGGGGCTTCGGGGCCGCGGTCGGCGCGATCGCGTTCTCGCGTTCGGTCCATCGTCCTTTGGGAGGAATGCTGACCGGCGGGGCATTTCTGGTGGGCTTGGCCTACCTGGGTTTTGCCGCTGCTCCCGCGCTTGCAGTCGCTTGCGTTGCCGCGATTATCGGCGGCGCGGGCAACGGCATTCAGTGGCCATCTTTCATCAGCGCCGTCCAGCAGCTCACCCCAGGAGCCTTGCAGGGACGCTTGATGAGCGTGATCGGGTCGCTCAACGCGCTTTGCCCGGCCCTTGGATTCGCTTTGGGGGGCACAATTGCAGCCTTGACGTCGCCGCGGATAGCGATGCTCGTGGCGGGCTTTGTCGCTGCTTGCGCGACTGTGGCGTTCATGCGGTTGCGCTTGGGCAACCTGCAATCGACCGCCTCGGAGCAACCGGCCGCGAACCCCGAGCCTGGGTTTCTGTCCAGCCTCCCTTAAGTGCCGCGCCTTGTCGGCCGTTAAGTACGACAGACCGCTAAGGGCGTCATGGTCAGCATCCCGCAAAGACATCTCAGCCGGCTATACATAGCCAGTCAGGCCGTGCTCCTGCTCGGAGCACTGTGGGTCGCCGTGCTCAGCTCCTCCGCGAGCGATTGGCAGCCACCCGAACTGCTTGCGCTGCTGTTTGTGCTGAGCGTGGTTGGGGAGTGGATGACGATCACGATCGGCAACCAGACTCTGTCGGCCTCGTTCATCGCACTGGTCCTGGCGATGATTCTGCTCGGACCGGCCCCGGCCGCCGCGATCGGCATCGTGGCCGTGATCGCCGATTCAGCTCACCGCCGTCCCCCTCTGACGGTGTGTTTGGCCAATCTGGCCGCCTACACGGTCTATCTTGTTGCCGGCGGCTTGCTGGCTCGCGCGATGATCGGCGATGCGCACGCGGCGGACAACCAGCAGCTAATCAAGGGCCCTACCTTCGCTTTGGTCGTGTTCGTGGTGTTCATCGCCGCCAACCTCTTGAACTTCGCCCAGATCGCGATCCAGAAGCGAGTTTTGGACGGTCGTGGCGTAATGAGTCAGGTACGCACGCTCCTGATCCCTATGTTGCCCGGCCAGCTGGCCGCGGCGGTCTTGGCCGCCTTGTTGGCAGCGTCCTACACGAACCTCGGCTATCCGGTCCTGTTGGGCGTCGTAATCGTGATCGTCATCTTCCAATACCTGGCGATGGCTCTGCTGCGCTCCGAGGATCGTGCCGAGCAGTTGGAGGCGCGCTCGGTCAGGCTCGCTTCGATGCAGCTGGGAATGCTCGCGACGCTGGTTGAGACCTTGGCCTTGCGCGATCGCACCACCGCAAGGCACGCAGCAGCTGTGGCCCGCTACGCCCGCGCCCTGGCTCGCGACATGGGCTGCAGCGATGCCGATCAGGAGCTTGTGCACACCGCCGGGCTTCTGCACGACATCGGCAAGTTCGCCCTGCCCGACCGGATCCTGCACGCGGAGATCCTCTCTGATGAGGACTGGGCGCTGGTGCGTCGCCATCCCCAGGACGGGGCCACTTTGGTGGGTCGACTCGATGGTTATGGCCCGGTGGCGGACGCAATCCTTTATCACCACGAGCATGTCGACGGCAGCGGCTACCCAGCGGGCTTGATCGGCGGCGAGATCCCCTTCGCCTCGCGGATCGTGGCCGTCTGCAGTGTCTACGACACGCTCACCGCGCGCGACTCCTACCGCTCTCCGATGATCCCCCAGGACGCGATCGCCGAGCTACGCCGAGTCGCCGGGCGTCAGCTCGACGCCGAGATCGTGGACGCGTTCATCGCAATGCTCGAGCGTGACGGGCCGGTCACGATCGCCCATGGCGACGACGCCAACTTCGAGGCCGAGCTGGGCTTCGAGCGCCGTGCACGCGCCCTGGCTGCGCCCTGAGCATCCTCGGGCCGGCGCTTAACGAACGAGGGCGTCCACTTTGGACGCCCTCCCTCTGTTCGGCGGTCAACCTGCTGACCGCTCAAGTAATCAGCCTTTCCAGGACATCGGCTTGCGCTCCTTCCGTCGCTCAGGCGGATCAACACCTTCGCGCGACGGCCTCCATCCTCAGCCATGGCACGACTAGTGTTGAGTAGGTTTGCTTAGCATAATATAGAGATTGGACGAATTGTCCAATTCGCCAAGTGTTTGCACGCCGACTTGCAAATAGAGGGCTTTCCGCGCCTCGGACGACGGTTTCTCCCTGGAAAGCTGCACCTTTCTTCGCTTGAGCCGAGACGATCGGGCCGCCGGCGGGTGCCTCTCGCACTGTCAAGGATCCGACAGTGCCCGGTGGGTCAAACGTCCACAAAGGTCCTTGACCCTCAACCTTTGCCCCCAAACGACCGAAGCTTTGAGCAGACGGACGCTGCACCCAGGCGATGCGGGCAGCCCGTCGCCCGGACGCGACAAGGCGCAATCAGCGAGAGCTAGAGAAAGAGGTCCAGATGCCCGATACCCAGAGTCCCGCTCACGAGCACCAGCTCGTCTTCACAAGCTCACAAGCCGCGCGCTATCTAGGCGTGTCGCTAGCCACGATCCGTCGTTGGACCGACGCGGGCTATCTCACCGGCTACAGGACGCCGGGCGGGCAGCGACGCTTCTCGCGCGAGCAACTCGACGGCTTCGTCGACTCGTTGCAGCGGACCGGCACAGCGCCCAAGCGCCACACTCAAGTAGCCTGAGCCGCTCAGCGCGCCAGGCGACCGAACTTCTCGCGCAGACGCAAATAAAACGAAGACCCAGGAAGCTGGGCGATCGTGCCCGCGTCGTCGATAAAGCGCGCGTTGATCTTCGCGCCGGGCGCCAGTTCGCCGACGGGACGTCCGTCAACCGACAGATCGAGCGGCTCGTGCGAGCGATTGTGGATCTCCAAGCGATCTTGCGGAGCCGCCACCAAGGTGCGCGCGGTCAAAGAGTGGGGCGCGATGAACGAGACCACGAAGCCCTTCACACCCCAGGCCATTACCGGCCCACCGTTGGCCAGGTTGTAGCCGGTGGAACCGGCCGGGGTCGCCACGACAAGCCCGTCGCAACGCACACTGCCAAGCTCGTGACCGTCGAGCACGTAGGCGATCTCGGCTACTCGCTCGCCAACCTTGCGATGGATCGCAACATCGTTGAAAGCCCGCTCTGACCCATTCGACGCGTCGAGCACTATCGCTGGCAGGCGCAGTAGCTCGAAATCGCCGGCTAGGGCGCGCTTGACCCCCCGTGAGAGCTCGTCGGGCTCGATTGTCGCCAGAAAGCCGATATCGCCGAAGTTGACGGCGAACACCGGTACTTGGGTGCCCGCGTAGCGGCGCAGGGCCCGCAGGATCGTGCCGTCTCCGCCGAGCACGATGCACAGGTCCACCGCATCGTCCTCGGAGACGCCGACGCTTACGCCCTGGCGCTCGACCAACCCGTGCTTGGCGGTCTCCTCCGCATCGAAGCGCAGGCTCGCGCCGGCCTGGAGCGCTCCGTCGATGAGTGTCTGCAATGCAGCCGAGGTCTGCGCGGGGCGGCTGTGGGTGAGCACCGAGACGCTACGCGCCCCCCGGCCTTCGGACGCGCTCAAGGCTCGACCTCGCGCGCCATCGCCTCCAGCTGCTCCCCACTCTCAACCTGCCCAGGACGCTTGCGCTCGGCAAGCCAAACGAACGTCTCGAGGTTGCCCTTCGGCCCGGGTAGACCCGAGGAGGCGTAGCCGAGCACGCCGGCCCCTAGCTTGCGGGCGGCCATGCCGACCTCGATGAGAGCAGAGCGACGATCCTCGGCGGAGCGTACGACTCCACCCTTGCCCACCCGCTCGCGACCGACCTCGAATTGGGGCTTGACCAGCGCGAGCAGGTCGTAGCGATCCGCGATACAAGCGAGCACCGCCGGCAGGATCTTGCTCAGGGAGATGAAGGACACGTCTATGACCACCAGGTCTGGAGCGTACGGGAGCATCACTGGCTCAAGCGTCCGAGCGTTGGTGCGCTCCAGAAGCGTCACCCTTGAATCGGTGCGCAGCCCGTAGTCGAAATCTCCATAGCCGACATCGACTGCCACCACTTCACGGACACCGCGCGAAAGTAGGCAGTCGGTGAAACCGCCGGTGGAAGCGCCCACGTCCAAGCCCAAGCGTCCGGCGCAGGCAAGCTCGAAAGCATCCAAGGCATTGGCCAGCTTGACTCCTCCGCGCGACACGTAAGGCGCCCGCGCTCGCACGCTCAACTCCGCATCGACCGGCACCATTTCGCCGGGCTTGACCGCGGTGGGACCGCCCTCGCCGAAACTCACCTCGCCGGCCATCACCGACGCCGCTGCTCGGGTACGGGAAGGGAACAGGCCGCGCTCGGCCAGAAGCGTGTCCAAGCGTTGCTTAGCCATGCCTGAACCGTATCCGGTGACGGCCGTTAGACCCGAGCTCGCTACGAACATCGGTTCGGGTAAATCCCAAAGATTCGGCCGTCTGTGATGGACGTCACACAAACATGTGTTCCCCTGGTGCATCATTCTTCTCGACCCGAAGTACAGCAGCATCCCTCCTCCCCTCGAAACGGCCCGCCTCCCCAGCGGGTCGTTTCATTTAAGGAGTTCCGAGAAACTACGGTCGCTGATCGCCGCCAGAACACGCTCTGCGATGCGTTCTCCGGTGAAGCCGATCTCCTTATGAAGCAGGGCGGGCTTGCCATGCGTGATGTAGCGGTCGGGCAATCCCACCCGCAATATGCGAGGCGGTGCCGTGCCGGCCTCGTTCAGGGTCTCCCACACCGCTGAGCCGAAACCGCCCGCCAGGACGCCCTCCTCGACGGTCACGAGCAGATCATGCTCGGCCGCTAGTTGGGCCATCAGACCGGCGTCGATCGGCTTGGCAAAACGGGCGTCGACCACTGTCACCGCAAGCTCCTCCGGTGCGAGCAGATCGGCTGCCTCAACCGCCTTAGCTACGCCCGAGCCGTATCCGATCAGAGCGACACGTCGGCCGGCCGGGGAGGCTGCCCCGCCTTCGCGCAGGATCTCCCCCGTGCCGATCCCGATTGCGTGCGGTTCGGCTGGCAACTCGACACCGAGACCCTCCCCCCGTGGATAGCGCAACGCGACGGGGCCGTCGTCGTAGCGCAAGGCGGTGTGCAACATATGAACGAGCATCGCCTCGTCGCGCGGCGCCATCAACACCATGTTCGGCAGGCAACGCAAGTAAGCGATGTCGAACGCTCCGTGGTGTGTCGGGCCGTCGTCGCCGACCAGTCCCGCGCGGTCCATCGCGAACACAACGTTCAACTTCTGCAGGCACACGTCGTGCACGATTTGATCGAAAGCTCGCTGCAGGAATGTCGAATAGATCGCGGCCACCGGCTTGACTCCCTGCAATGCCAGCCCCGCCGCAAACAGGATCGCCTGCTGCTCGGCGATGCCCACGTCGAAGTACCTGTCGGGCAGGGCCTCCTGCAGGATGTTCAGTCCCGTACCAGAGTTCATCGCTGCGGTGATCCCGATCACGCGCTCGTCGCGTCTGGCCTCGCGCACGAGCGCCTCGCCGAAGACCTGGGTGTACTGAGGCGCTTTGGCGCTTGCGGCCTGTTTGCTGGCGCCACCAGCATCTGAAGTCACAGCAGGCGCCACTGTTGGCATACCGTTCAGGATCGACTTCGGCTTGGCCGCGTGCCACTTCTCCATGCCCTCCAGGCCACCGTCCTCGGCCGGCGCGAAACCCTTGCCCTTGACTGTCGCGATGTGAACCACGACAGGGCGTTCCGCCGCCAAGGCCTCGCGCAACGCCTCGCGCAAAGCCGCCACGTCGTGGCCGTCGATCACACCCATGTAGGCCCAGTCGAGCTCCTCCCACCACAAGCCAGGCGCCCAGAAGGCCTTGATTGACTCCTTCAATTGCGGGCCGAGCCGTTCGAAGGCCGAGCCGATACCACCCGGCAGGCGTGTCAAACCGCCCTCTACGCCCGAGCGGGCGTGCCACAGCTTCGGGTTGAGCCTGACCCGGTTGAAGTAACGCGAGAGGGCGCCCACATTGGGAGCGATCGACATGCCGTTGTCGTTCAGGACGACCACGATCGGCGTACCCAGCCCCCCAGCCTGGCCGATCGCCTCCAAGGCCACTCCTCCGGTCATCGCCCCGTCGCCGATGACCGCTACGACCTTGCCCTCGGAGCGCTCGTCGTCGAGATGGCGCATCGCCTCCTTGATGCCGACGGCATATCCGATCGAGGTGGAGGCGTGACCGGCGCCCATGATGTCATGCTCGGACTCGGGGATCGAACAGAAAGGCGCCAAGCCGCCGTATTGGCGGATCGTGTGTAGGCGATCCCGCCGACCGGTGAGGATCTTGTGTGGGTAGGCCTGGTGGCCGACGTCCCACAGGATCTTGTCCTTGGGCGAATCGAGCAGCGAATGCAAGGCCACGGCCAGCTCACACGTGCCCAGATTGGCGCCAAAGTGCCCGCCTATCTCCCCGACCGTGTCGATGATGTCTTCGCGGACCTCTTGGGCGAGCTGCGCCAACTCCTCCTCGGAGAGAGCCTTGAGGTCTTGGGGACCGTCTATGGAGTCGATGATGGTCAAGATGTGCGTGTGTAGATGAAGTCGGTGACTTGCTCCAGCTCAGTCGTGTCGGATGGGCCGTCCCCACTTCCACCGCCAGAAGTGGCAGCTTCCGCGAGAGCCTCGCGCGCGGTCCGGTGAGACTCCGCCGCCAAGGCCTTGGCTCGCTCGATCCCGAACTCGCTCACATATGTTCGCTTGCCGTGTCTCTCATCGCTGCCTTGCGGCTTGCCGAGCGCTTCGTCGGTGCCGGTCACATCCAGGATGTCGTCGACGATCTGAAATAGCACGCCCAGCTCCGCAGCAAAACGCTGGAAGGCAATTGTCGCAGGTCCGCGCACGCCAGCCAAGGACAGCGCGCATACGACCGAGGCTCCAATCAGTCTGCCGGTCTTCAGCTCGTGCAGACGTCGCAACCCATCAGGGCCCGCCGGAGCACTGCCGCTGACGTCCGCGTATTGGCCTCCGACCATGCCGTTGACCCCGGTGGCGCTCGCCAACTCGAGCGCTGCCTGAAGCACTCGCTCCGGCATCGAGGCTTCACTGGCGAGCAGATGATGGAACGCCTCTGCATACAACCCGTCTCCGGCTAGGATCGCGACGTCCTCCCCGAACGCCACATGACAGGTCGGGCGACCTCGCCTGAGGGCGTCGTCGTCCATTGCTGGAAGGTCGTCATGGATCAAGGAATAGGTGTGGATCAACTCCAGCGACACCGCCAGTGGCATCGCCTCCTCACGCGAGAGACCGACCGCTTGAGCTGTCGCGAGCGCAAGGACGGGCCGGATGCGCTTCCCGGATGCCAGCAAGGAGTAGCGCATCGCCTCCTCCAACCCCGCCGTGAGCGCGGCCTGCGAGAAGCGCATGGTTTCCAGCCTACGCTCGACCTCTTCGCGCAAGTGCTCCGGATAGGCGACTCGCACCGGCGTAGCGCCCGCCGTCAAAGCAACGAGTCTTGGCCCGGGGCGACCTGTGAGACCTCGGCACGAGCTTGGCGCTCAAGTTCGGCGCTTGCCTGTGTCGCCAGCGACGCGCAGTCCTCGACCATCGTGGCGGCGGCATCGGCCGATAGCTCGCCTGAGCGCAACTGCTCGGCGGCGCGCTCCAAGCTGCTCGATCAACTCGTCGATCTGCTCCAGGCTCATGACTGTGCAGCATTCTGGCGCAAGTCGCGCAATACCGCAGCCAGCACACCGTTGACGAACCCGGGAGCGTCGCTGCCACAGAACGTCTTGGCGCTCTCCACCGCCTCCTCGATCGCCCCTTCGGGGGGGATCGGGGTATCGCCGGGGGCTACGTCCGGATGCAACATCTCGATCAAGGCGACCCGCATGATCGAGCGCTCCAAGGGCTGTATTCGCTGCACCGACCAGCCATGGGCGTGGCGATCAATCGTCTCGTCCAACTCCTCGGCACGGTCGGCGGCCGCGTGAGCGAGGGCGAGCGTGAGCATCGACGCGTTAGGCCCCAGGGCGTCGGCCAGGGGCTTACCGGTGAGGTCGTGCTGGTAGAGCGCGAACACAGCCGCCCTGCGTTGCTCGGATCGGCGCACCGCGTTAGACCGCGGACATGCCGGCGCGACCGAAGGAAGCCCTCGGGTGGCCCGTCCGGCTCTCGATCGCTTGGCCCAGAGTGACCATCACGCCCGCGACATGTATTCGCCTGAGCGGGTGTCCACTCTGATCTTCTCGCCCACATCGATAAACAAAGGCACCTGTATCACTGCGCCCGTCTCCAAAGTCGCGGGCTTGTTGCCGCCCCCGGAGGCTGTGTCGCCGCGCAAACCGGGCTCGGTCTCACTCACCGCCAGATCGACGGCGCTTGGCAACTGGATGTCAGATGGCTGGTCGTCGATGAACAACACGTCCACCTCACTGCTCGGGGTCGTCCAACGCAGAGCCTCCGCAAACGTGGTTTCCAGTACAGCGATCTGCTCGAAGGACTGGGTGTCCATGAAGTGCGCGTCGGTCCCATCCGCGTACAGGTATTGCATCCTGCGCGCCTCGGTCCGGACCGCCCGGAACTTCTCCCCGGCTCTGAACGTCCTGTCGATCACCGCGCCATCGCTTGCTCGGCGCAGCTTCGTACGAACGAAAGCCCCGCCCTTGCCCGGCTTGACGTGCTGGAACTCCATGATCTTGAAGATCGTGCCCTCCACGTCGATGTGGTTGCCGTTCTTGAATTGGTTGGTGGTGATCACGGCTTGGGAGGGTAGCGGGCGGAGGCGTCCGAACGGTTCGCGCGCGGGATCCGCCTTGTGCGAGTTGCCACTCAGATAATCGTCCATTACAATGGTTCGAGGCTTCAGATTTTGCCGTCTTGGTCGGATCAATGATTAGCCCATGGCTGTCGAAGAGGACACTCTGTCGAGCACGCTCAATTTCCGTCTGAGCGAGCTTGTCGAGGAAAGAGAGTCCTCTGGGGTTCCTAACTCCTCAGGCTCAAGCGCGGCAGCACTACCGCGTCGCTTCCTTGCGTTCTTGCCGTTGTCGGTGTTCGCCACGCTCGCGGTGATCGCGAGTCCGGTCGTCGTCGTGGCTGCGCTCGTGCCTGAGCGCGGAATACTTTGGGAGATACTCGCGGTCGTATTGGCGGTGGCCGGCTCGCTTGCGGTCGCATCGATGGGCACTCGGCTCTGGATGCGCTGGCCTCGTTCGCGAGAAGTGATCTTCGCCGAACTGATGCTCTGGGGCTGGGTGCGGCGTTTCCGGGCGGAGCGGCGCCTGACCCGCACGCGAGACCTCTTTGAATCGGCTCGTGAGTCGGGCTCCACGGTCAGTATCGAGTTGCTCACACGCCTCAGCGACATGCACCAGGCGGTCGACCCGTATCTGCACGGACACAGCCGCCGGGTCGCCTCTTACGCGGAAAAGATCGCACGCGAGATGCGTCTCCCACCGGAGGAGATCGCGCGCGTGGAGACCGCCGCGCTCGTACACGACATCGGCAAGATCTACACGCCGCCCGAGATCCTCCACAAGCCAGACCGGCTGACCGACAGGGAGTTCGAGATCGTCAAGCTCCACGCGCGTGACGGTGCGGAGATTCTCGCCGACGCCGGAGACCCGCGGCTCACCGCGATCGTGCGTCATCACCACGAGCGCCTTGACGGCAAAGGGTATCCCGACGGAATCGAAGCATCCGAGATCCCGCTGGGATCCCGGATCATCGCGGTGGCCGACACGTTCGACGCAATCACCTCGATTCGTCCCTACAGGCCTCCGCGCAGCCACAAGCAAGCCATAGACATCCTTTCCAAGGAGTCCGGCACACAGCTCGATGCGAGCGTCGTGGCGGCATTCCTGGCCTGCTATGCGGCTCGCCGCCCGGTTGCCCGATCGGCATTCGCAAGCGCCGTGGCCGAGCGGCTCTTTTCCGCGATCAAAGTCTCATCGACAAACCTCATAGCCGGCTCAATCGCACGAACGCTTCCCGCGCTCGGAGTGGCAGGCGTGCTCGCCGCTTCCCCGACACTGCATCACAGCAGAGTCGATCGCCGACATGAAGCCACGCAGACGGTTGCGCGCCTGACATCGGGGTCGGCTTCGGTTAGAGCAGACAACACCAAGACTGTCCAGCGAACCGGACAGCCGAAAGTCGGACAACCCCTCTCCGGCAAGCGAGAGAGTCCACATGGGGGGATTGACCTTCCCAGCGCCAACGGCACAAGTCCGGAGACGAACACCACAACCAGGACTGATGCGAGCGAGCCGGGTGCTTCACCGGAATCGCACGTACCGGTGGCGCAGAACCCGGTCAAGTCGGGACCGGAATCATCCAAACCGACGACACCGGTTTCAACCCCACCGACATCCCCGCCGATCGGCGTCCAGCCGCCGCAACCCACTCTTCCCATAGCCCCAACCAAATCCCCCGTTGAAATCCCCCCGACTCCTCCTGTGACGAGCTCGGTACCCAATACCCCTGTGCAGATTACGGTTCCCAGCGTTACGGTCCCGCCCGTGAGTCTCCCTGTGGCCCTCCCCAAAGCCGACATTTCGAATGTCCTACCGGGCGTCGATGTGCAAATCGGCGGCTAAACGCCGGTCGGACCCACATTCGCGCGGAGCCGGATTGAGCGTGCGCGCGGCGAGCCGGCCGAGTTCACCCCCTATGATCGGCGCAACCGACCAAGGGAGCCTGACATGAAGGATCTGAGCGGCCGCACCGCCCTGGTAACCGGCGCATCCGGGGGCCTAGGCACACACATCGCAAAGCGCTTGGCTCGCGAGGGCATGAATGTGGCCGTCTCCGGTCGCCGTGAGGACGCTCTCGCTCAGGTTGTCGGCGAATTGGAGGCGCTCGGGGTCAAGGCGGGCGCCGTACCGGCGGATCTGTGCGATCTCAGCACAATCGATCCGCTCGTGGAGGGCGTTGAAGCGGCGCTCGGCCCGATCGACGTGCTGGTCAACAACGCGGGCGTGGAGTCGGTGGGGGCTTTCACTTCCTACACTCGCGAGGAGCTGAGCTCGATGGTCGACGTAAACCTGACCGCGCCGCTCCTGCTGACGCATCGGCTGACTCCAGGGATGCTGGAGCGCGGGCGCGGGCACGTGGTGTTCATCTCCTCGATGGCCGGCAAGGTCGGTCCCGCGTTCAACGAGCCCTATGCGGCGACGAAGGCCGGTCTGGTTGGGCTGACACAGTCTTTGCGGGCCGAGTATTTGGATGCTCCGGTCGGTTTCTCGGTCGTCTGCCCGGGGTTCATTGCGGGCGACGGGATGTATGAGCGGATGGTCCAAGAAGGGCACCGCTCCAACCGCATGATGGGCGAGACCACGACCGAGAAGATCTCCGATGCTGTTGTGCGAGCGATCCGGGAGAACAAGGCCGAGATGATCGAGAGTGGAGCGCCCGTGCGTCCGATGCTTGCCGTGGCGCAAGTTGCGCCCGGTTTGGTGGAGCGGGTCGCTCCCAAGTTCGGCATCACCGAGCTGTTTCACAAGGTTGCCGTCGCGCGCGGCCGCGCGTAGGGCAGTCGCTCGACGGGCATAAACCTCACAAGTCGCCATCGCGCCCACACGGTCACCTGGAGAGCTACTCCACCTAACTTCAAGCGGGCCGCGGGTCCAGCCGATATGGACCTATGAGGCAGTTGGTGCGCGAGAACGCCCTGTGCGCCTTCCTCGCGGGGGCGGCCACAGCCACGATGGCTTGGCTGGGGCTGTACGGCTTTGTGTGGAGCGACTACGACGAAGAGGCGCGTCCCGCTTTCGATGCGCTCACGCACGGCCATGTGGTCGAGTTCTTGCGCCTCGCGCCGGCCTATGGCGGATCGCTGGTGGAGCGAGCCCCGTTTGCGCTGCTGCCCTCCCTATGGGGCGGCGGCGAGTTGGCCGTTTACAGGACGGTCGCGCTCCCATGCCTTTTGGCGGCGGCCGTGCTGGGCGTGTGGCTGGTGGCGCAAATGCGCTCGCAGGGGCGCACAACCCTTGCGAAGGCGGTGACCTTGGGGCTGTGCGTCGCCAATCCGGTCACTTTGTACGCCTTGGAAATAGGCCATCCCGAGGAGCTGTTGGGTGCGTGTCTGTGCGTCGCCGCAGTTCTGTTGGCGAGCCGCGGAAAATGGTTGTGGGCCGGTGTGCTGCTGGGCTTGGCAATCGCCAACAAGGAGTGGGCTCTACTTGCGCTCGGACCGGTGCTCTTGGCGCTGCCCGCCAGACGCCGTGCGGCGTGCCTGGCGAGCGCGGGAGCCGTCGCGGCGGCTGTGCTGGGGCCGCTTATGTTGGTCGGCTCCGGTGGGTTCGTGGCCGGCACGAAGGCGTTTGCAGCGGCGAGCGGCGAAATCTTTCAGCCCTGGCAACTGTGGTGGTTCTTCGGGGCTCCGAACCACGTGTCGGCGCCGAGCGGCGCTTCGCCTACAGTCCCAATTGGCGCTGCGCTAAGCACCCATCCTCACTGGCGTATCGCGCCTACATGGATCTCCGGTGTCCCCCATCCCCTGATCTTGGCGGTCGGCTTGGGCCTCGCTGGGGCCGTGTGGCTGCAGCGTCGCCGGAGGATCGGCATGGGCACACTTGGCGAGCGCGAGGCGATGCTGCTGTTGGCCTTGACGATGTTGTTGCGCTGTCTGTTGGACGACTGGGATGTCATGTACTACCTACTGCCGTTCCTGTTTGCTCTGCTGGTGTGGGAGGCGAGGGGCCCATCGCCCCGCCCACCCGTTCTGGCTCTGTCGAGTACCGCTCTCGTTTGGTTGAGCTTCCAGTGGCTGCCCGAACACGTGTCGCCAGACGCTCAAGCAGCCTTCTTTCTCGCTTGGACGTTGCCGCTCGTGGGACTGCTGGGACTGGCCTTGTTCAAGCCGGTCGCGCTAGTCGAGCGCGATAAGCGTCTTGGGCAGGCTCGTGAGCCGCTCGGGCCCATGCTCGCCCACCAACGCTAGGTCCTCGATCCGCACACCCAGACGCCCCGGCACGTAGATCCCGGGCTCCACCGTGACGATATTGCCGACGCGCAGAGGTGCCTCGCTGGCAGTGCGCGAGAGGCGGGGCGCCTCGTGGATGTCCATGCCCACGCCGTGGCCCACACCGTGCCCGAAATGCTCGGCGTGACCGGCCTCGTCGATGATCGCGCGCGCCACAGCGTCCACTGTGCGCCCGCTAACACCCGCGCGCACAGTGCCCAAAGCCGCTTCTTGGGCGCTCAGCACCAACTCGTAAACCTCCTTGGCCTGCTCGTCGATCGCGCCAGTGGCGTATGTGCGAGTGCAGTCCGAGCAGTAGCCGTCCAGGCGAGCACCCCAGTCGATCGTGACCAGCACGTCGCGCGCTATCTGGACGTCGCGCGGTTCGGCGTGCGGCAGGGCGCCGTGCTCGGCCGAAGCGACGATCGAGGGAAAGCTCGGCAATTGGGCGCCGAGACGGCGCATCCGCAGCTCCAGGTCGATCGCCACGTCTTGCTCGCTGCGTCCCACTAGGCCACCTTCGAGCAGGCCGGCGAGCGCCTCGTCGGCCAGTTCGGTGGCGGCGCGAATGGCTGCAACCTCGTGCTCGTCCTTGACCTCGCGCAGGCGCTCCACAATCCCCGAGCAGGGCACGAGCTCCCAACTGTCGTCACCCTCTCGGGCACAGGCGAGCAGCTCGCGCAGCCGGGCGTGCTGCTTGACGCTTAGCGCGGCGTCATCGAAACCGAGCCTGTTTTCGCCCTCGCGTCGCTCCTCGTTCAGCACACGCGCCGCAGCCTCGAAGAGATCGCCGGCGGCGATCTGGCGCTCGATGCCCTCGGGCACTTGTTGGGCGGCCTGGCTGACGTAGCGAAAGTCCGTGAAGAAACGGTGCGGAACTTGCTCGTGGGCGGAGATTAGGAGGAGTCCGTTCGTGCCTGTGTAGGCACTGAGGTAGCGCAAATTGACGGGCTCGCTCACGAGCAGACGGTCGACCTGCATCGTGCCCAACTCCGAAGACAGGCTCCTCGCGCGATCCAGCTCGCTCACGTCTGCTGCCCACCCAACTCCTCGCGCAGGCGCGCGAGCGCCACGCGGTATCCCTCGACGCCTTGACCGGCGACCGAGGCCACGCATAGGTCCTCGATCACCGACACCGACCGCCACGACTCGCGCGCCTTGACGTTGGAGAGGTGTACTTCCACGGCCGGCAGGGCCGCGGTCGCCAAGGCGTCGTGGATCGCCCATGAGTAGTGCGTCCAAGCGCCCGGGTTGAGGATGACGGCGTCCACCAGCTCACCGAGATTGTGCAAGTGCTCGACGTACTCGCCCTCGAAGTTGGTGTGAAAGAAGCGCGTCTCCATGCCCAGCTCCTCGGCGAAACCTCCGACCTGGCGCTCCAGCTCGTCGAGCGTCAGCGTGCCGTAATGCTCGGGCTCGCGCCGGCCGAGCATGTTGAGGTTGACCCCATGCATCACCTCTATGCGAAATGCGGCGGCCATTGCTTGCCAGAGAGCCTACCCGTGGGCACGCAGCTCGGCCACCGCGGCGCGCAACTCCTCGGCCGGCACGTGGCAGCCGGTGCGAGCGTCCCCGGGAGCGCCCAGCAGCACGAAGGGGACGTGGGCGCCCGTGCGCTTCTTGTCGCGCATCGTCGCTTCGAGGATGCGCTCAACGTCCTCCCCGTCGAGTGTGATCGGCAGGCCACGCGCCGTCAGCAGCTCGGCGACCTGGGCACGCAGCTCGGGCAGATTAGATAGACGCAGTGCGACCAGCAAGCCGAGACCCACCGCTTCACCGTGACGGTAGCGCTCGTATTCGGTCACGGTCTCCAAGGCATGACCGACGGTGTGTCCGAGGTTGAGCACCTGACGGCGGCCGGCGTCGCGCTCGTCCTCGGCCACCACCGCCAACTTGGTACGTGCGCAGGCGAAGATCGTGCGCTCATCCACAGGCTCCCTAGCGGCGACCGCTCGCCACAGCTCTCCCCCCGCGATCAGCGCCGTCTTGAGCACCTCCACATAGCCTGCAGCCAGCTCCGCGTCGGGCAGGCTGGCAAGCGTGTCGGGGTCGACGAGCACACCGGCAGGCTGGTGATAGGCGCCGACGTAGTTCTTGGCCTGGGCGAGATCGACGCCCGTCTTGCCGCCATAGGCGGAGTCGACCTGAGCGACCAGGCTGGTTGGCACGTGCACGACGGGAACCCCACGCTGATAGGTGGCCGCGCAGAAGCCGGCGAGGTCGCCGACGACCCCGCCGCCAAGCGCCACGACATGGTCGGCGCGAGTCATCCCGCCCGCCACGAGTGCTCCCCACACCAGTTCAGCACTGGCGAGCGTCTTGTTGGGCTCCCCCGGCGCGATCTCAATCAGCTCCTGTACGCCGCCAAGCCGCTCGGCATAGAGCCGTGCAACGTTCTGGTCAGATACACAAAAGGGACGCGATACGGCGCGGTCACAGGGCCATAGGCCTTCACGCGAGCACATCTCAGGCGAAAGCAGGCCGCGACCTACGAAGACTGGATACTCGCCCGAGTCCGAGCCGGCCCACAGCAGGCGAGTGCCGGCGGGCGCTTCGCTCAGCCCGCATAGAGCCGGCAAAGCGCGCAAGCCGATCCGCGGCGCGGGCGCCGGCAGGATCGCGTCGGCCAAATCCTCATACAGGCTGGCGCGCGAGTCGTACAGCGCTAAGAACGCTTCGCGATCGGCCGCTAGCGGTCGCTTCTCTTGGCCCCCGCTGCCGCCACCCACACGCTTCCAGGCAACCTCTGCGTCGATGTCGAGCAGGATGGTCACATGGGGCTCAAGCGCAGCACACACCTTGGACGAGAGCACGCTGCCCCCGCCGAGCGCTATCACCGTGCCCGGGCCGGCCTCGGCCAGCAGGCGGCAGACAAGCTCCTCCTCCGCCGCCCTGAAGGACGCCTCCCCGGCTCGCTCGAACTCCTCGGCGACGGAGTGGCCGAACCGCGCTTCGAGCAACCGATCACTGTCCAGCGCCCTCGTGTCCAAGCTTGCTGCGATTTCCCCGGCCACGGTGCTCTTGCCGGCACCCATGAAACCGATGAGAACGAACGCCTTCTTGGGTGTTCCGCTCAGACGCGCCATAGCGCTCGCTCTTCAGCCCACGGGGGCGCTGTTGAGAGAGATCTCGAGCGGAGCGGCCTCAAGTTCAAGGAGACGGCCATCCGATCCGCTCGCAATAGGCCACCACTGCTTGGCGCACGTCGTCGATGTGATCGCCGCCGAACTTCTCCCGGTATGCACTGGCGAGTACGAGCGCAACCATCGCCTCGCCGACCACGCCAGCGGCCGGCACGGTGCACGAGTCGGTGCGCTCACGCAGGGCCTCGCCCGGCTGGTGTGTGGCGATGTCGACTGAGCGCAGAGGCTTGGTGAGCGTCGGCAGGGGCTTCATCGCACCGCGCACGATCAAAGGCTGACCGGTGGTCATCCCGCCCTCCAAGCCGCCGGAACGGTTCGTTTCGCGATAGTAGCCTTGCTCGGACGAGTAGAAGATCTCGTCGTGAGCTTGGGAGCCGGGCACGCCGGCGATGCGAAAGCCGTCGCCGACCGAGACGCCCTTCATCGCCTGGATCGAGAGGATCGCCATCGCCAATCGCCCATCCAGGCGCTCCTCCCAGGAGACATGTGAGCCGAGACCCGGCACCACTCCGAACGCCTGCACCTCGAAGACCCCGCCGAGCGACTCGTTGGCCTTACGCAGAGTGTTGATCTCGGCGACCATCGCCCGTCCGGCCGCCTCGTCCAAGCAGCGTACGGGCGACTCGTCGACGTGCTCGAAATCGGCCAGGGTCAGCTGTCGAGCAGAGTCCGTCGTGGCGGTATCGCCCGCGCCTGAGGCGTTTGTCTCATCGGAGGCGCTCGTGGGAGCACCTCCGGGCGCGTGCACGGAGGCGATCTGGATCACGTGTGAGCGCACCTGTACGCCGAGTGCGGCCAGAAACGCCTTACACAGGGCGCCACCCGCGACTCGCGCGGCGGTCTCGCGCGCGGACGCCCGCTCCAGGATGTTGCGCACATCGTTCTGCTTGTACTTCTGGGTTCCCACCAGATCGGCGTGACCCGGTCGCGGCAGGTGCACCTCAGCTACCTCGGCGCCGTCTTGCAGCGGCCACGGCGACATGCGCTCTTCCCAGTTGGCGTAGTCGCGGTTCTCGACCTGCAGGGCGATCGGGCCGCCGAGCGTCAAACCGTGGCGCACTCCGGCGGTGACGCGGGCTTTGTCCTTCTCGATCTTCATGCGCCCACCGCGACCATGGCCCAATTGGCGACGGGCCATGTCGACGTCGAGCTCCTCTTGGCGCAGTTGCAAGCCGGCCGGGAGACCCTCGAGGAGGCAGGTGAGCCCGGGGCCGTGCGACTCGCCGGCGGTTATCAAGCGGAGTGTCATCTCCGCCGTAGCTTATTTGCTTGGACGCCGCGGCCCTCAGGACCTATCCCTATAGGCCCCACGCGTGTCTAGCGAGATGAGTTCCTAGCCGCGCTTGAGGAGTGCTGCGCGAGCCATCTTGTTGTGCGCCCGTGCGGTTCTGGCCCTAGCCTCTGCGCGGGCGACCTTGGCCCTACGCGCCGCGCGCGCGGCGTTTGCGCTGCTCTTCTTGGCGATGCCCACGACCTTCAGTTCGTAGACGACGATCTGGCCGTCGGCTTCGACGTATTCCAGTTCCTCGGCGTGGCCCGCTTCGAGGTCGATCGCTTGGCATTCGGAGTTGCTGGGCAAGCACGCGCCCGTCCCATGCAAGATCGGCGGGACGAGTAGCTTGAACACGGCGCCGCTGCCGTTCTCGGTGACGCGTTCGAAAGTGAGGCGCACGTCCTGCTTGGAGGGGAACGGTTGTCCCAGTTTCAGGCTCTGGTAGGGAGCCAACGTGGCCGGCTGGCCGGGTGTAGTCGAGGCTGGACCGAACAGGACGGAGACATCGTAGGCAAGCTGGGGCTTGGTGGGCTTCTTGGGTGTTGGCGCAGGCGCCGGTGCTTTCTGGGCGCCCCCACCGGAGCCCGAACCGGAGGAACCAGAGGAGGATCCACCTGTGCTCGAAGAGCCCGAGCCGCTTGAGCCGCTGGACCCCGTGCTCGAGCCGGCGGCGCTCGCGCTTTTGGCCGCGGGCGCAGTGGGCAATGGCACGAACGGGTCGCGCGTAGGGCCTTGGCTTTGATAGCGCACGCCGCCCGGTGTCTCGGACACGGCCTCGTTGGGATTGGCCGTAGCCACCGTGACGCCCAACACGCTGGTGCCGGTCACGGGAGCGCTCGGCGCACTTGCCACCGGTGCCGGAGCGGGGCTGCTCGAGCCGCCCTTGACGGCGTAGCCGACAGCCGCAAGTAGCACCACGCCGAGCAGCGCCACGAACGGCAACAGACGTCGCGAGAGCAGGTCGGCCTTGATCGATTGCAGAAACTCGGTCATGGGTTGGCCTTGATCACTGCCGGCGCGGTTGAGGGCGCCGGGGTCGTGGATGGTGTGCTGGCCGCGGTCGTGGCGGACGGGCCGGCCGCGGTCGCACCGGCCAGCGCCGATTGGCTGGCGGGCAGCACGTACGCAGTGGCCGTGATCGTGCCGGTGAGCTGCCCCGACTTTGGTTTGCCTGAGGAGCCTTGCGCTTCGGTGACCGGGGAAAGGCTGACGCTGTCGATCGTGAGCAGACGGCCGCTAACGTGCAGCGCCCCGCTCGAGGTCTGCAAAGTGAAACCTTCGAGCTGGTTGAGCAGCTTGTAGAGGTCCACGAAGGTGCCGTTGAACACGAACGTGAACGGCTCCTGGGTGAATTCACCGCTTGCCGCCGTCGGTGCAGTGCTGGCAGCCGAGCTTGAGCTGCTGGAGCCGCTGGCGCCCGTACTGATCGAGGAAAACTGCACGTCGCGACGGTGCGTGGCCTTGTCGAGCGTGTAGATGAGCGCGGGCGTTTCGGTCGTGGACGGGACGGCCTGGCCCAGACTCACAAGCGAGGCATAGGCGGTCGAGTACTGTGCGCGCGAGCTGGCGGCACTGTCGGCTTCGGTTTCGGCGCTCGAGACTTGCTGGCGCGCCGCTTCGACTTCGGCGTTCACCTTCGAGGCCTGTTCGCGCTTCGGCGCGACGACCATGAACCAAGCGCCCAGCAGCATCGCAAGCGCCACGATTCCGATCAACATGAGACGGTCGCGCGTAGTCATCGGGGTGCCGCCTTGCCTTGAGCAGAGACCTGCTCGTGCGAGCCGGTGCCATGGGCGGCGGCGGTCGAGGCGCCGCCGCTTGAGACGGTGGGGACGGGCCCGGAGGGCAGCCCTGCGAAGACGACCTGGGCGGAGAAGCTCGCATCGCCGGAGCCGCAGCCCCCGCCGGAGGCGCTCGCGCTCGCTCCCGCGCTGCTTGCGCCGGACTGGGTGGAGCTTTGCAGCTGCACTTCGCTGGCTCCGTCTATCAGCTTCAGGCGTTGCAGGGCCTGGGCCACCGTGGCTTGGTTGGTGGCACACCCAGTGAGCGTGAAGACGGGCACGCTGCCCGCCGGCGTACTGGAAGCCGGAGTTCCGCCAGCTGCCGGCGCCGCCGCAACCGTGCTACTCGCGCCGGTCGCGCTCGCCGGGCCGACAGCGCCGTGCAGAGTCGCGAGCGCCGTATCGATTGGCATTACACGTCCCAGCTCGTGCAGCGCGTGCGACCAGTCAAAGCGCGCTTGCACCAGTTGCGCGACGGTCTGCGTACGGCTATTGGCCATCGAGACAAAGCTGGTGTATGGCGCAAGCTGACCGGTGCGTGCCTTGATCGCGTCGGCCTGTGCGCTCAGTGAGGCAGCTTGCCCTTTCTGGCTTGAGATCTGGTGGCTTGCGCTGCCGTACATCAAGATCAGGACGGCCAGGCCGGCAACCATGCCGAGCACGATTAGGGCGCCGCCGCCGGAGCGGCCGGTCAGCGAGCCGGCCCCTTGACGGTGCTCGCCGGGGATCAGGTTGACGGCCTTCATCGCGGCGCCTCTTCGACCGCTAGTCCTGTAGCCACCGCGAGACGCTCCGCCGAGACCATCCTAGTCGCGTCCTCGCCGGCCACGCCCACGGTCTGCGGGATGAGCGGGACTCTTAGCTCGTTCTGCAGAGCCTGGGCGAAACCCCTGATTTGTAGGGCCGGTCCGCTCAGGAAAACGCTTGCCACCTCGCCTCCGCCCTCCTGGGAGCGGTGGAAGTCAAGCGAGTTGCGCACCTCCCCCGCGATTTCGCGTACGCCGGCCGCGAGCACTGGACGCGCGTCGATCTTAGGCTGGTCGACCGTCTCATATGACTCATCGACGGGCATCTGAGCGGACAACTCCTCGGGGTCGTTATACGCGGCATGGCCCGTCGTCTGGTAGGGCTCGCCGCTCATCGGGGCGGGCGCTGTGTGCTGTTCGCCGTCAATCGGCGCGGCCGGCTTGGAATCCTCCAGGTTCACCGAGTCGAGCAGATCGCGCGCTTCTTGCAGCTTGATGCCATGACGCTCGGCAAGCTCGGTAGCCATAGACTCGAGCCCACCGCTGACTACGCGTGTGAAGCGGCACACGGTGCCCTCGGCAATCGCCATATTCGTGAGCCCACCCACATTCAGATACAGGACGCGGCCGGCGTGCTCCTCGTCTGGACGGTGCAGCGAGCGGATCAGGGCAAAGGCGGACAAGTCGATCCCTTCGGGGCGCAGACCGGCGCTCCGAACGGCACCAAGCAGACGTTCGACCATGTCGCGTTGGGCGGCGACAACGATCACGCGTTGGCGCGGACCGGCGGGTGTGTCGACCACGCCAAGCGTGTGAAAGTCGAGCACGGCGTTGTCCAAAGGCATGGGCACCTGGTCCTCGGCCTGGAAGCGCACGGCTGTTGCAAGCTCCTTGCGATCGGTGATGGGAGGCAGCTCCATAGTCCTCAAGACCGTGCGCTGATTGGCCACACCGACGCGTACGCGCTTGTCCAGGCGCGAATCGGCGAACAGCTCGCGCAACGTATCCGCGAGAGTGCCACCGTCGAGCACCTCGCCCTCGCGCACGGTGTCGGGCGGCAACGGCATACCGGCCGCCCGCTGGACTACGATCGAGCCGTTGACGTGCGCCTGCACGGCACTCACATAGCCCGGTTGAATGTCCAAACCGACGAGGGTCGCGCCGCGACGCGAGCCGCCGCGGCTCAGTTTCAAAGTCGGGTTCGCCAGCTCGAGCAGCTTGCGCTTGCTCTTCAGCTCCGTCGCCGGTGGCGTGGGCTGCTCCGGAGGGGCGTCGACCACGATCGAGTTGGGGCGGAGCAGGCTGAGGTTCTCGTCGGACATTTCGGTTCCTTGAACGGCCTAGTTGAGGAAGTGGTTGGCGTAGAGGTCGACGAGCTGGCTGCCCGCGAAGATCGCGACGAGCGAGCCCAGAGCCAGGAACGGCCCGAACGGCACCGCCGTCTTGCGCGCGGCCAAAGCGCCCTTGCGGGCCACGACGAAGCCACCGAACAGGACCCCGGCGAACAGCGCGATCAGCATCGCCGGGGCGACTGCGCTGCCGAGAAACAGCCCCATCACGCCGGCGAGCTTCACGTCGCCCATGCCCATGCCTCCCGGGTAGGCCATCGCGGCTATCAACAGCGCCCCGCCGGCAGCCGCGCCGGCGATCAGACGCTGCGGCTCGCCACTGGGGTCGAGCACCGTCCCGAGGACCAGCGCCACGATCGCGCCGAGCGCGGTCAGCTTGTTGGGGATGATGCGATGCTCGGCGTCGATCAGGGCGATCGGTACGAGCAGCAAGATGAAAGCTACGTTCAAGGCGATCGTGGCGGCGCTGCCGCCGGCCAGCACGGCGCCGATGCACAACAGTGCGGTGAGCCCCTCAACCAGGGGATAGCGCCTGGAGATCGAGGCATCGCAGTTGCGGCAGCGTCCGCGCAAAAGCAGCCAAGAGAGGATCGGCACGTTGTCATACGGCTTCACGGCCGCGTCGCACGACGGGCAATGCGAAGCCGGGCGCACGATCGACTCGCGTCGCGGCAGCCTGTATACAACGACGTTCAGGAACGATCCGATCATCGCTCCGAACACGCCTGCGAAGGTTGCGGTCTCCATGGACGGATGATCGGCGCGCGCGGCCCAGCACTTGAGCGCTTCTGCAATCGATCACCCAATATCCCTGATAGCGGTCCACACGCACAGCAAGGGCGGCCGTGCGGCCGCCCTTGGCGCTGCATTGGATCTCGAGCTAGAGCCAAAACGCTGCTACCAGTCTGCCGGATTTCGCGCCGGAGCAGCCCGTGGAGGGGCTGGTACACGTGCGCGAGACAAGACCGGCTTTGTTGGTGATCTTGAAAACGTCTTTGGTCGTCGGCGATTCGACTTCGAGTTCATAGCCGGAGCCGCTTTCGATTTCTTTGGCTTCCTTGAGATAGGTGGCTTTAGTCGTACCTTCGGAGACCGGGATCGATTTTTCGTATTCGTTGACCTTGACCTTGGTGACTTCGGTGTACCTACCGTTGCTGTCGGTCGCGATCGACTCGATCGTCGTCTGAGTCGTGCGCGCCAACTCCTTGGCCTGCGCGTCGTTGGCCTTGCTCTTCTGGTTGAGGAACGAAGGGATCGCGATCGCGGCCAAGATGCCGATGATCAGGATCACGACGAGCAGCTCGATCAGCGTGAAGCCCGACTCCCCCTTCGCTCGCAAATGTCGTTGATATCGCACCGGCAGCTCCTATGTTTCGATCAGTGGATGCCAGTGCTCGTATGTCGCCCATTTGCGACCCGGCAGTTAGGCCGTCGGCTTTGTCATCGCACTGAGGTGCTTGCCGTATTCCGTGCCTGGCCTAGTGACTATCGGCACTCGAAGCGCTCGAGCTTGAGCTTCGACAATTGGATGCAACATATTTTCCTAACCAAGAGCCAACATTGGCCGGCCAGGACAAAAAAGAGGGGGCGGCCGATCGGCCGCCCCCTCTTACTATTGAGTCTGCGTCCGAAGCGAAACGCTCCGGATTCCCCGACTACCAGCTGCCGGATTTCGCTCCCGAACAACCAGTCGTAGAGCTCGAACAGCTTCGCGTCACTTCTCCGTTTGATCCACGCGTAATCGTGAACACGTCACCAGTCGCTTTGGAAGTGGAGGTGATCGTGTACCCGTTGCCGCTGGCCGCAGTAACGGCAAACGTCGAGCTCGATGTTTCGTTGAGCGTCGGCTCAACCGCTTGGATTTCCGCGGTTGTGGCGGCGGTTTTAGAGGCGTTCAAGTATTCGCCGTTGTGATCGGTCGAATACGTCTCCATTGCCGTCTCACCGGTACGTACCTGTGACTTGGCGGCGGCGTCATTGGCCTTGCTCTTCTGGTTGAGGAACGAAGGAATGGCGATCGCGGCCAGGATGCCGATGATCAGGATTACCACCAGAAGCTCGATGAGCGTGAAGCCACCCTCATCTTTCGAGCGCTGGCGCAGTCGATATAGCATTTGAATCCTCCTAGGATTCCGTTTTCTGGGCGCCAGCCCTCAGTTCAACCGTCTCCTGTGACGGTGCGTTCCCCTTGGTGAATCATGAAATTCACTTTGGGGCCGCCGGCTTTGCCTTACACCCTCATGGGCGCTTGCCTTGTCCCGCGGTCTGGCTTGTCAGCGCGTACATCGACCATTGGACTGAAGCGCTTTAGCCATGCATCCTGCCTGGACACATTGCACTGAAATACCTCTGTCTCCCCGACCCTACCTGCGCTCAGGCGACGCGCGCTCAACGACGTTTCGCCGTCGCCTGTTCGCGCTGGAACTCCTGCGCGTCCATCCCTGTCAAGCGCTCGCCGCCGCCACGACACCAGGGACATGTGACCTTGGAGGAGAGCCCACCCAAATTGGAGATGACCTTGCCGCTACCGTTGCACGCCATGCAGATGCGCTGCTCAGCGTCAGCGTTGCCCTTCGCATCCTCGTCGGTGTCCGTCGTCGCCTTGTCGTCGCTCGAGTCGCTCATCCACATCACCCTACCTATCAGGCGGACCGGTGGTCCGTGTGGGTACGCCGAGGATGCCACTGGATTAGCGTTCTCGGCGTGAGGACACCCAGAACCTTCCTGCCGTGGCTAGCGCTTGGCTTGATCACGGCAGGGGCCGCGGCGCTGCGACTGGTCGACCTCGGCGCTGTGCGGCTCGACCCCTTCTATGACGCGGCTGTGCGCTCGATGAGCCTCTCCTGGCATAACTTCTTCTTCGGCGCTTATGAGCCGGGCGGGAGCGTCTCGATCGACAAGCCGCCCGTGGACCTCTGGCTTCAAGTAGGCAGTGTCAAGCTCTTTGGTTGGGGCTCGAGCGCCCTGAAGCTGCCCGAGGCACTTGCCGGGACGGCCGCCGTGCCGTTGTTGTACGCGGCGCTCGTGCGACCGTTTGGTGTCCTCGCAGGCCTGCTCGCGGCCACGGCCCTGGCGGTGCTGCCGATCGAGGTGATCACAGCGCGCTCAGACACCATGGACGCGGTCATGATGCTTCTGCTCGTGCTCGCCCTGTTCGCGGCGGTGCGGGCATCTGAGAACGACAGCACAGCCTGGTTGTTGGCGGCCGCGGCGGCGTTGGGAATCGCCTTCAACGTAAAGCTCTTGGAGTCGATCGTCGCCGTACCCGGCCTGCTCGTGCTCGTTTGTTTGGGCATGGGGGGCCAAGCAGCCGACGCGACCCAGCACGAGGAGGCGATACCGCGCGAAGAGCCTTTGTCCCCGACGGGTCCAGTGCCCGTAGGTGCGGAGGGCGCGCGGCACCGATCCCGCACGAGGCTGGCGGGCCAACTCGTCGCGGCCAGCGCCGTATATGTAGTTGTCGCCCTGTCATGGTTGGGCGCGACCCTCCTGTTCCCCGCCCATGAACGCCCGTACGCGATCGGCTCCACCAACGGCAGTGCCTGGAATGCGGCCTTCGTCTTCAACGGCAGCGAACGCCTCAGCGGTAAAACAGCCGAAGTAGGCCAATCCGCAACGCCCGCTCCTCGGCAGATTCGCGGCAGGCGTGTCACTGCGGCCAGCACGCCCATAACTCCCCCCTCCCCTACCCGCCTACTCGCTCACGGCGGTCAGTTGCCCGCCAAGTGGCTCGGTTGGGAGGCGCTCGTGGCCCTGCTCGTGGGCATTTTCGCCGTCGTCGTCGTCCTGCGGCACAGCGTCGGAAGAACTCAGCGCGCCACCACAATCGGGATGTTCCTGTGGCTGGCGACCGGTCTCGTCCTGTTCAGTACCATGGCGCGCCTGCACCCACGCTACGTCGAGAGCTTCACACCTGCCGTGGCTGGCATGTTCGGTATCGGCGTGGCCTTCCTCGCCGGTCTGCCGGGCCGTGCGCGCCTACTGGCCGTGCCCGTGACGGCTCTCTTGGCGATTCCGCTCGTGGCCAGCGTCGAAGCGGTCGCCGACCATACCTCGGATGCCGGCAACGTCGGCGCGCTTGCCCCCACCGAGCAACGTGCCTTGAGCGCCTACCTACTTGCCCACCAAGCACACGCCCATTACGAGCTAGCCGCGGGAGCGTCCACCAGCGTGGCGTCCTTGATCGTGCAGGACCAGCGTCCCGTCCTGATGCTCACCACCTACAACGGCCTGCCCTTCACGAGCGTGCCCCACCTGCAGGCTCTAATCGCCCAAGGAGCAGTGCGCTATGCCTTTCTGAACTCCGCGTGCCCGCGGGGGACGCCCAAGACCAACGCCGGCTGCGCCCCCGCCGCTCTATGGATACGAGCGCGCGGCACCGACGTCTCGCGCCAAGCTGGCCTGCACCCGGGCGTCCTGTGGCGACTTCCCGGAGTAGTACTTTGAGCAGCGTGGACGCACCCGCTTCGATGCGCATTCTCGTCGTCGACGACGAGGCTCCGCTGCGCGACACCTTGACGCGCTCGTTCTCCAAGGAGGGCCACACTGTCGAGGCGGTCGCCGACGGCACCGAGGCGATCGCTCGCGCCGGCGCTGAACCCTTCGACGTGATCCTGCTCGACGTGGCACTCGGCGCGGGGCCCAACGGCTATGACGTGTGTCGCACGCTGCGCGAGCAGCGCAACATCGTGCCGATCATCATGCTTACCGCTCTAGATACAGAGGCTGACGCCGTCCAAGGCCTCGAGGCCGGAGCTGATGACTACGTGACCAAGCCCTTCGGCCTCGCCGAGCTGCGTAGCCGCATCCGCGCCGTCTTGCGTCGCTCCGGGCCACGCGCGATGGGACGAGAGGTGCTCAGCATCGGTCCCGTCACGCTCGATCGCTCCCACCGCGAGGCAAGCGTAAGCGGCGAGCAGGTCAAGCTCACTTTCTCGGAGTTCGAGCTACTCGGTCAATTGATGAGCGAACCGGGCCGCCTGTTCAACCGCCAAGAGCTCTTGCGCGCGATTTGGGGTGACTCCGCCTACCGCGACCCGCGCGCGATCGACGTCCACATCCGTCACCTGCGCGAGAAGATCGAGGAACGACCAGAGGAGCCGAAGCTGATCATGACGGTGCGCGGCGCCGGGTACCGCTTTCAGGAGCCGTGATCCGCCCCCGAGTCTTGGGCCTACGCCCACGCGTTTTCGCCGCCCTGCTGCTCTCCAGCGCCGTGACGCTCGCCGTAGCCGCCTTGGCCTTGCTCTCGCCCCTGGAGCACCGCTTGCGCGCCGACGGCGAACGCGCTGTCTACACAGCCATCTCGGCCTCGCGCCCAGAGCTCGCCGAGATCGGCATCGAACCGGCCAGCGGCCACCCCAACGCGCAAGAACTGGCAGCTTCAATCGCGCTCTTGCGGCGTCGCTCAGGCGCCCAGGTGACCGTGCTCGACCGCAAGCTCGAAACGGTCTACGCGCCCGTCAACCAAGACCTCGACGTACCCGACTACTATGCCCAAGTAGATCGCGCCTTGCGGACTGGGCGCGGCGTACACAGCCTGATCGGCGACGAGCTGGTCGCCGCCGAGCCGGTGCAAATCGGCAAGCAAGGCCAGATCGATGCGGTCGTACTCGTACGTCGCCTCGAATACGTCAGCTCGGCTGTTCGCGTGGTCCAGAACGCTTTCATCGACGCCGCCGCCGTCGGCTTTGCCGTCGCTTTGCTGCTCGGTCTCGCCCTCACGACCACGTTGCTGCGGCGCCTGGAGCGCCTGCGCGAAGCCGCCGGCGAGCTGGAACGCCGCGGCTTGGAGGCGCCGATCCACGTGGACGAGCGCCACGACGAGATCGGCGACCTGACGCGCGCGTTCGCCAGTATGCAAGCGCGCCTGCGTCGCCAAGAAGAGGCCCGCCAGGCTTTCGTGGCGACTGCCTCACACGAGCTGCGCACCCCGCTTGCCTCTTTGGACGGCACCTTGGAGTTGCTCGAAGACGACTTGCAAGCGGACCGGCTCGACCTGCAGGACGCGCGCGAGCGAGCCGTCCGTGCACGCGAGCAGTCGCGACGCCTGTCGAGCCTCGCCACAGACCTGCTCGACCTGAGCCGCCTCGACGCCGAGGTCTCCCTGCGCAGCGAGCCGGTCGAGCTGGGTGAGCTATGCCGCGCCGTCGCCGCCGAGTTCGAGCGTCGCGCCAGCACCCACGACGTGCGGATCGAGGCAAGTCCGCTCGCCCAAGCCTGCTGGGCGATGGGCGATCCAGGCGCGGTGGCGCGGATAGCACGGATCCTGTTCGACAACGCGATCGGCGTCGCCCCAGTCGGTTCAGCCATACACACCACAGCAAGCACTGACGGTGAGTGCGCGCAACTGACCGTAAGCGATTCGGGTCCCGGTGTCCCAGCGCCAGAGCGCGAGCGCATCTTCGAGCGCTTCCAACGCGGCTCGACATCGGGCGGGCACAGCGGCTTCGGGCTCGGCCTGGCGATCGGTCGCGAGTTGGCGGCACGCATGGGCGGCTCGCTTGCGCTGAGCGCCGAGTCCTCGCCGGGCAAGGACGAATGCGGCGCCAGCTTTACACTGCGCCTGCCCGTGGCCCATCTCGATCAGGAAATTTCATGACAGACCTCGCTGCCACGCTCGAGACGATCTCCGCGCTCGCACGCGAGTCCGGGCGGATCTCCCTCGACACCGAGTTCATGGGCGAGGGCCGATATCGCACGCTCCTGTGCCTGATCCAGCTCGCCGTGGCCGACACGCCTGCCGACTCCCCCGTAGGTTCGACGAGCAGCGCCGAAAGCGCTCAAGCGCAACAGTCGGAGCGAATCGAGATCGTCGATCCGCTTGCCTGCGCCCCTATGGGTGCGCCCTCCGGGGTGCTCGTCCCCGGTCGCCCGGATGGCGCTGGCACCAAGCCGCTGGGGGACGCCGGCGAGCCACTCGCGCAAGTGCTGGAAGACCCCGCCGTCGAGGTGGTCGTGCACGCTGGTCGTCAAGACATCGCGCTTCTACGCCGTGCTTTGGGATGCGACGTGCGCAACGTATTCGACACCCAAGTGGCCGCCGGCTTCGTGGGAATGCCTGCCCAGTGCTCCTACGACACGCTCCTCTCGGATCTCCTGAGCGTCAAACTCGCCAAGAGCGCCAGCTTCACACGTTGGGACACACGTCCGCTCTCGCCCGAGCAGCTCTCCTACGCGCGCGAGGACGTCGTCCACCTGAGCGCCCTCGCCACGGAGCTGGAGCGCCGTTTGGAGCGATCCGGACGCTTGACCTGGGCGCGCGAGGAGTGCCAGTTCCTTGAGACGATCAGTGACGAGCGCGACCTCGACACGATCTTCGCCCGGCTACCGCGCGTCAGAGGCATGAACGCCGCTTCGCAAGGGATCGCACGCGAACTGGTGGCCTGGCGCGAGCGAACCGCCGCCGCCCGCGACCGACCTGTCCAAAGTGTGCTCGGCGACGCGCCTTTGGTCGAGATCGCCAAGCGCAAGCCCTCCTCCGCGCGCAAGCTCGAAGAGATCCGCGGTGTCGGCCAAGGCAGTCTGCGCAAAGGCGGCGAGGACCTGCTCGCCGCTGTGCAGCGCGGCATCGCCAACGCAGGAGAGCCGCTCGCCGGGGGCCCTCGCCCCGCCCAACCCCGACCGCAAGACGCTCCCTTGATCGCGCTCTCGGAGGCCTTGGTAAGAGCTCGAGCGCGCGAAGCCGACCTGGCCTACGAGCTGCTGGCCTCGCGCGCCGACCTGCAGGCCATCGTCGCGGGCCACCGAACCGATGAGCGCGCCGATGTGCGCACTTTGCGAGGCTGGCGCTTCGAGCTGGTCGGCGAAGAGCTGTTGGCGTTGCTCGACGGGAAGGTTTCCCTTGGGGTGAGCGACGGCGGGGTCCATGTTGGCGCCACGTCACCCTCGCCCTGAGCTTGCCAAAACACTTTGCGCGCGCCTTCGCGCTCGGGCTGAACGTTTCACGCACCTTGGCGCCCGAGGTCGCCCCAAACGCTCACGCGCCTCGGTGCGCGCAGGGTCCTAGGGGTTTCTATTCAATGTGGTTATAGACCGTGAACATCGGCATGTACATCGAAACGACGATGAAGCCGACGATCGAGCCAATCACGATGATCATGATCGGCTCGAGGATCGAAGTGAGCGCTTTGACCGACGCTTCAACTTGATCCTCGTAGAAGTCTGCGACCTTGCCCAACATCGCGTCGAGCGCACCGGTCTCCTCGCCGACACCCACCATGTGGGTGACCATCGTCGGGAAGATCGAAGTTTTGGAAAGCGGCTCGGCGAGCGTACCGCCACGCTTGACCGAGGCGATCACCCCATCCATCGCTTCCTCGACGGCCACGTTGCCGCCGGTCTTACCGACGATCTCAAGCGCCAGCAGAAGCGGCACACCAGCGCTCATCAGAGAAGACAGCGTGCGTGACCAGCGCGCCACCGCTACCTGCTGGACGATCGCGCCTATCTTCATCGGCACACGCAGACGGAAGCGATCCCATTGGGGTCGACCCCACTTCGATTTCTTCCACTTGATGAAGCTGAAGGCCGCAAGGCCCGCGCCCGCGAACATCGCCCACCAGTAGCCGACGACAGCGTGTGACATCGTTACCGAGACCTGCGTGATGGCGGGCAGTTCGCCACCGAACTGCTTGAACACGCCGGCAAACACCGGCACCAAGAAGGCGACCAGGGCCATCATCACACCGACCGCGAACGTGATCACCAGCGCCGGGTAGATCATCGCCGAGCGGATCTGCCGGCGCAGCGAAGCTTCCTTCTCCAGCTGGTCGGCGACCTGCATGAGCGCACTCTCCAGCAGACCGCCGGCCTCGCCGGCTCTGGTCATCGCCACGAACAGTGGATTGAAGACCTTGGGGTGGGATTCCATCGCCCCGCTCAGCGAGAGTCCCGCCTCGACGTCCTTGCGTACCTGGACGACTGTCTCCTTGAGGAACTTGTTGTCGGTCTGTTCCTCAAGGACATAGAGCGCCCTGAGGATCGACAGACCGGAGGAGATCATCGTCGCCAGCTGGCGAGAGAAGACGGCCAGTTCGCCGGCCTTGACCGTCTTTAGAAAGCTCAGCTCGATCTCGCGTGAGGCGTGCTTGTCGGCGATGTCGAGCACGATCATGCCGCGCGACTTCAGCTGGTTGGAGACCGCCTCCTTGGAGTCCGCGTCGATCTCCCCGCGCGCCTTCACGCCGGCGAGATCCATCGCCTTGAAGACATAGGTGCTCATGCGGCCATCGCTCCAGCACCCATCAGGCGGCGCAGCTCCTCAGGCGCCTGCGAGCGCGATTCGGCCTGCTTTTGCGAGACCTTGCCGGTGCGCACCAAAGAGACGAGCGCCGCGTCCATCGTCTGCATCCCCTGAGCTGAGCCGGTCTGCAGCACCGAGTAGATCTGGTGTGTCTTGCCCTCGCGAATCAGGTTGCGCACTGCGGGATTGGGCACCAGCACCTCGCAAGCCGCGACGCGACCCGAACCGTCCGCCGTCGGTAGAAGCTGCTGGGTGACGACACCCTGCAGCGCCACCGAGAGCTGCACGCGCACCTGACCTTGCTGCTCGGGCGGGAATACGTCGATGATGCGGTCGATCGTCTGAGCGGTGTCTTGAGTGTGCAGCGTGGCGAACACCAGGTGCCCCGTCTCGGCCGCGGTCAAAGCGGTGGAGATCGTCTCCAGGTCGCGCATCTCGCCGACCAGGATCACGTCGGGGTCCTGGCGCAACGCGGCCTTCAAAGCGGCGGCGAAAGACTGTGCGTCTGAGCCCAACTCGCGCTGGTTGACCAGGCACTTCTTGTGAGCGTGGAGGAACTCGATCGGGTCCTCGATCGTCATGATGTGCTCCTCACGCGTCATGTTGATCTCGTCCAACATCGCCGCAAGCGAAGTCGACTTGCCCGAGCCGGTAGGGCCGGTCACAAGCACGAAACCGCGCGGCTTGCGCGTCAAGTCGTGCACGATTGGAGGAAGCCCGAGCTGGTCGATCGAAGTCAGCTCGAAGGGGATCAAGCGAAAAGCAGCTCCGATCGCCCCGCGCTGGTAGTAGGCGTTGACCCTGAAGCGAGCATGGCCGGGGATCGAATAGGCGAAGTCCAGCTGCCAATTGGTCTCAAGACGCTGGCGCTGATCTCCGGAGAGGATCGAGTAGACGATCTCACGCGTGTCGGTATCGGTGAGTACGGGGTAGCCGTCCAGTTGCACGAGGCGACCGCGCACACGCACAGTGGGGGGCGCCCCCGCAGCCAGGTGCAAATCCGAGGCACGGCGCGATACGACCTCCATCAGGAGATCGGCGAAGTCGATGTTCATCCTCTGGCCTTTCGCTCAGCGCTCGCGCGGAAGTGCACGTGGGCTCTCATGGGCGACTTATCGGCAGACTGGCGACGCATCTCAACTGCTGCCGATCACGCGTGCTATCTCGGCGATCGAGGTCAGGCCTTGGCGGACCTTGTGCAAGCCGTCGTCGCGCAGCAGACGCATGCCTTGGCGGACCGCCACGTCGCGCATCTCCTCGGAGGGACGGCGCTCCAAGGCCATCGAGCGGATCTCTGAGGAGACAGTCATCACCTCATAGATCCCCAGCCGCCCGCGATAGCCGCTGCCATTGCAGCGCCGGCAACCGCTCGGCTCGTAGGCCTCCAGGTCCACGAGGGCCTTGTAACCGTTCTCGCGCAGCACCTCAGCCGGGACGATCGTGCGCTTCTTGCAGTTCGCGCAGAGCATTCGTGCCAAACGCTGGGCCAACACGCAATCCAAGGCCGAGGCCACGAGAAATGGCTCGATTCCCATCTCGACCAATCGCGTGATCGCCGAGGGGGCGTCGTTAGTGTGAAGGGTGGAGAGCACCAGGTGCCCAGTCAAAGCCGACTCGACCGCGATCTGGGCGGTCTCGCGGTCGCGGATCTCACCGACCATGATCACGTCGGGATCGGCCCGCACCATTGCGCGCAATCCAGTCGCAAAATTGAGTCCCACCTTTGTGGACACCTGTACCTGCGTGATCCCGTCCAGCTGGTACTCGACGGGATCCTCGACGGTGATGATGTTCTTCTCGGGAGTATTCAAAGCGAGCAGGGCGGCATACAAAGTCGTGGACTTGCCTGAACCGGTCGGCCCGGTCACAAGCACCGCCCCGTGCGTTTCGTGAAAGGCCTTTTCGAATCGCTCACGCTCGGTGTCGGCCATGCCGAGCTTCTCGAGCTTCATCACGACTGAGTCCTTGTCGAGGATCCTCATCACGATCGACTCGCCGTGGACGCTTGGAAGGGTGACCACACGTAGGTCGATGTGGCGCCCTTCGACGGTCAGGCTCACGCGACCGTCTTGGGGCAAGCGTCGCTCAGCGATGTCCAGCTCAGCCATGATCTTTACGCGCGAGACCACTCCCGCGGCCATACGTCGGGGGACCGTAGTGATGTCCTGCATGATCCCGTCCACGCGCACCCTGACGCGCACCTCGTGGCCATCGGGCGCCAGATGTACGTCAGAGGCACCCCGCTCCACGGCCTGGGCCACGATCTGATTGACGAGCTTGACGACGGGAGCGTCGTCGGCGGTCTCGCGAAGGTTGACGATCTCGGCCTGGGAGTCATCGGCCTCCTCGACGGAGCTCTCGCCGGAAACCACATCCTCCAGGCGCGCCATGCGCGAGATCAGATCACCGATCGCCTCGGGCGAGGCGACCGCCACGCGCACCTCATAGCCGGTCATGATCGCCACGTCGTCGACCGCCAAGACGTTGGAGGGATCGGCCATCGCGAGCAACAGAGTGCGCTTGTCCACAAACGCAACTGGAACCGCCTGGTAGCGCTTTGCGGCCGTGTTCACGACCAGGTTGGCGGCGCCCATGTCCACCGGAAACGCTTCGAGGTCAAGATGGTCCAAGCCATAGCGCTCCGCAAGCGCCCGGGCCAGACCGTCCGGGGTGATCGCTCCGCCGGCGAGCAGAACACGCTCGGGTGTGGTGCCTTCGTTGCGTGAGGCCTCGATCGCAAGATCGACTCTCTCGCGCGGAGCCAGGCCCATCTCCACGATCACGTCGGTCAAAAAGCGTGAGGAGGAGCCCCGACGACTCGGCTGAGTCACTCCGGGTGGCAGCTCGGCCGCCTCGGGTCTGTGCGGGTCCGGCTCAAGCGGGCTATATGGATCGCCAGGTAGTCCACCGCGAGCATTCAAGTCCCCGCCACCGCTGAAACCCGTGCTCTCAGCCAGCGGATCTGGATCGCGATGCTCGAGCTCCACGCTCACTTCAGGGGCGCGCTCGCCGAACAGACCTTCCTTGTCGCGCAGACCGTTGGAGGGCGTGCTCACCGACCCCACCGCGAATCTATGCGTCCTTGTTTATGTGAAGCTGAGCCCCGCCCCGCGTCGCATCGCCTCCAGCGGAGCCTGCCTCCCGGTCCACCGTTCGAAGCTGAGGGCGCCTTGGGCGAGCAGTACCTCAAGACCGCCGACCGTGATTGCCCCCGCGCGGCGTGCCGCTGCGAGGAGAGGCGTGGGACCGTCGCGGTAGACCAGATCGATGACATACGCATACCCTCCGACCTGATCGGCGCGCAGGTGGAGTTGGTTGAGTGCATCCGTCTCAGTGGCCGACCGTTGCAGTCCGACGGAGGTGCAGTTGACGAGCAGTTCCGCTGCTTCAGGTCGCTCAACCGCACGCGCACCAAACTGGTGGGCAAGAGCAATCGCACGCTCAGGCGTCCGGTTCCACACCGACACCTCCCGGGCTCCCCCGTGCAAGAGTCCCCAGACGGCAGCGCGCGCGCTGCCGCCGGCGCCGAGCACGAGCGCGCTCAACCCTCGTGGTGAGCGATCCACGCGACCTAGCGCTGCAAGCAGACCTGGAGCATCCGTGTTCTCAGCCTCGATTGTGCCGTCAGGGCTGAAAGTGAGCGTGTTGGCCGCTCCGATCGCGTGCGCCGCCTCGCTGGCGCTGCCGGCAAGCTCAAGCACGGCCTGCTTGTGAGGAATCGTCACGTTCGCGCCGACGAATCCACTGGCGCCGAGCGAGCGCACAGTCTGCTCGAGGAGCTCAGGTGCGAGCGGCAGGCGCTGGTAGGCCCAATCATCCATGCCAAGCTCCGCGAACGCGGCCTCGAACATCGCGGGCGAACGACTGTGGGCCACCGGCCAACCGATCACACCCAGCCGCTTCATTTCTTGTGGCATGTGGGCACACGCCCACCGTTTTTTTGCAGCGCTTCGCGGTAGGCGGCAGCGTTGCGTTCGAACTGGGCGTAGCTCGTGGAGAACACCTGCTCACCACAACCGTCGGCGCCCGATACGTAGTACAGATAGGAGACTTTCGCCGGATGCGCGGCAGCCGTGATCGCAGCCGCGCCCGGGTTTGAGATCGGCGTCGGCGGCAGGCCATGGTGGGTGCGAGTGTTGTAGGGCGAGTTGCTAGCCAACTGAGATTCGGTGAGCGGGTGGGCGAAGTCGCCCAAGGCGTAGCGCAAGGTCGAGTCCACGCCGAGCGTCATGTGCAGATGCAGCCGGTTGTAGATGACCGCCGCCACCAGCGGACGGTCGTGCGGGATGTCGACCTCGCGTTCGATGATCGAGGCGACGATCAGCAATTCGTAGGGCGTCACGCCGAGCACCTTGGCGCGATGAACCTCCCCACCGCCGAAATTCTCGCGGAAAGCCGCAAGTTGCTCGGAAACCAGTCGCGACGCGGGCGTGCCCGCATACAGTTCATAGGTGGCCGGGAACAGGAAGCCTTCGAGGTTGGGAGTGGTAGCCGGGGCGCCATAGCGAGCCGGGTCGAGTTGGAGGCCGCGCTTGGAGGCCACTAGATAACTGCCCCTCAGGCCGGCGGAGTGTGCGAGCGCAGCGATCTGTGGGCGAGTGAAACCCTCTGGGATCGTCAGCCTCACGATGGCCGGCGCCGGTGGGGGCTTCGGCGTGGTCTTCTGACGCAAGATAATCGCCGCCGCAGCGGTAAGCCCGCCAAGCACAAGGACAAGGGCCAGCAGTGCGCCCATCCGAGCAGCAACGCTACGGGGACGAGAGACATGTGTTCTATGCAGGTGAGGGCCCCGCCGGTGGGGTCTATGCAGATGGGACGCCGATCGAGCAGGTGCGGCCATTACTGGCTCATCGTCAGACGGAGACTGGATCGAGGCCCGCTGACCTAGCGCGCTGTCCACAATCTCGGGTTGTTGCGCGGCGGTGACGGGCGAAGCCTCAGGCGGCTCGGCAGGAGTCGGCTCGGGCTGGCCTCCCTGGAAAGAAAGCGGATCATCAGGGAGCGACTCGAAAGCAGGCGACTCGACAGGCGTCGGCTCGAAAGCAGGCGACTCGACAGGCGTCGGCTCGAAATTGGCCTCCTCGGCTTGTGCCGACTCGAAGCTAGGCGGTTCGGCCGGCGGCGGAAGCGGAGGCTCCGGTTGGGTAGACGGCGACACTCCGGCTCGCTCAAGACGCCGCCGTTCGCGCTCCTGGCGGGCACGCTCGCGCTCCTCCTCGCTGCGCTGCCCTCCCCCGTTTGCTCTGCGGTCCCTGGCCAAGCGGGTGACCCTACTAAGGGCTGATCTCAAATCGCGCCAGCCACCCCTCGAGTAGGACGGCGGCGGCACGCGAATCCTCGCTGGTGCTCGCGTGACCCATCGAGGCGGCAATGCGGGTGGTAAAGCGCTCGTCGAGCAACTCGACCGGTACGTTCTCGCCCAGTCGGCGCGCAAGCGTCTCGGCAAAGGCGCGCGTCTCGCGTGTTTGGTCTGTGTCCTCCCCCCGCAAGGACAGCGGCAATCCGACCACGATCCGCTCCACATCGCGCTCGGAGACGAGTTGGCTGAGCGCACCAAGGCCGCGGCGACTGGCCGGCTTGGCCACGGGCTCGATCGGAGTGACAATCGTGCCCGTCGGGTCGCTCAAGGCGCAACCACAGCGCGCGCTGCCGTAATCAAGCGCAAGGACTCGCATCGTCTCCCAGGACAATCGTGCCGTGACCTACGATCACATCGCCCGCATACAGACAGGCCACCTGCCCAGGGGCAGTGCGCTCCACCTGCTCGAGCATGTCAAGTTCCAAGCGCGCGTGGATACCCGCCGGCGGTTGTCCTTCGACCCTGCATGGGAGCCGCTGTCCGCGATAGCGGACCTTCACCCGATCGACGCATGATCCGTCGCGGTGCAGCGTCACATCTCTCACGCTCACCCGATTGGTGCGTAGATGCTCGCGCGAGGCGACCGTGACGGTGTTGGCGCGTACGTCGGTTGCAATTACATATACGGGTCCCTCCGCCCCCCCAGGCATCCGATTGACCCCTCGCCCATCAATACCAAGCCCGTGACGCTGACCGACTGTGACGGTGTGCACACCGCCGTGCTCCCCCAGCTTGCGCCCGTCGAGGTCGAGGATCGCGCCCTTGCGGCGCTTCAAGCCGGCATGGCGGGCCAGAAAGTCGGCGCTGTTGGTTCCAGCCAAAAAGCACAGGTCCTGCGAGTCAGGGCGCCGTGCCACCTCCAGTCCTGCCTCCTTGGCCAGCTCACGTACTTCGGGCTTGGTCAAATCGCCAAGCGGGAAGCGCAAGCGCGCCAACGAGTGTGGCGAAAGCGCCGCCAGCGCATAGCTTTGATCCTTGCGCTCGTCAACCGCCATCCGCAGCAAAGGCTCTTGGTCATACGATCGAGCCTGGTCAAGCGAAGCCGATCGCTGCTTGCCGAGCGAGACGCCGTGGCTCGAAGTCTCGCCTGGCTGCCGAACGCGCGCATAGTGGCCTGTGGCGAGCGTATGCGCTCCCAGACGGGCCGCCAGTTCAAGCATCGCGTCCAAGCGCACTGTGCCGTTGCAACGTACGCACGGGTTGGGAGTGAGACCGGCGGCGTAACCCTCCAACCAGCCGTCCACCACGCCCGCCTTGAACTCCTCGCGCAGATCGATCGAGAAGTGCGCCATACCCATACCCTGGGCGATCTCGCGCGCCGAGCGCACAGCCTGCGCCGAGCAGCAGCTGCTCTCACCGTCGTTCTCCGGATCGGACCACAGCTCGAGTGTCACCGCTACCACCTCACTACCCGTTTCGCCGACGAGTAGGGCCGCTACCGCACTGTCCACCCCCCCGCTCATTGCCACCAGCTCGCGTCCTGGCGCAGGCGCCAGCATTGCCTGGGTGCGCGCAGCCCAGCCGAGCGCCCTGTGCAAGGCGTCGGCGGCAAGTTCGGCCGCGTGGAGCTTGGCGCGGCTCAACCCGCCCAACTCGGCTGCAATCTGAGCGGCGTCAAGGCGCGCCGCATCGAGCAGGCGCGCTCCGCGCACCAGCTGGATCGTGGCGCTACCGGCTGCTATAGCCGCACCGCAACCGCTCGCGTCGAAACCGGCGTCGACGATCTGCCCGTCGGGGCTGTCGCTAGCCACCTCGACAGAGATGCGGATCAAATCGCCGCACGCCGCGCCCCCGGCTGCGCCCGTGCAAGCTTGCTCGGGCGTGTAGCCACGTCCGAGCGGATTTTCCATGTGTTGAGCCAGCGCCTCGACGGTCATCCAGTCGAGTGTAAGGACCTGGAGGGGCTCGGCCAGTTTCTCTAGGGAGCCGCTTCACGACCGCGAGACCGGAGCTCGGCCCCGGCCGATCAACCCTTGGCTTCGCGAGCTTCGCTTATGGCTTGCCGCAGGGAGAACACGTCGGTAAGTCCTGTCAGCGTACTGACGACGCCCTGGCGGTTGACGATCAGGATCGTGGGAGTCTGGTAAACGTGCACGACTTCGGTGATCTTCCCAAACAGACCTACCTGGTTGGACAAGGCCGCGTGGACCGTCACAGTGCCTTTCGAGCCACCCGCCAAGGCATCCGCCTGCAGTAGGACATCGCGGTCGACGCTCGACTTCGGATCCCAGAACACGAGCATCACGGTCTTGCCCCGGGCAAGCTCGGCTTCGACGGCAACCTGCTGGGGACTGCGCCCCGGATGGGCTTTGGCGGCGTTTTGGTTGGCTGACTTGGTGACGCGCACGTGAGTCTTTGTCACGGTCCTTTGCGTCGTAGCGTGGGTCACGCTCCTGTGGACAACGGTGAGTGACTTCTGGGCGGCCGCGGAAGAAGTGCTCGTGCTCGACTTGGTGCTGGGCGTCTGCGCTTCCTGGGAGGCTTCTCCGGACTTGTGCTGCAGTTCTTGGGCGTTGCGCTGTGAGGTGGCGACCGCTCCGTGAGCTTTGGCGATTGCGCGGGTCAACCCTTCAACTCCGGGGGCAGCCCCGTGATAGATCGGGGTCGGAGCGGCGGCGGCCTTCGCCTCGGCCGCGGCGTTCGTCGAAGACGAAGCGTCGGCCGTACCCGCCGAGCTGGTCGCGGCGGCTGGTGCTTTCGCCGGCGCCGGTTCGCTCGGGCTGGAACCAGGGCCATGAGCGCGCAGCGCCACAGCCCACACGAGTCCGAGCACCGCAACGACCGCCAAAGCGATCTGGTAAGGACGGGAAAGTTGAGCCATCGCCCTTCACTTCGGCAGATTTGGACGCCGAGTTGAACGGCATCCCCACTCATGGACGTCGCGCAAGCCCGATTTCACTGCTCGGCCCAACGTTTTAGGCCAGATCCCGCAAGCCCCTCAAGGTGGCGTGCACCACCTTGTCAGTGTCGAGCGTCTCTTGGCTCCCGGCCTGCATGTCCTTTAGCGCCGTCTCGACATCACCGACCAAGGCCACATAGCGGGCGCCGAGCCGGTTGGCCTGTCCGAGCTGACCCTTGAGCGAACGACCGGCCAACTCCATGACGGCCTTCAGTCCTGCGGAGCGCGCCTCGTTCAATACCGCAAACGCAGCCGCCTTAGCAGGCGTTGCTGAAGGATCACCCCCGTCCACAAAGCCCACGTACAGGTCCAGCGCATGGCCGCCGGCCGGCGGCGGGCTACCAGCGAGCAGGATCCGCTCAATCCCCGCGGCCCATCCGATCCCCGCGGTCGCCGGGCCGCCGAGCTGCTCGACCAACCCGTCGTACCGTCCACCGCCGCCGACGCCACTCTGTGCTCCAAGCGCGTCGCTCGTGAACTCGAACACGGTGCGCGTGTAATAGTCGAGACCTCGCACGAGCGTAGGGTCCACTTCGTACAGTACACCTGCGCGATCGAGCAGTTCGCGCACCGCGGCGAAATGATCGGCGTCCTCGGCGTCCAGCTCGTCCAGTAGGCGCGGCGCGTCCCTCATGACCGCAACCGTGCCCTCGTGAGCCGAATCGAAGGCACGTAGTGGATTGAGCTCGATGCGCCCCCTCACCTCGGATGAGAGTCTCGCTTCGTTGGCGCGCAGATATGTCTGCAAACGTTCGCGATAGCGCTCTCTGCTGCCTTTCCCGCCGAGGCTCGAGAGGCGCAGGCGCATCTCCCTCACTCCCGCCTCCTCCAGCAGCGTCCCAAGCAGCACGATCGACTCAGCGTCAAGCGCTGGATCCTCTGATCCAAGCGCCTCCGCGCCCACCTGCCAGAACTGGCGGTAGCGCCCGGATTGGGCACGCTCGTAGCGAAAGAAGCTCGACAGGTACCACAGCTTCACTGGCTGAGGACGCTTGTGCATACCGTGCTCCACGTAAGCTCTGCACACGGGTGCTGTCCCCTCCGGGCGCAGCGTCAGGGACCGTCCGCCTCCGTCGGTGAGCGTGTACATCTCCTTCTGCACGATGTCCGTCGAGCCTCCGACTCCGCGAGCGAACAGCTCGGTTGCCTCAAGGGCGGGCGTCTCGATCCGTTCGTAGCCGGCCCCCTCGAGAATCGAGCGTGCGCGATCCTCGAGTGCTGTCCGCACCGCCGCCTGCTCGCCGAGCACGTCGAACGTGCCACGGGGCGCCTTGATCTGCTCGTTGCTCAACTCGTGCGCGCCCGCTGCGCGCCCTCCGGCTCCCTCGCAGCAGCGGCACGGAGCTCGCTGAGGAACGGGTTCGTGTCCCACTCGCGCCCAAGCGTCGTCACTCCCATGTGGCCCGGATATACGACCGTGTCGCGATCGAGGCGTCCCATCAAATCGCCGATCGAGCTCTCCAGAGTCCTCCAGTCACCTCCCGGAAGGTCCACGCGACCGACCGAGCCCTGAAAAAGCACGTCACCGGAGAGCAGCGCACCGTCCAGCGCATATGTGACATGACCAGGACTGTGGCCAGGCGTGAAGAGCACCTCGATATCGAGACCGGCCAGGCGCAACTGCTCGCCGCCCTTGACGGTTTGCTCAGCTTGCCAACTCTCGAACGGCCCAAAGCCGGGCATCGTCCATTTCGTGATGTCCGCGAGGACCATGGTCTCCATCTCTGGGCAGTAGACGGGGGCGCCGGTTGCCTCAGCAAGTGGCGCCACAGCGCCGATGTGGTCGAAGTGACAGTGCGTGATAAGGATCGCCTCGATCTCTGTCCCCAGATCGCGGGCGGCGTCGAGCAAGCGTTGGGGCTCTTCGCCCGGGTCGATCATCACGGCGGTGCTCGCCTGCGCGGAGGAACGCACGATGTAGGCGTTCTCCTGGATCGGCCCTACCGCGAAGGGGCGCACGTCGATCATTTCGAGCTCGCCTTGCCCGCCTTGGCCTCGACTGCCTTGGCCTTGCTTGCCAGCCTTCGTTTATACAGCCATGTGTCCGTGTAGTAGCTGATCGGCACGTACGCGATCAGGACGATCGGGAACAGCGCGATGGCCTCGTTGGGCTTTTTCAGGAGCAAAATGCTGATCAAGAGCATCACCACCGCGGCCGCCATCGCTCGGTAGAACGCGCCACGCCACGTCGGCTCTCGTTCGAGGCGATCTACTCGCTTGTCCTTGGACCCGCCGCCGCTCGCTTTGCCGGTCTTCTCATCGGCGGTGGGCTTGCGCCCTGTGCGTCCGCGCGACTCCACTACCCCGGCCGCGTTGCCACGGTGCTTGGTCTGCCGCTTGCGCTTCGTCTGGGCCATTACGCGCCTTGTCTGGTTGTAGTTGGGTCAAGTGAGGCCCCGCCCTGCGCGGGGCACCTAGAACCCTAGTGCGTTCTCGATCGTTTGCGCCATCGGATCTCCGGCGACGAATACAAGGTCGCTGGGAAGGCCCTCCAATGCCGCCCGAGGCGCTAGACCGACCAGCTCGACCCGGGCAATCTCGCCATGTTCTCGTACCGCGTTCACGACCGCCTTCAAAGGCACCTCGAAGGGTCGCTCCACGTTGGTTGAGACCTGGGGTGTTGTATTCCGCAACGGGGTGCCTTGCGCGTACGCGCCCGTGCACACGCGGGGCACCCTCTCGTGTGACTCCACATCCTCATCCCCATTTCCCGCACCCTCTCTTCCGTCTACATCCTCATCCGCCCGCCCGACGTCTCCTAGCGGAACGCCGATTGCTCGAACTCCCGGCAGCCCCTCAGATCCACCCTCTCGTATCGCGCCGGCAATCCGCTTGGCATCCTCCAACGTCGCGGGAGGCGCCAACTCCAGATTGAATGCCACCAGGGGCTCCCTGGCCGCGACAAGCGCCGCGCCCGCCGTCGGGTGCAGCTGCGGCGGGCCAAAGTCGGGGCGGACCTCCCCCGCACTGAGCCGCTCGGCCAGGCTTCGCATACCACCCCTACGCAACTCGGCGCGCGTTCGGCCTTGGGCCAGCTCTCCGTACAGGAACACGGGCACGCCCAAGCCCTCACCGACCTCGTGGGCGAGGACCAATGCCTCCGCGCAAGCCGCCCCCCGCTGCGCCGTGTCGAGGTAGACGAGCGGGATCACATCCACCGCTCCGACATGTGGATGCGCACCAATGCTCGCGGGGTTGCGCCCCTCGCCTACGTCTACGCGCTCAATCGTCGCGCGGGCACCGGCCACCAGGACATGCGCCAGTTCTCCTTGGGCGCCTACCAGCGTGAACACCGAGCGGTGGTGGTCTGGGTCTGAGTGCACGTCGAGGAGACGAGCCGTCCCAGATACCTTGAACGCCTGGGCGACAGCATCGATCACTGCCTTGTCACGCCCCTCGGAGATGTTCGGGACGGCGAGAAGTGGCTTGGTCGGAGTCATCGGCGGGCTCTGCGTGGCCAGAAGGCGCAAGCGGAAGATCTGCCACGAAGGCTAAACTTCCCGCTCCCGCCGGAGTAGCTCAGTTGGTTAGAGCAGCGGAATCATAATCCGCGTGTCGGGGGTTCGAGTCCCTCCTCCGGCATCCACGAAAGTCCTGCAAACACCGCGCTTTTCAGTGTAGCGGACAGCACAGACGCATCAGAGTATTTCCCTAGCCGCCGACTGGGCGCTCAACGCCGACCGCCGCCCAGGCGGTTGCGGTCGCCTGAGGTAGGCAGGTGGCACCGAGCTTGGCGTAAATGTGCTGGAGGTGCTTGTCGACGGTGCGCGTCGCGATGTTCATCTGGGCCGCCGTCTGAGTCGGTGAGTAGCCGAGGGCGAGGAGACGCAGCGTGTCGGCCTGACGTGGGGTGAGCCCGAGTCCGCGCAGCGCCACCGCGCTCAACTCTCCCGTTCCTGCTTCGAGCAACAGCACCGCGCGCCGGTCGGAGCGGCGGCTCGGCAGCAAGCGCATGAGAACTCTCCCGCCGGCGCTCTGCAGCACGAGCGGCTCGGCGGCCGAGCGCGATCCGCGGTGCTCTGAGATCCACGTGCGAACCTCCTCCGTCAACCCACCACGCATCCCATCCGGATCGCCCAGCAACCGTCGCGCGCCGTCGGTTGCGAACTCCACCCGTCCGTGCAGATCGAGTACCACGACGTGGCGGCCAAGCGTATCGAGGCCTTCCTCGAGCGCGGCGAGCGTCGCCGCGCGGGCGCCCCGCAGCTCGGCGTTGCGGTAGGCCTGGATCAGGTGGGGCCGCGCGAGAGACAGCAGCTGAACCTCGCGGTCTGAGAAGTCCTCGTGCCCGCGACTCAACGCGATCCCGAGGACCATGGGCGAGCGGGCGGGCAGGGTAAAAGCGATCTGGCTCTCGACCCCGAGCGGCCGGTAGACCTCTTGGTAGAGGGCTAGTCCATGAAACGCCTGCTGGGCGATCACGTCCGAGAACCGGTACGGACGGCCGTCGCCCGTCCGGCGAATCCGGATCAGCAACGGGTTCTCGTGCGCGAGCTTCGAGAAGATGGAGACCAGGTATTCGGGGATCTTCGGAATCGCCACCACGAAGGTCTCTTCGGGCTCAGTGGCGACCTCGTTGTAGGACGCCCACTCGGAGGGCACCATCCGGTTGAGAACCTCGAGCACGCCTGAGCGGAATTGGCTGAGATCCTCAAAGCCGTATGCCTCCCCGACGAGCTCCAAGATCAATTGCGTGTCCGTGAGCGTCTGACCGCGCATACGCACAGCCAAGTATGTCCACTTTGCGCGGGTGGCGTGCGTAGAGATGCGTAGAGGTGCGGCGGTCCCAAGTGCACGCAACCCGATAGAAGACAGCGATCTCTCTCCAGGGCGGGGCACAGGTGTGCGTTGCGCAAGGCCCGTATAGGTCAGAGGAACCGGTGGATGTCCACACAAGATGAAGGGGCCACGATGACCGCTTGGATTAGCCGTTTGCAACCATCACCCGATCTCGTTGTGGCCTCGCGGTCAACGGGTACTCCCGGAGCGGTGGTGTCCAGGCGCGCGCTGGTCGCGATCGCCCTGGCATGCCTGACGCTCGGTTTGATGCTTCACCAAGGTTTGGGCGGAGTAAACCGGACGGCCGGAGATGGCGTCGGCGCGCGCGCGGCCTCGCCTGCCGGGTTGTTGAGCTTGCCGACGGCGGCGCAGGGCTCGGTTTCGGCTGCGTTGGGGCGTGACCAGGCGGCATATCGGATCGAAGGGTTGGCGGCGCACAATCCGGCGCAGCGACTATCGGCACGGTTCGGGCGCTCAGGCGTCGCTATTACTGCAGGCTTGACCCAATTTGCCATCTCGTTGAAAGCGTTCGGGCGTGGCAGCGCGCTGATGGCACTTTCGCCGGTATCGCCCGTGGCAAACTCCGATCGAGTCAGCTATGCGCACGGCTCCCTGCGTGAGTGGTGGACAAACGGGCCGTTGGGTCTGGAGCAAGGATTTGATCTCGCGCGGCGTCCGGCAGGAACAGGGGCGTTGACGCTTTCGCTTGCAGTGCCCTCGAGCGCACGTCTCGCTCACGGCACTCTGTTGCTGCCGGGTGGCTTGCGCTACGCCGGCGTGCACGCCACCGACGCTGGTGGGCGTACGTTGCCCGCCTGGCTTGAGATGAGCGGCGGGCGCGTCCTCGTACGAGTGAGCGATCGCGGGGCGCGCTATCCGGTACGGGTGGATCCGTTCGTGCAGCAGGCGGAGTTGGCGGCGGGTGACGGTGTCGGCGGCGACGAGTTCGGCTACTCGGTCGCGATCTCGGGCAACACGGTCGTCGTCGGCGCGCCCGAACACAAGGTGGGCGCAAACGCCCAGCAGGGTGCTGTGTACGTATTCACGATGGGAGCTGGCGGGTGGGCGAACGCGACCCAGACCGCCGAGCTGACCGACTCAGCCGGCCCCGCAGGCGCGGAGCTTGGCTACTCGGTCGCGATCTCGGGCAACACGATCGCTGCCGGCGAGCCGGCCGGCACCGAGCTGCTGCACGACTCCAACCCCACCCACTCACAAGGCACGGTGGATGTGTTCACCACCACCGGCGCCTGGACGAGCACGGGCACGCCGAACGCCCAGCTGACCGAATCAACCGAAACGGATGTGCTTGGCGGCGAGCTCGGTTGGTCGGTCGCGATTTCTGGCAAAACGATTGTCGCCGGGGCGCCGTTCGACGGTATACATGGCGACCCAGAGGGCGTGGCGTACGTGTTCGTGGAACCTGGTGGCGGTTGGTCGGGTTCCTATACCCAAGCCGCCGAATTGACGGAGAGCAACCCCTCCGGCGAGGATCATTTTGGCGCCTCGGTAGCGATCTCGGGTGGCACAGTAGTCGTCGGCGCGAACTTTTTCGTCGGCGATCACGCACAGGGCGCGGCGTTTGTATTCACGGAACCTGACGGCGGTTGGTCGGGTACCCGCACTCAGAACGCCGTACTGAAAGCAAGTGAACCGAACCTCGCCGGCGGCGACGGGCTCGGCTTGTCGGTCGGGGTCTCAGGCAACACGGTCGTCACCGGCGCTTTCAACCACAAGGTGGGTCAAGAGTCGGGCCAGGGCACGGCGTATGTGTTTGCAATGCCGGGCGGTGGATGGAAAGACATGACCCAGACCGCCGAACTGACAAGCGGCGAACCCATCGAAGGCAACGCTCTGGGCTTCTCCGTCGCGATATCGGGCAACACGATCGTCGCCGGCGCGCCCTCCCACCAGGTGAGCGGGAACGACGATCAGGGTATTGTCTACGTCTTCACGGAACCCGCGGGTGGTTGGGTGAATGCGGCCCAAACCGAAACGCTGACAGCAAGCGATGGCACCCCCAGCGACAACCTGGGCTACTCCGTGGCGATCTCGGGCAACACGATCGCCTCCGGCGCCTATCGGCACGTAGCAGGCTCGAACACGGCGGACCATGGTGCGGCGTACGTGTTCGGACCCGGGAGCGCACCGGGCGGAGGCTCAACCGGCGGAGGCGGGAGTACTGGAGGAGGGACCACCGGCGGTGGTCCCTCCTCGGGGCCGACTCCTATCCCGAGCGTCCACGTCCTCTCTGTCTCAGGGGGCCACGGCAAGCTCACGGTGACCCTCTCATGTCCGGCGGGCAGGGTGGCGTGCGCCTCGGTGAGCCTGCAGGCCACGGTCACGGAGCACCTCAAGGGCATCAGGATCACGGCGATCACGGCTAGCGGCAAAAAGAAGAAAGCGCGCGCGACGACGAAGCAGGTCGTGGTGGCGAGCGGCGGCGCGACGCTCGCGGCGGGTGCGACGCAAGTGCTTACGCTCACGCTCAATACGACCGGGCAAGCACTACTCTCAAAGTTCGGCAAGCTCACGACAATCGTGACCGCGGGCTCTGGCGGCAAGACAATTGATACGACCACCGTGACGGTGCAGAAGACAAAGCCGAAGAAGAAAAGGAAGAAGTAGAAGTTGTCCGCACACAAACGAGAAACCTGACGCCACTCCGGTCACCGGGCTGAACGGTGTCACGGCCACGAATCGAGCAGTAAGCGCTGGCAGGCACCTCCTCGAGCCAGCCGGGGGTGCTGCATGCTGTCTAGAGCTCGTGCTGTGCCAGCGAACTCGCCGCCCAGCAGGAGGAACGACGAGCAGCCCAAGCGCGCCAGTGCCGCCGACCTTGACGCGCTAAGCAGCCACCGACGCACATGCTCAGCGACGGCGACCCCAAAGCGCGTCAAAGGCGAGCCCCAAGCCATGATTGACGGAATCCACATGGACGCACGCGATCAGATCGAACTGGCCTTCCGCGTACATACGGTTTGCATTGAGTGGGTTTCATGAAGCCAACCGGACTCGAACCAACGCCTATTGCAGATACCGCTCCAGTCACAGGTTTTTGATCATTGTGGTCGACCTATCTGAGGAAAAGCCGTCCGAAGAACAGCGAACAGCAATACCGTTCCGATCGAGCGTCAGCAAGTCCGTGGCGCCCGCCTCAGTCAACGCGCGATGGATGAGGCGCGACCCGGGGATCACCGCAAAGTCATGTCCTCGCTTTCTGCAAGCCGCACCGCAGAATGCGACCACCATAGCCCCAGTTGGATCGATCGCGTCGAGCTGACGAAGGTCGAGCGTGAGGATCGTGACGCCTTCTTGGCACAGGCAGTCGATCTCCTCCTCGAGCTCAGAAGCCGAACGACAGTCCAACTTGCCTGTCAGGATCAGTCTGTGCCTCCAGACGGGCGTACTCGCCAGCGTCAGGTTCGGCCGGTAGTGCGCAGCAACTGACAGGTCAGCCTCACCGTCGCAGCCTCGGGTTAGACCCGAGGCTGCTTCCACCTCATCGCTCTGACTGCGTACATGCTGGCTTGCCGTTGACAACGTCAAATGATGCGTCATATCAATACAGCTCCTTTCAACAGAACTTCGATCTGATAGTCAATTGGCCTGGATCAGGTGATCCAGGACCGAGGTAGAGAGACCGGGAGGAGCTAGTCCGGTCGCTCTGGGATCAGAACGAAGAACGACGTACGCCATGACGGCTGCGCAAGCCGCAACCGTCGCATTGCGCGCGGCGCCGCTTGGAGAAGAACATCCACGAGTGTGGAAGATGCCGAGGAAGCGGAGCCCGAACCGCCCCCTGCAGCAGATCCACCGCCTCCTCCGCCGGACCCAGATCCGGGGACGGAGGGACGGTTCTCAATCGTAGAACCATCGCCTAGGCCGCCAGCGGGCGAACCTGCCGTGATCGCTGTCGGCGAAGCCTCGGCAGTGGTGAAGGGGATGTTCGATAGCGACGAAACGACCGAGATGTCCAACCAGCCACCAGCGTAGCCTGCTGTGATCGATGCTCTAACACAGCTCATCTGCCCACCGCTGCGCGCCGAGATCGTCTGCGACCGCAAGGCGAGAGGCGACTGGTCCTGCACGGGGAAAGTCGAGACTTCAGACGTAGCGGCGGGCGCGACAGAAGTCGTCACCGCAATCGAGTTTTCCGGCGCGACTTCGCCCGTCGCATCTTTGTGAGGCAGTCCCGAAGCGCCGACTAGCACCTGCGGGTTTTCCCCAGGCCCTTGGGTGGCTTCGGAGGCGGCTTCGGCGGGCACATTGCCGGCAGTCTGTTCGATCGTCTTTTTTTCGATCACAGCAGGAACTTCTTCGACCACAGGCGGCGCCACAGCAGGAGCTTCTTCAGCCACAGGCGGCGCCACAGCAGGAGCTTCTTCAGCCACAGGCGGCGCCACAGCAGGAGCTTCTTCAGCCACAGGCGGCGCCACAGCAGGAGCTTCTTCAGCCACAGGCGGCGCCACAGCAGGAGCTTCTTCAGCCACAGGCGGCGCCACAGCAGGAGCTTCTTCTGAGGGAGCACCGCTTTCCGTTGCAGTTTCGCCTATCGGCGTCTCTGCGGCGCCGTCCGTCCCCAGCGCTTGGGCACCAGCGGCGAAGAGTAGCGACGCGAACACGAGCGAGACAGCCAGCCAAAGAGCCAGGCTACCTTTGGAGAGAACCCGCGTTGAAGGACTCTTGACCAGTTCGATCATGTTCGCGTCTATAACCATAACGAGCTTTCGGCCCGAGATCGTCATTCCAGCGCTAAGCTTGTACTAGAGATGCCATTGCAAAGGGAGTCGATGCGCCAAGGGTCTGACCTGTGCGTACACCCTAAACTTGAAGTCCGACTGAGCTGGATCGAGTCGGGGAACTGAGGCTCATGCTCGTTCTGACACGGAAGGACAAACAGAGCATCATGATCGGCGACGACATCAAGGTCATGGTCCTATCGAACGACGGCACAAAGGTGCGCCTCGGTATCCAGGCACCCTCGGACGTTCCGGTACACCGAACGGAGATTTATCTCGAGATCCAGGCACAAGGCCAAGATAGCGCCGGAGCCGAGCAGCACGATCTACCGCGGGCAGGCTGAAGACGTGGATTAGCTCTTAGCGAGCGACGGACGAGGTGCGTCAGTCGGCGCTCTGAGGCGAGCTCAGCACGCAAGTACGCTCCACTCATGACCAGGAACGGCGACGAAGCCCAATCAAAACGGCACGAGAGTTTTCACGATGAAGGCCATGCCTGCGCCGGTCCGCTGGCGGATACCCATACGTCCTGCCCGGGCACCAGCACGAGCTCTCCGGGCACTCGCGCCAAGACCGTTTCGTGAGGCGATTGATGCAGTCTGAGTTGGGCAATCCCTTCGTGTCCGTGGTAGCGCATCTCGATCACGCTGGCTTGAATCGCCTCTCCCTCAGGCCGCGGATGAAGTGTGAGTTGCTCGGGACGCAACAGCAGTTGAGCGGGACCGTCGGTCCTGGCTTCCCCGTTGAGCCGGAGCGGCACAATCCCGAGAGCACACGTGGCCAATTCGTTGTGAACCACGGCCGCCAGGATGTTTGCCTCTCCGATTGATCTTGCGGCATGCAGGTCCGGAGGGTCGCGGTAGAGCGAACGTGGATCGGAACTGGCCAGGACCTGGCCCTCCCGCAACACGGCGATTCTCCCAGCGAGCGCCAAGGCCTCATCCTGGTCGTGCGTGACCAGGACGGTCGTGGTCGCGGTAGCCATGAGAATCCGCGCGACATCGCGCCCGAGCTCGGCTCGCAAAGAGGCGTCCAGGGAACTGAAGGGCTCGTCGAGGAGCACCACGGTCGGGCGAATTGCAAGCGCCCTCGCGAGCGCCACGCGTTGTTGTTGGCCGCCTGAGAGTTGGTGTGGATAGCGGCGCTCCAGGCCGGTTAGGTCAACCAACTCGAGCATCTCCGCGACTGTGGAGCGCTGACTGCGGGCGAGTCCGAACCCGACGTTCTTCTCAACGGTCAGATGTGGGAACAAGGCGCCGTCCTGTGGCACATAACCCACTCCTCGATGCTGAGGCCGTACGCTGCGCTGTCCATCGTCGACTACAAGCCCGTCGATGTAGATCGCTCCACTGTCGAGCCGCTCAAAGCCGGCGATCAAACGAAGCAGGGTTGTCTTGCCGCTGCCCGAAGCTCCAAGCACGGCTGTAATCGAACCGGCTGGCACTATCAGGTCGATGTCGGTGAGGACTGGGGTGGCACCGAAACTCTTGGCGACGGCCTTGAGCTCGATTACGCTCACGAGAAAGTCCGCCTAATACGCCACGACACATCAAACCGTGCTTGCCGTTGAGCGCACGGCGCCTTCATAGCGGCGCAAGTTGGGGCTGCAAGCCTCGCTCGCGGTCGAACCACAGAGCGAGCACCGCGGCCGGGACGGCGGCCAAAGCGATGATCGCAAGCGCATAGGGCGCGGCGGCCCCGTAGGCGACCTCGCTTTGGTAGGCCCAGAACTGGGTGGCTAGCGTCTGCACACCGATCGGGGCCAACAGCAATGTGGCTGTCAGCTCGGTCACGGCGAACAGGAACACGAGACAAAACCCTGCTAGCAACCCGGGCGCCAGCAGGGGAAGCGTGACGCGCAGGAAGACCACGACCGGACCCCGTCCCAGGGATTGCCCCACGTCGGCCAGGCGTGCTGGCGCCTGAGCTACCGATGCCCTAATACAGACGAGCGCCAGGGGGAAGTGCATAATCGCGTAGGCCACAATCACCAAGGCGCTGGTTTGATACAGGCCGAAGGCGTAATGGGTCGCGAAATACACGAGGCTCAAAGCCACAACGACCCCTGGAAGCGCGAGCGGTATATAGGTACTCCGCTGCAGGTTCAACCGCAAAGAACTGGCATGCCGGAAGGCAATCAAGGCGACAGGCAAAGCCAGGACAACCGCGGCGCTCGCGCCCAAGGCGCTGTAGATGAGCGAGTTCCAGGTGGCCTGACCCAACGTGGCAGCCGCTGGCAGGGTCGTGTGCTGGCTTTGGGCTATCCAGTACACGACGGTCGCGATCGGGAAGCCGATCGCAAGAACGATCAGGGCGCAGAGACCGGCCAATATTGGGGCTGCGATCCATCCGAGGCCGGCGCGCGAAGGGGTCCGCGCAGGCGCGGTGCGTGTCGCGGTGCGGGAGGGCACGATCCCGTCGGCGGCCAGCACCAGCAAAGCAAGACACACCAGTGGCACCGACAAGGCAGCCGCGGCGCGACTGTTGAGCTGAAACTCGGTGAAGATCTCGGTGGTGAAGGTCTCGTAGCGCACGATCTCAAACGTTCCGTACTCGGATATCGTGGTGAGCGCTACCAGCACGCAGCCGCCCAAAATGGCGGTGCGGATTAGTGGCAAGGTCACCTTTGCGAACGTCTTGAGGTTTCCAGCTCCGAGACTGTGAGCCGTGTCCTGCATCGCGGGGTCAGAGCGACGCAAGGCAGCCGCGACTGGCAGGTAAACGAGCGGATAGGTGCCAAGGGTCATCACCAGCGTAGCGGCCGCCAAGCCGCTCATAGAGGGATAGGTCGTGTGCCATGCATAGCCGACCACGTCGTCTGGAATAGCTACCGGCAAAACCAGCAGTACCGTCCACAAACGCCTTGCCGGCAGCCGGGTACGCTCGGTGCACCAAGCGGTGGCTACACCCAAGCCGGCAGCCAGGACAACAACCAAGAATGTGAGAAGAACAGTGTGGCGCAGCAGCATTGCTGAGCGCGATCGGAACAACACCCGGTGGATTTCACTCCAGCCTGCGCCGTGGGCATCCAGCGCGAGCAAAATCAGCGGCGAGAGCAACAGAGCGGCAATAAACATGCAGAGAACGACGATCGCCCTCCCCTGCCCGGCGCCACGGCGGCGCAGACGCGTCGCTTTGATTCTCAGTGCATTCTGCGTGTATGTCTCGCCGAGACCTTGCCCAGGAGACTTCTGGATGGCTCCGGTGGGCGCGCTCACAACTCTCCGCGACTCAGATCAGCCCGGCTTCTTCGAGCAGGTCCTTGGCGTCCAAGCCTGTACCCAGCTCGCCCGGCGAGAACGAAGATGGTTCCAACTTGCTGAGAGGCGCGAGCTCTGGATCGGCCGACACGCCAGGACGGATCGGATACTCGAAGCTATCGCTCCGCGCAAGGACCTTTTGTCCAGCTTCGCTGGTCATAAACCGCACGAGCTCTTGAGCGGCCGCCTGGTGCTTTGAGGACTTCAGGACCCCGATACCTGAGATGTCCTCGACATAGCCGGGATCGTGAGGAGCGAAGTAGGCAATGTTCGCTTTCACAGCTCCCTTTCCAATCTCGGCTAGCAAGCGGTAGTAGTAGTAATGGTTGATCAGGCCAAGCGCGCTCACACCCTGACTTACGTCGCGCGTTATCGTCTCATTGTCGGGGACGTTGTCGTTGCCGGCAGCGTTGGTCTCCAGGCCGATCAACCAGCGTAGAGCGGCTTTGTGTCCGTAAGTGTGGTTGATCGAGCTCACGATCGGCCACAGGTCGGTCTCGGCCGGCGCGATCTCGATCTTTCCAAGCCACTTCGGGTCGGCCAGTTCCATGACCGACTTTGGTAGTTGCGATGGCTTGAGCTTGCTCGTGTTGTAGATCAGAACGCTGATCCTGGCGGAGACTCCCACCCAATCTCCGTTCGCTGCGCTGTCGCGTTTGGGCACGCTGGCTAGCGCTTGGGGATCGACTTTGACAAGCAATCCTTGATCATTTAGCTGTTCAAGCCAATTGGAGTTCTCCGTATAGAAAACGTCGGCGGGCGAAAGATCCCCCTCTTGAGTGATCTGAGCGGTGAGCACGTCCTCGTCGTTGTTGGCCACCCTGACCTTGATGCCGGTCTGCTTGGTGAACGCGGCTATCAGAGCGTCAGTCGTCTGCTCGTGTTGAGCGCTGTAGAGCGTCAGAGTCGTGGACGGACTGCTGGAGCTCGCCGCGATTCCGCATCCAGCGACAAACACGCTCGCGAGAGTGAGAAACAATGTCGGCCATACCGCTCTCGAGACGCCCCGTGGCATGAGCGTGACGATTGCCGATCGAACCGCCAACACCACCCTGAGCGCTGCTCGAGCGAGTGGTTTCTGTCGCACCGTGTAATCCTCCAAAGAACGTGACCGTTCAACCTTTTTGACCCAGCGGTCGCAAACCGTAGCATGGGTTAGGCTTCCCTAACTCCACTTCTCGCGGACCGGGGACGCGGGAGCGCACTGCAGGAATCCGTCAGGCTCGTCGGCAAGAAACCTTGCAACCCTTCCCATGCGACACATCTTGCAGGCAGACCTGGTACTTTGACTCGCGTTCGTGCCGAATCTTTGTCCTCAAGGGGCCAAGGAGCGGGGGACCCAAAGCAGCCGAATGGCTGCGGGGGCGAATCGCCACAGTTGTGGCGTAGCGCATTAGCGCGAGCCCGACAGCTAACCCCGTAGGCGCCCTGAGATAAACCGAAAGGACGCTTTTCACATGTCGGGATCCCCGCGTGATCTTGCTGCCGTCGACCCCTGGGAGGCTTCGCTTGCCCGCTCGCGTGCGCGTCGTGAACGCGCCGCTGGACGCTCCCCCATGCGACTCGCCAACATGATGGACGCCCGCCGTCGGCTCCCCTCGCCGCGCAATCTCGCCGAGGAGGAGCCGTGGGAGCTCTCGACGCTTCGCTCGCGCACCCGTCGCAAAGCAGCCGAACTGCAGTTCGTGCCGACGGCCACGCGCGCTCGGCGCGTCTCGTTGGGCACCCTGATCGCGCTCGCGGCAGGACCCGCTGCTGGCCTGGCCGATGCGAACGGGATCACGCAACCGGCTGCGGGACCTCCGTCACCGGAACCGCCGACCACAACCGAACACCACGTTTTGCTGGAAAATGGCAGCGAAGGCCGCCAGGTGCGACTGCTACAGGAGAAGTTTGGGATCGCCGCAGACGGCGTCTTTGGAGCAGAAACCGAAGCTGCTGTGCGCACCTTCCAGGCCGCTCACGGCCTGGAAGTAGACGGCATCGTGGGTCCGCGGACCAGCGCTGCGTTGGCCGGCGAAGCTACGTCGGTGACGGCGCTTGCGGACACCGCCGAGACCGCCTTCAGCTCCAGCGTGAGAGAGGCCGTTAGCGATCCAGCTTCGAGTGTCCCCTCCACTGGCACCGAAACCCATGTCAAGAGCACGACCACGAATCCGGTAGTTCGCCTACAAGAAGCGCTCGGCGTCCAGGTAGACGGAACATTCGGACCGGAAACCGAGCGTGCTGTACGCCACGCGCAAGCGCTGCATCATCTGCACGTCGATGGCGTCGTAGGCGGGGAAACTTGGAGCGCGTTTGGGATCAAGGAGCACACGGTTCTGCATGCCGTCAAGCCGCCTCACGCCACCCACCACGCGAGCACACACTCGACAACAGAGCCTGCGGCACACAGTGAATCTGCTCCCCCGGTCCCCACCAGTCGCGCCGATGCGGTGAAGCGCCTGCAGGAAGCGCTTCACGTGCAGGCCGACGGCACGTTCGGGCCGGAAACAGAGGCAGCCGTAAAGCACATGCAAGCTGCGCGGGGCATCTCGGTCGATGGGGTTGTGGGATCGGAAACGTGGAGCGCGCTTGGGATTGACGAGCACGCCACGCTGCATCCGCCTCGCGCCGTCTCGCATGACTCGGGCGGCGAAAGCTCGGGAGGCTCCAACAGCAACAGCACTGGAGGAGGAGGATCGTCGGGCGTGGTGGAACGTGTAATCGCGGCTGCCGATGAAATCGCGACCCGCCCGTATGTCTACGGCGGGGGGCACGGCTCCTTCGAGTCGACCGGCTATGACTGCTCGGGATCGGTGTCCTACGCCCTGCATGGCGGCGAACTGCTCGGCTCCCCTGAGGATTCGAGTGCGCTGGAGTCCTATGGCGAAGCTGGTCCAGGGCGCTACATCACGATCTATGCGAACGCTGAACACGCTTGGATGGTGATCGATGGGCGACGCTTCGATACGGTGGCTCAACAGGAGACAGGCACGCGCTGGTCGGACTCGATGACATCCACAGCGGGTTACGTGGTGCGCCACCCAGCCGGGTTGTAGTCCGCTCGGAACGGTGCCTCGCGCACGCGTGGGGCACCCGTCGCCGCAACATCCAACACCAAGCCGCGCCCGCGAATGATGGGCTCGCGCAAAATACCGTCCCAAGCTCGACCTAGCTTGGAGTGCCTCGCCTGAAAACCTACACGGGAGGCACGAATGCTCGCTCGGACGCGAACGTTCACAATCGAAGGGCTCCACGCGCGCGCTGTCAGCGTGGAGGTCGACATCAGAGCCGGACTGCCGGCGTTTGCGATCGTCGGCTTGGCCGACGCAGCGGTGCGCGAGGCGCGCGACCGGGTGCACGCTGCCGTATTGAACTCAGGCTTTGATTTCCCCGCCAGGCGCATCACTGCGAACCTGGCGCCGGCGGATGTGCCAAAGATCGGGCCCGGATTCGATCTGGCGCTTGCTTGCGCGGTATTGGCCGCCAGTGAGCAGATTCCCAGTGAGCTGCTCGATACGCATGCGCTGTTCGGAGAGCTATCGCTTGACGGCGATGTCCGACCATGTCATGGAACCCTCGCCGTTGCCGAGGCGTGTCGTAAAGCGGGCATGAGAATGCTCCTCCTGGGTCCGAACCGGGCGCATGAGGCTACGCTCGTCGATGACCTGAGAATCGGTGTGGTCGAGCGCCTGAGTAGCGCCGTGCGGATCCTTCGTGGCGGCGCACCCGACCCGTTGCCGCGACCGGGCAAAGCTTACGCTGCGCCCAGTCCGCTGCGTGGACTCGATCTCCAGGACGTTCGTGGACGGCATGACGCGGTCGAAGCTCTGACGGTGGCCGCCGCCGGCGGCCACAACAGTCTGTTGAGCGGCCCGCCAGGGACTGGCAAGACGATGCTCGCCCAGCGCCTTCCTTCGATTCTGCCGCCGCTGGGACGTGCGGAGGCGATCGAAGTGATGCGCATCCACAGCGTGACGGGCAAGTTGGAAGGCGCCGAACTGTTCTCGGAGCGTCCTTTCCGGGCGCCCCATCACACGATCACAACCGCGGGCATGATCGGTGGCGCCCGGCGAGGCTGGATCGGGGAGGTGGTTCTAGCTCACAACGGAATCTTGTTTTTGGACGAGCTATCTGAGTTCGCGCGTCCCACTCTAGAGGCGCTGCGCCAACCGCTCGAGGATGGACGGGTGTCGATCGTGCGAGCGCGCCATTCGGCGGTTTACCCGGCTCGCTTCATGCTGGTCGCGGCGACCAATCCATGCCCTTGCGGGTATGCCGGCGAGCAGGAGCGGTGCAGGTGCAGCGAAGCCGATCTGGCACGCCACAGGCGTCGTTTGAGCGGGCCGCTACTTGATCGTGTCGACCTGTTGCTGGTGATGGAGCGCACAGGAGTCGACCAGCTCGCGTTGGCCCCTTCGACCAACTCAGGCCGTGCCCGGGAGCGAGTTATGGAAGCTCGCGAACGTCAGGCGGCCCGCCTGGCCGATACCGGGGTCCTCGTGAACGCACAGATGGACACGGCGACGCTACGCAGATACGTCAAGCTCGACGAGGACGGGCACGCACTACTTAGATGCTCTCGCGAGCGCGGCACGATGAGCGCGCGCGGTCAGCACAGGGCGTTGCGTGTAGCGCGCACGATCGCCGACTTGCAAGGTTGCCGGCAAGTGGAAGCCGAACACCTCGCGCGCGCCCTGTCATGGCGCCCGGAGGCAGGCTTGGGTAGCCGCAGAGCGGCATGAAAGGCGTCTGTCCACAGTGCGAGCGACGCGCTTGGCTGCTCGAGAAGCTGGGGATACGCCTGGATTTCAGAGCGCGCGATCTCTCATGTCTTTGGAGTCTGTTGGAACTCCCAGACCGCGATCTGATCGACGCCGTCGGCGGCAGACGGCGTGCCGAGTTGCACCAGTCATACGAGACATGGCAGGCTACCGAGGTGCAGACCGATCGGGAGATCGAGCGGATCTGCAGGCACCACATCGTTTATCCCGCCGGTTTGCGCACCGATGCGCTCGCCCCACGCACGCTTGGTGTAAGCGGTGGACTCGACCGGCTGAACGAGGCGCTCACCCAGAAAGTGGTGGCTGTTGTGGGCACACGCAAGGCGACCGACTATGGGATGGAGCTGGCCCGAGAGCTCGGGCGAGGACTTGCTTCGTGCGGATTGACCGTTGTGAGCGGCGTAGGCGAAGGGATAGCGAGCGCAGTGCAGACGGGCGTACTGGAAGTCGGGACGGTACCGCTTGCTGTGATGGCGGGGAGCCCAAGGCATTGCTCACCCACATGGTGTGAGCCGCTTTATCGGCGCGTTGTCGCAAAGGGCTGCGCAATCTCCGAGCAGGCGTTCTCGAGGCGCACTCGCGCTCTAAGCTGGTGGAGCCTAGCCGCCGATCGAACGCTCGCCCTGCTTGCGGAGTTGACGATCGTGGTCGAGGCCGGCGAGCATCCTCGCGAGCTTGCGTGCACGTGCGTGGCGTGGACACGGGGCAGGCATGTGGCGGCGATGCCTGGGCGGGTCACCTCGCCAGCTTCAAAGGGCACAAACGAGCTCTTGATGAATGGCGCGAGACTCGTTCGGGGCACACAGGACGCGCTCGACGTGCTTTACGGCGTGGGTGGCCCGCAAGCCGACGATCGATGTGTTGGACCCGTCGCATTGGAGCCACGGCTTGCGAGAGTGCTCGCAGGAGTGGGAAGCGGCAAGGACACCGTAGCCAAGCTGGCAAAAGGAGATATTGAGCCCGGACAGCTTGCCATGGCCCTTGCGGAGCTGGAGCTGAAGGGGCTGCTTGTACGAGGCGACGGGGGTCGCTATGTGCCGAGCGGGCCTTAAGGTGCATGCGTGCAGCCACAGCCCAACACACAAGAGCACGAACAGATAGCCACACCAGCCGCTATGCATGAAAGCACGTCGGATCCGGGCATCGATCGTCCCGAGCTGCTTGCGATCGCTTGCGGAGGAGCATTGGGAGCATTGGCGCGAGTCGGCCTCGCCCAAGCCTTTCCGTCAGGTGCCGGCAGCTGGCCGTGGGCTACATTCGCGGTGAACATGGCCGGCGCTGTGATGATCGGGTATTTCGTGACGCGCCTGCAGGAGCGGCTGCCCGTCTCCACGCTGCGCCGTCCACTGCTGGGGACCGGTCTGTGCGGGGCGTTGACGACCTTCTCGACCGTACAGATCGAGCTATTGCGAATGGTCGACCAGCACCGCATCGGACTTGCGGCGGGATATCTGCTGGCAAGCGTGATCGGCGGTTACCTGGCGGTATTTGCCTCATCGGCAGCGGTGCGCCGCGTCAGGACAATCGCGTGAACCCGATGAGCCAGTCACGACGCGATCAAGCGAGCGGCCGAGGCATGATCGATTCCACAATAGGACGAGTCCCGTGAGCGCGGAGGCATGGATCGGTGTAGCGCTTTTGGGAAGCATTGGTTCGATCGCGCGGTTCCTGCTCGATGGAGCGGTCTCCAGGCGCGGCTCCTCGAGCTTTCCGTTCGGGACTCTGGCGGTGAACGCCAGCGGAGCGCTTGTCTTGGGGCTCCTGACCGGATTTGCGCTGTCAGGCGAAGCACTCGTACTCGCGGGCACCGCGACGATCGGCTCATATACGACCTTCTCGACGTGGATGCTCGAGACGCACCGCCTCGGCGAGGACGGGCAATCGCGCGGAGCAGCCCTCAACGTGATCGTGAGCGTAATCGTGGGCTTTGGGGCGGCACTATTGGGCAAGTGGCTCGGCGGGGTCTTGTGATGGAGGATGCCTTGAAGCTGACCACGTACTTCGGCGAGCGCAGCCGCGTTAGAGGGCGCCTGCTCGCTGACGAGCTGCTCGACATCCACGCACGCCGCGAAGTTCGAGCCAGCGTCTTGTTGCGCGGCATGCAGGGGTTCGGCGCCAAGCATCGCAAGCGCAGCGATCGGTTGCTGACACTCTCCGAAGACTTGCCGCTGGTATCGGTTGCAATCGATACCAGCGAGCGCATCGAAGGGCTCGCCCACGAGATAGGAACCATTGGCTATGAAGGACTTATCTCGCTTGAGCGGGCCCGCCTGATCGGCGCCGATGCAGCTGTGGAGAATCTGGCCTACTCCCAAGGAGAAACGGTGAAGCTAACGGTCTACCTGGGGCGCCACGAGCGTGCGAACGGCACACCGGCGTTTGTGGCTGTGTGCCAAATGCTCCGTGACCAGGGCGTAGCCGGTGCGACGGTTCTGCTCGGCGTCGATGGCACGATGCACGGTCAACGTAGGCGCGCCCGCTTCTTCGGGCGCAACGCGGACGTGCCCCTGATGGTGATCGCGGTTGGCAAGGTTGAGCACGTCCAACGCGCGCTCGAGCATTTGCGAGAGCTGCTCGCCGAACCCCTATTCACGATCGAATTGGTGCGGGTGTGTAAGCGCGACGGCGCCCTCTTGCAGCACCCCAAGGATCATTTGGCCCCAAGCGAAAAAGGCAAGCTCAAGCAGAAGCTCACAATCATCGTCTCAGAGGCCGCTCGCCAAGGCGACAGATCGGTCTACCTCGAGCTAGTGAGGCGTCTGCGCCAGGCAAACGCGGCGGGTGCGACTTCGACGCGGGGAATATGGGGCTTCCACGGCGATCACCCACCCCACGGCGACCGCATCCTGGCGCTCCGCCGCCACGTTCCCGTGGTGACCGAGACGATCGACAGCCCGGAGCGCATCGCTGAGCTGTTTCCCCTCGTCGACGAGCTCACCCAGGATCGGGGCCTGGTCACGAGCGAGCTCATACCCGCCAGCTCCGCCCTGCACGAAGCTCCCCGGCTATAGGTCCGGCCGACCCGGTCCTGGTCTATAGTTAGCCGCCACGCGGCTGTAGCTCAGTTGGCTAGAGCGTCTGCTTGCCATGCAGAAGGTCGAGGGTTCGAGTCCCTTCAGCCGCTTCGGAAAAGTTCTGCAAATGCGGCCTTATTGCACGATGGTACCCGGTTCTGTCCAAACCTCCAAGGACCCACCGCACGCGCGATGATCGCACCCTCGCTAACCGGCGGATGCCTGTGTGGCGCCATCCGCTTTGAACTCACCGAGCCGGCGACAGACGCAGGCTACTGTCATTGCACGCGATGCCAACGCCGGACCGGCACGGCCGCCTCGGCCCAGGCGCGGGTCGACACGCATACGCTGCGAGTACTCCAAGGAGAAGACCTGCTCAAGTGCTGGCGCCACCCCGACGGGGGACACGAGAAGTGCTTCTGCAGCGAGTGCGGAGCACACCTGTTCAGCCGCAGCCCCGAGAATCCGACCTACATCAGCGTACGGATGGGCGCCTTCGACGGCGACCCAGGCGTAAGGCCCGCTTGGCGCTCATTCGTCAACTACGCCGCACCTTGGGAGCCGATCCCCGACGACGGGCTGGAACGATTGCCCGAGGCCAAGCCCCGCAACCAGGACACTCACAGTAAATAGACGAATCTTCAGTCCCTAACCAGCGAGTACACGCCAGGCCTGCAAGCAGGTACACGCCCTGTCCTACTAGTACGAAGGCTCACGCTCCCTTCAGCGAGTAGACCACACGCCAAGCACGGAGCACAGGCACCAGCAACATGGCCAGCGGGCCAGCCGACCGAAGTAGTTGTCTACTGAGGGGCTTCATATCGGCGCTCATCACACTGTCCTTCGACAGATACATAGCAACCATGGCCGCCAGGATCACCGAGTGGCGAGCACCTTGACGCAGTAAACAGACCTCGAAAGTCGCTCGCCTCAACACTTCGTCTATGCGCTGCACAGCACTCTCAAGAGACCCATAATGCGCGATGTAGCTGTTCTCTTCATTAACTCTATCCTCGGCAAGGTCTCCATAGCTGTCCAGTAGTGTCGCAGCCAGCGAAAACCACGGAAAGTAGGCCGAATAAACCTCGGCCACATAATCGGTAGGCGACACAGGTTCAGCAGCCATCGCCATCAGCGCAAACACTGTCAGCCAAGCGCTGGCAGCGCCCGCCGTCTCATACCATCCGATCTCGCCGGTTACCTCGCCTTGGCACTCCACCCACATCTTTAGTATTGCTTCCCGTAACACCAAGTTGAGCTCGTGATTGAGACCTTGCACTTGCGCAAGAGCGGCAGCACGTATCAGGAGAGGACGAACAGCACGATAAGAAGGAAGCGTAGTGCAACCATAACGACACGCCTCGACCAGTTTGGGTAGGTACCCACCATCGTCTTGCCACGGGTGGTATTGAAAATAGTCCGAGAGAGGCTGCGTAGTATCAACTGCCTCCACGAGAGCACGGTGAAGCTGCCTCCCATTGGCGATGCCCGCGTGAGCCCCCCGCTCGATCGTACTATCAAGAAAATCCGCCATGATCTCGTAGGCCACAAGCAATCTCAACAAGTCGGGGCAGCGGCGTGTCGTAACAATCCAAAACAAGGCTGCCCCATCGGTATTTGGACGCTTTAGCTCAAGCGCCACGAGCGCATCTTCGCGAATCGTAGCGTCAGGTATCTCCGCAGCCAACACTCGCCATCTTTCGACCTCTCGTAAGACTTGGCGTAGCCCCCACACCAACTCTCGCGCCATTGCTATTCCCAGCGCCCATGTCTGCTCTATCGCACCGCATGTACTGCCGTAGGTCTCCCCAGACATAAGAAAAGACAGACTTTTTGGTGTTTAATCTTGCAACGCCGGTTTGACCCGTGCCGCAAGGTAGCCAGGCAACGCAACCATAGCGAGCGCAACGACCGAAACGATCGCCAGGCAAACGATCGCGATAGGTATGGCGATCGAATAAATCACCGGAAAACCAGTCACGCTGACGAGGGCATGACTAAGCACCAGCTGTCCATACAAACCAAAGACCGCCCCGATCGAGCATCCCGCTCCCATCAACAGCGTCGTCTCCCAAAGAAGTGCTCGCCACAACTCCCCTTGATCAAAGCCATCGACCTTCATGCCCGCAAGCCTTGGGCGACGCTGCCAGATCATCGCGCCCATAGCAGCCGCCATGGCCAACGCCGCCGCGATAAGAACGAGCGCGGCTATCTGCGTTAGCCGCGCAAGTCCCTGTCGCTGAGCAGCAACATCGTTCTGTTCGTGTCGAGCTGCCGTTTGGACCGTAAGGCTACTGGTCGACCCAATGACAGACTCCACTGATGAAATACCTGGCGTGGTAGATATCCCCGGCTTGAGAATGACTTGGTAGGCGCTAAGATCGAGACTGCCCCACGCTTTCGCGTAATCGTCAGGATTCATCACGACCGCGCCAGGCGACCAACCAAGATTTGTAATTATCGCAGCAACTCGAAGCCTTGTTGGCCGCGGTGAGGCCAAAACAAAACTTCCCCCTACTCGAAGACCACGTTCACGTGCGATGTCCTGAGAAATCGCGACCCATCCGCCGGCATTAAGTCTCGACCTGGCCTGTGCTGGTTTGCCCGTAATAACCTGGTCTTCAGGGAGGATAAACGTATCGCTCGTCGGCGGAGCAATCACGAGAACCCGTCTATCGCCGACATCTAGAAAGCCGCCACGATAAACACCGACGTGCCCGACCCGGGATAGGCGTTCGAGCCTTTTCTCATACCTGTTTTCGAACGGTACAGTGGCCATCGTCGTCGCACCACCGGCAGGCGATACCCACAGGGTCGTACCACGGCTAAGGTCGACGGCAGCACGGTGCAAGCCCGTGCTCAAATTGCTTTGGGCGCCCTCGATCGCCACACTCCCAAATACGGCAACGGCACCCGTCGCCGCAATAGCGAGAGACCGTGAGCGAGTAGTACTAGACATCAGCTCGATGAGCGCAATACGCGGAGCCACACCTCTCGTGGGCCTCTGGAGGCGCTCGATCAGCCAAACGGCGCCAGCGAAGCCTGTGGGCATGATCAACAAGAGCGCAACCATCAAGCTGGTAAAAGCGAGGATCGCAACGCCCACGGTTTGCATTCCGTGAATTACTAGGACTGTGGTCAATGCCAGACAGCCGACGCCCGCTATCAACACTATCGTTCGGCCCGTACGCTTAGGTGCCCTTGAGATTCGCGGTCCCAACGGGTGATGGCCGAATATCTCCTCTCGCAAGGGAATCATGACTCCCACAACTGCAGCCAAAATGCCTCCGGCCGCAGCGATGATCACGCTCTGCCAACTCACGATGTGCAATGTGCCTACGGGAAAAGCCAAAGCGAGATAACCGGGTTCCGCCTGCAATAGACTTCTAGACAACAAATCGCCGAGCGCGAGACCGCCCAGGGCACCGACGATCCCCAGGACCAGCACATCGAACAGCATCACCTCGACAATCTCCAGGGGCGTGTACCCGTCAAGACGTAGATCGGCGATCAGATTGCGACGCTGAGGAACGGTCAGAAGCATCGCGTTGAATGCAAAAAGGAAGCCCACGAGGGCGCTGAGAGCTGAGAACATCTGGGTCGACTGCGCAGTAGGTCCCTCCGCCTGACGAAAAACCGTTGCCTCGAAGTTGGCCGGCAATACATTGAGCTTGCCGGCAGCTATGTGTTCCAGAGCAACCTTGACCTCATGGTCGTGACCAACACGTGGCTCGACCAGCACGCGATTGACACTGCCTTGCATTCCAGTCAAACCCTGGGCTAGACCAAGCGGAGCAATCACAACCGGACTGTCAATCAACTCGCCGACATCGCCAGCTTGCAGGATCACCGCCGCCAACGTCTTTGTGCTGGTGTCGCCCGACTGAAGACGCAAGGTCTGCAGTGGGCCGGCCCCAATCTTTCGAGCAATCGGCGCCGGCAGAGCCAATCCCTCCTGCCTCGAGAGCTGCGCCGAGCTGACGTGCGAAAGCACACGACCTTGCAAACTCGAGAAGCCTGGACTCAATCCGATCAGGTTCACCGAAACACGGCCGGTGGGGCCTACAACGTATACATCGCGCTGCAACACCGGGGCGGCGGCACTCACCCCTGGCAACTGCTGGATCGTGGAAAGCATCCGTTCGGGAAACCCTTGAGGATCGCGTGCCTCCAATTGCAACCGGGCCTTCCCAACAAGCCCATCGGTCAGATGGGTCACCGACCCGGCAAGACTCGTATTGGCGACCTGCGAAGCAAACAGGAGCGCCACGCCCACCGCGATGCCCGCGACGGCCAGTAGCTCCTGGACGAGGCGTGCGCGCAGGCGCACCCGATAGAGATAGAAGATCGTGGACGGTCTCATCGGCTCTCAGGGAAAGACACGCCAGGCGCGACGCCGGGTCACCGGCCGACCAATATCTCCGAGCCATTCATTTCGCATGAAACGGCGCATAGTCGCGGTCGGGTTCGTACTCCACGAGCTGGCCGTCGCGCAAAGCGTGCACACGGTCGGCGAACGCGGCGGCGCGCGGGTCGTGCGTGACCAGCAACACACCCATCTGGCGTTCATGGCATATCTCGGTGAGCAAAGTGAGTACCTCCCGTCCGCGATCGGTGTCGAGGCTGCCTGTGGGCTCGTCTGCCAACACCAGCCGCGGCTGCGTTGAGAGCGCACGGGCGATCATGACTCGTTGACGCTCCCCCATCGAAAGCTGCTCGGCTCGCTGTCGGGCGCGTCCGTTCAACCCAAGCCGCTCCAGCAAAGGCGCCACTTCGCGCTGGGCCTCGCGTCGTCCCGATGTCGCAAACAGCTTCAAAGCCGCATTGTCGTCAGCCCTCACCCCCGGAATCAGGTCAAGCGACTGACGAATGAAGCCCAGCTCGGAGCGTCTGTAGTGCGCCCGCTCGCGCTCGGAGAGACTCGATACCTCACGCCCGTTGACGATCACGCTGCCACGGTCGGGAACCAAGAGTCCGGCTATCAGCATGAGAAGCGTCGTCTTACCAGAGCCGCTTGGACCGTAGAGGGCGACAAGCTCGCCTGCGCCCACCGACAGGCTAACGCCGTCTACCGCTCTGATGGTCTCCTCGTCGCCCACCCGATAGTGCTTGACGACATCCTCGAGCTGCAACATCAGCAAAAAACTCTCGCCATGTCGCTCAGTATTGCTCGCCCGTACGGTTCGACCGCAAAAGCAGCCTCAACGCGTTGCAGCCCGTCTCGGATTTCGATGCCACCACCCCCCGCCTCTTCCATCTGACGGACTAATCCCAGCTGCGGACAATACTCCAAAAGGCTACCCAAATAGACCGTACAGCCGTATCGTCCATGAAGCCAGCACTCGAAGACCGCCAAGCCGAGCCAACAGGCGAACTTCAACGGTCGCTATCGGGTTGTATCGACTGGACTCGAGGGGCGAAGCGAGTCAGAGACACTCTTCCGGCGCGCCCGCTTTGGCCGGCTGCGTTAGGCTCCGCGAAGCATGGAGTCAACACGATGAGCTTGATACGCCTCGAGCAAGACGGGCCCTTGGTCGTGCTCAGCATCGACAGCCCACCCTTGAACCTGTTCGACCAGGCTTTGATGGGCGAGTTCTCAGAAGCGGTCGATCAGTTGGTAGCCGAACCACCTCGAGGACTCCTGATCAGGGCCGAGGGCCGAGCCGTCAGCGGCGGGGTCGACGTGCACGTGTTCGACGGCCTCTCCCCCGAGCAGGCCGCCGAAATGTGGGTGAGCCTGCTCGACTTGGTGCACCGTGTCGAGCGCCTGCCCTCGCCAACCGTGTTCGCGGCCCACGCCTTGTGCTTGACGGCGGCCTTCGAGCTGTCCCTTGGGTGCGATCTCCTGCTGGCCGCCGAGTCGGCGCGTTTCGGGCTTGTGGAGACTGTGGTGGGCCTTACTCCCGCCATGGGCGGCACCCAGCGTCTCGCTGAGCGCGCGGGCCCCGCGCGGGCCCGCGAGTTGGTGATGACGGGCGCACTGTATGACGCGGCCACCTTGGAGCGCTGGAACGTCGTCAACAGAGTCCTGCCCGATGAAGGCTTCGATCAAGCCGCACGTCAATTCGCGCACAAGCTTGCCGCCGGCCCCACACGCGCTCACGCCGCCACCAAGGCGATCGTGCGAGCTTGCTTGGATCAAGGAGGCGCTTGGGGGGCCGACAAGCAGGTACCGCGTTTGGCCGGCGACCTGTTTGCGACCGACGACCTCAAGGCGGCCGTGCGCTCGTTCCTGGAGCAGGGCCCCGGCCATGCCACCTACACAGGTAGCTGACCGAGCCCCTCAGACGGCGACCGGTCGGTATTCGCGCGTGGTCGGGTCCTGCTCGAGCAGACCAACAGCTCGCAGCGTCTTGACGTAGCGGTGGGTCGTGGAGGGCGACATCTCCAGTTCTCTGGCCAGATCGACGATCGATCGCCACCGCCTTTCCGGTCCGAAACGAGAAAGCACCGCGAGCCCACGCAACAGCGAGTGCGAGAGTTGCGGGTCGGCCAAGGCGTTCGTCAAGGCGAGCTGAGTCGCCTCGCGCAGAGAACTGTAGGCCGAGTCGCCGTTAGGAGTGCTATGAACGTTGTCGAGCGCCGCCGCCAGCAAGCTTGAAACTGTGCCGTTGCCCGCATAACAGGCCGAGCGGATCACCTGCTCGATCTGTGCCGAAGACAGTGAGATCGCAATATCTTGCTCCTGTGCCATGACTCTGACTCCCCAATCTAAGTACGACTTGGTAATGGATTCACATATGACCAACTGACGGATCCAGGTTCTTACTCCGAATATCCCAATGAGCCGACCTATCGATATGAGCTTTTCGGGCGAGCCACCTCGATAAGCCGAGTTCTAAGCAATCCATTTTTCGATACTACCCTGACGGTTCATTTGCCATTCTGTAGACAAGTAACTGAATGTTTCTATTGCGTAGAAGGCCGCTTGTTTGGATCACACGTGAAAGACAAAAGTACGGTCACGCGTTGGGACGTTCCGCATTTCTCTTGTGACGCCCGTGTATGTGAGCGCCACGAGATCGGCACGACCCAACGAAGTCAAGCTTGCCGGCTCCTAGCGGGACCCGGCCAAGCCCGCCTCTCTCGCCATAGCCCATCCAGGCGACGCCCCTACGTCCCGATCCGAGTCCGGCTCTGATAGACCCCCTCTACATGTCGGCCACCACGAGCAGACACCGGACCGCCCGGCGTGTCCTGCTGGTGGCTCTCGCCTTGGTCTTGGCGGCTCTGCTCGTATTCGCCGTAAGCCGTCTGAACCTGCCTCACATCGCAAATGCTTTGATCTCGGCGAGCCCCGGTTGGATCGTGGCGGCGTTCGCCCTGATGATGCTCTCGCTCTTGCTCCGTGCGCTCTCCTGGCGCGCTGTCCTCAGAGCAGCCCTGCCCCGCACCCCGATACCGCTGGCGCCCGTGGCGCGCGCAACGATGATCGGCGTGATGGCCTCCGCGGTACTGCCCGGCAGGATCGGGGAGCCCACGCGCGTGATCGTCCTCTCCCGCCGTCTACCCGGTCGTGCGACTCGCACATACCCCGTGGTGGCCGGCACGGTGCTCTCCCAAACGTTCATCAATCTAGTGGCGTTGGGCATTCTCGCCGCGGTCACGTTTGCGAGCGTCCCTCTGCTCCACGGCCACGCCTCCGCCTTGGAGGCAGTCCTGGCCGTGCCCGTGTTCGTGGCCCTGTTCGTGTTCGGGGCTCCCTTCCTGCTGCGCGTAGCCCAACGCTCACGCAGCCTGCGGATCCGCGCGGGGGCGATCGCCTTCACAGAGCTCCTTCGCTCGGCGCGGCGCGGCCTGATCGTGTTCGCCACCCCGCGCTACGGAGTACCCGCAATCGGCTTTCAACTGCTCGCCTGGACCTTGCAGTGGGGCTCCTGCTACATGGTCGTGCTCGCCTTGGGCCTCAACCCTCAGGCGACGCCCGTTACGGCCGCAGCCATCCTCTTGACGGTGAACGTGACCGCCGTCGTGCCCGCCACGCCTTCCAACGTCGGAGTCTTCCAAGCGGCCTGCCTGGTCGTCCTGTCCGCCTACGGCATCGGCGCCGGCCCAGCCTTGGCCTACGGGATCATCTTGCAAGCAATCGAGCTGCTCACCGCGCTTGTCGTCGGAGTACCGGCTTTGCTGCGCGAGGGGATGACTTGGCAGGACATCCGACACGGCCGCGCCGAGCCGGATGCCACCGCCGAGACTCATGCCAACGCAGAGGCGCTAGCCGAACCCGACGCGCAGGCTCAACTGGACACGCAGGCAGATCTAGAGGCACGGGCCAAACCGGAAGCGCCAGCTGAACCCGAGGCACGGTCCAAACCGGCGCCGCCGCCTTTCAGCTGACCAGCGCGCGCACCGACTGGCGCAGCGAATGCGTTGTCTGCATCACGGCGGTCGGCTCATAGCCACAGTGGGCCATGCAGTTCTCGCAGCGCGGGTCTTTGCCCCGTCCGTACTTGCTCCAGTCGGTCGTCTCGACCAGCTCCTTGTAAGTGGTCGTATACCCGTCTGACATCAGGTAGCAAGGACGCTGCCAGCCGAACAACGAATAGCTTGGGATGCCCCAGGCGGTGCAATCGAATTCGGCCTTGCCTTCCAGGAAGTCCAAGAACAGGGGACTGTGATTCAGGCGCCACCGCTTGCGTCTGCCCTCCCCGAACGCCTCGCCGAACAGTTCGCGCGTCTGACGCACGCCCAAGAAATGCTCCTGGTCGGGCGCCTTCTCATATGCGTAGGCAGGCGAGATCATCATTTCATCGACTTCGAGGTCATCGTTGAGGAAATCGAGCACATCGCGCACCGTCTTGGGCGAATCGTGCGTGAAGAAGGTCGTATTGGTCGTCACCCGAAAGCCCGCGGCCTTGGCCGCCCTGATCGCGGAGACCGCCTTGTCGAACACGCCCTCGCGTTCCACCGAGGCGTCATGGCGCTCGCGCAGCCCGTCCATATGGATCGCCCAAGCGAAGTAAGGGCTCGGCTCGAAGTCTGAGAGCTTGCGCTCCAGCAGGATGGCATTCGTGCACAGGTACACGAACCGCTTGCGCTTGATCAGCTCGCCCGCGATCAGATGGATCTCCGGATGGATCAAGGGCTCGCCGCCGGCGATCGAGACCATCGGCGCGCCGCTCTCCTCGATCGCCCCCACCGCCTGCTCGACGGACATACGCCGGCGTAGAACGTGCTCGGGGTGCTGGATCTTGCCGCACCCAGCGCAGGCCAGGTTGCATTGAAACAGCGGCTCCAGCTCGACGATCAAAGGAAACTTTTCACGCCGCGCCAAGCGCTGGCGCATCAGATACCACCCCATGCGTGCGCCCTGTCTCATCGGAACCGACAAAATGCCCTCGCTTGTTCGTTGGGGTCAGTGGTCACGAAAGGATGGGTCGCGGATCGGCTCGCCCACTCCCGACAGCTCAAGCATAGAGCGTGATTTACACCCATTCCCTATCTTGCCACGCCACGCTCTGTCGAGGTAAGCATCGGCCATCGTAAGCCGCGACTATCACCCAGCACCTCATAGGCCCGAAAGCACGCCCTCGACGCCATGTTCGCTCACCAACCCTTCAAAGGCCGCGGCGACTCGTCGCAGCGACAGAGCCGCCCGCCCGGCTCCCGCAAGCGTCAACAACGGGCGCGTGACCTCGCGCGACGGGGTGTCGGCTACCACCCTGATGACCGCGAACGGTCGGCCCCTGGCACCGTCCGCCAGCCAAACCGACTCCATGTCGACCACGATCGCCCCACGTTCGCGCAACTCCACGCGCTTCTCGCCGTGCGCGATGTGCGCCACCGACACGACCCCTCCCCTGCGCACCGGGATGCCACGGCGCTCCAACGCCTCGGCCAGCGGCTCCGCCGAAGGACAGGCAAGACGCCGATCAAGAGACTGCTCGCCGTCAAGTAGCTCTTCGGCGATCACCACATCGCCTGGTTCGCAACCTTCGTCGAGACCTCCACAAACGCCCATAACGACGAGCGCCGCGGCCGGATCTCCCTGCAGCTTCGCGACCGCCGCGTGCGAGCGCTCTCGACCCATCCCCGTCTTGTGGATGCGCAACCTGCGCGCTCCCGCGCGGATCGCAAGCGCCTCCAAACGCAGTGGTGCGGCCACCATGACGTCGCTCACAGCAGCGCCTCTCGCGCGGCCGCATGACCGCTGAGAACAGCGCCCTCGAGCGTGGCCGGCCAGCCCGTGTCGGTCCAGGCACCGGCCAATATGAGCCCCTCCGCCTCCGTGCGCGCAGTGGGCCGCAAAGCTCCGGTTCCGGGGCGTGCAGCAAAGGTGGCCGCGTGCTCGCGGCTCACGTGCACACTCCGCACCTTCGCTTCGCGCGCCCTTGGAAGCAGCTCGCGCATCGCCTCCAGATAGCGCTCGCCCAGCACGTCGGCTGCCAGCCCCATCTCCGCCGCAGCCCCTGACAGCGAAATCGCCAAATACTGCCCCCCGCTAGATAGGCCGGCCGCGTCGCTGCGATCAAACAGGTATTGGACCGGCGTCCCCACACCCGCCGCGAAGTCCTGCTCACACACACGCTTGTCATACACGATGTGCACGTTAATGATCGGTGAGGCGCCCAAGCCCTCCCAGCGCTCCGCCCTAGCACCCAAAAGCGGCATCAAGAGGCCCCTGGCACGCTCGTGGGGCAGCGCGCAGATCACCGTATCGGCCCGCAGTTCCTCGCCGCCCACCCGCACCCGTAGTGTGCCTGCCCGGTCCACCGCCTCGACCCGCACTCCCAACCTCACCTCGACGCCCGCCCGCCTCAGCGCTCGCTCCGCGGGGTCCCCGAGCGTCTCCTGCAGGGGGCGCAGGTGAAAGCCGATGTCGCCCGCCTCGTTGCTGTCAAGCAGCCCAGTCTGCAACACAAACGCCCCCAGGGCCAAGGAGCCCTCCGCCGCCGGCAAGTTGAGCGTCGGTAGCGCGATCAGGTCCCACAGGGCCGCCACGCTCGCCGGCCCTTGGCCATGTTCAGCCAACCAAGCCCCCAACGGGCGTCGGTCCAAGCGCTCCCTCGCCACGACTTCTTGCAAATCGAGCCGGCTAAGCGCGAGCGCTGCCCGTGCAACGCCCACCCGCCCGCGCAGTGACAGGTGACCGTAGCGCGCCAAGGCACCGGCCAGATGCAGAGGCGCTGGCAGGCTATTGCGTCGCAATACCGTCGGCTTCGCGCCCGGGCTGAGCACAGGTATCTCAAGGCGCGCCTGGATCGCCACGCGCGCACTGCTTCCAAGCCGCTCCAACAGCGCCCTGTAAGCGGTACAGCAACGCAGGAACACGTGTTGGCCGTTGTCCAGCCACAGACCGTCGCGCTGGAAAGAGTAGGCCGCCCCGCCCAAACGCGGCCTCACCTCCAGCAGGGTGACTCGGGCGCCCCTATCGGCGCAGTCGAGTGCGGCCACAATCCCGGCCAAACCTCCACCGAGCACGATCACGCGGCGCCCGTTCACATGCTTTGACACTCGCGGCCCTATCGCACCCAGCCCTGCACGCGCAGAAATGCCCAGAGTAGGCCGGTGTGCAAGCTCAACTAAGCGCCGCCTTCAAGATGCTGCGCCCCGCCAACCACAGCTTCTCCCAGATCGGCAGCGAGACCCGTTCCATGCTGGTCCGTTGCGGGTCCTTCTCGATGCGCGTGAGCAAGCGGCTATAGATGTTGGTCATCGCCAACACGCACGCCCCGCTGCGCCGGTCCAATAGCGGAACAAGCTCCAAGCCGCGCTCGAACCATTCGCCGGCGCGCCGCACTTGAAAGCGTACGAATGCGTCCAGCTGACCTTCCTCGCCATCGAAGCGACCGTCCGTGCTGAGCTGGTAGCGAACTAGGTCCTCTCGCGGCATGTACACCCGCCCGTTGCCGGCGTCTTCGCGTAGGTCGCGCAGGATATTGGTCAGCTGCATCGCCACACCCAGATCGTCAGCCAGCGAACGGGCGCGCTCGGGCTCCTTGCAGCCGAAGATCGCCAAGCACAGCAGTCCGATAGTACCGGCCACCCGCCGGCAATAGCCGAGCAGATCGTCAAAGCTCTCATAGCTCGTGCCGCGCACATCCATCCGCACGCCCTCGATCAGCTCCGCCAACGCGTCCAATGGAAGCGAGAAACGGGCATCGGCGTCGGCCATTGCCACGATCACCGGATCGGCGCTGGCCTGCGACAGTTCGCGCAGGGACCGCCCGGCGACGTCGAGCAGCCCAAGCTTCTCCTCCTCGGCGAAATCCCCGTCGCCGATGTCGTCGATGCGCCGCGCGAACGCATATACCGCGCAGGTCGCACGGCGCTTCTCGCGTGGAAGCAGGCCTATCCCGTAATAGAAATTGGCAGCCGCTTTGCGGGTTACCGCTTCGCAGTGCGCATAGGCTTGCTCGGGGCTCAACGGCGGCTCTCCGCGAGCACGCGCCCCAGCGTCCACGCCCGGCGCGCGCGGCTGGCCCGTGGAGCACCCGTCAGCACGTCAAATCCGGCTCGCTCGATCGCCTCGACCGCCGCGACACCACCCGCCACGTATCCCGCGACCGCGAGCTTGGCTCGTCCGGGCACGCTCCTCACCAGGGGCGCACCGGCGCCAAGGAGCTCACGTACACGCGCCGCCTCGAAGCGAACCGTCTCGCGCACTGCGGATCGGGCGCCATTCCGGGCATGGCTTGGAGTGGGAGCGCCGACACGTACGACCTTACCCTCCCCCTCCATACTCGCGTGCAGCAGCAGATCGCTCAGTTGCTCATGGGAGGCGCCGAACCTGGCGAGATCCTCAGCCGGCAGGTACAGGCGTCCGCGGGCAACGTCCTCGGCAAGATCCTGCAGATGCTCGACCAACTGCAAAGCCGTGCACACCCGGTTGGAGAGCGCCAGCCGAGCAGGAGTCAACAAGCCGAACACTCTCAGCACGAGCTCACCCACCGGGTTTGCCGAGAGCTCGCAATAATTCTCCAGCTGCAGCCAAGTCTCGTAGCGCGTCACGCGCTGATCTGTGCGATTGGCCTCGATCAGCTGTATCAGCGGCTCACGCGGCAGATCGCACTCGACAAGCGTGCTTTGCAGAGACATCAACAGCGGATCGCGCGCCTCACCGGCGTATGCCCGGTCCAGTTCGGCCTCAAGCCAGTCCAGAGCAGCCAGACGATTGCCGCCGTGCTCGTCCCCGATTTCGTCGGCCAACCGCGCAAACCCGTACACCGCGAACAGGTGCTCGCGGTCGCGCCGGGAAAGCAAGTGTGCGGCCACCGAAAAGTTCTCGCCGCCACTCCTAGCCATCACCCTCGCCGCGTCGGGGACCTCGGATGAAGCCAGATACATTGAGGCGGTCTGCATCAAGCGACGCCCGCCCGCCCCGACGCTCCCAAGCAGCGCCCGAGCGCCATCACTGGGAACACAAGGCGGTACAGGTGATAGTTGATGTAGTAGTCGGAGGGAAACCCCGTGCCTGTGTATTGGGGCTCGCTCCAGCCGCCATCCTCAAGTTGAGTCTCCACTAGCCAAGCAATGCCCCGCTCCACGGCGCGCGAACCTGCTGCGTCGGCCTGTAGGTGCTCTGCGGCATTGTTTGGATGCCCCCCAACCTCCCGCGAGCGCCCTACGCCGCCGCCCCCGACCTCGCCGGCAGCATGCAGGGCCAGTAGCGCCCAAGCGGTCTGCGAAGCCGTGCTCACCCCCCGTCCCACCCACTCGGGGCTGTCGTATGAGCGCGGATCCTCGCCCCATCCACCATCTTCGTTCTGGTGCTCCTCGAGCCACTTCACCGCACGCCGAATGCATGGCTCAGAGGGAGCCACCCCGGCGGCGATCAGGGCAGGCACCACCGCACCCGTGCCGTAGACATGGTTGACCCCCCATCTGCCCCACCACGAACCGTCACGCTCTTGGCGCTCTCGCAGCCAGCGCACGGCCCGTTCGACCCGCGGCTCTCCGGCCTGCCCCACAGCCGCCAGCATCTCCACCGCATGGGCGGTCACGTCTGCGCTCGGCTCATCGATCACCTCGCCGAAATCCAAGAACGGCAACTCACGCACGAGTGCCCTCGTGTTGTCAGCGTCAAAGGCCCCCCAAGCGCCATCCCCGCTCTGCATCCCCTTCGTCCACGCAAGCGCCCGCTCGATCGCCTGCCGTGCGCGAATCTGAAGGGACTCTTCGTGCGTGACACCCGGGGGTTGTGTGTTGTTCGCAAAAGGGCGCACCCGCAGCGCGCGCGAGTCACCCCCCAGCCGAAGCAACGCCAACACGACCTCGGCAGTGTCGTCGACATCCGGATAGTTGTCGTTGGCGAACTCAAAAGCCCATCCCCCCGGCTTCAGACCCGGCCTGGCCACATGCCAGTCGCCGATGACCCCCACCTCCTCACCAACCAGCCACTCCCCGGCGCGCACGAGCGCCTTGTGATCGCTTGGCAAGCCCGCATCGCTGAGCGCGACCATAGCCAGCGCGGTGTCCCACACTGGCGATTGGCACGCCTCCAGACGACGACTCGCCTCCCCCACTTGTGGGCGAGACTCGACCATGAACGCGTCGATGCCCTCGATTCCGCGGCGCATCAGCGGATGCTCAAGCGAATAGCCCCCCAAGTGCAGCGCCATCAACGAATAGACCCAAGGTGGCTGGATACCCCCCCACGATCCGTCCGCCTCCTGACGGCGCACGATCCACCGCTCGGCCCTCCCTAGCGCAAGGCGACGCACCAAGCGTGGAGGGTGGCGCTCATAAACGCGCAGAACGCGATCCAGGCGTACGAGCCAGCGCCCACGCGCGCTCCGCGGCACGGCCGGACGCCAAGGCTCAGCTCCGTGCAGTTCGTCCAGAGAAAAAGGAAGCCGATGGTGGGGACGGTGTGCGATCACGACCGACAGAGCCACAATCGTCTGGCGCGCCCAGCAAGCGAAGTCATAGATGTTGAGCGGCACCCATGCTCCCAACAACACGATCTCCGGCGGCAAAGCCGGCACCTGCTCCCAAGGCCACAATCCAAACAGTGCCAGCCAAACATGCGTGAAGACGCGCGCCCGCTCAATCCCACCTTCGGCGCGGATGAAATCGGCGGCCGCCCGCATGTGCTCGGCCTCGGGGTCGTCGCCGGCCAGGCGCAACGCCCAGTAGGCCTCGATCGTCGTAGACAAGTCGCCAGGGCCTCCATGAAAATTGGCCCAAGTCCCATCATCGCGCTGTTGAGAGCGAATCCAAACGGCCGAGCGCTCGGTCTCCTCGCTCTGCCTGATGCCCAAGAACTCGCGCAGGAGCATGTCCTCGGCGTCCATCGTCACATTCGTCTGCAGCTCGCCCTTCCACCAGCCCAACTCGTCTTGCAGGGAGAGCAGGTGCTCGCAGGCATGCTCCAACGCCAACTGCGCCTCGCTCACTGGTTCGGCGATCTGCATCGACATGGGCGTGAAGGCTAGGTGGTTTTCCCTGGGGACACGGGGACGAGCACCTCCGGATGGGCGAGCGTTATCACATGTTCCCGCAGCACCCGCTCCGGGATCGTGACAGGGACGGTAGATGTGAAGCGGTACACCACCAGGCCGTGAATGTCACGGCTTTCACTCAGACGAAAGCCTGGCGCCGGAGGATCCTTGGCCGACACGCGCAACGGCGCATAGCCAGTCTCATCCACTTCGGTGACCCTCACGCTAGAGCCGCGCGCATGATTTCCCAGCCCGGGCAGGTAGTACTCAAGCGGCGCGGCACCCAGCTCGACAGTCGTGATCGCACGCGCCCCCGTTCCCTTTTCGAGTACCTGCGCGACACCGTTCCAATCGCCCCGCTGCAAGCGCGGACTGAGGTTCACATCGACGGTCAGCGTCAAGAAAGCGAAGGCCACCAAGCATGCCAAGACCGAGCCCATACGCCCCGTGCGCTGCGCCACAATAACGATCGCAAGCAGTGCGCTAAGCGGCACCATCGCGGCCACTAGGTTGCGCGGCGCAAGATAGTCGGCGCCGAGCAGGGCAAGCACAATCGGGGTCAATACCCCACAGGCGCTCACCACAAGCGCGATCAATGCCCCGCGCTCCTCACGCGGAGTGAGCGTGCACCACAGCCCGTACACGACCCCAGCTCCGATCGCCAAGGCCACCATCAGCTCCACGCCATGCCCGAGCGCCGAGCCGGTATATCCGGTCAGGTAGTACTGCGGAATCGCTTCCAAGCGACTCGCCAAAGCCCATTCGCCGATCCACTGGGTGCCGTGTCCGCCTTGGGCGAGAATCAAAGGGATCAAGGCAACCCCCACAAGCGCCGGCAGCGCCAGCGGATAGAGAACACGTGAGAATCCTCTTGGAATCGCCGCCCACAACAGCCACACACCCATCGGCAAGAGCAAGAACACCGCGAAGTAGTGACTCAGCAACGCCAGCGACGCCGCCACCGCGAACTCCACCATGCGCCTCCTGCTGGGATCGCTCAAGGCTCGCAAGAAACATAGAAAGGCCAGCGAGGCCGTGAACACAAACAGACCGTAGGCGCGCGCCTCCTGGGAATACCAAACCAGTAGTGGATTATTCGCCACGAAGGCAGCCGTCGCGATCGCGGCGCGCCGAGTATTGGGTCCTTGCAATTCGCGGCCTATCGCCCAAGCCACCAGTACCGTGGCGATGCCGGCCAAGGCCGAGAGCAGCCTCAAAGCCACCGCGCCGGTGCCCAGCACACGCGTGATCGCCCACTCCAGGACGTACCACAGGGGCGGACTGTTCTCGCTGTGCACGACGTTGTGCAAGGTGGTTCCCAGCGAGGCCCGCAAGACATGTACCGGCGTGAAGGCCTCGTCGTACCACAGGCTCTGCCTGCCCAGCGTCCCCAGACGCAGAGCGGCGGCCAGCAGGATCAGGGCCGCAAGCGGCCACCACCTGGGCAGCGCGCCTGCGCGCGCCTGCGACGACGATACTTGCGGCTGAGCCCCCCCTCGGAGCGCCGCCGCGCCGGCCGAGGCATCGCTCACGGGCGGCCGATCGGCAGGGCCGGAGTCGGCGGTGACCCGGCGGGTGGCGCGTGCAGCCCACACAGGCCCGCTTGCGCTGGCTCGCCGAAGCAGGCGAAGCGATGGCGTGTGATGTCGACCGTCTCCGGCGCAAGGTAGTAGCCGCCGCTAACTTCCCTCAACCCGTTGTGCACCGCCCCGATGAACACGAGACACACCTGAGTGTGTTCATCGGGCCCTCCGGGCGACACGTTGCCGCACACCACGTCGCGCGTCGTGTGGGTCTTCACATCCTGCTCGGTATTGATCTCGTGGTAGTCGTGATTGGTGGCCGCGCGCCACGTGAGATCGTCGGCGATGATCCTGTGGTTGACGTGCGTCTGCTGGACCACATCGTTCACGGTCGCGACCGCCAAGAAGACACCGAGCAGGATCAGGATCGTCGTCTCCGCCAGGCGCAGGCTGCCAAGGCCACGCTTTTCGTGCTCGAGCGGGCGCGCCCATTCCGGTAGCCACCCAAACGGCTCTCGCGTGGCGTTTGCCTGGGGCTCACTCATACCTGGCGCTCCCCACAGTTGGGTTTCCGCGGAGACTCACGACACTGGCACCAACAATGGCGCGGTCTGATGGACGATGAAAAGAGCTTGCACCACAAGCGTTGCCACCAACAGGCGCCGGTCGCGGCCGACCACGGCCAGGGGCAGCGACCACAACGTGTACCAAGCCAACAGCCACGTGCTCGTCACCGCGATCGCCAAGAGGGTCCAGCCGGAGGCCGCCACCCAGTCATAGCCGCGCCACGTACGCCACATGAGATGTAGCACGATCAAGACGAGTCCGGCCTTGAGCAGGTCGTGGTCGACCGGGAACACACCCGGCTTACCGAGGAGGTGGGCGATCTCGGTGGGAAAGCTGTCGGTGGACACGAACGCCGCGTCCCTGTTCAAGGCCGAGACGATATTCACACCGTGGATGCCGAACACGATGTAGGCGAGCAGCGCGCACCCGAGCGCCGCCCCAAGCGCCCCAAGCAAAGGCGCGAGCCGGCGACGAGCCAGCAACATGAACGGAAGCAAGGCGATCCCCGTGGCCTTAACGAGCGTGGCGCCGATTACCGCCGCTCCAGCCCATCCTTCCCGGCGCGAACCGCGCTCGCCGGTTAGCGTGAGCGCCACGGCGGCCATCATGAACAGAGTCATGATCAGGTCGTTATGGGCGCCTCCCATCGCGTAGATGACCCACAAAGGATTCACGCCCACCGCGATCAGAGCAAACTTTGGATCCAAGCCGCGCAGACGCGCACAGCGCCACGTCAAAAAGAGTGTGCCGCCCCCCGCCAGCAGCGCCTCGAGCTTCATCCCCCACAGTGCTCCCGTCACGCCGAGCACTGCGAGCGGATAGGAGAGCAGCGTGTAGAGCGGGCCGTAGGCCGTGGCCACCTTCTTCCAGTCTTGGCCCACGTAGTGGTAGATCGGGTCGCCCAGGATCGCCTGCGGCCCGTGCAGGTAGGGGTTGATGCCGTGCACCACACCCATGCGGGCGTAGGCGATATAGCTGAACACGTCGGTCGAAATCAGGATTGGACCCGCGAACACGATCAACTGCAGGGCCGCCGTCAGAGCGATCGCCCAGCGCGAGGAGATGCGTCGAGCGAGCAGCAGCATGCCCCCATAGGCGCCCGCATAAGAGATCAACGCGATCAGGAACACGCGGTAGCCGAGACGCTCGCCGACACCGTCCAGCCAACCCGCGATCGACGGAGACTTGGGGATCAGCGGCGAATGGCCGACCGCTGCGTCGAGCACGATCTCGATCGTGGCCGCCAGCAGCACGAGCGTGAACACGCCGGCCAAGATCGGCACCCACGCGCGGCGGCGATCCTCGTCGCGTGTGCCGCTCAAACCCAGCGGCCGCTTTGCCGCGATCGAGCTCATCGGGCCTTCGCGACGCTCAACGCTCGAAGCTCAGGACATCGAGCGCGCCGGTCATCTCAAATACGCGTTGCACCGGCTCCTGGCCAGGGATAAGCACAAGCTCATACTCGTGCTCGCGGGCGCGCGTGTCGGCGAGCAGGAGCGCTCTCAGACCGCTCGAATCGATGAACGCAAGTCCGCGCAGGTCGATCGTGATGCGTGCCGGCGCCTGCTCGTCGATCGCCGCCAAACTCTCTTCGAGTTGGCGCGCCGAGGCCAAGTCCAGCTCACCGCGCAACGTAAGCGTGGCGAGGCCCTCGACCAGCTCACTCGACACCTGAAGGCTCCCGGGCTTCGGAGAATGCCCGCTCATTGTGCGGACTCTAACCGAGCGACGTCCAGACCGTCTTGGTCTCCAGGTAGGCGTCAAGTCCGTCGTGGCCGTGCTCGCGTCCCAAGCCCGAGGCCTTGAAGCCGCCGAACGGCGCCGCAGCATCCGAGCCACCCCAATGGTTTATGTACACCGACCCGGCGCGCAAGAGCGCGGCCAAGCGGTGGGCATTGCCCACGTCGCGCGTCCACACTCCGGCGGCGAGCCCGTACTCGGTGTCGTTGGCGCGGCGGGCCACTTCCTCAAGCGTGTCATAGGGCGAGGCGACGAGTACGGGACCGAAGATCTCCTCCCGAGCGATCTTCAAGTCATCGGAGGTGGCGCTGAACAAGGTCGGCTCGACGAACCAGCCACCACTCTCCGACAAGGCCACCGAGCCGCCCGTCACGAGCTCGGCGCCCTGCTCGCGACCGGCGTCGATGTAGGACATCACGCGGTCGCGCTGCTCAGCGGAGACGAGCGGACCGAGCTGGGTGGCGGGATCGAGGCCCGGCCCAAGCTGGGTCGCTTTGGCGCTCTCGGCAAGCGCGCTCATGATCTCATCGAAACGCTCGGCGGGCGCGAACAGGCGCGAGCCGGCGTTGCAGGCTTGGCCGGAGTTGAAGTAGATCGCCTGGAAGGAGCCCTTCACCGCAGCCTCGATGTCTGCGTCGGGCAGGATCACGTTAGGGGACTTGCCGCCCAGCTTCCAAGGTCATGCGCTTCAGGGCCCGCCCTGCCTTGGCGCCGATCTCGCGCCCCACGGCGGTCGAGCCGGTAAAAGCGATCTTGTCCACGTCGGGGTGATCGACGAGCGCCGCGCCGGTCTCGCCGTCGCCGGTGAGCACGTTCAAGACGCCGGGCGGGAAACCGGCCTCGAGAGCCAGTTCGCCGAGGCGCAAGGCGCTCAGGGGCGTCTGCTCGGCCGGCTTGAGCACGATCGTGCAACCGGCGGCGAGTGCCGGGGAGATCTTCCAAGCAGCCATCAAGAGGGGGAAGTTCCAAGGCACGATCTGGGCGCACACGCCGACCGCTTCACGACGCGTGTAGCAGAGCATGTTGGGCGCGGTGACGGGTAGAACGTTGCCCTCGATCTTCGAAGGCCAGCCCGCGTAGTAGCGCAGGTGGGCAACGGTACCGCGCACATCCACGTATTGGGCCAGCTTGACCGGCTTGCCGTTGTCCAAGGACTCGATCTGGGCCAGTTCCTCCTGATGTGCCTCGATCGCGTCGGCGAGCGCGTTCATCAGCCGTCCGCGCTCGGACGGCGGCAATGATGCCCAAGGACCGTTCTCGAATGCCTCACGTGCCACTGCCACCGCGCGGGCGACGTCCTCTGCGCCGGCCTGGGCGACCGTAGCGATCTCCCGACCAGTGGAGGGATCAAGCGTCGAGAAGGTGCGCCCGTCGGCGGCCTGCACGCGCTCCGCGCCGATCAACAGGTCATGGGTGCCTGAGATGAACTCACGCGCTGCGGCTCCGAGCGCGTCGGGGAGGGTAGGTTGGGCAACGGTGCTCATCGAAGCTCCTTAGGGCTTGAGGACGATCTTCAGCGCCTCGCGGCGGTCATACAGAGCGTACGCCTCGGGAGCCTGCTCCAAGGTCATGTGGTGCGTGACAAGGGGTGTGGGGTCGAGCAGTCCTGCCGACATCATCGCCAGGACGCGATCCACGTGGGCGAGCACGTTGGCGTGCCCGGCGCACACGTGCAACGACTTGATCCAAAGCAAGCCCATATGCACCTCGGCGCGCTCGGCATACACGCCGACAGCTTGCACCGTGCCGCACTTGCGGGTCAAACGCAGCGCAAGGTCGAAAGCGCGGGGATCACCGACGGCGTCGATGCATACGTCCACGCCACGAGCTTCCGTGGCCTCGCGCACGGCCGCTCGCGGGTCGCCCTCGCTCAGATGGACCGCTTCGGCACCGAAGGACTCGGCCATCGCCAAGCGCTCAGGCACAGTGTCGATCGCGATCACCTTGGAAGCACCACAGGCTCGTGCGGCCTGCACCGCACACAGGCCGACCGGCCCGAGTCCGAGCACGGCCGCCACGTCACCCGGACGCAGACCGCTATCGACAACCGCGTGAAAGCCTGTGCCCATAACGTCGCCCGCGAACAAAGCCACCTCGTCGCTCATGCCCGACGGGATCTTGCGCAGGACGAGATCGGCGGCAGGGATCAAGGCTTGCTCGGCCTGGGTGCCCTGCAGTGAGCCGAGTGCCGCCCCGTGGCCAAACGTGCGCGAGGAGTCGCACTTGTGAAACCAGCCGCGACGACAGAACCAACAATGTCCGCAGGCGGTCTGAAAGCAGCCCAAGACTCTGTCCCCCACCGCCACGTTCTGGACCGCACCGCCGACCGCGAGCACCGTGCCGACGTACTCGTGGCCGATCGTGAAACCCGGCTCGATCTGAACGCGGCCGTGATAGATGTGCAAATCCGAGCCGCACACGCCAGTCGCCTCGATCTGCACGACAGCATCGCCGGGGTCGGCGATCTCGGGCTCGGGGACGTCGACGACGAGCACCTTGCCCGGCTCTTGAAATGTGACGGCTCGCATCGACCTAGAACCCTATTCCGTATGCTGCCCAAATGTCCGACGTGTCAAAGACGGTATTGATCACAGGCTGCTCCTCGGGCATCGGTGAGGCCACAGCCAGGCGGCTTGCCGGCCACGGCTGGACGGTTTACGCAAGCGCGCGACGCCCCGAGTCGATCGAGCACCTGGCGAGCGCGGGTTGCAAGCTGCTGCAACTTGATGTCACCGACGAAGCGTCGATGCGCGCCGCAGTGGACACGGTGGAGCGCGAGCAGGGCGCGGTGGGGGTGCTCGTCAACAACGCCGGCTACTCCCAGGGCGGCCCGATCGAGCAGGTGCCCTTGGAGTCCGTTCGCCGCCAGTTCGAGACGAACGTGTTCGGCCTGATCGCGCTCACCCAGATGGTCTTGCCGGCGATGCGCGACCAGCACTGGGGCAAGATCGTCAACATCGGCTCGATGGGCGGGCGGCTGACCCTGCCGGGCGGCGGGCTCTATCACGCAACGAAGCACTCCTTGGAGGCGATCAGCGATGCCTTGCGCTTCGAGGTGAGAGGCTTCGGCGTGGACGTGGTGCTCGTCGAGCCCGGCCTGATCACGACGGAGTTCGGAAAGACGGCGGTCGGCACAGTCAACGACGCCGACTCGGCCGGGGAGGAAGGCGGCTCAAAGGGCCAAGCGCAGGATGCGCAGAGCGCGCGGCCCGACAGCGGCGATCCCTATAAAGCGTTCAACGCCAAGCTCGCGGCGATGACAGCAGGCGTGTATGAGGGCCCGATGCGCCATCTCGGCGGCGGCCCCGATGTCGTGGCCAAGGCGATCGAGAAGGCCATCTCACGCCGCAAAGCACCTTCGCGCATGTTGCTCACACCGTCGGCCCACCTCACCGTCTTCCAGCGCAAAATCCTTCCCGACAGGCTGTGGGACGCGATGCTGCGAACCCAGATGCCCGAGCCGCGCTAGCAGGCGAACGTCTCGACCTGGCCGCGCGGGCGGCCGACCTCGAAGCCCTGGGCGTAGTCGACGCCGTAATCGCGCAAAAGACTCATCGTTGGCTCGTCGCCGACGTACTCGGCAATCGTCTGCTTACCCATGCCCTGAGCCACTCCGACGAGCGCCTGGACGACCAGCCGATCCTTGTGAGAGCTGGGCAAGGCCTTGATGAAGTCGCCGTCGATCTTCAGGTAGCGGAAAGGGAGCTGCTTGAGGTATTGAAAGGAGCCGAAACCGGCGCCGAAATCGTCCAAAGCAACAGAGCTGCCGAGTGTGTGGACGCCTTCGCAGAATGTCTGCGCGCGGCGCATGTCGCCGATCGCGGCGGTCTCGGTGACCTCGATGACCAGCCGCTCGGCAGCAACCGCGTGGCGCACCAGTTCTCGCTCTATGTGGGCGAGCATGCCATGGTCTGTAATCGAAAGGGCTGAAAGGTTGACCGCGACACGTGCGCCGTTGTCCGCCAGCTCGCCGCCCATCAAGGCCACGACCTTGCCGATCACCATGCGGTCGATGTCTTGGATCAGGCCGTAGCGCTCGGCTGCCGGGAGAAAAGCGCACGGTGGCGTCAGCGTCTCCTGCGGCTCGTCGGCCAACCGGATCAAAGCCTCATAGTGGGACACCGCTCCACTCTGCAAGCAGACAATCGGCTGATAGTGCAACACGAACAGGTCCTCGCGCAGCGCTCTGCGCAGTCGCTTCAGCCAGGGCCGCGGATGTAGACCGGCCGGCGAGGAGAGGTTGGCAAAGCGTGCTGGGTAGCGCCTGTGCGGATGCATCGAGCTTGGGCCTGTCGTGTCCCCGACTCCGCGCAGATCGCGGGCCTTTATGAGGAAGCTTGAAGTGGCGTCTGTTGTGGAAGTTGGCATAGCGCTAAGTATTCGCGGACACTGCCCCAAATAGCGGTCCGCATACGGGATATGGAGGTTTTCGACCCAAAGCTGCGGCGAACCTCCCTAAAAGTGCGCAAACCATGTCAAAAATCCTCACGACGAGCGCCGGCTAAACGGCTCGAAAGCGCGACTAAGGGCTATGAACGCCTCAGCGCGCCGGCGCATAGGGTCTCCTGGCGCGGTCTGAGACGACCAAGAGCAAGGCCAGCAGGACGAAGTTCATAACGACCGAGGAGCCGCCATAGGCCACGAACGGGAGCGTGACCCCGGTGAGCGGGATCACACGTGTGACGCCCCCCACGATCACGAACACCTGCATCGCCACGACAAACGACAGCCCGACGGCCAGCAGCTTCGAGAACGAGTCGCGGGCCAGCATCGCCGTCTTCAGGCCGCGTGCAACGAACATGAGATAAGTCAGTAGCAGCGCGGCGGCTCCCGCCAGTCCCAGCTCGTTGACGATGACCGCGTAGATCATGTCGCTTTCGGGCACTGGCAAGATCGGTTCGCGGTGATGGGGCAAGACCAACAGGGATTGGTCAAAGCCTGTCCCAAGCAGGCCCCCGTCGGCCTGGGCGAACAGCGACTGGGCCAATTGATAGCTGCCGCCGCGCTGTTCGTAGAGCGACTTCTCGAAAGGGTGTTCCCAGGCGAGCACGCGGCTATGGACGTGACCGACGTGATTGGCCAAGAACCAAGCGCCGAGCCCGAACAGGACAAGCCCGATCAAAGGGAAGGAGAGGCGCCCGGTCGCCACATACAGGAGTGCCAAGAAAGCGCCATAGAACATCAAGGAGGTGCCAAGCTCGCGTGTCAGCAACAGCGTGGCCATCGCCGCGCCCCAAATCAAGAGCATCGGCCCGAACTGCTTCATCGGAGGCAACGTCAGCCCCAATACGCGCCGCCCGGCGGTGACCAGGATCTGGCGGTTGTCGCGCAGATAGCTGGCCAAGAAGATCACGATCGCGACCTTGGCGAACTCGGCCGGCTGGAAGGAGACCGAGCCGAAGTGGATGTCCAAGTAGGCGCCGTTGACCTGCTCGCCGATCACGGGGAAGCGCGGCAGGACCGCCATCGCGATACCGACCGCGGCGATCGTGTAGCGATAGCGCTCTAGCACACCGATGCCCTCGCGCCGCAACCAAACGATGGTCGCCGCGAACAAAACCAGGCCCAGCACCATCCACTGGGCCTGTTGGCGCGCCAAGGAGGGATTGATGCGGTACACCATCACGATCCCCACACTCGCGAGCACCGCCGCCAGGGGAAACAAGTAAGGGTCCGCGTGGGGTAGCGCGAAGCGGATCACCAGATGCGCCGCCAAGCACAAGCCCAAGAACAAGAGCCCGTAGGTAAGCGAGAGGCTGGAGGCGTGGTTGAGCGTCACGTTCGTAGACGCGCCCGCAGAGCTGTTTTCCTCTTGGATGAAGATCGCCGTGAAGCCGGCGGTGACAAGCAGAGCGGCGGGAATCAGGCCGAGCAGCTCGCGATTGCGGGGCTTTAGCACGGGATCGAGCGTATCGGGGTCCCCGGCGCGCCACGCCCACCAGGCAGGCTCCGTACACGCAATCTCCTGACCCATCCTGCGCGGCCCAGCCGGTGCCCCCGCTACGCTTCGCGCACGGCTGGGCGGAGCAGGACGACGCCTGCCTTTGGATGCGCATGAGCTTTTTGCCCGCGACACCACTCGACGATGAGCGCCCACCGTCCCTGGCACGGGGCATGTGGGCGCGTTTCGCGATCGCAGGCATCCTGATCTTGCTGCTCAGCGGTGCGGCGACAGCGACAATCGCCTTGACCAAGCTCAACCACATAGCCAACGAGGTCTTCCCCAAGGGCAACCAGATCCATGTCGCCAAGGGCATCGTAGAAACCGCCTACAGCGGCGAACCGCAGACCTTCATGATCTTGGGCTCCGATCGACGGGCCGGCTCCAAAGACGCGTATGACCGAAACGACCCGCCGCACAGCGACACGCTGCTGCTCGTGCACCTGGACCCCAATTACGGCCAGATCTCGGTGCTTTCGGTCCCACGCGACCTGCTTGTGTCGATCACGACCAAAAGCGGGCAGACCTACTATCCGAGCAAGATCAACGCCGCCTACACGATCGGCAGCGCGGAAGGGGGAACCAACCGCGGTGTGGAACTCACCGCGAAGACGATCGAGCACCTGCTGCACGTCAAGCTCAACGGCGTGATCGACGTGTCCTTTAAGGGCTTTAGAGATGTCGTGGACACGCTGGGATGCGTGTACGTCAATGTGGACCACCGCTACCTGCACCAAAGCGAAGCCACCGAATCCGGCAACTACTCCTCGATCAACCTAGAGCCCGGTTACCAGAAGCTCTGCTACGAAAATGCGCTCAGTTATGTGCGCTACCGCCACGGTGATTCGGATTTCGTTCGTGTCGCACGCCAGCAGGACTTTCTGCGAAACCTGCGCGAGCAGGTCCCGGTGGGCAATCTCGTGGGCGAGATCGACACGGTCTCTAAGGCCGTCGGCAAGGCTGTCACCACTACGTTCCATTCCTCGGCGGGGCAGTTGATCGAACTCGCCAAGCTCGCGGCCTTCTCTCAGCAGAAGCCACTGCGCCAAGTCAAATTCCAGGTGGCAAACGCGGATGCCATGATCAGCGGCGTCAGCTACGTGACCACAACTCCCAGCCTGCTCAAAGCGACCGTAAGGGAATTCCTTCACGGTCACGAACAACTGCAACTACCCAGCTCCTCCTCGAGCTCTTCGCACCACCACCATCACAGCTCGGCGAGCCCTTCCAACGCCTCGCTTGACTTGTATCCGGTCCCGAGCTCCGTCGCGGCGATGGCCGTTACCGCCGCACCGAGCGTGCCGTTCCCGTTGGAGTTTCCCTCTGTGCAGACCGGGCCCGCTGTCCCCCAGGAAGTCCACGTGTACACGCTCCCCGACGAGCACAAGCACATCCACCACGCCTACGTTGCTGTATGGCAAGAGAACGGGCTCGGCGGCTACTACGACGTGGAGGGCATGGATTGGGTCAACATTCCCCTATTCGCCCATGCTCGCGTACAGAAGATCGGCGGTCGCACCTATCTGCTGGTGGACGATGGCTCGCACATCCACGACATCGGATGGCGTACCGGGAAAGTCATCTACTTCGTGACGAACACGCTGCTAGAGGACCTCTCCAACTCGCAAATGATCGCGATCGCGCGCGCTACGCATCGGTTGCGCTAGCTCAGGAGTTCTCAGACGGCGGGGCTAGCCGCCGCTTCGTCCAACGCGGCGTTGACGAGCGCGTCAGCGTGAGCGTTTTGAGCGCGTGGGACCGTGCGAACCTTCCACGCATCAAAGCCTCTCAGAGCGGCTAGCGCTTGCTGGTGGAGGGGACGCATCGCTGGGTGCTTGACCTTGTAGAGGCCTTGTACCTGCTTGGCGATCAGCTCGGAGTCGTTGACAATCTCCACTTCGCTTGCGCCTAAAGCGCGGGCGCGCTTGCAGCCGAGTAGGAGTGCGCGGTACTCGGCCACGTTGTTGGTGACGGTGCCGAGCAGCTCTGAGGCCTCGTCGAGGATCTCACCCTCTGGGCTTGAGAGGACACTGGCGGCCGCCGCGGGTCCCGGGTTGCCGCGCGAACCGCCGTCGACGTGGACGACGAGCTTCACGGTCTTCTCCGTTCAGGCATCCGGGCAGGCCACCTCTTGGGCGAGGACGCTACGACCGCGGGCACGCCGTCAGGAGCCGTCGACGAGCGGCGGTAGATCGCCCGGGACGCGGGCACGGCGACGGTCGCGAATCACGCGGCGCTGCAGGTCGCTCTCGGACGGACGCGAGCCACGCGCACGTCGGTCGGTCTCGCGCCGGTCGACGATGACGGTTACGTTGTCGTCGTTCTCGTAGCGCTTGACCAGCTTGGAATAGAGTTCGTCGGCAAGCGGCTTGGGGACAACGCAGTAGATCATCGAGTTAGATCGTACTGCGCAGGCAAGCGTCAGGCGAGCGCGAGCGGAGCGAGCGCGCCGTGCTCATCGACGCCCGCGTTGGCTCTACGGTCAAGCTCGGGCAGCTCCTCGAGCTCCATGCCCTGGCCGACCAGCTGGGCACCGGCGGCCTCCTCGCCGAGATCGACCTCGTAGCGGTACCAGCACAACTCCCAGGCGACGACGATCGCAACCCTGCTGCCCGAGTCCTCCAAGACGCGCACAGTCACCTCGGGGGCTCCCAACGAGCGAGCAACGCCCGCGATGCGTCGCGGCTGCTCACCGGCGTTGAAGACCTCGATCGCACGAGCCATCTTCAACTCGCCGCTCGTCGCCAGCTCGGCGATGTCGCCTGCATCGCTCCACTGTCCTTCGGCGGGCGCGCCGGCTTGCACCGAGTCGATGTAGAGCTCCTGCTCGTAGGAATCGGAGCGCGCGATCGAACCGCCCTCCAGGAAGTCGTAGAGACCGTCCTCTGAGAGCTCACCCTCCGCACCCGGCGAGCGATCGGCGGTGGGTCGCGCGTCGCGTCGCGTGGGACGCTCGGAGGACTCGCGTAACTGGCGCAAACGCCCGAGCAGCGAGCCGGCGCGCCGCGCTCGGGTCGGACGGACCGACAGAGCGTGGTTATCGGCCTCGCGCAACCAGCCCTCGGCCGACGCTCTGGGCACGCACAGCTCGCACACCGTGCGCCGCTGCCCACCGGCGAGGAACACGTCTGGATTCTCCCCTCGCAACAGGCTTCGTCCGCATACATCGCAGGCGACCACAGGGTGTGAGGTGACGATTGCGCGGGTGGCCATCAGCTCATCAGAGTAGCCGGAGCGGCGTGCTCGCGCGGTACGCCCGCTCTGAGGACCCGGCGGGAGAGCCCTTCAAGCGTGCGCGGCGGGACGAGCCTCGTCGAGCTGCTCGAGCACCTTTTTTGCCAGTTGCGAGGGCGCCGGCTCGTAGCGCAGTAGCTCCAGCGTGTAGTCACCTTGGCCCTGGGTGATCGAGCGCAAATCGGGCGCGTAGGAGAGCATCTCAGCCAAGGGAACCTCTGCCTTGATCTCGGTTGTACCCCCCGCCGGCTCCATCCCCTGAGGGCGCCCACGACGACTATTGATGTCGCCGATCGTGTCGCCCACGTGCTCGTCGGGCACCAAGACACGGACAAGCATGAAGGGCTCCATCAGGACCGGCCGAGCTTGGTTGAGGGCCTCCTTCATGGCCAGTGCGCCGGCAAGCTTGAAGGCAAGCTCAGAGGAATCCACGGCGTGGAAGGAACCATCGACGAGCGTGACTTGAACATCCTTGACGGGATAGCTCGCGATAGGGCCCGCTGCCATCGCATCCAAGACACCATTCTCGACGGCTCCTATGAACTGGCTGGGGATCGCGCCCCCCTTGATCTGGTTGACGAAATGAAAGCCGGCGCCCTGGGGCAGTGGAGCGATCTCGATCTCACAAGCCCCGAACTGTCCCCGCCCTCCTGTCTGCTTCTTGTGGCGGCCGCGACCTTTGGCTGGGGCTCGAATTGTCTCCTGGTAAGGGACCCGGGGAGGCTTGAGTGAGACCTCAACGCCGAAGCGAGAGCGCAAACGCTCGACGATCACTTCGACGTGCATCTGTGAGAGCCCCGCGACGATCTGCTCGCCGGTCTGCGGATCGCGGTGCAGGTCGATCGTGGGGTCTTCCTCGCGCAGCCGTCGCAGGGAGCTGAACACCTTGTCTTCATCGCCCTTGCCGATTGCCTCCACGGCGAACGCCATCACGGGCGCAGGGAGGCTTGCGCGCGGCATCTCCAAAGACTGTTCGCTGCCGGCTAGCCAGTCGCCCGAGTGGGTGTCTTTGAGCTTGGCCACGGCGCCCATATCTCCAGCGCCGATCTCGGACACGTGCTCGCTGGACTTGCCTGAGAAGACGATCGGTTGGCCGATCCGCTCGCGGGCCCGCGAGCGGGTGTTGTGAGCGTGGGTGTCGTGATGGAGCACTCCTTGGTAGACACGCACGAGGTTGACGCGTCCGGCGTAGGGGTCGGCGCGGGTCTTGAAGGCGTATGCGAACAACTCGTCGTGCTCAGAGGCCGACAGCTCGGCCTCGCCGATTTGCAATGGTCCGTGACTCACCGGCGAGGGCAGGTCCTCGACGATCGCGTCGAGCAGTCGCGAGGTGCCCAGATTGCGCGTGGCCACGCCGCAGGTGACCGGAAAGAGCTTGCCGTGATTGGTGCCCTGTTTCAGCGCGGCCGTGATCTCCTGGTGGGAGATCTTCTCGCCCTCCAGGTAGCGCTCCATGAGGAGATCGGAGACTTCACAGACCTCATCCATCAAACGGTCGCGATAGGAGCTCGCCACCTCCATCTGGCTGTCAGGGATCGGCACCTCCTCGAAGTCTCCTCGTCCGCTTGAGCATTGGCGAAAGGCGGTCATGTCGAGCAGGTCGATAACGCCTTCCATCTCATCAGAGCCGAGCGGGATCTCGGTGGCGATCGCGTGTGGGCCGAAAGCCTGCTTGAGCGCCGTCAACGTGTCAAAGAAATCGGCCCGATCGCGGTCGAGCATGTTCACGAACACGAGCCGGGCGACGTCGAGCTCGGCCGCGCGCGCCCACAGCCGGCTCGTGGTCACCTCGACACCGTTGACGGCGTTGAGCACGAAGATCGCGGACTCGCAGACACGCAAGGCCGGGAGCGCATCGGCGACGAAACTCGGCTCGCCGGGCGTGTCCAGCAAGTTGATCTTGTGCTCGCGCCAAGAAGCGGCGCTGAGCGTCAGCGAAATCGACATCTGACGCGCTTGCTCCTCGGCGTCTGAGTCAGAGATGGTGCTCGCGTCCGGCACCGAACCGAGCCTGTTGAGGACCGCGGCCTCGAACAGGAGCGCCTCGTGCAAGGATGTCTTGCCCGAGCCGCGATGACCGACGAGGGCGACGTTGCGAATCCGATCGGGGGCCGGGCGCATGTGTCTCCTTGCTGAACGCTCTCAGCAAGATACCGCCGATCGAAACTTGCGCCAAGGGTTGACCTCAGCGGACCTACGTGACTCCCCGGCTAGTCCGCGAAAGAGCCGTCCTGCATGCGCCCGCGCAGGCGCAGAACCGCCTTGGTGTGAAGCTGGGATATGCGCGACTCGGTGACGCCCAGCACCTCTCCGATCTCTCGAAGTGTGAGGTTCTCGTAGTAGTAGAGGGCGATCACGAGCTTCTCACGCTCGGGCAAGGAGGCGATCGAGTCTGCGATGCGATCCTTCAGATCGCCCACATCCAGGGCGCGGGAGGGGTCGGGCGCGTTGGGGTCCTCGATCGTGTCCATCAAAGAGACCTGATCGCCACTGGAATCGGAGACGCTCCACAGCTCGTCCAAGGCAGCCACCGAGGAGTGGGAGATCGCCAGCAGCGACTCGTGGAACTCGGGAACCGTGAGCTCCAGCTCGGCAGCCATCTCCTCATCGGTCGGAGTGCGCTGCAAGCGGTGCTCGAGCTTGGTGTTGGCGCGCTCGATTTCGCGTGCTCGGGCCCTGACCGAGCGAGGCACCCAGTCGATCGAGCGCAGCTCGTCGATGATCGCGCCCTTAATGCGCGTGATCGCATAGGTCTCAAACTTGATCTCGCGCGAGGGATCAAAGCGCTCGATCGCGGAGATCAGGCCTACAAGCCCATATGAGACGAGATCGGCCTCCTCGACATGCGGCGGCAAGCCGGCCGCGGTGCGGCCGGCCACGTACTTAACCAGAGGCGAGTAGGCAACGACGAGCCGCTCGCGTGCGCGAGGGTCTCCGTCATTCTTATAGCGCCGCCACAGTTCGCGCAGCTCGATCGCTTTGACGTTCGTCTCCAGGGTCTTCTCCCGCCCGATCAGGCCCGAGGGTGACTGCGCGCATAGGCGCGTCTCAATCTGGCGGACTCTACCCGAGTGTAGACCTGGGTTGTCGAGATGCTCGAGTGGCCGAGCAACTCCTGGATCGTGCGCAAGTCCGCGCCACCGTCCAAAAGATGGGTCGCGAAGCTGTGACGCAGGGTGTGTGGAGAGATCCCACCGGCCACGCCGACCCGACCCACCCACGTGCGCAAGCGTCGACGCACGTCGCTAGTGCCAAGTCGCCTCCCAGAGCGGCTCAGGAACAAGGCTCGCCGATCGTCGGTGCGCTGGCCGGCGGTATACGCCGGGGTCTGACCCCCGATCGAGGGGGTCGCCGACTGCGGTTGGACGAGCGCAGGACGAGCGCGCTCCAAGTAGTGACGCAAGGCCCCAAGCGCAATCTCTCCGGCGGGCACGAAACGGGTCTTGGAACCCTTGCCCTCGACCCTGAGCTGCTCGGCTTCGTGATCCACGTCTTCGACATTCAGGGACACGATCTCCTCCGCGCGCAAGCCACACGCGTAGGCGAGCTCGAACAGGGCACGATCGCGTATGTCAAGCGGTCCACTGCCACCGCCGGACGGGATACCGTCAAGCAGGCGAGCGACTTCGGGCGCCTTCAGAACCTGCGGCAGATGAGAGCCACGACGCGGGGTGGCCAGCAGATCGGCGGGATTCTGCTCGATCAGGCCGTGCTCACGCAGGCTGCGAAACAAGGCTCGAATCGAGGCCAGCTTGCGCGCTACCGTGGCGGCGCTCAAGCCCAGACCGGAGAGGTGGGAGATGTAGCGTCTTACCTCTCGCGAGTCTACGGCGGAGGGTAGGCCCCCGCGTGCCTGCGACCACACGGCAAACTGGAGCGTGTCGATCGCATAGGCCCGTCGAGTGCGCGAAGCGGTGTTTGTGCGCAGCAGATCTTGATCGAGCTGGGCGAGCGCGGCCCGCCACGGCTCACTGGGGGTTGAGGTATCGACTTGGCTGGGGTTCATCACCACGGATAATTCGCCGTATCCGCCAGGCACCCTGCCAAAGCACCGGGCTGACTCAGCCGGGACGCACCAGAGTTGGCGAGGATTTTGAGAGCTTGGGGGCAAGTATCGCGGCCAGGTCGTACCAGTCGTTGGCGGCAAGAACGTCCTCGACCTCGCACAGTTCCGCGTTCCATGGGTGCACGATCGTCGCTGTCGATATCTCCCGTTCCAGGGCGGCTGCGATGTTCAAAGGGGAATCGTCGATCAGCAGTTCGATATTTAGCTCTACGCAGCGAGAAACCTTGTCGTAGGAGCAGCACAGATCGTCAAACGGCAGGCCCAAGCCTTCCAACCAGCGTGCCGTGGCCTCTGCACACGCCTTGGAACGATGAGAGGTTATGTGGATGAAATGACCCTGATCGCTCCATGTGCGCACCGTCTCTATCGCTCCCGGGTAGGGCTTGCCGGTGAGAATTGAATCGTCGCTGTGGCTCTCCTCGATGCACAGCTCCAGCTGATCGGGTCGCAGGCGCGTGATGCCCCAGGTGAACTGCTCCTCATAGGGCAACTCGATGCCGAAGCGACGACGCGAGATCTCCGAGAGCACGTCCCAATAGTGGTGCAGGGTCGAGTCGATGTCGATGGCAATACGCACTGAGTGGAGTAGATTATTGACTGATGGTCGGCGTCGACACTCTCCCGAGGACCGATCGCCGACAGCCCTACGGTCCGACGGGGCGCTCAGCCTGGCTGGAAGTCGACTGGCGCGAATATCAGCACTGGATCACGGTCACGGGCACCCCGCTGAACACGATCGATTTGGGCGAGGGCGATCCAATCGTTTTCGTGCACGGCCTGTCGGGCTCTTGGCCTAACTGGCTGGAGCAATTGCCTGTATTCGCGCAAAGTCACCGTGTGATCGCGATGGACCTGCCGGGCTTCGGTCATTCGCCGATGCCCAAGGAACCCATCACGATCTCCGCGTACGCGCGCATCTTGGACGGTCTTTTGGACACGCTCGGGATCAGCGCGGCGACGGTCGTGGGCAATTCGATGGGCGGCTTCGTCTCGGCTGAGCTTGCAATTGCGTTTCCCCAACGAGTCGAGCGTCTGGTGCTCGTCTCCGCGGCTGGCATCAGCACCTACCAGCATCGCGACGTCGAACGTATCGAGCCCTATCTCCGCCGCTTGGCTCCGATGCTTGCTGCTTATACAGGCTGGACGGCCGCTCGCTCGGACTGGGTGGCGCGCCGACCAGGGTTGCGAAACATAACGCTCGGGACGGTGACCCGCCATCCGAGCCGGCTGCCCGCGGCCTTGGCAGCCGAGCAGTTGCGCGGCGCTGGCAAGCCCGGATTCATCCAGGCCCTGCGCGCGAACATCGACTATCCGATCGCCGAGCGTCTCCCGGAGATCGCCTGCCCCACCTTGATCGTGTGGGGCGCCGAAGACAAGGTCATACCTGTCGGCGACGCAGACATGTTCGAGCAGCTGATTCCCAATTCGCGCAAGGTCATCTTCGAGGGAACAGGTCACATGGCGATGCTGGAGCGCCCCGTCGCTTTCAACCAGTTGCTCGACGAGTTCGTGGCCGAGCAGCCCGTAGCCCCTTCCTGAGGCTCAGCTTGTAACGGCGCCTTGGGCGGCGGACCCAACAAGCTTGGCGTACTTGCGGATCGCCACGTCTATGTGCTCATCCGCCCGTGGGGGCTGCTTGTATGAGACAAGACGGGCGGCGATCTGCTCGTCGCTGAGGGCCACGTCGATACGGCGGTTATCGACATCGATCGTGATTTCATCGCCGTCTGAGAGCGCCCCGATCGGGCCGCCTCGGATCGCCTCGGGGGCCACGTGGGCGGCCATGAAACCATGGGTGGCACCAGAGAAGCGCCCGTCTGTGATCAAGGCAACGCTCTCGCCAAGGCCCTCGCCGACGATCGCAGCTGTGACCGCAAGCATCTCGCGCATACCTGGACCACCAGCGGGTCCCTCGCCGCGGATGACGACTACGTCGCCCTGTTTGATCTCATGTGCGAGCACAGCCGCCATGGCGGCCTCCTCGCCGTCGAACACCCGTGCCGGGCCGGCATGGCGACGACGCTCGTGGCCCGCCAGCTTGACCACGCATCCGTCGGGTGCCACGTTGCCGCGCAGAATCGCAAAACCGCCGGTCGGCTTGAGCGGGTCCGTGAGAGGACGCACGACTTGCTGTCCTGGAGTCTCGTGTGCCTCCTGAGCGTGTTCGCCGATCGAGCGCCCGGTGACGGTGATCTCATCAGAGCGCAGTACGCCCGCTTCTTGCAAGCGCTGAAGCACGAGCGGCACGCCGCCCGCCTCATACAGGTCGGTGGCGACGTATTGCCCGCCAGGTTGCAGGTCGCACAACAAGGGCGTGGCCTCGGAGATCGCGTCGAACTCCTCGATCGAGAGCGGGACTCCCATTTCGCGCGCGACGGCGAGTAGGTGAAGCACGATGTTGGTGGATCCGCCGCTAGTTGCGCCGGCGGCGATGGCGTTCTCCAAGGCAGGCTTGGTGATCACTTCGCTGGGGCGCAGCCCTCTACGCAACACATCCATCGCCAGTTCACCGCACTCGACGGCCACCTTCAGCTTGCGCCCGTCCTCGGCTGGCACCATCGAGGAGCCTGCCGGTGAGATGCCGAGCACCTCGAAAGCCATCGCCATTGTGTTCGCCGTGAATTGTCCTCCGCAAGCGCCGGCGCCGGGAGAGGCCACCTCCTCCAACTCGTGTAGCTCGGCCTCGGTGATCTTGCCGACGGCGTAGGCTCCGACCGCCTCGAAAACCTGTTGGATCGTGACATCGTGGCCCTTGTAATGACCGGGGCGGATCGAGCCGCCATAGAGCATTAGGCCTGGGATGTTCAGCCGCGCCAAGGCCATCACCGCACCTGGGATCGTCTTGTCGCAGCCGGAGATCACGACCAAAGCATCGAACGCGTGCGCCGAGGCGACCAACTCAATCGAGTCGGCGATCAACTCGCGTGAGACGAGCGAGGCCCGCATCCCGGAAGTCCCCATCGTGATGCCGTCGGAGATAGCGATCGTATTGAGCTCCATCGGCGTGCCACCTGCCGCCCTGATCCCCTCCTTGACCTTGGCGGCCAGAACCCTGTTGTTGAAGTTGCAGGGCATCGTCTCGATCCACGAGTGGGCCACCCCGATGATCGGCTTGGCCAAATCCTCGGCTGTGTAGCCGATCCCGTGCAGGTAGGCACGCGCAGCGGCCCGCTCAGGACCCTCGGTAAGGGCCCGCGAACGGTGCTTGAGGTCGAAAGTCGCTGGATCGGTCACAGCGCCGGAACACTACCGACGCGACGAGGCGCTCGCCTGGGCGTTGCCGAGCGCTCGCGTTCCCAAGCCGCCAAGCGAGCAAGGTCGCGGCGCGCCTTGGCAACCCGGACCTGGCGTCCGGGCAGGTGCATGTTGGCTTGCTCGATCAGACCTCGCTCGTCGGCTGTGAGCCGGATCCACTTGGCGAGCACGTCGTCGGAGTCCGGCAACCTAGGGCTGCCGTAGGGGCGAGTTTGGTCAGGGAACTCCACGCAGTACTCGCCCACGATCTGGGCGCCGTCAGAGACATAAGCGAGGATCGGCTTGTGCGGGTAGATGAGATACGCGTACGTGTCCTCCTCGGCGGTGCCCCACACGCGTATGAAGCCGAGTTCGCGATACATCGCCCACTCCTCCTCGTTGACGCATGAGCGCAAAAGCTCGCGTGCGCGTTGCTCGGCGCGCAGTTCGCGCCCGGGGTCGTAGTCGGCGACTGTGTGCGCGTGGCGCTTGCGCAAAGAACGCAACGCGGCCGGCACAGCGCTGCGTCGTGCTTGCTGCAGAGCGAGGACCATGAGCAGAGCCAGGAGCACGATCGAGAGCGTTCCGAACGCAAGCATCGGCCCGGACCTCAGGATGCCGAGCGCGCAGCTTTGGCGCGGCCGGAAAACACGCTGGGCGGCGTTCGCATCAGCGACCGCCGGCGGCCCGGGGGAAGAAGATCACGCGCTCTGCGTCTAGAGGAACCTCCTCGAAGCTGCGAACTAGCTCGGCTTGGCGACGCCCCGCCTCGCTCGAGGTGGGCACAGCAGCCCACATACCCGCGTCGAGCTCGCGACGGAAAGCTTGCAGCAGCTCGGCATGCTGCTCGGGCACCGCGACATCGCCCTCGGCCAGCACCACCTCACCATGACCGGGCTTGACGCGCAACAGCCTCATGGTCAGCGATTATGACAAACCGAGCTCGGCCCGAACGCGCTCCAAGCCGATCGCATCGACCGGCCCAGGACCTTGGCCCACGTCACGCAGGCCACGTGCAACCGCTTCCCCGGTCAGGGCTCGCGCGGCGAAGGCGGCTTGGAGCGGTGCACGTCCGAGCGCCAGTTGGGCGGCCAAGACCGAGGAGTGAGTGCAACCGGAACCGTGGGCGGCCCCGTCGGGGTGACGCTTACCGGGGATGCTCACGATTCGCTCGGGCTCCTGCGAGTCGAGGAACAGATCTGTGGCCTGCTCGCGGTGACCTCCGGTGAGAACGACGATCTTGGGACCTAGCTTGAGCACCGCGCGGGCCAGAGTCGGCGCTTGGTCTTGCGTTGTGTCGGAAACGCCGCCTACGAGAGTGCTGGCCTCGGGCAGGTTCGGCGTGAGGACCGTGGCCCGCGGCAGGATCTCGGCTAGGAGTGCACTCTCGGCGTCAAGGTCGAGCAAGCGGGCGCCTGACTCGCTGACCATCACCGGATCGACAACCACGGGAATCTCGTCGGACAGCTCGTCGAGCGCGGCGGCCACCGCGTGGACTGTCGAGGCGGCGCCGAGCATCCCCACCTTGACGGCGTCTACGCCGATGTCGGCGACCACTGCGCGAACCTGAGCGATGACGATCTCGGGCGGAATCGCATGGACGGCCTCTACACCCAGCGTATTCTGGGCCGTGATCGCAGTGATCGCGCTCATACCGTGCACCCCGCAACGCGCAAATGCCTTGAGATCGGCCTGAATGCCAGCCCCACCGCCCGAGTCTGACCCAGCGATGGTGAGCACGCGAGGGGTACGGGCTAGTAGACCTGCCATAAGAGGCCGCCGCGTCAGACTGTGGGTAGACGCTTACGCGCCGGGAAGATCGCGTAGCTGCCGATGGCCGTGACCAGGAGACGGTCATCTTCGTGGCGTACCTCGCTGCGCAGGACCGCATTCGTGCGGTTGCGTCGGTCGAGCTGGGTCGTGCACACGATCTCGCCCTCTATGGCTGTCTGGATGTAGTTGATCGAAATGTTGAGGGTCGCTATGCGCTCCTCCTCGCCGGTGTGTGGCCACAAGGTCGAGCCCATGCAGTAATCGACGAGGGCATAAGTCACGACGCCCGAGAGCAGCCCACCGGCGTTGATCAACTCCGGGCGTATTGTCAGCCGGACAGTGTCGGGGCGCTCCCAGCGCATGCCCATGAAGCCGCTGACACCGTCGATCCCGAAACGCGCACCGTCGGCGCTCCGCTCGACATCGGCGGCTGCGGGAGAGGCGGTTGCCCCACTGGGATTGTGAGAGGCGTCGGTCACGGGGAAGGACGATGCGAGCGGGACCGCCAGGATATCTCCAGTTCAGGCGCTGCCCTTGCCCCAGCCTCCATGGGTTTGCGTGTTATTGAGCAAACTCGCTCGCGAATTGGCACATCTGTGTCTATTTCGTCACATTTCGCAGCCTATGGTCAGAGGATGCCGTCCGCCAGCCAACCCCCGCCCGGCGCACCGGTCCCGCGCGATCGCCGTCGCGCCTTGGGCGCACTTGGAGAGGATCTCGCCGTCGCACACTTTCGCCGCCTCGGATTTGTGATCGTGGCGCGCAACGTGAGGACTCGCCACGGCGAGATCGACTTGATCGCCTTCGATAACCGCACTTTGGTCTTCGCCGAGATCAAGACGCGGCGCGCGAGCAACCGTCGCAGGGGTCTGTGTCCCGAGGACCAGCCGTTGGCTTGGCTGAAACTCGGCCAACGCACCCGCATAAAGCGACTGGCATGCGCCTGGCTCTACGAGAACACCCATTCACGTCCCAAGGCCCACTCGATCCGCTTCGACGCGATCGGGGTGATCGTCGATGGCTCAGATCGACTATTGCGCCTCGATCACATCGAGGGGGCTTGGTGAGCCGATGGCTGAGCCATCCGGCAGGCCAACCCCTACCACAGAGATTCTCCGACCTTCAGCGGGGCGGCGACGCGAGAAGGTCAGAGCGCCAGCTGCTGGTAAGCCAGCGACTGAAAAGACATGCGGTGCAGTGGCGAGACACCCTGGCGTTCGATCGCTTCGCGGTGAACGGGCGTGGAGTAGCCGACATGCTCGGCAAAGCTCCAACCTGGATGCAACTCGTCGGCATGGTGCATGTAGCGATCCCGCGTCACCTTGGCCACGATCGACGCCGCCGCTATCGCGGCGCTGGTGGCATCGCCGCCCACGACCGGACGTTGCGGTCGCTCGAACTCAGGCACTGCGAAACCATCGATCAGGCAGATCACTTCGTTCGGTATCCCACTGGTAACGCCCCGGATCGCGTCGCGCAAAGCCGCCAAGTTCGTCTTGTGCAAGCCTCGCGAGTCGATTCCCTGCACGCAGCGTGAGACCACAGTCACGCGCGAAGCGGCGCTCAAAACGAGCGGGTAGAGCTCCTCCCGGGCCTCGGCTTTATGCTGCTTGGAGTCATTCAAGCTGGCCAACGCGCGAATCTCCTGCGTGGTGAGCCGCTCGTAGTCGAACAGGACGGCTGCGGCTACGAGCGGCCCGGCAAGACAGCCGCGGCCCGCCTCGTCGGCGCCCGCGACCAGACGCGCACCGAGAGCTCGGTCGAACGCGAACAGTCGTTGTCCGCTTTTGCGCCGCGCGCGACGGCGCGCCGCGCGCTTGGAATATGGCGCCCGTGAAGAGGGACTAGAGGAAGCCGACGCGGTCGGGAGGCCAGTAAGTGGCAAAGGCCCCTCCGATGATCCAACTTGTGGGGACTGGTCCCCAGAACCTGCTGTCGTCCGACTCGCCACGATTGTCACCCATCATGAACCAATGACCGGCGGGAATCTTGATCGGCGTCGGAAAGTTGCACTCAGAACCGCCTTCGCAGGGGTTGATGTAGGAGTCTTTCTCTCGCTTGCCGTTGACGTAAGCGTGCCCTTCCTTGATGTAGAGGGTGTCGCCCGGGCCAGCCACGATGCGCTTGATGAAGTTCACACTCGCCTCCTGCGGCTCGGGCGAATCGCAGGGCGCTCCGCCGGGAGTAACCATGTGAGGCGCAGGTCCACAAATCTGCTGTTCGGCGTCCTTAGGCGGGTGGAACACTACGATCTCGCCGATGTGAGGTTTGCCGAAGTGCATGCCGATCCGATTCACGAGCACCCTTTGGCCCACCTTCAACGTCGGTTCCATCGAGCCGCTCGGGATCCTGTAAGGCTTAACGATCCAAGCTTGAATCGCGAGCGCCAGGCCAATCGCGACCAAGACGATGACGATCAACTCTACGACCGAGTTTGTCTTGGACTTCGGTACATCTGCGCCCGACCCGGAACCCGACACCCCACCGGCGCGCTTGCGCCCGGCGCCTTTCGCCGAGGCAGGGTCGGCGCTCACGCCGCCGAATCGCCGGCAGCAGCATCGCCGGCGTCGGAGGAAGCAGGCTCGTCCTTGTCCGCCTTCGCCTGGGCCGTTGCGGCGGCGTCCTGCGTATCTGAGGTCTCCCCCTGCGCCGATGCCTCCCCAGCCGACTCCTGGTCGACAACGGGCTCCGTTGGGGGCTCCTCCACGCCGTCCACCGAAGCTGCGGTCTGAGTCCCCTCAGCACCGTCCGTCACTGCGTCATCGGGCTGTGCGCCGGGCGCCTCCGACAGCGTCTCACCTGCTGTCGTGCCGTCCGCGTCAGTGGCCTCCTCGGCGCCATACAACAGCCCCGATTCGACAGCCTGCTCCGGCCCTGTGTAGCGACGCTCGCGCACACGAGCGCGCTTGCCTACGCGATCGCGCAGGTAGTAGAGCTTCGCTCTGCGCACATCACCTCTGGCGGCCACCTCGATGCGCTCGATCTTGGGCGAGTGCACCGGGAACATGCGCTCCACACCAACGCCGAAGGATTGCTTGCGCACCGTGAAGGTCTCACGGGCACCGTGGCCTTGGCGCTTGATAACTACGCCCTCGAAGACCTGGATACGCCGGCGCGTGCCCTCGATCACCTGGAAGTGCACCTTGACGCGATCGCCAGGCGCAAAGTCGGGGACGCGGCGCAGTTGCGCACGCTCGATGCTTTCGATAACGGTGCTCATAAGAAGAAGGCGCCGTGTGAGCGGAAAGTCGCTGCACTCGCCGACGCGACCGCGAATGGTAGCGAACGGCGCACGGGCAAGCGCAGACAAGCTCCTAGCCGGCTCGCTGACCACGATTGCGGCTTTGCTCCAGACGCCACTCCCTGATGCGCTGGTGATGGCCGGAGAGCAGAATCTCGGGCACGCGCCAGCCCCGATACTCGACGGGGCGCGTGTAGTGCGGATACTCAGGATCTCCCCCCAAAACCTCGCTGAACGACTCCTCCACCGCGGAGTCGGCGTGACCCAAGGCTCCTGGCAACTTACGCATGATGGCGTCGCACACCACCATCGCCGCAAGCTCTCCACCGGAGAGGACATAGCGGCCGATCGAGAGCGTCTCGCTCGCGAAGTGCTCGACGACGCGCTCGTCGAAACCCTCGTAGCGCCCACACAGCAATGTGAGGGCCGGCTCGGCCGCGAGCTCCCGCACATACTCCTCGTCCAAGCGGCGGCCGCCCGGGGTGAGCGCGATCACCCGACGATCGTCGCGGATCTGCGTCGCGTCGACCCCGTAGTGGGTACCGAGGGCGGCATCGATCACGTCGACACGCAAAACCATGCCGGCGCCACCTCCGCAGGGCGTGTCGTCAACCTGCCCGGCACTGAGAGGGGTGTACTCACGGAAGTTGACGCAGCTCAGTCGAGACCCCGCTTCGAGCACGTTGCGCACGTGGCGCTGCGTGACAAACCAGTCAAACCACTCTGGAAACAATGTGAAAACGTCGATTTCCATCATCGGGCCTCAGCGACATCGCCGGTGGCAACGCTCACAACAACTCCTCCAAGAAGCCCATATCCACGTCGATTCGACGCGCAACCGGGTCGACACCGCGGATCGCGTCGCGCACCATCGGCACGAGCAGCTCGGACGCTCCGCTTGAGTCCTTGTCCTGACCCTGGCTGTCCAATCGCACCTCCAGAGCCTCGCACGAGGGCAGCTCGACCATGCGAAGGACGGTCCCTACGCGACGCTGGCCATCGAACACCTCGCAACCCTCCAGTTCGCCGGCCCACCACTCCCCCTCCTCCAGTTCGGGCGCCTCGGCGAAATCCACCGTCAGCTCAAGCCCTCGCAAAACCTCGACCGCTTCGCGATCCTCGATGCCTTGCAAGCGTATGAGCGGATGCTCCTCAGTGCCGGCCCGCCTGACGATCTTTGCGCCACGACCGTCCACCCTCACCGTTGCTCCCAAAATGAGCAGGCGCGGCTTGGGCCCTGTCACATAGAAGCTTCCATCCAAGCCGTGCGCGCGCCCCACACGACCGGCCAACAACGCATTCGAGGTGATCACCTCCGGGCCGGCGCGATCCCCGGGCGTGGCGGTCTGCCTGCGGGGCTGGTCGTCGGAGCTCGCGCTCAACGCGCGCGCCTCAATCTACGATGTCGAGGAGTACGCGGCGCTTCTCGTTGACCGCGGCGGCCTTCACGACGGTGCGCAAGGCCTGCGCCGTGCGTCCTCCACGGCCGATCACCTTGCCGTAGTCCTCGTCGGCCACGCACAACTCGAGCACGACGGTTCCATCGTCCTCCTCGAACTGCTCGACCGAGACATCTTCGGGACGATCGACCAAGCCTTGGGCGAGATACTCCAGTAGCTCCCTCATGACCTCGCCGGACATCCGATCACCCACGGCGTAGCGCTAGGAGATGCCTTGGATTCTCAGCAGCTTGGCAACCGTATTTGACGGTTGCGCCCCACGTGCCAACCAGCTTTTGGCCCGCTCCTCGTCGATCACGATCGTGGAGGGGTTCGTTTGAGCGTTGTAGTGGCCAATCGTCTCGATCACGCGCCCGTCGCGCGGGGAGCGCTGATCGGCGACGACGACGCGCCAAATCGGGTTCTTCTTTGCGCCCACACGCGTGAGCCTCAGCCTTACCGACACGGTTTCCTCTCTGGTGCTTTACGAAATCCAGCTTGAGAGCTTAGACGGTCGCCCCGCAGGACGCCGCGGCGTGATGGCGGTGAAGCCGAGAACCTCAACGGGCCTGTCGCATCAGAGCGCCGACATCGGGCATCTTGCCGCGGGTCATCCCGCGCATCATCTTGCGCATCTGGCCGAACTGCTTGACGAGCTGGTTGACCTGTTGCACGTTTGTGCCTGAGCCGCGCGCGATCCGCAGGCGGCGCGAGCCCTTGATCAGCTCTGGGCGCGTGCGCTCTTCGGGTGTCATCGAGAGGATGATCGCCTGCACCCGATCAAGCTCGCGCTCGTCAACCTTCATCCCTTTGAGTTGGGCGCCTGCGAAGCCGGGGATCATGCCGAGCACGTTGGTGAGCGGTCCCATGCGACGAATCGTCTTTAGCTGATCCAAGAAATCGTCGAGACCGAACTCGTTACGCCTGAGCTTGCGCTCCAGCTCAGCCGCCTCGGTCTCGTCGAACTGACGCTCAGCCGTCTCGATCAAGCTCATCACGTCGCCCATGCCAAGAATCCGCTGGGCGATGCGATCTGGATGGAAGCGTTCGAACCGGTCCAGCTTCTCGCCTGTGGAGGCAAACAGGATTGGCTTGCCTGTGACCGCCTTTACTGACAGCGCAGCGCCGCCGCGGGCGTCTCCGTCGAGCTTGCTCATCACTACACCGTCGAACTGGACCGCCTCGGCGAACTGCTCGGCGACGTTGACAGCGTCCTGACCGGTCATGGCGTCGACTACGAGCAATACATCGGTCGGTTTGACCGCGTCGCGAATCTTCACGAGCTCGGCCATCAATGCCTCGTCGACGTGCAGGCGCCCGCTGGTATCGACGATCAGGACATCCTTGCCCTCTTCGACGGCCCGCTCCAAAGCCCAACTCGCGATCTGCACCGGGTCGCGGTCGATGCCTTGCTCGTACACGGTGGCGCCCGCCTGGGCCCCAACCTTGACCAGCTGATCGACCGCGGCGGGCCGATACACATCGCACGCGGCCAAAGCCACCGAAGACGAATGCTCCTCGCGCAGATAAAGCGCAAGCTTTGCCGAAGCGGTCGTCTTGCCGGATCCCTGCAGGCCCGCCATCAAGATCACCGTGGGCGGACTTGACGCGAACCTGAGGCCAGCCGGCTGCTCCTCCGGACCATCGGTGGGTGGGCCTCCCATCAGCTTGGTCAGCTCATCCGCAACGATCTTCACCACCTGCTGGCCAGGGTTGAGCTTGCCGACAATGTCGGCGCCCATACAGCGATCCCTGACATCGGCGGTGAAGCGCTTGACGACCTTGAAGTTGACATCCGCCTCGAGCAGGGCAAGACGGATCTCGCGCATCGCTTGCTCGATGTCGCCCTCGGTCAGGGTGCCACGCTGGCGCACGTCGCCCAGCGTGGCCTGCAGCTTCTCGCCCAGAGACTCGAACATCACTCAGGCGAATCTGGCTTGCTGCGCCGGGCGATCGCCTCGCCGATACCCCCGAATGCCTCGGCAAACTCAGAGGGGATAACGAAGACCTTGTTGGAGTCACCTTCGGCGAGCGAGGGCAGCATCTGCAGGTATTCGTAGCTGAGCAGCTCACGCGAGGGTTTGCCCTCGTGAATCGCTTTGAACACCGTGTCGATCGCCTTCGCTTCGCCCTCAGCACGCAACACCGCCGCCTGTCGGTCGCCCTCGGCACGCAATACCACCGCCTGCTGTTGACCTTCGGCTGTCAGGACCTGCGCCTGCTTCTCGCCTTCGGCGGTCAGGATCGCCGCACGACGGTCGCGCTCGGCGCGCATCTGCTTCTCCATCGCCGCCCTGATGTCCTGCGGCGGGTCGACCGACTTGATCTCGACTCGATTGATGCGTATCCCCCACTTGCCGGTCGCCTCATCCAGAACGACCCGCAATTGGGTGTTGACGCTCTCGCGCGCGGTCAGCGTCGCCTCCAGCGACAGCCCGCCGATCACATTGCGCAATGTGGTCACCGTGAGCTGCTCAATCGCCTGAAGCGGATTGGCCACTTCATAAGTAGCCGAGCGCGGATCGGTGATTGTGAAATAGAGGACCGTTTCGATCGCCACGACCACGTTGTCTTCGGTGATGACCGATTGGGGGGAGAAGTTGACCACCTGCTCGCGCAGATCGACCAGCGGCTTGACCCTGTCGATGAACGGCGTCACGATCGTCAGGCCTGGTTCAAGCGTCCTGCTGTAGCGCCCGAGGCGCTCGACTACACCGGCGCGCGCCTGTGGGATCACACGGATGGTACGCGCGGCCGCGAACAACAGAAACAGCACGAAGGCGGCTACGACGATCAAAGCGACCATGGGGTTTGGTCTTCCTTCCCTCGTTTACAAAGAAAGCCTAGCTCCCCCATCTTCGCGCCTGAGACGCTCGATGGTCGAGGCAAGGACGCAAGCAGCGTAGTGTGCTTTGGGCACACGAACGACTGAGGACGAGTTCTCGCAAAGCGCCACCGATCGCCTCAATGCATCACCAAAGCCGTGGCACCCCTGATTTCGACGACTTCGACGCGTTCGCCAGGATCGAATACTTGGTCTTCGTCGAAGCTGCGCGCCGTCCACACCTCTCCGTCGATCTTCACGCAGCCAACCCCCTCGTCGTTGGCGATCCGCTCCAAAACGATCGCTCGGCGTCCGATCAGGGCGGCCGCGCCGGTCCTGATCGAAGGCGGCAACCTGCGATGGCGACGGGCGACGGGTCGTAGCGTCGCGAACACGATGCCGGAGGCGACCAAAAAGACGATCGTCGAGAGCAGAACACCGACGCCGAGCAGACCAACGACGCCCGCGAGCGCAGCTCCGGCTGCAAACGGCGCGAGATAGAAACCGCCTTGGTGCATCTCGCCCACGCCGAGCGCACAAGCTGCGACCAACCATAGGATCCAAGCACCCATGTCTTTGATTATGCCTCGGCCACTAGGGCTCGAGCAAAATCCTCGGCATCGAATGGGCGCAGGTCCTCAAGCTGCTCCCCGATCCCGATTAGCTTGACGGGCAAGTTCAGCTCCCGGGCGATCGCAAGTGCGATCCCTCCGCGTGCGGTGCCGTCGAGCTTGGTCAGCACGATCCCGCTCACCCCGGCCGACTCCGCGAACATGCGCGCCTGGCGCAACCCATTCTGCCCTGTGGTGGCATCCACGGTGAGCAGCGTCTCGTGTGGCGCACCCTCCAACTGTCTTTCCAGAACACGCCTCACCTTTGCCAGCTCCGCCATCAGGTCGTCCTGTGTGTGCAGACGTCCGGCGGTGTCGATGATCACGACATCGATCTCCTTGGAGCGAGCTTGGGCGACCGCCTCGAAGGCGACCGACCCGGGATCGGAGCCTTCCGGTCCGGTCACGATCTCGCACTGGGCCCGCTCGGCCCAGCCTTCGAGCTGCTCTGTGGCGGCTGCGCGGAACGTGTCGGCTGCGCCGAGCAGGACGCTCATGCCGACCTCGTTGCGTAGATGCCAGGCGAGCTTGCCGATCGTCGTGGTCTTGCCGGTGCCATTGACGCCGACGGCAAGGATCACCGTCGGCTTGGCCCGGATGTCGATGCGGTCCTCCTCGTTGCGCGCCGTCTGCGCGAGTAGCTCGATCAGGCGCTCTGACAACTCAGGTCCACTGGAGAGCCCGTCTTCGCTTGTTTCGCGCTCGAGCGTCTCTACGACCGACGCGGTCGTACTCGCGCCCACGTCGGCCATGATCAAAGCCTCCTCCAACCGTTCCCACGTGTGCTCGTCTAGCGTCGCGAACAGTGTTGCTTGGATCTCCGAGCCGAGCGCTTGGCGGGTCTTCGACAGGTTTTCGCGCAAGCGCTTGAACAAGCCCCGTCTACGTTCGCCGCCCTGCTCTGCGCGTGCGCCTGCCGAGGCCGGGGCAGACCCGTCGGTTATGAACAGCTCAGACCAGTCGCGCGGCATCGCCTATGCAACCGGAGCTACCTGAGGTGGGTCCTCGACTGGGGAGACCCTCGCCACGGACCCTGTCTCAGCGACCGACGTCGGCGCCTGTACCGCGGCGATGTTCGACTGCTCCTCGACCGGGGTTGCCTCGGGCGGGTCCTCGACCGGAGCTACCTGTGGCGCCCCATCATCCTTGGGCAATCGCCGTGAGAGCACCTTGGAGACCCCGTTGTCGGCCATCGAGACGCCATACAGCCAGTCGGCTGCCTCCATTGTGCGCTTTTGGTGGGTGATCACGATGAACTGCGCCCGACCCGCGTATCGGCGCAGCAACGTCAGGAAACGGTCGAGGTTGAGGTCGTCGAGCGCCGCCTCGACCTCGTCGAGCACATAGAAGGGACAAGGGCGTGCCAAAAAGACCGAGAACATGAAGGCGAGCGCGGTCATCGACTTCTCCCCGCCTGAGAGCAAGGACAAGCGCTTAGTGGACTTGCCGGCCGGGGTGATCTCGATCTCTACCCCCAGCATCTCCTCGGCATCCTGCTCCTGCTGCTCGGCCTCTAGCTCCGCATCCGTCTCGGCGTCGGACTCCTGCGTCCTTGGGCGCGGGTTGACCGCCCAGAACCGAGCGTGGAGCTTGCTCGTCCTTGACCAGGCGTAGACGTCCGCTACCTCCAGGAAACACGTCTCCGACAAGCTCCTCGAAGTTTCGCGCCGCCGCCGAGAAGGTCTCGTTGAAGGTCTCGTGTATCTGGCGGTCCGTTTCCCGGATCACTGACTTCAACTCGCGCAAGGCCGTCTCCAGGTCGGTTCGTCGCTCCTCGAGCTCCTCGACGTGCGCTATCGCCTCGGCGTACTCCTGGCCGGCGAGCGGGTTCACCGGACCAAGCTGCTCGCGGCGGCGCGCCAGGCGCTCCAGGCGCGCACGCAAGGCCTGTTCCTGCTCCTCGCCGAGTGGCTCCACAGGCTCGGCGCCGGCAGTCGCGGACGCGGGCTCGATCTCGACCGCCCCGGGGTGCTCAGAGCCGGAGTCAGGCGCGGCCTCGGCGCCTGGCAACGGTAGCTCCAATCGCGCTGAGACCTCGCGCAACTCCTCGCCGGCCTCGGCCGCCTGGTCGCGCAGGCGCTGCGCGGCGACCTCCGCGCCGGTCACGGCCTCGCCCTCGACCCTCAACGCTCCCTGGATCTCAGCCTCCTCCTGGGCGCACGCCCTCAGCTCGGCCGATACCTGGTCGCCCTCCGCACGGTCTCTGCTCAACAATTCCTCGATCCGGGCTAGCACTCCGTCCATTGCCTTGGCGGCGCCGGCCAACGCCGCCGCCAAGCGCTCGGCACGTGGGGCCAGGTCCAGGTCGGCGACCCTTTGGGCGCGCAAGCGCTCGATCCGCCGCGTGCGCTCGGCTTCCTCGGCCTTGCGGCGCTCCGCTTGGCGGCGCTCTGCAGCCAGCTCGCCTTGCAGCTCGGCACGTCGCACGGCCATGGGGCCTTGCTCGGGCGCGGCCTTGCGTTGCTCGATCAGCCAATTCGCTTTGCGCTGGGCCTCCAATGCCTCCGAGAGAGAGCGCTCACGCTCGCGCAAAGCGGCGTCGGTCTGGTCGCGTGCGCTGTCGGCCTCGCGCAACTGCCCGAGCGCCTGCTCGACCGCCTCCCGGGCAACGTGCTCGCCGGCCACGACCCGCTCGCTCTCGGCGATCAAGCGATCGCGCTCGTTGCGGCGAGCCAGGACCCGCTCGGCGCCGCCGGCGGTGACCTGGCGCAACTCCCCCCATGCCCCGAACAGGACGCGTCCTGAGCGCGTACACGCCACACCTTTGAAGCCGTCCCGCACGTCCTCCAGGCGCTCGACCACCCAAGCGTCCGCTAGCAACTTGCGAGCCAACTCCAGAATTGCGCCCGATCCGCTCACAAGACCAGTCAGGTGCAGTGCTCCCGGGGCTGGCGGCTCGCCGGTTTGCGGGGCGGCCGCCCCATCGATGTGTGGCTCGCTCGAGCTTGCCGAGACTCCCTGCTCGTGCGAGCCGTCGTTCTCGCGAGCCGCTTCGCCCGCTAGCAGCGCTGCGCCACCGTCGGGACCGACCTTGTCGAGCAGGACATGGGCCCCGTCCATGTCGGCGACCAGGGCTGCGTCCAGGCGTCCTCCAAGCGCCGCGCTAAGCGCCAGCTCGTAGCCGGGTTGCACCCGCAAGGCGTCGCTCAAAGCGCGCGGCGAGCCCGCGCCGGAGCCGTGGATGCCCGCGTGGCTGCGCAGAAATTGGTTAGCCGCCGCCAGCTCCGCCCCAACCTTGGCCGCCTCCCGCCGCGCCGTCTCGGCCTCGGCTTCGAGTTGGCGCAGACTCGCGCGGGCACTTTCGGCCTTAGCATCCGCTTGCACTCGTGCCTCGCGGGCCGTATGCGCCTCAGTTTGCAGCTCCTCGGCGCGCTCGACGGCGGCTGTGCGCTCTGCCTCCAAACCAGCAATCTCGCGCTCCAGTTCGCGCTCGTGATCGCTGTCTATCTGGACCAATGCCTGCTCTATAGCTTGTACGCGAGCCTCGCTGGCCTGATCCTCGGCGGCCGGGTCACGCTCGGCGGCATCCCCGCCGATTGGTTGCTCCAGCGCCCCCAACTCGATCTCGATGCGATTCGCCCGGTGGGCTACGCTCGCCGCTGTGGCCGCCGCTTGCTCGCCTCGCATCTGAAGGCGCTCGCGCGCGGAGCGCGCCTCATAGGCCCGCTTGGAGATCGCGTCGTGGCGCTCGGTGCGCTCGGCGAGGGCCTGCTCAGCTGCCGCCCTGCGGGACACCACGGCACGCAAGCGCGACTCGATCTGCTCGCGCGCGGCTCTCGCCGCTTGTACTCCTTCCTCGGCCTGGGCCAACTCCTCGGTGCGCGCCCGGACCGCCTCACGAGCAAGCTCGTAGCGGGCCTGCAACATCTGGTGCTCCAAGCGCTCGTGCAGCTCGGCCGCCTCAGCTTGGCGCTTTAGTGGGCGCAAGCGGGTGCGGGCCTCACGCTCCACGTCCAAGGCCCGGTCAAGGTTCTCTTGTGTGCGCTCGAGCTTCAGTTGGGCGCGGCGCCGACGCTTGCGATGCTTGCCCAACCCCGCGGCCTCCTCGATCAAGAGGCGTCGGTCGCGCGGCTTGGATGTCACGATCGCCTCGACCCGACCTTGCGATATGACCGAGTGGGTCTCCTTTCCGAGACCCGTGTCGGAGAGAACCTCGATCACGTCGACCAAGCGGCAGCGTGCACCATTGAGCCGATACTCGCCCTCGCCTGCGCGATCGAGGCGACGCAGAATCGAGATCTCAGAGAGTGGGAGGTCGACCGTGCCGTCTGAGTTGTCGAGCACCAGCTCGACCTCGGCCGCGCTGCGTGCCTGTACGCCACGACCGCCACCGAAGATCACGTCTTGCATCGACTGACCCCTCACAGCCAGAGGCGATTGCTCGCCCATCGCCCACAGCAAGGCGTCGGTGACGTTGGACTTGCCCGACCCGTTGGGACCGACCACGACGCTCACACCCGGCCCGAAGTCAAGCTTGGTGCGGTCCGGGAAGGACTTAAACCCCTTCAGGGTGAGCGACTTTAGATGCATCTAGGCCTCTACGCCCTTTGCGAGACTCTCCAAAGCCTCGTTGGCGGCCTGTTGCTCAGCATGCTTCTTACTGCGTCCGCGTCCTTTGCCCAAAGGACGACCGTCGACCAAAGCAACCACCACGAACGTGCGGTCGTGCGGCGGTCCGTGCTCGTCGGTCACCTCATAGACGATCGTCTCCCCGCGCCTGGCCAATTGCTCTTGCAAAGCCGACTTGAAGTCCAAGGGATGCTCCAAGGCGTCCTCGATCTCCGGCGCGAACGCCTGGACGACCGCCTCGGCGGTGCGCTCGTATCCGGCCTGTAGGTAGCAAGCACCGATCACGGCCTCGATCACCGAGGCAAGCACGCGCTCGGTCTCAAGCAGCCCCACCAGTCTCCCCTCCCCGTTCTCGGGCGCCACGGCACGTAGGCGATCGCCCACACCCAATCGTTCCGCCACCGCTCGGCAGGAGCGCCCGGAGACCGCCTGCGCGCGGATCTTCGTGAGCCGGCCCGCCCCGAAACGCTCGGCTTCCAGGCGCGGATAGAGGTGGGTGGTGACCGCCAATGCCAGCACGCTGTCGCCGAGGAACGCCAAGCGGGCATAGGAGTCGCTGCGCCGCTCGGTCCAGGAGGCGTGCGTGAACACCTGTCGTGCGAGCTCCCCCGGGAGCTCCTCGAGTAGCGATGTCAGCAGGTCTACTGACCCCTCCATACGATCAGGCATCTTCGCTTGAGTGTGCCACGACGAAATCGACCGCTTGACCGACCGTGAGGATCTCGGCTGCCTGCTCGTCTGGGATGCGCACGCCATAGCTGTCCTCCAGCTCTTGCACGAGCGTGTAGAGGTCCAAGGAGTCGGCCGCCAAATCCTCCTTGAAGCGCGTGGAATCGCCGATTTGATCGGGGTCCAAATCGAGCTCGTCGGCCAAATGGGCCTGTATCAGGACGAACACCTCCTCGCGCGTCATTCGCTCGTGAGGCTAGCCGGATCGGCGGACGCAGGGACGCTTCGCAGCGCGCCGGCGTCCTTCAAGGCCGCGTACGTAGCGCCTACGACATCCTCGCGCACGCCTCGCTCGGCGCGCAGGATCGCTCGGGCAAAGCCGCGGGCGGCGAAGCGCCCGTGCGGGACCACTGCGAGGCGACGCAGACCAAGCAGATAGGCCCCTCCTTGCGCTTCAGGATCGATCTCGTCGCGAAAGGCGCGCAAGCTCGGCCGCAAGAGCATTCCGCCCAGCTTGCCTCGCCGCGAGGAAAGCGCGGCATCCCGCACCGCTCCGAGCACGGTCTGGGAGACACCCTCCATTAGCTTCAGGGCGATGTTGCCGGTGAAACCGTCGCATACGATCACATCGGCTGTACCCCCCACGACGTCGTTTCCCTCGACGTTGCCGACCCAAGCTAGGCGCCCGTCATCGGCAAAGCGGGCAAGCTGCTCACCCGCCTGCACGACCAAGTCGTTGCCGCGCTCGGCCTCCTCGCCGTTTGAAAGCAGACCGACGCGTGGATTCTTCACGCCCAGCACCGCCGTCGCGAAGGCAACGCCCATGAACGCGAACTGGACCAGGTGATCGCTGCGAGCCTGCACGCTGGCGCCGACATCGAGGAGCGTCACTGGGTGGGCCAAGCCGGGGACCGGAATCGGCAAGGCCAGCGCAGGGCGGTGCACGCCGCGGGCGCGCTTGATGTTGAACAAGCCGGCCGCCAAGGCCGCCCCGGTTCCGCCCGCGCAAACAAGGGCGTGAGCGCGACCTTCGCCCACGGCCTTGGCCGCCTGCACGATCGAAGCCTCAGGCGTTTCTCTAACGGCCCTGGCCGGGTCCGGGCTCTTGGCTATTGACAGCGGCGCGTCCACGACATCAACGCGGGGCCCCAGTGGCGCAAGAGCTTCGATCTGCCGGGCCGGCCCGAACAAGAGCACGCGCGCTCCACCTTGGACTGCCTCTCGCACGCCGGCGAGCACCTCGGTAGGTCCCTTGTCGGAGCCGTTGGCGTCGACGGCTACAACCACGTCCTCGACTCGAGCGGAACTTCCGCTCGCGGACGACTCAGTCGTCGTGATCGTGCTCGTGGTCGTGACTGTGGGCCTCGGGGGCCACAACCTCACGACCTGCATAGGTACCGCAGACCGGGCACACACGGTGCGGCCTGCGCGGGCTGTGACAGCGCGGGCACTCGTTCAAGGCCGGGGCGCTGATCTTGTGATTAGCACGACGCAAAGCCGTGCGGCTGTGAGATTGCTTTTTCTTGGGGACCGCCATCGGCCGAACAGGCTACCAGGCCGCGTTGGGACTAGCCGCCCAGAACCAGACCAGCCGCCAGGGACTATTCAAGCTTCAACTCGCTGAGCTTCGCCCAACGTGGATCGGGACCGCGCTCGTGGGTGTGCTCGGGGCCGGCCTCGTTCAGGTCGACAGCGCAAACGGGACACAGCCCGGCGCAGTTCTCGCGACACAGCACCTGGTTGGGCAAGGCCAAGACCAAGGCGTCGCGCGCCCAGGCCGCCAAGTCCAGGCGCTCGTCTTGCAGGTAGGGGCTTGAGAGCTCTTCGCCGCCTCCCGGCCGGTCCACCTCGCGCGCGTCGACCCCGATCTGGGGAGTCGCGTCCTTCAGACAACGCATGCAAGCGCCCGCCAAGCCGGCCTCGAAGGTGAGCCTGAGCGCGTAGCCGTTGCCCATCATGCGCGACACGTCGAGCCTCACCGGGATCGCAGCCGGGCGCACCTGGTAGGGCTCACCACCGAGGCTGAGCGGGTCGATGTGCACAGCCCGCTCGAAGCGGCGACCCTCACCCGCGCTCAAGCGCAGGCCACCCAGATCGAGAATGTCTGTTACCGCGGGCACCCTCTCCAGATTAGTGAGCCGCTTCGCTCAGGCCAACTGGTGCAGCTCGCGCTTGAGCACCTTGCCGGTGGCGTTGCGCGGCAACTCATCCACGAACACGACTTCACGCGGCACCTTGTAGCGGGCGAGGTTGTGCTTGACGTAATCCTTGACCTTCTCTTCGTCCAAGTCCGAGCCCTGGCGGGCGACCACGAACGCCTTCAGGCGCTGGCCAAACTTCTCATCGTCCACGCCAATCACCGCGGCCTCTTCGATCCCTTCATGGTCGGCGAGCAGGTCCTCGACCTCGCGTGGGAACACGTTCTCCCCGCCGGAGACGATCATCTCGTCGTCGCGCCCGTCCACAAACAGACGGCCGCCAGAGTCCATGCGACCGACGTCGCCGGTGCTCATAAGCCCACCCACGATCTCCTTGCCGCCGCCGCCCGTGTAGCCCTCGAAGACCATCTCGTTGGCCACGAAGATGCGCCCGTTCTCACCTCTGGGCACCTCCCGGCCTTGGTCGTCGAGCAGCTTCACCACAGTGCCCATCGGCGGCTTGCCGGCGGTACCTGGCGCGGCCCGCAGATCCTCGGGTGTGGCGATTGACGCCCAGGCGACCTCGGTCGAGCCGTAAAGGTTGTAGAGCACGTCACCGAACACATCCATCACCTTCGTTGCCAGCTCACCCGGCAAAGCCGAGCCGCTGGCCGCAATGATCCGCAAAGAACTGGTGTCGTAGCTCTTGATCGTCTCGATCGGTAGCTCGAGGATGCGCTGCAACATGACCGGCACGACCGCGAGCGCGCTCGCGCGATGCTCGGCAACCGCGCGCAGGGTCTCCTCCGGATCGAAACGCCTGCGCAAGACGAGTGTCGAGGAGAGCGGCAAGGCCAGCGTGAAGTGGGCGAAGCCCCACGAGTGGAACATGGGCGCCGCGATCACGGTCCTCTCTCTGGCCTTCAGGGGTATCTTCGAGAACAGCGCAGCCGCCGGCTCCAAGGAGTCCGGTTGTTTGCGGGCGGCCCCCTTTGGCGTACCGGTCGTGCCCGACGTCAGGATCACCACCTTGCCGGGTTCTGGCGGTGGCGTGAGATCGGCCTCGCTTCCTTTGGCGATCAGCTCCTCCAAGGTCGGGTCTGGGGGTGTGGCGCCCGGCTCGGTCCAACCCACGAAGCGCCGGCGGCCCTCGCCGCCTTCCTGCACCAGATTCGCGAAGTCCTGGTCATAGATGAGACCGGCGGGATCCTCGCGGCGCAGGACATCGGTGATTTGGGGTCCCGCGAACGCGGTGTTCAGATACAGCGCGCTTGCTCCCAACTTGGAGCAGGCGATGGTCGCCTCGACAAAACCACGGTGGTTGCGGCACATGATCGCCACACCATCGCCCGCTTTGATCCCGGCGGCCCGCATTTCGCTTGCGAGGGCATTGGTGCGCCGCTGAACTTCCGCAAACGTGAGTGTTCCGCGCTCGTCCACGATCGCCTCGCGATCGGGAAAGCGAGCAGCCGAACCGGTATAGGCTGCCGCAGGGGTGGCGCCCCAGCGCTTGAGCGCCATCACGGACTTGACCGCACGGTCCGGGCGCACAGGCGCAATCAAGCCGGTCCCGAGCAGAACCTTGGCGACTTCCAAACGGTGCTTAAGCGGTGAGCTCACGCGGGCACCCTACCCAAAAACGTGTTCATGCTGTTCCAGTCGGCGCATGCGCCGACTGGCCGGACCGTACATGTACGGTCCGGGACCATGCCGCATGCGGCATGGTCCTCCCAACTCAAAGTCTCAAAACTCAAGGGCGTCTAGGAGTTCGTCGGCCAAGCGAGACGAGGACGCAGGGAGCGAAGTGTGCTCTGCACACGAGCGACCGAGGACGCAGTATCGCGCCGCGCCGACGGGCTCCTAGGAGACTTCAGCGGGCTCGTCCTTGCCCTGCAGGCGCTCGCGGCCACGTTGCACCGCGGCGATGAACTTCGAGAGGTTGACCTCCAAGGTGCCCAAAATCTCATCGGCGTAGTCCTCGGCGCCGAGCCTGATCTCGCGCTCACGAGCCTGGGCGTCCTCGACGATGTCCTCGGCGGCGCGCTCGGCCTGCTTGGTGACCTCCTCCTCGCCCACCAGCTTCTCTTGGCGCTCGCGCGCCTCCTTGACGATCCGCTCGGCCTCCTTCTTGGCCTCCGCGAGCATCTCTTGGCGCTCCTTGACGATCCAGCGAGCCTGCTTGATCTCCTCGGGGATCGTGGCCCGCATCTGGTCGAGGATGTCGTAGATCTCCTCCTTGTCGACCCTGACTTGGTCGGTAAGAGGCACCGGCTTGGCGTTGTGGACCAAGTCGTCGAGCTTGTCGATCAAGACCAGTACGTCCATCAGCGGTCACCTCCATGGAGCATCCCGGACCACGACATATGAGCGGATTTGTCTCTCAAGATGGGCCTCACGTCAGCAAAGTTCGTCAACGCCGCAACTCTTCCTGCAAGCGCTCCGCCACCTTCGCGGGCACCAAATCATCGATCCGCCCGCCAAATGTGGCGAGCTCCTTGACACCGCTGGAAGACAGGAAGCTGTATTGGGGTGAGGCCATTAGGTATACCGACTCTATCTCGGGATCCTGCCTGCGGTTAAGCTGGTTCATCTCGAACTCGTACTCGAAGTCCGAGATCGCCCTCAGCCCCTTCACGATCGCCTTGGCCCCCACGCGCCTCGCGAAATCGACCACAAGCGTGTTGAACGGCTCGGCGCGCACGCGTGGCAGATCGACGAGTGCCGCCTCGATGAACGCCATCCGCTCCTCGATACCGAACAACGTCTTATCCTTGCGCACCGAGCGATTTACGACCGCGACCACCACTTCGTCGTACAGCTGGGCGGCCCTGCGGATCACGTCCAGGTGGCCGTTGGTGATCGGGTCATAGGAGCCGGGGCAGACGGCAATCGCCTTGTCAACGCTCATCTTGATGCCCTGTGACTGTCAACACTCATCGTGATCCTCTGTGACGTGGATTGTGATCGTGGTGTCGCCGTAGCGCTTGCTCTGCGCCACCGCAAGAGGCAGCTCCGCCGGCGCCCGCCGATCGCTCTCGACCACCACGCGCGCACCGGGTGCGAGCAACGCCGGCAAAAGCTCTACCAGCTCGCTCGCCCACTCGCGCGCATGATCGTATGGAGGATCGACGAACACGAGATCGTACGTTTCGCCGGCCTCGCGTGCGGCGCGCAAGGCACCGCGAGTGTCCCCCACACGCAGTTCGGCCTGTAATCCGTCCAGCCCAAGCGAGGCCAAATTTGCCCTGATCGCAGCTATGGCAGCCCTGTCGTGCTCGATGAACACCGCCCGCTCGGCGCCCCTGGAGAGCGCCTCGATACCGAGCGCGCCTGTCCCCGCGAACAAGTCCAGGGCGATGACGCCGTCCAGCCCGCCTAGCATCGAAAAGAGCGCCTCCTTGACGCGATCGGATGTCGGACGCGTCGCCCGACCTTTGGGGGATTGGAGGCGGCGCCCACCCAAACGCCCCGCGACCACTCTCATGCCGGCTTCCTCCATGCCTTGCCGTCGAGGCGAGCCCACACACAATTCGGCCGCTTCGGCGCCACTACACTCGCCCGCTCAAGCGGGAATCGGCTGCAATGCCTCGGCGCCGAACTCTTCTTCAAGCGCCCTGCCCAGCAGGCCATACAGCGGACCCTCAAGTCCGGGATCGAGCGCCAAGATCCGCCGCGCCCAAGCACGCGCCCGCTGGAGCAAGTCTGCATCCTCGGGCAAACTCGCAAACTTGAATTGTCCAAGTCCCGACTGTTTGGTGCCCACCAGCTCGCCCTCCTTGCGCAACCGCAAGTCGATCTCGGCGAGCTTGAAGCCGTCGGAATGCTCTGCCAGCGCCCGCAAGCGCAGCGAGCCTGGAGGACCCGACAAAAGACAAGTCGAAGCGTGCTCGCCGCGCCCCACGCGCCCACGCAACTGGTGCAATTGAGAGATACCGAAGCGCTCCGCATTCTCCACCAGCATGACCGTCGCGTTGGGCACATCCACGCCCACCTCGATCACCGTCGTCGCAACCAGGACCTGAGCCTGGCCGGACGCGAAAGCCTCCATCGCCGCCTGCTTCTCCCGGGGACGCATCTGACCGTGCAACAACTCCAATTGGAAGCCTTTCAGCTCGCCGGCTCGCAACCGCTCGAACTCGGCGCTCGCCGCGCGCAACTCGCCCGGCCCTTCGCCGCCGCCAGCGCTTGAAGACGGCTGAGCGGTAGGCCCCTCACCGTCCTCGACAAGCGGACACACCACATAAGCCTGGCGACCTTGCGCGAGCTGCTCGCGGAGCAGGCGATACGCCTCCACGCGACCACTTTCGCCCGCAACTATGCGCGTCTCGATCGGCCTGCGTTCGCGCGGCAATTCGCGCAACAGGGTCCTGTCGAGATCTCCGTGGCGCGCCAAAGCGAGCGTGCGCGGGATCGGTGTCGCCGTCATGTGCAGCGTGTGCGGCCGCCCCACGACCCCTGTCTCGCCCAAGCCCAAGTCTTGGTCAGAGGCCCCACCTTCGCCGAGTGCCGCTCGCTGGCGCACCCCGAAGCGATGCTGCTCATCGATCACAGCCACGGCCAGCGCCCGAAAGCGCACGTCGGGCTCGATCAACGCATGGGTACCCACGATCAATGCCAGCTCGCCGCTCGCCAGCTTGCCGAGCGTGTCCGCGCGCCGTCGCGCCGGCGTCGAGCCGCTTAGCAGCGCAACTGCGACCGACTCGTCTCCGAGCAACCTCTGCACGGTCGCGAAGTGCTGTTCGGCCAGCGTCTCGGTCGGCGCCATCAACGCCGCTTGAGCGCCGTGCTCGACCGCGCGCAGCATCGCGTGCAGCGCGACAACCGTCTTGCCGCTCCCCACGTCGCCCATCAACAAGCGCTGCATGGGACGCTCGCCCGCGAGCTCCTCTTCGATCGTCGTGATCGCTTTGTGCTGGTCGCTTGTCAGCTCGAACGGGAGGCCCCGCTTCAACCAGCGCCCGCTCAAACTGGGCGGCTCGCACAGAGCGAGCGCCCGAGTTTCGCCTGCCCTGCGCTCACGACGAGTCAAGAAGACGAGCTGGGCGAGCAACAACTCGTCGAAGGCCAGGCGCCTGCGTCCTTCTTGGGAAGCGTCGGGCCCACCACCGAAGTGCATCGCCGCGAGCGCGCTCGCGCGTCCGGGCAGGTCTTCGGCCACACGCAGCTCGGCCGCGAGTGGCTCCACCACCTCACCCAAAGCGCTGCCATGCTCTTGCACGAGCGCCAATATCTGGGTGGAGCTGACGCCCTCGGCCGCTGGATAGTGAGCGACAGACCCGCCTCGCCCGAAACAGCGCCGCCCGGGGCAATGTTCGCGTTACTACGAGCCGTGTCTTCCCGGCCGTCAGAGGCGCCCTCCGCGCGATCCGAGCGCATGATGGGAAACCTTGAAACGTCCGCCCTTCTCGGCCTTGCCGTGCAATACAAGGTGGGTGCCGACCGGATAGCGGCCTACCAACCAAGGCTGGTTGAAGAACGTGGCACGCATCGAACTCGTCTCGTCAAACACGACCGCCTCCACCAGCCCGCGCATACCCCGCCGTCGTACCGGGCGCCCGGCGATCGAGCGGACCTCAACGAGCACCGTCGCCTGCTCGCCGGCTTGCAGATCGGCGACTGTGCGCGCCTCGCGACGATCCCTGGGCATGTGCTCGAGCAGGTCCCCCACGGTGTCCAGTCCCAGCGCCGCCAGTCCCTCCCTCGTCTTAGCGGTCTTGTGCGTAAGCGGTGTGGACAAGCGCGAAGGGCGGGGCCAGCGCACGGGCGCGTTCAACATCTGGGCGTGGGTAAGACGCTCCGCGGCCGCAAAGCCAACGGGAGACCAGTCGCCTGTGCTACTCGGCGGCGAGCAGCCACCAGTAGGCGGGCTGACCACCGTTGCGAAGCTCGAGCTCGACATGGCCGTCCATGATGCCCTCCAGCTCAGACAGCTCCAACGGAGCCTCTGCACCCGCTAGGACGCTCACCAGCTCGGCGCTGGAGGCCAGCTCCGCCAGCACCGCCGCCAGCGTCTCGCGCGGCTCGCCCCAAGCGACGACCTCCTCCTCGACGAAGCCCACCGCGTCGCCCTCACCGAAGCGTCCTTGCGCATCCGCTCGCGCCGCCTGGGCGACCGCTCCGGTGCGCAGCGCCGCGAGCGCTTCGTTCATGGCCTGCGCGTTTTCACGAACGTCGCGGTCGCTCTCAAGGGCAACCGCAACCGCTAGACCCGTCTGTTGGGTCGTGGCCGGCACGACCACCACCTGCTTGTCGGAGAGCTCGGCAGCGCGCTCGGCGGCCATTACCACGTTGGCGCTCCCTGGCAACACCACGACCTCCTCGGCCGGCACCTCGTGTATTCCGGCCAACAGTTCGTAGGTGGAGGGGTTCAAGGTCGGCCCGCCGTCGATCGTGTGAACGCCGAGTTCGCGATACATCTGCGTGAGCCCGGCGCCGCTCACCACCGCCAAAGCACCGCAGCGCACACGCTCGGCCCGCTCGTCGACCGGTTGGGTGAGTATCTCCCCGACAGGGTGCCCCGCGCGCGCGTCCGCGCCCGCGTGTGTCGCTCCGTTATGCACAGCTCCGTTATGCGCAAGGCGCGCTCCATTTTGCGCAAGGCGCCGCTCACGCTCGATCACCTGGACGCGCATGTCGGCCACATCGAGATGCGAAACCTCGCCGACTCCCTCGAACAGCGCCGTGGCCCGCTCGGGCTCGTCGGTATGCAAGTGCACCTTCAGCGTGCTCGGGTCGCCCACCACCAGAACCGAATCGCCGAGCTGCCCCAGTTGAGCGCTGAAGCGCGAGGACTCAAGGTCGGTGCCGGTGACCGCGAAATTGGTGCAGTAGCGGTAAGTGCTGGAGCTGTGCTCGGGGTGGGTGATCTTGGCCGGCGCGTAGTGCTCGAGCTCAGGAGGCTCTTCATCGCGCAAGGCTGCCACGACCCCGGCGAAGATCACGGTCAGGGCGTGTCCCCCGGCGTCCACCACACCGGCTTCGCGCAAGGCCGCGAGCATCTCGGGTCCGCGCTTGACCGAATCGGTGCCCGCCTCAACCGCGCGCTCCAACGTCTTTGCGATCGCCAGGTCCTGCTCGCGTGGCTCGGTTCCCGGACCGAGCCGCCCCGCGTCCTCGCTGTGGGCTACGTCGGCCATGATCCCATGAGCCATCTCGCGAGCCACCGTCAAGATCGTGCCCTCGGCCGGCTCGCGTACCGACGCGTAGGCCTTGTCGGCGGCATTGGCCAGCGCCGCACCGATCAATGTCGCGTCGATTAGCTGCCCGGGCCGGCTCACCAGCTCCTCGGCCGCCCCCCTGATCAGCTGGGAGAGAATCACACCCGAGTTGCCTCTCGCGCCCAGCAGCGCCGCCCGAGCAACCGACTGCACGATCTCCTCGCGGCCGATCTCGTCGATCGTGCGCGAGGCATTGCCGTCCTGCAAACGGTCGAACTCGTCAAGCACAGCCCTCAGCGTCAGGACCATGTTGTCGCCCGTATCCCCGTCGGCCACCGGGAACACGTTCAGGTCGTTGACCTCCTTGCGGCGGGACTCGAGGTGCGCGAGCGCACCGGCTACGGCCGCCCGAACCGGATCAGGTTGGTGTCAGTCACGCGCCAAATCGAGCAGTCTGCACCTGCAAGCACTCAAGACAATGTACATATCAGCACAACCATCGGTTAGACCTAAAACGATGAGCTTCTCTGGGGGTCGAGAGGCAAGTCAGGCAAGGACGCAGGAAGCGAAGTGTGCTTCGCACACGAGCGACCGAGGACGCCGCCTGACGAGCCTATCGGCCCTAGAGGGCCTTGGTGACCTTGCCGGCCTTCAGACAACGAGTGCAGACGTATACACGACGGGGCGCCTTGCCGACGAGGATCTTGACCTTCTGCAGGTTGGGATCGAAGCGGCGCTTGGTGGCGACCATCGAGTGACTGCGGCTGTTGCCGAATGCGGGACCCTTCCCGCAGCTGTGACATACCTTGGCCATGAAGCTCGCCAGTCTAGCCGCTCGGGGCAAGCTGTGCCCGCAGCGCGCTCATCCTGAGCACTGCCTCGGCAGCATGTGCCCCCTGGTCGCGCTTTCCCCCGCCCGCGCGAGCGAGCGCCTGCTCCATCGTCGAGCAGGTCAACACACCGAACGCGCACGGCACACCCGTCTCCAGCGACACCTGCTGGATGCCGCGCGCCGCCTCGGCGCACACGAAGTCGTAGTGGTCGGTCTCACCGCGGATCACTGCGCCGAGACAGGCGACCCCATCGAAGCCCGCGGCGGCCGCATAGCTCGCGGCGAGCGGCAACTCGAAGGCACCCGGCACGTCGAACACGTCCACGTCGGTGTGCCCCGCCTCGGTAAACACGGCGAGCGCTCCCTTTTCCAAGCGCGCGGCCAGATCCTCGTAGAAGCGTCCGATCGCGATCGCGTATCTCATGTGGGGCGCTCGCGGTCGATCTCGCTTGTGCCCGAACGGGTGCGCTCGGAATGCAACAGCTCCTCGTCCAGGTTGAGTCCCTGGTGGTGCAGGATGTGACCCATGCGCTGCGCCTTGGTACGCAGGTATGCCTCGTTGTGCTCGTTGGGGGCGTGCTCGATCGGGATCTGGGCGCTGACTGACAGGCCGTAGCCCTCCAAGCCCTTGATCTTCTTGGGATTGTTGGTGAGGATCCTGATCGAGCTGAGGCCGAGATCAACGAGGATTTGCGCCCCTATCCCATAGTCACGCAGATCGGCGGGCAGACCCAGGCGCTCGTTGGCTTCGACAGTGTCCAAGCCATCCTCCTGCAGACGATACGCACGCAACTTGTTGAGCAGTCCGATGCCCCTGCCCTCCTGCGAGAGATACAGCAGGACACCCTCTCCCTCCTGCTCGATCATCGCCAACGCCGAGGCGAGCTGCTCGCCGCAATCGCAGCGCAGGGAATGGAACACGTCGCCTGTGAGGCACTCCGAGTGAACACGCACGAGCACGTCGTCGCGGCCGGAGACGTCGCCCTTGACGAGCGCCACGTGGTGCTTGTCGTCGACGAGCGAGCGGTAGCCAACCGCCTCGAAGTCGCCGAAGGCCGTCGGCAGACGCGTGGAGACGACGCGCTCGACGAGCTTGTCGTGGCGTCGACGATAGGCAATCAGGTCGGCGACCGTGATCATCTTCAGCCCGTGGCGGGCGCAGTAGGCGACCAGGTCCGGCACGCGCGCCATTGTGCCGTCGTCGTTCATCACCTCGCAGATCACTCCAGCCGGGTTCAAACCCGCCAAGCGCGCTAGATCCACCGCAGCCTCGGTCTGCCCGGCCCGCTCCAGGACACCGCCGGCGCGACTCTTCAGCGGAAACACGTGGCCCGGTTGGACCAAGTCCCGAGGGGCGCTCTCGGGGTCGATCGCGACCTGAATCGTGTGCGCGCGATCGTGAGCGGAGATGCCGGTGGTGACGCCCTCCCGCGCCTCCACCGACACGGTGAAGGGCGTTTCGAAGGAAGACTCGTTCTTGGCGGCCATCAGATCGAGCCCGAGCTCGTCGCAGCGCTCGGAGGTGAGCGACAGACAGATCAGGCCACGCCCCTCCTTGGCCATGAAGTTGATCGCCTCCGGCGTCGCGAACTGAGCCGCCATCGTGAGATCGCCCTCGTTCTCACGATCCTCGTCGTCGCAGACCACGATCATCTTGCCCTGCCTGATCTCCTCGATCGCCTCCTCGATGGTCGCGAACGGTGTCTTTGTCTTGGACGTGCTCATATGCGGGCCTCCATCAGTCGCTCGACATACTTGGCCAGAACGTCTACCTCGATGTTGACCCGATCCCCGACCTGCGCCCCTCCGAGATTCGTGCGAGTGAGCGTCTCGGGGATGAGCGATACGGAGAAACCGTCCGCGTGCAAGGCGCTCACGGTAAGGCTGACGCCGTCCAACGTGACCGACCCCTTCTCCACCAGATAGCGCGCCAAGCCCTCCCCAGGACCTGCGTCCAGCTCGATGTCCAACACTCGTGCGAAGCCCTCCTCGTGGATGTCTTCGATCGTGCCGGTGCCGTCGACGTGCCCTTGCACGATGTGGCCACCGAGGCGCCCATCGGCGCGCAACGCTAGCTCCAAATTGACCTGAGAGCCGCTTTGGAGACCCTCCAAGGAAGATCGCCGTAGCGTCTCGGCCATCGCCTGCGCCTTGAAGCTCTCCTCCCCGACCGAAGTCGCGGTCAGACAAACTCCGTTGACGGCCACCGAATCGCCCTCTCCCAGTTCGCCAGCCAGACGCGTGGAGATCTCCAGCGTGGCCCCCTCAGAGCCCAACTCCACTTCGCGTACGCTACCGAGATCGGCGATCAGGCCGGTGAACATGGGCGCCTCCTTCACCACTCGCGCAAGCGTGCTGATATCAGGAGGTCCTCGCCGACCCGCGAGCAGTCGAGCGTGAGCGCGCGCATGGCCTCGGAGATGCGCTCCACGCCCTCTCCCTCCAAGGGGTCGCGCGCGCTGCGCCCGCCAAGCAGGATCGGGGCGAGGAACAAGCGGATCTCGTCGATCTCGCCCGCATCCAGGAACGCGCCCGCAAGATGGGGTCCTCCCTCCAAGAGTACGGATGCGATGCCCTCGCCGCCCAACTGCTCCAGGGCGGAGCGCACGCGTGCCGGCTCGTTCTCCCCAGTGGCCACGAGTACTTGGACGCCGGCCGCCTCCAAAGCGTCTGTGTCTGCCCTTGCGGCCGCCCGTGAGACCACGACGGTCAGGGGGATCCGGTCCACGGCGCTGACCAATTGCGAGGCGATCGGCAGGCGTGCGAGCGAGTCGAAGACGACACGGCGGGGCTGGCGCGGAAGCTCGGCGAGGATCCCGTCGGGTCGGGCGGTCAGCTGAGGATCGTCCGCCAAGGCTGTGCCGATTCCTACGACGACCGCGTCGACTGAGGCGCGCCAGGTGTGGGCCAACAAGCGACTTTCCTCGCCGCTGATCCACTGGGAGTCTCCGGCCCTGGTTGCCACCTTGCCGTCCAAGGTCATCGCCGACTTGAACAGAACCCAGGGCCGCCCCACGCGAGCGTGCTTACGGAAGGCCTGGTTGAGCAGGCGCGCGCGCGCTGCCAGCTCGCCGTCGGCGACGACGACCTCGACACCCTCGTCGCGCAGGATGCCCAGGCCGCGCCCCGACGCCTTCTCGGTGGGATCGTCTGAGGCCACGACGACCCGTCCGATGCCCGCCTGCATGATCGCGTCGGTGCACGGCGGCGTCTTGCCTTCGTGGCAGCAGGGCTCAAGCGATATGTACAAAGTGGCGCCGGTTAGGTCCGCCGCGCCGCACGCCGCGATCGCGTTGACCTCGGCGTGTGGGCCACCGAAGCGTTCGTGGCGTCCTTCGCCGAGCACCTCCCCGTCGCGTGCCACGACGGCGCCTACAACGGGGTTTGGCTTGACGTCGTGCGCGCCTTGCTCGGCCAGCTCGATGGCCCGCCGCAGGTGTGCTCGGTCGGTGTCGGTAGTGATCGCCATGCGCTGATCAGGATAGGCCCTCGGACGTCATACCCGGCCTGAGCAACGTCCACCCCGCAACCGATAGACGGTCATTTGCGGGCCCGGCCGGTGAAAGGAGAGCGGGTAATAGTCAAAGCTCCAATCGAAATTGAATCCCGACGGATTGCCGCTTGGAGAATAGGGCGAAGCTCTATAGGCGACTTCTGCTTGAGCGGCCAGCGCGTGGTAGTAGGCGACCGCCAGAGGGGCTGCCGAAGGGTCGGCGAAGGCGCGACCGGACTCGGTCGAGCCGGTTATCACCCAGCAGTACCCTTGGCGCTCATACCAGCCGATCAGAGACAGGGCGAGCGTCGTCTCATAGTTCTCCAAAGCAACGGGATGGGCGGTCTGCGGCGAGAGCGTCCCGTCAGAAGCGATCACCGATTCCAAGGACACGTACTTGCGCCAGCGCTTGCCGCCCGCTCCTTCCCGCAACCAGGAGTCGAGCACGACCGGCTCGAGCACGATGCGCGTACCAGGCGGAACGTGCGCCACCATCCAGGCCCGGGTCAGATTACGCGTGTCGGCACGCGCAGAGCACGAGGTCGTTGTGGACGCTGTAGAGGAGTCCTTGGGCGAGCAACAGGACCACCATCAAGGCGCCTACCAGGATCATGCCTACGCGCGCGCGCGTAGGGCGCCCCTTTTCGCGAATAACACCACCATCGCCGACGACCGTCGAGCGCTCACGCGCGCCGGCGGAGCCCTGTCGCACATCAGAGGACTCCCTGCCTATCAAAAGCTCGAGCAGTAGGAACACGAAGTAGGCGGCCAACAGACACGCGATCGGGAAGATCGGCAACAGCCAGCGCCCAAAGTACCGGTCCTGGAGACCCATGAAGGCCAGGAACAGGATCGGCGCGGGCACGAGCAGCCAGGCGATGCGCGGACGGCGCCAGCAGAGCGCGAGGGCCCCTGCGAACGCCGCCAAGACAGGAACCCAGCCGAGTCCCCAAGTGAACGACCACAAGTAGTAGAGGAGACCGCCTTGACGGGGCGCGCCGAGCTTGCCTTGGGCTTCCTCGGAGAGGCTCGACTGGTGAACAAGTTCGGAGTGGAAGCGCTGGAAGTCGAGCAGGGCATATGGATTGGCGAGCAGGAAGGCGCCCAACGCGCAGAGGCCGGCGGTCCCCAGGCCGATAAGAACGCGCTTGCCGGAACCGGCCGATCCCTCCAGGTAATGAGCGGCAGCAGCCGCAACCAAAGGCACCACGACAATGCCGGCCGTGTACTTACTGGCGCAGGCAAAGCCGAGCCCTACGCCCGCGATCGCGTAATCACGGACCCGTCCGTGGCGTAGAACGCCGGCGCTGCCGAACAGGGAGAGCGTGAGCGGTAGAAGCGTGGCCGCGTCGTTGAGCGCCAGATGCCCGTAGTACACCGGCAGGAAGGCGACCGCCTCCAAAGCCGCGGCCAGCAGGCCCACACGGCGGTCGAACAGACGCGCTCCGAGCAGGTAGAGCAGCCACACTGCGCCTGTGCCGAGCACAGCTACCGTGACGCGCGCGACCAAGAACACTTGGTCTGGGTGGGACGCGTACTCGTGGATGAGCGAGTGCCCGCCCCCAAACCAGAGCACGAACACGAGATGCAGGACATAGGTGAGCGCAGGCGGGTTGACGAAGTACTCGGGGTTGAGACCGTGCGAGGACATTGCCACGGCCTTGGGCACGAAGTGGCCAGCTTCGTCGATGTTGTAGACGTAGGGCAAGCCCTGTTTGATGCCCCACAAGCGCAAGCCCAGCGCGCCGAGCAGGATCGCCCCCAGGACCGGCCACGCCCAGCGACGGGCGTCCGCCCCCCGCTCAGCAGTTGCCATAGACCGCGTAGTAGCGGCTCGTGTAGATGCGATGGAAGCCCTTCAAAGGCACTTGGTCGCGCGGATCGTCGCCGAGGTCCACGATCGCCTCCACGAACACGGCTTCGCCTAGCGGATAGACCGCGACGCTGCCCGCTTGGATACGGCGCTTGAGCTCATCCGCTCCCTTGAGCGCATCGGAGCTGGCCTGGCTACGGGCCACGATCTCACGCTGGCCGGTGCTGTCGAGGATCCATCGCGCGTCGGGAATCAGCTTGTTGTTTGGCAAAGACAACAGAGGACAGCGCTTCAGACTGTGCTTTGACGGCCGGGCTGTGCAAAGCGGCGGCGAGCCCCTCGTGGAAGTCCTCGTGGTCGGCGAGCGTGGTGCGCAGGCTAGAAAGACTGAGCGTGCGGGCGGCGGAGGCGCCTCCGTAGAGCACGAGCAGGGCAGCTCCCACCATCCATACCCGTCGCAACGCGGTGCCCCGCTCGAGCATCGACCAACCCCCGATCGCCAGTCCGCAGAAGACGAGCATCACGACCGACGCGCCGATCATGTAGCGGTCGACGACCGACGCGCCCGCCGCGCCCTCGGCTATGAACACGAACAAGAGGCTCCCGAGCACCACCAAGAGCACAAGCACACGTCTGGGCGCCAACCAGATCGCCAGCAAGATTCCAGCAAGCGAGCCGAGGACCACCGGCAGCTTGTCGATACGCACGGCGTAGGACCAGGTCGAGGAGAGAACTTCAGAGAATTTCTCGGTGCGCCCCAATTCCGCGGCCAAGCCCGAAGTCGAGTGAAGCGAATACAGGGGATTGCCCGTGACGAGTCCGTCCACGCCGATCCACACGATGGGCGCGATCGCGGCCAGACCCAGGTAGCGCAGACGCGTGGCGTTGTCTGCAGGCCACGCGCACCACAGCCAGTAGACGCCGCTCAAGAGCCAAGCGTCTGGACGCAAGAGCCCCGCGGCCGCCAGCAGCAAGAACACCGAAGGCCCACGGTGAGGGCGCTCAATCTCCAAAGCCGTGGCCCACACCACCAAGGCGACATAGGAGATATCGAGGTAGCCCTGAGCCGCGAGATTCTCGACAAAGAAGCGGCTCAAGACCAGCAGACCCGCGAGGGCGCCCACGACCGGCCCGAAACAGAGGCGTCCCAAACGGTACACGCCTGCTACGAGTGCCACGAAGGAGGCGATCGAGCCGAACACCATCAGGCGGGCGCCACCCTGACCGAAGATCGAGCAGAAGGCGCCGAAGGCGATCGCCAAAGGGTGCTCGGTGGGGCCCCGATAGACGCTGAAGTCAGGCGTGTGCAGGTGCAGGACGTCGCGCCCCCACAAGAGCGCATAGAAGGAGTCGTAGGTGGGATAGGTGGGGAAAGCGAAGTAGCCGACCAGCGCCATGACGCACATCACGGCAAAAGCCAGAACCGCCCAGCGTGATGCCGGGATCGCGTGCAGCCTTTGTAGTTGTAGGCCTCCCCGGCCGGACCGGTTATGCCTGATCGCCGATGCGCTTGCCATCCGGCCGTAGAGCCTAGAGGGGATAGGCTTTCGGCGATGAAGCTCCTTGTTCTTGCCCAATGTGCTCCCCCCGTGGGGAAGGACCTACAAATATAGGCTTTCGGCGATGAAGCTCATCATCCAGATCCCCTGTTTCAACGAGGCCGAGCAGCTGCCAGCAACGCTGGCGGACCTGCCGCGCCAAATCGAGGGCTTCCAGACAGTGGAGTGGCTGATCGTGGACGACGGCTCGACCGACGAGACGATCGCCGTGGCGCGGGCGCATGGGGTCGATCACATCGTGCGGTTGACCAACAACAAGGGGCTCGCAGCGGGTTTCCAGGCGGGACTGGACGCCTGCCTGAAGTTGGGCGCCGACGTGGTCGTGAACACCGATGCTGACAACCAGTACTACGGCCCAGACATCGTCAAGCTGGTCGGACCGATCCTCAGGGGCGACGCCGACATGGTGGTGGGCGACCGGGAGGTCACCAACATCGAGCACTTCTCGGGACTGAAGAAGCGGCTGCAACGCCTCGGCTCATGGGTGGTCCGCCAGGCGTCTTCGACCTCGGTGCCGGACACCACATCGGGCTTCAGGGCCTATAACCGCGAGGCCGCGATCCAGATCTTGGTGGTCTCCAAATTCACTTACACCCTGGAGACGATCATCCAGGCCGGCAAGCAACTGGTGGCGATCGATCACGTCCCGATCAGGACCAACCCGAAGACGCGCGAGTCGCGCTTGTTCCCCTCGATGGGTGCCTATGTGCGGCGCAATTCGATCTCGATCTTCAGGATCTATGCGCAGTACGAGCCGTTGCGAGTGTTCTGGAGCCTGGCGGCGGTGATCGGCGTGGCCGCCCTGGGTGTGTGGATTCGCTTTGTGGTCGCCTATGCGGAAGGCAACGGCAAGGGACACGTGCAATCGCTGATCTTGGGCGCGGTGCTGTTCATCGCTGCGGTTGTTCTGTGGGCCCTGGGCGTGATCGGCGACCTGTTGGCCGCACAGCGAGTGATGACACAGAAGACGTTTGAGCGGGTGCGACGGATCGAGCTACAGCTCGGGGTCGAGCCTTCCCATTACGAATCAAACCAGGCCCACTTGGCCCCGAGTCCAAAGACGGCCGGCGCGGCAAACCCGGATGGCGCCACCGATGCGCTCGGCTCGCGCGATTCGCCCGGCCAAGCTGAGAAGATCGAGGTATGAACGGCGGCGTTACGGTCTCCGAGGACGGGATCGTTACTGGCAATACCTACGACAAGTATGGCTCCACCAATCCGCTGGTCAGGCGGATGATGGACGGTTTCGAGAGCGCCCTCGACGACATGCTCGAGGCCGCCAGCCCGATCTCATTGCTGGACGTGGGTTGCGGCGAGGGTGTACTGGTGCACCAGTGGGCCCAACGACTGGAGCCAGCGCGCGTGGTGGGTATCGACCTGGAGGAGCCCTCGATCCAGGCTGGCTGGGAGCAACGTAAGGCGCCAAACCTGGAGTACAAGGTGATGAGGGCCGAGAACCTACCGTTCGTCGAGAACGAGTTTGACCTGGCCTGCGCGATCGAGGTGCTCGAGCACGTGCCCGACCCGGAGCACACGCTGGCCGAGATGGCCCGTTGCGCTGAGCACCGACTGCTCGTGTCGGTTCCGAGGGAGCCGTTGTGGCGGATGTTGAACATGGCACGAGGCGCCTATCTGAAGGACTTGGGTAACACGCCTGGGCATCTGAACCACTGGTCTAAGCGCTCGTTCGTAAAGCTGCTCTCGCGCTATGGCAAGGTCTTGGAGGCGCGCTCGCCGTTCCCTTGGACGATGCTGCTTGTCCGCCTCTAGGCGAGCATCCGGCCAGAACCAATCCTCCGGCCGGCAGCCTGAAGCATCCGAAGGCGCTGCACCGGCGCCTGCACAAGCTTGCCCGAGCAAGACGCGGGCGGGCGCTCCTATGGCAGTGGTGCGCGATTGCTGTCGATCGGGATTGCTAGCACCGGCCTGCTGACATTCGCTTACTTCTCGATCGCGAGCCACGTCCTGGGCGAAGTTGAGGCCAAGCGATTGGATCTGTTGTGGTCGATCATGTTCGTGATCATCTCGGTCATTTACAGGCCGATCGAACAGTTGCTCAGTCGCACGATCGCCGACCGCAGGGCACGAGGGCATGCCCAACATTCCGTAAAGGTGCCGATCGCGATCCAGGCCAGTTTCGCGTTGACCTTCCTGATCGTGGCGCTGGCGTTGCACGAAGTCTTGATCGACGACGTATTCGGCCATTACGCGGCGCTGTATTGGGTGCTGGTGGTCGGCACGTTGGCCTATGCCGCCAGCTATTTCGCCAGGGGTTGGCTGGCCGGGCACGAATACTTCGGGCTGTTTGGCGGGCTGGTGTTGATGGAGTCCGTCTCGCGGCTCTGCTTCGCGCTGGCAGTAGCGATCGGGCTGACGAATGGGCAAACCGCGGTCGCGTTGGGGATCGCGGCAGCTCCGTTCGTGTCCTGGTGGTGGTGCCGGCGGCGTTCGCGAGGAGCCGCGCTCAACCCGCCGAGCCGGAAGGCGCGCCGGAGATGGAGGAGTTGGACGCCGCTTTGGCCGGGCCGGGGACCGAGGGAGTCGAGGAGGCGGTAGCCGCGGATGAGCTTTCGCTGCGTCGGGGGTCTGGCTTTGCGTTCGCGGTCTCGGGCGTGCTGCTCTCCGAGCAGACGCTGCTGAATGCTGCCGTCCTGACGGTCGACATCACTTCGACGAACGCGGCGCTGGCGGGAATCGTGTTCAACGTGCTGCTGATCGCCCGAGCACCACTGCAGTTCTTCCAAGCGATCCAGACTTCGCTGCTGCCCGATTTGACGGGCTTGGAGGCGACCGAGGGTCACGAAGCGTTCGCAACGGCGATCAAGCTGACGGTGATGGCGATCGTCGCATTCGCATTGGCGGTGTCGCTGGGGCTGTTGGCGATCGGCCCACCGGTGATGAAAGCGCTGTTTGGCCAGAGCTTTGAATACGGGCGCGTGGGGCTGGCCCTGATCGGCCTGGGCGTCGGGGATGCACTTGGCTTCGGGTGCGCTCAACCAGGCAGCGCTGGCACGCAATCAGGCGCGCACCGCTGCCTACTGTTGGATCGTGGCGGCGGTCGTGTTTGTGGCTTGGATGCTGACGCCGCTCGTAAGCGAAGAACTGCTGCGGACCGAGATCGGCTATCTCGGCGCCACCAGCTTGCTGGCCTTGATGCTGGGCATCGTGTACCGGCGCGGTACCCCGGCCACACGTCGGGCCACCCGCGCGCCGGCCTGAATACCACGAGCCGGCGGCTCGCTTCAATCGGACGGTGAGTGCCCCTAGACCGCTCCGGCTGCCTCGGCAATCTCTCTGTATGCGGCGGCTGGGTCGGGCGATCCAAACACGGCCGAGCCGGCTACGAATAGGTTGGCGCCCGCCGCTCTAGTTGGGCCGGCGGTGGTGGGATCGATGCCGCCGTCGACCTCCAAGGCGACCCCGTCACCGAGGATGTGGCGCAGGCGCTCGACCTTGTCCAAAGAGTGGGCGATGAACTGCTGTCCCCCCCAGCCCGGATTGACAGTCATGCACAAGGCAAGGTCGATCGCGGCTGTCAGCTCGGCAACAGCCCCGACGGGGGTGGCCGGGTTGATCGCCACGCCGACACTGGCTCCGCCTTCGCGCACCAAGGCGGCGGCGTAGGCGACGTGAGGCGTAGCCTCGGCGTGGAAGGTGATCGAGTGCGCACCGGCCCGCAGGAACTCGGCGATGTGGCGCTCGGGACGCTCGATCATTAGATGCACGTCGAGCAAGCCGCCAACCTGCTCCACCTGCTCGCGCAAAGCGGCGACGACGATCGGCCCCAGGGTGATCGATGGCACGAAATGCCCGTCCATCACGTCGACGTGGATCACACGTGCACCCGCGTCCAGAACTTCCCCCACCTGTGCGCCCAGGCGTGCGAAGTCGGCCGAGAGGATCGAGGGCGCCACGTGCACCTCGCGCAGAAGATCTGCTGTCGTCACAACAAGATCATCTCAGTCGGTGCCTCAGATTGGCATGAGCATGGAGTCGCCGCAGTTATTGCACTTGAGGATGGCGGTGGAGGACATGCGCACGATCGTGGAGTGCTCGCCACAGTTGGGACATACCGAGGAAAGCTCGAAGCGGTGCAGGCAGTAGACACAGCGATAGCGACCGGGCAAATTGGTGGGACGCAACCAAGGCTCGGCACAGTTGGGACACAGCGGTCCCAGGTTGACTTGCTCTTTCGCGGGAGTTGGATGCTCGCCCTCCATTCTCAGAGCCTACCCGTGGGGAGATCCTCTACTCGCCGTATCCGTGCGATGAAGAACCCGGCGGTGCGGTCGCGGTGGGGCATGGTCAGAACGGCCTTCGGCATGTGGGGGTGGGGATGGGATCGTTGTTCGTGCGTTACATCCTCGAGCGCAAACCCCGAGTTACGATCGAGGAACGACTCTATTTGGCGCTCGTTCTCGGTCGCTGAGATTGTGCACGTCGAATAGACCAGCACGCCACCCGGACGGAGTGCGGCGGCGGCGGCAGTGAGGATCTCGGCCTGAAGCTGGACCAGCTCCTCTAGCTTGGCCGGTGTCAGGCGCCAGCGTAGGTCGGGTCGAGCCTGGAGGGTGCCAAGGCCCGAGCAGGGCGGATCGACGAGCACACGGTCGAAGCGGTCTGTTTCGGCTCTAGCGAGGACCGCGTCCGCGACTTCGACCTGGATGCTTTCCGCTTTCAGACGTTGGGCGGTCTCACGCAGCTCGGCGGCGCGCACCGGGTTGCGCTCGACCGCCACTACTTCACCGTCGTCTTCCATCAAGGCGGCTATGTGTGTGCTCTTGCCGCCGGGCGCGGCGCACAGGTCGAGCACACGCTCACCGGGTTGAGGATCCAAAGCACGGGCGACCAGCATCGCTGCGCGCGATTGGGCGAGGAGCTTGCCCTCGCTCCATGCACTGGAGCCATGTAGGTCGAAAGGACCGTCCAGCACCAAAGCCTCGGGCAGCTCTGGGTCTGTGTGAGTGGCAACCGCCAGGTCTCGAGCCAGACTCGACGGCTCGGCCAGGAGGGTGTTGACACGCACCGCCAGCTCGCCGGGCTCATTGTCGGCCTCCATCAGGGCGCGCGTCTCGCTGGGACCCAAGTCCTGCCACCACATACGAGCAATCCAAGCTGGGTGCGAGTAAGCGATGGCGGCATGGTCGGGCGTGTCCTCACGCAGATCACCGAGCAGCTCGGCGGTGCCTTCGCGGGCCGCGCGACGCAGGACGGCGTTGACGAGGCCGTAACCGGCCCCACGCCCACTCTTGGCCAGCTCGACGCAGTCGGCAACAACCGCGTGGTCGGGTGCGCCGCTCAGGTAGAGCAGCTCGTATAGGCCCAGCCGCAAAGCCGCAAGCAAGGGGCGGTCCAGGCGCTCGGCTGGCCGTTTGGCGAGCCGTTGAAGTACGTGATCGAGCGTGAGGCGACGTTGGATCGCGCCATAGGCGAGTCGCATCGCCAGGGCACGGTCGCGCGCGTCAAGTGATTGAGCTTGGGCCTGCAGAGCTTGGTCGGCGTAAGCACCCTGCTCGAAAACGCGACGAATGACTTCATAAGCGCACACGCGTGCCGGCGCAACCGACGCTTTGCGGGTAGGGCTCCTCCGTTGTGCACGAGCACCAGACTCACGGGTCTTGGGCTTCCCGACGTTGGCGTCTCCAGGCTGGGGCATCAGGCCGCCGGCAAGCCGTGGCCGCGCAGGAACGCCTTCGCCTCCATCGGACGCTTGCCGGGAGGCTGCACTTCCAACAAGTCCAGCAGACCATCGGCGCAGCCGAGTAGGAGGCGCTCACCGTCGGCGTACACGCCTTGACGCACAGGCGCGTCTGGCGCCAACGAGGCGCGCCGTACACCAAGCACTGTTCCCTCCGCCAGGGCCACACGAGCGCCGATATGGGGATACAGAGCGCGCACACGGCGCTCCAACTGCACCGCCAACTTTTCCGGGTCGAGCAGGCGATCCTCCGGGCCGATCTTCTCGGCGTAGGTGACGAGCCGCTCGTCCTGCTCTGAAAAGGCCAAGGGCTCTCCCGTGTCGAGGGTATCCAGCGCGCGGGTGAGCAGCTCTCCTCCTAGATCCTGCAAACGCACGGCGAGCGAGCCGAAATCGTCTTGGGCGGCGATCGGCTCGCTCTGGGCCAAACATACGGGACCACTGTCGAGACCTGCCGTGAGGCGCATGATCGAGACCCCCGTGTGCTCGTCGCCGGCCATGATCGCGCGCTCAATCGGTGCCGCTCCGCGCCAGCGAGGAAGCAAGGAGGGGTGCACGTTGAGCAGCTCGTAAGCGGATAGCAGAGGCTCCTTAATCAAGGCCCCGAAGGCGCACACAAGCAGCACGTCGGGGTTCACGCTTGCGATCAGCTCGTGGGTGTCGCTGTCGTTGACGCTCTCGGGCTGGGCCAGCTGTAGACCCAAGGCGCGCGCAGCGTCGGCCACTGGCGGCGCCGTGAGCTTGCGACCACGTCCGGCCGGTCGGTCGGGGCGCGTGACGACAAGCGCGGGACTATGGAAGGCGGCTGTATGCAACGGCGTTTGTGGCGTGCCCGGGTCCTCTGCGTCTTTGCCCGCAAGGTGCGCGAGCACGGCGGCTGCGAAATCCGATGTGCCGAGAAAGACAGTGCGCACTAGGCCGCGCTGGCGGCGGTTACCGCTTCGCGCATCGCACGCATCGCCTGCTTGCGCAGCTCGCGTGGTATCCGGTCGAGGATCAGGATGCCGTCGAGGTGGTCGATCTCGTGCTGGATCACGCGCGCCTCCAAGCCCTCGGCCTCCAGGTGCAGCTCCTTGCCCTCGGCGTCTTGGGCGCGCACGCGCACCCGGGCCGGTCGCTCCACCTCCACGTGCACGCCGGGCAGACTGAGGCAGCCCTCCTCGAGCACCTCTAGCTCGTCGTCGGACCACTCTACCTCGGGGTTGACCAGGGCCGTGAGGGGATCCTCGCTGTAGGCCTGGTAGACGAGCACGCGGTGCAATACCCCCAGCTGAGTGGCGGCCAAGCCGATGCCAAGCGCGTCGTGCATCAGCTCCCCCATCCGCTCTATCTCCTGTGCCAAAGACTCGTCGAAGCGATCCACGCGCAGGGCCGTGGTGCGCAGGACGGGGTCGCCGAACTTGCGGACATGGCGCAGGGCGGCGTCGCGCCGTGCGCGCACCTCAGGATCCAGCTCGGCTACGGTGGACGCGCCCTCCTCGGGCTCGACCTCCGAGTCCATGACCTCTTCGTCGCTCATTCCCGAAAGTCTAGGGTGAGCGGGCCTGCTGGACTACTGAGGATCGACATCGACGGCGAAGACGACGCCTTTGTGGGCGCGCGCATTGGCCGCGCGCTGGACCGCTGCACCGAGCAGAGCGATCGTGACCTGGCGCTGCTCGTGCGGCGTCTTGACGACCAATACCTGGCGCTCGCGCCCGCGTAGGCGAAACAGAGCCGCCGGGCCGAGCACACTGCCGGGCGAGTCCTCCAGAGCCGAGCGAATCGCCTCGGCCGCCGCTCGCGCGCGGTTTGCGTGCTCTGCCGCGCAAACTACCCGGATCAGGCTCGCGAAGGGCGGATAGTCAAGCGCTCGGCGCCGCTGCAACTCGCCGGCCAAGAAGCCGTCGCTGTCGTGGGCGGCGGCGTGCAGGATAGAGCGCGCCCGGGGCGCCATCGTCTGCACTAGCACCTGGCCCTCTCCCCCGCGACCAACGCGACCGGCCAGCTGACAGACAAGGGCGAACGTTCGCTCCTCGGCGCGAAAGTCGGGGAAGCGCAGTGTGGCGTCGGCGTCGAGCACGACCCCGAGACCGACATCTGGGAAATCGTGGCCCTTGGCGACCATCTGCGTCCCGATCAAAATGCCTGCTGGAGCGTCCTGGAAGCCGGCGAGCAACTGCGCGACACCGTTCTCTGAGCCGTCGCCCGCGACGGTGTCGGCATCCAGACGGAAGACGGGAAAATCGCCGTCGTCGAGGGCGATGCCCAAATCGTGTTGCAGGCGCTCGGTGCCGGTTCCATGGCGAGCGACCGATGTGGAGCCACACTCGCATCTACGTGGAGCGTTTTCGCGATGGCCGCAGTGGTGGCATGCTATGTAGTCCGCTCTTGCTTGAATCCCAGCCCGATGTAGGACGAGGGCTACGTCGCACTGCGGACAGCCCCATACGCGGCCGCAGGAGCGGCAGGTGAGGAAGTTGGACCAGCCACGACGGTTGAGCAGCACGATCGCCTTGCCTCGTGCGCGACGCACCTCGGTCAAAGCCTGTGATGTGAGCGGATGTAGGCCCGGAGTCTGCTCGCGCATGTCGAGTACGTTCACCTGGGGCAGCGGACGACCGTCCACACGCCTGGCAAGCCGCAGCAGCCGCTCGCCTCGCGGGGCCGACCCCGTGACGACCGGCCTCCGGTCGCCTTGTGAACGAGGAGCGCCCCAAGCGGCGTGAATACTCTCCGGGCGCGGTGTAGCGCTGCCGAGCACAAGCAGCGCACCACAGTCGCTCGCCCGCCGAGCGGCCACTGTGCGGGCGTCATAGCGGGGATCACTCTCGTGCTTGTAGGAGGAGTCGTGCTCCTCGTCGACCACGATCAGACCGAGATGCTCGATCGGGGCGAATATGGCCGAGCGAGGCCCAACGCACACGCGCGCCTCGCCCGCTCGTAGGCGGCGCCACTGCTCGCGGCGCTGACCGACCGTCAAGCGCGAATGCAAGACAGCGACGGTGTCGCCGAAGCGCTCGATGAAGCGTCCGACGATCTGGGGCGTGAGCGCTATCTCAGGGACCAGCACGATCGCGCCTTGCCCGCTGGCCAAAGCGTCGGCTGCGATGCGCAGATAGACCTCCGTCTTACCCGAGCCGGTGATGCCAGCGAGCAGCCTTGTCTGCGATTCGCTTGACGCGAGCGCTTCGCGCAGCTTAGACAGGACGATCTCCTGTTCTACCGTCAGGTCGGGCGGCTGGACCGTGCGAGCTCCCACCTGGATGTGCGCCGAGCGAGGCGGGGCGACTCGCCGTTTGCGTCCGCTCAGCCGGCGCGTCGCCGCGGGTGGCAACACTAGGGAGAGCGCCCGGGCGAGCGTGGAGCAGTACTCCTCGGCAAGCCATTCCGCCAGTACGACCAGATCGAGGGGAAGGGCCGGCGGACCTTCGTCCAAAGCTCGCACAGGGGCAAGTAGCTTCTCCTCGGAGACCTCGCTGCGATCGGAGATCGCCGTCACGACGCCCAAGATCTGGCGCCGTCCGAAGGGCACCACGAGCATCGAGCCGACTCCCACACCCGCGTGCAGCCCGTGGGGCAGGCGATAGTCGAACGGCCCGCGCAGGGCACGGGCCGTCGTCATAGGCTCAACCTGCACGATCCTCGACGGTGGCGTGTCCTCAGGAGCCTCGTGAGCGACTATCGGCGGGGTGGGCGCAGACGCGAGCGAGCTGACGGACACCTCATAAAACTACGGGTGAGGTCGGTCAGACGGCCGCGCCTGAAGCCTGAAGGCCGGCGGCGGCACGAAGGGCCTCGGCCTTGTCGGTCTTCTCCCACGTGAAGTCGTGATCTTCACGGCCGAAGTGACCGTAGGCGGCGGTCTTCTGGTAGATCGGGCGGTGCAATTTGAGCTCCTCGCGGAAAGCGCCCGGGCGCAGATCGAAGTGCTCGTCCACCAGCTTGGCGATCTGTCCGCGACCGATCTTCTCGGTGCCGAACGTCTCGACCATGACCGAGACCGGGTGGGCGACGCCGATCGCATAGGCCACCTGTACCTCGGCCTTGTCGGCCAAGCCGGCCGCGACAACGTTCTTGGCTACCCAGCGCGCCGCATATGCGGCGGAGCGGTCCACCTTCGAGGGGTCCTTGCCGGAGAAGGCACCGCCACCATGGCGAGCCATGCCGCCGTATGTGTCGACGATGATCTTGCGTCCGGTCAGGCCACAATCGCCCATCGGGCCTCCGATCACGAAGCGACCGGTGGGGTTGACCAGGAAGTTCTTGAGCAGCTTCTTCTCGTCGTAGAGTTGGGCCGGCAAGACCGGGCGCAGGACGTGCTCGAACAGGTCCGGCTTGATCAACGTCTCGGAGTCGATCCCGTCGGCATGCTGGGTGGAGATCAGGATCTTTTCGATCTCGACCGGCCGACCGTCCTGATAGCGCACCGTCACTTGGGTCTTGCCGTCGGGACGCAGGTACGGCAAAACCTCGCCCTTGCGCACCTCTGACAGGCGCTTGGAGAGCTTGTGGGCGAGTGAGATCGGCAGGGGCATCAGCTCCTCGGTCTCGTTCGAGGCGTAGCCGAACATCATTCCCTGGTCGCCGGCTCCGGCGACGTCGAGCTCGTCCTCGTCGGCGGGATCGTGGCGTGTCTCATACGCAGCGTCAACGCCTTGGGCGATATCGGGCGACTGCTTGTCGATCGCGTTGATGACGGCGCACGTGTCGCAGTCGAAACCGTAGGCCGCGTTGTCGTAGCCGATCTTGCGCACGGTCTCGCGCGCGATTTCCTGGATGTCGACGTAGGTGTTGGTGGAGATCTCGCCCGAAACGACGATCAGGCCGGTGTTGACAAGCGTCTCGCAGGCGACGCGGCCGTAGGGATCGTCGGTGAGCACAGCGTCGAGCACTCCGTCGGAGATCTGGTCGGCGATCTTGTCGGGGTGGCCCTCCGTGACCGACTCGGAGGTGAACAGGAACTCTTTATCGGAATGTTGGCTCATGGCTTGGGGATCGGCTCCACGGGTTTCGCTTGAAGAAGTGACAGAAGTTTATTGACGGCGCACTCAGGCGGCCTGCACACGCGTACGGGTACCGCGTTCGACGAAGTCGATGATCAACGGGACTCCGTCCATGCCGTAACGAGCGCGCAAGCGATTCTCGATGAAATAAGCGTAGTCGCGGGTGACGCGCGCCCGCGAGTTGACCTGGATCGCGAAGCGCGGAGGACTCTCGCCAATCTGGGCCATGTAGATCAACTTGAGGCGATGCTGTCCCGAGCCACGGCGTGTGCCAACGGGCGGTTGGCGCGCCTGTACGGCCTCCGCCAAGAAACGGTTTAGCTCTGGTGTGGGGATACGTCCGCGACGGCGGTCGCCGAGCGCGATCACCTCGCCCAGGAGCCGCGTGACGTTGCGCCCACTCTTGGCGCTGGCGGTCAACACGCGCGGGCGCAAGCGCAGCTTGGCAGCGACTACGGCGCGTTCGTGGTCGAGATCAGCCTCGGTGCCTTCGTTGAGATCCCACTTGTTGAGGACGATCGCCGTGGCACAGCCAGCCTTCATGGCCAGCTCGGCGATGCGCAGATCCTGCGAGGTGACGCCGTCGGTGGCGTCACACACGACGAGCGCCACGTCGGCCCGCTCGGCGGCCCGCTGGGAACGCAAGGTCGTGTAGTACTCGACCGAGTCGGACACCTTCGACTGGCGGCGCATCCCGGCGGTGTCGATCAAGATGAGCTCTCGGGCACCTGTCTGCTCGCCAGCTTGGGCTGACGCGGAGGCGCTGTCGGGAGCCTTGACGGTCAAGGGTGTGTCGATCGCGTCGCGGGTGGTACCGGCGACCTCGGAGACAATCACACGCTCTTCGCCAAGGAAGCGGTTGACCAAAGAGGACTTGCCCACGTTCGGGCGACCGATCAAGGCAAGGCGGATCACGTCGTCGTCGACTCGATCCTCCTCCGCCTCCGGCAACAGCTCCACGATCCGGTCCAGCAGGTCGCCCGTGCCGAGTCCTTGAGCGGCGGACACCGCCAAGGGCTCGCCCAGCCCGAGCCGATGAAAGTCTGCCGCCAGCGGCAGGTCGGAGGGCCCGTCACACTTGTTGGTGGCGACGATGCTGGGCAAAGGAGCTCGGCGCAACAGGTCGGCCATCTCCTCGTCTCCGGGACGGACCCCAGCGCGAGCATCTACCACCAAGACCGCTACCTGAGCATCAGCCAAGCCGGCGCGAGCCTGCTCACGGATCGAGCCGGACAGGGGATCTTCGTCTTGGAAGTCCACGCCGCCCGTGTCGATCAGCACAAAAGTGCGACCGTTCCACTCGCACTCGATCTCGTTACGGTCGCGTGTGATCCCGGCCCGCTCGTGCACGACCGCCTCGCGCGAGCCCGCCAAGCGGTTCACGAGCGAGGACTTGCCTACGTTGGGGTATCCGACTATGGCGACCTTCTGCATCAGGAGAGTATGACCGTGATCCGATCGACCACCTGATCGATCGTCATCCCAGTCGTGTCCAGCACGACGGCGTCCGCCGCCGCTTGCAGAGGACTGTGCGCGCGCGTGGAATCGCGCTCGTCGCGTAGAGCTTGCTCGGCCATGACTGTCGCCTCATCTCCGCCCAGCTCGGAGGCGCGACGACGGGCGCGCTCGCTCGCATCGGCCGTCAGAAAGACCTTCAGCTCGGCGTCGGGGGCGACGACGGTGCCGATGTCGCGGCCCTCAGCCACCCAGTCGCCGGATGCGATCAACTCGCGCTGCTTGGCCACCAAAGCCTCGCGCACGCCCGGGTCGGCAGCAGCGCTGGACGCGGCCTCAGATATCTCGGGGGTGCGGATAGCACTAGTCACGTCACGCCCGTCGAGCAATACCCGGTCCTCCGACGTTCCCATGGCCGCTTCGGCCGCGATCAGCTCAATCCGCGCCGAGCTCGCGAGCGCAGCAGGAGCCGCTTCGGGAGTATCGAGCGCGAGCAGGCCGACACAGCGGTACATGGCTCCGCTGTCCAGGTAGGTGAAGCCAAGGCGCCCGGCAAGCGCGCGCGCCACGGTGGACTTGCCGGCGCCCGCGGGGCCGTCGATGGCGATCAGCATCGAGCGGTCATCCGCCGAGCGCTCCGATATCGCCGACGAACCCTGGATAGGAGACGGCCGCCGCCTCCATGCCCCGCACCAAGACGCCCTCGCGCGAGGCCAAGCCAGCGACCGCACCCATCATTGCCAGGCGGTGGTCGCCGGCCGCGTCGATCGTGCCGCCCTTCAGCCCGCCCGCCTGCGCCCCACGGGGTCTGCCGCTTACGACGAAACCATCGTCGAGCGCCTCGATCTGAGCCCCCAGCCCACGCAAGCCTTCGACGACCGTGGCAATACGGTCAGACTCCTTGACACGCAGCTCCTGGGCACCGCGCACCACCGTCTCCCCCTCCGCGAAGCAGCCGAGCAAGGCCACCAAGGGCAGCTCGTCGATCGCGAGTGGCACCTCCTCGGCCTCCACGGTGGTCGCCTCCAGAGCCCCGTGGGCCACGTCGAGGTCGCAGATCGGCTCCTCTGCGAGCAGCTCGCCGCTCTCCCCCTCCAGGTCGCCGAACACGATGCCTCGCATCCGCTTCAGGATGCGCAGGAATCCGGTACGCGTCCAGTTGGCGCCCAGATCACGGATCAACAAGCGTGAGCCAGGCACAAGCACCCCGGCCGCGATGGCGAAAGCCGCCGAGCTGGGATCGCTTGGCACGACCACGCGCTCCAGCACGAGCTCGTCGGCGTTGACGACGGTGACATGGCGGCCGTTACGGTGGATGTTGACTCCGGCTCGCAAAAGCATGCGCTCGGTGTGGTCGCGGCTGCGCGCCGGCTCCCCCACGGTCGTGGCGCCGTCGGCGGCGAGCGCGGCCAGCAGGATGCAGGACTTGACCTGGGCACTCGCGACCGGCAGCTCGTAGGAGATCGAACGCAGGCGGGCACCTTCGATCGTGAACGGAGGGAAGCGATCCTCGCGCGCAATCAACTCGGCGCCCATGAAACGCAGCGGCTCGGCCACCCTGTCCACTGGGCGGCGGCGGATCGACTCGTCCCCGTCAAGCGTGAAGCTGCGACCCTCCTGCGCCGCCAGCCAACCGGGCAGCAGACGCAGCGGCGTGCCCGCATTGCCAACGTCTATCGGACCGGATGGCACGCGCGCCTCTCGTAGCCCCGTGCCGCGTACCGTGACGACACCGTCGCGTTCGTCCACCAGAGCGCCCAGCGCCCTGACCGCGGCCAGCGTGGAGTCGGTGTCAGCCGCATGCAGATAGTTCTCGATCCTCGTCGGCTCCGAGGCCATCGCCCCGAGCAGAGCTGCCCGGTGGGAGATCGACTTGTCGGCCGGAGCCCTCAGCTCGCCGTGTAGCCCGCTTGAGGGCTCGAAGCGCACATCCATAGCGTCCCTAACCCTACGAGTCTTGGGCCGGCCCGGCGGCCTCGTGTGCGCCTGCTTGCCGACTGCCCTTGCGATCGTGCGCGACTTCGGCCATGGGCCTCCCCGTCAAGCGCGCGCGCTCTTCGCGCGCGCGCTCGTTCCAGGCGACCAAGGCGTCGGCGTCCTCGGCGTCGAGCGCGTCGCGCACCCCGCTCAATTCCCTGATCGCTTCGTCAAGGGCCTCGGCGAGCATATCCGCGTTTGACATGTATATGTCCGTCCAGATCGCCGTGTTCGCACCCGCCACGCGCGTGGCGTCGCGAAAACTGGGGTTGGCCCCGACCGTCTCGATTCCGGGAAGGGATCCCGTCGAGAAACCTGAGGAAGCGGATGGCTCTCCGACGGCGGCCGGCGCGGCCCGCAGAGCCTGGGAGACCAGGATGTTGGCAAGCACGTGCGGCAAGTGCGAGACGCTGGCCATTAGGCGATCGTGGGCGTCGGCAGCGATAACGATGGGCCGCGCCCCGATTTGCTCGATCAGCGCCGAAATCCGCGCCAGCGCTGGCGCCACACCGGCGACTTCGGGTGTGTCGGCGTCGACTACGGGAGCGAGATACCAGAGGGCGTCGTCAAACAGTCCCTCGCGCGCGCCCTCAACGCCTGCGGTCTCGGCACCGGCAAGCGGATGACCGGGGATAAAACGTGCGTCGGAGATCTCGCGCGCGACGTGGCGCTTGGTCGATCCAACATCGCTCACCACGCAATCGCGGCCGGCCGCCGCCAGCGCGGCGCGTACGACCGCGACGTTGCGTCCCACCGGCGTGGCGACGAACGCATAGTCGGCTTCGCCCACGGCGCTCGCCACGTTGTCGGCCCGCTGGTCTATCGCTCCCAGCTCCATTGCCTGACGCAACGCTTGGGCGTCAGCGTCGTATCCCACGACGTGGGCGCCAAGACGATGGCGAGCCGCCAGGCCGATAGATCCGCCGATCAGTCCGACGCCAATCACCGCGACCCTAAGAGGCCGATTCTCCTTGCGGCCTCCCGGATCGCTCACGCGGTGCTGAACACCTTTCCGGCGAGCGCCGCGACGCGCTCCACTGTCTCCGCGTACTCGGCGAAGTCCTCGGCCAAGAGCGCCTGCGGACCGTCGCAGAGAGCCTCGTCGGGGTTGGGATGCACCTCGACGATGATCCCATCCGCCCCGGCGGCCGCCGCCGCCAAAGACATCGGCGCCACCAACGAACGTCGCCCGGCCGCGTGGCTGGGGTCGACCACGACCGGCAAATGGGAGAGCTCTTTGAGTACAGGTACCGCCTGCAGGTCGAGCGTGGTGCGGTAGGAACTCTCGAAAGTCTTGATCCCGCGCTCGCACAGCATGACATCGCGGTTGCCTTCCTTGAGAACGTACTCGGCCGCCATCAACAACTCATCGAGCGTCGCCGACAGGCCTCGCTTGAGTAGGACAGGACAGCGCGAGCGCCCGATCTCCGCCAAGAGCGGGAAATTCTGCATGTTGCGGGCCCCCACTTGGATCACGTCGGCCACCTCTAGCACCGCTTCCAGGTCGCGCGCGTCCATCAGCTCGGTCACGATCGGCAGGCCTGTGCGCTCCTTGGCCTCGGCCAGCAGGCGCAGACCCTCCTGACCCAGACCTTGGAAAGCGTAGGGAGAGGTGCGGGGCTTGTAGGCGCCTCCCCGCAACATCGCCGCACCGGCGTCCTTGACGACATCGGCAGTCTCCAGCAGTTGCTCTCTTGATTCCACCGTGCAGGGACCCGCGATCAGGGCGAAGTGATCGCCGCCGATCTTGCGCCCTTCGATATCGATCACGGTGCGCTCTCCGTGGCGGATCTGGGCTGAGGCGAGCTTGTAAGGCTTGAGAATCGGCATCACCCTGTCCACCCCGGGCTGCCCTTCAAGGCCAAGACCTTCGACGTTCACATCCTGCTCCACGTCGCCGATCGCGCCGATCACGGTCAGACGAGCGCCCTTAATCGGATGGGCCAGAGCCCCCGCGCCCTCGATCCTCTCGATCACCGCGCCGATCTCCTCCTCGGTTGCGGTCTCCTTCATGACGATCATCATTGCTTCATCCTTTCAAAGTAAGGGTTGGTCACGTACACCTGGACTGGTCGTGTGAGCTGGGCCTTGAGAGCGGCGCTTGGTTCCTGGGGAACCCGGATGCGGCCTTGGCTGCCTCCGCTCACATGTGGAGGCCAGGCCGAAGCGCCTAGCTAAATCGCCAGGCGCAGCGAAACGACCAATAGGACACGCGAGCACTCGCTGTTGCGAGCGCTGAGGCGGATGTCGAGTCGGTCGTGCGCATGATCGTCTAGAAGGTTTGTAGCAGACACCCTAGGCGCCGTCCAGCTCCACACGACAAACCTCTCAGGTTTTTCACGTCACTCACTCCCAACCCCGTGTGGGCTTTAGCCCACCCTGCCCTACAGGGTTTCCGCAAGCGCATCGAGGAAGATCGCATTCTCCTCGGAGGTACCGTAGGTCACACGCAAAGCCCCAGGCTTGCCCAGGGCGCCACCGCCGCGCACGAGCACACCGCGCTCGCCAAGCCCTCGCATGACATCGGCCTCACGCGCCTCGGCCTGCTCGGGGTCCGCGCCGGGGAGATCGAACCAGCAGAAGTTGGCCTGGGACTCTGCCGGCTCGATCCCGAGCGCGCGCAGCCGCTCCTCCACAGAGATACGCTCGGCGATTGTGCGCGTGACCCGGTCGGTGACGGCGTCTTGATGAGAGAGCGCCTCGACCGCCGCCACCTGGGCTACGGCATTGCAGAAAAAAGGCTGGCGCACCTGGTCGACCGCACGCGGCACTGCCTCGGATCCACACAAGGCAAAGCCAACGCGCAACCCGCACAGGCCGTAGACCTTGGAGAAGGTCCGTAGCAAGACCAAATTGGGGTGTTGCGCCAACAGCTCGATCGAGGCGTCGGGGTCCTCGAGCAGGTTGAACTCGCAATAGGCCTCGTCCACGACGACGCACACGTGCCTCGGCACTTGCGCCACAAAATCGGCGATCTCGGCCAGAGGCAGGGCGGTGCTCGTCGGATTGTTGGGGTTGCACACAATCGCCAGACGCGTGGCGATTGTGATCTCGCGCAACATCGAGTTCAAGTCATGGCGGTGATCGGCATCGAGCGGGACCGTCACCGCACGCGCGCCGGAGGCGGCGCTGAGGTGTGGATAGACCGAGAAGGACGGCCATGCGTACACCAGCTCGGCCCCGGGCTCCAGCAGGGCCTCCCCGAGCGCGAGCAGAATGTCACACGAACCGTTGCCGATCGCGATCCGCGACGATGGGACGCCATAGCGTTCAGAGAGCCGCTCGCGCAGAAGCGAATTTGTGGGATCCGGATAGCGGTTGAGGGTCGGCAGGGCCCTATTGATCGCTTCGATCACCGCGGGCAGGGGCGGCCAGGGAGACTCGTTGGAGGCGAGCTTGACCTTGGGAGCACGCTGGGCATAGCCGCCGGCCGCCGGATAGGAAGGGATGCGCGCGATGCGCTCTGAGAACTCGATCGCCATGGTCCTCCTATTGTGCCGCCATCAAGTCGGCTCGCAGACCCGCCGCCTCGCGTAGATATACGTGCTTAGGCTCGTGGCCTTCATCCGCGTAGTAGTGGATCAGAACACGAATCACGCGAGGTAAGGAGCCGGGCACGGGGATCTCCCGTGCACACAGCAGAGGCACACGCTCGAAGCCCAGAGCCCTCGCGGCTACGGCCGGGAACTCGGCCGAGAGATCGTCGGTGACGGTGAAGATGCAGCTCACAACGCACTCGGGCGCCAGCGAGTTGCGCAGCATGATCTCCTCCATCAGCTCACTTGTGGCACTCAGGATCTCTTGCGCGTCGTCCCGAGGGACCGAGATCGCGCCCCGCAGGGCGTAGAGACGTTGCGACATCGCGGCGATTCTTTCAGAGCCGGCTCGGGGAGTCGCCGCTCACGACCCGCGTCCAGGCCAACGCCTCTTCGACCGACCCGCGACGGGCGCCGCGGATTGCTTGCGATCCTCCGGACCTCCGCGCAGGCGCGCAAGCTCGGCCTCGCTGAGCCGTCGGGATGCGCCAGAAGCGAGCTCGCCAAGCTTCAGCCGGCCGAACGCGATGCGTTCAAGCGCAAGCACGGGATGGCCCACGGCCTCGCACATGCGTCGCACCTGGCGGTTTCGACCCTCGTGGATCGTCACTTCCAGAACTCCCTGCCCGACACGGCGCACCTGTGCGGGGGCGGTCATCCCGTCCTCCAAACGTATCCCCGCGCGCAGCTTGGCAAGTGCGCTCTCGCCGACCGGCCCCCCACCCACGCGCACGCGGTAGGTCTTGGGCACTTCAAAGCTTGGATGCGTCAAACGTTGCGCGAGCGCGCCGTCGTTGGTGAGCAGGATCAGCCCGCTCGAATCCGCGTCGAGTCGTCCCACCGGATAGAGGCGCCGCGACTCGTTAGCCTGCGCCCCAGAGAGTGTGCCCTCCGCGACAAGCGAGACCACAGTGGGGCGGCCGTGGGTGTCTTGTGCGGTGCTCATCACCCCGAGCGGCTTGTTGACCGCGTAGACAACCGGTTGCTCAGGTCCGGAGACCGGACGCCCGTCAACGGTCAGAGAGCACCGCTCGTCGACATCTCGGGCAGGGTCGAGCACAACCTGGCCGGCAAGGGTCACCCGACCTTCAGCGATCATCGTCTCGGCGGCGCGGCGCGAGGCCACGCCCGCATGGGCCAGATACTTGGCTAGGCGCATAGGCTGCAACGATAGGGCTATGGATCTACAGCTTCTAGACAGGACGCTCGCCGCGGCTGGCCAACCCGCGTTCCGTGCACGCCAGGTATGGGCATGGGCCGCCAAGGGCGCTTCGGGCTACGAGCAGATGACGAACCTGCCCGGCCCCTTGCGCGAATGGCTCGGTGAGAACGTGCCCTTCTCGAGTTTGGAGTTGCGAGAGCAGCGCACCGCCAGCGACGGCACTGTCAAGGCCCTGTTCGCGACTGCGGACGGACGAGCCTTGGAGGCGGTCTTGATGCGCTATCGCGACAAGCGCAACTCGATCTGCGTCTCGTCGCAGTCCGGCTGTCCGTTGACCTGCACATTCTGTGCAACTGGTCAGATGAAATTCGCACGTAACCTGACGGCCTCGGAGATCCTGGAGCAGGCGCTCCATTTCAGGCGCATGACCGCGGTCGATCACTGCGTGTTCATGGGCATGGGCGAGCCAATGCTCAACCTCGAGAACGTGCTCGCGGCCTGCGAGCGACTGCCTGACATCGGCATCACCCACCGCCGCACGGCGATCTCCACGGTGGGATGGATTCCCGGCATCGAAGCGCTCACAGCCCAGGAGATGCCCCTGCGCTTGGCCCTGTCTCTGCATGCCGCCGACGAAGCGTTGCGCAGCGAATTGATGCCTGTCAACGACCGCTACCCCCTAAGCGATGTGATCGATGCGTGCAGGGCCTTCTATGAGCGCAAGCGAAGACGCATATTTGTCGAGTACGTGATGCTCGCCGGTGTCAATGACCGCTACGAGCAGGCCGTGGCGCTCGCGAAGCTGCTCGGTCGACGCGGGCCGGAGGAGCAGCCACACATGTTCAAGGTCAACCTGATCCCATTCAACCCGACAGACTCGGCCTACGAGGGCTCCAGCCGCCCGTCGATCGCAGCGTTCAAGGGCGCCTTGGAAGCGCACGGCATCCAGGCAACGGTACGCCTCACGCGCGGACGCGACATCGACGCGGCATGCGGACAGTTGGCGGCCCGCGCAGCCTAGGACTCGCTGAGCAGTGCGATGCTGCGTCCTCGGTCGCTTATGTGCCGAAGCACACGACGCGATCTGCCTGTGCCCCGAAGGGGTACGTCCTTGCCTCGCTTGCTCAGCGAGTCCTAGGAAGCTCTCTACAGTTCGGGCTGGGAGCCGCCGCCGGCCCTCGCCTCGCCTGCTCGCAGCAGACGGTCGCGCAGCTCGGATTCCTCCTCGGGACTGGGGTCCCACTGCCCGATGTCGGGCAACTCATCGAGCGAGCGCAAGCCAAACAGCTTGAGAAATTGGGTCGTCGTGCGGTACATGACCGCCCCGAACTGCGAGCGTCCGGACTCTTCCACCAGCCCGCGCTCCAGCAGAGTCGCAGCGGCCGAGTCGGCGCTCACGCCGCGAATGCGGGTTATCTCGGGCCGCGAGATCGGCTGTAGATAGGCGACGATCGCGAGTGTCTCGGCCTGGGCGGGGGTCAATACCGAGGCGCGCGGACGGCTGAACAGACGCCTGGCGGCATCCTCTGTCTCGGGATCGCTTGCAAAAGTGAAGCCACCCCCCAGCTCACGCAGATGAATACCGCTGTGGCCAGGCGCATAGCGTTCGGCCAGCTCCGCGAGTGCGGCGATCACGGCCAACTCCTCAGTGGCGGCCGCGTCGGAGAGCTCTTGCGGGCTCAGCGGGTCGGGCGCAAGGAACAGCAAAGCCTCGACAATGCGCACGAGTGTCGGCTCGGGCTCGGGCAAACCTTCGATATCGAGAACGCTGACCGCGGGAGTCCCAGGGTGCTCGTCGCTCAAGCCAGCGTCGGTGGGCTCGGCGGCATCGGTGCCGTCGATGTCCCGATCCTCTGCGAGCCTCTCGGCCTGCTCTGACTCGACATCCGTGACAGACATGCCGTCTTGATCGGCAGATGACTGCTGATCCTCAAGCGCCGGTTCATCCCGCCCCGACTGGTCGATCATCCGGCTTGCCGCGCGCCCACCGGGTGTGCGCGTGCTTGTCGCGGCTCGCTGCCGGCCGCGTGGACGGCGATCTCACCGAAGTTCTCGCCTTGCTCCCACCATGCCTCGCCACGCTTGTAGAGCTCCAAAAGCGCGAAAACGGTGACCGCGACGGTCATACGATCCTCGCCACGAACGGCCTCCTCGAAGGAAAAGTGGCCGCGCCTGAGCAGGTCGCGTAGGCGGTCCAGGCGCTCGGCGACGGTGACGCGCTGGATCGAAATGTGACGCAGGTTGATCGTGGGCGGCATCCGCAGCAGACGCCCGATCGCCTGACCGAGCACCGCGGGATCCTGGGAGGAGTCCGCGGGTGGCGCGACCGTCTTACGCAGATGCGCTGGTAGCGGCGCGCTGCGAAAACGGACGCCTTCCTCGCGCTTGAACAGCTCGAGGAGGTGCGTCGAGGCGGAGCGGAAGCGGCGGGCTTGGAGCATCCGTTCGAGCAGCTCCTCGGCTGCCTCGCCGGGCTCGATGTCGAGCAGCTCCTCGCCGTCCTCGGCCAGCATCAGGCGCGACTTCAATTCCAGGAGCGCCGCGATCAGGACGATGAACTCGGTAGCTGTCTCCAGGTCCAGCTCGCCGCGTCCCTCGAGATGGTCCAGGTATGCAAGCACCACATCGGCAAGCTCGAGATCGAGCAAGTCCACCTCCTCGCGTAGAACCAGCGCGAGCAGAAGGTCGAAAGGTCCGTTGAAGATCTCCAGGTCGAGGTCGAGAGCGGGGAGTGTCACGGGAGCTACCGTACCGGGCGCGGCGGACCCACACCCATGCATTCCCGCACATCGACAAGCGTGTCCGCGGCGATCGCGTGGGCGCCCGCGGCGCCCCTGGCCAAAACGCTCTCCAAGGCCTGCTCGTCAGCTCGCAACTCGACGTAGCGCGAGCGCACAGGCGCGAGCATCTCCGTGACCGCTTCGGCTACAGCGATCTTCAGATCACCGTACCCGCGCGCCTCTTGCATGTCCGCTTCGACCTGCTCGGGCGTCGTCTCGCGCGCGACGGCGAGGATTTCGATCAGGTTGGAGACACCTGGCTTCTCCGGTGAGCGTTCGATCTCGCGACCGGAGTCAGTGACCGCGCTCTTGAACTTCTTGAGGATCGCGGCGGGCTCGTCGAGCACGTAGACGGTGCCAAGCTCCGAGCCGCCGGTGGTGGACATCTTGCGGGTGGGGTCCTGCAGGTCCATGATGCGCGCGCCGACATCGGGGATGCGGTGCTCGGGGACCACCAACACGTCTTTGCCGGCGCCGAAACGAGTGTTGAAGCGGCGCGCCACGTCGCGCATCAGCTCTAGGTGCTCGCGCTGGTCCTCGCCGACCGGTACCTCATGGGCGCGGTAGGCGAGCACGTCGGCGGCCTGCAGTACCGGGTAGACGAGCAGACCGGCGGACACCAGCTCGCGCTGTGTTTGGGACTTGTCGCGGAACTGGTGCATGCGCTGCAGACGCCCCAGCTCGGTGACCGAGCAGAGCAACCAGCACAGCTCGCTGTGCTCGGGCACGTCGCCCTGGCGAAAGAGGATGCAGCGCTCCGGGTCAAGGCCGGCGGCAAGCAGGAGCGCGGTCAGGTCATACACCGCCCGGCGCAATTCGGCCGGGTCATACGCGACTGTGATCGCGTGTAGATCGACGATGCAGTACAGCCCCTCACCACGATCCTGGCCGGTGACGAGCTGGCGAATCGCACCGATGTAGTTGCCCAGGTGCTTGGTACCCGTGGGCTGGATGCCGGAGAAGATGCGCACGCTAGAGAGACTGCCGGATAACCGGATGCTTCGCCGCGCCGACCTCGTCCAACCGGCGCACAGGGGTGGTGTACGGGGCGTTCTGGGCGATCTCGGGGTTCTCCGCAGCCTCGCGCAGGATCTCGGCGAGAGCCTCGGCGAAAGAGTCGAGCGTCTCCTTGGTCTCGGTCTCCGTCGGCTCCACCATCAAGGCCTCCTCGACGAGCAAGGGGAAGTAGACGGTCGGCGGGTGGTAGCCGTAGTCGAGCAGGCGCTTGGCCAAGTCGAGCGTCTTGATCTGCAGATTGCGCTTCATCGGGCCGCCCGAGAGCACGAACTCGTGGAGACAGAGGTCGCCATAGGCAAGCGGGAGATGCTCCAGCGCACCCAACTCGCGTAGCCGCGCAAGCAGATAGTTGGCGTTCAGGACCGCCGTCTCAGAGGCGTCCTTTAGGCCTGGGGCACCGAGTGAGCGGATGTAGGCATAGGAGCGCACGAAACAGCCGTAATTACCTTGGAAGCCGCGCAGACGCCCAATCGATTTGGCGCCGGGCCAGTCTTCCACCAGGTCAAAGGTCGCGCCGGCGCCGCTCGTGCTGCCCCCGTTGGACGCCTCGGAGCGCACGATCCTGGGGACCGGCAGGAACGGCTCGATGCGGTTCGACACCGCGATCGGACCCGATCCGGGGCCGCCGCCGCCGTGTGGCTGGGTGAAGGACTTGTGCAGGTTGAAATGCACGATGTCAAAGCCCATGTCCCCCGGCCTGGACAGGCCCATGACGGCATTGAGGTTGGCGCCGTCGTAGTAGAGCGTGGCGCCTACCTCGTGCACGACCTTGGCGATCTCTTGGATGTTGGGGTCGAACAGGCCGAGCGTGTTGGGGTTGGTCAGCATCAGGCAGGCCACGTCGGTGTCGGCCTTGGCGCGCAGGTCGTCCAGGTCGACGCCCCCGTCCGGGTTGGTGGCGATCTTGACGACCTGAAAGCCGGCCATCGTGACGGTCGCGGGGTTGGTGCCGTGGGCGGTGTCCGGGGTGAGCACCTTGTGGCGAGTCTCACCGCGCGCCTCGTGGTAGGCCCGCGTTAGCAGCACGCCAGCAAGCTCACCGTGAGAGCCGGCCGAGGGCTGCAGGCAGACGTGCGGGAGACCGGACACCTCCGAGAGGGCACGCTCCAGATTCCACATCAGCTCCAAGGCGCCCTGCGCGCGCTCGGGATCCTGCAGAGGGTGCAGGCGGGCGTGGCCGGGCAGCGCCGCCACGCGCTCGTGCAGGCGCGGGTTGTGCTTCATCGTGCATGAGCCGAGCGGGTAGAAGCCGGAATCGAGGTCGAAGTTGCGCTTGGAGAGACGTACGTAGTGGCGCACTATCTCCGGCTCTGAGACCTCGGGCAGACGCGGCGGCTCGGAACGACGCAGGTGGGCCGGCAAGAGCTCGGCCAAAGGTACCTCGGGGACATCCAACTCGGGGCATTGGAACGCGCGGCGTTCAGGCGCGCCACGCTCGAAGATCGTGGTCGCCGCTTCGCGCTGAAGCGCGGTGTCGGTGCCGTGCGAAGGGGGCCTCATCCGACTACCGCCATCTCGCGCTCGGCCGCCACAGCGCTGGTCAGAACTCCTGCCAGGCGGTCAATGTCGGCACGCGACCGCCGCTCGGTGATCGCGACAAGCAGGCCGCCACGATCCTCGTCGCGACCGGTGAGCGCGTACAGGTCCGCGCCGGGATTGACGCCTTGGGCGGCGCAACGACGACGCACGGCGTCGACATCCGCGTCCAGACGCACCGCGAACTCGCGCACAACCGGCTGGGAGTGAAGCGGTGAAACACCGTCGATCGCGCACAGCGCCTCGCGCGCATAGTTGGTGCGTCTCAGCAGGAGCTCTCCTAGCTCCACGAACCCGCGCCGGCCCAACCAGGACAGGTAGACGACCCCGGCCAGGGCGTTGAGCGCTTGGGAGGTGCAGATGTTGGAGGTAGCCTTCTCGCGGCGAATGTGCTGCTCGCGCGTTTGCAGTGTGAGCACGAAGCCACGACGGCCGTCCACGTCGACGGTCTCCCCCGCGATGCGACCGGGCATCCGCCGCAGGTAAGCCTCGCGGGCGGCGAAAAATCCGAAGGAGGGGCCACCGAAATCGAGACGGTTACCCAGGGATTGGCCCTCCCCTACGGCTACGTCCACACCCCACGCGCCTGGTGGGGCGAGCACACCGAGCACGATCGGATCGACCTGAGCAACGGTGACAAGCGGCTCCCCCCCGGCCTGCTTGGCGGCGGCGCACAGGGCTGCGGCATCCTCGACGGAGCCGTAGAAGTTGGGTTGGGCGAAGATCGCGGCGGAGGTGTCCTCGTCGATGGCGCCGGCCCAGGCATCGGGGTCGGTGACACCGTCACGCAGCCCCACCTCGACCACTTCGATGCCGTAACCGTGGGCGTAGGTGCGCAAGGTGGCAAGCGTGTGTGGGTGCATACCGGCGGAGACGACAAAGCGCGAGCGACCGTTGTGGAGCTTTGCCAGGTAGCCGGCGGAGGCGACCGCGCTGGGCCCCTCATACACCGAGGCGTTTGAGACAGGGAGACCCGTCAGCTCGCAGATCGCGGTCTGATACTCGAACATGACCTGCAGCCCGCCCTGGGAGATCTCGGGCTGGTAGGGCGTATAGGGCGTCAGGAACTCGGAGCGCTCCATCAGCATGTCCACGATCGAAGGCACGTAGTGGTCGTACATCCCGGCCCCCAGGAAGCACAGTTCGTCCTCGGCGCTGGCGTTGCGAGCGGCAAGCGCTCGCAGGTGCTCGTAGACGTCCTGCTCGCTTGCGCCCTTCAGGGTGCTTTGACCCTCGGGGAGATCCAGCGGACGGGCGAGCCGCACCGCCTCGGGGATCTGGCGCTCGAAGATCTCCCGCACGGAGGAGACCCCGATCGTCGCGAGCATCGCAGCCAGGTCGCTGTCGGTGACTGAGGTGTAGGTAGTCAACTGGATCTGAGCGTAGCCGCAACTGCGGCCGATTCCGGAACTGTGCTCACAGTGCTTACGCGCAGAGGGCTAGCCGAGGCTCGCGCTATAGGCGTCGGCGTTCAGGAGGGCCTCGCGCTCGGCTGGGTCTGACATGCGCACCTTCACAAGCCAGCCCTCACCGTAGGGGTCCTCGTTGATCGCGTGGGGAGCATCAGCTAGGGCGTCGTTGACCTCAAGGATCTCCCCCGACAGGGGCGCAACGACATCGGAGACGGCCTTGACCGACTCGACCTCGGCGTAGGGCTCGTCCTTGACAAGGAGGGTGCCGGGCGTGGGTGGTTCAAAGAAGACGACCTCGCCGAGGGCGTCCTGGGCGAACCAGGTAATGCCCAAGACCGCCACATCGGGCTCGGAGGGATCGATGCGGGCCCAGTCGTGTTCAGGGTGGTACAGAAGGTCGTCTGGGTAGCTCACCTCGGCCATCGGCGCGGCTCCTCGTCTCGGCGTTGTGCTTGGGGGCGAAAGATATTCACCTGGCGGGACAACCTTCGTTTCACGCTTTCTTCTCCACGAAAGGTTTCGTGTGAACCTTGGCGTCGCGCAGGCGACCGCGCACGTCGATCTGCAGGGGCGTGCCTATGGCGGTGTGAGTGCCTGGCACATAGGCCATCCCGATCCCGATGTCCAGACAGGGCGAGAGCGTGCCGCTCGTAACGACTCCGCCACCCACAACAGGGTTGCCCTGCCGAGCGATCCCCGGGCCGTCGAGCGCGAACGCGATCAACCTCTCAGCAGGCTCGCCGACTGGGCTCCTCGCCGGTTCCGCCGGCGAGGAGGTGGAGGCGGTGCCGAAGGCCGCACGCGCACCCTGAAGGGCACGGGCCTCGCGGATCGCCTCAGAGCCGATGAAGCCGGTGTCCTCACGACAGCACCAGCCGAGGCCCGCTTCGATCGGGTTACGATCGAGCGAAAGGTCGTTGCCGTACAGGTGAAAGCAGGCCTCCAAGCGCAAGGTATCGCGCGCGCCAAGCCCGGCTGGAGCGGCGCCACGGTGGCAAAGCTCGTCCCATAGGGCCGGGGCATCCTCGGGCGCAAGCAAAAGCTCGACGCCGTCCTCGCCGGTGTAACCGGTGCCGCACACCAGGACCTCGGCGCCTGAGAGACGACGCGCAGAGGCGGTCATGCGAGCCGGCAAAGGAGTGTCGGATACCGCTTGCACGATCTCGCGCGCCAAGGGACCTTGGACGGCGAGCATCGCGTAATCCTCTAGGCGGTCGAAGACCTGGGCCTCGAAATCGCTGGCGTGCGACTGAAACCAAGTCAAGTCGCGCTCGTGGTTTGAGGCGTTGGTGACGGTCAAGTAGCGGTCGGGCTCGAGACGGTAGGTGAACAAGTCGTCTAGGACCCCGCCCTGCTCATCGCAAAGCACGCTGTATTGCGCGCCTCCGACTGGGATCTTCGACACGTCGTTTGAGAGCAGCCTTTGCAGCAAGGCCTCTGCCTGCGGACCGATGGTCTCTATCTCGCCCATGTGCGAGACATCGAAGATGCCGCAGCCTTCGCGCACCGCCATGTGCTCGGCGCGCACGCCCTGCGGATATTGGACGGGCATCTCCCAGCCGGCGAAGTCGACGATCTTGGCGCCGGCGGCGACGTGGCAATCGTACAGGGAGGTGCGCCTTAGCTCGCTGGGTGCGGGGGTCGCCACGGCGGGCAGGTTAGCGAGCGCGCCCGTGCGCCCGCGGCCGGCCTCCCGCCGCAGGCGCTCAAGGCGGCGCGTGCCCTATCCCCCCGTGATCGGCAGGACGGGCGTGCAGAGCGGACGCGCTGGATGGGCCGGGTCGAGCGCGCTCAGCACGTCGGCGTCGGCGATGTGGTCGTAGGGCATCGACAGGTGCTCACCCTGGTCGAGTATGCACTGATGCTGCAGGGTGATGTTGGTCACGCCGGACCCAGACAGGAACGCGGAGGTGTAGGGCGTGACGACCTCATCGTTGGCGGACTCGATCACCGTGTAGCTGACGCCGGGCACGGTCTCGCCACCGGAGTTGAGCGTGCTGATGAAGCTCGAGCCCGCGAGCTGCTGTTCGCAGGCGGGACATGGCGCCCCGAGGAGCCCGCTAACGCCGAAGAATTCGGCGAGCGTGCCGAGACCGTCGAGTGTCGTGCCGTGGTTGGACGGAGCGAGGCCGACGAGCGTATGAACCTTGGCGGCGCCGCCGAGGAACTTCAGGTAGTAGCGCGGCATCATCCCGCCTTGGGAGTGTCCGACTAGATCCACCTGCGAGGCGCCGGTGGCGTCCAGCACGCGATCGACGAACACAGACAGTTCTTCGGCCGAGCGTTCGACCGGGCCTGTGGCGTAGATGCCGAGCGAGCCGGAGCCACCGAACGAGCCGTAGTTGAGCGCGAACACGCAGTAGCCGTTGTTGGAGAGCAGCGGTGAGAGCGCCTGCCAGCTGTCGGACATGTCGGCGAACGTGCCGTGTACAAGAACCACGGGCCGCGGATGCGCCGCGCTCGGTTTGCACGACCAATCGTTGGCGCCCGGCGGGCTCGCCGTGGGGCTGACGTGTGCGTAGCCGAGCAGGCCGTTGTAGACGACGGGGAGCTGTGCCTGCGCGGAGCTCGACGCGACGGCCAGCGCGAGCGAGGCGAGCATGGCGAGCAGCATGATGCGACGGTGCATGTGTGGCTCCTTCGGGTTGGTTTCTCGCCGTGTTACCCGCCGAGCGTGCGGGCTATTCCAACCACCGGGAGATGTGTGGACGGTGTATGCACCTGCATCGGCCTGCGTCCGGTGGGCGCGTGCGCTCACCGGTTGACGCGCCGCATGCGGCGCGTCAGGGAACGCACATGTGCGTTCCCTCGAAGCCGTGCATGCGCGGCTTCGTCCAGACCGTGCATGCACGGTCTGGCGGGACGGCGTATACGCCGTCCCCATTCAAAAGCACATCCGCCGCGAGGCTTATTTCAACGCAGGAACGGCGGGACGTCGATGTCGTCCTCGGAGATCTCCAAGGCCGAGCGCTGACGGTCGTCGATGCGTGGGCCGCGGTCGGGGCGTCCCGACTCGCGGCGCTTGCGGTCGCCACGCACGGCGCGCCCTGGACGGTGATCGAAGCCGGTGCCGATCACGGTCACACGCACCTCGTCAGCCATGGCCTCGTCGATAACGGCGCCAAAGATGATGTTGGCATTGGGGTCGGCCGCGTTCTGGATGATCTCGGCAGCGTCGTTGACCTCGAACAGTCCTAGATCTTTGCCGCCGGTGATGTTCAAGAGGATGCCGGTGGCGCCGTCGACCGACTCTTCCAGGAGCGGTGAGGAGATGGCCGCGCGAGCCGCGTCAGCGCAACGCGCCTCGCCGCCCGCGGTGCCGATGCCCATCAAGGCAGAGCCGGCGTCGTGCATGATCGTGCGCACGTCGGCAAAGTCGAGGTTGATCAGACCCGGGATCGTGATCAGGTCGGTGATGCCTTGCACGCCCTGGCGCAACACGTTGTCGGCCTCCCTGAAAGCGTCGAGCATCGAAGTGCGCCGCTCCACGACCGCCAACAGCTTCTCGTTGGGGATCACGATCAAGGTGTCCACGACCTCGCGCAAGCGCTCGATGCCCTCGACCGCTTGGCGCCCGCGCTGGGAGCCCTCGAACTCGAACGGCCTGGTGACCACGCCAACAGTGAGCGCGCCGATCTCGTTCTTGGCGATCTCCGCGATCACGGGCGCAGCGCCGGTGCCGGTGCCGCCACCCTCGCCTGCGGTCACGAACACCATGTCGGCGCCCTTTAGCGCCTCCTTGATTTCATCGCGCGACTCCGCCGCCGAGGCGAATCCGACGTCGGGGTTGGCGCCCGCGCCGAGACCGTGCGTGGACTCGTGGCCGATGTTCAACTTGATGTCGGCGTCGCACATCGCGAGCGCCTGGGCATCGGTGTTGGCGGCGATGAACTCGACGCCCCTGAGCCCTGCATCGACCATACGCGAGACCGCATTGGTCCCGCCTCCGCCGACTCCCACGACCTTGATGACCGCCAGGTAGCTGCCGCCGCTCTCCATGATGTCCGAGCCCTCGAGTAGTTGTTTAAGGTTTGTCCCGCACTGCGGACCAAACCATCAGAATACGCAAGTTATGCAGGGAACTTCGCCCTGTCAACGACAACCCTCACTCTCGCAACATTCGTTGCAGAACCGCCAACCCTCGACCCACCCTCGAGAATGGGTCCTCGGACGGCTTAACCCTCAAGCTTAGGTTCAGCCCGCGGGGGCGGCTTCGCCTCCGGTCGCAGAAGCGGTTTCAGAAGGGGCAGAGGCGGTTTCGCTTTCGGCCGTCCCCCCCGCTTCGCTCGCGCCCGAGCCGGTCGATCCAGTAGTCGTGGAGGCTTCACTTTCGCCGGTGCGGGTGGGCGGGACTGGATCATTCGCGGAGCCCGAAGAGCCTTCTTCAGATTCCTGGGAGCCGGTCGCGGTGGAGGTGGACGTGGCCGCTTCCCCGCCCGCGGCTTCCGACAATCTGCTCGCCAGCGCGGCAGCGGTCGGATCGGCGCTTGCCGACGACGACGCACCGGTGGTGGTTGATGCCGCGGCGGAAGTAGAGGAGTCCGAAGATGATGTCGACGGAGCCGTGAACCCGGCGGCCGGGCGTTCGGGCAAACGCACATCGATATAGAGCGCACCGGCCGCGTTAGGCGATGCAAGTACACGAGCGAGCGACATCCACTTGGCGTGCGAGCGGGTTGAGTCCCCGAAGTAGACGAGCAACCCGCTGCCCATCGCCACCGTGAGCCCTTCGGGGCCGTTGTACACGCGGGTCACGTGCTTGGCGAGCACCGGCGGAGCGGCCCCAAGCACGGTCACGGCTTCCAGCGCAAAGCCTTCGCGCAAGCGAGCGCCCGCAGCGGGCTCAACCGCAGAGGACACGAGTGGCAGCGCGCTCGACAGCCAAGCCGGCCCGAGCACTGTCCCGTCGGCCGCCACCGCGGTGCGCTGCCCGGCGCTCTGCAGGGCAGCCACCGGCGGGCGCTCGGTGACGGAGATGCTGACCGTGTGGGGAAACTCGGTCTTTACGTGTACGGCCCCCACGATCGCGAACGAGGCCGCGGCCGAGCGCAGGGCGGCCGCATTGAAGTCCATCGTGGACATGCGCTTGGCCGCATCATCCAGGGCATTCCTGATCTCGATCGCCTCGACGCCATGCACACCGGTTATGTGAACGTGGCGGACCGCCACAAAGGACGAGTCGCGCAACCACAGCCAACCTCCCGCAAGCAGCGGCAAGACGACCAGGAAAGCCAAGGTTGCGCGCAAGGCAATGCGGTTGCCTCTGAGCAGCTCAAGTCCCCTGCGCGAGCGGACCGCGACCCCCCGCGTATTACCGCCGCGGCGGTAGGTCCCGCGGCGCGAGAGCGGCAAGGACAGTTCCATGCGAGCTTGTTCGACCCCATCGGACAAACCCCTTGTCCGATCCGGGGTCTGCCTGTTTGAACCGTCCCGCGAGGAGGGTACACTGGGGCAGTCCGGGCTCCACCGATGAGGATGAAGCGATGAGCGCGATCAAAGTCGCCGAGCGTTTGGGGCTGGTTGCCCTGCTGGTGATCGGCCTGCTGGCCGTGGGCTTTGGCGTCGGTCTCGGCAGCCTCGAATCGCACCTCTCAAGCGCTTCGGACTCCCGCGGGATGTTGCCAGCGACAAAGCTCACCGCACTTCCTCACCACACGATCGCCGACGGCACTTTGGCCGTCCGCGTGAGGCTTTCCGGACGGCCTGCCCCGTTCTCGCCACGCCCCACGTTCGAGCCGGCGGTAGCGGGCACATGGGCGATCCGCGGGGACTCGGAGATCTTCACCCCCGCCTCGACGCTCGATCCGTGCGCGACTTACACGCTCGCGATCCCGGCGGCCAGCACCGCCGTCTCACACTCCCCACTCGGCGCCCCCCGCAAGGTGAGTGTCAGCGTGGCGTGCCCCTCAGTGCGAGGCCTGCAGCAGATCCTCGCGCGACTCGACTACCTCCCCTACGAGTCGCACTCCCCCCGGCGAGCCCGTGCCTTGGAGGACGCGGCCGCGGAAACAGCTCAGACAGCGGCAAGCGGATCGAGCGCCACCGCCGACTCGGGGGGAGCGGCGAGCGGATCGAGCACCACAACGGACTCCCACGAGTCGGCCACTGACCCCAATACCGCGACCGACTCAAGTGAAGCGACCTACGCCGCGCACGAGTCCCGAGCCCATCTGGCCAGGCGAGTGGCCGCTATTGACGCTTTCGATCCAACCCCGGAGACGCCTCGCTCGCGTATCGGCGACGCCCCGCCACTCGAATACGGCCAGATAGACGAGACCACCAAGGGTGCCCTGATGGTATTTCAGAGCGACCACGAACTTGAACCCACGGGCGAACCCGACAAGGCCACCTGGACCGCCCTGCTCAAGGCCGCCGAGAAGGACGAACGGGATCCCTCCACCTACACGTTCGTGACGGTGAGCGAGTCGATCCCCGAGACACTCGAGGTCCACAAGGGCAGCCATGTAGTTCTCACCACTCCCGCCAACACAGGCGTCGCGGGCGCCGAAACGGCCCAAGGCATCTTCCCGATCTTCTCGCGCTTCACCTCGACCACGATGACCGGCACCAACCCCGATGGCTCCAAATACAGCGATCCGGGCGTTCCCTGGGTCAACTACTTCAACGGCGGCGACGCCGTCCACGGCTTCCCGCGCGGCTCCTACGGCACTCCCCAATCCAACGGCTGCGTGGAGTTGCCGATCAGCACCGCCGAGACCGTCTACGGCATGCTCAAGATCGGCGACATCGTCGAGGTCAGCTAGCTGGTCCGTGTGTGGGACATGCTCGATATAGACTCGCTGGGCATGCCAACCAAGCGAATCGAGCGCCAGATCGACGATGCGCTCCTAGCCACAGCAACGACGACGGGGTTCCTTTACATACGCCGACGGGTCCGGCGCATGCTCTCCCGTCTCGCGCTCGCCGCGACGGTGACAAGCGGTTTGAGCGCGCTCGGGGCAGCCGGCGTCGTATTGGCATGGCAGCGCAAGCGCACGCGGCGCTCCTAACCAGCCTGCCCCGCTAGTCGGGCGCTTTCACCGCTGCTCAAGCCGCGACCCAGCTCTTGGCCTCGTCAAACTGGTCGAGTTTGTAGACGCCGACTTCACCCGGGGTCATCCAGGCGAACATTCGATAGGCCTTCCCTACCCATTCCACGTCGGTCACGATTGCCGAGCGCTTCCATGCCGAGTGGTGTCCGATGCCCAGTCCGAGCCCGGTCTTGACGTCGTCGAACCAAGCCGCTGGCTCTAGCCCGTCGAAGCTTGTGAGCATGAAGAGCATGCGAATCTCTCCAGACTCCGCAGCTTTGCGCAAGACCGGCTCCAGGACTTGGCGGTAATCGTCACGGGTGAGCTTGCCGTTGGCCTTGAAGCCGATCGTCCCTGCCGGCATGTCCTCGATTCGCTCGATCATGAGTATTCCTTTCTCAGTCCACTTCGACACAGGCCGCCACTGCCAGTCACTGGCTAGACGCGATGCGAGCCGGCAACGAGGCCCAACCGGCGACCACGTCAGCAGTCTGAGCTTCCAGACCGGTGCGCGAGTCACTGGAGACTACGTAGTTAACCCTATTCCGATCTGCGGTCCTCCGGGGAGGACAGCCCGATGGTGATCTACTTATCCTGGTTCAGTGGCGGCTATGGAACCCAGAGCAAGATCGTGAGGCGCTGGGCTTTTCAGGCGGGCTTGCTGGGCCTCTCCCTATTGGCCTTGGCTGCCTGTGGCTCAGGTGGGGCGGCGAGCGTAGCCAGCAGCCTGAGTCAGACTGCCTCCAGCCGTACGGAGGGAGCAGCAGTGAGCACCAGCGGCAATGCGCCAACCGCCACGCAGGCCAAGACCGAGACCCAGCCTTCCCAGAAGCAGACAGCGACCGCGTCGGCGCAAACAAAGTCAGCGACGACATCAACTGCTGCCGCGACTCCGACCACCACGAGCACCACACCGACGCCGACGGAGACAGTTACCCAGACCAAAACAGTCACCGCACCGTCGAAGACGACGACCGTGACCACCCCTACACAGACGAACACCGTCATCAAAACACAGACCGTCACCACCCCGACCGCGACGACCACGACATCGACCAGCCACACACCGGCGGCGGCAGCGGCGGCCGGTGCCGCGGCGGCCGCAAACAAAGAGCCATCCTCGGAATCGAACGGTCTGCCGGGTTGGGCTTGGGCATTGATCGGCGCTGCCGTCGCCGGCGGTGCACTCTGGATCCTCACCCTGCTTCGCCGAGATCGAAAGGACAGCTCGCCGAGCGACGGGCCTGGAGGCCCGGGAGCACCCGGCAGCTAGCCGACGCCGCCAACGCCCTGCCTCTAGCATGGGCGCTCATGTGTCGCTGGCTCGCGTATTCGGGATCTCCGCTTCTGCTCAAGGAAGCGCTGTATGGGCCGGCCAATTCGCTTATTGAGCAGAGTCTGCACTCGCGGCTCGGTGCCGAGACGACGAACGGCGACGGCTTCGGTATCGGCTGGTATGGCGCGTTCCCGACTCCAGGTGTCTTCCACAGCACCGAGCCGGCATGGAACGATCAAAACCTGCACGAGCTCTCCGAGCACATCAGCTCGTCGAACTTCTTCGCTCATATCCGCGCTGCGATCGGCAGCTCCGTCCAGCAGACGAACTGCCACCCGTTCCGCCACGGCCGCTGGCTGTTCATGCACAACGGCTTTATCAACGAGTTCGCCACGATCAAGCGCGACCTCGTGCTCGCAGTCGATCCGTCGCTGTATCCGCAGATCGCGGGACAGACAGACTCCGAGATACTGTTCTTTCTGGCCCTCAGCTTCGGCCTGCAGGACGATCCGCCCACCGCGATCGAGCGCGCCGTCGGGCTGGTGGAGGAGGTGGCAGCTCGACACGGGATCACCAACCCGTTCCAAGGCACAATCGCCACCACCAGCGGTGAGACCATCTGGGCATTCCGCTATTCGAGCGAAGGAAAATCCCGTTCGCTCTTCTACACGACCGACGTGCCGACGCTGCGCAAGCTGTATCCCCAGCGAGAACTGTACGAGGAGGTCTCCGAGGACTCACACATGGTCGTCTCAGAGCCGCTTGGCGACATGCCAGGCGTATGGAATGAAGTGCCCGAGGCGACCTGCCGGATCGTCGGTCAAGGCCGCGACGAGCAGCGGCCATTCCGCCCGAGAACGCCATAGGCCGGAGGATTCACCATTTCAGCTCGATCTCGAGCTCGCGCTCGTCGGTCTCCACCTCTAGCTCGACCTTGAGCTGAAGCTGGTCGGGGACGTGAACGGTGAAATGCATTCCGCCGCGGTCAAACTCCAGGTCGTTGTGACGAGCGAGCATGTCGGCGAGGAGCCTTAGGCGCTCCGCGACCTCCTCCCTGCTGACGGTCTCCTTCTGCTTGACCTCAAAGACGTCCACCAGACTCTCCCTTCGTTGTGGCTGGGTTCTCTGCATCGTCACAAGCGGTACTCGCCGGCGTTGGCCCAGCGTGTGTGTCAGCCGTCTTGGTCCTGCGCAAGCCAGACCTTTGCCTCTGCCAGATCGCGGACGCGGAAGCCCCGGGCCTTTCCGGGAAGCAGGAAGGAAAGGGCACGCAGCGCGGGACGTATCCAGTCCTCGTCGCTGACCACCGCTACGCGCTCATATGAGGTTGCGTGACGCACGCGAAAACCCGCGTCAGCACTCATGGCGTCGCCCTCTACCTCGCGAGCCGCGGTACCGATCAGGTAGAGCAACCGTACGTTGCGACCCGCGGCGATCTCTTGGCGCAACAAGGGCTCAGCGGCCTCCTCCCAATCGTCGTCCTCGACCTCTCCGACCGCCTCAAAGCCGATCGTTCCGGCTGGCATGTCCGTGATCCTTCGCAACATGGACTGGTCCCTTCTCTTGGCTGCCATTTGCGCAGCGGTGTCGAAGTCGACTCTCACCATAAACCTTCTATGCCATCAAATCCAGTCGCGCAATCCGAATCGTGCACTCAACGAGAACTGAGCGGACAGTTGAACGCAGAGCCCGATTCGGTGGACGGGATCTGAGAACATGACCAACATGCCCAGAACGTCGGTGACTTCTCAAGGAGACTGGGCCTCGACCGGACGGCCCTGTGCGGCGGCGCATCGCCGCGATCCTCGCGCTCATCGCGCCCGTCGCGATGGCCGTGGTGGCCGCTGTCGCGCTGGCGGGTGACGTTCCCATTGCCGTGCTCGCGGTCGGGCTCGTCCTGTTGACGAACGCCGCCATCTGGTTCGCCTTGACGGAGCGCGGCGCGCTACGTGCGATCGGTGCGGTGGTCGCGGTCCTCGCTGGAGCCGGCCTGATCGTGGTGCTCGCGACCAACTGGCAGGGACTGCTGGTGTTGGCCGCGCTGCTCGTACTGCTCGCGCTGTTTGGGCTGGCCGCGCGCTACGCACTGGGGCGGACCGGAGAGGCGGCACTCGGTAAGGACGACCGCCACCGTCGTACCGGTAGGTGCCGCTGGCTCGGGAGCGCTAATCATCAACCTGAAGTCTGGCGGCGGCAAGGCGGAGCGCTTCGATCTCGCCGGGGAGGCTCGGCGGCGAGGCATCGAGCCGATCGTTCTACAGCCGGGCGATGACCTGATCGAGCTTGCCGAGAGCGCCATCGCACGAGGCGCAGATGTCATCGGCATGGCTGGAGGCGACGGGTCACAAGCGCTTGTGGCAACGGTCGCCGCAAGACGTGATATTGCCCATGTCTGCATTCCAGCGGGAACACGAAACCACTTCGCGCTTGACCTCGGCCTGGATCGAGACGATGTCGTGGGTGCGCTGGACGCGTTCACCGACGGCGTCGAGCGGCGCATCGACCTCGCGCGCGTGAACGACCGCGTGTTCGTCAACAACGCATCGCTAGGCGTCTACGCGAAGGTCGTTCAGTCCGAGGCCTATCGAGACGCCAAGCTCGGGACATGGACAGACATGCTGCCGGACCTGCTCGGCCCGAACGCCGAGGAGATCGACCTCGAGTTCACCGCCCCGGACGGGACCGACTACAAAGATGCGCCACTGGTCCTGGTGTCGAATAACCCGTATGAGCTCACACACCTCTCGGGCGCCGGCACACGCGAGCGGATCGACACGGGCCTGCTCGGCATTGTGGCCGCCCGGGTGCGAGGCACCGACGTTTCAAAGCTCGTCGCGCTCGAGCTGGTTGGCCAGGCGGGGCGCTACCCGGGCCTACTGTCCTGGTCCGCGCCAGAGTTCGAGGTTCACTCCGGTGGCCCCGTCGAGATCGGCCTCGACGGCGAGGCGCTGGTGCTGGATCCGCCGTTGCATTTCGCATCGCTGCCCGGGGCGCTGCGCGTGCGGTTGCCCCGCGGCGCGGGCCTGTCGCCGGCGGCACGTGCGGTGGCACTCACCTCGGAGAACCTGGGAACGCTGGTCCGGGTAGCCACGGGACGGTGAATTGCGCAAGCGCGGCTCTCAGGCTCGATGATGGTGTGGTGGCTCGGAACCGGGTTGTCGTGTCGGCATTTGCCCGACGAAGAAAAGCGCAAGGGCAGCGATCAGGATCAGGACCGTGAGGCCGGCGCGGAGGCCGTCGAGGCGAGCTTGGGCGTTGGCGTCGAGCGCCGCCTGTGTCACCTCGCTGCTGGCGCCCGCTTCCTTGGTGGCGGCCTGGAGCTGCTTGTCGGACATGAACGGGATGCCGGCTGACAACTCGGTATTCGCCTTGGTCTTGACGCTCTGCGGGACGGTGTTGTTTGTCTCGATGTGTGTCAGAAACGACGCCGTCAGCACGGCGACCAGTATCGAGCCCGCGAGTGCCGTGCCCAGCGAAGCGCCGAGGTTGGTCACCGTATTCTGCACGCCGCCCACCTCCGAGCTCTTCTCGTCGGGCACAGCCGAGACCGTCACGGCGCCGAGCTGGGATGCCAACGCGCCGATGCCGAGTCCGACGAGCAGCAGTGGAACGGTCACGATCTCGGCCCCTGCATCGATATCGATCGCCGCCAGCAGCACCAGCAACCCGAGCAGCATCAAGAGGATCCCGACGCGTACAACCAGGCGCGGCGAGACGTCCGGGAACAGCCGCGGCACTCCTAGCGCGGCTGCCAGCAGGGTCAGGGACATGGGCATGATCCGAACCCCGGTGGCTATCGCCGACAGTCCTAGAGCCACCGACAAGTAGAGCGGGATCAGGAAGAAGACCCCCATCATCAGGAGGTATTGAAAGAAGAACATGATCAGTCCGCCGCGGAGCTGCTCGTTGCGCAATAGCTGCGGATCGACAAGCGGCTCCTTGCTGTGCGCGACCAGCCGGCCCTCCCAGTGCAGAAACGACCACACCAGCACGAGCCCGGCGACCATCAGCCACGGCACGGGCGACATCCCAAACCACTGGGGAGCGCCCGACTTCGATACCACCCAGCCCCAGGAGCCGGACTTGAGCACGCCGAAGACGAACACGCCGAGGCCGGCGGCGCAAAGAAACGCGCCGATCAGGTCGATCTTCGGTCGCCGGTCAGGAGGGGCGTCCTCGGCGCGGCGCGCCAGCAGCAGGATGACCGCCACGAGCATGACCTCACCGGCAAAGACCCAGCGCCAGGATGCATAGGTCGTCGCCAGCCCGCCGACAAGCGGACCGACAGCGATCGCGATCGCCCCGGCGGCCGCCACCAGACCGTAGGCGGCGGGACGACGCTCAGCCGGGAAGTTGCCCGCAACCAGCGCAACGATCGACGGCAGGATCAGCGCGGCGCCGACGCCCTCCAAGAAAGACCAACCGAACAGGAGCACCGGCAGGCTCTGGGAGAGAGCGGTCGTGAACGAACCGCAGCCGTAGATGACGCAGCCGATCATGAACGCGCGCTTGCGGCCGATCAGCGCGCCGACCTTCGCCCCGGGGATCATCAGCATCGCCATCACGAGCGTGTAGGCCGTGATCGCACCTTGGATCCCGGTTACCGTGGTGCCGACGTCCTCTGCAACGGTCGCGATCGAGACGTTCATCACCGAGCTGTCGAGCGCCATCAGGAACTGGCCTGCGGCCAACGTCAGCAGGATCACCTGGGCCCCGGCGACGGCGGTCTTCGTCGAAGTTGAACTGCTCACGGCGCCTAGCCTTACAGCTATCAGGGGCGCGCGGCGTCCGCCGCACATGAGGAAACTCGCCCCAGGCTTTGTCGCCAGCCTCGGATATACCGCCAACGGGATTCGAACCCGTGTTTTGATCCCGATGACCCAGGTTGAGCTGAGCCTTAGATCAGCACAACATGCCAATCGTAGCGGGGGAACGATCCGGCTCCCATTAGCGACCTCTCGGTACCCCTAGGCTAGCCGGCCCGGCTGGCCTAGATCGCACCATCCCAGTCATCTCGGTCCCCGTTAGCCCGCGAGCGCGTTCTGCTTGATCTGGTCGAACTCGGCTTGGGTGATCGTGCCTTGGTCGAGGAGCGCCTTTGCGTTGGCTATCTGAGTGGTTGGGTCGCTTGTGCCGGCTGCGGACTGCACGTACTGGTCCATCTGCGACTTCGCTGCTGCCTGCTGTCGGATCGTCCGTTCGGTCATACCCTTGTGCTCGGCGATCAGGTAGACGAACACACCGAGGTAGGGAAGGACGATGACGAAGATAATCCATGCTGCCTTTCCCCAACCCGAGATGTCGTCGCGACGGAACACATCGGCGAAGACCGTGAAAAGAATCCAGAGCCAGACGACGAAGAAGAAGAAGATGAGCATCGTCCAGAAGACTTCGAGAAACGGATAACTGGTCGCAATCAACATGTAGCTCCTTTGTTTTCGCCGCTTGGCTTGCGCCGCATTTACCGGGAGGATTCTAACAAGTTGACACGTCGCAACTTGCCGTATTGGCCGCTAGGTGTAGCCGATCCGGCGGGCCAGCAGTGTGACCAGACGGAAACGACGTCGACCGCAGCGCGCGGATGAGCGAGTCCGAAACAAACGCCTCATCAGCCGTCGGCCCAGTAGCTCCACTCGACGCCACCTCGTTACTGAACCTTAGGCTCCTGCAGGCAGCGCGACACGTAGGCGACCCAACCGGTGCCGAGCAACATGCCGGCGATCACATCGCTCGGATAGTGAACGCCAAGATAAACGCGAGACGCGGCCACCGTGAGGACAATCAGGAGCGCAAGTCCTGCGGCCACACGAGTTGTCCTAGGCGATGTCCCTACCGCCGGCAACACCAACACCAGCGAAAACCAGAACGCGCTCGCCTGCGTCGCATGCCCCGAAGGAAAGCTCGAGCCGGTAACCGCCTGCAGGTGCTCGACGGGCGGACGCGGCCGGGACACGAGCTGCTTGACCAAGTCTGAGATCAGCATCGCGCCACCAAGACTGAGCGCGACCACAAGCGCCTCCCGGCACAGCCCCGCCCGGATGAGCGCCAGGCAGGCGATCAGGGCCAGTGGGACCAACAGAAATGCGCTGCCCGCCCAGGTGACCACTTTCGCCACTTCGGTGAGGGCCGCGGTGCGCTGAGCGGCTACTTCGCTCACCGCGTTCAGGTTTACGGACCCAGCAACAACCGAGGTCCACAGCTCCCCGACACCCCAACCGAGGAGCGCGAAGACAACCAGGCCGAGCATGAGCCGCGTGGCCGGGTGACTCACCGGCCGGTCGCTACGCGAAGCAGGCGATCTAGGCGTTGAGGATTTTTGCCTTGGCGGCCGCGAACTCCTCGTCGGTGAGAACTCCCGACTCGTGTAGTTGACCTAGTTCCTTGAGTTTCTCCATCGAGTTCTCTTCCGGCTGGGGCGGCGCGGCGGCCGTCTGCTGCTGTTCCTGGGCGGCCCCCTGCTCTGCTTCCTGTCGGGCCCACCGGCCCTGCTGGCGATGCTGAACGGCCCCGGCGGCGCCTCCTGCGACGGCGCCGACGGCAGCTACACGGGCAACGCGGCGAAGTAGTGGCATGCTGGTCTCTCCTTCTTCTCTAGGATGCCGACCCGTCGGCATCGAGGGCTTGGATGGCGGCGATGATCTCCTGCGTTGGGACCCGCTGGAAGTCCAGCAGTCGCCCCCCATTGCGGCGCACCGCCGCGGCGAAGGGCCCGGCCCAGGCGTTCTCGAAGCAGATCAACACCGCTGCCTCCCCGGGCTCTAGAGCCTCCCCGGCGACTTCGGCATCCTCGTCGCCAAGCATGCCCGTCCGCGCCCCTTCGAATACGAGAAGATCGTCCGCGCCGTCCCCGTCGAGGTCGGCGATCGCAAGGCCCGAGACCACACCCTCAGCATCCTTTTGGACCACAAGCACATCGATGACCCGGATGATCCCGCGGTCCACGAGGTCCACGAAGAACGGGATCGCCTCGCCCGTTCGCGGCGCACCCGCCGGAAAGCCAATCACGACAACATCGACAGGGCCCAGCTCCAACTCCTCGCTACTCAAGGCTCCTCCTCTCGGTGGACGGCCGTCGTCCGAGGGTATCGCGTCGCGGCGGGGCATACAAGTCACTCGTTCTCCGCATCGTCTGCGGCTACAATCGCACGCACCGGCACACCGAGAGAGTGAGTTGAATGACTACAAAGCAAGATTTCACACTTACCGAATGGGAGCAGATCCTCGAGGGACCGTCGAGCGCCGGGATGCTTGTTATGACCGCGCAGCACGGCGGAATGTGGCGTGAGACTGTTTCGATGGCGAAGGCGTATGCGGACGCTCGCAAGCAACATGGTCAAAGTGAGCTACTGGATGAGATCGTTTCCGCGAAACCCAAGGTTGACCACACGCGGTATCACTCACCTGAGGAGTTGCGGGAGCACGGTCTAACGCATCTGCGCGATGCGGTGGCGCTGCTCGAGGACAAGGCCACGCCGCAGGAGCTCGAAGACTACAAGCGCTTCGTTGTCGGTCTCGCAGAGAGGGTGGCTGGCGCACACCACGAGAGTGGTGACGCTGAGGGATCGGTTAGCCAGGCAGAGCGCGCGGCGATCGACTCAATCACAGAAGCCCTCGCCTAGGGCGCATAGTCGCAAGCTCGTACGCGACCCCAAATCCAGCTGGATCTCCCTACAAGCTATGCGTCGAGCCGCCGAGAATGTCCTCTGAGACGATTGACGATCTCGACAGCGCCAGCCTGTACGAACTGCATGCGTTCGTCCTGGGACTCGGTCGCTCGCTGACCCTGGCCGGAGCGGCGGTAAGCGAGACGCAGGAGCCTCTGACGGCTGTCGCCGGAGGCGGAAATCTTCCTGCTGGGCGTCGAGGAACCCTCATGCCTCATTCACGCGCCCAACGAGAGCGTCGACCCCTCGGAGATCGAGAACCTCGCTCTCGCAGAGGCGCTCTTCCTCGAAAAGTACGGGAGATCACATGATCGGCCACACCCATGAACACCAACGCGGCCCAAGCCGCCGCCATACAACCCTTCCCCGCGATCGCCGGGGCAGGATCTGACGCGCTGGGCTTTTCGGATGGGTGTGATGAGCCTCTCCCTATTCACTTTGGCCGCGTGCGGCTCAAGCGGAGGGGCGAGTGTGGCCAGCAGTCTGAGTCAGACGGCCTCCGGCCGTGCTGCAGGTACCACCACGAGCACCGGTGACAGTACGCCAACCGCCACGCAGGCCAAGACCGAGACCCAACCCTCCCAGAACCAAACAGCGACCGCGTCAGCGCAAACAAAGTCGGCGAGCACCGCTGCCACTCCAGCGACTCCGACCACCGCAAGCACCGCGTCGCCCCAGCCCAAAACGGTTACCCAGACCAAAACGGTCACCCAACCTTCGCAGACAACGACCGTGACCACGCCTACACAGACACAGACAAACACTGTCGTCAAGACGCAAACCGTCACCACCCCGGCCACCACGACAACGACATCTACGAGCCACGCTCCGACTGCGGCGGCAGCAGTCGGAGCAGCGGCGCCCGCAAACAAAGAGCCATCCTCGAAATCGAGCGGTCTTCCGGGCTGGGCATGGGCCCTGATCGGTGCTGCCGTTATCGGCGGCGCGATCTGGATTATCACCCTGATTCGGCGTGGCCGAAAGGACAGTTCACCGGGCAACGGGACGGGAGACCCGAGAGTATCGGGCAGCTAGCTACCACCCGACGCGCTACCTCGAGTATGAGCGCTCCCCGACTTCCTGAGCGCCTCCCGGCCGAGCGAGATGTCTGATCTGCGGGAAGCGAATCGCTCGACCCCAGAGGTGAGCGTGGATTCATCGCCCCCGAAGCAGATGACCGTCCATGGAGCCATAATACAGACAACTAGCGACATCTACACGGATTGAGCCGTAAGCCAGTTCGCCACCACGATGGCCGAAGTCCTTGACGATGACCGTCGGACTGATAAGCCGAATTCTAAATTGTTCCCGTTGAATTCCAGAAACGCCTGCAAACAGTGGCTATATACCGCCAACGGGATTCGAACCCGTGTTACCGCCGTGAGAGGGCGGCGTCCTAGTCCCCTAGACGATGGCGGCTTGTCTAGTCGCCGTCGAGGCTAGCAAAGCGAGTCGTCGAACACGATGCCGGCCATGGCCACGGCCGGCATCGGCGGGCGACGACGGATCGCGGACTCACCGAGGCTCAGTGCGATATCGTCTCGCGACTTCGCACGCGGATGTGGCGGAATTGGTAGACGCGCGGCGTTCAGGTCGCCGTGTCCGTAAGGACGTGGAGGTTCGAGTCCTCTCATCCGCACCATCATTCTCGGACTAAAACCTCCAGGCCAGGAATGGCGGGAGGCAGATACAGCGCCCACAGGAACCGGCTCCGGCTCCTGTGGGCGTTCCTCGTTGGGTCCGGTCTGCTCGTCAATGTCTCTCTGACGCAGAGCCTCATCAACAGCTTCGGTCAGCTCCTCGCCAGCTTTGGCGATGACAGCGCGGCGCAGCTCCTCGCCGAGGATCGTGTTGAAAGGCTCGGCCAGCTCCCCCGTGATCGTGTCGTCGTCACCAACCAATAGCCGCTTGAAGAACGCGAGATTGAACTGTCGCCGCATGGTAGGCGTGGCTTCGCGGTAGGCCGCCTCGCAGTCCCCGACCCGTGTTAGGGCACGCTCTAGATTGGCCTCGGCTGCCTGGAAGTCGGCCTCGATCTCGGCCAATCGGCCTTCCGCGTTGGCGATCCCGGCTGTAAGGCGGTCCTGCTCGCTCTTGAGCAGGTCGAGCGGCACGGCGTCGGCGTAATGTGCGTCCAGCAGCTTCTTGCGCTCCGCTTCGAGCTTGCGTAGCCGCCGTTCCTGTGCCTTACGTTCGCGCTCGCTATCAACGCGGAGCTTGGACAGCTCCTTGCTCAAGAAGCTCCGCAAGGCTGCAACCTCCTCCGGGGGAAGCTGCACGCGGGCGTAGTGCGCCGCCACACGCTCCTCTACGACCTCGATACGCATAGCCCGTAGCTTGCAATCGGTGCGCTTCTGCTGGCGGCCAATGCAGATGAAGTAGGGGTAGGTGCCGCCCCGACCTTTGGCGTAGGAAACAATCAGGCGTGAGCCACATTGGCCGCAGTAGATACTCCCCTTGAGGTAGTGCGGGTGCTCACGATCCTTCTCCCCTGTCAAGTGCTTGGCGGTCAAGAGCTTCTGAACCTCCTCCCAGGTCTTTGGCTCCACGAGCCGATCGTGCTTGCCGGGATAGATGGTTCCCCGGTAGCGCACCATGCCCATGTAGTACGGATGGCGCAGCAGCTTGTGTAGGTGCGAGACAGCCAATGGTCTGCCTGGGCCTCGCCTCGTGGGTGCCGTCGTCAAACCACGGTCTGTCAGCTCTGCCAGCAAACGGCGGATCGTCCATTCACCGCTGGCATAAGCCTCAAAAGCCCAAGCCATCAGCGGCCCTCGCAGCGGATCAACCTCGACCGTGCGGCTTTCCCGCCCGTTGACAGTGCGCGACACGTTCAGATAGCCCGTTGGCGCACGGCCAGGCGTGCCGCCATTCTTAGCCTTCTGCGTCGTGCCCTTGATGACCTCAGTCGCCAAGTTGCGGCTGTAGAACTCGGCAATCGAGGACATAATGCCGTGTAGCAGTAGGCCGGAGGGCGTTTGGTCGATGTTCTCAGAGACGGACACTAGCTCCGCCCCTGCGCGATGGATCGCCAGATTGATCGCTACATCGTCGGCTCGGTTGCGTGCCAGCCGGTCAACCTTGTGCACGATGACGTACTTGACGGGGTGCTCGGCTAGGAAAGCAAGTAGGCGTTGCAGTTCTGGCCGGTCAGCCGTCTTGGCCGATTCGCCGCGCTCAACGAACTGTTCCACGACCGCAGCGCTGAGACTGGCGGCCTTGCGCTTGCAGCCTTCGCGTTGGGCCGGAATGGAGTAGCCCTCCGTCTCGCCGCCCTTCTGGGCCTGCTCCTTGCTCGATACTCGGAGGTAAATAACCGCTGGCGCCCCCTCACTGTTATTAGTCATAGGTTCTTCTGTCATCAAGTACCTCCTTTCTGCTCCCTAAGAGCGAATTAGTGTTGTTAAGTGTACTACATTTAGTGTGTGGGTCAAGTATTAAATCATGGCATGTTTTTACCCAATACACTGACGGCCTCGGCCGCTGTCGTCACTACAAACAGCCCCGCAGGCAGGCTGCGCTCACGGCCAATGGCGTGGCGCAATCGTTCGGCCCGCGCTTCATCCGGTACCACCCAGCAGGCGCGGGGAAAGACGCCGCCGCGCGCCGTCTGCTCCTCACCGGACTGGTAGTAGTCGGCGTAGAGCCGACACTTTTTGAGCACCGTCGGCAAGCTCTCAGTGCTGCGGTCAATCTCCACAAACCAGCGCAGCTCATAGGCACCAACGCCCAGGCTCAGAAAGGTGTCAGGCCGCAGCACCCGGCGTCCGCTCAGCCCACTGAACTGCCGCCAGCTCTGAGGCTCAGCTTGCGCTTCCAGTAGTTCCAGGTCGCCTTGCCGGTCGGCTAGCGTCACGTCCACGATGAGCTGCGTGGTGGCCAGCGTGTGATCGACAAACCGCCAAGTTGGTTCGTAGACCCGACGGCGAACACCATCCAGGGCGAGTACCCGCTGGCCGAGCGGCCCTAGCGCTAGCACCAGTCCGGCCGACCCGGCCCGCACGCCACCGATTCGCCGGGTCAGGCAAATCAGCAGGCGCTCGCCGATCAGGCGCATGAGCACTCGCTGCCGGGCGCGGGTCGCCGCCGCGTGGCTGTCGTGTTCAGCGTCAGCAAAATACAGCGCTTGGATTTGCCGGGCGCTCATGAGCCGCAGCTCAGCCACTTGCCCAATTATGGCCCGGTCACGCTCGTTCAAGTCCGCCCTGAGACGTGCCAGCCCCCTCCCCGAAACATAGGCCCGCCGTGATTGCTCACCCCCGCTCACGACTTGTCTTTCTTGCTCCCTTTCGTGGACAAAGAAAGGAGTAGGAGCGGTGGGGCCGGGGCCGCTCGCCGCCACGCGAAGCGACGCACACCCCCATGTCTAGCCAGCCCATGCCACCCGCCGTGACCTAGAAGCGATGGGGTCAACCGGCAACTGCAATCGCCTCGACAACGACGGACCGTCCGAGCCGACCACCTAGAAGCAGTACCAACTGCTTTCGTCGCCTTGCTCCGAAAGAGTTTCGTAGTCAGGGCCGGAGTGAGAACAGCGTAGGTACAGGTGATTTGGGGGAGTTGGTTCAACTCGATACGACAGGCGACACGACAGCTATTCATGGCGGCTGTCTTTCGTTCGCCGTCGCGGCGTCAGGTCGTTGCCGTCAGATTTAGACCCTCCGACCAACCTGGTTAGCTCGGCCTCGACCTGCTGGCGGTCAAGGCCATAGCTGGCCCGCGAAGCCGCCCGCACCACTGCTGGGTCGCTGATGGCTGTGTAAGGCGGCAGCGTCCGCAAGCTGCACCACGGCTGGATGGCGTCATTTACGACTAGCTGGGCGTAACACTCAAAAGCTCCGAGGCTTTGGAAGTCCTCGACGGCCAGGCTGCTGCCAGCGGCGAGTAGGCGGGCGTCCTCACTCGGTAGCCGGAAAGCGACGCGGTTCTGCGCGTTGGCCAACACCGCTGAGCGCATTGAGGGATCGAGTTGGTGTAGGAACTGGTGCGCCAGCGTAAAGCCAGCACCCAAACCCCGGGCCTGGGCCAGGGCGTCGGCCAGGTCAACGGGCAAGTGCAAGTAAGTCTGGAACTCGTCGAGCACCACCGAGACCGGGTGCCGCCGTACTGACGGGATAGCGGAGCGCCCGAGGATGGCCTGCCAAAGTTGGGAGACCACCAGGCTGCCGAGCAAGCTCGACGCCTCCGGACCGAGCTGTCCAGTCGCCAGGTTGACAAGCAGCAGTTTGCGACCAGTGAAAACCTGGCGCAAGTCAAAGCGTGGCCTGGCCTGACCGACAATCGCCCGTAGCTCCGGCCGCATTAGCAGCGGCCTTAGCTTGTTCATTACCGGCCCGATGGCGGCGTTACGTTCAGCCTCACTCCAGGCTTCGTAGCTCTGCCAGAAGGGAGCCAGCGTCAGCGGGTCGCTGACGCTGGGTACGACCCGTCGCCGGAAACCGGCATTGGTCAGCAGCAAGGGTACGGCCGCCAGCGTCATGCCCGGCGTGCGGGCCAGCGTCAGCAAGCTAGCCCCGAGAATGTCATGGGTACGCGGCCCCCAATGCGCGGCGTAGAGGCTATGGAACATCCCTAGTACCTGGTCGGCGACCAGCTCCGGAGAGCGGCCCGCCAGATACAGCGGATTGAGACCAACTGGCCGCTCGGTATCCGTCGGGTCGAGCAACACCACGTCAGCCAGACGCTCCGGGGGGATACGGGCCAGCAAATCAGTGATGAGATCGCCCTTGGGATCAAGCACCACTACCGCCCGACCGGCCGCCATGTCCTGTGTAACAAGGTTCATAAGCAATGTGGACTTGCCAACCCCAGTCGGCCCGAGCACATGGAGATGGCGCAATGAATCACCGCGACTGAGCGCCAACGGACGCCGTCGCCCCGGAAAACTGGCAGTGCCAATGACCCGTCCAGCCTTCGGGATAGCCGCCGAGGGGGCGACCAAGCGACTGCCAAGCTTGTCTACAGGTAGATCAGCCGTTAGCCCTACCGGCCAAGCGGCAACCGTAGCCAGCTCGCGGGCATTCAAGCGCAGCGGCCGCCGCCAGCCGATGGCGGCGTGGCTAAGCCGTTGTGGATTAGTGGGCCGCATGGCAAAGCGCACCCCCGGCGCTTGGGCGCTAGCCAGCGCCCCAACCACCTGCCCGATTAGTAGCCGAGCCCGGCTGCGACTACCGGCCTGTACGCCAATCCGCCCGATGACCTGCCAGCCGGGTTCGGCCTGCTTTTGTAGCCAGGCTTGCCGCTCACCGGCCTCCAACGGCCGGGGCGCTTGGAAAGGCGCCAGCAGCAGCGCGCCGAGCCACGATTCGGGGCCAAAGCTCGTTCCTGGAGATACCAGCGTCGGCGGCAAGGAGCGGGCAAGCAGCCATTGCAAGCTCAAGCGCTCGCCCCGATGAACCTGGGCCAGGGCCGTTAGTACCGGACGGCTGACACTAGCTGGATCGTCGGTCCGGAGCGGCCGCCGCGCCGTACTGAGCCGCAGCTCGACGGCTTGGCGCAGCGGCAGCGGGGCGCGATCGTCAAGGCCCTCTAGCGATAGTCCGGGCAGCGCCGCCCGCAATTGGTCAATAACACTTTCGGTGCGGACGGCCGGAATAGCCAGCCGGTGCGTGACCCGGCCGGGGGAGCCAATGGCTTCGACTACCACCGGCCAACCGCTAGTTGTCGCTAGCAGCCGCGCCATGTGCAGCACTTGCTCTGGTGTGACTTCACGCGGCCAGCGCAGGTCATACCACCTGAGGGCCGACGACTTCACGCCTGGCCTTTTCTGCGGCTGTCACTCTGCGGCTTGGTCGGTTGGACGCCGCGTTGTTTGGCTTCCGCCTCAGCTTCGGCTTCGGCCTGGGCCTGCTCTAGCTCGATCAGCACCCGGGCTAGACGCTTGAGATCAGTCGGCCGCCTTTCGCCGCGCACCCTAATCCGCCGCTCCTTACCGTGATGATAGGTCCTACTCATATATATAGACCTCCTTTCTGTTCCACTAGCGGCCGGAAAAATAGACAAAGGGAGCACCACACTCTTTGCAAAAGAGCGGTCACAGTTTGGTGCGTTCAGTCTCTCAACCCCGGGCCGTGTACCGACTTACTGGCGGTAACGGGAACCTTCTAGCTAACGACAGACCAGGGCAGCCTGTCAATACGGGATGTGGATTTCACGACAGCGACACGACACCTCAGTTATATGGGGTACTTACTACCAGCGTGAGCGCCAAAATTGGTACAAAGTGTGCAGCGCAAAAATGACGAAGATCACACCGCCAATACCAATGAGCACCGGCAGCACAGCCATGATGAGTTTGGCCGCGAGGTACAACATCACGGCCACGGCTAGGACAGTCATGGCCAGGTGTAGTGCCTTATCTGGCCAGTGGGACGGTGGGGTGGTCATGGCCGCCTTTGGCCCGGCTTGGCTTGCTCGCCGCCGCTGTCGTCCATATGCCGCTCCGCCTCAGCGTAGATTTGTTGCTCTAGGTCTTGGGCAACCCGTTGCATACGTACAGCGGCATGTAGCCCTTGGCGGTAGGGGGCGGCTGGATCTTCAACTGGCGGCGTCACGGGGGCTTTGTCGCTGAGCCAGGCAATGGCAAGCAGGATGAGCAGCACTAGGCCGACGACGGCGAGAATGGCCTCTAGAACACCCATCACGACCGCCCCCGGCCTTGCATGCCCAGGGCTTGGATCTCCGTCACGGCCAGGCTGCCGTAGGCACTAAGGATCGACTGGTAGATGTCCTCGCCCATAGGGGAGACCCTGAAGGCGGCGTTAGCCGCTCTAGACAACATAGTGGCGTTTTGCAGGGCGACGGAAGTAGCGAAGGCCCCCGCCTGGAGGCGGGCGACAGCAGCAACGCCAACTCGCTCGGCGTCCATGACTTGGGCATTGAGGGAGCTGGTCGGGTTGAAGGGCTGGATGGGCGGAGCGACGGGCGAGGTTAGACATGCGGAATCATCTCCTTGAGGGGGATTGAAGGGTTTGGGGCTGCGACAGATGGGACCGAAGCTGGGCCGACGACTTGGACCTGCCAGCCCCAATCGTCTATGCCGCCTTGGCCCCAGGTAACGTCGGGCTCTGGCGTGCTGTCCGGTGTAGAATTCAGCCCGATGTGATCGGCTTTAAGGGATTCTTGGGGCTTTCCCCGGCGTGTGTTTACAAACTGTGGTGCCATCGAGTGTCCTCCATGAATTGCCAGTACTGCTTCAGCTTGCAATCCAGACAGCTATGCCCACAAGAGCAATCGGGTCACAACCAAACGCTTGTGACATCGCCCCGTGACATTGCTATGTCACAACACGCAACTTGGGCGGCATAGCTAACGATGGCTCATTTGCCGCCTAGCGCCTTTGGTCTGCTCACGCGCCAGCTTCAGGGGCACGAAAGACGACAGGATTTTGCTAGACGCCTGGGAGTTGGCGAGGGCACAATCGCCAATATTCGCTCAGGCGAACGACAGCGTAGCGACAAGCTCTTGGTGGCCCTGCTAGAGAGCTTCCCCGATCGGGAAAAAGAGATCAGAGACGCCTACGAACGGTCCCCGGAACCGAAAACCGCCCGGTCACCTAAGCAAAGCAAGGGTATGATTCAAAAGAAGGTAGAAGCCCAAATCCGCTTTGGCCGCATTTCTGAAGCCAGGAAGGCGATTACACTTCAGCTAGAGACCGAGAACGACGAGAGCGAACGGTTCTGGCTCTACCAGAAGCTGGCTGATATCTGTTTTTCAGAAAAAGCAGACGAGCATGGCCTCCAAGCGCTGACAAATGCCGTCGAGATTGGCGAGCATGTGCCTTCAGCTAATGGAAGGGATACGGTGCTGCGTAACCGCCTTGCCTCGCGGTTGCAGCGTAGGGATGAATTTGCGGCAGCTCACCTTGTGCTAGATAGGGGTCTACTTCTTGATCCAGAAGCCGATTTGCTATGGCGCCGTAAGGGGATAGTGCATTGGTATGAACATACCTATAGCGATGCCTATGCCGCCTTGAGCGCAGCGCTAAAGTTCAAGCACCCACTGCGGCGGATCATCCATAGCCGGGGTTGTGTGCTAGCTGAATGGGGAAACTATGACGAGGCTCTACGGGACCTTAATGAAATCCTCGACAGTGGCAAATACCAGTTCACGCCAATCTCTGCGGCCTACGCCCGGATACATCGAGCCTATGTCTTTTCGCAAGTCTGGGGGAAACTAAGCGAGCCTTGACAGAGTTTGCTGAGGCTGAGCGGGTAGTCCCAGACAGTTCGTGGCTCCACTATTTCCGTGCCCTCTGCTATCTCGATAACGGTAAGACAAAGCTGGCAATTGAGGGACTAACGACCGCCTTGACCTGCCAAGGCACCCATCTGAACTTGCCCAAGAGGCTTCGCGCCGAAGAAATACTAAACGACTTGGGGGCGCCAATACCGGACACAGAATCATAGCTTTACAACATAAAGCCAGCATGGGATAATACAGTGAAGTAACGGGAGCTAGCTATGGCACATGAACCGGGCGAAGCCGCTAGGTGGGCTACACCAGCCATGCCAATACCACCGGGCGAAGGTGCAGTCTACGTCGGTTGCATTGCCGCCGACGCACTGGCTGATCTTGAGAGCGGCCCCGACTGGTCAGAAGGCCAGCGCCGCCAGTGGGTCGGTCGGGATGGCTGGGCATTCCATGAGTGCCAGGAAATAGAGCGAGCAGCGCCTCATGCCCTGGTTGAATTAGACGTTAGTGACGGAACCACACTCAGCGACTTATTACATACGTTCCATACGGCCCTACCGTATAGCGAAGCTGAATGGCACTGGCTACACGGGGCTTACTACGAACTGCCGGTCGGGCCTGGACGCTGGAACGTTATCCGGCGGCAGGAGATACAACTAGTGTCTAGCGGCCTACGGCAAGTAGTCTACGGCCGTGACCTACTGCGCCGTTGGTGGGCCTGGCGCAGAGAGACTGACGAGTTCCGGGGCCAAGGCACACTTGGTGTGGCCTGTGGAGCCTTGTCCGGAATGGTTAAGAATTTCCATCCTGATCCGAAGGTACAGGAGGAGCGGCCATATCGTGAGCTTGATTAGTTAGCCCTTCTATGTAGACATCCCGATACGAAGCCAAGGAGATGGTGCGGTCACAGTTCATTGAAGGCCCCAATCTACGATTGTTCTTCCATCGCCTACTCCAAGATGGTGGACGCTGCGACTACGATCGGTCTATCTGGTAAATAGGCTCGTCGTCGGACTGGGGAAGGATGGTATCGATACTGAGTAGGAGAAAAATCATAAGGCTTAGACCAGCGAGCACGAGCCAGCTTAGTGGGGGTTGGCTAAACTCATAGACGCCAAGTTTATAGATTATATTCGCACTACTATGAACACGGTCAACTCCTTTATGCACGGTTAAAGTGAGCCCGTGCATTGTCAAGATCATATAAACGCCCACGCCAGGAAGCAAAGCATTTAGCATAAGTGCTACCCGCGTCCTAGTGAACATCTTCGTTGTCATGGCGTGCTCGCCTGGCCGCGCAATATAGGCAGCTACGAGGGCCGGCACCAGAAGTAGTGTTGCGGTGGCCGCCTCAGCCTCGTTGTCATTGACCACTATTAAGACGGCAAATGCCGCGCAAAACAGCATCACCGTTATAACAAATGACGCCCATAACGCTCCATTGAGGAATCCCGGCTGACGCGCTTTGAGGTTTACCCATATTAGTCCTGCGCGACGCCCCGGAAGTGGGCTGGGAATATATACCTTGCCTTCATAATGCTGCCGTGCTTCCTCCGTAAGGAGAGATTGCTGAATAAAATAATCACGGTTACCAATCTCTTGGAGGTTTTCAAATCGGCGATAACTCTTACCAACCAGTCCGATCGTATTTATCTCCACCTCCTTGGGGATTTCTATCTCTATATGATAACTAGAGCTAGCGCCAATCTCAGTAATAGGAACCAAATATTGTTTGGTCTTACCGAGAATATTGCCCAAGCCTCTAGACTTGGACATACGACCATATAGTTGTTCATCGTAAGATAGCTTGTATATAGGCCGACGTGGCTCATCTTCCATGAACAGGCAGGCGATGAGATAATGGCTACTAAAAGTGTAAAGCAGCTCGTTAAATCCCTTATTTTTCAGTAGCTTGGAACGTGCGTCCAAGCACCAGCCTTCGCCAAGCCACTGCAACACACTCTGAATATCAAGCCAGCTAAGATAAGGGACGGCAGAGATTTCTCTTTGAAGCCTGCCGGTAACACGACCACTCCCAAGCACTCTTTCGGCTTCTTCGAGTAGCATTGCTTGAGCAATCTGAGAGCTCTGCAATCGTGTCAAGAGCGGTAGGCTACGCCCTTCCTGGTTAGTAAAATCTAGTTTTGAGTAGCGAGTGTTTGAGATTACAGGTTTTGTAGGGTTAGGTAGTCTTTTACCAAAGAGCAAAAACCTTCGCCTGGAGCCCCTCTCCGTATATAGTGGGTTAGGTGAATCCTTGGCCAGCAAAAACAGTGGCGCAATGTAGACCTTTTTACCTTCAAACTCACTGACCACCTCTAGGTTTCTCGGTAGGGTAAAGTCTACACTCACTTGGTGGTGAGCTACGCTTTCATTCTTAAAGTAGATTCGCTCTACCCGACGGTGAATCCACTCCTCGGGGCGCGCGAACAGCGATCTCGTCACTCTCGCCATGCGAAGTAGGGCGCGCGGATTTATATCGACCGTGCCATGCCACTCCGAGGCAGCCGGTACCGGCTGCCCACTTTTTCCCCTAAACCAACGCAATGCTAACTACACTAATCGTTCTCAGAGCCTAGATACAGTTGAGGCAGGGATCCGCCATTTTCGTTTCTAGCCTTCATTGCTTCCTGCACTGTGGCTATACTCTTTAGCTGCGTAGGGTTAGGAGTTACCGTACCTGAGGCAACCGGGCGTTGATCTGCTGGTAGCGAATCGACTAGTGCAATCCCAGCGGCGCGATCGGATGGAGGTATCTCCATATTTTGAGCGCGCTCCCGCTCCCGTCGCTCGGCTTCTTCCTGTGCGTGTTGCTTCCCATTCGTAGAGCCGTTGGCGGCCACATTCCCCTCCATCACAGTCGCCCTTCTTGGGATAAACCCAACCAGATGGCGAACGATTCGGTGGAATCGGTCAGATTCCTGCAACCGGGATTGTGGACGCGGATACTCCGGGCGTCCAGGCGATTCCATGACAATAGCTTACCACGGAAAGCACTGCAATCTACTGTTGCACGCAACAGCGCAGGCGTCAGCATAGGATCAGGTCGAGGGTTGCTGGTTGGTTGGTACTGCCCACAAGCAGCGTTCTAACTGTGCGAATGACCGTACCAAGTGATAGGCGATCTCGCAAGAGGACAGAAGGCGTCAACCACCGGCGCTGGCCTTGGACGCGCGCCTGAGCCGTGGCTCCCACAGATGGGCACACTCTCAGCTGTACCGGACGGTAACTTTCCATGGCACCATAAAACGGGATGGCCGACCGCCTCCTTCCGTGGGCTCATCCCAACCTTCGGTATTGGGGCACCATGTCCTTGAATTTGCACAGCTTCTACTACGACACGCCCCTAATAGGTTTCCCCGTGCAGCAGCCCCTAAAACACTAGGTGCCCACTACAAAGTCCTTAGTGGCGGCTATGGTCTCCCCGCTCGAAGTGCGGAACACTATCTTTCCCAGTAGCTGCACGCGCCGCGCCCCTCTCAGCACCCGCCTCCCCGCACTCGTCAGCCCGATTCTGAGCTTGCCCGCCCCCGCGCCTGGGAAGCCCAGCCTGCCGGATGCTATGAGCACCGATTTAGCTTTGACCTTGCTGGCCAGCTTCGCCCCGCTCGGCACTTGGAACCATTGGACGCTCAGCGTTCCAGCCTCCGGAGCCTGAATGGTCTCGCTGTAGCCCCCACTCTTGAGCAACGCCCCGATCTTGGCCCCCTTGCCGGTCGGTGTCAGCTGACGGGCTAGCAGCACCTTGAGCTGGGCCACGCTGATGAGCGGCGGCTGGCTTGGCCCATCGCAGCAAGACACAACAAGTGGAGGTTTGGGCGGCTGTTGGTTACTGCCGCTCGGTGGTTCTTCCTGGTGCGGTTCTTCTTTGGGTTGGGGTTCTTTGGACGGTGCTTTGCTGGATTCTTCTTCCTGGGGCGGTTCTTCGACCGTTCCGTCACTGCCAACTATGACGTTGCCGCCGCTATCAGCGGCCAGGCAGAAGGAGCTAGAGGCGCAGGAGACGCTTGTCAGGCCGTAGCTGTGGTCGATCGGCACGACCGTCCAGGCACTAGCCCCGCCAGTTGGTTCGTTGGAGACGATGGCATTGCCTTCCCGGTCAACCGCCACGCAGAAGCTTGCTGTCTGACAAGACACGGCGGTCATGCCGTTGTAGGAGGCCACGGGTAGGGATGTCCAAGCACTCGCCCTGCCAGTCGGATCGGTGGAGACCAGGACATTGCCGCTGTAGCCGACGGCGACACAGAACGTGTCGGTCGGGCACGACACCCCGTTGAGGCCAGCGACGTCAATCTTGATCGTTGTCCAAGCGCTAGCCCCGCCAGTTGGATTCGTGCTGGTGAGCACGTTGCCCTGGTTGTCTACGGCAGCGCAGAAGCTCGTCGTCGGACAGGACACACTGTTTAGCTCGGAGTTGCCTGTAGTCGGGAGGACGGTGGTTGTCCAAGCACTAGCCGAACCAGTCGGTTCGGTTGTCGTCATAACGGCGCTACTAAACGGAGCGACTACTCCGCCGGCTACACAAAAGGTGCTTGTCGGGCACGACAGAGCAAGTGGCGACATGAATTGTGGCGAGCTGAACGGTTCGCTCCAAACGCTCCAAGTCGAGGCCCCACCGGCTGGATTGACCGAATTCAGTATCTCGCTAAGGCTGTAGTCACCGGCAACACACAAACTGGTACCTGGGCAGGACAGGCCGCCGTTGCCAACTCCGGCTATGGCCCCCAGTGTCCAGGCGGCAGGGCCACTGCGTGGGCGGGCTGAGGTCAATACCCGTCCAGCGTTATCTAGGGCGACACAGAGCCCTGTCGTTGGACAAGACACGCCCGTGAGTGAGGTCGAGCCGCCGCTGTCAATACCGTAGGTCACGGTCCAGGCATTGGCCCCGCCAGTCGGGTTGGTGGAAACGATAGAATCGCCGCCTTCTTCATCATCCACGCCAACGCACAGGTTGGCCGTCGGACAAGACATGCCGGACGGAAAGCCTCGGTTGTCTACTTGGGTGGTGCTTGTCCAAGCACTGGCCCCGCCAGTTGGATTGGTGGAGGACACAATATCCCCGCCAGCGTCCAAACCGACACACAAGCTAGTTGTCGGACAAGACAAGCCAGCCGTGAAGCCACTGGCAGCGACGCCACTCGTCGTCCAGGCACTTGCTCCGCCAGTTGGGTCAGTCGAGGCTAGGATATTGCCAACAGCGTCCGTGACAACACACAGGCTAGTGCTGGCGCACGTCACACCTGATGGAGTATTGCCACTGTCAATGTTCGTCACATTCCAAGCACTTGCTCCGCCAGTCGGGTCGGTCGAGGTGACGACGCTCCCTTGGTAATTGACGGCCACGCAGAGGCCCATCGTTGGGCAGGAGACGTCGAGGAGGAGCCCGCCACCAACATTGGCTGTCGTCCAAGCACCGGAGCCACCTGTGGGATTGGTTGAAGTCAGGACGTTGCCATTCTGGTCAACGGCTATACACAGAGCCGTCGAAGGGCAAGAGACGCCGGACAAGCCGCTGGTATCAATGGTGCTGGTTGCCCAGGCACTAGCCCCGCCCGTCGGGTCGGTCGAGGTGACAAGGTTGCCGTTACGCCCTACGGCAACGCACAGTGTCGTTGTCGGGCACGACACCGCTGCCAAGTAGTTGCCAGGGCCGCTGACGTTGGTGGTCGTCCAAGCCGAAGCGTCACCAGTCGGATTGGTCGAGGTCAGCACGTTACCTTCGTCGTCCGTCGCCACACACAAGCTTGTCGAGGGGCAGGCGACAGCTAGAGGTTGCCCTGGATCGCCAAACGGTTCCTGATGGTCAACCAGTTGGGGAAGCTGACCACAACAGCGGTTCGACAGCCTGGGCAGCCTGGGCGACAAACAAGCCCATCCCGAGCATGAGTGCCAGCAGCACAGACAAAGCCCATAAGACCGACAGGGCGTGAGGCCATAACGGAAGGGTTGGCATGGCTAGGGCGATCTCCTTGTTGAGGCTGGACTTGCGGCCGGTGCCAATGGGGATTGGACACCGGCCACAAGTTGTTCATGGGCGGACAAGGCAAAGAGGCCAGGCAAACCCCGGCAACCGGCCCCTCAAGTCTTGGTCGATTGCGGAATGCTACTTATAAGTCTGTAGACTGTCAAGTAGCAATCCGGCGAGGCTTAGCCGGGCATGGAAGGCGATCTACAACGCAACGTCGGCCGCAACCTGCGGGCCTATAGGCAAGCCCGTGGCCTGAGCCAAGAGGCGTTCGCCGACGTGCTGGAAGTCCACCGCACCTACATGGGCGGCATTGAGCGTGGCGAGCGCAACCTAACGCTCAAGAGCGTCGAGCGGATCGCAAATCGACTGGACTTAGACCCGATAGTGCTGCTCACCAAGCAAGGGCTTCAGCCACCTGACGGCGAATCTTGAGGAGCGATGTCAGCGTCTGCACCCAACGCCCAGGCTTTGGGGCTTGCTGTCCGGGCTATTCGCAAAGAGCGTGGACTAAGCCAAGTCCAGCTGGCTGACAAGACCGGCTTCATCCAGGCCTGGATCAGCCATCTTGAGCGGGGCCAGCGCAACCCGAGCTGGAACAACGTAGTGCGGCTGGCCGGTGGTCTTGGCGTACCTGTCTCGGAGCTGGCCGAGCGAGCAGAAGCCTGCACTCAAGCCAAAAAGTAGTTCTGTCCGGTATGACGCCGAGTATATAGCGGGACGGTTGGCCTGGGCTTGAAGCTAAAAGCCCGGGGCGGAAATCCACGAGGCCAGCAGGTGCCCCCGGCGACAGCCGGAACTGCCCCGGGGGCGTGGCATTAGGAGGTACTAGCTCCCATGCAGGAACAGCCTATCGCTGACATAGCGCAACAACAGGACATGACGGACGCCGGGATCATGTGTCGGCTGCTCACCCACGACGACCATCGGCCCTGGTCGGTCGATGAGTTGATCCGCGACCGGGACAGCAAGGCCGGAGATACAACGGACGCCGTAGCCCGGCTGCGAGGGCTCGGGCTCATCCATGTGACGGTAGATGGTCTGGTATTCCCGACGAGGGCTGCGCTGCACCTAGATCAACTTCCGACCTAGGCGGCACGATCGGACAGTGCGCCGCGCTGCTCGGATGGGGCGCGGCGCACTGGCACTTTGTGCGACGCTCCCGGTCGTCTGGGGTCGCCGAGGCTGCGTCAAGGTTGCGACCATACGCCCAAACAATATGGACGGGCGGCAGCTCGGGCGCTGACCGCAACTAGCGGGTGATAGGGGGCGCGGAGTGCATACTTCGCGCAATGACGTTGATCGTGACGTGCCTAAGCCCTCACTACGTGCTGCAGGTCTCCGATCGTCGGCTGTCTCTGGGTGGAAAAGCAATCGAAAGGGCCGCGAGCAAGACTGTCGTCTTTAACAACGCGCTGATATTCGGCTACACGGGGATCGCCGAGATTGCGGGCAAGCCGACCGACACGTGGCTGGCGGACGTACTCAGTCAGCACCTAGACAGCAGTCCGCGGGCGATTGAAGCTCTCACGCAAGCGGTGCAGGTGCCCACAGATCTACAGCGCCATCAGCACACCTTTGTGGCATGCGGCTTTCATCATCCGGACGACAAGTTGCTCCCCATGGCGATCACGATCTCGAACATGCAGGATGACTTTGGACTGCAATCGGGCGCTCTGACCGGCTGGACGACCGTTGGTCGCACGCCCCGCCCAGACGAGGCGAATGACGTCAAGGTTCTCGTCGCCGGATACGTCAAGGGGATTACCAAGAAAAGACTGGCCGGTATCGAGGCCACGATTAAGCGCCGCGCACTGGTCGATCCGAACTACGCGGCGGCGACCCTCGTCGGTCTTGTGCGCCAGGCGTCCGGCCGCTTCCCGGATGTGATTGGAAACGACGTGCTGGTGAGTTGCCTGCCTCGTACCGCCGTTGAGACACCAGAGACGATCGTCACCGTCTCGGAGCCAAACCTCAAGCAGATGAGCATAGCTTCGCGCCTCCAGGATGACACGGCGGATCTGCACTACGTGCCACACGTACTTACGCGTAGCGTGCGGCTGCAGAACGTCAAGGCGAGGGGCCTCAAGTACCTCACTGCCGAATCTGGCCCCCCGCCCGATTAGGCACCCCTTCGCAGGCAGCCACAAGCCCATCGTCCCGAAGGAGCGCTGAATTGACGCCAATCAACGACTCATCGACAAGGAAGTTGCCAATGCTTTGATTTAGAGCACAAGCTCAGTTGTCGAATCGCTGAGCGTGCAGTCTCACGCATGAGCGCCCATGTGGGGGCGAAGTCTCGAACGTTGTCCCTCCACCCCGGAGAGGGACGGGCTCACGACCTTACGGGCAGCCAGTCGCGTCGCAGTCGATAGCAACCGCGCGCCACACGCTCGAAGCGGGGCTCGTCCCCCAGCGCTCCGGTGGACAGGCAGCAGTTGATCGAGCCCTTCGACACCGAATGGCCGAACAGGTCTACGACCGCCGCCTGGGTCTCCAGCACGGTCAAGGGGCGCTGAGCCAAAGCCAGAGCCTTGACAACGGCTCGCTGGACCACGCCGTTGCCGAGCCGACCTACGTCGAGTTGTGGCTCAGGACGCGCGACCGCCTTGATCGGTTCATCTGATAGGCCCTCGAACACCGCCGTCAGAGCCGCCGAGGGGTTTGAGAGCTGTCCTACCAAGCGCACTCTCAGCACGACGTTGGACCGGGGCCGGCTCTCGGGGCCCCAGTCCAACAGCAGTCCCGGGCAAAGACCGGCGCCGTCATCCCTCCACCTCACCGCTCCCAGTGCTCACCGGCCTAGGATGCCCGCCCACGTGCCCGGCCTCGTATGCCGGCCTCCGTATGCCGGGCGTAGCTATATGCTGGCTTACCAACAATGCCCGATAGATGGAAGTGAGCCGATGATCAGGCAAGTAGTCGACCGGCGCGAAATGCATAGATATGTCGAGGCCCTGCGCGAGCAGCTCGGCGCCCCCGAGCTGCAGGACGCGGCCGCGCGCGCGGCGGACACGTTCGCCGGCCAGGGCGATCCGGTGACCCAGCTGCGCGCGGCACTGCCGCCCGTCGCGCCAGGACTGGCCTCCTCCGGCGGTAGGAAGACCGCTCAAGTCCCGTTCATGTCACGCGATCCGATCCAGAGTCTGATGCAGAGCACGTTGGAGGGCAAGCTGCGCGAGCGTGGCGTACCCGGAGAAGCGCCCGAGCATCGCGGCCCGCTGGGCTGGTTGATCCACCTGATCGAGTCGATCCTGCACCCGGTGCGCTTTGGCCCGGACGACCCCAACTGGGTGATCGACGTGGCTGGAGCGGTGCTCGATCGCCTCGCCCTCGGCAACCACTCGTTCAATCAGTTACCGGCCGAGTACGAGATCGCCGAGAACGCCTGCGTGGTGATCGTGGGCGACTGGGGAACCGGGCTTCCCCGGGCGCGCAGAGTGGCCGAGCATATGGCCGAAGAGGTTGCCAAGGCGCTCGCGGAAGGCCGCGAGGCGCACGTGATCCACCTCGGCGACATCTACTACTCGGGCTTGGAGCGCGAGGTGCACCATCACGTGCTTGCGCCTGGAATGTGGCCCGTGACATCAGCACAGGCCGGCGAAGGAGTCACCTCATGGTCGCTGAACGGCAACCACGACATGTACGGCGGCGGCTACGGCTACTTCAAAACCTTGCTCGGCGATGAGCGCTTCGCCAAGCAAAGCTCAGCCGACGGCAAGCCCACCAGCTATTTCCGCTTGCGCTCGCCTTCGTGGGACATCGTGGGCCTCGACACTGCCTGGGACCCCGACGTACTATCGCTCGGCATGGTCGGCGTGCTGGAGGATCCCCAGGCCGCCTACGTCGAGCGCGTGGCCGGCGAATCGGAGCGCAAGCTGATGCTGCTCAGCCACCATCAACTCGTCTCGGTGTACGACACCGAAGACCTCGGCCCCACCTTGCCAGCGAAGCTTGCGCCCGTGTTGAAAGACGGGCGCGTCGCCGCCTGGCTGTGGGGCCACGAGCATCGTTTGATGGGCTTCCATGCAGCCGGCGGCGTGAAAACTCCGCGCTGCATCGGCCACGGCGGCGTGCCCGTGCTCATGACCCACACGCCCGACGAACCCATCCCCGCGCCGGGTGCCTGGCAGGAAACCGCGTTCTCTAAGTACCACGGCGACCATTGGGGACGCATGGGCTTCGCCGTCCTGGATTTCGCCGGCCCTGGGATCGAGGTGCGCTACCGCGACGAACAGGGAACGACCTCGTACACCGAGACGATCACTTGAGCCAAGGACTACGGCGTCGCTGCTTGCGCGCCGGGCTCTCCTAGCGCGCGATCCTCGGGCGACGCGAGCCACTCCTGGCCCTGGCCAAGGCCGACGACGCTCCCCAATCCTTCCGGAACGCTCGTTGGTGGCTCCTTGAAGGAGAGAAACCAGGAGTCGATGTGATCGTCGAGGATGCCTTCGGTAGATGGAAAATAGCCACTGAACAAAGGACGCGAGGAGATGTCCAGTCGGACGAGCGGCTGCACGCGCGGATGCTCGCCGATGCGCAGACGAGCTGAGCGCGTTAGCGGCAGGTTGAAGCCTGCATGTCCCTTGAAGGAGATGTTCGACTTCATGAGCATGCCCCTGAAAGCACAGTAGTTGGAGGTAGTCATCGCAAGCGGCAGGCGCTCGAAACGGGGACGGTCGACCTCGATTCGCACACATAGCTGGCCGTCCAGGTCATATTGACTTGAGACCGTACGTGGGGCGATCACGAAGTCGAGGTTGGCCTGGTGCTTGGGCATTCCCCAGATGCCCTTGCCGCCCTTCACCGAGACTTCGCTTGAGACAGGCAGGTCGATGACGTATTGACCTGTGCCAAACAATCGCTGCGCCAAGGGAAGCGCTGGGATCAAAGCCGGTCCCGCCGATGGACCGTGGGTACAGGCGATCGCGATGGAGAACTCGATGTAGCGACCGATATTGGTGGAGCGATAGTCGACCACCGTGATCAGCAAGAGAGCTCGCCCGCCCCAAAGTTGCAGCGGATGGATCTCCTCCCCCGCCAGCAGGTCCGCCGCCGCGCGAGCATCGATCGTGAAGGCCGCGATCAAGGCCGGACTTTCGTGCGAGGCCACGGGCAAGGCGAAGGGGATGGCGTCCACCAGAGCGTGGCGCCCCGTCTCACGGCGGATCCGCCCCGGAACCATCACGTACGCCCCTCGGCTGCATCCTCAAGCTCGGCGAGGATCGTGGGAAATATGTCACGAGCCGCATGCTCGCCCATGAACACGTCGAGATGGCCGTAATCGTCGAACACGTGCAGCGCAGTGCGATCAGGGGCATGACTCGCGAACCAGGCGTGCGAGGCTCGTTGACTGTCTGCGGTGAAGCACTTGTTGAGCGCACCCGCCAGGAACACGACGCGAGCGTCGGTGAGCGGCGCCTGGGCCGTGAAGTCTCGCGGCAACTGCGAATGATGTTCGACAGAGAGTAGACGACCGGCACGCACACACTTCAGGATCTGCGAAAAGAAGGTGAGCGGCACAGCCGCAAACTCGCCCTTGAGCCAATCGTGGGTGGATTCGTTGAGGTTCTCGTGGCGCCACAAGGTCGGCTTGCTTGCACCATAGGTGTAGCTCGACCACTTGCACACGCTGTTCTCGCACTCGTGATGGTCGAGCTTGATCCAGGCGTCCACCAGCTTGGGCACGATCCAGGGCGCGCCGACCCGTCCCCACTGGGGATCCAGATAGCCGAGGACCCTGGCGGTAGCCGGAATCATGCTGCGCAGCTTCAGGCCTGCGAGGCGGGGCACGATCGGATGGACCGAGACGGCGTTGGAGACGATCGTCTGCACCTGTGGAACGAGCCCGGCGAGCGCGCTCATCATGAAGCTCGTCGATCCCTGACAGTGGATCACCGCCTTGATCGAAGTGGCGCCCGTCTGCGAGCAAACCGTCTCCACCGCGCGAGGATGGTCATAGACGGCCGCCTGGTCGAGCGTCCAGTGATTGTGGGGAATGTCGATCGAGGCGCGCCAGTTCTCCAACCACACGTCCCAGCCGTCCTCGACGAGCACGTCAACGAGGTTGCGCCCGCTGGGGGCCCTGAAGATTTTGGCGCGCACCCCGGCGCCGTGCACGAGCAGGACAGGCCCCTTGGTCGGCTCGCGCTCGGCGCGAACGTTGATCACGTTGCATTGCAGACCGTCGCCCGCTGTGAACTCCACGACGCGCTCGAAGCGCTCGCTCACCCGTTCCCCTCCGGCCCATACACGCTCCACAGCTCGCCGGCGAACAGCGCGCCGAAGCGTCCGATCGCGTCGATCCGGTGCGCCGGTTCAGTGCGAAACGTGGTCAGCTGGCGCGCGAAATCAAGCGGATGGATGTGCAGGATGCCGCTCGCCAGGACCGTGGCGTCCACGTCCTGCTCGGGCGCCACATGCCCTTCGAGCACACGAGTGAACAGTGTGGTGGTCTCCGACCACACGTCAAGGCCATGCTCGTGGAGCACTTCCTTGAAGCCGGTCATCGTGCGCGGCCGCCCATCCCCATCGGCGAACTGGAGACGGTAGAGCATCCGCTTGCATCCAGGGCTCTCCTCGACAAACAGGTTGAAGATCCCCTCTTCTACCGACCGCCTGCCACCGAACAGCTCCGCTTCGATCCAACCTTCGGCCTTCGCGGTGTGTTGCGCGTCGGCGATGAAGCGGTCGATGTCCTCGGTCGCGATCGTGAGATGAAACATGAACGCGGTGTCCGCGTCCTTGCCGGCGCGGTAGCCACGATCGAAGTCGGACTCGCCAAGTGTCACATAGCCCTTCATCTCCTCGGTGAAGGCAAGCGAGACCATCTCAGTCCGGCTCCCGCCGTTCTTCCAAGATCGCGTCGGCGAAGCGGTCGGCCAGCGCGGCGATCGTCAGCGAGGGATTGGGTCCGACCGGCCCCGGCATGACCGAGCCGTCAGCAATATGAAGCCCAGGCTGTCCAAACACGCGACCGTGAGAGTCGACGACACCCCCGTGTGCCGAGTTGCCCATGCGACAGCCGCCGAGCGAATGGACGGTGATCAGGCGGTCCTCGTACCACAGCGGATCGTCGCGAAACTTGCCCCCCATCTCCTCGGCCATTTCGCGGGAGAACGAGTGCACCCGATCGAAGAAGTCGCGCGAAGGCCCCTCCTGGGAGAATTCAAGCTCCAGGCGTTTGCCGCCCAAAGTCATCTTGCCGCTCGGCACGTCGCGACCCATTCCCAACAGCGGCAACACGGTCGAGGACAGCTCGCAGTCACCGAACAGACTTGAGATGACCGCGCCGATCTCGCTGTGGCGGTGGCGCGGATGGTGAAACAGCGAGCGCACGAACCGGGGGATCTCCTCGATTAGGTTCTTGGGCACTTCCAAAGCCTCGAGCGCCCAACTGGCCACCTGCGGATAGCCGGCGTCCTCCAGGTAGAAGCCCCGCTTCTGCTCGGGTGGCACTCCGCCGCCGCTGTCGAGCGCGTCCGGCATGCGAATTGCGCTCGTGATCGCCGGCCCGCGCGCGGCATCAATGACGAGCGGCTCCTTTTTGCCGTCGGCCCCACGCTGGGAGCAGTGAAACGCGAACGTGAGCAGGTCGCCGTTGCCGGAGAAGCCGAGGCCGAGCTGACCCTTTGAGAGCCCGGGCAAGGCGTCCTTGTTGAGCAGCATCAGCCGAGTTGTGCCGAGCGTGCCGGCCGAGAGGATCAGATGCTTGCAGCTGATCGTGTGCAAAGGCAGCTCGGAGGTCTTGACCGATCGCCCTTCGTCGTGCGGCTCACGACGAACGTAGTGAACGAGATAGCCGCCGCCGTCTGCCGGCTCGAAGCTGCGCACCTCACAGCGCGTGCGCAGGTCGGCCTGCGCCCTCCAGGCATCTGTCAAGTAGTTGTAGTCGAGCGTGTTCTTGGCCCCGTAGTTACAGCCGATATCACACTCCCCGCACAGCTGACAGGTTGTGCGTGTGCGTCCGTGCAAGTTGCCCTGTTCGCGGATCGGCTCGCCCGGCACCGCCGGTGAACCCTCATTGGCGAACGTGACGGCCAGCGGCGCCAGTAACCATTCGGCTTCTGAGCCTCGCTGTTTGAGGCGCTCAGCCGCGTCGCGGTAGGCGAGCACCTTCGGCGTTTTGTCATAGGGCTGCTGAGCTAGCGGGAACTCCTGCACTCCGATGCGTAATTCGACCCGCTCGTAGTGAGGATCGAGCTCAGCACGAGTTACTGGCCAGTCCTCATAACCCCCGTGGGCGAGGTCTTCTTTGACGAACCAGTGCTCGTCCTTACGTATGAAAACGTTGGCGTAGATCAAAGACCCGCCGCCGAGACCGCTGGCGCAGACGGCGTCGATCCCGTCGAAGGACCACACGTCGAACATGCCGTGCAAGCCCTCGCTTGGCTTCCAGAAGTTTCGCTTGACATCAAGCGGACTGCGGGGAAAGCTCTGCGGTGGATAGTCCTTGCCGCGCTCCAGTACACACACTTTCCAATCCGCCTGCGACAAACGCGCGGCAGTCACCGAGCCGCCGAAACCCGAGCCGACGACAATCGCGTCGAAATGCTCGGGAGCGCCACCGGGCGACGAAGCCATCTCGGAATAGTACTGGCCAATGGGATCTTGTGTAGGGACCCGGTTCGCCTCCACGGCTGCAAGGAAAAACTCAAGTGACGAAGAGCGCCGCGCGTCTGGCTAGGCTTCACGACCGTGAAGACCAAGAACCTCATCCCCCTTACATGTGCTCTGGCGATGATCGCGTGTCCCGGCACGGCCATGGCGAGCAACCCCGCGCAGGCCGGCGGAGCGAACCCTCAGACGGCGTCCCCGACCACGCCGACGACCCAGACCGTGCCCGCTGGTCAGACAACGCCCGCGGGCCAAACGACGCCTCCGACCACCACAACGCCCACAACCACACCGCCCGCCCCCACGCCGCCGAAGCCGACCGTGCACACCCGTGTCACCGCCTCACCCCACGCCACGCTCTCCGACGGGACCGCTCCTCTGCGGGTCAAGCTCTCGGGAGTACCCGCGCCGGGCTCACCGGTGCCGATGTTGACACCGGCCGTGGCCGGGAAGTGGAGCGTCGCCGGCGACTACGTGTCCTTCCAACCGAGGTCCACGCTCGAGCCGTGCTCGAGCTACACCCTGACGGTGTGGGCCGGGACGACCGCCACCGGCGATCTGCCCCTGGGCGGTCGGCGCCGTCAATACAGGCTGAATGTGGTCTGCCCGGGGCTACAGGCTCTACAGCAAGCCCTGGCTCGCCTGAACTACCTGCCCTATGCGATCGACGCCTCTCACGGACGCAACAGTGGCGATAAAGCCGAGTCGCGAGCTTTGGCGGCTCGCTACGCCTTCGATCCGCCGGCGGCCACACTCTCGCCGGACGTGTCCCACGCTCCGGGCCTGCGCTACGGATCCCTGGACCCGACCACGCGTGGCGCGCTGATGGTCTTCCAGGAGAGCCACGGCATGTCCCCGAGCGGGTCGCCCGAACGCTCCACATGGGCCTCGTTGCTGGCCGCTGAGACGCTCGGACACGGCGACCCGCAGCCATACACGTTCGTGACCGTGAGCGAGTCGATCCCCGAGACTCTCGAGGTCCACAGGGGCAGTCAGGTGGTCCTAACCACTCCTGCCAATACGGGCGTCTCGGGAGCCACGACCGAACAGGGCACCTTCCCGATCTACGCCCGCTACACCTCGACTACGATGACCGGCACCAACCCGGACGGCAGCAAATACAGCGATCCGGGTGTGCCTTGGGTCAACTACTTCAACGGCGGCGACGCGGTCCATGGCTTTCCGCGCGGCTCCTACGGCACGCCGCAGTCCAACGGTTGCGTCGAGTTGCCGATCGGAACGGCGGGTCAGGTCTACCCGCTGCTCGCGATCGGCGATCTCGTGATCGTCAGCTAACGGTTGACGCTGCCGCCGCGACCGCGCTGGACCAGCACGATCGACATCCCCATCCCCACTAGGAGCACACCGGCGAGGATCACCCAACGCAGGTCAAGACCGGTGAAAGGCAGGGTCGTGGCTTTCGTGGCCGTGGTGGCTGTCGGTTCGGTGCTCGAGGTAGGCGTGGCTGTGGTTTCTTTGCTCGGAGTGCTCGACGTGGTCGTCGGGGCGGCTTCGCCTTTGGGCGTAGGCGTCGTTTTCGGAGCGGGCGAAGTCTGGCTGTAGCCGCTCGTCGGTTCGGCGGCAAGAGCTGTCGTGGCTCCGCCCACCATCAGGACGAGCGCAAGCGGGAGTGCGACCAGCCCGCGGCGCATCCTCCGGCCCCGGCGCGAGCGGCCGCTGCCGGTCGCCGCTGCCTTTGCCGTGCTTGGCCCATCGCAGGCCGTGAAGTCGTTTCGCATAATTACTATCTCCCGCGTCCGGTGGTTCGCTTGGGCTCCTCTTCGAAGAGCCCCTCATTTCCTTTGAGAGCTTTGCCAATCGCTTGGCGTTGCCGCGATCGCGTCAGTCTACTCGAGAACCCCTTTTTGCTCGGTGGCAGATTCTCCTGCATGGTGTTCCGCAAATCCCGTGGTCGCAAACACCAGATCGCTTCAAGCGCCCACCTTGACGCGCCCTTGCAAGGTGCCCTGTTCTAGATGGGCGCGCAGGACCTTCTTGTCGAACTTGCCGACACTGGTCTTGGGTACCTCTGAGACGAAGGCAAACTCGTCGGGCAGCCACCACTTGGCGACACGGCCCCGCAAGTGCTCCGACAGCTGCTCGGCGGAAAGCGCGGCGCCCTCGCGCACGACCACACAGCACAGGGGCCGCTCGGCCCAGCGCTCGTCGGGCTTGGCGATCACCGCCGCCTCGATCACGTCGGGATGGGCCATCACCTCGTTCTCGAGCTCGACCGAGGAGATCCACTCGCCGCCGGACTTGATCACGTCCTTGGAGCGATCGGTGATCTGGATGAAGGCCTGATCGTCGATCGAGGCGATGTCCCCGGTACGCAACCAGCCATCGTGGAAACGCTCGGCGCCCGCCTCGTCCTCAAAGTAGGAGGCAGCGATCCACGGCCCGCGCACCTCGAGCTCCCCGGTGGACTCACCGTCCCAGGCGACCTCCTCGCCATCGTCGCCGACCAGTCTCGCCTGCACCCAAGGCAAGGGCTTGCCTTGCTTGGCGCGCATATCCCAATAAGGCTCGCCATGACCGTCCGACTCCTCAGGGCGCGAGTAGGAGGCGACCGGGCTCGTCTCGGTCATACCCCACGCTTGGAACACGTTGACCGAGTGACGCTCCTCGAAATCGCGCATAAGCTGACGCGGAACAGCTGAGCCGCCACAAGCAGCATTCTTGAGAGAAGAGATATCGACGTCGTGCGTATCGGCGTAGCGCAGCAAATCCGCGAATATCGTCGGCACACAGCCCATGATCGTCGGTCGCTCGGCCTCGATCAGCTTGGCCAAAGGCTCGGCTTGGAGAAAGCGGTCGGGCATCACCAGGTCGGCACCGGCAAGCGCAGCGGCATGGGGAATGCCCCAAGCGTTGACATGGAACATCGGGACCACTAGGAGCGCGCGATCGCGCTGGGAGAGGCCCAGCGCGTCCTTCATCAAAGAAGCCGTCGAATGCAGGGAGATTGAGCGATGCGAGTACAGCACGCCCTTGGGGTTGCCGGTCGTGCCGCTCGTGTAACAAAGCGCCGCAGCCTGGCGCTCCCCCAGGGCCGGGTACTCGTAAGCACCGGGGCCGGCTTCGTCGAGCAGCTCCTCGTAGCGCAGCGCGTCTGGCAAGGAGCCGCTGTCCCCTGGGTGGGCGGGATCTCCTGGGCGGGTGGGACCTCCCATAACAACGTAGTGGCGCACGCCGGTAAACGTGGGCGCCAGCTCCTGGAGGATCGGCACGAGCGAGTCGTCAACAAAGATGACGCCGTCCTCGGCGTGGTTGACGATGTAGGTCAACTGCTCGGCGAACAAACGGACGTTAAGCGTGTGCAGGACAGCGCCGATGCAGGGCACCGCCATATAGAGCTCGAGGTGGCGCTGGTTGTTCCAGGCGAAGGTGCCTACCCGATCTCCTCGTTTGACGCCCAAACGGTCAAGCACCCGCGCGAGACGGTCTACGCGCTCGGCAACCTCGCCGTAGCGGGCGCGCACCATGCCTGTATCGGTGAGCGTGACCACCTCGGCGCCCGGGTGGACTGAGCGCATCCGGTGCAGGGGATGCTGAAGCGTGAGCGGAAAGTCGTCTTGCATCAGCCCTTCGAGCATCTCACTCCCTCCTTGTCGTCTGGACCCGTGGCATCAAGTCTTCATAGACGGTGGTGGTGCGCTGGGCGACGTCCGACCAGTCAAACGACAGCACGTGCTCGGAGGCCTCGGTGACGAGCCGGTCGCGCAACTCGTCGTCCACCAACAACCGTTCGATCATCACTCCCAGGTGCTCGGCGTCGCCGCCGTTGAAGCGCAGCCCAACCCGCTCGCCGGCGGGCACCACCTCGCGCAGACCGCCCGTGTCGGCCACGATGCAAGGACAGCCCGAAGCCATCGCCTCCAAAGCGACCAAACCGAACGGCTCATACAAAGAAGGCACCACGCAAAGATCGGCGATGCGATACAGCGAGTGCAGAGCATCGTCTCCGATCCAACCCAAGAAGACACCGCGCTCGCTGAGACCCAAGCGCTCGGCTTGAGCCTTCAGCTCAGCCTCGTGTGTGCCCGATCCGGCCACGAGAAAACGTACGCCCGGGACCTTCTCGATCACCTCGGGCAGGGCATCGAAAGCCAGCTGAAAGCCCTTCTCATAGACCAGGCGCCCGACCAGCAGGACTAGCTTCTCCTCGGGCTTGGCGAACTGCAGGCGTAGCGAGTTCAAGTCATCGACCGGGCGCAGGTCGGCCGGGTCGATGCCGTTGGGGATCACGGTGATGCGCCGCTCGTCGATGTCGTAGATGTCAGCGGCGTGACCGCGCATGTAGTGCGAGCAGGTGATCACCGAGTCCGCCCGATTTGCCATCCAGCGCTCGATCGCGTGGATGTCGGACTGCGGCGGTTTGTCCACCCAACCCTGGTGGCGACCGTGCTCGGTTGCGTGGATCGTGGTGACGTAGGGGACCCCCAGGAGGTCGGACAGGGTCGCCGAGGCGTGGGCGACGAGCCAGTCGTGGCCGTGCACTAGCTCGTAGACGTGCTCCTCGGCGAGTGCAAGGCCAGCCGCGAGCATGTCTTGGTTCATCTGCTCGACCCACCCCAGGAAACGGTCAAGGTCCTGTGGAAATCGCGGCTCGCACACGCGATGGACGTTCACGCCGTTCTGGAGTTCGCTGGAGGGGGACTCCTCGCGCCCGCGTGTGAGCACGTCCACGACGGTGCCTTGGACGACGAGCTCCTCGGCGAGCTTTCGCACGTGGCGAGCGAGGCCCCCCTCAATCACAGGGGGATACTCCCAAGTGAGGATCAGGACGCGGCTGGGCACCGCCTAGACCCTACCTCGCCATCGAGCCCGCCGCCTCCGACGGCCAGCGATCGGAGGGCAGGCGGGCGCGCATCACCTCGACCGCCTCGGGGTTTGAGTCGATCAGCACGAAGCGACGGCCCAGCTTGGCGGCGACCGCGCCCAAGGTGCCCGAGCCGGCGAAGAAGTCAAGGCACCAGTCGCCGGGACGTGTGGAGGCGTTGACCATGCGCCTCACGATCCCCTCGGGCTTCTGGGTCGGATAGCCGGTCTTCTCCGAACCGGAGGTCGGCACGATCGTGTGCCACCACACGTCGGTGGGCAGCTTGCCGCGCGCCGCCTTCTCGGGACCTACCAAGCCGGGCGACATGTAGGGCTCGCGGTCCACCTCGCTTGCATCGAAATAGTAAGCGCCGGGGTCGCGCACATAGACGAGGATCGTGTCGTGCTTGGCGGGCCAACGCCGGCGCGAGCGTCCACCGTAGTCATAGGCCCAGATCAGCTCGTTGAGAAAGCACTCGCGCCCAAAAATCTCATCCAGCAAGAGCTTGCAGTAGTGGGCCTCGCGGTAGTCGATATGGAAGTAGAGCGTGCCTTCGCTTGCGAGCAGTCGCCGCGCCTGCTCCAAGCGGGGCGCTAGGAAGGCCAGATAATCCTCGAAGGCGTCGCTGTATGAGCTTTCGCCAAGCAGTCGGGTGGCGTAGCGGCGTCCTTGAAATCCGGTCCTGTCGCCACCCTCGTCGGCGACGGTGCGCACCAGCTTGCGCGTCTGCTCGTAGCCCGTATTGAAGGGGGGGTCGATATAGATCAGCTGGAACGAGCCATCGGCGAAGCGCGGCAGAACGTCCAGGCAATCGCCGAGCAGGATCTCGTCGGTAGAAGGACGTTGTGGTTCGTTCACGCTCAGGCGAAGGCTAGGGCCGAGAGCCGACGAGAAGCTCCACCCACTGGGCGGGACGGCGACACAGCGAACGCCAGCGAGCCAAGGGCGCCCTTACAAGCGTAGGTCCTCCGGCCGGACCGGCCGGCGTGAGGAAGACCCCGGCCAGTACCGCCGCACCGCCGTCGCCGGGGGCCAAGCTCGCTCCGGGGCGAGCGATCGTGAGCGTGTGCGCTCCGGCCGCCAGCTTCACCGTCAGCGGTGACAAAGTGTTGGCGACCAGAGTGTTGCCCCCGAGCTGCCCTCCCAACGAGCCGAGCAGGCGCCCATCGACGGCGACCTGTACGGGACGCATGACATCGCCTTGCAGCCAAACCTGCCATAGCTCCGACCGCGGCACTCTGAAGGCAAGTCGCAACCTACCCGGGCGGGTCATGAGGATACGCTGGCCCGCCCTCGCCCAACCAACGGGACGATGTAAGTGAGAGCGCGGGATAGGTACCGTGACGAGCCCTGGCGCGAGCGCTGCCACCAGGTGCATTTTGTTCCCGTGGCGTCTGACCGCGGGCAATTGCAACGCCTCGTCGAGCGCCCGCACGCAGTGCGTACGCGCAAGAGCCGCCCGAGTTATGGCGCGGGCGGCTCCCGACTTGCGCAAGAAGCCGGGCGGAGCGGTCAGGACCAGAGCGGGCGCGGGCGCCACGGCGATGTGCTTGAGCGCTGGGCGTGCCCCCGGCCGGCGGCCCCATACCTGGTAATAGGTGCCTTGCCACAGCAGGCGATAGGCAACTGGTGGGCGTACCGCCGTGGGATCGCGACGCGTCACGATCAAGGGGTAGGCAAGGAGCGTGCCCGGGGGTATGCGGTTCAGTTGCACCGGCCGACCATGCCCATCGGAGGCGCGCGCGAGCGAGGGCGGTGGATAGACGAAGTTGGGGCCCCCCACATCCATGTCGCGCAACAGGTAGAGCGAGTATTCGTCGAAATCGGTGAACAGGGTCGGGCCGCGCCCGGCAAAGCGAGAGTCGATCGAGGCCAGCTCGTCAAAGCGGACGGTGGGGGCCAGATTGGAGGCGTTGTACTGGAGCGCATCGGACGCGACCACGCCACCCAACAGCGCCAGCGCAAGCACCGGGGCGAGCACGCGCAAGCCACGTACTCCAGCCGCAAACAGCGCCGCGATTCCCGCCCAGGCCATCAGCACAACTACCGGAGAGGTGAGCATCAGGGCCTTCGCGTCGGCCCAGGTTGTCGCGGACGCTCGCACGAGCAACCACACGATCAGCGTCGGAACAGACCAAAGAGCCAACTCGTAGCGACCGGTACGAACGACATTCCCCACCCCAACCAACGCCAACAACAAGACGAGCGCCACGAGCACCGAGGTGAGCGTCAATCCGAGGCCGGTAGGCAGGATCTTGTAGCTGCCTCCCAGCCATACCCCCAAAAGCTGGGTGGGATGAAGCGGCGAGTGGAGGTTGCCCGGGTTGGAGGTCGAGGCGATCCCCTGCGCGACGGTGACCGAGCCCGACGTGTTGGTCCAGGTCGGCCAAGCGCCGAGAAGCAGCACGAGCGCACCGCCCACCAACGAGGCGCCCAGGCGTTGTATCGAAGCGTCACCCCTCCCCCGGGCCCTGCCAAGATCGAGGATCGCCACTGCGATCAAGGCCACCGCCGAGGCGAGCGCCCAAGCACCGAAAGCGACCCCCAAAGCTCCCACCCCGGCGGCTACGACCAGCGCAAAGGGAATCGCGCCCCGTGCCCCGCTCCACAACCAGCGCCGGTGTTCGACCACCAAGGCGCCCATGCTCAAAATCAAGGCCAGCGCCACGATCTCCTTGATCGAGCCGATCAGCTCGTATGCGTACACGAGCGCCGGCAAAGTCACCGTCAGAGCCGCCGCAGTCGTCCACGCCCGCGCCCTCCCGGTGGCGACGCCCAAACCAGCACGTCGCACAAGTACCCAGGCAGGCCCCGTAGCCGTGGCCAGCATGAAAGCGGTGAACGGCTGGAACGTCCAGATCAAGGGCAGACCCGTCAGGAAAGAGGAGCCGCCCAACAGGGTGTCGGCGCCCGAGGGATAGCTCTCGTCGTAGTAGTTGTGGATCGTCGCGCCATAGGAGTTGGCCAGGTCCAGGTGCGAGAAGTCCTGGCCGTGGCGGATCAGGAAATCCGCGCCCACCATGTGCACAGCCGAGTCGGCCAGGGCCAGGTAGGAGGAGAAGCTCGGCCTGCCCGCCAGCAGAACGGGCGCCAGCGCCAGTACGTAGGCGAGAGGGCCAATGCCGATCTGCCACAGAGACGAACGCCAGGCCCGCGCAAGCGTCCGAGCCCGCTCCCATCCAACGATCGCACCGGCCACCGCCACTGCCATGAGCACATACGGTGTGGCGGGCGCGAGCGGAGCCACGTACGTCGTCAACTGAGAGACTGCAATCAGAGCCGCCGCTCCCGTCGCGAGCAGCAGCATTGCCGGTACCACGCCCCCGCTCGCCCAATCCACGAGCAGGCCCGCGCCCCCGCACAGTAGGGCGAGCACGAGCGGGTAAACCAATACGGTCAGCAGGAACATCGGCGGCGGCCGATCCTATAGCCGGGCCCACCCTCGCCCGGCCACCTGCCCTAAGTCATTTCTTGTGTTTGTGTTTGGAGACGTGTGGCCGCGAGAGGGCGCTCGCGGCCACACGTGCGACGCGCTAGATCTCGATCCCGGACATGAAGCAGCGGGCGGAGGTGCCCGTCGTCGCGCCGTACCAGATCTCCAGCCACGTGGATTCTCCCGTGGCGGGATTGGTGAGCATGTCGGTCGACCACACTTCGGCGCTCTTGCCGCTTTCGAGTTCGTCGAGTTGCGGAGTTGTCGGTATCGCCGGCTCCGAGCCGCTGGTGACTTCGGGAGCTGCTTGCGGAGGGGTTTCCGTAAGCCTCTCCAGCGTCTGCGTGTACTGCAGCGCCGCCGGGACCGTCACGTAGATCTTGAAGCCCACATCGCCGGGTTTCACTCCGGGAAGACAACTCAACCCGAGCTGAAACGGTCCCACGGGAAGCACATTGTGCTCGGGATCGTTCGCCACCGGCGCGCCGGAGAACGCGAACTTGAAGGCTCCGGGACCCATCGGGCCGACCGCTCCCTGAGGACCCTGTGGTCCTGCCGCACCTTGCGGGCCCGCCGGGCCCGCGGCCCCCTTCGGCCCCCTGGGGCCACGCGGCCCGACCGGCGTTTTCTTCTTCGATTTCTTCTTGGCGACATGTCCGTGATGGGTCGCCGACCGGGGAAACATTTCGATTCCATGACCGTATGCGGCCGTTCCGCCACCCAGCCCCGCGATGATCAACGCCAGCCCAGCCGGACGCGCGACGCGCCGTGCGAACTTTGCAACCGTCATTTGAGCTCTCCTTCTCAGTGCGCGGCGCGTTCCACGCCGGCCGGTCGGCTGACCGGCGAGGCTCAGGCTATCGCGGCGGTATCAATGTTCCTCGCGGGGCCACTCCGTTCGCTGGTGCCCGACCTAGGACAACTGAATCAGTCTCCTAATAGCTGATCATCCATCCGCTTCTAAATCCAATCGCTACGCCGAAATGCCCAGTAGAGCCCTGACGATAGGACCACGATCAAAATCGTGGAGAACCAGAATCCCCAGTGGGCGGCAAAACCCGGGTAGGGGACGTTCTGACCGTAGAAGCCCGTGATCGCGGTTGGGACGGCGATAATCGCCGCCCAACTCGTCACCTTCTTCATGACGAGGTTCATGCGGTTGCCCTGGATCGTCAGGTTTGTCTCAAGGATCGTGGTCACCAAATCGCGCAAGGACTCTGTCCATTCGGTGGCGCGCAACACGTGGTCATAGACGTCCTGGTAATAGGGAACCATTGCCTGATCGAGCACGTGAAGGTCGCGCCGCATCAGTGCGTTGACGACCTCGCGCATCGGCAACACGAGCCGCCGCAGCAGGACAAGGCTCTTGCGCAGCTCGAAGGAGCGGCGCTGGACCTCGGTGTTGTGCGGAGCATCGTCAAAGAGCAGGTCCTCGAGCGCCTCGATCTCTGAGTCCAAGGACTGCACCGCCTCGAAATGACCATCCACGATGTCATCGAGCAAACCCCACAACAGAAACGAGACTCCGTGCTCGATCAAGTCCTTTGAGTCATCCCAGCGTGCGAGGACCGGCTCGATCTCGGCGCCCTCGTCCTTGCGCACCGTGACCAGTGCTTTCTTTGTGACGAACATCGCCACTTCGCTCGCGCGCAACTCGCCGGAGACGGCGTCCAGCTTCACGCTGTAGGCGCTTATGAACAGATGCGAGTCATAGCGGTCGAGCTTGGGCCGTTGGTGCTCATTGACAGCGTCCTCGACAGCGAGCGGATGCAGTTTGAGCTCCTCGGCGATCGTCTCGAGGTCTTGCTGGGTGGGCGAGCAGTAGTCAAGCCACACACATGCACCCTCGTCCTTGAGGTACTCGGAGACGTCCGCTACAGGGAAGTCCTCGAGCGCCAGCTTTCCTTCGCGATAGAGCCGGGTGTGGGCCATTCGCGCACCATAGGCCTTGGGTCGGATCGTGCCGCCCGGACGGCTTCCTCCGACAGCTTCGGGTTTGCCCGCGTGTTGTGTCAGGAGCCCCACAAAGGAGTACGGTGCTTGTACATACTCCAAGAGGGGACCAAGATGGCTGTAGGTATCAGACTCAAGTTCGCCGGTGGGACGCAAGAGAACTACGACGCTGCCCATGGCGTGATGGAGATCGACAGCAACCCTCCCGAGGGGATGATTGTCCATTCGGCCGGCCCAGTCGACGGTGGTTGGGGCGTAATCGATTTTTGGGAGTCGCGTGAGGCATTCGACCATTTCGTCAGCGAGCGGCTCATGCCTCGCCTTCACGGGCTAGGCGATCGGGGTTTCCCGAACCCGCCGGACGTGAAGGAGTTCCCGGTACACAACCTCCAGACCCGGTAGTCGCGCGCCAGCCGAGCAGCACGCCAGGGGTCGATGCGGTCCCGGCGAGTGAGCTAGGGCAAACATCCAGCGAGAGGCAAAACAGTTATGACAACGACGACGACAAAGGTCGTAGGTCCCAAGGACGGCAAGGCGGGCTTCCTGGGGAGCATCGGCGTCCGGTTCATGGTCGATGGGGAACAGGCAGGCGGTGGGTTTTCCCTAGTTGAACACCCGATGTCAGCGCGAGCGCTGGCTGCACCTCTACATCGACACACGCGCGAGGACGAGTACAGCTACGTCATTGAGGGACGCGTCGGTGCGCTCCTGGGCGAGGACGTCGTGATAGGCGGTCCCGGCGATCTCATCTTCAAGCCGCGCAACCAGTGGCACACATTCTGGAACGCAGGCGATGAGCCGGCCCGGATCTTGGAGATCATCTCCCCCGCGGGCTTCGAGCAGTTCTTCGCGGCACTCGTCGACCTCGGCGGCGTAACGCAAGCCGACCCACAGACGCTCGGCGAGCTCTGTGCCCGCTATGAGCTCGAGATGGATCCAGACAGTGTCCCGGGGCTGCTCGAGCGGTTCGAGCTGCAGTTCCCGGGCGAGATGATCTAGGACATGGCGTTCATTCTCACCCGCATAGATGTAGGCGACTACGACCGCTGGAAGCCGATGTTCGACCAGGACACGCCCGGAACGCGCTCGGCAGCGAAAGGCCATCGAGTCCTTCGAAACGCCGACAAGCCAGATGAGGTCTTCGTGATAGTCGAGTTCGACACCGCCGAGCAGGCGAGGGCGGGTCGGGAGAAGTTGCTCACCTCCGGTGTCCTCGATCGCTTTCAAGACAAGTCAGAGCCGAAGATCCTCGAGCAGGCAGAGCAGGTCGACTACTAGCACGCACCTGAACGACGGCGTAGCCAGCCGTGCTGTGAGCCTCGGGCACTGGATCCCCGTCCTCGGCCAGACCCTCAATGTGGAACTCGATTGCCTCGCGCATCTCGCGTTCGCACTCTTCGTGCGTAGCCCCAACAGCCGCGACCCCAGGCACATCCGGGCTGTACGCCGAATAGTTCGTCGAGCCGTCACCCTCGACAACAATTAGATAGCGGTGAGTCATGGCTTCTCCATTCCTGCCTGCCTCAAGATGCTAGCGTCTTCATGCGGACAAATTCCTACCGGGCGCGCCGGTCGTTTCGTGTCCGGGAGCGCCCCCGCCAGGATTCGAACCTGGGACCCTCGGATTAGAAGTCCGATGCTCTATCCAGCTGAGCTACGGGGGCAGTGTCTCTGTCTACGTTACGCCACGAGCAGGACTCGCACGCGCGCGCGAGACCCGTTGGCTTCGGCCCCAGGCCTCCCGAAGGCGGGAGTCGAGTCGACCCTGGTCCGCGAGCGGGCCAGCACCCTTATGCGCCTTGTCTGAGAGCAGACTGACCACTGCTCCGACCCGCCGATGCCAAGTCCTTAAGCAATCTTCAGGCGAAGTATGCAAAAGTTGGGGATATGAGCCCAGTGGAGCCCGAGTCGGATCTGACCCGCAAGCAGCGTCGCGAACAGGCGCGCGATGAACGTAAGGCGATCGAGGAAGCAAGCGCGGCCCAGTCTGCGCAGCGCAAGCGCTTGATCCAACTGGGCGGCGTCGCCGCCGTGGTAGTCGTGATCATCGTGATCATCCTGGTCGCGACAGGCAGCGGCAAAAAAGCCGCACCCACCCCAAGTAGCCCGGCGGCCAAGACCGCCCAGACCGAAGTTGTCTCGCTGCTGCAGAGCATCCCCCAGCACACGATCACCTTGGGCAACCCCAACGCCCCGATCACTCTGCAGTACTTCGGCGACCTGGAGTGCCCGTTCTGCAAGCAGTTCACCATTAGCGCCCTGCCCACGGTGATCAAGAAGTACGTGCGCACGGGCAAGGTCAAGATCGAGTACCACTCGATGCAGACCGCCACGCGCGAACGCGAAACCTTTCAGACCCAGCAAGTCGCGGCGCTGGCCGCCGGCAAGCAGAACCTGATGTGGGATTACCTGGAGCTCTTCTACCACGAGCAGGGAGAAGAGGACAGCGGCTACGTCACCGAAAACTATCTCCAGGGCTTGGCCTCCCAGATCCCAGGCTTGAACCTTTCGGCATGGAACTCGGCGCGCAATGATCCCTCATATCCCAACCAGGTCATCGCCGACGCGCAGGCCGCCAACCAGAACGGCTTCACGGGCACCCCGTCGTTCATGATCGGCAAGACCGGCGGGACTTTGAAAAAGCTGGAAGTGTCCGGCTTCACGGACGCCAGTCAATTCGAAACGGCGATCGAAAAGCTCCTGAAAGAATGAGCCGGCGCACGGTCCGCATCGCGATGATCGTGCTAGCCGTCATAGGTCTGGGGATAGCCAGCTACCTCACTTACGTGCATTACGCCGGGATCAAGCCGGCCTGTACCGCCGGGGAAAGCTGCACCAAGGTGCAGACCTCGATCTATTCCAAGCTCGCCGGCGTGCCCGTCGCCCTGATGGGCCTGATCGGCTATATCGTGATCCTCGCTTCGCTGCTGGTCCGCGAAACCGAGACGAGCCGCTTCGCCACGCTCATATTCACGCTCGCCGGCTTCGGCTTTTCGGCCTACCTGACCTATCGCGAGCTGTTCTCGATTCACGCAGTCTGCGAGTGGTGTGCCACCAGCGCGGGAATCATGACTATCCTGGTGTTGATGTCGATATGGCGCTTCCTGCGCGGTGACGGTTCGCTTGAAACTTCACGGATCGAGACGGGCGAAGGACCTAGAACCGCACAGGTGAGCGCCAACTAGAAAATCCGTCCATTGGAATAACACGTGGTGCGGCCCGATGGGGACGCGGCCGAAGACGCCATGTGAGTTACGCCCAGCCCACGGGTAAAGAGATCGCCGAGATGCCCCCCGCGTTCGAGACATCCCCTGAGCGGCCTCGCAACGACTCCTCAGCTGATCCCTGCGGAGCGCCCCCAGCGACGAGCACGCCTCTCACTGCAGCTGAGCGAGAGCAGATCTTGCGTCCGTTCGAAAGCGCGGGCGACCTGCTTGCCACGATCACTCCCGACGGGCGCCTCTCTTTGCTGAACCCGGCGTGGGAGGAGCTCTTGGGGTGGACCCGCGAGGAACTGCTCACCCGCTCGATGCGAGAGCTAGTGCATCCCGACGACCTCGAACAGACTGCAGCCGTACTGCTAGCCGGACGAGACCACACGGCGCAGCTTGCCAGCTTCACCAACCGCTGTCGCCATCGCGACGGCTCTTGGCGCTGGCTGCTGTGGAGCGCGCGCAGCGATGGCGCAGTGTGGTACGCGGCAGCCAAGGACGTGACCGACCGCATGTGGTTGGAGCGCCAAGCCCTGCACGACCCTTTGACCAAGCTACCCAACCGCCTGCTCTTGATGGATCGCGCCCACCAGGCCCTGACACGACTACACCGTAGTGGCGGATTGGTGGCCATCCTATTCGTGGACCTCGATCACTTCAAGGCGATCAACGACAACTTGGGTCACGCGCTCGGAGACCATTTGCTGATCTCGGTCGCAGCGCGCCTGGAGCAGATGATGCGCGACAGCGACACCGTGGCCCGTCTTGGCGGCGACGAGTTCGTGGTGCTCGCCGAGGACCTACAGAGCGACGCCGAGGCGCTCGCCGTAGCCGAGCGTGTGTTGCATGCTCTGCAGGAGCCTTTCGTCGTCGGCACGGCCGAGATCTCGATGCTGGCCAGTGTCGGCGTTTCGGTCTCTCACGACCCCGAGGCCGACCCGGAAGCGTTGCTGCGCGAGGCCGACGTTGCGATGTATCGCGCCAAGCGCTCTGGCGGCTATCGCCTGGAACTGTTCGACGAGAGCTTGCGCCGCGAAATGACATCCCATCTGGACATCGAGCGGCGCCTACGCGACGCGTTGCCGCGCCACGAGCTCTCGCTCTCCTATCAACCCATATTCCCGCTCGACGGCGGACGGGCCTGCGCCTGTGAGGCACTCGTGCGCTGGAGCCCCGCTGAGGGGGATCCTGTGGCGCCGGCACTCTTCCTGGCGCGCGCGCAGGAGAGCGGTCTGATCGTGCAGATCGGAGACTGGGTGCTCGATACGGCATGTGCCCAGGTGGCGGCATGGCGTGGTGCGGGCAAGGAAGTATCGGTGTCGATCAACGTATCCGCTCGTGGCTTGACCGAGCTCGACCTTGCCGATCAAGCCGAGCGCGCACTTACGCGCCATGGCCTGCCCCCACAAAGCCTGTGGTTCGAGGTCCGCGAGAGCGCGATCCTGCGCGACCCCGAACGCGCAAAGGCGACCTTGCAGGATGTCAGGAGCCTTGGCGTGCGCGTCGCGCTCGACGGCTTCGGCTCAGGCGAGTCGCGCCTGACGCTGCCTTTGAGCCTGCCGCTAGACATGCTCAAGCTCGATCGCACACTGATCGCCGGCCTACCCGACGACAGGCACAAGCGCGCGATCGTGGAGGCCGCGATAGCGCTCGCACGCACAGCAGGGTTGCAGACGGTCGCGGTAGGAGTCGAGAGTGAGAACCAATTGCGCCTGGTGCGCGAACTCGGGTGCTCTTTGGCCCAAGGCTTTCTGTTGCAAGCCCCCGAGTCGCCCGAGCGCGTGACGTTGCGAGCCCCGCGCGCTGTAGGCTCGCAGACAAGATGGGATCCACGCGCGCGCCTGCAGCAGCGTCCCTGAGCGGCGTCGAAGCCCTCAAGCAGGCGGCCGCCCAAGCCGCGGCCGAACTGGTGCTCGATGGACAAAAGGTGGGTTTGGGCACCGGCACAACAGTTGCCCACCTACTCCCGGCGCTTGCCGCGCGCCGCCTTGACATCCGCTGCGTAGCCACCTCGCCGGCCACCGAGCAGGCGGCGCGCGCACTCGGTCTGGAGATGGCCGAGCTGGACGAGCTGGCGCCGCTGGACATCGCGATCGACGGAGCCGACCAGATCGACCCCGAGGGCTGGCTGGTGAAGGGCGGCGGCGGCGCCCATACGCGCGAGAAGATCGTGGCCTCCGCGGCGAGCCGCTTCGTGGCGATCGCCTCCGCCGAGAAGGCCGTGCCCGAACTGGGACCGCCTGTACCGCTCGAGCTGCTGCGTTTCGGCGCTCACACCACCCTAGCCGCACTGGGTCAGGCCAGACTACGCAAGGCGCCTGCAAGCCCTGAGGGCAACCTGATCGCCGACTATTTCGGTCCCGTCAAGGATCCACGCGTACTGGCCGCTCGCCTATCGGCCACGCCAGGAGTTGTCGGTCACGGCCTGTTCGCCCCCGAGCTGGTCGATGACATCCTGATCGGGGGAGCCGGTGGCGTCGAGCATCGCACCGTTGGCCGAGGCAACAGTCGATGACAGAGCCATCCCTCAATGGGTTCGGTAGTCGCCCTTACGTCGTCGTCGTGACCGGAGCCTCAAGCGGCATCGGAGAGGCCACAGCACGGCGACTTGCGCTTGTTCCCAATGCCGCCGTCGTGGTCGTGGCACGCCGAGAGGATCGCCTGCGCACCTTGACCGCCTCGCTTGGGGAGCGCGCCAGCTTCGTAGCCGTCGACCTGCTCGACGAGGACGCCCCCGAGCGTGTTCGCTCTCACGTTGCCGAGCACCACGGGCGCTTGGACTTGCTCGTCAACAACGCAGGCGCCGCCTGGCGCGCCACGTTCGCAGACGGCGGCTATGAGAACGTGAGGCGCACGATGGCGATCAACTTCGACGCCCAACTGCGCCTGACCGAGGCACTGCTGCCGATGTTGCGAGACAGCGCACCCAGCGCGATCGTCAACGTGGCCAGCACCGCCGCGCGCGTCGCCCGCGCCGGCACAGGCGCCTACAGCGCCTCCAAGTACGCCTTCGCTGGCTGGTCTGATTCGCTGCGCGCCGAGGAGCAACCCCATGGCATCCACGTCGGGCTCGTGCTACCCGGCTTCATCTCCACCGAGGGATTTCCTCAAGCCGAGCTGACCGGCCGAGCACTCACCCGCTGGATCGTCTCAACTCCCGAGAAGGCGGCCGAGGCGATCTTCCAGACCGGCGTGGAGCGGCGCGCCGAGCGCTACGTGCCGCGCCCCTACGCGCTCGCCGCGATCTTGCGGATCCTGGCACCCGGTCTCGTTCGGCGCGCCCTTAGCGGCGGAGCGGCCCAAGTCATGACCACCACCACCGGAGCCGACTTGCGTGAAAACACGTAGAGCTCCATCGGCGTTACACGGTTACCGCCACGAGCTCCCGCCGCGTAGGCTGCGATGCGTGAGTTTCCCTGTCCGTATCGGTCCGCGCACGTTGACCGGATGGATAGCGCGAAGCGGAGGCCGGCACGGATGAACGCCATCGTCCCCCACCCCCATCGTTGGCTGGTGCGCTCCCTGATCGGCGTGGCGACCGTGCTGGGGATCGTGGCGATCTTCGCGGTTTGGGCCAACCGGCAACTGCTCGACACGAGCTACTGGACGAAGACGAACACGAAGTTGATCGAGAGTCCCCCGATCCGCGAAGCGGTGTCGGTCTATCTCACCGAACAGCTTTACGCCAATGTGGACGTCTCCGGCGAACTGGGCAAAGAGCTGCCCAGCGAATTGAAGCCACTTGCCGCGCCGGCGGCGGGCGCGCTCAAAGACGTGGTGCAGAAGGGCATCAACCTGCTGCTCGAACGTCCCCAGGTGCAGGAACTATGGAGCAAGGCCAACCAGGTCACCCATGCGGAGTTCGTGCGCTTGATCGAGAACAAAGGCAGCATCGTGAAGCTGCCAGGCGGTGGGGCGGTCGTGCTCGACCTGCGCCCGATGCTCGGCGAAGTCGCGCAAAAGGTCGGGGCGCCATCGAGCCTAGTCGAAAAGATTCCGCCGAAAGTGGCCCAGCTACGGATCGTGACTTCCAAGCAGCTCAACACTATGCAGAAGGCGGTCAACCTCTTGCGCAGCCTCGCGCTGGTGCTGCCCCTCCTGGTCTTCGCCTTGTTCGCACTCGCCGTGTACCTGGCGCGAGGACGACGTCACCAGACTTTGATCGCGGTCGGTGTCGCCTTCATCGGCGCCGGGCTCGTGGTCGTGGTGGCCCGCGGGATCATCGGCACGAAGGTGGTCGACTCGCTGGCAAACACCGAAGCGGTCAGACCGGCGGCCCAGGCCGCTTGGTCGATCGGCACGAGCGTGCTGGCTGACATCGCGTGGTCGACCGTCTTGATCGGTATCCCGCTGATCCTTGCGGGCCTGCTCGCGGGATCAACGCACACGGCCGTACACCTGCGCCGGCTGATGGCCCCCTATCTGCGCGACCGCCCGGACATCACATTCGGGACGGTCGCCTTCATCCTGCTGCTGTTGTTTTGGTGGGGGCCGATCGTGGCCACCAAAACGTTTACCGGGGTCCTGATCATCATTGTGCTGGCCGTCTTCGGCACCGAGATGCTTCGGCGCCTGACCGCCAAGGAGTTCCCCGACGCGCACACGAAGGCCTTCTTGGCGAGCACTGGCTCGGCTGGCACAGGGTCCGGTGGCTCAGGTCACGCCACGCCGGGCGGACCGGGCCCCACCCCACCGGGCGCGCCCACCACGGACACCTCCACACAGGACACACAACCGCTCTCACCGGGACCCAAACCCGCGGCCCCTCCCGCGCAGCCGACCCACGAGGACCCGGGACCAGGCGCATGAGCGACGCCGAGACGGTCAAGCGACGCGAAGCCGAAGGCAAGGAGGCGCGAGCGCACACACCGCGCTCCAGCCACGCGGAGTGGAAGGCGCCGAATGACCGCGAGGATCCGGTCGCGATCCTCGAAGGGCAGGCTGAGAGCCGGGTAGCCGAACTGGTGCCGATCCGCTACGGGCGCATGCTCGTGTCCCCCTTCACCTTCTACCGAGGGGCGGCGGCGATCATGGCGGCGGACCTCTCGCAGACGCCGACATCTGGCTTGCGGGTGCAGCTTTGCGGAGACGCGCATCTCTCCAACTTCGGCATCTTTGCCTCGCCCGAGCGCGAGATGCTGTTCGATATCAACGACTTCGACGAGACCTTGCCGGGGCCATGGGAGTGGGATGTGAAGCGGCTGGCTGTGAGCCTGTGCGTCGCCGGGCGCGACCGTAATTTGACCCGCCAGGAGATCGCCGACATCCTCGTATGGACCGCGCAGGCCTACAGGCAGTCAATGCGGGGCTTCGCACAGATGAGCAATCTGGACGTGTGGTACGCAAGCCTCAACGCCCAGGACGTTCTGGACGTGGTGCGTGCACAGCGAGTCGTCAAGGGCAAGCGGCTGCAGCAGATGGAAAAGCGTTTGGGCAAGGCCCGCGCGAAGAACAGCACGCGCGCAGTGCTCAAGCTCACCGAAGCGGTGGACGGACAGCTGCGCTTCGTCAGCGAACCGCCTCTAATCGTGCCGGTGCGGGAACTGTTGGGCGACACGGAGACAGAGGAGCTGCGCGAGCGCCTGGAGGAAATGCTCGTCGACTACCGCTCGAGCCTCACCGACGAGTACGGCGTGCTGCTGAGCGACTACACCTTCCAGAGCATCGCCCGCAAGGTGGTGGGTGTGGGCAGCGTCGGCACGCGCGCATGGGTGCTGTTGTTCATGGGACGCGACGAGCAGGACCCGCTGGTCTTGCAGGCTAAGGAAGCCCAGGCCTCGGTGCTCGAGCCCTTCGCGGGCGCCTCTCAGTACGCAAACCACGGCCAGCGGGTGGTCGAGGGTCAGCGCCTAATGCAGGCCTCCGGCGACATCCTCTTGGGCTGGCTGCCGGCCAGGGGCGTCGACGGGGTGGCGCGCGACTTCTATGTGCGCCAACTGTGGGACGGCAAGCTGAGCATTGAAATCGAGACAATGGACCACCGCATGCTGCGTTCCTATGGCGCGTTGTGCGCGTGGACGCTGGCACGCGCCCACGCGCGTACGGGCGACCGCATCGCGATCGCCTCCTACCTTGGCGCGGGCGGGGTCTTCGACCAGGCGATTGTGGACTTCTCCGAGGCCTACGCCGACCAGAACGAACGCGACTACGATGCCCTCGTGCAGGCGGTAAAGTCGGGGCGTGTGCAGGCCGAGAGCGCCTGAAGCCGAGAGCAAGGAGACCTGAAGATGAGCCAGATGGTCACGCGGGTGGACTTTGTGGCGCTGCCCACCAAGGATCTGCCGGCAGCGGTGAAGTTCTACGGCGAGACGCTCGGCTTGGAGCGCTCGGTCTATCTGGAAGAGCGCAACTACGCCGAGTTCGAGACCGGCAACCTGACGATCAGTGTGATCGACGCCGAGAAGATGGGCCTCGAGCACGCGCCGCTGCGCAGCGGGATCGCGTTGCATGTGGACGACGTGGCGAGCGCACGGGCGACCTTGGAAGAGCAGGGCGTCAGCTTCGGCCAAGACACCTTCGACACGGGCGTCTGTCACATGGCGGTCTTCGACGATCCCGACGGCAACCTGTTGATCTTGCACAACCGCTACGCGCCGCACCCGCCTCGGTCATAGCGCGCCCTCGCGCTCGAACCGCGTCAACTCGTTGGTCGCAGACCGCGCCGCCGAGAGCGCCCTACCCGGCAACCTTGTTAGTCGCAGACCGGGCCGCCCCGAGAGCGCCCGCCCGGCCACTGACTGAGCCAAACCGGTCGATCCGTCCGGGCGATAGCGCAGGATGCCGGACTCTTGTCTGAAGCCTCCGTGACATCCCTGCGCGCCTGGCAGCGCGACGCGCTCGAACGTCTGCACGGTTGGCGGGACGGGCCTTTCCTGATCTCAGCGGCCCCCGGAGCCGGCAAGACGCGCCCGGCTTTGGAGTTGGCGGGACGGATGCTCGGCAGCGGCGAGGTCAACCGTGTGGCGGTCCTGTGCCCCACAACGCCACTCACCCGCCAGTGGGCCGCCGCCGCCTCTCAACTGGGCGTACAGCTACAGCCCGACGCGCCCGGGCCCTCGCCTCCGCGCGACTTTCACGGCGTGGCAGTCACCTATGCTCGTGTGGCAAGCGACCCGCGCGGCTGGGCGACCCAGGTCGCGCCGGATACGCTCGTGATCGTCGACGAGGCCCACCACCTCGGCGAGGAGCTGGCTTGGGGAGTGGGCTTCCAACAAGCTTTCGCGCGCGCGTCCCGGTGGCTGCTGCTCTCGGGCACCCCGTTTCGCTCGGACGCCACTCCGATCCCGGGGGTCAGCTATGACGCAGAAGGCGTGGCCGAGCCGGACGTCGCCTACACCTATGCCCAGGCCGTAGCCGACGGGATCTGTCGTCCCGTCGCTTTTGTGACCTTCGACGGAACTTTGTCGTGGCGCAGCGGCGAGGACGTGATCGAGTCTTCTTTTGAGACCGTGCTCGGCGCGCGCGAGGCGAGCAGGCGCTATCGCACCGCGATCTCCACCGAGTTGCCGGACGGCTTGCCGCGCATCCTCAAGGAGGCCGACGAGAAGCTGCGAGCACTACGCGAGCAAGGCCATCGTGACGCGGGCGCTTTGGCTGTCGCCGCCGACGCCACGCACGCCAGGCGAATCGCCAAGCTGCTCAGCGAGTTGACCGGCAAAGCGCCGCTCGTGGTCCTGCACACCGAGGCGCGCGCTGCCGAGAAGCTCGCCGCGTTCAGGGCTTCGCGCGAGCCTTGGATCGTGGCGGTGAACATGGTCTCCGAGGGCGTGGACATCCCCAGGTTGCGGGTCGGAGTGTACGCGACGGCAGCCAAGACGCCGATGATCTTCAGGCAGATCGTTGGGCGCTTCGTGAGGACGATCCCAGGGAGGGCGCCCGAGCCGAGTTGGGTCTACCTGCCAGCCGACCCGGTCTTGCGCGGACACGCCGCCGAGGTCGAGAGCGAGTTGCGCCATGCCCTGCGCGATCGCCCCGAGCAGGACGGCTTGGAGGAGCCGCGCCAGCGGCGCGCAAGCGAGCCGACGCCCGCGATGGAGTTCGTGCCGCTCAGCGCCGACGTGGCCCCACAGATGACTCTGTTCGGGGCTGCCCCCACAGGGGCGAAGGAGCAGATCAATCCGCCCAAGCAGCCGGCGCCCGAGCCTGCGCCGATGGCGGCGTTCGAGCGTCGCGCCCACCTACGTGAGGAGCGTCGTCGACTTGTGGCGGACCTGGTCAAGCGTGGCGGGGGTAGCCACCGTGAGATCAACGCCTGGATCAACCGTGAGGTCGGCGTGGGTCGGGTGGAGTCGGCTAGCATCGGCCAGCTCGAACGCACGGTCGACAGACTCGTGCGCGAGCTGACACGACACAGCCGTCGCGCCGCGTCGGGTTGAGCCGGCGCCGCAAGCGGGAGCCGGCTCGCCCTCTGTTCGCTTGGGACTGGCGCTAGGCCAGTTGTACGTTGACTGCCTTGGGTCCCTTGTCGCCGGCCTCGGCGTCATAGGTGACCTTGGCGCCTTCGCTGAGCGAGCGGTAGCCGTCGCCGGCGATACCCGAGTGATGTACGAACAGGTCCTTGGACTGATCGTCGGGCGTGATGAAACCGAAGCCCTTGTCGTCGCTGAACCACTTGACGGTTCCTGTAGCCATGTTGCTGTTCCTCCGTGTTGTTTTCGCGTGCTGCGAACGCGGAGATTGCTATGAGCAAAGGCTACGAGCGCTGACACTGCGTTTGATCGAGGCTCATTGCCCCGCTTGGATTGAGCAACTATAGCCAATCGACCCTCACCCCGCCAGGGCGCGCACAACGCCTCCGACCAGGTGGACTCTCGGCGGTAGCTTGCCTGACGCCCTTACAGCATCTCCGAATAGGCAGGCTCGCCCGCACCGGGCTCGCCGATCGCGTCGACGTGCTCCTCGTGGGCGTGCTCGTCTTCGGCATGCGGCCGGTGAGCTGGCGCAGCCCCTGGGCGCAAAACGGTCAGGGAAACGACGATGCCGACAGCGACGAGCCCCGCCGCGATCCAGAAGGCGAGCTGGTAGCCGCCGGTGAGCGCCGCCGCCGTCGACTTTCCTTGGGCCAGCAACTTGGTTGTGTGGGAGGCCGACAGCGTGGCTAGGACCGCCAGACCGAGCGCTCCACCAACCTGGGCGGTCGTGTTGACAAGACCGGAGGCGAGCCCAGCGTCGCTCGGTGTGGCGCCCGACATGGCGACTCCCATCAAGGCCGGGAAGCACACGCCGGCGCCGGTGCCGAGCAGCAGCATCGAGGGCAACAGCCCGGTGATATAGCTGGCGTGAACCGGCGTCAGGGCAAGCAGGGCCAAGGACAGCGCAATCATCGCCAGCCCGGGCGGCAGCAGCGTGCGAGCACCGAAGCGGGTGATCAGAGGCTCGGAGAAGCGGATCGACATCGACCCCATCATGATCGTCACCGGCAGGAAAGCCAGCCCTATCTCCAAGGCGTCATAACCGAGCACCTTGCGCATGTAGAGCGCACCCAGGAAGAACATCCCGAACATGCCGGCCACCGAGAACACCTGGATCAGGTTGGCTCCGCTGACGTTGCGCGAGCGGAAGATGCGCAGCGGCACCAGTGGGTTGCGCGCCGTAGCCTCGCGCGCCACGAACGCACCGAGCAGCAGTAGCGAGAGGGCTCCGAGAGCGAGCGTTTTGCCTGCGCCCCAGCCGTTTTCGGCGGCCGGCTTGACGATCGTGTAGACGCCCAGCATCAGAGCGCTCGTGATCAGGGCGGCGCCCGGGATGTCGGCGCCTTCGCCGAAACCGATCCCCTCGTCGCGGTCGAGCAGGCGCCTGGCGAAGAGGATCGTGGCGATCCCGATCGGGACGTTCACGAAGAAGATCCAGTGCCAGTCGAGCGCTTGCGTGAGCACGCCGCCGGCCAGGAGGCCGACCGATCCGCCGGCCGAGGCGACGAAAGCGTAGACGCCGATCGCCTTGGCCTGGTCGCGTGGACGGGGGAACATCGTGACGATCATTCCCAACACGACCGCCGAGGTCATAGCGCCGGCGATGCCCTGGACGAAGCGCGCACAGACAAGCAGGGTCTGGGTCCAGGCCAGCCCGCACATGAGGGAGGCGAGCGTGAACAGGCCGACGCCGAGCAGGAAGATGCGGCTGCGCCCCATCAGGTCGCCGAAGCGCCCCGCCAGCAGCAGCAGGCCGCCGAAGGCGATCAGGTAGGCGTTCACGACCCACGCGAGACTCGCGTTGGTGAAATGGAGTTCTTCTTGGATCGAGGGCAGCGCGACGTTGACGACGGTCACGTCAAGCACGATCATCAAAACCCCCACGCACAGCACGTACAGGGCAAGCCAGCGGCTACGGTCGTCTTGGGGCATCGTCTGTCCTCGCATTGTTCGCAGGTTATCGGCGGTTGCGGAGCTTCCCAACCTATGACCGTGCAACGCGGGCTTTCTCATCGGGCGCTGCGGCCGAGATGTTCAGAGATCCTCGTCCAGCAGCTCCATCAAAAGACCGTCGCGCCACCGCTCGCCGCCGACCGGACGCTCGTACTGGCGCATCACGCCGACCGGCTTGAAGCCTGCCTTTTCGTAGGAGCGGATCGCGGCCTTGTTCTCAGTTCCGGGGTCGATCGTGACGCGATGGTGCCCGCGCTCCTCGATCAGGTGGCCGACCAGGTGCCTGACCGCCTCGGTGCCGATGCCCTGGCCGTGCAGAACCGGATCGAGGAACAGATCGATCGTGGCGTGGCGGTATTTGGGCGTCTGCTCCTCGCCGAACTGGATCATGCCGGCGACCTTGCCGTCGAGCTCGATCGTGAAGCGCGTGGATTCGGGCTCGTCGCTCCATGGAAAGCCGTCTTCCGGCTGACCCCACCACAGCGCCACCTCTGGCGTCCTGTGAATGCGAAGCAGCTCCGCCTCGTCGTCCTTGGCGAGCGGGCGCAGAACGAGGCGATCCGAGTCAGCGCTCACGGGTGCCCCGCGTGCGCGCGGCCTTCTTTAAAGACAACCGCGGTACCAGGCACGCACGCGCGCGCGGGGCACCCCTCAGAGAGAACACAACACCTCGAGACCCAAGGGCCGGCCAGACCGCGACCGGCTCAGACCGCGACCGGCTCACGCGCCTGGAGTGGGGCGCTCGCGCGGGAGAACTCCATCGCCTCGTCCTGTACCGAGCCGAAGCGCAGGTTGAGGATGTCCATCGGGTAGTTCTGGTGCAAACGCCACGGCGCCTTGGAGCCCTGCTTGGGGAAGTTCTCGATCGAACGCTGCACATAGCCGGAGGAGAAGTCGATGAAGGGACGCTCGAGCACCGTGGGATCGCGCTTGACTGGCATGCAGAGATCGAAACCGCCAGCGCCCATGTGGTTAATCAGACGGCAGACGTACTCGCACACCAGATCCGCCTTGAGCGTCCATGAGGCGTTCGTGTAGCCCACGGCAAACGCCATGTTGGGAACGCCGCTGAGCATCATGCCCTTGTAGCTCATCGTGTCGGCCAGGACCACCTCTTGGCCGTCCACCGAGAGTTGCAAGCCACCCAGGGCGAGCAGGTTCAAGCCGGTGGCGGTCACGATCACGTCGGCCTCGATCTCAGCTCCTGAGACGAGCCTGATGCCCGTCTCGGTGAAGGTCTCGATGCGGTCGGTCACGACTGAAGCGCTGCCGGCGCTGATCGCCTCGAACAGGTCGCCGTTGGGCACCAAGCACAGGCGCTGATCCCAAGGGTTGTAGCTGGGGCTGAAGTGCCGGTCGATGTCATAGCCGGCAGGAAGCTGACGTTCCAGGCCCTTGCGCAGGAGCGCCTTCATCGCGCGTGGGCGACGACGCGAGAGCTGGAAGCTGGCCATTGTCATCAGCACGTTCTTCCAGCGCAGGATCGGCGCGGACACCTTGGACGGCATGAAGCGACGCAACTGCTTGGCGATCGGGTCTTCGGCCGGCAGGGACACGATGTAGGTGGGCGAGCGCTGCAGCATCGTCACGTGCGTCGCGGTCTCGGCCATCGAGGGCACCAATGTGACCGCGGTGGCGCCGCTGCCTATCACGACGACGCGCTTGCCCGCATAGTCGAGCTGCTCATCCCAGTGCTGGGGATGCACGATCTGGCCCGCGAAACGCTCGCTACCGCGAAATTCGGGTGTGTAGCCCTCGTCGTAGCTGTAATAGCCGCTGCACAGGAACAGGAAGTTGCAGCTCAGGCGCACGCTCTCCCCCACCTCGCCCTCGACGCCGCGGATCGCCTCGACGCTCCAGCGCGCATCGACGCTCGACCACTCGGCGCGCACAACGCGATGGTTGAAGTGAATCTTCTCGTCCACGCCGTGCTCGGTCGCGACTTCACGCACGTATTGGAGGATCGAGGGGCCGTCGGCGATCGACTTGGGCTCGCTCCACGGTCGGAAGGAGTAGCCGAGCGTGTACATGTCGGAATCGGAGCGAATGCCCGGATATTTGAAGAGGTCCCAGGTGCCACCGCTGCGCTCGCGCCCCTCGAGGATCGCGTAGCTCTTGCCGGGACAGTTGGCCTGCAGGTGACACGCGGCGCCGATTCCTGAGAGGCCGGCGCCAACGATCAGGACGTCGACGTGCTCTGGAGCGTCTTGGGTGGAAAGCATCCGTCGAGCTTACAGGGATGAATGTGCTGTTCCAGTCGGCGCATGCGCCGACTGGAACGCCGCGCATGCGCGGCCGGGCCAATGCCGCATGCGGCATTGGCTTCCCGAATTGGATGATTGTCGAGAACAAACCATCGGATCTTGGGCGCAAGTCCATACGCGTAAGCGCCGCCCGTAGCCACACTGAAAGCCCATCCCCGCAGTTTGCGCAGAAGCGGAGCCGGCAAATGCGAACCAGGACCCCTCAGATCGTGGCCCTTGGAGGCGGCGGTTTCTCGATGGAGAAAGACAGCACGCTGCTGGACGACTACATCCTTGCGTTGACCAAAGCCCGCAGGCCACGGGTTTGCTTTTTGCCGACCGCCTCAGGTGACGCCGACCACTATGTGGTGCGCTTCTACCGGCGTTTCTCGGCGCTGTGCGAGGCCAGCCACATCTCGATGTTCCGCCGCGACCAAGGTGGACACGGGGTCGAGGATGATCTCGCCTCGCATCTGCTCGCCCAGGACCTGATCTACGTGGGCGGCGGCAACGTCGTCTCGATGCTCGGGGTTTGGCGCGCGCACGGCCTGGACGACGTTCTACGCGAGGCATGGCAGCGCGGGATCGTGCTGTGCGGGCCCTCGGCCGGCTCACTGTGCTGGTTCGCGGAGGCACTCAGCGCCTTCCACGGACCGCCCAGGCGCGTGGGCGGGTTGGGACTGCTGCCCTACTCCAACTGTGTGCACTACGACGCCGAGCCTGCGCGTCGCGCCGAGTACCACACACTCGTGGGCGAGGGTATGCGCGCCGGCTACGCCGCCGACGACGGAGTGGCGCTTCACTTCAGGGGAACCAAGCTCGAGCGTGTGGTCAGCTCGCGCGAGCGCGGCGGCGCCTTTCATGTGCGGCGCAGCGGCGGCCAGGTCAGAGAGACTGCGCTCGAGGTCTCATACCTGGGCGACCACGGTGGCCCGACCAAGCGCGGTGGCAGGACGAGCGGCACCGCCAAGCAACCGGACCGATCCGCGGGCCGGTCCGCGAGCCGGTCGGCCGCCAGGACAGTGGCGCTCGCGTGAGCGCCACATCCGAGGAGGAGCAGCGCCTGATCTTCGCGATGGGCGGAGGCGGCTTCACGATGGAGCCCACCAACCCGCTTTTGGACGACTACGTCCTCACGCTCGCCCGAGCCAAGGAGCCTCGCATCCTGTTCTTGCCGACCGCCTCGGGCGACACGACCGCCCAGATCAACGCTTTCTATGCGCGCTTCGGCGGGCGTTCGTGCGCGCCGCAGTACGTGTCCCTGTTTCGCCTCGGAGACTTGGAGCGTCCGTTGGAGGAGATCGTGCTCGAGCAGGACATCGTTTACGTGGGTGGCGGCTCGATGCGCAACCTCTTGGCGATCTGGCGTGCACACAAGCTGGATGAGATCCTGGTCGAGGCGTGGCGGAGGGGTACCGTGCTGGCGGGAATCAGCGCAGGCGCGATGTGCTGGTTTGAAGGCGGCATCACCTGCTCCAGCGGCGCTCCTGAGCCATTGGAGGGCCTGGGACTCCTGGAAGGTTCTTTGACCGTGCACGCCGACGGCGAGCCCGAGCGTTTGCCGGTCTGGCTTTCGAACGTGCGCTCGGGCGAGCTGCCCGGCGGTTGGGCTGCCGACGATGGGGTCGGCTTGCTCTTTCGCGGAAGCGCGCTCGAGCGCGTGGTCAGCTCACGCCCCGGTGCCGGCGCCCAGCGCGTGGACGCGATCGCGGGCGAGCTGGTGCGCCACCGCCTCGAGCCGGAATTGTTGGGCGGCGAGCAGCCGACATCCGCGCAAGTCCTGGACGACGACGTGCGCGAGCTGCGGCGGGTGCAGCGTCTACGGCGTGAGATGACCGGCGAATCGCACCGCTTCGAGGACGTGTAAGCCGCGGCCTCTCGGCGCTTGCCAAGTCATCCTGCCTCTTGAGTCTACGTTCTGGCGGCGGCGACGCCGCTCAAGGCAGCTGATGCACGAAGTCCGAGACCAGCGCTCGCTCGGGGACGCGTTGGGCTTGGCGAGGGCGACCGAGATGCAGCAGCCCAAACGGACGCTCATCGGGCTCCAGCGCGAGTGCCTCGCGGGCGGCGGGCGAGTCGAGGAACGGCACCGTGCGCCAATAGCCCGCAAGTCCCACACCGTGCGCCGCGAGCAACACCAGATAGGCCGCGATCGCACTCGCCAGCAGATCCTCCTGGCGCTCGCCCGCATCTCCCTGACTGTGAGCCGAGGCGACGATCAGGGTGGGAGCGCGATCCAGCTTGCCGCCCGAGCCCAGCTTCTCAGCCTCAGCGATCTGCTTGAGGCGCGCAACCGTTTGCGGCCCAAGCACCCGAAAGCGCCAAGGGTTGGTCAGATGATGGTTGGGAGCCCAACGGGCCAGCTCGAACAGTCGCGTCAACGTCTCTGGGTCGACTGGCTCGGGGCCAAAGGCCTTGTGGGTACGCCTTGTCCTGATGGCCTCCTCGAGCTCCATTGGCCGATAAGACTAGATGGAGCGCCCGCGCCTTCCGGTCCGCCGGCCTTGTCGTTCCCGGTCGCCCGCGCGATCGTCGCTCCCAAGGGTTTCTCGCTACCGGTGTCGAAGTCAGCTAAATGGACGGCCACACGGAGCCGCGTGGGAAACCTTCGTCCAAGGACGATCGTCGTCTCCCGCCTGTCCTGCTGGCGCTCACCCTCACCACGGGCCTGATCGACGCGGCAAGCTATCTCGGCCTCGGACATGTCTTCACCGCGAACATGACCGGCAACGTCGTGCTGCTCGGCTTCGGCCTGGCAAACGCCGGTGGTCTGCCAGTCGTCGCGCCGCTCGTCTCACTTGGCGCGTTCTTGCTCGGAGCTGGCATCGGCGGACGCCTTGGCGTCGGCATAGCGCGCAGGCACGAGCGAGTCTTTCTGCTTGGAATCGGCAGCGAGATCGCGCTGTTGACGCTCGCGGCGATAGTCGCTTGGGCCGCGCACGTGAAGATCTACTCGGCCAGCGCCTACGCGATCATCGCGCTCGTCGCCTTGGCGATGGGCATGCGCAACGCGATCGTACGCAAGCTGGCGGTGCGCGACCTGACGACCACCGTCCTCACGCTTACCCTCACCGGCATCGCCGCCGACACGGCGGCTGGCGGCCTAACCAAGGTCGGCTCCTCGGCGCGGCGACTCTCCGCGGTGGCGGCGATGCTGCTCGGGGCGTTCGTGGGAGCCCTATTGGAGAAGCACAGTCTCGGCCTGCCGTTGGCGGTCGCGGCCGGTGCAGGCGCCCTCAGCTTCGGCGCCTACGTCGCAGCTCACGGTCGCTGACCGGCGAGCTCCACACAGAGCTGCTCCAAAAGCTGCTGGACCTCAGGCACTCGCTGGGTTGTGTCGTCGGCCAGCATCGAGCCCAGCTCCTCGCGACGGGCACTCAGCAGCTGGTCTGCCATCGCGCGACCGGCCGGCGAGAGATCTGTCTCGCCATCGTCCTCGACGACTAGGCCGCGCTCGCGCAGCTCCGCTTCGACCGCGATCACTCGCTCGTCCTCGACCGCTTGCTCTTGGGCCATATCGCGCGTCCCCTCGATCCCGTAGCTGTCGAAACGGACGAGCGCCCAGATCGCTCCCGAGCTGAGATCCACGCTGGCGCGCGCCCCCACCCGCTCGTTGAAGGCGCGCCTGTCCTCGCGACTCACCAGCACCCCAAGTGCACGATCCAGTTCGGCCAGCGAACTGGGGCTCTTGGGCGCCGCCAAGGCGTCGTCCAAGCCCTGGCTGGTAGATGCGGTCGCGCGCAAGGGGCGCTCGCGCAAGCGCAGGGCCAACACGAACCCGATCGCTCCGACGCCGGCCGCAACAAGGAACACCGGTCTTAGAGCGTGGACATAGGCGTTCTCATAAGCGAGCTTGGCCACCGCCGGTAGGCTCGCCACCTGCGCGCCCGTGAGACGGGCGCCACCGGAGACTTGGGCTCCGAGGGCACCGCTCAGCACGTCGTGAAGCTCGCTGCGCAAGCGACTGGAGAAGATCGTCCCGAACACGGCCGCGCCGATCGAGCCGCCGATGCCGCGCGCCAGCGTCACACCGGAGGTGGCTGCGCCGAGAACCGAATAGTCGACCGCGTTCTGGACCGCCAAAACCAGCACCTGCATGACCATCCCCAGGCCCAATCCCAACACGAGCAGGTAGGCGTCGGCCGCGATCGAGCTCGTGCCGACGTCCAATCGCGAGAGCAGCAGCAGACCGACCGTCATCGTCGCCGTACCCGCGATCGGAAACGCCCGGTAGTGGCCAGTGCGAGAGATAACTCGGCCCGAGACAACCGATGTGAGCACCAAGCCGCCCATCAACGGGATCAGCCGCAGACCCGCCCCCGTAGGACTTGAGTGAAACACGGTCTGAAAGAACAGCGGCAGGAACGTGACCGACCCGAACAAGGCGAAGCCGACGATCAAGGAGAGCAAGCCGGCGATGCGAAACACCTCGTCGCTCAGGACCGCAATCGGCAAGACCGGCTCGCGTGCCCGGCGCTCGACGGCCAAGAAAACACCGATCAAGGCCACCCCGCCGATCGCCACCAGGATCGTCTCCCCCGAGCCCCACGCCCACGTCGTGCCGCCAAGGCTGGCGACCAAGACGATCGCGCTGAGCGCCGCCGCGAGCACGCCCGCACCGAGATAGTCGATGGCGGGCCGGCTGCGCACGCTCGTCGCGGGCAGGGTGGCGGCGATCACTCCCAACGCGAGCAGGCCGATAGGCAGGTTTACATAAAAGATCCAGCGCCAGGAGAGGTGCTCGACGATCACTCCCCCGAGCAGGGGACCGGCGACGCTCGCCAAACCGAACACCGCGCCGAACAGTCCCTGGTAGCGGCCGCGCTCGCGTGGAGTGACAATGTCCCCAACCGTTGCCTGCACCAGCACGATCAGGCCGCCCGCGCCGAGTCCCTGCACCGCGCGGAAGGCGATCAGCTCGGTCATCGATTGAGACAGGCCACACAACGCCGAGCCCACCAAGAACAAAACGACAGCGCTTTGTAGGACCCGCTTGCGCCCCAACTGATCGCCGAGCTTGCCGTACAAGGGGGTGACTGCCGTCTGCGCCAATAGATAGGCGCTCGTAACCCAGGACAAGCGCTCCAGCCCGCCGAGATCCCCCACGATCGTCGGCAAAGCCGTCGCCACGATCGTCGAATCGAGCGCCGCCAGCAACATCACGAGCATCAGCCCGCCAAAGGTCACCCCCAGGCGGCGATTCGTGGAGCGGGGAACGGCGGAAGTGGCGGCGACGGTGTTCACTTCGAGTGCTCGCTACCTGGCCCAACGGACAAAGCCCAATCCTACAGTCATCGATTGACGGTCGATAACGTCTGGAGGCGATTCGCACGCGCCAGATCGGGCAGAGAGCCGGCGAGCGTCAAGGCCACACGAAAGGAGCCAGGACATGAGGACACGCACGCTTGGAAGCCAGGGACTGCAGGTATCCGAGGAGGGACTCGGCTGCATGGGCATGTCCGAGTTCTACGGTCGATCTGATGAGGACGAGGCGATCGCCACGATCCACCGCGCGCTGGAGCTGGGCGTGAGCTTCTTGGACACCGCTGACATGTACGGCCCGTTCACCAACGAGAAGCTCGTCGGCCAGGCGATCTCCGATCGACGCGAGCAAGTCGTCTTGGCGACCAAGTTCGGCAACGAGCGCCGCGAGGACGGTAGTTGGGTTGGCATCAACGGCAAGCCCGAGTATGTGCGCTCTGCCTGCGAAGCATCCTTGAAGCGCCTGGGTGTAGAGCACATCGACCTCTACTACCAGCACCGTGTCGACAAGACCATCCCGATCGAGGACACCGTGGGCGCGATGGCCGAACTGGTGGCGGAGGGCAAGGTGCGCTACCTGGGGCTATCCGAGGCCTCGCCGCAGACGATCCGCCGCGCACACGCGGTTCACCCAATCTCTGCCTTGCAGACCGAGTATTCCCTATGGACGCGAGACCCCGAGGATCAGATCCTGCCGACGGTGCGCGAGCTGGAGATCGGCTTCGTCGCCTACTCACCGCTTGGACGCGGCTTTCTGTCGGGCAAGTACAAGAAACCGGAGGACCTGCCCGAGGACGATTTCCGCCGCCACCATCCTCGCTTCCAGGGCGAGAACTTCCAAAAGAACCTGGAATTGGTCGAGCGCATCGAGCAGATCGCGGGCGAGAAGCGGGTTACGGCCGGCCAGCTAGCGCTCGCTTGGGTGCTCAGCCGCGGCGAGGACATCGTGCCGATCCCGGGCACCAAGCATCGCCCCTATCTCGAAGAGAACGTCGCCGCGGCCGAGATCGAGCTGTCCGAGAAGGATCTCGCGCGCATTGAGGAGGCCGCGCCTGTCGGCGTCACGGCCGGCGAGCGCTACGCCAACATGTCCACGATCGACAGCTGAGCTTGGCCCGAGGACGCCATTAGACCGGATGATTACTCTGTGATCTGGCGCGAACGAACTTGCCAAGCGCCTGTCGAAACGAGGATTGACGGCGTGGAGCGTTGCCGTGGCCAGAGGGTGACACAGGCGCCAAACGGCCCTCCCCCATTTGATCCGGCGAGGACTGCGAAGGATGCGCGGTTCGCGGCAACCCGTACTCGGCGTGATGCAATCGATGGCATGCGCGGCACAGGACGATCAAGTCGTTGGGACGCTCGGTGCCACGGTTTTCATAGCTGCGATGATGCACCTCGAGCCCCTCTTTGTGACTGACGTCAAGCGAACATGCGTAACCGTTTGCTTGCAGAGTCGCGTCACGCACGCACTTCCACTCAGGTGTCCTCAGGTAGAGGCGGTAAGGCATGTTGCGCAGCTCGAGGAGCCGCTCGGGACTCGGCGCATTAGAAGCACGGGGCCCCGCCTTGGGCTTCGTTGTAGAGACCAGGCACCAAGTGCTCCACTTGGGGTTCGTGACCAAGCCTTGACGCTTGAGATCGGTGAGCACCCACCCGAGCTGATGATCGACGGCGTTTGAGTACTTGTGCTCGGCCTTTGTCGGTGCGGGCGCCGTACGCTCGCGTTCGGTGAAGCCGCCGTGCGATGAGGCCCACGCAAGGATTTCCCGTCGCTGGGCTTCGCCGCCGAGTGCCCTTAGCGCCTCAAGCGTCGCCTTTCGAGTCTTGAGTCGCAGGACACGCCGCTCGTTGTCGTCGAGAGCCCTAGGCACACATGACTAATCGGATGACGCACCGAGAGTCTTGAGGATCGGGATCCGACTGGCCAATGGGATGAAAGTCCGGCGGGCAGGCATCGACCTACCGCGAGATCTACTCCGGCAGAACCTGCCCCAAAGCCCGGCCGCTGATCACCGAGTTCGGCCGCTCTACCACGACATCGGACCCTGGACGCGCAAACTCGTCGCGGCGCTTGATCAGGAGCCATTGCGCCTTTGGTCCCGGACGTGTGAGCTGTAGGGCGAAGCCACCACTGAGCTTCTCGCCGTGCAGAACGAACACCGCGTGACCGCGGTCCAACGCCTCGGGCCACGCGACACGCCCACCCTGCTCGTAGTGGCCGCGATCCCAGACGATCACAGCGCCACCATCGGTTGGCCCCTCAAACGAGTTGTAGGCAAGGCTGTGGTCCTCGACCTGAACCGCTAGACGCTTGACCGACGGATCGAGCGAAGGACCCTTAGGGACCGCCCAGGAGCGCATCGCGCCACCGACCTCCAAGCGCAGATCGAAGTGGTGGGCGGTGGCCTGGTGCTCCTGGACGACGAACACTCCCGCGCTGAGACCGCGGATCGCAAACTGCTCGTGGCCCTCGACCTTGACCACTTCGGACTCGACTCGTTGCACTTCGGCGAGGGACGGTCCCTCATGCAGGAAGGCGAGGAACGCGTCCACACCTTCTGAGGAACCCTCGGCATGGACGATCACGGTGCCGTCCTCAGCGTTGCGTACCCAACCCGTCACGCCCAGTTGGCCAGCCAGGGCGCGCACGGCCTCGCGAAAGCCGACACCCTGGACGGTCCCGGCGATCGAAGCGCGAATCGCACGGGAGCCAATGGGAGGGCTTGTCATTTGGCCCACAGTATCGAGGTCCCTACTCCCAGACCGGTGGCTGCTGGAGCGACCAGCCCTAGGACATCCGTCGATCACACGCCACAAGGCAGCGACGTCGGACCATCCCAGTCGAAGCACTGCTGAGGCCTGATCCGCGGGGCGCCGACGGCTCGATGACGACGATCTTTCAGACCAAGAAACGGGCAGGACAGGCTGCCGGCTCACACGCCGGTCACGAAGAGCAGCGCAAACGCGCCAAAGAGCACGCGGCGAAGCACCACAAGCGCAAGCATAAGCCGAAGAAGCACAAGCACCACAAGCCTGTGCATCGCTCGGGGGCGCACGGAACGATCGGGATCGCCCTGCCGGTTGCCTCGGCGTCTCCACCTGCGCCCTCCCCCGCGCCGCCTCCGTCGATCGGCTCTCCGCCGATCGCCCTCGGACAAGCCCAGCGTTTGCTGTGGCGTGCCGGGTTTGGACCGACGCCCGGTCAGGCCGAGGCGCTGACAGGACAACCCCTGCAGGATGTCGTCTTCGGCCTTACCCGCCCCTCCGGTGCGGCGACGCTCACCGGCCCGGAACCGGTCGACGAAAATGGCGATCCCCTGGATCCAAACAACGCCTGGGGTCAAGACCACTGCTGGTGGCTGGATCGCATGGTGCGCTCCGACCAGCAGCTAGTCGAGCGCATGACCTTCATCTGGCACGACTGGTTTGCCAACTCCAACGAAAAGGTGAACAGCCAGCGGATGATGCTCGAACAGAACGAGCTCTTTCGCAGCATGGCGCTCGGCAGCTTTCACGACCTGTTCATGGCCGTCACCTCGAACCCGACGATGCTTGTGTTCCTCGACGGGATCTACAACGAGAAGAGTGAACCGAACGAGAACTACGCTCGCGAGATGATGGAGCTGTTCTCCTTGGGCGCCGACCGTGGCGCTTACACCGAGGACGACGTGCGCGAAATGGCTCGTGCTCTAACGGGTTGGACAGCGGAATGGTCCTCGCAGGAAGGACTGCACGAATTTGAATTCGATACCGCCCGCCACGACAAACACGAAAAGACCGTATTCGGCAAGACTGGCAATTGGAGCTGGGAAGACGCCGTGCGCCTGTGCGTCGAACACCCATTGCACGCCTCCTTCTTCGTCACCAAGCTGTGGGGCTATTTCATTCCAAGCCCCCCAGACGAAGCCACGCTGGCCTCGTTGCAAGGCCTATATGTGGGCTCGAACTACAGCATCGGAGCCGTAGTCGAGGCGATATTGCAGCACCCCGACTTCTACGAAGGCCCCGAGCTGGTGACACCACCAGTCGTCTACAACGCGGGCCTATTGCGCGCGATCGGCCGCCCGATCGATACGACGTCGTGGACGTGGCTATCGGCCAATGCGGGCCAGCAACTCTTTTATCCCCCCAATGTGTCCGGCTGGGATTTCACCCGCTGGCTTGACACGTCGACCGCTAAGGCGCGCTGGGAAATGGCTAGCTATGTGACCTCGGAGACCTACCCGAACCCGTGGCCCAAAACAGGAGAAGCGCAATATAGTGAAACTGAGGATCCAACCACGGCGCTCGCGAGCGCGCTGGCCTACTGGGCTAACCCTCCGCTCTCAGGGGAATCGGAGCAGTGCATCGCCGCCTTCGCCCAATCTTGTTTGAAGGAACCGCTCGCCGACTGGGAGCAGAGCCCCTTCAGGGCGATGCGTCAGAACGCGCTTCGCATGTTGATCGCCACCGCCCCGGATATGCAGGTGAGCTGACGTGTCCAGGCAAACCGACAGGTCGAGGCGAACCTCCACCGCGAGAGGGAGCTGACCGTGGCCAAGAGCTGCTCGTGCAACGACTTCACCCGCTCGCAGTTCTTGCGTCGCGGCGCCGCAGCTGCCGGCAAGGGGCTGCCGGGAATCGAGCCTGGAATGCCGCTGCCGGCGGGCACAGGCCTTGACCGGCGCACGTTCCTGCTGCGCTCAGCTGGAGCGGCTCTGTCTGTCTATGGCGCCTCGATGCTCGGCCCGCGCCATTTCGAAGAGGGCATCGCCCAGGCTATGGCCGCCGGCGGCAAAGAAGAACCGGTGCTCGTCTCGATCTTCATGGAAGGCGGCTGGGATGCGCTGTCGGTGCTCGCGCCGGTAGGGGAAACCAAGTACAAGGAACTGCGCCCCACGCTGGGCCTCGCCGAAGGGACGGGCAAGCCCTTCAGCGAGGACACGAGCCTGATGTGGCATCCAGCGGCAACGGGCTTGGCCGAACTGCACGAAGAAGGCAAGGTCACGACTTTCCCGGCGATCGGCTACCAGCCGGCCGACGAGAGTCACTTCACAAGCCGCCACTACTGGGAGGTCGGCCAGCTCGACGCACAAACTCGCTCGGGCTGGATGGGTCGCTACCTGGACTTGGTGGGCGAACCGCACAACCCACTGCAGGGACTTTCGCTCGACTACTCGCTGGCGCCGGCGCTCGCCACGGCGAAGATGCCTGTGGCGGCGGTCTCTTCGCCCGTCGACTACACCATGTGGGCCAACGGCCTGGGCGACCCGGTGAGCGGACCTGCGCTTGAAACCTTTGGCGCCTTGGGTGCCTTGGGGGCGCCTTCGCCCGCTTACGCTCAAGCTCGCGCCGCTTCCTATGACACGGGTTTGGTGCTCGAAAAGATGGCTGGCTTCGTGCAGTCCGAGCATGAATCGGGCGATAAATCTCCCGTCACCTACCCAAGCGGGGACTTCGCGGAAAGACTGGCGGTACTCGCGGCGATGTTGCACACGGGGATGCCGATCAAGTGCGCCTCGCTGAATGCGGTCGGCTCCTATGACACTCATTCGGATGAGGCCAACACGCTAAACACGAACCTCGAACAGACGGTGAGCGCTCTGGTCGCGTTTCAGCGCGACCTGGAAGCGCGCAAACTGGACCAGCGGGTGCTGATTCAATTGTGGTCGGAGTTCGGCCGCCGCCCACAAGAAAACGGGTCGGGCACCGATCACGGCGCGGGCGGCCTGGCTTTTCTGATCGGTAGCCGGGCGGCTGGAAAAATGGTGGGTGAATTCCCAGGCCTGAGCAAACTGGATGTCAACGAAAACCTGCTCAACACCTCAGACTTCCGGGCGATGTACTGCTCTCTGCTGGAGCAGTGGTTTCAGACCGAAGCGGGTCTGGTCATCCCCGAAGCGTCGTCCTTCCAGCGACCTGTGTTGGTGAGCTGAGGGATGCGGGGCGCCTGGCGATCGATGCTCCTCTTGAGCGCTTTGTGCGCTGTGTGCGGTGCCTCTGTAGCAATCGCTTTTGCCGCGCCTTCTCGCACTCCGCGGCATCGGCCCGTGGCCGCGAGGCGGGCGTGCCATCGCAGCAAGCACCACCGCTGCCAGGCGACGCATTCAAAGAAGGCCTCGCGGCACAAGCACCGGACGCACAAGCGTACAAAGCAGTTCACGCCGGTCCCTGGGGGTCAAAGCCAGACTCACGCCCAGGACACGCCGGGATCGACCGCCCCGACGACGTCCACGCCCGGATCGACCGCCGGTTCCAGCCCATCGGGCCCTAACGGCTCAGAAGAAGCGATGATCGCCAAACCCACCGCGCCACCGACACCCGCTCACGTAGAGGTCACAGCCGAAGACAGCGAAGGCTTTCGCTTCGTGCTCTCGCGCTCGAGCGTGCCGGCCGGCAAGACGATCATCGAATTCGTCAACCACGGCGAGGACGAACACAATCTGAACGCAGCCCAAGGCAGCGAAGGAGAAGTGGTCGGCTCGCTCCCAAACACACCGTCGAACGACCATCTGAGCCTGACGGTCAACCTCAAGCCGGGCAGCTACACCCTGTTCTGCTCACTCCCGGGCCATGCGGCCCAGGGCATGAAAGCGACGCTCACAGTGGAATAACGCCTGTGCGGCGGAGTGGCGCTACGGTGTGGGCATGCAGCAGCGAACGCTCGGCCGCACCGGAGTGCAAGTCAGTCCGCTTTGCCTCGGCGCGATGATGTTCGGCGCGTGGGGCGAGACCGACCACGACGCCTCGATCAGGATCATCCACAAGGCGCTCGACGGAGGGATCAACTTCATCGATACCGCGGACGTGTACTCGCGTGGGGAGTCTGAGCAGATCGTGGGCAAGGCGCTGGCGGGGGGCAAGCGTGAGAACGTGGTGCTGGCCACCAAGTTCCATGGCACGATGGGCCACGATCCAAACGAGGCGGGCAACTCGCGCCGTTGGATCTTCCGCGAGGTCGAGGCTTCGCTGAAGCGACTGCAGACCGATTGGATCGACCTCTACCAAGTGCACCGCTGGGATCCTTGGACCGACCACGACGAGACGCTCGGCGCGCTCAGCGACCTGGTGGCGCAGGGCAAGGTGGGCTACATCGGCTCCTCCACCTATCCGGCGGCGCAAATCGTCAAGGCGCAGTGGGTGGCGCACGACAGAGGCCATGCGCGCTTCGTGTGCGAGCAGCCGCCCTATTCGATCCTGGCGCGCGGGATCGAGACCGACGTACTGCCGACGTGTCGCGAATTGGGCATGGGCGTGATCCCGTGGAGCCCACTAGCCGGCGGATGGCTGTCGGGGCGTTGGCGCAAGGGCGCCGATGACCTGCAGTCGCGCCGCTCGGCGATGATCCCCCAGCGTTATGACCTGTCGATCCCGGCCAACCAGGCCAAGCTCGAGGCCGCCGACGCGCTGGGCAAGCTCGCCGATGAGTCCGGCATCTCACTCATTCACATGGCCTTGGCGTTCGTGATTCGCCATCCGGCGGTCACCGCGGCAATCATTGGGCCGCGCACACTCGAGCACTTGGAGTCCCAACTGGGCGCAGCCGAGGTCGAGCTGGAGCAGGCCGTGCTCGATCGCATCGATGAGATCGTGGCTCCTGGGCAGACGGTCAACCCGACCGACGCCGGTTGGGCCAATCCCGCTTTGGATCCGGCAGCCCGGCGCAGATAAAGGTTGACGATCCCGGCGCAGATGAGTTGACTATGGTCCTCAAACGGTCTGACTTAACTACCTCAGGGTAAAGCCATCGCCGCATGCGGCGATGGCCCGGTCGGTACATGTACCGACCGGCGGAGTCGTACATGTACGACTCCGAACAGAATCGTTCTACGCATATTCGTGTGCACCCCGTGCGGCAGCGCCGTCGCCGATGACGCATTGCTTGACAGCCAAGCAAAGTCCTGCTTAGATGACCGACTAAGTCAGATGACTAAGTCACTCGCAAATACTGACGTCGCAGCCAATGCGGCAGATCGTTCGATCAGAGAGGTCAACGTCGAGGCGTTCCTGGACGCCGCCGAGCGACTGCTCATCAGAGAGGGCGCAGCCGGCATATCGACACGCCAACTTGCCCGCGAGTCTGGACAGAACCATGGCCTCGTTCACTACTACTTCGGCTCGGTGGACGAGCTGCTGCTGCAGACGCTGGAGCGGTTCACCGCGCGTATCCTGCAGCGCCAGCGCGCGATGTACGAAACAGATGAGCCCTTCATCGAGAAGTGGCGCACCGCGATGGCCTTCATCGACGAGGACCTCGCTTCGGGCTACCCCAAGATCTGGGCGGAGCTGCAAGCGCTCGCCTGGAACAAGCCCGAGCTGCGCGAGCGCCTGCAAGGCGTCACCGACAGTTGGCGCACCGTGCTTCGTGACGCGCTCGCCGAGGCAATCGAGGAGTACGACCTCGATGACAGCCCGTTCTCGGCCGAGAGCTTGGCGGCGCTGGTCTCGCAGTTCAACCAGGGCCTCCTGTTCGAGCGGCTACTCGGCTTCGACCGTGGCCACGAGGCTCTGCTCACGGACATCGACGCGTGGCTCAGCTCGCTGGAGAAGCGCAAGACCGGGAACAACAACAAGACATCCCCCCAATCGACCAATCGGAGGAAGCACAATGAGCGCAGTAGAAATAGATGAAGCAAAGCTCGAAGAGTTCATGGGTCAGTTCGTGGGCGACCTGGGCGCGGCGATCACCACGCCTTTGGTTCTGATCGGCGACAAGCTCGGCCTGTACAAGGCGATGGCAGACAGCGAGCCGGTCACCTCCCAGGAACTGGCCGAGCGCACCGACTGCCACGAGCGCTACATCCGCGAGTGGCTGTGCCAGCAGGCGGCCAGCGGTTATGTCGAGTACGACGCGGCCACGGGCACTTTCAGACTGCCGCCCGAGCAGGCGATGGCTTTGGCCGACGAAAACAGCCCGGCGTTCATCCCTGGCGCCTTTCAGCTGGTGGCGGCCACCGTCAAGGACGAGGCACAGATCGCCGAGCGCTTCCGCTCGGGCGAGGGCTTTGGTTGGCACGAGCACCATCACGACTTGTTCGCCGGCACCGAGCGGTTCTTCAGGCCCGGCTATCTGGCGAACCTGGTTGACGCCTGGCTGCCGGCGCTCGACGGCGTGGTCGACAAGCTCACGGCCGGCGCCCGGGTCGCGGACATCGGTTGCGGTCATGGCGCGTCGACGATCCTGATGGCCAAGGCGTTTCCGGCCTCGCGATTCGTCGGATCGGACTACCACGAGGGCTCCGTGCAGGCTGCCCGCGCTGCTGCCGAGCGCGCCGGGGTCTCAGACCGCGTGAGCTTCGAGGTGGCTTCGGCCAAGGACTTCGGAGGCGGACCGTTCGACCTGGTGTGCGTGTTCGACGCGCTGCACGACATGGGCGACCCGGTGGGCGCCACGTCTCACGTGCGCGAGCAGCTCGCCGCGGATGGCACCTGGATGGTCGTGGAGCCCCTGGCGGGCGACGCGATCGAGGAGAACCTCAACCCTGTTGGGCGCATCTTCTATGGCGGCTCGACAATGCTCTGCACGCCTGCCTCGCTGAGCCAAGAGGTCGGCCTGGCGCTCGGAGCCCAGGCCGGCGAGCAGCGCCTCACCGAGGTCTTGGGCGAAGGCGGCTTCAGCCGCGTGCGCCGCGCGGCTGAGACGCCTTTCAACCTGGTGCTGGAGGCGCGGCCATGAACACGGCGACCGGGCAAACGGCAGCCCACAACGCAGCCGTGGAGACCAAGAGCAGGCTGGCAAGAGTCGGCAGCACGACCGTGGATTCCACGGTCGTGTCGCCAGGAACCGGAGCGAAGCTCGCGGACGGGACCGGCGCTCGGATCGTCGGCCACGACGGCGAGCAGAGCCGTGCGCGCTATCCCGACAGCGAAGGCTTTGTCGAGCGGGGCGGGCAGCGACTGTTCTACGAGGTCTACGGCGAGGGTGAGGAGACGATCTTCCTCCTCCCCACCTGGTCGATGTTCCACTCGCGTCACTGGAAGATGCAGATCCCCTACCTGGCGCGCCACTTCCGGGTGCTTGCGATGGATGGCCTCGGCAACGGGCGCTCTGACCGTCCTCGCGATCCACGCCGCTACAGGGCGGTCGAGTTTGCCCGCGACTGTCTGGCGGTGATGGACGCGACCGGCACGGAGTCGGCGGTGACGGTGAGTCTCTCCGCGGGCGCCCGCTATCAGCTCGAGCTCGCGCGGCTTGCCCCCGAGCGGGTGCTCGGCGCTGTCTTCACCGGCCCGATGTTCCCCTATACCCCCTCGCACCTGTGGTCCATGCGCAGCAAGCTCGTCTGGTGGGCGTTCGCACGACCGGCGATCAGCCCCCAGCTATACCGCTGGTGGGGCCGCTTCAGCGCCGTCCACTGGCGTCGGGATTATCCAGTTTTCGCCGAGTGGTTCGTCTCCAGAGCCATACCGGAGCCGCATTCCACCAAGGCGATCGAAGACGGAGTGGGCTGGGCGCTCGAAACCGACGCGGAGACATTGGCAGCGACGGTCCGCGACGAGCAATCCGCCCACCGCGCCAACGCGCCACGAGAGCTGCGTGGGCTCGCGCAAAGCCTGCACTGCCCGGTGCTGGTGGTCTCCGGCGATCGCGACATGATCACGCCGCCGCGCGACGCCCGCGCGCTCGCGCGTCTCAGCGCAGGCAAGTTCCAGACGGTCAAAGGTGCCGGACATATCCAGCATGCCCGCAAGCCCGTCGGCTTCAACCTGATGTTGCGCGAGTTCGCGGAGGACGCCTTCAAGCGCCCACGCACGCCACGCGACCCAACCGTGTTCCGCCCGGACGGTCGCCCGCGCGCCTTGTTCGTCTCCTCGCCGATCGGCCTCGGTCACGCCCAGCGAGATGTTGCGATCGCGCGCGAGCTGCGCGCTCAGAATCCCGATCTGCAGGTCGACTGGCTCGCCCAGGACCCCGTCACCAGGATGCTGGAAGCCGAGGGCGAGCGCATCCATCCAGCCAGCAAGCACTTGGCCAACGAGTCCAAGCACTTCGAGTCCGAGTCGGCCGAGCACGACTTGAACTGTTTCCACGCGCTGCGGCGCATGGACGAGATCCTGGCGGCCAACTTCATGCTGTTCCACGACATCGTGCGCGAGCAGCGCTACGACCTGTGGATCGGCGACGAGGCGTGGGAGCTCGACTACTACCTGCACGAGAACCCACGCGAGAAGAAGGTCCCGTTCGTGTGGCTGACCGATTTTGTGGGCTTCCTGCCGATGGAAGCAGACCCGCACGAAAGCCACCTGACCGCGGACTACAACGCCGACATGGTCGACCACATCGCCGAGCACCCCGAGGTGCGCGATATGGCTCTGTTCGTGGGCAATCCAGACGACATCGTTGCCGAGCGACTGGGCGCGGAGCTGCCGATGATCAGGGACTGGACCGAGCGCCACTTCGACTTCACCGGCTATGTCACCGGCTTCGACCCGGCTGACCTGGGCGAGCGCACCAAGCTGCGCTCAGAGCTCGGCTATTCAGATGAGGAGCGCGTGTGCATCGTCACCGTCGGCGGCTCCGGCGTAGGCGCGGATCTGCTGCGCCGGGTGATCGCCTCCTTTCCCCATGCCAAGGAAGGAGTGCCAGATCTGCGCATGATCGTCGTCGCCGGCCCCCGCATCGATCCGGCATCACTTCCCACGCATGACGGTCTCGAAGTGGTCCCCTACGTGCACAGCCTCTACCGCCACCTGGCCGCTTGTGACCTCGCAGTGGCGCAGGGCGGCCTGACCACCTCGATGGAGCTGACGGCACAGAAGCGACCGTTCCTCTACTTCCCGCTGCGCCATCATTTCGAGCAGAACTTCCATGTCCGCCACCGACTAGAACGCTATGGCGCGGGCAGGCACATGGACTACGACGACTCCCCACCCGAGTTGATCGCGGCGGCGATCGCGCAGGAGATCGGGCGAGAAGTGGACTACCGCGACGTAGAGACAGATGGCGCCGCCAAGGCGGCTAGGCGCATCGCGGAGTTGCTCTAGAGCCTCACGGCTCCGGGCCGGTGTCGAGGCCCCAAGGCCCGGTGAGGCTTTTCAGCCGGCGGACCCGCTAAGGGAGTTGGGCGACGCCTGCGAGCTCAGGCGAGGCAGCCACGTGCCGTTCCACGAACTCACCGATCGTGCGCAGGACGAGCTGAGTGTCATCCCACATCGGAACGTGACCACAGCCAGGAAGCATTCGCGACTCCACACCTGGGATCTCGCGCCTGTAGCGCGGGGCGTGACGCTCCGCCGGCAGGATGCGATCGAACTCGGGCGAGGCAAGCAGTACGGGACAGGCGATGCGATCGAGATCCTGCAGAGCCAAGCCTCGGTCAGCGCGGAGCGCCTGGATCGCGGCGGGCGCGACCGGACAGTGAACCGAAGTGAGCGCGAGGTCGACGGCCTCGGCAGGCGAGACAAGCTCACCGTGGCGCATCACCTCGCGCAAGGCTAGCCGCCTGCTCCCTGGGCGCCCCATCACGAGGGGCATGCGTTTGGCGTTCAGGCGCGTCATGCGACGTTGACGCGCGAACAGGCGCGCGAGGCGCTTGGCCTCCCCGTCCCCCTCCGTCCAGCCACCCGCGGGTGCGAGCGCCACGACAGAGAGCGCGCGTCCGCGCTTGGCCAGTTCGAGCGCAAGGCCGCCTCCCATCGAGTTGCCGACGATGTGTGCGGTGCCCACGCCGATTTCGTCCAGATGACGCTCGAGATGGTCGGCGCTCGAAGCGAACGTGAGCGGACCGCTCATGTCGAAAGGAGGCCCGCCGTCGTGACCGGCGAGTGTGGGCGCGATCACTTCGTAGAGAGCCGCCAGCCCGTCGAGCAAAGGACGCCAGTGGTGCCACGTGCCAGTGAAGCCGTGAAGCAGGAGCAAGGGCTCGCCTGAGCCTGCTCGGTATAGGGCTGGAGAGCTCTCAAGCATGTAAGAAGGCTACTCTCAACATGTGAATCGCGCGCATGGACTCGTCTGCTCGTCCGGCTGGTGGGCACGCACGGTGGAGCGCGAGCTGCTCCCCTGGGGGCTCGCCGGAGTGGATCTTGGCGAGGACGTGCTCGAGATCGGACCCGGGTTCGGCGCTACGACACGGGTACTCGCCCGGCGCCCCGGTTCGCTGACGGTGGTGGAGCTCTCCGAGCGATACTGCCGTCACCTGCGGCAAGTGCTCGACGGCGATGTTGAGATCGTCCAGGCCGACGCCACCGCGATGCCGTTCCCGGACGGTCGCTTCTCGGGCGTGGTGTGTTTCACCATGCTCCACCACATCCCATCGGCTGAACTACAAGACCGGCTGCTTGGCGAGGTGGCCAGAGTGCTGCGTCCTGGAGGCGTGTTCGCGGGAACCGACAGCCTCGGCACAGGCCGGGCGTTCAAGCTGCTGCACGTCGGCGACACGCTCGTGCCTGTCGGTCCCGATGGGCTACCGGCGCGACTGCAAGCCGCAGGCCTGCGCGGGCCTCAGGTGAAGAAGGGCGGCCGCTCGTTTCGCTTCAGCGCTCGCAAGCCGCGAGGCGAGGCCGCCTAATCTCGTTTGAGCGCGTCGGCGGAGGGCGCAAGGCCCGCCGCGGCGAGAGTGTCAGTCGCGCTTGAGCGCGTCGGCAACGATCACTGCGTGGTCGAAAGCCAGCTCGGGAAGCTCGTCCACGGCAAACCAACGTGCATCGCTCGCGTCGTCGCCGCCCTTCACTTCAACACGTGCGGGAATCCTCGCTAGGTAGACCACCGAGACGGTCCAGCCGCGTGGATCCCGGCCGGGCGTGTCATACACACCGAGCATCTCAAGCGGCCCCACCCGCAAACCGGTCTCCTCCCCCAGCTCGCGCGGCGCGGCCTCGGCCACCGTCTCGCCTTCGTCCACGAAACCACCCGGTAGCGCCCAGTTGCCGGCAAACGGCGGATTGCCGCGCTGTATCAGCAGGATGCTCGGCGTCGCTTCGCGTGTCATGACGACCGTGTCGACGGTGAGCATTGGGCGTGGATAGTCATTCATGGTCTTGGCTCCGCGCTCCCGGAGGCAAGCTACCAGGCGGCGAGCGAGCAATGGAAACTGTCCAGGAGCGCACTCGCCGGTCGAGATGGTTTGATTCCGCGCCGATAGCGTGACGATGCGCTCTGAAACCAACGAAAAGCCGCTCAGTCTCAAGTTCACGATCGTTACCTGAAGCAGACTGCGAGACTAACGCTGGTTCTACCCCTCGCGCGTCTACCCGTTGCGCGAAACCTTGACTTCTACTCGGATGAGAAGGAGAGTGTGTGCGATCGCTGACTCGTGCCGCAGGGGACAGTGAGAACACACAGTCTTGCTGTGGCGCCACCAACCAGAGGAGGCGATATGAACGGTGTCGAGCAGAGCAGTACAAGCGTGGCGGGTAGCCCGCCGGTGCAGGCCGGAGAGGTGAAGCTCGAGGTCGTGGTCGTGCCGGTCTCAGACGTTGATCGGGCGAAGCGCTTCTACGAGGCACTTGGGTGGCGGCTAGACGCCGACATCGCTGTCGATGAGGGCTACCGGGTGGTACAGCTGACACCTCCAGGCTCCGCCTGCTCGATCATCTTCGGCGAGGGAGTCACCTCAGCCCCGCCCGGCTCCTCCGATGGCCTACAGCTCACGGTCTATGACATCGACGAGGCCCGAGCCGAGCTCATCGCGCGCGGGGTCGACGTCAGCGAGCTGTTCCACGACGTGACCGGGATCTTTCATCACGCCGGCGAGAAGGGACGCGTAAGCGGGCCGGCCCCAGAACACGCCGACTACGGCTCGTTTGCCGCTTTCAGCGATCCGGATGGCAACGGCTGGCTGCTCCAAGAGATCAAGACCCGACTTCCGGGCCGCTGAAGGGAGAGGGCCGAGGTGAACAGCGACTATGACGTGATCGTGCTCGGCGGTGGCTCGCCTGGCGAGCATTGCGCGGGCGCTCTGGCGGAGGGAGGCCTACGCGTGGCTCTCGTCGAGCGTGAGCTTGTGGGAGGTGAGTGTTCCTACTGGGCTTGCATTCCGTCGAAGACATTGCTGCGACCAGGCGAGGCAGTCCAAGAGGCGCGCGAGGCCACCGCGAGTGCCGAGGTCGATGTGGAGGCGGCGCTTGCCTGGCGTGACTTCATGGTCTCCGACTATTCCGACGCCGGACAAGAGCGCTGGCTAGCCGACCATGGCATCGAGCTGCTGCGAGGTAGCGGCCGACTCGCCGGCCCGGGTGTCGTCAAGGTCGACGGCGTGCGGCACACCGCCGACCATGTGGTCCTCGCGAACGGCGCTGATCCGGTCGTGCCGCCCGTGCCGGGCTTGCGCGAGCTCGACGGCGTTTGGACCAGTCGCGAGGTGACATCCATGAAAACAATTCCGCGCCGCCTGCTCATTCTCGGTGGCGGGCCGGTCGGGGTGGAGATGGCACAGGCCGTTCGGCGACTGGGCGGCGAGGCGGTCGTCGTCGATATGGCCGAGCACGTGCTCGGCCGCGAGCCTGCGCCACTGGGTGAGGCGCTCGGCGAGGTTCTGCGCCGCGAGGGCATCGAGCTCGTCCTGTCCGCGAACGCAACCGCCGCGCGACGTGAGGGCCAAGACTACGTCCTCGAGATCGACGACGGGCGCGAACTACGCGGCGACCGACTGCTGGTCGCAACGGGCCGGCGTCCGCGCATGCGCGGACTCGGTCTGGAGACAGTCGGCGTTGAGCCCGACGCACACGGAGTACCAGTCGACGCGCACCTACGCGCGGCGGAGCATCTGTGGGCGATCGGCGATGTCAACGGACTCTGGCCACTGACTCACGTCGGCAAGTATCAGGGCGAGGTGGTCGCCGCGAACATCCTCGGCGATCCCCGCAAGGCCAACTATGAGGCCGTCCCGCGAGTCGTCTACACCGACCCGCAAGCTGCCGCTGTGGGCGCTTCCGCCGGCCGTTTCAGCGCCATGGTCCCACTGTCGGACGTCTCGAAGACAGCCACCTACACGCGCGCGTACGCCGAGCACAACGGCTTTTTGACGCTCCTCAGCGACGGCGAGCGACTGACGGGTGCCTACGCGCTCGGTCCCGAGGCAGGCGAGTGGCTACAGCAAGCCACACTTGCGATTCGCGCCCACATCCCACTAAGTGTCCTGGCCGACACCATTCAACCGTTCCCGACGTTCTCAGAGATTTACATCGCCGCGCTGAAGGCGCTCCGCAGCGAAGTGGCGACCGCGTCCAAAACAGTCGGCGCGGGACCGCCGATGGCGAGCTGAGTCGCGATCACTGGCACGGCAGAATGAAAGGCAGTCCAACAAGCTGAGCGCTGCTGACTGAAGTTCAGCCGTCGCAGCGATATTGCGTGCGACACCCAGCTCGATGAGGATGCCGAGCTATCCGTGCATCGTGGCGGAGTACAGTTCGATCCCAATGCCGCTTTACATGGATCGTCACGACATCCCGGGTGCGACGGCTGCCGATATCGCAACTGCTCACCTGCGCGATCTTGAGGTGCAAGAGAGGTTCGGCGTACGCTTCGTCACCTACTGGTTCGAAGAAGAGGCCGGCAGCGGATTTTGCCTTATCGAGGGTCCCGACAAGGAGTCCGTCGAGGCAGCCCACAGCGCCTCGCACGGGATGCTTCCGTTGAACGTGGTCGAGGTCGACGAGGCGAGCATTCGAGGGTTCTTTGGACGGCTCAATACTCACCCTCCGGGCGAGCCCTACGTAGAAAGCGCCTTCCGCGCGATCCTCTTCACCGACATGGTCGACTCCACTCGCCTCACCCAACAATTGGGCGATCGCGAGGCCATGCAGCTAGTTCGCCAACACGACTCGATAGTGCGCTCTAGCTTGGCGCAGTTTGGCGGCAGCGAAGTCAAGCACACTGGGGATGGGATCATGGCGGCATTCAACGCGGCGTCCCAAGCGGTCGGCGCGGCGGTGCAAATCCAGCGGGCGCTTGGAGAGCTCAGTGTCGGTGGGCAGTCGGGACTGCGGGTGCGCATCGGGGTGGCCGCGGGAGAGCCCGTAACTGAGCAAGACGATCTCTTCGGAGCGGCTGTGCAGCAGGCCGCGCGGCTGTGCACGTGCGCTCAGCCGGATTGCATTGTCGTCTCATCCGGGGTGCACGACCTCTGCCGCGGAAAGGGAATCCGGTTCTCCGACGCGGGGCCCCTCGCCGCGAAGGGCTTCGACGAGCCAATCGGGCACTTTGAGGTCGATTGGCGCGAGTGACCTCACGGACGCACGCGGTGCGCTCTAACCTGGGCGCACCCTACGCTCACCAGCAGAATGTTCGGCTAGACGCCTCGAACCCGCGGGGCAGCTGCGGCGACTTGCCAAAGCCCAACTAGTAAATCGGGCGTCAGGCGTCAGGCGTCCAGCCAGAGAGTCCATCCCAAGCCGCTGTCAGTGAGCTGGCGGAGGGATTGGGATTCCTGGTGAGCGTCGACCACAGACTCCCAATTACGATCGCCACAGAGCTCACAAGCGCAAGCCAGATACCCCAGTTGAGCGACAGCGAGAAGACCTGCTCCACGGGCGCAGGACGGTCGACCATCCGAAACAGGACACAGACAGTCGCCAGGAGCCCGACCAACGCGACCTGACCACCGCCCGTCTGACTTGATTCTGAGACACCCGCGAGCCGCAACAGCGCCACGAGGAAGGCGATCGCCGCGAGTATTAGGAGGATCACGTTGAGGTATTTCAACGCCTGGTGTGCGCTGAGTGTGGTGAGCTGATGACCGGTGAATGCGCTGAACCCAAGACCAATAGTTTTCGCTTGGGTCTGAAAGGTGGAGTTTCCATACTGCTGCGCCACGTTGTTGAGCGCTTGCTGCGCGGAGGCTACGCCGCCGGCGGTGAGAGTGACCCCGTACCAAGGCAGGAACACCGACACCGCGAGCAGTGCCGCGCCGACGACGGAGACGAGAGACCCCAGCCGTAGACGATCGTCGACCATGGTAGGCACTGGATCGGCAGGACGACGGGCCAACTTGAGAGGCCTTCGCAGGTCCGAAGCGTCTCGGTGAGTCTCCTCCTGGCCCAGGTTCCGTGCCTTCCGCAACTTACGGGCGGAGGGAGGCGGTTGGCGAGACTCGCCACCATTGCGTGCGCTCAGCGAATCGTGATCTTGCGGATCGCAGGGCGCGCCACGGCCTTGCCACCGAGAACGTATTCCAAGCGCAAGGAGTAGTGGAATCCTCCCGCCAGCTTGTGGCTGACGGAGAAGGACTTGTGACCGCTCTTGACCGACACGCTCGCGAGCACCCTGAAGGTGTGCGACTTCCCGGCGGTAGCGGCGGTCTTGCCACGACTTGTGAGTTGGCCGCCCTTCTTGACGAGTAGCCGGACGGTCGAACCCCGGGACTTCGGCGCCGAGTTGAGCGCCCCGGACACTGCCAGCGACCCGTCGCGGATCGTCACGCGCTTGAACTGGACCGTCACCCGCTTGGATGCCGTCTGGATCGCGGTCGGAACATTGACCTGTGAGATCGGACCGGTCGCGACCTCGTAGGAGCCGCTCACCGGCGGCGTGAACGTGAGCGTGTATTGGCCTTCCGCATTGGTGAGGCCCGAGACGACCGGCTGCGGGCCGGCCGAGGAGACGCTCTCCACGGTTACGGCCTGGCCTGCGAGCTTCGGGAAACCAGGCTCCGCATTGAGCAGACCCCCCGTGACACTGACGCTCCCCCCAACGCCCACAGAAGCACTCGATGGCGAGGCGCTCACGAAAGGTGAGGCGGTGGCCGCGAACGGTCCGCCCCCTGGTTCGGTCAGGTAGTTGCTCACCCGGCTCTGAAGCGCGGGCGAGGTGAGCAGACTGACAAAGTCCTGTGCTGCCTGCAGGTTGACGGTCTCGCCGGGCTTCGCCGGGTTGATCACATAGGCATGGAAGTACTTGACCAACGCCTCGGCTCCCCCTGCGGCGGATGCCGCATTGTCCCGGTCGAGAATGGCCAGGTTCGGAACCATGTTCTCCGGGCCAGCCCTCGAGGCCAGATAGTCGAACGTACCGCGGTCGGTGAGGACATAACAGTGGGTCGCTCCATTGGAGGTAGACACGCAGGCGTTCGCATCGGTCATCTCCGTTTCCTCGTTAACACTCTTTATTTGGTACCAATCGGGAGTGGCTGTGGACACCGTGCCATCGTCTGGGCAGGGCATCGTTGAAGTCACCTGCACGTTCGGGTTAACCGGTGTCATGCCGCCTCCGTCGGCTTCGCTGACCGTGCAAAGCACCACACCCGCCGGGGTCAGGCCGGCCTTGTCGACGAGGCTCCAAATGCTGTGCTCCTCGATCGTCGAGGCCGGGGCCGTAGTGGTGCCTCCGCGCGATATGAAGGTCGCTGTTCCGGCAACGCCCGCGACTGCGACGTCCGCGAACGCCTGGGCCACATCGTGCGGGGCGCTCGCCATCACTCCGGCAGGGTCTCCTATGGTCCCCGCCAAGACGAAGTCCTCAGTGAAAACCGCGTTACCCGGCTGCCCGTTGTATGAATAGCCGCCCGCGACGAACGGGCTCTCGAGCGCCGGGCTGTCGAGCAGCAGCACGCTCGGGCCGCCAGCCCCTGCTTCGGCATTGGTTACCGCAGTCTTCGCCGCCGAGGCGACATATTTGAGGGTGTACTGGGGAAACGCCAGTTCAAACTCGGGCTGAACGACGTTGCGGATAAGCCCCGCATCAGATGGCTCTGCGCTACCGACTACCTCAAGACTCGACGCCGAGTCAGCCTCAGCTCCGACGGGAGCCACAAGAGCCACCGCCAAAGCGATGAGAAGCAGGACTATTCGCTCGCGCGCTGCCATCACCGCAGCATAAACCGCGTTTGCCTGCGGTGTTTTAGCGCCTCAGCGCTCAGCGCTCAGCGGCACGCGCCACGACGGAGATTGTGTTGCTGCGACGGACGCTGAACCCGAGCTCCTCGTAAAGGCGGATGGCGTTTGCGTTGGTCTTCAGAACATGCAGGAACGCGCTCTCGGATCGCTCCCGAATATCGGCGACAAGGGTCGAGACGAGACTCGTGGCAAGACCCTCACCGCGGTGGGCGGGGACCGTGCAAACGGCGCTTATCTCAGTCCAGCCCTCGAAGCGCATCCGCTCGCCCGCCATTGCGACAAGCTCGCCCCCCTCGCGAATCCCTACGTATCTGCCGAGCTCGATCGTCCTCTGCAGGAATGGTCCGGGCTCAGTGGCGCGCACGAGCGCGAGCATCTCGGGTACGTCGCTGCTGCCCAACGTCGATACGTGGGGATCGCGTGCCGCCAGGACATTCTCGCCGATCATCTGAACGAGCTCGAAGACCTGGACGACGGTCAACGAGGCCGGCAACGAGGCACCATCGGTGACCACCGCTGCGCCGGTGCCCGGTGGAATCAGCTCGAGCGCATCGATCCAGTCGGCACTGGTGGGATGCATTGGCAGCGCGATGAAGGGCGCGACATCGCCGTCGTAGCGGAGCACCCGACCGCTTTTGACAGCAAATCGCGAGTGCGGGCCCGTGAGCGATGCGTAGGCGGGATTCTCTAGGCGAGGATCATCGTGGGCGAAGGTGGGCTCGTTCAAGGTGTGCCTCGGGGCTCCGGCTAGCGTACTTGCACGGGCGCGAGCGAGCTGGATGCTGCAACCTCAAGGCGTCCCCATGGCGGGGTTGCCGAGCTATTGCTCCTCGGCGTCTGAGCGCTTGAACAGTAGATTCAGGCGGTCGGGTGGATCTTCGTCCGCCTTGGGCGGGTCGAACCGGCCTCTGGTCACGGCGCGGATCGTGCCATCCTCGGGGTACTCCACCAGCTCGGGCATCACCTTGTTGGACACCATCAGGTACCGCACCGGCTCGTCGGTTCGATTAGCCAACGTGTGGCCACCCCGGCGGCCCCGGGGGAAGGCGACGATGTCCCCGGGCTCAAGCTCGGACTCGCCCTCAAGCGTCCGTAGCGTCGGCCGACCGGAGATCACGATGGCCAGCTCCTCCATTGCGTGGTGAATGTGCAGCGGAACGCCCTCGTACCGCGGAGCCAGTTCGTACAGCGTCCCGCCGAGCAGCTCGCCCCCCGCGGCCTCCACGACCGGCTCGGCCCGCAGGCCGGAGCGCTCCCTACTGAACCTCTCAGCGAAGACATTCGGCCGCGTGCCGCTCACGACAGCGATCATAAGGCGCGGTGACGCGAGGTGCGGGCGCTGGAGTGGAGATGGCCAAGCTGATCTATGCGGCGATCGCCTCGCTTGACGGGTACGTCGAGGCGGAGGGCAGGTTCGACTGGGCGGCGCCGGATGACGAGGTGCATGCGTTCGTCAACGATCTCGAGCGGCCGATCGGCACCTACCTATACGGGCGCCGGATGTACGAGACGATGGTGTTCTGGGAGACCGTGAGCACCGAGGCCGATGAGCCGGCAGTGTTCTGGGACTATGCTGGGATCTGGCGGGCAGCTGAGAAGATCGTGTACTCCCGGACGCTTCAGACGGTATCCAGCGCGAGGACGCGGATCGAGCACGAGTTCGATCGAGACGCCGTCCGGCGGCTCAAGCAGTCCTCGGGGGCCGACATCACAGTCGGGGGTGCCGAGCTCGCTGGCCACGCAATCGGCGCGGGGCTGGTCGACGAGTGCCATCTGTTCTTGTGCCCGATCGTGGTGGGAGGCGGCAAGCGCGCCCTGCCAGACAACGTCCGCGCGCAACTCGAACTTCTCGATGAGCGCCGGTTCCGAAACGGCGTCGTTCACCTCCACTACCGCGTAAGCGTCTGACCGAGCCGGCAACGCGACGCCAGGCAAAGATCTGCCCTAGCGATCGCGCGAGCATCTGGCTGGCTCGCAGCAGCGACCAAGCTCAGCGCGGAACTCGCACGCCCTACACCGATCCAGCGAACCTTCTGCGTGCTTCGCCCCCATTCGCCAGCCTTCGCAGACACTAGCTACATCGGGAAGAACGGTTCAGGTTGGCTCTGGAGAGCGGTTTCCGGCCATCCGCGATCTATTTGCGGTCTCTCAGGCCGCCTGAATCCCGGCCTCCCACCGACAGCAGGCAACCGTATGCCATCTCGTACACCTGTATGCCACAGGTGGGGCTGTGCGGGCCCTGCCGAGGAGTCTGCGGCTACACATCTCACCGTGCATTTGCGCGCCTTCCGGTCTTTCTCTTCAGCTTGGTTAGAAACACAAGGAGCCGACGCCTCTCTCGACCGCTCGGATTCCATTCGAGGAGTGGTTGCGCAAACCCGGCGACCCCGAGCGGGGGGAAAACGGTGCCCGCCAGTGTGACCGCTACTCCACCGACTGTCGCCGCGTGGCCTGCCCGCTCCTTATCGGCAACGTATCTCGTTGCGGTAGCCGCAAAATTCGCCGCAGTAACGCTATCGAGCAATTCAGGTTGCTGCGCGTCACTCATAAACGGGCGATCGAAATCGAGCTCACGCGAAACTGCATCAACAAATCCACGTACCGCCTCGCCGTGTTTACGTAGACGCCTGACATCTCGCATCGAAAGCCTGCCAAGGCCTCCGATTCCATTCATCTTTAGCAACGTGTCCATGATGGGGCCCTCTACTAGATCCGCCTCACGAAGCAACTTTAGTGGGGCAACAAGCGACATGGACCTCGAGGGCGTGGAGACCAGCACATCAGCCGCAAAGAAGCGTGCGACACCCAGAGTCGTCAGCGTCTCGCGAAGAGAAACGATCTCGGCGACACCAGATACAAGACTCCCAGGATCCCTTCCGAGTCCTCTCATCAAGTCGGCCTTCTGTCGAGCTACACCCTCCGTCACGAGCCCGCTGAAGTTCGGTGTACCCCTCCCAGTGCATTTCGACACCGTTGCACTTAGCAGGCCACCATCTCGATGACATCAATCCGGCGGGCATTCGCTCGAATGTCCAAGGCTGTATAAACTTCGCCTCGGCTAGCTGATCGAGCTTTTTCGCGATGCGTGCCTGCTCTGGCGCAGTGGCTATCTGGCTCGGACGAATATATGCCGGCACCAATACCACGTCACCAAGCCAGAGCAACCCCTGTACGATCCTGTCAAGCTCCAGAGGCCCTATGTCAATCGGCCCGTCGTAAAGCGCCAACGCTGGCGTGCGATGTCTCGCCATCAGCTCAGCGCGTTGCTCGCAAGCGGTATGTCCCGAACATATATATGATAGCTCACGATCATGTGCGAGTACGATCCAACCTTGAGTTTTAGCCGCGCTGCGGCCTTTTCCTGGAGCCCTACAAAGGCGAGCATGTTGGGCACCGCTCCTAGCCACGCATCTACACTCCTGCTCGCGGCGGCAAGATCGAGTACACCATCGCGCGCGAGGAATTGAAGGAAGCAATGACCCGAAGGACTTGCTCGTCCGTCAGCACTTAGGTCGACCGGTGGGTCCCAAATCTGGATGATCGCCCGACGCGACTGGGGGTCGCGTCGCAGCTCTTTCAAAGCACTGGCATATTGGTCGAGCGTATCTGAAGAACTAGTAGGGAATCGGTAGATCCGGTCGGCAATCGTACGCACCGCGTCGTCTGCGTTCGCCAATGTTCGCGGCACAAGCAGATCGCTATAGCTCTCAATAAGCTCTGGGTCGACATATGCATCCGAAACACGTGGCTCAAGTGTCGGTTGCTTGACCCGGAGCATTGCCGCTCGCGCCTCGATGCTTGGCCCGCCTACCAAGCTATCGACGAAGATCGGGGACTCGATGCTGAGCAGTGCTCGCAAGCTCTGTTCCCAGACGTCAGCGATCGTCTCACCCGTAACGTATACGTGACTACTCATGAGCCCCGTCCGGCCGAGGGTCGGTTAGAGGGACAACAGCAGCGAGTTGCGCGATCACCGCCGTCTCAAGCTCGGGCAGCGAGCAGACCCTGGCAGCCTTCAGAAGGAACACCCTCGCCGCCTGGCCCACGAGACCAATCGGAAGCTGCTCCACCGATTGCGCGAGATTCTCCAAGCTCGCGGCATCGTCGGCTTCGGCCGCACACCTCAAGTGCGACTCCCACCACACCATACTAGTCGTCGTTTCGGCGAGATCACCCTCTGCCTGCTCGACGCGCAGCGGCATTACAGCGCCGGCGCCGACTTGTTCAGCGAGGTCCCGCTCGTCGCGGTAAATGTGGAACGTATCGCAAAAATGACGGTAGCTTCCCACCCCGACTCCGAGATCACGCGCCATCACGAGACTGCAGCGACATGAACAGAAAGGCGTCATACGGCAGGACGAACAGCGCCTGCTGCGCCCTCATGTGGAGGATCGCATGAAGCATGCCGTCGCGTACGAAGAAGTGCATACTTACGGCGCACGGATACTCGACACTGCGAGTAAAGTTGTCTCTAGCGTCGGCGATAAACGCAACTGCACGACGACTTGCTGGATCACGGCCTAGCAGGTTCAGAATCGCATCGATCTGGCTCCCATCCTTGTGGCAAAACAAGCGATGCCCAAACGCGCCACTAAGATGGCTGCCGTCATCTGAAAAACGCGTCGCTGCTGGATGGTAATAAGAGAGAATCTTGGCGTCATCGGAGCCGGAAAGTGACCAACACAAGAGGCCGAAGCAGTAATCGAGGCGAAGTGGAAGAGCCTTCGAGTACAGCAATGCTGCCGACGGATCTCGTATCTCAAAGCCGTATCCCAACAGCTCAACGGCCGGCCTATCTGCGCCTCCAAAGTTCGAGGCGACTGAGTACGGGTCGCGAACAGAAGGAACCGGCCGCCCAGAAGTCAAGAGCCTCGCTAGTCCCTCGGAGTACGCCTCCGCAAGTGTATCGAACGCCGGGAGCGTCACGCTTGTCAGAGATGTGTGAGGAAATGAGGCAGGATGGAGTTCCGGATGCTAGGAGCCAAGACGCAGGGATCGTCCGACGCAGGGTCAAACCACTTGTACTCGACGATCTCCGACGCTGGATGCAGCACCCCGTCCAAGTGACCCATATATAGGCGGACTTGGATTTGCCGCGTCGATTCACCTGCTGCATTGTCAGCGAAGACGCCCACCCAGCGCAAGGAGTCAGCATCTACACTGCAGCCGAGCTCCTCCTGAAGCTCTCGTCGTAGTGTCTGCATATCATCGATGTCGTCCGGATCGGGCTTGCCACCGGGCAGGATGTACTCCTTTAGTCCGCGCTTGCGGACGGTAAGAAGCGATCCGTTCTTCCAGACGGCAATGCCAACCTTCTCAATCCGGGAGTCATCCCGCATACGTGGGATTCTACCGCTGGCACCGGATGTCCAGCGCTCAGGCTGATTCGAGAACGCGGACAGCATCTGCCAAGGAATGCACGACCGATGAAGCGACCTGCCGGACGAACGGGTGGTCGTGTGGGTTCGGCGAAGACGCCTCACCCTCGCCGCTGCGTGGCGGCAGCACTACGATGATCAGCTTCCGGAGTGCAGCGGCGTGGCCGAGCTCAATCATGCTCCCGATGCTTACGCTCTTCGACCCAGCCAGATTCATCAAAACGATGTCTGCCGACGCGACATCCCAAAGATCTCGGGCCACGGTAAGTTGAGGACCGTGGATGTCGCCGCCCTCTCCCGCACGGATCGGGGAGTCGCAGGACAGGCCGTTCTTGTCTCGCATCGGATCAAGGCAGCGTATGTGTGGAGCTGTCGCGGCGAGTTGGCCGGTGACCTGCTCGCGCCAGTCAAGAGCTTCGCTAGGCAACAGTCCAGCGATCGGACCGGCCAGGTAGACGGCCAACAGTCGCCGGCGGCCGTAGCGGTCAGGCGGGAGCCCCCAGTGAAGAAGGTCGCCGACATCGAGTTGGTTCGCGGAAACCGTCGTGCCACGGGTCCTGCGCGCAGGGGCACGCACACGCGTGTTATGCGACGCCGGATCTCGGCGACCGGTCATGGCGAACTCCTCATCTCGGCTGGACGGCACGAGCAGTTTCTAACGCACGCATCGGCAGATCCGCACTACGCGCAGCGGCCCCACGAGGGCACAGGACGCAATTTGCGGCGTTTGGGCCCTCATCTGGACGGTCGGAAGCCATCACGATCTCACGCAAACTGCGTGGTCGGCTGAGACCTTACGCTCGGGCAAGGCCGCGCCGTCGCACGCGCGCCACACAGATGCAGTCCCTGCGACCGCGGCCCCAGCATGGCCCGGAGTCCTGCCAGTAAGGGCGCCTGACCTGGGTCAAGGCAAGCACCTGGCGGGCCTAGGGGCCAAGAGTTTGGTACCCCATTGGTACCCTGGGCCGCCAGTAGGCTTCGATACGCAAATCAAAACAAGTAAGCGTTTAGTCCCTGACGGTTTTTCAGCTGAGCAGTGGGACTGGGTCGCCCCGGACGTGCGCGCTGAGCAGATCGACGAGGTAGGCGTGCAGGCTGCGTCGCTGTAGGCGGCAGGTGATGGAGGCGGAGAGCAGGCGGGCGACGTGTTGCTCGCCTTGTTCGGATTGGCTGCCGAGGCTGAGCTTGCGGTAGATGACGGCGCCGCGGAGGGATCGCGCGGCGTGGTTGTTGTCGGGTGCACGTCTGGGACGGTGGCGAAAGTCCACAGCGCGGCCAGAGCTTCAGTAGGTTGCAGGCCATGCCGCGGCAGTATTTGTTGCGCGGTGATTTGCCTGAGAAGCGTCGCAGGGCGGGCTTCATCTCACGGCGAAGCAGCGGGACCTGACGGGCGAGATCGCGCCGATCGTGGGTGCGCTGGAAGACCTCCCACGCCCAGAACAGCCGCTCGCAGACGTGGAGCCCAAGCTCACTGAACTGTTTCTCGACGGCGAGACCTTCAGCGTGGGCGGTGAAATCACGACGCAAATGCGCCCAGCAGATCTGCCGGCGCGTCAAAGGCAGGTGGCTATAGGCCCACCAGCGATCTGAGGTGACGATCGCCGTGGTGTGAGCGAGTAACGCCTTGGCGTGATCCTCATGGCGGTCCGGGGCGATCTGGAAATAGGCGTGCTGGCCAGTGAAAGCGCCCCAGAGTGCGCGTTGGGATCCATGCAGACGCCAGCCCGTCTCATCCATGTTCAGATGCCTGCTCGAGCGCACCGCGCGCAGCAGATCCTCGTGGGGTTCGGCGAGAGCGCCAGCTACCCGGGCGAGTACCCCATCGACGGTGCCAGTTGACAGACGTGCCTGGAAGAGCTCTTCGCCGAGTTCGACCGCATCACGACGCGAGACACGGTTGCGGACCGAGATCGTCGTGATCGCCGCTTGCAGCCGGGCCCAAGATGGCTAGCAGCGAGGTGGCTCGCAAGCCGGCCCGTGCGCCTGGCTCCGCACCCAGGGCAACGCACACGCTGGCAGCGATGCTCGGTCACTCTGACCGTGATCACGGGCAGCTCTTCGACTTGGTGGCGCGCCGGCTCACCCAGCGCTACCCGGTCGCGTTCGCTGAACACATAGCCGCAGTCACAGCTCGCCGGCCAATGGTCGATCAGCTCATCGACCGCCCACGCCGGCAGAAGTGGGCGCCCGTGACCCTCATGCCCAGGCTGCCCGCCAAGTTTGCGACCTGAACGATCCTTGCCACGCGCCGGCATCCGCCGCGGGGGATCCGTGCTCGGTGGACTCGAGGTTCCCCGAGTTCTTCGCCAGCTGATGCTCGAGCTTCTCAACACGCGCTTCCAGCTGCACAATCCGGCGATCCATCGCCAACAACACCTCAACTACAGCCTCACGCCCCGCGTCATAGACCGCCTCAGCCTCAACGCGCTCCACCCCAACAAATTCGACGACGCAGAGTTATGTCCCCCAACCAACTGAACGCTACAGGAAAACACCCATTTGCAGGCAATTCGTAAATCGGGGGAGACAGGGGTCGAAGGGCTTGGTTGAGCGGGATTCCACTGGGCGTGGATGGTTTCGTGGGCGGTCGGGCCTTCGTGCGCTCTGTTAGCCGGTGATGCCTCGGAGCATTTTCTCCACATGATCGCGTTCTCGCGCGCCGACGGGCAGATCGGCGATACGCGCGAATAGAAGCTCGACATCGATGAGACCCGCCTCAATTGTTTCCTTCGCATACTCCCAATCGCGCTCGCGGCCGGCCGCGCACTTTGACAGCACGAGATCGTGAATCTCTAGGCACCAGGCGACTGCCGTGTGCTTGGCGGCTACGCGCCGTGGGATCTCGCGTCGAACCAGTCGAGCTTGCCAGCCCAACGGGGCCTTCGCAGTCACCGGACCCACACCGTGAGCGTAATAGCCAAAGCTGCTGTGAAACGGTGAGCCGTCGCCCAAAGAGCCGTCGATCTGGATGGCGGCCTCTGGTGCGTGCCTGGGATAGATATCAACCTCCATCGAGACGAGCAGCGCGGATGGAGGCGCCACGATGCTTCCGAGTATCGCCTGGCTTCCGATCACCACGAACTCCTCCTCGCCTGTGACCTCGGCCGCCGCGGCGAGGACGTGCTCGAACTCCTGAGACTGCACTCAGCCGACCTCGGCAAGGATGCGCCGGCGCTCAGGCTCGGTAAGCGCTCCCGCGAATGGAGAATTCTGGCGCAGGTCGTCCGCATCGACACCGTCTGCCGTGATCGCGTCGCGGATGCTCGTTAGTGGCATGGCAAGAACACGATCCCATCTCTCGGCGTAGACGGGGTCGATCCGGCCCTGCTCACGCCAACGATAAAGGATGTACTTGGCCTCGGCAACAGTTTGATTTTGCAATCTCCCCGCCACGACCTGGTGATATGCAAGGCCGCGTAGATGAGTGCTGTCATAAGGACTTTCCTTCCGATCGTGCGGCCAGTCCACATTTAGCCGCTCAGCGGCGTGCTGCCTGCTTTTCAACGCAGCGGCAAGCGGGTGGCGAACGGTCCCATCGGTCTTGCTGAAGTGGACGGCTTCGTAGAGATCGAGCAGCGCCGCAACCGACACCTCCTGACGTCCTGTCACGGTGAACACCAGCGGCACGTCGCCACTCTCGATCCATCGTTCCAGAGCGGTGTGGCTGACTCCAAGTAGCTTCGCGGCGAGTCGTCTCGAGATGGTCTCCCCCAGCTTCCTGTTCGAGCCCCAGACGGACGGCGAACAGGTCTTCACTGTCAGGCACGAGACGCCCAACGCGCCGAAGCCGTGCGACGTTCTCAAAAAGCTGTTGCTTGCGGTCCACTCTCGCCATATGCAAAAGGCTAGCAGTCTTATTGCCAAAAATCGAGTAAAACGGCAATACATATGGCGACTGACTGCCTCCAGCGGCGGCTACGAGACAACGCTCGAGCCGTCCTCCAAGCGAAGTGCCTTCGGAATAGACATGACGATCGAGGAAATGACAATCGAGCAGTGGCGCCGAGAAGCCCCGAACCACGTGCCAAGAGCGAGAGACGTCGGAGTGATTCGAACTAGGCCGCCGGTAGAAGCCCCGCCACTCGGCCAGGCAGAGTCCCTCCGCCATATCGACAGCCCGAGCGTCATCGCAACTATTACAAGCTCACCTGAGTAAAACTCGCCGTCCGCTCGTAAGCCGCCGTAACGCGGTCCAATCACTCTTAACCCGAGCACCAGAGCCAAATCATGCGTCCCTCGGACGCCCACCAGCCACCTCCAGCATCCAACCACAACTCAAAGCGCCTACTGGACGGTATTTGACCGAGAGACGACCAGAAGAATCAATAGACTGCGCGACGTCAGGCATCTCGCTTCTCGATCGCGTCAAGCGCAGATTGCGGTAGCGAGACCATACAAGGCAGCAGCGTGCTTAGGCGCTGAAATCAACTGCTCGACAATAAGATTCATCGCCGTGAAGAGATGCAACGCAGTCGGTTCGTCGTCCTTGAGATCCAACTGACCGGGATGTACCGCATTGTTGCCAACCACTCGCAAGAAGTCGAGCGATTGCTGCACTTGCGGGAGAAGGCCCTTCTTGACCAGAGCCGCAATGTCTTCGTTGATGTTCTTGCCGGACTCTCCAAGATCTACGCACAACTTCTGGACTCCCAGTCGAAGTAGCGCACAGGCGCCACGAGGAGAGAGCGGAAGAACCTGCCGCGCCTCCTCGAAATCATTGCTAACCCCTTCGGGCATATCCGGATGCGGCAACGGCGCATTTGACGCAAGCGGATCGACCATTCGATCTATGACCCACCACGAACGGCGATCACAATGATCGCAGGTATGAACGCTCGCCTCGTCGGCCGGTATGGTGGCACCACCTGGTATTCGAATGAAGATGTCGCCCCATCTCTGGCGGGCATATGCGTGGCATCGTGGACAGACAAACGCTGCCTTACCTGGTGCGGGAAGTCCGTCCTCGACCGTCACAGGCCAGTCCTGTCTACCTTTCGAGTGCCTCGCGGAGAACCAACCCCCACGTACGAATTGCCGGACAATCCCGCTCCTAACGGTCACGGTTCAAACAACCCTCAAATAGTCGGGGAGAAAGGTACAGGTTGGCTTTCCTATGCGGGTCTCCGCCCTTCTGCGGTCTTTTTGCGGTCCTCCAGGCCATCGCAAGCCAAGCCGCCGGCGAGTCAGGCCAAGCGGACGCCATCGTGAACATCTGTTAGCCCGAGCATGTTCAAGCGCAGCGGATTGTGCAGACGTTCGTCTGTTCCGTCTGATGCCAGAATACTGTCGATTTCGCGCCGACACGATGCTAGACTTCCGCACATGAGCCTTGCCTACGCTGAAGAGGCGATCCACGTCCACGACACAGGCCACCTCTCCGACCGCGACATCGCACGCGCGACAGGCGCAGCGCCGAGCACCGTGCGGGAATGGCTCGCACGTCGCAGCGCTCCGCGTGGAGTCCGCGCCGAGCGACTCGCCGAGCTCTCCTCGCTGGTCGAACGACTCGCACGCGTCATCCGCCCCACCTACATCCCCGTATGGCTCAGCAAGCCCATCCCCGCGCTCAATGACGACAAGCCGATCGACCGCATCGCCAAGGGCGACTACCGAGCGGTCGCCTGCCTGATCTCCGGCCTCGAGGACCCAGGCGCAAGCTGACGTGCCGCCAGAAGTCGCAGCGATCGCCGTGCGCGGACGCTGGGTCAAGCACACCTACCCGGGATCCCTGCCGCTGCCGGAGCGCGACCCCCCGCCAGACAACCGCTGGCAGCGAGGCGAAGTCGTGGACGCCCTCTATCTCGCGGATAACGAGCAGACGGCGTGGGCCGAGTGGTATCGCCACCTTGCCGAGCGCGCCATTCCTCCGCTCGCACAGATGCCGCGTGAGCTGTGGACATGGCGGGTCAAGGTTGAGGTCGCCGACCTCTCCACGCACAAGAAGCTCGCTGCCGTAGGACTCGAACGACCCACCCCTGGGCGCCACAACTGGCTTGCCTACCAGCGCGTCGGCGAGCAGATCTCAGCAGCAGGCTGGGCGGGATTGCTCGCGCCAAGTGCGGCTCGTCCTACCGGCGCGGTCCTCTGCCTATTCCGCCGCGAGCGCGTTATGGATGGCGCCGAGCCGATTCCTCCCCCGCGCCAGGTGCGCGAACCGCCGCCACCACCGACGGGACTCGTGACCTGATTGCCCACCTCGGTGAACGACTCCCCTGCGAAGAAAGAATCTATTGTTGGGTCTGGCTGTCCGGCAGCCCTCCCCACGATGATCGCTCCCGCTCGCACCGTCCTCGGTTTCGCTCGTGCCTGTGCGGAATGGGCTGTCTCCCAGGCTGGCGAAGCGATAGGGCTTGTCGTGCCCCATGGTCTCAAGGTGCCGGAGGAGTCGAGCGACTTCATGGCCAGAGATGCAGCGGATCGCGGCTTCTCGACCGAGGCTGAGATGCTTCCGACTCTCAGTAAGTTCGTACAAAGCGAGTGGATCGCTCCGCACCCCGCACAAACGTGGGTGATACTCGAGGAGCAACGGATGCACAGCCGGATCGCTGATCTCGTGATCGTGCGGTTGGATGTCGACGTACTTCGGGGCCGACAGGATGGTGACTGGCTGCGGCCTTTGAGACTTACAGAGCTTCGGGTGATTGCCGAGCTTCGCGGTGATCGCACCACGAGCCCAGTCTGCAGTCGCGCGGAAAGCAGGACTTGAACCCGCGAACGCCCTTCGTGTACTCCAAAGCTTGGCGGCTGACGGATTTATCGTCCGCCAGGGCAAGGGCTACCGTCGTCTCGCGCCAGGTAGTGCACTCGCGCAACGTGTCGTTTCGTTCGAGATGAAGCGATCTGAGCCCCGCCGGGCGCTATCGCAGGCTCGGGCCCACCGCCCGTGGGCGGATGAGACCTACGTCGCGTTCGACGCGCGCTTCGCCGCGCGGTTCGAGTCATTCAAGGAGCAATATGCGCGCGCTGGTGTGGGATTGATCGAATTGCGATCTGACGAGCTCAAAGTGCGACTGCGTTCCCGAGCCCAGCGCCGGGCCAACCGGCTTGAGGCGGCGTTGATAGGTGAGCAGGCCTTGGCACGGGTGCTCGGGCTACCGGCTGGCGACCGCCCCGAGCGGCGACTACCGCACGGACATCGAATCTCCGGAGACACCGAGCCAATAATCACCGGAGCCGAGTCGAACTGGGTAAAGACTCTACGCTGGGCCGGACAGGCAGAGTGATCAGCCAGCTAGGACCGTTTGCCAAACGGGGAGGTGATCGGGCCGGGAGCGTTCATCGAGCACGACACCGGTTTCGTTAACACCATCCGCGAATGCCAGCGCACCCTCGACCCGTGATCTGATCAAATCGACGGGCTCCCCCATGTCGAGCTCAGCCGCAAACTTGGCACACCACCATATGAAATGACGTCCTGCGTCGGACGCGTCGAACGCCGCGCCTTCCCCCGGCATCTCTTCATCGCAGTACGGACAGTCGCACGGCTCGAAACCATCGACGTCGGCGACATCAGCCATCTCCTCAGCCAAGACAAATCCAAGCAACTGCGGTACGAAATACCAGTGAAGGGGCGGCTGACCCCCGCCGCCGCTCGTGGGCGGCGAGCTTCGCTGCATTGAGCCCTTCATGCCGGCTCCGAATGACCGTGCCCCAAATGCACACATTATCCACCCAGCAAGACCGCTCTGGGGTAGCGCGACGGGGCGTTCGTTCGCCTCGAGCGAACGCACCACGTCACGCAGCCCCACCAGAGGGTCGAGCTCTTGATAGGGCCGGTAGCCGGCCGGTGGATTAACTCGCATACGAAGGTAAACGGGTAGCTCAGGCCCCTCGACGAGCTCATTGACCATTGCATTGCGGGCTTGTGTGTTCGCAAAGACACCTTCTGTCACCTCTAGGCCCATTAGCAGGTGCTCTCCCTGTGTAACGGCTTGCGCGTCCTCGGCAAAACGGATCGTCGCCGATAGCTCGTGCTCGGTTTGACTCAGGCCGTGAACCATCCACGGGGAGATCAGCGCCGTTGCTCCAGCTTGACGCTGGGCGTCCAAAACGTTGGTGACGAACCGTTCATGGTTGGCCGCCGGGTCGCTCTCACCAAGGTAGTCGAAGTCCTCTCGGCCCCGTCCGCGCTCGTTGAACACACGGTCAAGACGTGGGCTCTCTGGATCCGCTATCAGGAATTTTGTTGGTGCGGCCCAATCGGGGGACGTCCTCGCCCAATAGCTGAGTTTCTGGCGGGGTAGATGCATCGTGGCTCCGAGACGACAGCCGGGCTGGCGATTCGCGAGGTCACCGAGCAGTCCCGTAATAGCGGCCGCCGACTCCTGGGACGGATGAAGCTGGAAACCATGCGCAACGTCAGGCACCGAACCCCCCAAGATCTCGCATTGCACGGCCCGGGCTGAGCCGCTTGTGAGGCTCTGCCGCGAGGATGCGGAGCACCACCTCCGCGACATTATCCGGCCACGTGTGATGCTCCCGCGGATCGCACGGGGGACCGGACAGGACCCGATCGTAGAGCGTCTGCACGGTTTCGGCCGGTGGTTCGCCGTCGAGAAATGGGTGTTTGCCGGTTCCGGCCTCGTAGGTAACGAGCCCAACGGCAAAGAGGTCGCTACGGGTTCTCGCAGGCTTTCCGCGCAGCCTGCTCAGGTGCCATGTATCGAGTCGTGCCAACCATTTGACCGAGAACCGTATGAGAGGACATGTCGAGCACCTTGGCGAGTCCGAAGTCGAGGAGTACAGGCCGGCCCCAGCCACCGTCTCGTAGCGCAACGTTTGCAGGCTTGATATCGCGGTGGATGATTCCTAGATCATGAATCTCGACGATGCCCGCGAGGAGGCCGGTCAGCAACTGGCGCAACGCCTCCCCTGTAGCAAGCTCATGTTCCAAGTGCTGAGCTATCGAACCCCCAGGGATGAACTCGCATTCGAGGAATAGGAACTCGTGACCGCTAGCCTGGAAGCTTCCCGCCTGATGGAATCCGACGACATTAGGATGATCGACGCTCTTTAGCGACGCGACCTCGCGATCCCACAGATGACGCGGCATGTCGATACGGTGAATGACCTTGACGACGACCTCGCTCTCCCCTCTGAGCGTCCGGTAGGTGGTACCGAACTCGCCCTTTCCGAGGAATTCGATTTCATCGAAGGCGCCGAGCCCCTCAGCGACCATCTCAGGAGTGATCTCTATCTTGGTCAAGATCGTTCAGTCGGGATAATCTGCTGACCGAAATTAGGCAGTATACGCACCGACGCGGCCGGATATCCCTCCCCCTGTGAGCAGCCGTGCCTGAAGATGTCCTTGTTCCGGTCGCCTGTACGACAACAGGCCGCTGAGTCGCCTCGATCCCCTCCGACGCGGAAGCAGCGGGCGGCGAACTAGCCGGGCTGGGCCGTCCCCGATATACCACCGGTCCAGGGCTACCAGACCCTTGCGGTCTTTTCGCCCGCCGCCGCGGTCCTCTTGCGGTCCCGCGTGCCAGGAACAGCCGAGAACACGCGAGAACAGCCGTCCACGAGCCCCAAGTGTTTTCGCGGGATTTCCCGCCTGCTCACGGCTGTTCGCACTTCCAACGAAAATCGGGGAGACAGGATTTGAACCTGCGACCGCCCGGCCCCCAGCCGGAACTACATCCCCTCTGCTAGTCTCCAAACCCAGCATTTATAGGCTTTTGGTATCCCCTAGGTGTTGTAAGATGCGCTCAAGATAGAACATGAATAGAACATGGATGCTTTTCTGGAGGACAGCGCTATGGCGACGAAAGGCAGCGGCAAGAGGCGAGGATACGGAACCGGTTCGCTGCGCCAAGCAGGTCACTCGTGGATCGGCTCCTGGTATGGACCGGACGGCCGCAAGGTCCAGCGAAAGGTCGGAGTCGCTCGTACGCCCGGCGAGAGGGACGGGATGACCAAGGCCCAGGCCGAGCGAGAGCTGGCGAGGATGCGCCAGCAGGATGCCATCGTGATCGCCGCGACGAGCAGGGCAACGATGCAAGAGGCCGGCGAGGAACTGTGCCGAGCGCTCGAGATTCGCGGTCGCAAGAAGTCGCATCGGCTCACCGTCGCCTCGGACCTGCGCAAACACATCGTGCCGTTCTTCGAGGGGAAGGATCTGGCCAGGGTCACTCCTGATGACATCGAGCGCTACATCGCGGTGAAGACCCGCACGCTCGCAGTCAAGACTGTGCGGAATCACCTGAACACGATGCACTCCGTCTTCGAGATCGGGATGCGCCGCCGCTGGTGCCAGACCAACCCAGTGAAGCTCGCGGATCGCCCGAGAACCCGCAAGAACGAGACACGCATCCAGTTCCTCGATCAGACAGAACTCGACAAGTTGCTCGCCACCAACTACCCCGACGACGCATTTGGGCGTATCGAGCCGAGTATCTATCTGACGGCCGCCATGACCGGCTTGCGCCAGGGCGAGCTGATCGGACTGCGCTGGCGCGACGTAGACCTGAGCGCCCGGCGCGTGCGCGTCGTCTCCCCCTTCGTGCGCGGCGAGTTCGGCGACCCGAAGTCCGAGGGCTCCGGACGCTCGATCCCTCTCGCCGACCGGGTTGCCAGCGAACTGAAAAAGCATAAGGAGCGCTCCGCTTATGCGACAGACGAAGCACTCGTCTTCTGCCATCCTGAGACCGGAGAACCGCTTGACCGCTCAAAGCTCACGAGACGCTTCAAACAAGCGACAAGACGCGCGGAAGTACGCGAGATCACCTACCACGAGCTACGCCACACATTTGGAACCCGTATGGCGGCGGCCGGTGTGCCGCTGCGCACGCTCCAGTACTGGATGGGCCACGCGGACTCCAAGACCACTCAGATCTACGCTCACTACCAGCCGGCCGAGAACGAGGCAGAGATCGTGGACCGCGCGTTCGCATCACCAGCCGATAACTGAAGGAATCATTCCAAGCTCTATTCCGCGTGTCGGGAGTTCGAGTCCCTCCTCCGGCATCCACGAAAGTCCTGCAAACACAACAGGTTTAGTGTACCGCGCCTCTCGCCCGGATGCCAGTATTTCCCCAGCGGTCGTTGGTGTGTCGCCGCAGAGTCATCCTCGACACGCTCCGTGGCCCCTCACATGGCACACAAGCCTCAAGCCTTGCAAGAAATGGCCGTACGGCCAGTTACTGCACCGAATAACGAGGCTACCCCGCCCGGGTCCTGACCTACGAATAGGACCCGCCTGTTCTGCGCTGTTGACTTGCCCGCAGGGCCGTCCATGAGTCGCTCTTACTAGAGTGGGCTAGCATGGCGCCCGCTCTCTCCGGTGGCTGATTCGCCATCTGACCTCTGTAGACCCTGTTTTTGGCAGAAAGCGTCGAAGTCTTTAGGATTCATCAATGGAAGCCCTTTAACTTTGACTCCGAACCAGTCGGAAACGGCAGCTTTAAATCTGCGCAGACGGTAGAAGAAAATGGCGAAAGCACCGACGGCACCCGCCAGGAGTGCCACGCCGACGAACTTGTAGAGCAGGTCGCCATCGAACGCAAAGTTGGCGGCCGCCCCAAGCAGGGCCGCCGTCAACGGCATCGTGCAGCCAGCCCAACGGTAGCGGCGCAGCTCAGCGGTAGCCCTCTCGCCTATTCGCGGAATCCAGGTGGCTTCAAAATTCGACTTGGCCACCGTATCCACAGGTGTTCTCAAAGTTTTCGCTAGCCGAGGCGCTCCCCGGAACAATCGCCTCAGCAATGTCCGAAAGGAGACCAATTCCACCACTGGTAAGTCCGATTGCTGTAGCGCCGGCAGCAACATCCCCAGTCACTCCGACAACGACGGCTCCCGCACTCCCAGTAGCAATGGCCCCCACTCCGGCGCTCACGCAGGCGACACCTCCGTGGGTCACACATTCGTGACTATCAGCGGCAAAGGCGCCAGCGCCGGTGACTGCCGAGGTAGCGGCGAGCGCTGTAGCGGCCGCCCCCGCGCCCACGACGACCGCTCCTACGCCGGTCGCAACGGCGACACCTCCGAGTACGATGCCGCCGACGCATACAAGTCCACAGCGTCCGCTTGGGTCAGCCTCGTTGAGGGGTTATCTTCTGCGTAGTTATAGGGTGCTCCCGTGAGCAAGACAGCCGGATCGACAGTGAGAAATTGTGCTGTCGCCGGATCATAGATCCGTGCCCGGAGGTAGACTAGCCCAGTATCGCTGCTTGTGTATTGGGCGTCATAACCAAGTGGGGTGGTTGCGGTGCCTGTGTGCCCAGTTTGGTTACCGTAGGCGTTGTAGGTGTAGGCGCCTTCGGTCGTGCCCGTGGAGTTGGTGATGAGGCGTGTTGATCCGGCTTGGTCGTGGTGTAGGTATTGCACTTTGTTTTCGGTGTTGATTTGCTCGATACTAATTTCGGAGGGACCGTACATGAAGAGTTAGCCGTCCGTCGGCGATCGGTACTCTTGTGGGCTCGCCCATTGCTCTCGGTAGCTGGTGAGCTGATCCCTGACTTGTTCGACCGCGTGTCGCTGGTATGGCCATCTCGCCGTGTCGCCCAGGGCGACGCGTGTTCCGTCTGGACGTTTTGCAAAGACCGCGATCATCCCCGCTGCATAGCTATCCGTCTCAAACGCAGCGATGTCCGTCCACGGGAGAAACCGCGAGCCATATGGACTGACGCTCCGGATTCCATTCTCACACACATGGACTCCGCGTCGACTGTCCCACACCAGCAGCGCACCTGGTATCAACAAACCGAGGCCAACAAGGAATACCACAACCCCGGTCGATGCGCCCGAAGCCGAATCATGATTTGAGCCAGTCAAAGTTGGTACAAGGATGATCGCAGCTACCGCCACAGCGGCCATCCGCACGATCCAGCTATGTGCTCGAAAGGTGCGCACTGTAGTAGCCGTCGGCCTCATCCGGTCGAACATCCGCAAGATGATGACCCACCATGAGGCCCTCCTCCTGGTGATGCGCTGCTCGATGCCGCTGTTCCCGCCAAACCTCCGGCGGTCAGACCTACACCAACGCCCAGGCGGTACGCCCACTCTGACGCTTCCCATACATGCTTCGCAACCACGCCGCCAGCGAATGGCAGGGCACCAACACCAGCACCAACAAGTTCAGGCACAATTTCAGGCCACGGACTGCACCCGGTTTCGGCGCTGCTGATGTCAGCGGCGATCACGTGTGCGTCTAGAACCCCTAGCCCGACCGGAACGCATACCTCTGGACCCAATAGACAGGATGCGCCGACGCCGAGTCCTTCGGCGATGGCCTCCCATGGGAATAGTCCGGTTGGATCAGACGAGTTCAACGGGTTATCGGTCGCGTAGGTATAAGGTGCGTGCGTCCACTGAACAAGTGGATCGACGGTCAAGAATTGCGCGGTGCCGGGGTCGTAGACGCGGCTGCGGAGGTAGATGAGCCCTGTGTCCGGCGATGTGTATTGGGCGTCGTACCCGAGCGGCGTGGTCGTCGTTCCTTCGCATGTGGGCGTCCCGTATGCGCCGTAGGTGCATTTGCCGGTGACGGTCCCGGTGGAGCCTGTCAGCAATCGTGTGGAGCCAGCCTGATCGTGGTGGAGGTACGTCACGGTCCCGCCGCTGTTGATTTGCTCGATTGGCAGGCTGGAGGGGCCGTATATATAGTTGTTGGTTCCATCGTTGAGGAGTTGTGGGAGGGATTCGTTGAGATCCCAAGCCATGTAGGTGGTGGTGCTGTTGATGGTCTGTGAGGCGCGTAGCCCGTTTCCGTCGTAGGTGTATTTGTCGTTGATCGTCGGCGTTTCGCCTTCTTCGGGCCGTTTGACCGTGGTCAGATTGCCTGCTTGGTCGTAGCCGTAGGTTGTGGCTGGCCCTGTGGTTGGGGTGGTTTCTGTGCGTTGGCCCATTTCGTTGTAGGTGTAGCTTATCCCAGTTCCACTCTGTAGCTGGCTGGCTTCGTCATAAATATTGGTGCTTGAGCCGGTTTTAGTAGGGTTGTTTGCGGCATCGTATTTGTAGGATGTAGACGCGGCTTTTGTGAGGCGACCGAGCGCGTCGTAACTGTCGGTGGTTTCTTCTTCGCCTGGGAGGCCTTTGCTGATGGTGTTTGTGATTTGCTCGTTCTCGTTGCGTGTGTAGACGAGCGAGGCCTGGACTTCTGCGCTCTTTTTGGTTATGACTTCGCTCACCTGGTCGGCGTCATCGTAGACGTAGGTGTCTTTCTCGCCAGTTGCGGAGGGGAAAGTGATCGCGGTGAGATTTGAGTCTGGATCGTAAGCGAACGTGGTTGTGTGTTCGAGCCAGTCGGTCACGGTATGCAGTCGTCCGTCTTTGTCGTAGGTTCGTTCGACGGATTTGCCATTGGGGTATGTGATCAGTGTCGGTTGATTAGCTAGATTGTATTCGTAGGAAACGGTGTCTCCATGGCCGTCTTTAGTTTTTTCTAGCCTGTCCAACTGATCATAGGCGTATGTCGTTGTGCCTGTACCGTCTGTCATTTTGGTGCGGTACCCATCGGCATTGTATTCGTAGGTGACCGTAGGTGTTTCGCCGTCGGAGTAACTGACTTCGGTCAGCTCGTTGGCCGCATCGTATTTGTATGACGTGATGCGTTCAGTCGGATCGGTGATACTAACCAGATTTCCGGCAGGGTCGTATTCCTTAACGGTTTTGCGTCCCTTTGGGTCCGCTATTTCGGTTACGCGTCCCAAGGGATCTCGATAATAAGTCGTTGTGTCGCCATTCCCATTTTTTTCGCTGCTGATATTGCCGTCTTCTTCATATTCTGTTTCTGTGTTTGTGCCGTTGGGCTCTTCGGTCTTTATCCGCTCATCGTCTGCGTTGTACGTGTAGGTAGTCATTCGACCGTAGGGATCGGTCACGGTTTCGAGGTTTCCATCGCCGTCGTAACTATAGCGTGTGCTTCGCACCAATGGGACTACAGGTTCTGTCGGGGTGGAAGTACTGGACGCGAGGCCAGCAGTGTTGGTTGCATCGACGACGACCCTTAGTGTGCTAGCTATGTCGCCATGATTGACAACGTAAGATGAGTGCGTAGCACCAGATATATTGGAGCAGCTTTCGCCGGAACTATTGCACTTCCGCCACTGGTAAGTGTATGTCGGAGATGGTTGGCCCGCCCAGGAACCGTTTGTAGCGATTAGGGCCGCCCCATCCTTGGCGATCCCCGAAATCACAGGTGCCGAGACGGTGGAGGGCGATACAGCCGACGAAACGACCGTCGTCGTTGTAGAGCTTGCTGTCGCCGAGCCGTTAGTGTTAGTCGCAGTCACCAGGACCTTAAGCTTTTTGGCCACGTCGGCTCCGATGAGAGTGTAATTATCACTGGTGGCGCCTTCGATGTTATGGCATTCGCCACCAGATTCGTTACATCTCTGCCACTGATAGGTAAAGCTCAGTGTGGGTACGCCGGTCCATACACCGTCCGTCGCGCGCAGCGTCTTGCTTTCAACGGTTTCGCCAGAAATATTCGGTGATGTTACAGCGGCGGGCGTAAGGGTGTAGGTCCAATGGTCGATACGGTCGGCTTCGCGGTCGAGAACATAAGCGTTTGAGCCGTGGATATCGACCGCTATAGGTCGTTCAAACTCTCCTTCGCCCGATCCTTGACTTCCGAACTGGGTAATGTAGACACCTGAAGGCGAAAATATTTGTACTCGACTGTTGCGATAGTCAGCGACCCAGATTTCTTCCTGTGGACCGACGGTGAGCATTTGAGGCGATTTGAAATCCCCGTCTCCAGTACCAAGCGAACCAAATTGCCGCACATATTCGCCTGCTTCATTGAACTCCTCGACCCGATCGTTACCCGCATCGACAACGATAACATCGCCTTTCGCGTCTATAGCCACGTCTGTGGGTTCCAGGAATTCGCCGTTGCCCGAGCCTTCCGATCCTAGGGTTCGCATGAATTCGCCTTTTTCTTTGAACTCCTCCAAGCGATTATTGCACGTATCGGCAATCCAGACGTCTTCTTTAGCGTCCACTGCTAGCCCTTTGGGGCATGAAAGCTGTCCGTTGCCTGATCCTTCGGTGCCATATTTACGAACGAACGTTCCTTCTGCCGTGAACTCTTGGATGCGGTCGTTCCTACTGTCGGCAACCAGTACGTGACCTTTACCGTTGACGGCGACACCTTCGGGTTCGATAAAGTGACCATTGCTGGTGCCTTCTGTGCCGAACTTGCGCACGTACGATCCTCCCCCACTGAACTCCTCGATGCGGTCGTTTTTTGTGTCTGCCACGAAAATGTCACCAGAAGAATCCACAGCCATATCTTCGGGACCAGCGAGCTGACCGTTCGACGATCCTTCTGAAGCGAATTGTGAGGTGTATACGACACCCGGATTGCCCGCTCCTGTTATGAGGTGGGTCGCTTCGGAGGTGCTCGTTTCAGATCCGGCTGGATTGATTGCGCTCACAGCGACACGTAGGGTACTGCCGATATCTCCGATGCCTAGTGTGTATGTAGAGGAAGTTGCTCCGGGTATGTCAAGGCAACTCATTCCTAGCGCATCGCAACTTTGCCATGCGTACGTATAGGTGATGGGTGAGGTGCCTTCCCATGCGCCATTACTAGCAGTCAATGTTTGGCCTTCATCGGGCGTACCAATAATTTCTGGTGTTCCTGTGTTGGACGGAACTTCTTGTGCGGGTTCGCTTCCTCCGCTGATAGGTTCCGGTTCGGTAATCTTGAGTCGTCGTCCTTGGGGATCGCGTTCGATCGTAGTCGTGTACTTTGCGGCTTCTGCACTTTCGAGATTGCCCCGCGGGCTAGTCGTTGCGGTTTCTTGAGAGTCGCCGTTGTATTCCCAGGTCCGAACGTCGCCTTCTGGATCTGTTTCTCGCGTCTTGTCTCCGTAGCTATCGTATTCATATGCCCAGGTATGACTCATAGGGTCAGTCATGCTTTCTAGGTCCCCATATGCATCATATTTATAGCTCGTAGTCTGGGTAGTACTTTCTGGCCCGGGACGAGAGATCGTTTCAGGGTTACCGTCACCGTCTCGTTCGATAGTAGTGGTCTCTCCACTGGGGGCTGTAGTGCTTATGACGTCGTGGGCCGAGTTGTATTCCCATTTCGTTTCATCGCCTACTGCATTAGTTTCGCTGGTGCGGTCCCCTGCTTCGTTGTAAGTGTATTTGGTCTTATGTCCGTCGGGGTCCGTTACTGACGTCTGGTAGCCCTTGTCGTTGTATCCATAGGTGATTGTGGTTTCAGAAGCAGTGCCTTGTGCGTGGATGATGCTTGTGGGCAAATCATCGCTATTGAATTGCTCGACCGTTTTAGCACCGTTAGGTTCGGTTATCTTTGTTTCTGTACCGCTTCCTGCCGCTTCATATTTCCAGATGCGTTCGCGTCCCATGCCGTCTCTTTGAGAGGTGACCCGGTTTGCTCCATCGTAGGTAGTCGTTACGACGTTTCCCCGCCCGTCGGTCATGGTCGTCAACTGATGTTTAGGGTCGTATGCGAACTGCCATCTGGGCAGAACTTCGCCGGGCTCGGTGACGCTGGCTAGGTCATTCCCTTCGTAGCTATAGCTGACGGTGTTGCCGTCGGGATCTGTGACGCTTTCTACGAGCCCTTTACCGTTATAGGAGAAGACTAGTTTCCGTCCGGCCGTGTCTGTGACCGATTCTAGGCGTCCTCCGACGGTCCGACTCATCGTAACCGTGTTGCCGTCATGGTCAGTCTCACTCGTGAGGAATCCTTCGCTGTCGAAGTGCATAACTGTTTGGTCTGGTAGCTTAACTGTATATTTGCCTGCTCCTTCGGTGAGTGTTCCTTGGTCGAGACCATTGGATGGTTGCCATGCGCTGCTGCCTTCGTTCTGTCTAAAGGAAATGGTGCTGCCGTTGTCTTGTTCCACGGTAGCCGTATTCTCACAGTTAACCGAGGAGACTTCTTCGAGTTCTTCTTCTTCTTCATGAGACCAGCCACCGTAACATTCAGGTATGAAGCTGATTTTGGCGTTATACGGTCCGGTCCATCCATACCCGAAGGCGCTCGGTTTAGTCTGGTTCGCTGCAAGCTGTGAGTTGTATGTGCGAGTGAGTCCTAGATCGGGGCCACGTCCACCGACAGTCAAATCGGTCTGCGATTCAACCTGATTGCCGGTTGCGCAATTAACTGGATGGCCAAGCAAACATATTGGACGGTAGGGCTCACCGGGATTCCGCAAACCAAAGCCTTCAGAAGCCAATTGCTCTTCTTCGCCGGCACCAATCACACGCGTAAGCACGATCGCACCAACCGAGACCGACCCACCGAGCGTTGCAGCGCTACCCTGCGTTTGCGCGTGGAGTCTCAATGATTATTGGATTTTCATTACAGTATTTTTTCTGCAGGGGATGATTTATAAATCGCCAGGTCGATGGCAATTCTGGTCTATGAAGGGATGCGTTTGGCCAGAGATTGTCACAAGCATCGTATTCTACACTTACGTCTGGGGATTCAGCCGGGTAGGGATCAGGCCCCGTAAACGATGCCGCAGCGTCGAATACTTCGACGCTAGTAATTTCTTTTAGACCAGGAGGCGGTGTCCATTCCCACCTCCCTTCTACCTCTTCGTCATATCCGCTGACCGCTGGAAAGCTACGAGGAGATAGTGCGATAGACAAAGGTGAACTACTGGTGGGAGCTTTACTCGATAGTTCAGGGGAGAATTCTTCAACGGCTTCTTCTCCAGGGAGGCTGCGTCTCCCTTTCTCGGTAAATACCCATCTTTTAGAGTTCTCAGTGATATTACGTACGACTTCTGGGTCCACCAAAATAGGGTATGCAATGTCCAGCCTACGGTGATGAATACTGAGCACTAGCTTTTCCCCACTAATACGCATGGCAACCGGCACATTAGTTCCCTGCGCATCGCGCGCTGTTGGTGCTGGGATATGCGCAAGAACCTGCCCCTTACGAAGGACCACGACGGTGCCTACTTTGATTTGCATCGTGGCGCCAGCAGGCAAAACAACGCGGTAAGCAATCCTTTCCGGGCTCAAACGAGACCGAAGCACGGTAGAAAGATCCGCGCCGGTCAACGTTGGTGAGACCGTCGCATCCGTATCACGAGCGATATTGGCAAAGAACACAGCGTTATTTGCCGCCAGATCACCGAAAACACCCGCTCCCTGCGGAATGATCCTAAACCCGTCATGTCCAATGAAGGTTCCACCAGCTCAGCGAACGCTCAATCCGCACCGATTCCAGCGGATTGGTAGCCGTAAACAGGTCTCCTTCTCGCTTGAGAACGAGACTTACTGGTCTCTTGCTGCCGTGACTATTTACTCTCAAAGGAACAGTCGAACTCTCTATCTCAGATTTCCCGTGAGTGCGAACAATTACCTGATAATCGCTCAAATACCTTACGACTGAACCCGAGTGCGAGATCGACCTGGCAGGATTGGCGCTAGCCTCAGCAAGAGTCGAGCCGTAATCAATGCTCACGAGCTTCTGTGCTGCTGCCGTAGAAAAACCGTGGAACTCCATACGAGAGGCGGCACGCTGGACGCGCGCCTGCTTGCTTACTAGCCAGCGGTGTCGTCGCCTAGCTTGAGTTTGTTCTCGCTGGAGGATGCGGGCCAACCTACTCGGATCTAGCGATGCACCTCGGTGTAGGCGATATTGAGCATGTAAGGCGCGACGAGAGTTAGCGCCCTGTGCTCCACTTGAAAGCCCCAAACCAGTCCCAATTGCTCCTACAAGGATACACAGGCTTACAAGCAGCAACATACGCGCGAGGGAACGACTGCGCCAAATTATTAAGTGCGGACTCCCAGACATTCGTTCTCCTCCCAAGTTCAGTCGATAGTCACACCATAGACTGAATTACGACATCATGCCAATATCCGGGACTATGTTTAGGCCGCACTTTGCGGCTTTTTGTTGTCTGGCAATTGGAGTCCTCGGCGTGTCGCGCCTGTCTGAGTCAGATTACACAATGCGCTTCCAGCGCCCCGAACGCCATACCTACGAAGAAGTAGACCAGATCTTGTGATGACGGTCCGCTTCGGGTGGGTTTGTCAAGTTTGACTGTGCCCGATTAGCCAATCTTCCAGCATGACTCGGGTAAAGCGGATGTGTCTTCCGACTCGTATGCAAGGAAGACGTCCAGTTCGTACAGCCTCATAAACCCAGCTTGGCTTGACGGCGAGTAGCTCAGCTGCTTGCTCTGGACGTAGCAGGGGACCGTCGAGGGGACGCATTGAGTGGGGTTGCGTGATCTGGTTCATTGGTTGGTCTCGGGTTGTGGTTTGCCGAGCCAATCGAGATAGCGCTCGGGGTTCTTGGGATCGATGAAGATCTGCGCGAACGGTCCATGTTCGGCTAGGTCGTCCAGCAGCCCGAGCAGGATGGACACTTCGCTTGTGTGCTGGTCTGCTTGGTGGAGGGCGATCGTGTTTTGCATTCGCCGCTGTAGGGCCTTACCTTCGCGGTGCGCGAAGATGACGAGCACGCCGGGGAACGTCTGGTAGTAAGCGCGCCATCCCGAGGAGCGGACATCTTTTCCGGGTTCTTCTGGCGTGAAGTCCTTGAGACGGGCGTAGCGGTCGAACTTCTCGCAGAGCGCTTGCAAAGGGATCGTGGCCCGATCAAGCTCGACGAATCGCTGGTGGACACTGAGGGTCCGGTCGGGATGTTGTTGGGTATAGGTGAGCAGTGCGTCTGCGATCACGATGTCACCAGCGCTTCGGTTGCGCTTCGACGCGGTGGGGTGTGCGATCTCGTGTCGCCACGCGAGCGGCCCACACTCATCACCCCGTTCTCGCGCCGCGTTGACGAATGCGATGCCGACATCGTTCACGGCGAGTGTGTGCATCCGCAGTGGTCCGGCGGCCTGCTCAGCCGATACCTGCCTTCGGCGATGCTCAGCACGCGTTCCGAGCACCTCGACTGCGTCGTTACCGCGCTTGGTTAGAAACCAGAGCTTTAGCCTACCGGCACCCGGTGCATAGTCGGCGACACCGGCGTCGCGGAGCGTGCCGAGCAGACGACGGCTGAAGCTCTTGTGAGCATTCGGTGTGTGCAGCTCGTGGACTTGGAGTGTTGAGAGCACACGGTGTTGGTAGATGCTCTCCATGACCTCAGTGGCTAGCATGGGCAGCGCGCAAGGCACGACGGTTTCTGTGCTCATGACTGCCCGCCTGTCGGTTGAACGGGAAGGTCGCGCACGACCGGCGCTGGCAAAGGCTCCACAACGTTCCCCGTAGTGCCTTCTGGACCGTTTTGTCGTGCAGTCGTTGCGAGGTGTTCTTCGATACGTTCATCCAGTGTGTCGAGTCGTGTGAGCGTCTCGGTCGCGTCTTTCCGGTTAGATGCGTGATCGATGATTGGTTGGATCTCGGGGACCGTCTCTGGCTTGTACACGTCGCGGTAGAGGTCTGTGACCGAGAGCGTCCTTAGCTGGAATGGGTTTGTTAGCTCGCCGCGATGGGTGAGTTGCGCTAGGAACGTGTGTCGTGGTAGGTGTGTGATCGCGTTTGCGTCGGGGTCTCCTCCCCACTCTCTTGAGATCAATCCGGCTGCATGGGAGTTCAGTGCAGTCGTAATCAGGTGCGATCGGTTCGTCGTGAGCGCGTTTAGCGTGGCTGGTGTGAGCCGCTCTGGGTTCTGGTTACAGAGAATCGCTCGAATGGCGTACTTCGCGGTCTGCTCCAGCGTCGCGGCAAGAGTTCCACCAGACGCGCCGTCATATGTTTGGATCTCATCGGCGAAGACGTAGAACGCGCGGCGCTTCTCTACCGGCGTGTGTGCCCTCGCCTTCGCGGAATGGAGCAGGTCATAGAGCAGTAGGTTCGCTACGAGCTTGTCTCGTGCTCCCCCAGCACCAGGACACGCAAGGACAATCCTGCCGGTGTCCATTGCCCTTGCGATGTCATAGCTCGTCTGTTGTGCGCCAAGCAGCGCGCTCAGCGGCGTGGATGCTCTGAGACGGTCAATGAGGTTCGTGACTGGTGTGATCGCCTCATCACTCATCCGAGCGAACCTGTCGTTGAAGAACGCGCGGCGGATCGGCGATAGACGCTCCAACACCGTCCCTCGCCACTCATCGTTTGAGAGCAGCGTTGAGAGCTGGAAGATTGTGGGCGCAAGCTCGTCCGGGAGCAACGTGGCTAGTTCTGCGAGTGCAGCGGTTGCGTGGGTGGTGATCGTGAGCGCACGGTTGTTGCGCTCGTTCCATCCAAGGGCGCTAGCGAACGCGTCTACGACGGCCTCTACACGTTGCTCGCGCCGCTCAGCAGAGAAGCCTTTGACCGCAAGGAGATTCCATCCTGGCTGACCCTCGTGTGAGCGTGGACCGGTCAAATCCAGCTCAAGGACACGCTCAGCCAACCCCTGCTCTGTGAGGCAGTTCTTGATCCTGGCTAGTGCGTCCTCGTGCGGGTCGATGAACATGCCACCGTGGCCGCTTCGCACGAGATGCAGGAACTGCACGATCGCAAGCTCTGTCTTTCCGAACCTTGACCGTCCAGCGACATAGCTAAAGAACGTGTCTGCCAAATCCACGCCAACCAGTCGCTCCCCCTTAGCGCTCTGCACGACCCCGAGCGGCAACAGGTCGCGTTGCCCCTTGAACACGGGTAGCGTCCTCGGCGCGGGATGCACCGCCGCACCGGCCCGCAACACGTTCTGGGAATGACAGTTGACCGTAGGTGGCTTCAGTAGTCCCGCGATCTCCTTGGCGGTGAGGATGTTCTTGCGGGCGGGGAAGAACAGGCCACTCTGAAAGCGCCGATCGAACCATTGGCGTAGACCCGGCGAGTCTGATCCCAACAGCCACCAGAACAGGAAACTGAGGCCCGCAACACGAAAATAGTTGGCTGCGGCAAACGAATCAAAACACGCGAGCAGCCCGCTCATATGGTTATACGCACGGCCAGGTGAGCGCGAAGAGCACCGCAACAGGACCTGAGCCCGGAAGACTGGTTCTGCGTGGCCTAGCTTTGAGAAGATCCCCTCTCGCTCTGCTCTGCCCGCGACCATCTCAGCGGCAGTGCCGCGACCACGCGAACGATGAAGACCAGTCAATACGTCAGCAAAGGACACGTTGCTGGGTGCTCTGCGGCGGGCTTGACGGAACAGGCGGTGGCGCAACCTGTTGCGCTCGCCAGGTGATGCTGGCAACAGGTCTATCGCGACCTCGACCTTCTCATCCAGTCGCTTCTCGCACTCGCCGATCACGCTCGCAAAACCCTGCAATGGATCAGGGTCCAACGGTAGATGCGCTAGCGGCTCGACCGTCGGTTCGGCTAGGCGAAGCTCACACCGTGCATTCCACACACGCTCAACTCGTTGCGGCTCGGGCTCCTCGATTGGACGTATCTGCACACGGTCATAAGCCGATAGTGCGGAGCGCAACCCCGGCAATGAGGAGCGCGCGAGAGTCAGCGAATAGCGCATCTGACCATCCGGCGTCGAGTCGAGATTGATCCGAATAGCTTTTGCTCGACGCTCAAACCATCCCCCAGGACTACGCGAGAGTTGGGAGGCAAACCGCAACACCGTGTCAAGGCTCGGATCAAACGAGTCAGGAGCCAACACCAGCACCCGCACACGAGACGGAAGAGCCCGTCGGGTACGACGAAAACGAACAACTAACAAGAACACCATCACCACCATCAGGGAGTAGGCGATGGGCTCCACCGCAACGAGGAAATGAACGAAAGCCCGTACCACGGCGAGAACTACAAAAAGCCCCACAGTCGCGGTAACGACGAGTACGGCGATAGCGTCAACGTCGCGAGATCTCATAGCTCGCCTCCCACGGGGGGTGCCGCGCAACAGGGGGGAAAGACGAAGAGAGGAGGAACCGAACGGGGTCCAGCGAGGATCAAGCCGAGCACCGACAACCAGAGAAGGTCCAGAGGACCGAGGGGATTGCAGGAGGAGAAACGACGGTTGTGCAAGATCACGAAAAGCCCAGTCATCGCGGCGGCGGTGGCCTCAGTGGCAACATCAAACTCACCGTTCGAGATAGAGATGTCGTCCCGACACGAGGCGCGCAAACCGCACAGGCAAGCCAGATGGGAAAGTCCACCCTGAACCGCATGGCGCAACCAATGCGACCACATAGAAGACGCTGAACGCGACTGTGAGCGCGACCCCAAACGACACTCCCAACTAGCGCTAGAGCAGGTCATCGCTTACCTCCTCCCTTGCACGCTCGCTAGCTACTAGGACCATGATGTCCCGAAGGTCGAGCACCATCACTCGATCGGTCGCGTGAGCCTCGCGTGCAGCGCGACGCACAGCGCGCGCCGGTCCTACCGGCGAAAGCCAATACACCCGACCGACAAGCTCGGCTCTGCGCCAGGCCCGACAGAGCGCAACCAACCCGCTCTCCCCGCCGCACGACGCTTGCACTTCGACCGGCACGATGCGATCGCACGGAGACTCCAAGGCAAGCGCGGGCACATGAACCGTCCGATGACCCCTCTTACCGACACGCACAGAAGCGAACTGCTCCCCGCTGTCAGCTTCGATAGCGATGATCTCTCGTGCGCTTAGGACAATCCAGTCCGGCAAAGCACGCTCCAACTGCACCGCGACCTGCGTAATCAGCCACGCGTACTCGACGCCGTCAGGTCCCTCACGCCAAACACCAAACCGCTCAAGACCGAAACACCTCAACCCGGCCTCGCTCGCCCAATACAACCCATGAGCAGCATCCGGCCGCTCAAAGCGTTCAAGCATCCCCTCCTGGGTAAGCGAGACCAACCACTCCCGCGCAACAGAACGATCAATCCCGAACCGCTCCGCTACATGCTCCGCGCTAGCCGCACCGAAACGACCGATCCAACAGACAATCTCTCCGTCTATACCAGTCCGCATCTCGTGACCTCCGTGTCGCTAGAACACCCGTACAGAGGCCTACTCCGTCCAGCTCAAGCAAAACAGGACAGGAACACGAGAAACCGCCCGCGACCCACACGGTCACGGACGGTCCAGCGCAGCTTGACTCGATCCGAAAGGAGCCACGGTTCTCGACCCGTATTTGCGCCGAACCTTGCTCCACGCCTTAGAACAGGGCGACTAGGTCTGCTGTACGTCGTGCGGCGCGAGAGACCGTCACCAACTGCTCAGCCAAGTGGATCACTCCGGCACCGTGCAAGTTCACCAACGCCTCAGAAATGTCGAACAGGTCGATAGGGATCGCGTGTTCAAGCTCGCCACGCATCCACGGGTCCGGCTGGTCGCGGACAAGCAGTCTCTGCATGATGGCCGCTTCAGCCAACTCGATCTGCTCAGCCCGGGAAGGCTTCGTGATGATCGCGCCAGCGCACCGCAACGAACGGCAACTACAAGCCATTAGATTGCTCCTTTACTCATCGTGTCTTTCCAGGTGGTCCTGCCGCGCCGTTACGGCGCAGCTCGGGAGCCCGGCTGAATCGATCGGAACCGCTCCGCGCGCTTCACCAGTACTCCCGGCCCGATCTCCAACGCGTCCGCGATACTGCAAAGAGTCGCGAACCCTAGATCCCAAAAACCGTGCTCAATACACCACAGACAGAACGGGTGGACACCCGCTCTGCGACCAAGCTCGGGCACGCTCAACCGTCTTTCGGTACGTGTCCTAGCAATAGCGACACCCAGGCACACAAGCGCGTCTTTCCTCATCGTCTACTCGCTTAGGATCTCGTCCGAGCGACGCGCAGCACGCGTGACAAAGACGACATCCGCATAGCGATGCACCAGCCCAGCAGCCTCCAGCGCGGCAATAGCGTCCAGCACACCCAATTCCGGGCTGCTGAGTTCGCGCAGGATCTCACCGACCGTCCACAACCCGTCCTGGCACAGCAGCAGCACAAAGACCGCCCGCTGATAGTCCAGCTCGCTCAGACCACTCGCGGTCTGCTCATCTTCAATAGGCTTCTCTTGCATGGGGAAGGGTCAACTCCTTTCCTGTGCCACGGCCCCGGGACAGCACCAACTGTCGCCGGGGCCAACTTGCAGCACGATTCGTTTTGATGCTGGATACGCACTATCACACCGTCTGTCAAGGGCAACCGGCCGAAAACGGCTTGAACACGTCAAACCTGGCCGAAAACCGCTATTCAGGGGTTTGAGCATCGGCTTAGTCCACTTCGACCTCTGGCGGATCAATTCCAAGGCCCCCGGGCGATCAAAGCAAGGACATCGCTAGAGATCCAGGTGGCTTCATGCCGACCTCACGATCTTTTCTCAGTTGACGGTTGCGCTGAATCGGGAGCGAACGGCGATGTCGCTGGCAGCGTAGACTTCGCTGAGTGGCTATAATCTCTCTGTTCGAGGCTCATGAGAAGGCTCGGTGGGCCGGGCATCACTACGAAACCCTCCGGCCCGAAATCGAAGCCTTTCGAGACAGAGACGACCACCGGATCACTGTCGATATAAACACGGATACAGGCGAGTATGTGTTCCGAGTCTTTGATCTGCTCACGCCTCGCCCCGAGTGGGGATTGCAGATCGGTGACTGCCTCCATAACGCCCGAAGCGCTCTCGATTATCTTATGGTGCGTCTTTACGCTGTCGGCACAGGAGAAGACCCGAGAGACATCGAGACTATCCAATTCCCTGTCTGTGATTCCCAGGCCAAGTTTGACAATACTCGTACTGTCAAAGAGTTCCGCAAGTGCCGGGCGCTGGGCTGCTACCTAACGCTCATCGAGGAATTGCAGCCCTTCAACGAGCACAATCCCGCGATTTGGAGTGAGAGCGATCCCCTCACTCCCAGCGGTCGCCATGCGCCCCTTCCCTTGGCTCTGTCGAAGCTCTCCAGGTGGGACAACATCGACAAGCACCGCGTCATCCACGCAACTTTGCTCAGTGGCGCTGTCAAGTTCATCGACGTTGCGCAGAGTCCCCCGAGTTCAAGCTCATTCACCAGTGGACTGCATACGAATCGCTGAAAGACGGCGCAGAGATAGGTCGATGGCGGTTTGAGACGCCCCTGCCGTTTGCTTGGGAACCATCGGAAATGGATATGAAGCGCTATTTCCCCCTTGAGGTATCCCTCGACCAGCCGTTTGCCCCCAAGGCCGTACTCCGAGTTGTCCCGTTGTGCCTTTGGGGGGTGATGCAAGTGCTCACTCTGTTCGAGCCGGTTTTCGCGGAAGGCAAGCCACCGTTGCCCGTCACGGCCATCCCGTAAGTGCGCTCACCGGGATTCACTGGCCCGATCATCGGCGGTTTGCCATGTAGGTCTTGATGGTAGCGCGGCGATGTCTGCAGGTAGTGATTTCCCCTGTCTCACGGGTAACTTCACCGGGCGCGGTCTCGCAGTTCCAGCCGGTTGGCAGCTTGATGAAGCAGCCGGAACCGAGACATTGGTCGGGAACGCGAGCGAAGTAGCTGACGAGAGTGCTGTGTGCCGTGGCACAACCGACCGGACCGTGCAGCACGAACCGCATCCGGGTCGGTCCTGTTGCGGTCTTAATCATCTTCGCCGCGCAGCGCGACGCCATGTGCCCGTGAAGACCAGTGGCAACTGTCGCACCCGCTTGTTGAGCGAAGGGCTCGGCGTACGTCCCGGCTGGCACGATGCACGCGAGCGCGGCTAGCACCCTTATTGCGAGGCGTACCCCGGCATGCCTTCGTTGGTCTACTCGTCTCATGCCTCGGGGTCCGCGATGATGAGTGCTGCGACGTTGCCATTGCGGATCTTTGCAACGAGTGCGTCGACGTGCCTCCCCAGGGCCGGTCGGACTCGATCAGCTCCCAGGTTGATCTGTGGCAGCTCGCGCCGGATGGGCTTACTTCCGCTCATGGTGGACAGAACCAGCCAGCCAAGGTTCAACCCCGGCTTTCGCTTGGCCGAACTCGGCGCGGCTCGACCCGGTTTGCTCCTCCGCCTCATTCTACGCGGGTCCCCTGCGCGGTCTCAAGCCTCGTCAACATCCTCGCCTTCGCTATCGGCTTCCTGCTCGATACTTTCAAGCACTCCCTCGGTGGATGTTTCAGGCCCTCCCGAGCCACCGTTGAAGACATCACGGACTCGCGACAATGGGTACGTCGGCGCCTCACGCACACCAGCCCGCTGTCTCTGACTATCTCTCTTCCAAAACTCGATCCGACTAATATTTCGACGCCGCGGCTCCATAAAGAGAGCAAAGTCAAGCGTATATGCCTCATACCGTCCGGTGCGACTGGACGCAGCCGATGTATCCGGCTCAAGTACATGAATCAGCTTGAAGTCCATTAGCTGCTGGATGATCTCATGCTCAGGCTCGTAACCACTCACTTCTTCCTGCTTTATCAGGAACCCGGTCTTTCGCTCTTCTTGCAAGCAAAATCTCGCGAGATCCTGAAAAACACGCTCTATCGCGCCAGAATCGCTGTCGGTGTCCTCTCTGAGATTCTTGAGCTTGGTACGATACGAATTCCGTGCGGCACCCTTATAAACGCTCTTGGGAGTCACGCGACGAAACCCGGACGACCTCGCCGATTCGATACCGTCCACTAGAATGCTGAGATAGTCGCGTGGCACACCGCCAGAGGCGAGCGTCAGTGCCTCAAATCCCTCACTGCTAATGAAGTCGCTTGCTGATGGAATGCCTACCTGTTCGGTCAGGCTCTCAAGCATATGCTTGAGGAACTCTTCCGTGGGGCCAACATCCTCAAAGGTACGATCAAGGCTGATCTCCTCTACATCTTGCGCCAACTCGACGCCGATGGTCTGCCCCTCTTGACGTATCAGCCTCGTCCGATGACGAACAGTACCGAGCTTAAGATCAATGTCCGTACCACGTAGGAGCCTGTGAATATAATCGATAATATCCGGCTGGATATCTTTGCGAAACAGATAAAAATCGTCAACGATAACGGCACCCTTAGTCACCCCAGTTGCACGAAGTGCCTCTTGTATCACTTGCTTGTAATCCTGTAGATGGCGCTCCAACTTTTCGAGCTTCTGCTCCTTAAAGGTGGTTGTTCGATCTTCTCCGGCCCCATCCGTGTGGGTCAATTTGGCAGCAGTGCCACTACGACCAACCGTGGCTTCCTTGGAGCGATCCTTGCTTCGATGACGACCCTCTACAACATCTGACGTCACAGCGGCGTCAAGCAATGCACGCAACTCATTCGCTTGCGCCTCAAGCGCAGTCGGCTTTGTCCAAGGAACTCGTTTTGCGAAGCCGCCCCTTCGCTTGCCGGGTAGCCGTTCAGTCAGATTGAGTGAGAAGACGAATCAAGACATCTGGGTATCCCAGACGCTTGATCTCATCGGCGTCAATGTAGACCGCGAGAATGTCCGCGTCCGCCGACCTATTCGCAAAATGCACAAGAAGACAGGTCTTGCCCGACCCGCGTCGACCGAAAATGACCTGATGCTGTGACGCCTTGACGCGCTCAAGATTGCCGCCAATATCGACGTAGACCGGGTCGTGGTTAGATCGAGTCCTAAAGCTGTCCTTTATCAACGCGATCAATTTGTCGACGCGCTTATCTGTGAGCTCAATCTTAGGAATGGACATATCCGCGCGAGCCAATGTATCTGGCGAGGCGGACAACCTCACCGGGCGGCTACAGCCAGCGGTCTATTGGAAGGAGCGAGATGCAAACTGGAACAAGCTTGATTTACGGAATGCCACGATGCTGGAATGCTCTCGGCCTCGGAAGCCTTGTAGGCACCTTCGCCAGGACCTGCTCTCAGACTCAGCCATCGTCTGGGCGCTCAGCGCAAGATGCCCCAAACTGTAGGCCGACACTTTCCCCGAAGGGCGGGCTCCGGGCACCCTATCCTTGGCATCGTCCGGCTCCTTGAGAAGCCTCCGGACCATCCATAAGGATTAGACCATGAAGCCAGCCGAACGCATCCCGCTCCTCAAGAAGCTCGCCACCGCACTCTCGGATGAGGAGGCTCCCTGGTCCGAGAGAACTCGTCCTGCGTCAGTTCGGCTTCCGATGCACTGATGACAGGGAATGGGAGAACGGCTACGAGGTCGGCCCAAACCTCTACGAGGTCGTCCTAAGCCATCTGGAGAACAGCGGCACCGACGAGGGGCTGCTCGAACTGGAGCGCTACCTCGACCCGGCTGACGAGGAGCGGCCGGTGCCCGCGAGCGCTGGCCCTGGCCCATGGAAGAACGAAGGCTCCTTCCGCATCTTCATCAGCCACACACACCCCAACGCCGCGTTCGCCGCCGCGATCAAGAAGCACCTGGGGCAGTTCAGCATCGAGTCCTTCGTGGCACACAACGACATCGAGCCTTCGGAGAAGTGGATGCGGGTCATCGAATCCGCCCTGCTCACTTGTCATGCGGCCATCGCCCTCGTGACGCCAGACTTCCGCGAGAGTCAGTGGTGCGACCGAGAGGTCGGATTCTGCCTGGCCCGCTCGCTGCTGGTTGTGCCGCTGATGCACGGGCCTGACCCGCATGGGTTCCTGAGCGAGGTGCAGGGCGTCAAGCTCAGGTCCGGCACTTCTGCGCAATCCGCCGCGACCGACGTGCTCCGCATCCTCGCATCTCGGGACGAGACTCGCGACCGCATGGCACCCTCAGTGGTGCGGTTCTACGTGGGGAGCAAAAACTTCGAGAGCACCCGCCAAGCATTCACCCTCCTTACCCGCATCCCCAAAGAGGCGTGGACGCCGGAGATGGTCCATGAGGTCGAGCGGGCGGCGAAAGACAACTACCAGGTGAAGGCCGCGAACTTGAGAACCGGCACCCCAGTCCCTGAGGCGGCGGCCAAACTGCTCGCGCCAATCAAGAGGCGCCTTGAGATTGACGAGCCGGTGGCGTTCTAGGACGAGCTGCCCGAGGTGCCGCTCAAACTCATCGGAGCCTCAGCCCCGCAGCGCGGAAGCAACTTGCGGCCGGGCCAGCAGTCTAAATAGAACACAAACAGAACATCGATGGCAGTAATGGGAGCCGCTACACTTTACAATAACCTGGCCATTTCCAGGCATTTTGCGTAATCGGGGAGACAGGATTTGAACCTGCGACCGCCCGGCCCCCAGCCGGGTGCGCTACCAGACTGCGCCACTCCCCGTGGTGCTCTTCGATTCTACGGACAACGGCCGCGGGGCACCTCCCCCACGAGATCAGACCCTGGAGGGCAACTTGGCGCGCAGCCCAGAGATATGCACGCCGAGCATCCCCCGCAGCAGCCCCTTGTTGAAGTCGACGAAGTCGAAGTAGTCGCGCCACAACACGATCTGCCCCTCGCGAACGTCAAAGCGCCCGCAGACCCAGAGCTGAATGTGGAGCTTGCGGAACGTCAAGAAATCCGTGCGCTCCGTGAGAACCGAGGCACCGTCCGCGCAGATCGTGTGGATCACAACATCGAATCCGGCTCCGGCATCGTAGGCCTTCCCAAACAGGCGCCGAACGCGCTCGCGACCGTGGACGGTGGGCAGACCGACGTTCTCGTAGCGCACATCCTCCGCCAGGAGCGCCACCGCCTCATCAAGATCGCCGCGGCGTAGGAACTCCATGAAGCGCTCGACCACGAGCACTGGAGACGAATCGACCACAGGCTGGCCCGCCGCCTGCCGGTCTCCCGGGAGCTCTGGCTTGTCCGCTGACTCGACCACGCGACTCACCCCCCGGCCATCTCAGCCGCGCGCCGCGACATCTCCTCCTCGGAGATGTCCTCGACGTGCGTGGCCACATTCCAACGATGGCCATAAGGATCCTCGAACTGCCCCGAGCGATCCCCATAGAACTGATCCTCGACCGCCCTCAGCGGCTTGGCCCCCGCTTGGACCGCCCGCTCGAACGCGGCGTCGGCATCCTCGATGTAGACATGTATCGAGACGGGCGTGCCTCCAACTGACTTGGGCCCTTCGATGTTCATCCCTGGGTTCTCGTCGGCAAGCATGATCACGGACTCGCCGATCTCAAGCTCAGCGTGGCCGACCCTGCCGTCGGGGCCCTCCAAGCGCATGCGCTCAGTGGCGCCCAACACGCCCTTATAGAACTCGATCGCCTCTTTCGCCCCGTCGACGATCAGATAAGGCATCACCTGCGGGTAGTTGTCCGGTATCGGCTTGGCCATCGCACTGCCTCCTTGGACGGTTTTGGCGTGAATATCTGCGTGAAGCGGGCGACGGGAATCGAACCCGCCCTAAAAGCTTGGAAGGCTTTTGTGCAACCACAACACTTCGCCCGCGAGTCGCTTGACATCGTACCGTCCCAACCTCCCTATAACCTACGGCCCGTGCGCCTCCGAGCCTTGGTGCCCCTGCTCGTGTTGACCGGCGTGGACTACGCCCTGTGGGACTGGTCGATCGCCAATGGGCACGACATCGTCTCGCTCGTGGCCGGTCTCACGCTCCTGCCGCTCGCCGCGCTCAGCCTCGGCGGGCTCGTGCTCGCCGCGGCCCGCCTGTGCGGGTTCCTGCTCGGTAGATCGTCGGCCCCCCGTGCACGCGCGCGCAGGGCACCCCTTTCGCAGAACACAACAACCACGCCGGCCGAGCGCCAAGAGTCGTCGCCCCGCAAGCTCGCCGCCTGAGGGCTGCCACGGCGTGAGGACTGCGCAATGAGCGAGCGACCTCGTCGCCTGCTGCCCCGCTCCACCCGAGGCCGCCTGACTTTGGCCGCCGTCGTGGTGCTCGCTATAGCCGCCGTTGCCGTGGCGGGCTATCTCTACGAGAAACACCGCACCGGCAACATTTACCACCCCCACGCCGTGTTCGTGCCCCAACCAACGCCGACCTTGCCCAAGGTCAAAGGCCAAGACCATTTCGCCTGGCCCTTGTACGGCTACACCAAGAACCACACCCGCTTCTTCCCCGCCTCCCCCACCATGCGCCCGCCTTACAGAACCGTGTGGGCACGCGGTGGCAGCGCCCTGCTCGAGTTCCCGCCGGTGATGTGGGGCAACCGCATCTTCCAGCTCGCTGACGACGCCACGCTGAACGCGATCGACAAGTACACCGGACAGACCCTCTGGAGCCGGCGCCTCGGCGCCCTTTCGGCCTCCACCCCGGCCGTCTCCGGCGACACCGTGTACGCGACCATACTCTCGCGCTCGTCCGGCTCCCAGGCCGGACGCGTGGTAGCCCTGAACACGCTCAATGGCCACTTCCGCTGGTCGCGCGACCTGCCCAGCCGCGCCGAGTCCTCGCCGCTGCTCGACAAAGGCAAGCTGTTCTTCGGCTCCCAGAGCGGGACCGTCTACGCGCTCAACGCCCATAACGGCAGTGTCCTGTGGACCTACCACGCCTCCGGCGCTGTCAAGGCGAGTCCCAGCCTCTCAGGCGGCGTGCTCTATTTCGGCGACTACTCCGGCGACCTGCAGGCTGTTGGCGAGGAGCACGGCCACCTGCTGTGGCGCAGCGGCTCCGGGGGCGCCCTGCTCGGCAGCGGCACCTTCTACTCGACCCCGGCGGTCATGTATGGGCGCGTGTTCCTTGGCAACACCGACGGGCGCGTCTACGCCTACGACGCCTCCTCGGGCGCGCTTGACTGGGCTGTTCAGACCGGCGCCTACGTGTATGCCTCGCCCGCCGTCACAAACGCTCCCGGCCTCGGTCCGACCATCTACCTGGGCTCCTACGACGGCACCTTCTACGCCCTCAACGCCCGCTCAGGGCACATCGAGTGGCAGTACCACGCCGGCGGCAAGATCTCCGGCTCGGCCACGATCATCGGCAACATCGTCTACTTCGCCGACCTCGGCACCCACGACACGATCGGTCTCGGCATCTCCACCGGCAAAGTCGTGTTCACCAAGAACACCGGCTCCTTCGACCCGGTCATCAGCGACAACCACTACCTCTACCTGTCCGGCATCACCGGCCTATACGCGCTCGCACCCCTGGATGCCCCTCCCCAAAGAGAAAAGCCCAGCACGAGCAACGCCGCCAAGGGCCACGCAAGGACGGGCGCCAGACCAGCGACACGTACAACCGCCAAGGCGGGCGCGGCGGTCGTGGTCATCCACAAGCGCCGGCCAGCCCCAAAGCACGCGTCGGCGAAAAACGCGCCGCGACGCGCACCACACCGGCGGACTTCGCACTGACCGCCGTCCAGCCGTCATGCGCCGCCAGGCACGCATGGCCTTCGACGACGGTCCAGTAGCGCGTGTAGTGCAACCTCACAAGCGACTCGCCAGCCCCCAAGAAGCGCAGGCTGAACGAGTCGTGGCCCAGCTTCGTCAGCTTTGCCGGCGCTGAGACCAAAGGCCTTGAGCCGAGCACCGCGAACACGCGCCAATGCGCACTTGAGAACACTTCGCGCAGGTAAGGCTGTCCCGTGCGAATCAACGCCGCCTCTTCGTCGCTTGAGCCGTCGAGTCGCGCGTCAGGGAGCGCCACATAGCTGACCGCATTGTTGGCAAGCCAAGCGTGGTAGGCCGCCGCGGTGAGGCCTTCTTTGAAGAAGATCGGGTCGTACTTGGTGTCGAGTTGGCGCTCCCAACCGCGGGCCAACAAGAACTTGGGGGCCAGCAGAGCGGCCTCCCAGTGGGAGTGGGTGAACGGAACCTCCACCCGCACCAGCGAGCCCCCGTGCGCGTCCAAGAACCTTTCCAGCGGCAAGTAATACGCGGCGCGCGTGGAGGGATCGCCGGCGATCCCCGCGCTCTCGCGCACCGGACCCCAAGCCGTCCACACGACAATCAGCCCCACAGCCGCCACGACCGCGGCCAAAGGCCGACCAGGCTGCCTGAAACCATTGCGACCGAGCGCGCACAGAGCCAGTGGCCCCGCCAACAGCACGGCATAGCGGTCGATGTTGCTGCCCATCGGCGTCGGGGCGATCGACAGGATCGTCACGCCCAGGTAGACCCAGGCACCGATCCGCAATAGCCGCTCCGAGCGCGGTACCACGTAGAGAAACGCCAAGGTAACCGCCAGCGTGGCCGTCACCGAGCTGGCGGCAAACGGCTCCCAGCCGCCCTCCGGGAACAGCAACTCCAAGGGCACCGCAATCAACAAGACGGGCAGGACCAAGACAAAGCCGGTGCGAGCCCTGCGCGTGGCAAGCACGTGCGTGGCTCCCGCCAGCGCCAACAGCAGGCCCGCGACTGGACTGGTGGCCGCGCACACCGCGGCCACCACGCCTGCGAGCCAAGGCCGTTCGCGCACGAGGGCCCACACCGCAAGCATCGCGAATGTGACCCCCAAGGCGAATGTGATCCTGCCGATCCACAAGTCGCCCGCAGCCGCCAACGCGAAGCAGACTGCGCCCCAGCGAGCGCGCGGCCCATACACCTCGAATGCGATCCGCTCGAAGGCGAACGTAGACACGAGCACAGCCAAGGCCCCCACCAACTTGATCCCCAAGACCAAGGCCAGCCAAGGGAACAGCAGGCTGTAGCCGGGCAAATGGTGGCCGCCGTACCAGTTGTTGTCCCAGATGCTGAAGCCCGAGTTTTCAAACAGCCATGCGCGATAGGTCTGCGCCGCGAGATCCGGGGAACGCGGCGCCACCACCAGCCACGCCACGATCAGCACCCCCGCGAAGGGCAGCGCCAGGGAGAAATCGCGGTCGGCAAACAGCGCACGTACCCGCCCGAGCGTGGGCGCGCGCTCGGTGAGTGCCTGGCTCTCCACAGCGCCCCAGTATGGCGAGAGGACCCCAGAACTTATGCCGATAGGCGCGAATGGACACCGCCGGTGGACGCGTGCCACGGCCGCTAGTAGACGTGTGCGGCCACCGCGAGAGTCCTAAGTTGGCTGAGGCTCGGCGTGCTACCCCGCCGAGCCTCAGCACTCGCGCGAGTCGAACTCAATTGGACGAGTCGCGCCTATGTTCTTACGAACAGGTGGGCGCCCCCGAAGTCGCGCTGCGGCGGTAAAGAATGGGCGCCCGCAAACTCGCATTGCGCGGCGACGGATGGGAACTCGCGAGTCGCGCTGCGCACCGGCGGCGCCGGTGGCCGATAATCAGCGCCGATGAGAACGCCCGCCACGAGCGCCCGCCGTCTACTCGCGCTCGCCTTGGCGGTGCCGGCCCTACTGGTCGGCGGCTGCGGCACCACCCATCCGCCTCCGCTCGAAGCTAAAGCATTCGCCGAAGCACAGAGCTTTCCCTATTTTCGCCTGTATTGGGCGGGGCCAACCTTCCTGGGCAAGCCGTTCGCCGCCGCGGATGGCATGAAGAGCTACAGCGCCGGGATCGGCGACAGCGTGTACTACGGAGACTGCGTCAACGGCAAGGGCCTGCTCGGTGGTGGGGGCAGCTGTCTACTGCCGTTGCAGGTGAGCACGGTGATCTACGGCTTGCACTCCAACAGCGCGCTCGGCCCGCAGCGCAACGCCCTGATCAGGGGCGTGCCGGCCACGATCTATGACGAAGAACACTCGATCGAGCTCTATAGCGGACGACTGGCGATCGACGTGTTCTCCGACACCCCCGCCGACGCTTTGGCCGCGACCGGGAAACTACTCCCCATCAACGCGCCTGGCGGCGCTACCGAAAAGCTTCCCCCACCTGTCTATTGCCCGGGTCTGTCTGGACCGATCCCGGCGCACCTACAAGCGGTCATGAACGCGCTGCCCGGCCGTCCTTGCCAGAAGGCCCAAGCAGCCCTGGCGGCAACTGAACGGCTCGCCGGTTAGACCCTGCTGTCCTCGGCCGGTTAGACCCTGCAGGCCCCTAGGCCCCTGGCGCGGGCTCGGGCGAGGCGCCGACCACCGGCTCGCCGATCTCGCGGCGCAGGCTGAAGAAGGCCGCCGAGCCGATCAGGGCCGGCAGCCATAGCGAGATCGCCCGATAGGTAACGACCGCCGCGACCACCGCCGAAACAGGCCGCACATGAAACAACACGAGCATCCCGATCAAGCCGCCTTCGACCGCCACAAGTCCGGCGGGGATCGGGATCGAGTTGGCCATCAGGCCCACCAGATAAGCCATCGCGACCACCCAGAACGCGGGCGAGGGCCCATACGCGAGCAGGCACACGTAGAGCACCAGCGTGTCGAACAGGCAGTAGCCGACCGCTCCCAACAGCCTCGGCTCGCGCCGCCTGATCAGGCGCAATGCCGCCCGCACACCATCGCTGATCGCAACTAGTGCGACGTGGATGCGCCCTTGGCTCAAACGCCCGCGGACCGCTAGTCGCCCGGCTAGGACGGCAACTGCGAGCGTGGCCGCGATCGTCGCGATCGCCAGCGCGGCCGGCAAGAGCGTGAGCAAAGCATCTTGGGAGCCCGGCAACAACCCCAGCCACATCAGAATGCCGATCAGAGCCACCGCGCCCACGTTCACAGCGCTGGTCAACACGAACAGCAGAACCGAGCGCCTGGCGACGCGCTCGACCGAGACGCCCTTGGTGCGCAGCACCCAAGCACCCAAGGCGATCCCTCCGATCCCGCCAATTGATACGACCGAATTGACGGCCAGCTCGGACAACGCCAAGCGCCGGCTGAAGCGCCGCTCCATCTTGAAGACGAGCTCGAACAGAACCACGTAGCCGGCGCAGGAGAGCAACTCGAACCCGACCCCGGCCGCGACCCACCCGAGGTTGGCGTCGGTGATCTTCTCCCCCGCCGAGCGCAGCCCCGGGACCGCCAGCAGCAGGGCGGCGACCAATGCGAAGAAGATCGCGAGGCTGATCAAGCCGTTGCGCAAGCGCCGCGATTGCGCCCCCATCCCTTCTGTGGGGTTGACATCCTCAGGCTCGCTCATGCGGCTGTCCGCGGCGCTCTGCTCTTCAACGCTTGCGTCCGCCCCACTCCGATCCTCTCGAATCGCCGCGTGTGTGTCGTGGTCGACGATTCTTCGCATCCTCTTCGGCCTCGTAATTAGGTTCTTTGGCGCTACCGTCACCTTAGCCTCACCTCTTCCGCACACCATTGCCCGGCCGAGGAGCGGCGCAACCCATGGCAGAGACCGCCCGCATACTGGTTGTCGACGACGAGCCCGCCGTCCAGCACGCGCTGTCGCGCGCGCTCACCTTGGAACGCTATGAGGTGGCCCTTGCCGGTAACGGTGGGGACGCCTTGGAGCGGATGGTCGACGGTTCCTATGACGCGGTCATCCTGGACGTCTCGATGCCGGTGCTCGACGGCTTGGAAGTGTGCCGCCGCGTGCGCGAGAGCGGCGATCGCACGCCGGTTTTGATGTTGACCGCACGCGAGCAGGTCGACGATCGCGTGGCCGGTCTGGACGCCGGCGCCGATGACTATCTGGTCAAGCCGTTCGCCTTGCGCGAGCTGATGGCGAGAGTGCGCGCTCTGCTCAGACGAGCGGATGAGATCGACCAGGAGGAGACGCTCGAATTCGAGGACCTGCACTTGGACCGGCTCGCCCACGAGGCTTGGCGCGGCGAGCGCAGCCTCAACCTGACCCGCACCGAGTTCCTGTTGCTTGAGCTGTTCTTGCGCCACCCCAAACAGGTGCTCACCCGCTCAATCATCTTCGAGCACGTATGGGGCTATGACTTCGGCTCGAGCTCCAACTCCCTGGGCGTCTACATGGGCTACCTACGTCGCAAGACCGAGGCCGGCGGGGAGGCCCGCCTGCTGCACACCGTGCGAGGCGTGGGATACGTCTTGAAGGAAGGCTGAGCGAGCGTGAGCTTTCGCCGGCGCATCACGCTCGTCTCGGCCGCCGCGGTGGCGGTCGCGGTAGTGCTCGCCTCGGTGCTCACCTACCTGCTCTCCGCACGCGAGCTCTACGGCCAGGTGGATAGCCAACTGCGCGGGCGCGCTCAACCGCTGGTCGCCCGCTTCGATCGCCTACCCCGAGTGCCCACCAGACCGGGCAGCCGCCACCGTGCTTTTCCCGGGATACCGCCTGGCCCCAACCAGGTACGCGGCTACCAGCAGGTGATCGACTCGAGCGGCAGGATCTGGTTCGACTCCAGCCCCCCCGTGCAATTGCCCGTCAGCGCTGCGGCTCGCGAGCTTGCCGCAAAAGGCGGGAAATCGTTTTTCAGCGGTGCACACGCGAACGGCATCCACCTGCGCATTCTCACCGAGGCCCTCCCGCCCGGCTACGCGGTGCAGCTCGCCCAACCGCTCACTGACGTGGACAGCGCGCTCGCGCGGCTGCGCCTGATCCTGGTGCTGTTGGACATCGGCGGCATCGCGCTGGCGGCCTTGCTTGGAACGCTGGTCGCGGGCGCCGCTGTGGCACCCATCAAGCGACTGACCGAGGCGACCGAGCACGTCACCAACACGCAGGATCTGTCCAACCGGATCGAGCCAGCCGGCGAGGATGAGATCGGGCGCCTGGCCGTGAGCTTCAACGCGATGCTCGATGCTTTGGAGCACTCGATGAGCGCGCTGGACGCCTCGGTCCACGCCCAGCGCCAGCTCGTCGCCGACGCTTCGCACGAGCTACGCACACCCGTGACCAGTTTGCGCACGAACATCGAAATCCTCAAGCAGGAGCAGGACATGCCGGTCGGGGAGCGCCAACGGATGCTCGACGACGTGGTCGAGCAGATCGAGGAGCTGACCCTGCTGATGAACGACCTGATCGAGCTGGGCCGCGGCGAGCAGCCGCGCGCGGGCAGCGAGGACGTGCGCTTGGACCAGATCGTCGAGGAGGCAATCGAGCGCGCGCGGCGCCACTCGTCCGAAACCACGTTCCACGTCGAGCTCGACCCTGTGGTACTCACCGGCGAGCCGGTTCGACTCGGGCGGGCCATCAACAACCTGGTCGACAACGCCGTCAACTACAGCCCACCCGGCAGTCCAGTCGAGATCGTGTTGCGCGGCGAGGAGCTGACCGTGCGCGACCACGGCCCGGGCATCTCGAAGGCCGACCTCCCCCACGTGTTCGACCGCTTCTACCGCGGCGCCGAGGCGCGGGGACGGCCCGGCTCGGGGCTCGGACTGGCGATCGTGCGCCAGGTCGCCGAACAGCACAGCGGCAGTGTCAGCGCCCAGCCCGCGCCGGGGGGCGGCACTCTGATGCGTTTGCGTCTTCCCGGCGCGGGGCCGATCGAGTCGCTGATGGCGCTCGACACACCGGTTCACGCGACGCCTTAGTGGGACGAGCGCCCCTCGCATAAGCCCTGCCCTCGGCGCGAAAAGCCGCTGGCGTGAGCCCGTAGCGGCTCCTGAACGACCACGCGAAATGGGAGGCCTGGCGAAAGCCGACCAGCCGCGCCACGTCGCGCACTGGGATCGCCGGTTGCTCGATCAGCAGCTGGGCGGCCACATTCAGCCTGCGCTTGCTCAACTCCTCATGAAAGCCGACCTCGCCGAACTGGGCGAAGGCGCGCGTGAGCTGACGCGGCGAGTTGGAAAGCGCACGTGCGACCGCGGCGTGCGTGAGCGGGCGTCGATAGTGGCGGGTGATAACGACCCGCGCCTGCAGATACAAGCGACGGCGCTGCTCAACCGTGGAGGGACGCATACTCCCTTATCCGACCGGCCCGTCCAGACCGGACAAACCGGCTGGGGCTAGACCGGCTTGTTGCTCGTGCCCGCCAAGTGAAGCGCGTCAGCCCGCGTAGTCGGCCGCAACCCGTTCGGCCGCTGCACGATAGGAGCCGCCAAACAGCACAGCGTGCACGAGCAGCGGTAGAAGCTGCCACAGGTTCACCCGCTCCCGCCAACCCTCGGCAAGCGGCGCCAGCTCCTCATAGGCGGCGAACACACGCTCAGAGGGAGCGCCGAACAGGCGCAGCATCGCCAAGTCGACCTCGCGGTGCCCCCCGTAGGCGGAGGGATCGATCAGCCATGGACGCCCCTCCAAGTCGGCGTGCACATTGCCGCCCCACAGATCTCCGTGCAGGCGGGCCGGCGGCTCGGCGGGCCCGGCCAGAACGTCGAGACGAACGCACACGCGCTCTACGGCCGCCACACCGGAGCTACTCAGCGCTCCACGTTCGCTCGCGATCCGCGCCAGCGGCAACAGGCGCTGCTGGGCATAGAAGCTCGGCCAGTCATCGCTCGGCTCGTTCGACAGGCGCAGCGATCCGATACGGGCCTGCACGCCGAGGCGCTCACCGAAGCCGGGATCGCCGAAACAGGGAGCGCCCGCCAGATGCGTCTGGGCAAGACCGCGGCCCAGCTCCTCGGCGCCTTCGTCGCTGAGGCGGCCTGGAGGCACCCACTCAAGCGCCAGATAATCCTCGGCAACCTCAATCGCGCGCGGCGTGCGCAGTGCCCCGGGCTCAGCCAGCCACTGCAGGCCGGCGGCCTCGAGCGCATACTCGCCCTCGCCGGCGTCGGGACGCGTCTTGACGAAAGCGTCCTCTCCACGAAGGAGCACGTGCCAAGCCTCGTTGATGTCGCCGCCACCCACACGACGCGGTTCGCTCGCTCCCGCCGGCAGACTCACGCGCGCGTGCCCTCGCTCACCGCCACCTCAGGCGGGCTCGGTGGATCGCAGCTGCTCCAACAGACCGGCACAGGCTGCTTGCACCTGGTCGAGCACGATCTCAAAGCCACGCTCGTTGTCGTGGTGACT
>CAVSCQ010000020.1:0-4502 GCA_963726465.1 uncultured Solirubrobacterales bacterium
AGTCCGTCTTGCAGGGGATGGCGTCGTCTGATCTGCGGCGGCCTGTCTGGCGCGGAACGCTTCAACCTCAGGAAGCGGGGCGCCCGCATCTTCTCCTGCGGAGGGAAAGGATTTCTCCTTCACTTCCTCGCGGAAGCCTTTCAACGCATGCGCACCCGCTCGGCCTGGCGCGCCATGTCCGACATGACGATGTTTTCCGCGATTGTCATCGTCGGGCAGAGCGCAAGCTCCTGATGGACGACGACCACGCCCGCCGCGCGGCTGTCGAGGGGCGAGGCGAAACGCGTCGCCTGGCCGTCGATAAGGATCTCCCCCTCATTCGGCTGACGATCGCCTTCGAGGATGTGCATGAAGATGGATTTTCCGGCGCCGTTCTCGCCGCCGCAATCATCAAAGCTGCAATCCTCATGTTCGTTCCTCCCGTTTCCTCATTTTGAAACCGGCGTCCTACGCCGACCGGCGCGTAGACCATTTGTCGATGCCGACCGCGATCACGATGACGAGGCCGATCATGAATTCCTGAACGAAGGGGGAGACCCCCATGAGGCCCGTTGCGCATCACGCCGATGATCAGCACGCCGAGAATCGTGCCCAGAAACGTTCCCTCGCCGCCCGAAAGCGGCGGGCCGCCGACGATGGTCGCGGCAATGACGTCGGGTTCGAGGCCAAGGCCGATCCGGCCCGCCTGTCCGCTTGGCAGAAAAGCCAGGCTCAGAATTCCCGCGAACGCCGCGAAAGCGCCCGGCGCGCAACCGGCCGGGGCTCCCGGTCGACCTAGTCTCGACTACGACAGATTTGTTAATTGCCGGCGAAAACAAAGGGGCGGCTGCCTCGCGCCCTCCGCGCGGGCATGTCCCCGGCCGCCCACAGAAGCAGCTGGACAAGCGCTCCCGTATTCGGCGCAATTGGTTCGGAACGTCAATAGCTTATTTGGCTGCCCTTCTTGGATGCTTATCGAACCATGTGCGTCGCTCCAAGTCCTGATTTCCTGCGGATTCTTGAGGGAATTTTCGCCCTTCGGGTGGCTGCCTAATTGTTCGGTCGCGGCGCAGCAGACGGCCGGAGTCGACGTAAAGCTGCCATCGCCGGTCTCGAGAATGGACGTCGCAGTTGGGCGGAGAGCGGGCGTAGAGGGATCGCCTCGGGAAGGACCGGAGTCCGCGCAAAAGCCGCCACCAATTGCGCGGGGTCGAGCGGTTTCACCGCCCTTCAGGGACCTTCCCTGTCCAGTCGAACGCCGGCGCCATCCTGCCTTCTGCGGCCGCCTTACTTCAGGTGCGCGGCCATGAAAGCGTCGGCGCGCTCCTGAGCGTCTTTCGTCGCCTTCTCGTCATAGGTCATATGGTGACCAAGGTATTCAACGTTGTCCATCTGCATTGTGAAGGCATGTGTGGCACCCGGATAGACAACCACTTCAAAGTTAGCCTTGCCCTTGACCGCTTGGCAGTTCGCCGCCGAAGTCCAGTCGTCCTTTTCGCCAATCAAGACGAGGGTGGGGACCGATGGATCGACGTTGTCGTAGCAGAACGGGTAGTAGGCGATGAGCCCCGCGATCTTCGTGTCGTGCGTCCCCGGTGTCTTTGTGTCGGTTGCGAACAACGACGATATCGCTCCGTACGAGTAGCCTTGCAGAAAGACCTTGTTTGGGTCGATGTTGGGCATTGCTTTAATGGCCTTCACCGCCGCCACAGCGTCATTGCCGCCGCGCGTCATATACTGAACAAAGGTGTCTTTGCTTCGATTTCGGGCACACTCCCTCCGCTTCGCCGCGCGGCGTGAAAGGGTCGACGATCAGGGTGGCGATGCCTTTAGACAACAGGCTATCGACCACGACCTTCTCTTGCGGAAGCTTCGGGGGGAGCGTTCAGTCCCGCGCACCCGCTCATGTACACGACCGCCGGAAATGGCCCCGCGCCTTCGGCTTGAACAGCGCGCCGGCGATGGCCTTAGTTGTTGGGTCGTCCACCGGGATCGCGATGACGTTCGTGTATCCGCCGCCCATCGGGGGCGCTGTTTGAGCGGTCGCTGGAGTTGTAACGCCAAGTGTCGCGCTGAGCGCGATGGCCGCAACCGACGTCAAGAAACTGCCCTGCATTGTCGCCTCCTCCATGTCGGGCGGGCGCAAACGCCGTGTCATCTCAGTCGCTCAGACGGTTTCGCCCAGCCGATTCTCCCGCTGCTTCCCAAAAGATGTTGGAACTCGCGTGGCATCAGGAGTCCATTGAACTCTATACCGCTGGTCGAGTTCGGACAATGCCGAAGTTGCCGGCTGCGCTCAGCGCAAGAAAACCCGAGCAAGTCGGGCGCTTCAGGTGTCTGATCGACCGTGGGCTTGCCCCGACCGGCAGCCTGGCCGTAAGAGAAAGGGCCCGCACAGGGTGGTACGCGGGCGAGGAAACGCTCAACTAGAAATAAGAAGCGATCAACGACTGAAAGAGGAGCGCGCCATGTCCACGTTCATGTCTCATCTGCTCAAGCGGTCGTGCGTTATCGTCGGAGGAGGCGTCGCTCCTCTCGCTTTGGCAGCCGGTGGCGCCTCGGCGGCGGATTGCGGCAGCCTTGCAGGCAAGACTTTCGGCGCAGCTCAAGTCACGGCGGCGACGAGCGTCTCGCCGCCTTCCAGCCTCGTGAACATAGATTTCCCGATGGGGCCCGTAGCGATCACCGCGCCCTTCTGCCGCGTGCAGGGCGTAATCAAACCCTCCGCCAACTCAGACATCAGGTTCGAGGTCTGGCTGCCGACGGAAAGCGCTTGGAACGGCAAATATCAGGGCGTCGGCAACGGCGGTTTTGCCGGGTCGTTGCTCTATATCGCGATGGCCGGGGCGCTGGAAGGCGGTTACGCCGTATCGGCCACGGACACCGGCCATTCCGGCGGCGCGCTGGAAGCTGCATGGGCGCTGGGACATCCGGAAAAGATCGCCGATTTCGGCTGGCGCGGCATCCACGAGACAGCCTCGGTGTCAAAGGGAATTGTCCAGGCCTATTACGGAAAGGCTCCGTCGCACGCCTATTTCAGCGGCTGCTCGGACGGCGGCCGCGAGGCGCTGATGGAGGCGCAGCGGTTCCCGGAAGACTACGACGGGATCGTCGCCGGCGCGCCGGCGAATTTTTGGACGAGACTGCTATCCAACGGGATTTGGACCGAGCAGGCCATCTCCAGGCCGGAGAGCTGGCTTTCGCCCGACAAGGTCGCAATCGTCAGCAAGGGCGTGCTCGCGGCCTGTCACGGGGAGGGTGGCTATCTCGACGACCCGAGCCAATGCCATTTCGATCCATCGAGCCTCGTCTGCAAGGCAGGGCAGACGGACGCGTGTCTGTCGGAACCGGAAGCCGCAGCGCTGCGGAAGCTTTATTCCGGCGCCGAGGACTCGGCGGGACACTCGATTTTTCCAGGCTTCGCGCCCGGCGGAGAAGCCGACCCCGGCGGGTGGGTGCTGTGGGTGACGGGAACCGAGCCGAAGCGAATAGCGGGCACGCTGATCTACGGCTTCGTGACCGGCTATTTCGGCGATATGGTTTTCGATAAGCCGGACTGGCGCCTCGACGGTCAAAGCGTCAGCGACGATCTCGCGGCGGCCGACAGCAAGACCGGCGAAGCGGTCGACTCGGCCAATCCGGATCTGAGCGCCTTCAAGGCCGCGGGCGGCAAGCTCATTCAGTATCACGGCTGGAGCGACGCCGCCATTCCGCCGCAAAGCTCGATCGACTACTACAAGGAGGCCGCTGCCAAGATGGGCGGGACGGCGGGCATGCAATCTTTCTATCGCCTGTTCATGGCGCCCGGCATGGACCACTGCGGCTCCGGGCCTGGCCCCAATGCGGTCGGCGGCGTTTACGGTCTGCCCCCGCCAAGCCGCGACCCCACGCATGACGTGGTCGCGGCGCTCGCGCATTGGGTCGAGGACGGCGCAGCGCCCGAGACGATCATCGCGACCAAGTATCGGGAGGACAATCCGACCAAGGAGGTCGAGGCGCAGCGGCCATGGTGTCCCTATCCAGCCACGGCTTCCTACTCCGGGCAGGGGGACCGCAAGGACGCGACAAGCTATAACTGCGCGACGACCAAGTAGTGACGGGCCTAAAACTCGCCCACTGTAATTCTCGCGCTCAAAATTGCGACGGCGGCGCCCGAAGGACTCTGGCCTGAAGACGCGTGCCGGTACCGGCGCGACGTTCACCTTCAACCAAGCCCGCTTTCTCGTGCTTTCCGCTCGTCTACGGGGACGATCCTGAAGGTCTGCAGAGGGTCGACTTGACCCGTTCGCCGAGCCGTTTGGCTATGACCGCTATTTGCGCATTCCGGCGGGCCGGAGTCGACGTCGAGCGTCAGGGTCGGAGTTGCGGTTCCGCGGATTGGAAATTCAAGATCCCAACAGCTTGGGAGTTACAATTCGTTAACGAAGCCCGGGCGGATGATGATTTGCGTCGCACTATGCGCGCGTCGCGCGATGTGCGCGCAAACGGAAGGATCAGCGCGATCGAGCCGAAAAGACCCGTCA
>CAVSCQ010000021.1:0-221595 GCA_963726465.1 uncultured Solirubrobacterales bacterium
TGGCGTACTCGATCGGGTCTCCCAACCGCGTGCCGGTCCCATGGGCCTCGACCGCATCGATCTGCGCCGGCGCGAGTCGAGCGTTCGCGAGCGCCTGGCGGATCACCCTTTGCTGGGAGGGGCCGTTGGGCGCCGTCAAACCGTTGCTCGCGCCGTCCTGGTTGATCGCGCTGCCCGATATAGACGCAAGCACGCGATGACCGCGGCGTTGGGCATCGGACAGTCGCTCCAGCACGAGCACGCCGACGCCCTCACCCCAGGCGGTCCCATCCGCCGCATTGGCGAAGGGCTTGCATCGCCCGTCCGGGGCGAGTCCGTGCTGTCTGCTGAACTCGGTGTACAGCTCAGGCGTGGACAGGATTGCGACCCCGCCCGCAAGCGCGAGCGAGCACTCCCCTACTCGCAACGATTGGCAGGCCAGGTGCGCCGCCACAAGCGAGGAGGAGCACGCCGTGTCCACCGAAACGGCCGGCCCCTCCAAGCCAAGGGTATATGCGACCCGGCCTGAGGCCGCGCTCGCGATCCTGCCCGTCAGTCGATAGCCCTCGAGCTTCTCCCGCGAGCGGGAATCGACGCCGTACTCGGAGGACACCACTCCTGCGAACACTCCCGTGTCGCTCGCTCGCAGGGAGAGCGGGTCGAGCCCACCATCTTCCAGGGCCTCCCACGAGGCTTCGAGCAGAAGGCGCTGCTGGGGATCCATCGCCAACGCCTCGCGCGGGTTGATACCGAAGAACTCCGCGTCGAAGTCCGCAGCATCCTCGAGAAATCCGCCCTCACGCGCGTGGGACGTGCCCGCAGCGTCAGGATCGGAGTCGAACAGCTTCTGCAGATCCCAACCGCGATCGGCGGGGAACTCGGAGATGGCGTCGATGCCAGAGGCGAGGAGATCCCACAGCTGCTGCGGGGAACCGGCGCCGCCGGGATAGCGGCAGGCCATCCCCACGATTGCGATCGGCTCCTGCTCGATAGCTCGCAACGCAACGGTCCCGTCGCGGGCAGGCGGCGACGATCCGGTGGCCAGCTCGAGCACGAATCGAGCCAGGGCAGCCGGCGTAGGGTGGTCGAAGACCGCCGAGGAGGACAGGCGCAGGCCGGTCTCGGCGCTCAGGCAATTGCACAACTCGACTCCCGCCAGCGAATCGAACCCGAGGTCCTTGAAAACCTTCCCCGGCTCGACCGCCTCCGAGCCGGCGTGACCCAGTACCGCAGCTGCGTGAGCACGCACGAGCTCGAGCACGATCCGCTCGCGCTCGCTTGCCTCGACCCCCGCGAGACTTGCGGCGAGCGACCCGGTCGGCTTGCCCGCACGTCGCCTCCTGCCCCTGGTCAACCCCGCCAACAGGGCAGGCAGCGTCCCTTCCCGTCCCCTGCGGCCAAGCGCTGCGCTGTCGAGCTTTACCGGAGTCACGAAGGGCTCACCGAGGCCGAGCGCGCGATCGAACAGCTCCAAGCCCTCGGCTGCCGAGAGGCTCGACAGGCCCGATTTTTTGAGATGGGCGCTGCCGCTCGCATCCAACCGATCGGCCATCCCGCCCACCAGCGTCCATGGACCCCAAGCTATGGAGAGCCCGGGCATCCCCTGCACGCGACGGTGCACGGCGAGCCCGTCGAGAAAGGCGTTGGCCGCGGCATAGCTGGCCTGCCCGGCGTTCCCCAGCGAGCCGGCGATGGAAGAGAACACGACAAACGCGCTCAGATCGAGCTCGCGAGTCAGCTCGTGGAGATTCCAGGCGCCATCCACCTTCGGCGACAGCACGGCTTGCGCCCTCTCGGCCGTGAGCGACCCCAGCAGACCGTCATCGACCACGCCGGCCGCGTGCACTACGGCGGTCAGGGGATGGTCGGCAGCGACCCCTTCGATCAGAGCGGCCATCTGCGCCCTGTCGCTCGCATCGCAGGCGACAAGCCGGACGTCGGCGCCCATCGCCGAGAGTCGCCGCGACAGCTCCTCGGCGCCCTCGGCGGAGCGGCCGCTCCGACTGGTGAGCAGGAGATGACGAACGCCGTGAGAGGCGACGAGGTGCTCGGCGAGCAACGCGCCGAGGCCTCCCGTCCCCCCTGTGACTAGCACGGTGCCCGATGGATCGATCCCCGCCGGCAGCGTCAGGACGTTCTTGCCGACGTGGCGCGCTTGGCTCATGAAGCGAAACGCCTCGGGCGCGTGGCGCACGTCCCACGCTCTTGCCGGCAACGGTCGCAAGGCGCCAGCGCCGAACAGGCTCAGCAGCTCGCCGAATGTCTGCTGGATGCGGTCGGGGCCGGCTTCAAACAGGTCAAATGCGCGGTAGATCGCCCCGGGATGAGCGCGAGCGACCTCGAGGGGGTCACGAACGTCGGCCTTGCCCATCTCGATGAAACGCCCCTGGGGTCCGAGCAAGCCAAGCGACGCATCCACAAAGTCGCCCACCAGGCAATCGAGCACGACGTCCATGCCCTCACCACCTGTGGCCTCTGAGAACCGGTGCGCGAAACTCAGATCGCGAGAAGAGGCGATGTGATCGTCGTCCAACCCCATCGCGCGGAGGGCGTCCCACTTTCCCTCGCTGGCCGTGGCAAACACCTCGACGCCAAGATGCGTCGCCAGCTGTATGGCGGCCATTCCAACCCCTCCGGCGCCGGCATGCACCAACAGGCGCTCGCCCGCCCGGACTTTCGCCAGATCGACCAACGCGTAATGAGCCGTGAGGAAGACGATTGGGACCGACGCGCCGTCGGCAAAGGACCAGCCCTGCGGCAAATCGGCGAGCAGACGATGGTCGGCCACCGCGACGGGACCAAATGCTCCCTCCATGAGACCCATGACGCGGTCGCCGAGCCTGAGCTCGGCCACCGACTCGCCGACCTCCAGCACGACGCCGCTTCCCTCGCTCCCGATCTTGGCCCGCTCCGGGTAGACGCCGAGGGCGATCAGCACGTCACGGAAGTTCAGACCGGCAGCGCGCACGCCGATACGAACCTCTTCTGGACCCAACTGTCGTGTCGGCTCGCTTGCCGGCACGAGCGACAGGTCATCCAAACTGCCGTTCTGCCCCTCCTGCAAACACCAGGTCGAAGCCTCTGAAGGCACGTTCAGCCGCGAATCGCGAGTCGCGGCGCGCACCAGCCGCGGCGCCCAAAGCGCGCCGCCACGGACAGCCACATGGTCTTCCCCGCTCCCCAGGGCGTCCCGCACCGCCTCCATCGAGCACTGCTCCCGACCGACGTCAAGCAGAACAAGCCGACCCGGATACTCGGACTGAGCGGAACCGATCAGCCCCCAAACGGCTCCTCCCGCGAGATCCGCAACGTCAGCACCCGCTTGTACGGCCACCGCGCCGGCGGTCGCCACGACCAGCCGGCTTTCGGCGAACCGTCGGTCGGCCAGCCAGGCTTGCAACAGCTCCAAGACCTCGCCGACACGCATATGCGCGTCGGCGGACGGATCCTTCGAATCGGGGACGGATTCGAGCAGCACCAGCTCGGGCGCGGCCGCTCCTGCCTGGACGAGCTGTTGCAGCTCCGCGAAGTTCCCCAGGGCACGCTCGTCCCGAACTTCGGTGAACAGACTCCCGGGCCGCGAGCCGAGAACAGCCACCTCGCCCATCGACCTGTCGGGCCCGGTTCGGTTCCCGGACCGACTTCGATCCATCGCGTTTCGTACAGCCAGTCGGCGTCCGTGGCGCCGACGGCGCCAAGTTGCTCGGCGGGGATCGCGCGCAGGACCAGCGACTCGATGCTGGCCACGGGTAGACCGTTTTGATCCGCTGCGAGGATGGAGACCGTCTGCTCGCCTTTGTGCGAGAGACACAGCCGCAGCGAGTCCACCCCGGTGGCGTGCAGGTTCACACCGTTCCAGGAGAACGGGACTCTCGGTTTGCCATCGCCACCATCGAGCCAATCAGCTCCCAGGGCATGCAGCGATGCGTCGAGCAGAGCCGGGTGCAGGAGGAAGCCTCGCGCCCCAGTCTCTTCTAGTGCGGGCACAGCGACCTCCGCGAACACCTCATTTCCGCGACGCCATGCGGCATTCAATCTCTGAAAAGCAGACCCGTACTCGAGACCCGCTCCGGCGAGCGCGTCATAGAGATCGTCGAGCTGGCAGCGAAGTCGCGCCGGCGGGCGGCCACTCGCTCGTGATCGCTCGACTCGCGTGCTCGCCCGGTGCGAGCATCCCTGTCGCGTGACGGGTCCAGGCCTCATCGGACCGCGCAGTCGCTGTGCGGCCCTCCGGACAGGAGTGGATCTCAAACGGACGACGATCTTCACTGTCGGCTTCGCCGAGCCAGACCTGCAGCCTCATTGCGCCCTGTGCGGGCAGGACGAGCGGAGCTTCTTGCACGAGCCCTTCCACGCAGGCGCATTCGACCTCGCTGCCCGCACGCAACGCCAACTCCAGGAAGGCGGTTCCGGGCAACAGCGCCGACCCGCCCACCATATGGTCGCCAAGCCAGGGGTGCGAGGACAGCGAGAGTCGCCCGGTGAGCAGCCATCCTCTGCCGTCGACCAGCTCCTCGGCGGCGCCAAGCAGAGGATGATCGGTGGAGAGCTGCCCGACGGAGACGGCGTCGCTCTGGCTCCTCCCGGCGGCATTCGACCAGTAACGCTCGCCTTGAAACGCGTAGGTCGGAAGGGAAACACCGACGTCCACACCGGCGAACAGAGAACGCCAGTCGACGTCGATGCCCCGGACCCACATCAGCGCCAGAGCGCTCAGCAGCGACCGGTCCTCCTCTCGACCGAACCGCAACACCGGCGCCACGGCCGGCAGTCGAGGGACCGCGTCGACAGCACTGCCCACCGACCCTGATTCCTCCTCCGCTGCGGCCATCCAATCTTCCAAGCACTCGGAGGTCATGCCGCTGAGCACGCCGTCGGGTCCGAGCTCCAGGAAGCCGGTGACGCCCTGTGAGCGCAGCCAACGAACTCCGTCGGCGAATCGCACGGTCTCCCTGACGTGTCGCACCCAATAATCCGGCGAGCAGATCTCCTGAGCCGAGATCGGGCTGCCCGTGAGGTTGGAGACCAGCGGGATGCCCGGCTCGGAGAACGAAATGTCCGCCGCGATCTCGCGAAACTCGTCGAGCATCGCGTCCATGCGCGGCGAGTGGAATGCGTGGGAGACGCGCAGGCGCTTGACCTTGAGGCCCTGCTCTTCCCAGGCCGCGGCCAGCTCGAGCGCCGCTTCCTCCTCGCCGGAGATGACAATCGAGCGAGGACCGTTGACGGCGGCCAGTGCGACCTCGCCTTCACGGCCCTCGAGCGCGGCGAGCGCCTCGGCCTCGGCAATCTGGACCGCGACCATCGCGCCGCCGAGAGGCAGCTCGCCCATCAGGCGACCCCTGGCCGCCACAAGCGTGCAGGCATCGTCGAGCGAGAACACACCCGCGGCGTAGGCGGCAGCCAACTCGCCTATCGAATGCCCGATCAGGTAGTCGGGCCTCACGCCGAGGCTCTCGACGAGCCTGAACAGGGCGACCTCCACCGCGAACAGGCCGGTCTGGGTGAACAGCGTCTGGTCGAGCAAACCGGGCTCCTCCGCTTGACCCGGCCCGTCAACCTGCCGCGGGTCGCTGTCCACCTCGCACCCGGCTGACTCCTTGCCGAAGACGATCTGGCGCAGCGAACGACCCAGGAGAGCATCCAGTCGTTCGCACACCTCGTCGAACGCTTGCTTGAAAACGGGAAAATCGGCATACAGCCGATGGCCCATACCCACTCGCTGGGCGCCCTGACCGGTGAATAGGAAGGCAAGGCCGTCGCCGGCCTCCCCCACGGTCCCCTCGATCACGCCGCTCGAAGGTTCGCCCACTGCCAGCGCGGCCAACCCGCCAAACAGCTCCTCGCGCCCCTCGCCAAGCACAACCGCGCGCCGCTCGAACGCGGACCGCCTGGCAAGTGAGAGCCCGACCTCGGCGACACCGACTTCGTGTTCGGCCTCGACCGCCATGCGCACCCGCTCGGCATGAGCACACAGAGCCTCGGAGCTGCGCGCCGAGACAAGCCACGGAATGACGTGCCGCTCGTTCGGCCTCGCCTGTGCAGAGGAAGACGCCAAGACAGGGAGAGGCGCCTCCTCGAGGATCACGTGCGCGTTGGTGCCGCTGATCCCGAACGAGGAGACCCCCGCCCGTCTGGGCCTCGATCCAGGCTCCCATGTCCGCTGCTCGCTCAGCAGCGAGACCCCGCCCGCCCAATCGATCTGCCGCGACGGCGTGTCCACGTGCAATGTCGCAGGCAATACGCCGTGACGCATCCCCATCACCATCTTGATCACCCCGGCCATGCCGGCCGCGGCTTGGGTGTGACCAATGTTGGACTTGATCGAGCCCAACCACAACGGCCGCTCCTGCGATCGGCGGGCGCCGTATGTCGCAAGCAGGGCGTGGGCCTCGATCGGGTCACCCAACCGCGTTCCCGTACCGTGAGCCTCGACCGCATCCACTTCCTCCGCGGAGACTCCCGCGTTGGCCAGAGCGCGCAGGATCACCTGCTGCTGGGACGATCCGCTGGGTGCGGTCAGTCCATTGCTCGCCCCGTCCTGATTGACGGCGCTGCCGCGCACCAGCCCGAGAATCCGATGACCTTTGCGCTGCGCGTCCGACAAGCGCTCCAAAAGCAACACCCCGACACCCTCCGCCCAGGCTGTGCCATCGGCCGCATCGGCAAATGACTTGCATCTTCCATCCGGCGCCAAGCCCCGCTGACGCGCGAACTCAACGAAGATGTCCGGCGTGCTCATCACCGTCACACCTCCCACAAGCGCAAATGAGCAATCGCCCTCGCGTAGCGCCTGTGAAGCGAGGTGGAGCGCCACCAGGGAGGACGAACACGCCGTGTCCACGGTGATCGCGGGCCCTTGCAGGCCAAGCGCGTAGGCCACCCGACCGGAGATTACGCTCGCCGCACCACCCGTCAGGCGATATCCCTCGGCGCCCCCGGACTCAACGGCATCGGAGGCCGGCGAAGAGCCGTAGTCGAATGCGCCGGCCCCCGCGAAAACGCCCGTCTGGCTTCCTTTCAAGGAGCGGGGATCGATCCCCGCTTGCTCGATCGCCTCCCAACAGGTCTCCAGCAATAGACGTTGCTGCGGATCCATCGAGGACGCCTCGCGTGGGGAGATACCGAAGAAGGCGGCGTCGAATCGAGCGGCGTCAGCCAGAAAGCCGCCTCCGCGTGCATAGGTCGTGCCGACACCGTCTGGATCGGGATCGTAGAGCGCGTCCAGATCCCAGCCACGATCGAGGGGAAATCCGGTGATCGCGTCGCGGCGCGCCAAAACCAGGTCCCAAAGCTCCTTGGGCGAAAGTGCGCCACCCGGGTAACGACAGGCCATGCCGAGGATTGCCAGCGGCTCCTCACTACGTCTTGCAGAGGCTATGAGGCCATCCTGGGTTTGCGCTTGGGACAACTCCGTCAACAGGTGCGCGGCGAGGGCCTCCGGCGTGGGATGGTCGTAGAGCAGTGTCGCCGGCAGTTGCAGATCGCTGTGAGCCCGCAGGCGGTCGCGCAGCTCTAGAGCCGCGCGCGAGTCGAACCCCAGCTCCTTGAACGCTCGCCCGGCCTCTATCGCACTGGGCGATTCGTGCCCGAGCACGACCGCGCTCTGCGCGCATACGAGTTCGAGCACGATGCGCTTGCGTTCCTCAGCACGCGCTTCTGCCAGACGCCTGCCCAGTCGCGAGGAAGATGAGCCGGTCGGAGACTCGTCTGAGAGCGCCGGCGCAGCAACGATCTCATCTGGAAGGTCAGGCGCAGACGCAGGCTCGCCGGCAGGTCTCGACACGGCTGGCCCAAACCAGTGCCGCTCGCGCTGGAACGGGTAGGTTGGCAGACCCACTCGCCGCGTTCCCTCACGCCGGGTGAGAACACCCCAATCGACTGGAAGCCCGACCACCCAAGCCTCGGCAAGAGCGTGCAGGAAACGTCCATCGTCGCCGAGATCGCGACGCAGGGTGCCGATGGCAACCGCCTGCATTTCAGCCCGTTCGTCCTCATCTGGAGACTCAGCCACGACTGTCTCCCGCACGTCGTTGGTGAGCACGGGATGAGGACTGGCCTCGATGAAGATGCGCATCCCGTCGTCCACAAGCGCCCGCGTCGCCCGCTCGAAGCGGACCCGTTCGCGCAGGTTGCGGTACCAATAGTCGGCTCCAAGCGAACGGGTGTCCAGTGTGCCTCCGGTCACCGTCGAGTAGAACCGAACAGCACTCTGCTTCGGTTTGATTCCGGCGCAGCCTTCGAGCAGGATCTCGCGAACCTGCTCCACCTGTGTGGAATGAGCGGCGTAGTCGACAGCTATGGCGCGCGTCCTCAAACCGGCTCGCTCGCAAGACGTGCGCAACTCCTCCAAAGCCACGGGCTCGCCCGAGATGACGGTCGATGACGGACCATTCACGGCAGCTACCGAGACGCGATCGCCGAACGGCTCGATCAGCGCTTCGGCGCTTGCTGCGTCAAGCGTAAGCGCGAGCATCCCGCCAAGACCGGCCAAAGTTGCCAGGGCGCGGCCGCGCAGAGCCACGACACGTGCCGCATCGTCGAGCGACAGACCACCTGCAACACAGGCCGCGGCGATCTCCCCTTGGGAGTGACCGACGACGGCGGTCGGTTGCACACCACATGCTCGCCAGAGCTCGGCAAGTGAGACCATCACGGCGAACAGAGCCGGTTGGACCACATCGATCCGATTCAGTCCGGGCGCGTCCGCTTCTCCGCGAAGAACCTCGAGCAGCGACCAGTCCACGTGCTCGGTGAGTGCCTCCTCACAGGCTTGCATCGACTGTGCGAAGCACGGCGATCGATCGAGCAAACCCAGCGCCATGCCGTCCCACTGAGAGCCTTGCCCGGGAAACACGAATGCAACCTCCCGGACCCCCGATCTCGCCACGCCTTCGACCACCTGTCCGGATGGTTCGTCTCCCGCGAGCATCGCCAAGCCGCCGAGCAGCTCCGCGCGATCCGATCCGAGCACCACGGCTCTGCGATCCAATGCCGTGCGACCGACCGCCAGCGAGTATCCGATGTCGGCTGCGTCGAGCTCCGCGACGCGATCGACCCGCTCTGCGAGCTGACGTGCCTGCAAGCGCAGTGGCCGATCGTCGCGAGCGGAGAGCATCCAGGCAAGCGCCGCGCTGCCGCGCAGTGGGCGGCAGCGGGTTGGGTTCGGCGAGTTTCCTGTCTCGGGCTCTGGGGCCCTCTCGAGCGCGGGCGAGAATTCCGCGAGTACGACATGACAGTTGGTCCCACCAACGCCAAACGAGCTGACACCGGCTAGCAGCGGTCGGTCTGAAGGCGGCCACCCGTCATGCTCGGTCTGCACCTCGAGGCGGAGGTCTTTCAGCGGCAAATGCGGAGGAGGAGATCGGAAGTTGAGACTCGGTGGTATCTCGCGACGGTCGATGGCAAGGGCCGTCTTGATCAGTCCCGCAATGCCAGCAGCTCCTTCGAGGTGTCCTATGTTGGTCTTCACCGAGCCCACGCGGAGCGGAGCCCCGACGGGCCTGCCGGCACCTAGAACCGCCCCTAGCGCCGCCGCCTCGATGCGGTCGCCAAGTTCGGTGGCGGTGCCGTGCAGCTCCACGTACTGCACCTCCCTACGCTTGACGCCAGCCCGGCGATAGGCGGTGCGCAGCACCTCCTCTTGAGCTGCTTGACTTGGGGCGGTCAAGCCCTCGCCGCCTCCGTCGTTGTTGACCGCGCTGGCCCTGATCACGCAATAGACGCGGTCACCCGCGGCAATGGCATCGGAGAGCCGTCGCAATACGACGACGCCGCCCCCCTCTCCGCGCACGTAGCCGTTGGCACGCGCGTCGAAGGTGAAGCAGAGCCCATCCGGCGAGAGCGCTCCGAAGCTGTCGGCGATGAGGGCACCGTGGGGCGAGATGTTCAGTTGCACTCCACATGCAAGCGCCAAACTGGACTCGCCTCTGCGCAAGCTCTCACACGCAAGATGCACCGCCACCAACGACGATGACTGACCGGTGTCGAGCGTCATGCTGGGGCCGCGCAGTCCGAGCGTGTAGGAGACACGGTTGGCAATCAGGCTTCGATGGAGACCTGTCAGCTCGTGGCGTGCGGGCACCCGCTCCTGTTCCCGCGCGAGCTCGGCGTAGTCGCCGGCAATCGCACCGACGAACACGCCTGCGTCGCTGCCCTCCAAGCGGTCGGTCGCGATACCAGCGTCTTCCAGGCCCTCCCAGCACAGTTCCAGCATCAGCCGCTGCTGGGGATCCATCGTGGCGGCCTCGCGGGGAGAAATTCCGAAGAAGTCGGCGTCGAAGCGATCGATCTCCTCCAGGAACGCACCTCTGCGCGCTGAGGAGTGAGGCTCGCCCACGAGCTCGGCAGGCCACCGATCGACCGGCACCTCACCAATGGCGCTCGAGGCGCTCCGGAGCAGCTCCCAAAAAGCCGTGGGATCAGCTGCTCGAGGCAGACGACAAGAGATCCCGACGAGCGCTATCGCCGTACCGTCAGCCACCGGCCCCGACCCTCGAGCCGCTGGTCGCACCGTAAACACGGGCGACGCTACATCTCCGATCCCCCGCAAACGGTCGCTGCATCCTCTCCCATCCCCCCGATACCGCTCAACTGATTCGTCGCGGCATACCTCTAATCAAGCAGGTCAGAAACACCGCCAGTGATACTAAGACGAGTTGGGCACAGTTGTCAACTAGGGGTTTTGGCCTCGGATCGACAGCCGATCGAACGTCCCACCAGAACTGGGCTCCCACCCATGGTTCCAGGGTGCACGCGCCTGTCCGAGCTTCGGCAAACCACGGGGCCGGCCAAAAGCGTCGTCCCCGGATAAACGTCCATGGTTGATTAGCTGAACGGCTTATCTCGCATGGCCGACAGTGTCAATATGATGACCCCTGGAGGCACGCCGCCGCGGCGGCAATTAGGCTGGGATTCACGGGCGTAGGCGGGGAGTCGCACAGAGCGGCGACACCAAGGGCTCAGAACACGATAAACACATTGTCTATCACTCGAAAGGCTCGCAAGGGGACCCAGCGCGAACGCCTGCTCGACGGGATGCTCTTAGCCGCCGTACGCCGCGGCTATGCGGGCGCCAACGTCGCTCAGGTGATAGCCCACGCGGGTGTCTCGCGTCCCACCTTTTACGAGTACTTCGCCGACCGCGACGATTGCTTCTTGGCGGTTCATCGCGACATCTCCGAGCAGTTGCTCGGCCATGTCAGCGAGGCGGTGAGCTCGACGCCGCCCGAGCGCGCGCTCCAGGCGGGGGTAAAAACGCTGTTCGTGCGCGCCCAGGCAAAGCCCGACCGCGCCCGGTTCCTCGTGAACGAGACCCTGGCCGGGGGTCATCTGGCTCTCGATCAGCGGGATCTGCTGATCGACCGGATCGCGCAAATCATCGAACGCTCTCGTGCCCGCGCCTCACCGGAGACGCCGACCCCCGATCTCCCGACCCAGGCGGTCCTGGGAGGAATCTGTGGACTGCTGGCACCGCGTTTGCGTCGCAATGAATACGACCTAAGCGATCTGGCCGACGAAATATGCGCGTGGATCGACGGCTACAACCGACCTTCGAGCGAACACCGCTGGCGTACGCTCGAGCCGGGACCCGCGATGCCGGCGGCTCGCCATGTGTCCGAGCTCTCCCCTCACCCTCCGGTCGCGCTGCCGCGCGGGCGCCCGAGCCTGTCCTCGGCTGAGATCGCTACCCATCAACGCGAGCGGATCGTGTATGCCACAGGCGAGATCGCCGCCGAGAAGGGGTATGCCGAGGTGAAGATTGCAGACATCACAGCTGCAGCTGGTGTGGATCGCCGTGTCTTCTATGCCCACTTCCGCGACAAGCAGGAGGCGTTCCTGGCCACGCATGAGCTCGGCTTCCAACAGACGATGGCGGTTGCTGCCAAGGCGTTCTTCAGCTGCGACGGTTGGCCCGAGCGAATCTGGGAAGGACTACACGCCGGATCGCATTTCAACGCCACCCACCCGGTCGTGGCTCATATTGGCTATGTCGAAGCGCACGCGGTGGGCAGTCCAGCGATCCAGCGCGTGGACGACAGCCGAGCTGCATTTAACATCTTCGCCCAAGAAGGCTTCCGCTATGCCTCCAGCCCACCTCCACCGGCGACGCTTGACGCCTTGTCGGCGACGATCTTCGAGATCGGCTACCGCCACGCTCGTAGCCGCCGGGTCCAGCTACTTCCCCGTCTGACTAGCCACGCCGCCTACCTGGTCCTTGCGCCCTTCTTGGGCATCGAGCAGGCAAATGAGTTCATCGACGCCAAGCTCGCTCAGGCGCGTGCCGGTCAGGGCGAGGAGGAACATCCCCGTCATGCTAAACGCGCCGAACGCAGGCGCCTCGCTCATCGTCCAGCGCGCGAAGCGTCATCGGCGCTGACCGTCGACGCGTGAAGCGAACCGCCGCTGAGGCGTGGACGACGGGCGTGAGCGAGGAGAGCCTCCGCAAGGCGATCGATCAGCGCGCCCGCTTTCGCGACCGCGCGATCCAACAAGAGAAAGCCGTGCATCTGGTCCTCGGCGTGGAGGTGCTCGACACTCACGCCGGCATTCGCCAGGCGCTGGGCGAGCGCGATGCCCTCGTCCCTCAGAGGGTCGAACTCGGCAGTCATGACCAGGGTTGGTGGGAGTCCGCTGAGGTCGGCGCAGGCGAGCGGCAAGACGTAGGGGTCGCGTGGGTCTTGGCCGTCCGCAAGATAGTTCGCGAGAGCCCATCTGACGAACCGCAGGTCAAGTGTGTAATCGGTGCCACGCTCGCCGTATGAGGGCCAGTCTTCGAAGGCGCCCGCCATCGGATAGGCGAGGACCTGGTAGGCGGGCATCGGAGCGCCGAGATCGCGCAACAGTAGGCCGAGACAAGCCGCGGTGGTCGCGCCCGAGCTTTCTCCCACGAGCGCCACGAACGAGGAGTCCGATTCGAGCCGCCTGGCGTTGTCGAGCAGCCAGCGATAAGCAAAGTGAGCGTCCTCGAGCGCCGCCGGGTGACAGTGCTCGGGAGCGAGGCGATAGTCGAGCGCGGCAACCAGACAGCCGGAGCGGCGGGCAATGAGACGGCACAGGCGGTCGTGAGTGTCGAGGTCGTTCAGGCTCCAGCCGCCTCCGTGCAGGAACAGAGCGACCGGCAGGGTGCCGGCGACAGGACGGAAGAGACGCATCGCGAGCGGGCCGTGAGGGGTAGGTAGCGAGATCTGTCGAACGTCGTGTAGTGGGATCGAAGCTCCCCGGTCGATCAGAGCAGCCCGCATCTGTTGCCGCGCCTCCTCGACCGGCACCTCATACACCTGGGGGGCGCCCACGGCACTCATCACTTCGAGCAAGGCTTGGGTGTCGGGGTCGAGTTGGTGGGTCATGGAGGCGCCAAGCATTTCAGACGAGCCCGCGCGGGCTCAAGCCGTGGGCCAAGCTATCGCTGTGAGCACAAGACCATCACGCACCCTCCACCTACCTGAGAACGCCGTCAGAGAGCTCCCCTGCACAGAGGGACCATCCACAAGCAACTGCGCTTGGAACGTGCCGGCGACTCCGCCAGAGGAGTCGAAGTCCAAAATAGCGTCCTCGAAGCCGAGCCAGCGCCGGGCAAGGGGAAACCAGGCCTTGTAGACAGACTCCTTGGCGCTGAACAGCAGCCGGTCCCAGTGCACCTGCGGCGCGTCCGCTCGCAATCGCCGTAGCCGGGGGAGCTCCTCGGGGCGGGCGATGTCGCCGATCAGGCCGTCGGGCAAGGGGTCGTGGGGCTCGGCGTCGATCCCGAGCGTGAGCATGTCGCTCGCGTGCGCGACCGCCGCTGCCCGGTAGCCCCGACAGTGAGTGATGCTGCCGAGCGCCCCGTCCGGCCACAGCGGCTCGCCGCGCTCGCCCGTGAGAATCGCGACCGGTGGGAATCCGAGTGCTCCAAGCGCCTCGCGCGCGCACACGCGGGCGGTTGTGAACTCGTTGCGTCGCTTCTCAACAGCATTGCCGAGAAGGGCACGCTCCTCGGCGAACAGGACGGCGCCGGCCGGGTCCTCGCGCCGCTCGGCCGAGGATACGCAGGTGGGCAGCAACTCCTCGATCATGCGGGCTGGCCCGAAGGCGCGATCGTGCGGAGGGTTGGTTTGTTAACGCGTCGGGGCTGCCACTCGCGGGGATAGCCGAGGGACACCTCCTCGAAGCGGACTCCGTCCTGGAAGGTGGTGCGGGGGATGTGCAGATGACCGTAGACAACAACCTCGGCTTTGAAGCGGACGTGCCAATCTGCGGTCAAGGTGGTGCCACACCACTGCGCGAACTCTGGATGCATGAGCACCTTGGTCGGAGCTTCGTTCAGAGGAAAGTGGTTGACGAGCACAAGCGGCGTCTCGTTGCACGCACCTAGCTTGGCTTCGGTATCGCGCACGCGCGCGTGGCACCACTCGGCGCGGCTCGCGTAGGGGTCGGGGTGCAGGAGGAACTCGTCGCTGCAAACCACCCCGGCTCGATGGGCGAGCGCAAGCGCCTGGGCCGGCGTGGAGGCGATGTTCCGAGAGAACGAGTAGTCGTAGAGCAGGAACAGAGGGGCGACTGTGAGCGGTCCGCCGGGGCCGTCCCACACGGCGTAGGGATCCTCGGGTGTGAGCGCGCCCTCGCGCCGGCATATCTCTATGAGGCGCCGGTATCGGGCCTCGCCGCGCAGGCTGGGGCTCCTCGTCGGGAGTGCTCCATAGCTCGTGGTTGCCAGGCGCCCAGATCACCTTGGCGAAGCGGCCCACCAACAGACCCAAGGCCCATTCGACATCGGCCAAGTTGTCGCTCACGTCGCCGCAGACGATCAGCCAATCCTCGTGGCGCTCAGCGGACAGGCCTTCGACGATGCCTCGATTCTCGCGGTGGGTGACGTGTAGGTCACTCACCGCCAACAGGCGCCCGGGGCCACCTTGAGGGAGGGTCATTGGCGCGATCTTATCCGTGCACGCGCGCCTGCCCGAGCGCGATTGTTGCGGTACTGTCAGACCGCTCCATCACGTTCTATACGACCGGAGGTTGCCGCAGATGCCGCCCTTGATAACTCGCGAGGAAGCCCTGAAGTTGGGCGCAATCGAGGATCATGCCGCAATCGAAGCACTGGTCGAGCGCGCTTGGCGGGCACGTAAGGAGCGCTTCTCGGACTCGACGGACATGTGTTCTCTGGTTAATGCCAAGTCGGGTGGTTGCGCGGAGGACTGCGGCTTTTGCGCCCAGTCGCGCTTCGCTGAGGCCGAGACTCCGATGCACGCGATGATGGATCCCGAGCAGATCCTCGAACACGCAAAGGCAGCAGAGGCCGCTGGAGCGCATCGCTTCTGCATGGTTACGCAAGGCCAAGGCCTGTCCAAACGCGACTTCGAAAAGATCCTGGAGGGCGCGAAGCTGGTCGCCGAGAAGACCAACTTGAAGCGGTGTGCTTCGATCGGACACATGTCCCCGGCTCGCGCTAAGGCGCTCAAGGATGCGGGCATCCAAAGGGTCCACCACAACGTGGAGACGGCCGAGAGTTATTACGACGAGGTCTCCACCACCGTGCGCTATGAGGGACGCCTGCGCACGATCCAGGCTGTCCGCGAGGCGGGCCTCGAGACCTGCGTGGGGGGCATCCTGAACTTGGGCGAGACGCGCGAGCAGCGCGTGGAGATGGCTTTCGAGCTGGCGGCAATCGACCCGACGAGCGTGCCGATCAATCTGCTCAACCCGCGTCCTGGCACGAAGTTCGGGGACCGCGAGTACATCGACCCATGGGAGGCGGTCAAGTGGGTGGCGATCTTCCGCTTGATCCTGCCCGAGGCTCTGTTCAGGCTGTGCGGGGGACGGGTGGAGAACCTGGGCGAGCTGCAGCCGCTGGCGGTCAAGGCGGGTCTGAACGGGGTGATGATGGGCAATTTCTTGACCACGCTCGGATCGAGCCCCGAGGAAGACAGGGCGATGTTCGAGGGACTTGGTTTGAATGTGGCGCGCCAGACCGACAACGGGGCCAACCCGAGACCCGACAACCGAACGGGCTGGCTTGACGGCGAGACACCGGACCTGGTCGATGATCACCTTGAGGGTGCCGAGAGCCAGACAGACGAGTGGGCGGACGGACAGAAAGGCATCGAAATCCGGCTGTGGGATCCCTCCACCCAACTGCGCTTCAAGGCCAAGGGCGCAGTGCCACCTCGTCCAGACGGAGCACGCAACGTGGTGCCGGCCGGCTGGGGCGATTGATCCAGCCGGAGCCGCGCAAGGATGGAGCACGGTCATGAGCGCGGATGAGCCGATTGAGGATCCCAGCAAAGGGGTCATGAACGAGATCGGGCAGCGCTTGGCCGAGATCGAAGAGCTTGGGCTTGAGCGACGACTACGAATCGTCTCCGGGGCGCAGGGTCCGAGGGTGATGCTCGACGGCGAGCCGGTGATGCTGTTGTGCTCGAACAATTACCTTGGCCTCGCTGACCACCCTCAGGTTCGCGAAGGGGCGGCGGAGGCGGCTATGCGCTGGGGCGCGGGCTCGGGTGCCTCGAGACTGGTCTCGGGCAGCATGACGGTCCACTCCGAGTTGGAGCGGCGCTTGGCTGTCTTCGAGGACAGCGAGGCGTGCGTCTTGTTCGGTTCTGGCTATCTAGCCAACCTGGGCGTGATCGGAGCGTTTGCGGGACCTGGCGACACGATCTTCTCCGATGAGCTGAACCACGCTTCGATCATCGACGGATGCAAGGCTTCGCGCGCGCAGGTGGTCGTATATCGCCATCTTGATATGAGCCACTTGGAGCGCTGTCTGCATGAAGGCAGCGGCTCGGGTCGCCGGCTGATCGTGACCGATTCGGTGTTCTCGATGGACGGCGACGTGGCGCCGTTGCGGGAGATCGCGGACCTTGCCGAGGCACACGACGCACGCCTGGCCGTCGACGAGGCCCACGCCACAGGCGCGCTTGGCGAGGGTGGGCGCGGCGCGCTCGCCGAAGCTGGCCTTCAAGGCAAAGCTGATGTACTGATCGGAACGCTCGGCAAGGCGCTCGGTTCTTATGGTGCCTACGCGTGCGCCAAGGAGGAGACGGTGCGCTATTTGATCAATACGGCCCGGCCACTGATCTTCTCGACCGCGCCGTCCCCGCCGTCGGTGGCTGGAGCTCTGGCGGCGCTGGAGCTGCTCGAAGCCGAGCCTGGGCGGGTGGAGCGCCTGCACGATGCGGCTCGCTCCCTGCGGAGAGCGCTCGCCGAAGAAGGCTTTGCTGTCGAGCCTGGCGACATGCATATCGTGCCGCTCGTGGTCGGGGACAGTGAAGCCGCCGTGCATCTTTGCGAGGCGGCTCTGAAGCGCGGGGTATTCGCCCAAGCGATCCGCCCACCAACCGTTGCGGAGGGCACTTCGAGGCTGCGCCTCGCCGTGATGGCTTCGCACTCGGCAAGCGATCTGCACCAAGCCGCCAAGGGCTTGGCCGACGCCGCCCGCGAGGTGGGACTCGACCCGGCGCGACTAGGCGAGCCTGCCTCGATCCCGGGACGACGACTTATCCGTGTCGTCTAGCAAGCGTGTGCGGGGCCTATTCGTCACCGGCACAGGGACGGGCGTCGGCAAGACGATCGTGAGTGCAGCCCTACTTGCCGCGATGCGTGTGGCGGGGGAACCGGTGCGCGCCTACAAGCCGATCATCACGGGCTTGGCGGAGACGCCAGGCCCGTGGCCACACGATCACGAAGTGTTGGCGCTCGCCGCCGGTATGGCGGCGGAGGAGGTCGCTCCGGTGCGCTTCGATCCACCCGTCTCGCCACATCTGGCGGAGGCACTGGCCGGCCACTCGACCGATCCCGCCGATTTGGTTGCGGGAGCGCGTGCGGACTCCGAGGACATCCTCGTGGTCGAGGGCGTGGGTGGCTTGCGGGTACCGCTTACCAACAACTTCAGCGTGCGCGATCTGGCGGTCGAGCTCGGGTTGCCGCTGGTGATCGCCTCGCCGCCTGGGCTGGGCACGATCAATCACACGCTGCTGACGATCGAGGCGGCTAGAACGGTCGGGCTGGAGGTGGCGGCAGTCGTGCTCACGCCGTGGCCGAGCACGCCGTCGCGCATGGAGCTTTCCAACAGCGAGACAATCGCGCGACTGGGAGCAGTTGAGGTGGCGACGCTCGAAGAGATCACTAGCGCCGATATAGCCGAGTTGGCGCCCGCCGGCGAGCGTCTACCGTGGCGAGACTGGCTCTGAAGCCGCGGCCACCATCGCTCCAGTGACACGCGCAAGATCGTCGTCGCCGACCACATACGGCGGCATCGCGTAGATCAAGTCCCGAAACGGCCGCAGCCATACCCCGCGCTCGACCGCAACAGCCGTCGCGGTGGCAAGGTCGACCTCGTGATCCAGTTGCACGACACCGATGGATCCGAGCACGCGCACATCCAGAACCCCGGGCAGCTCACTCGCCGGGCCGAGACCCTCGGACAAGCCGGCTTCGATCCGAGCCACATCCTCACGCCAACCACCGTCGGCGAGCAAGTCAAGCGATGCCGAGGCAACAGCACAGGCAAGCGGATTGGCCATGAAGGTGGGGCCGTGCATGAGAGCCCCACCATCGCCTTGGGATATCGCGCGGGCTACCTTGCTCGTGCACAGTGTGGCCGCCAGCGTGAGGTAGCCGCCGGTGAGCGCCTTGCCGACACACATGATGTCCGGCGCTACAGCCGCATGCTCGCTTGCGAACAAGGCGCCCGTGCGCCCGAAGCCGGTTGCGATCTCGTCGAGGAGGAGAAGAAGTTCGTACTGGTCGCACAACCCTCGCAGCACCGAAATACACGCCGGGGAGTAGAAGCGCATTCCGCCTGCGCCTTGAACGACGGGCTCGACGATCACAGCGGCCAACTCGTGGGCGTGGCGCTCGACCAACTTGGTCACGTGCCGGACCCATGCCTCCTCGAGCGGAGCGTCGAAGCCGGGGGGAGGTAGCTCCGCGAAGACGTGCTCGGGGAGCACGCCCGCGAATAGGGAGTGCATGCCGCCAATCGGATCACAGACCGCCATCGCACCGAACGTGTCCCCGTGGTAGCCGCCACGGATTGTGAGCAGACGAGTGCGCTCGGGGTGCCCTACCGCCCGTTGGTACTGCAAGGTCATCTTGATCGCGACCTCAACAGAGACCGAGCCAGAATCGGCGAAGAACACACGGTCCAGGCCCGCCGGCACGATTTCTACGAGACGCTCGGCTAGCAGTACAGCCGGCTCATGGGTCAGGCCGCCGAACATCACGTGGGCCATCCGGTCCAGTTGACCACGGACAGCTTCGTCGAGCGCGGGGTGGCGATAGCCGTGGATCGCACACCACCAGGAGGACATCCCGTCGATCAATTCGCGCCCGTCGGCCAAGCGCAAGCGGACGCCTTCGGCGGAGACGACCGGCAAGGGCGCAAGCGATCCGGGCGAGGCCGAATAGGGATGCCAGACGTGGCGTCTGTCGAGCTCGGAAAGCTCGGCCCAGTCGCTCAGCGGCTCAATCCTCGTAGAGGGTGAAGTCGCGCTTGCGGGCGCCGCACACCGGGCAGAACCAGGTGTCTGGGATGTCCTCGAAGGCGGTGCCGGCAGGGATGCCCCCGTCGGGGTCGCCATCGTCGGGATCGTAGATGTAACCGCAGGACTCGCAGATCCAGCGTTGCAGGGTTTGGGTAGTGCTCATGCAGCAAAGACTACCTGCCGCTAGGGTCCTTTGGATGAATGCCTCGGCCTCCAGCGATAGCGAAGCGTCCGGGCCTGAGCTAGACCTCGATCGCCAAAGCGGCCCCGGTCAAGCGCTGAACCTTGGCGACGCACAGGAGCCCGGACAGGGACTGAACCTGGGGGCGGCGACACCGCCGCGACAGGCCGCCACCGTGATTCTGTTGCGCGGCGGGGCGCAAACGCTCGAAGTGCTGCTTGTGAAGCGCACCGAGAAGGCCAAGTTCATGGGCGGCGTGTGGGTCTTCCCTGGGGGCGCGGTAGACGAGGCCGATCCTGGGTCAGGTGGGGCAGCGCACCGCGCAGCCGCGGCCAGAGAGCTCTCCGAGGAGGCCAGGGTGGTGCTCGACGATCCAGGAAGGCTCGTGGAGTTCTCGCGTTGGATCACCCCGGAGGAGGTGACCATCCGCTTTGACACCCGTTTCTTCTTGGCCGAGCTTCCGGCCGGACAGGAGCCCAAAGTGGACGGCCAGGAGTGCGTGGATCAGGGCTGGTTCACGCCACGGGGTGCCTTGGATGCGTTCGCACGGGAGGAGATTGTGCTGGTGTTCCCCACGATCAAGCACCTGGAGCAGCTCGAGGCCTTTGGCAACGTGGAGGAGTTGCTCGGCTACGCGAGCGGCCGCGATGTCTTGCCGGTGCAGCCAAAGGTCTGGTTCGACGGCGAGGTCGCGCGCGTGGCACTGCCGGGCGAGCCGGGCTATTCCTAACCTCGGGGACCTCCGTCAGGGCGCTGAATCGCGTCCATGACATGCGTTACGGCGTTGATCAGCGCCAGGTGGGTGAACGCCTGCGGGTAGTTGCCCAGATGCCGACCACTAGAGGCCTCGAGCTCCTCGGCGTAGAGCCCCATCTCAGAGGAATAGCCAAGCAGGCGCTCGCACAGGCGTCGCGCTTGGAGGTGCTCGCCGATCTCACACAGCGTTGAGACCAGCCAGAAGGAGCAGATCAGAAATGTGCCCTCCTCCCCACTCTGCCCGTCGTCGGTCTCATCGGTGCGGTAGCGCAGAACCAGGCCGTTCTCGGTCAGCTCGTCGCGGATCGCCATCACGGTCGCTCGCACGCGCTCGTCGTCGGGCGGCAGGAAGCGCATCAACACGATCAACAGGTTGGAGGCGTCGAGCGCATCGGTGTCGTAATGCTGGCGGAACACGCCCCGCGCGTCGACGCCCTTCTCGAGGATGTCGGCCTTGATTTCCTCGGCGATCCCTTGCATGCGCTGAGCGTGCTCCTCCTCGCCGCGCCGTTCTGCAAGCCGCGCGGCACGGTCGCACGCGACCCAGCACATCAGCTTCGAGGACACGTAGTGACGCGGCTCGCCGCGCGCCTCCCAGATTCCTTGGTCCGGTTCCTTCCACACGCGAGCCGCACATTCGGCCTGGTCGACCAGCACCGGCCACAGCCGCTCGGGGATGTGATCGCGCTGCTTTGAGTGCACGTAGACCGAGTCGAGCACCGCACCGTACACGTCGTTCTGGCGTTGGTTGTAGGCGCCGTTACCGATCCGCACCGGGCGCGCACCTTCATAGCCCTTGAGGTGATCGAGGGTGGACTCGCTCAGGTCCTTTTGGCCCTTGATCCCGTACATGATCTGCAAGGACCCGTCCTCGTTGCGCTCCATGTCGGCCACGTATTGGATGAAGTCGTCAGCCTCCCAGTCGAGTCCCAGCGCGTGCAAGGCCCAGAGCGTGAAGGAGGCGTCGCGCATCCAGCAGTAGCGGTAGTCCCAGTTGCGCGAGCCTCTGGGCGTCTCCGGCAAGGATGTCGTGGGGGCCGCGACGAGCGCGCCAGTGGGCATGAAGGTGAGGCCCTTCAAAGTGAGCGCCGAGCGTTGCAGGTGAGCGCGCCAAGGATGGTCGGGATAGTTGCCTTCGGCCAGCCAGGTGCGCCAGAAGTGGCTGGTGCGCTCGATCCGCGCCTGGGCCTGCTCGGCGGTGCGAGGCCCACGCAACTCCCGTGTCCAGGAGATCGCACAGAAACGCGTCTCCCCCTCGGTCATCGTGTGACGCGAATGGGCGCGGTTTCCCTCGATCCCCATGTGCGTATCGCTGAACAGGCGAAAGGCGGTGACGCCGTCGGTCGCGTCGAGACCGTGGCCATGGTCGTCTTCGACGTGACTCCACTGGGCGGGTGTCGCGCCGTAGTCGAGCATCGGCTCGCACACCATCTCGACCTGGACCTGACCCTGGATGCACTCGACCACTCGTACAAGCAGATGGTCGGCGTCGAAGTCGGTGGGCGGACGTGTGTGGCTGGTTTCGCGATCCTCATCGTGCCAATCGCTGATCGTGAGGGCATCCACGACCCTCAGCCATCCTTGGGGTGTCATCCAGGTCGTCTCGATCACGTTCGTGCCCGGGAGATAGCGTCGGCCGACCGGCACGTATATCCCGTAGGGCCCTACCCTGAAGCTGCCGGCGCCGCGGTCGAGCATCGCGGCGAAGACCGACGGCGAATCGAAATGGGGCATGCACATCCACTCGATCGAGCCGTCGGAGGCGACCAAAGCACCTGTGTGACAGTCCGACAGGAACCCGTAATCGGCGATCGGAGGGAAGGGCGAGTCCTGTGCGGACAAAGCCGTTCTCATTCCACCGGGCTCCACCCCTGGCGCCTTGGGCCCCGCTTGCGCGGGCTTCAACGGGGGGGCGCTCATCGCGCAAACGGTAGCGGCAAGCGTCCCTCTTCGCCCAACTTGTCCAGATGCGCGGCCAAGCTGACAGCCGCCAAAGGACGCAGCGCCCTCGGCACATCCGACCAGGCGGCATCGAGCAACTCATCGGTCGAGCGGCGTCCTTCGGCGAGCGCCTGGACCAAGCGGCGCTCGCGGTCGAGGCGGTGCTCGATGTATTCGTCGAGGCGTTCCCGCGGAGCCCAGACCGGAGGACCGTGACCGGGGCAGAGCAGCTGGAGCTCAAGCTCGCGCAGTCGCCGTAGCGCTTGGAGATAGCCAGTCAAGGCGCCGGGATCTGGGGCAATGAAAACGCTACCCTCGCCGAGCACGGCGTCGCCAGCGAAACAGACACCCCCGACGACGAAGGCGAAGTGGTCTGGAGCGTGACCAGGAGCGTAGATCGCTTCGAAGGGACCGATACGGGCGCCGTCGTGTAGCTCGATCTCGGCCGGGAAGCGTGCGGCGGCGAGCGGGGCGGGAAAGCGCTCGCGCAGGGACTGGACGCCCTCGGAGTGATCGATGTGATCGTGGGTCAGCACGATCCCGCCAAGACCACCGCGCTCAGAAATCGCCGCGTCGAGCGCTCGCTGATGGGAACCAAGCGTAGGACCCGGATCCACCACCCAGGCCGGGTCGCGGCCGACCACCCAGGTGTTGGTGCCTGACATCGTGAGCAGACTCGGATTCTCGGCGCGCAAGCGCAGCACGCCCAGACTCTGTAGTCGCTCAGCTTCAGAGGGAGTAGGGCTCACGCAGGCGACGTTAGCCGCTCGCGCCGCCGTTTGGCGACCAAGCCCGGCGTCGAGGGTCTCGGGAGTAGTGCTGTACCGCTACTTGTTGACGTGACAACTGTTACTAGAGATAACGAGCAAGGAGACGACATGAGCAGATCGAGATGTACCGATGCACCAGCGGGAATCGTGAAAGCACAGACGCGAGTTCGTCGGCGCGCGCTGCTCTCGGGCTACATGCTTGCTTGCTTGGCGCTGGCAGCCGTCGTCCTGCCGTCGATGGCCGGCGCAGCGCCCGTTGTCACGGTAAAAGCGAAGATCCTGCCGGTACCGATCAACCCTGCGTCGGCGAAAAGCAAGAGCTACCCCAAAACGGGGAACATTCTCGGTGCCGGAGCCTCTGTCGAAACGCGATTCACGATCAGCGGTACCGAATACGGGGGCTTCCCGTCGCCGCTCACCGGCGTCGTTGTCTATCTGCCGAAAGGCACGAAGCTGCACCCCCAGGGTTTTGCGACCTGCTCGAGCGGGATCTTGGAAACCCACGAAGTGCAGAAGTGCCCCAAGAAGTCGGTTGCCAGCCCAAAGGGTGAAGTTCTCGGCGTGGTCAGCTTTGGTAGCACGCGGGTTCAGGAGAAAGCAAGCGTGCAAGCCTTCTTTACATCGGGCGGAGGCTTGGCGTTCTTTACCGAAGGAACCTCGCCGACCCTGATCGAAATTCTCTCCACCGGACGCTTCTCGAGCGCATCGGGCGCTTTCTCGCAGAAGCTGACGGCGGTAGTGCCGCTCGTGGAAACGGTCCCCGGCGCGCCATTTGCATCCGTAGAGTCGATCAAGATCAAGGTGGGTGCCGCCTATATGAAGGGCAAAAAGCTGGTCTCCTATGGGACCGTGCCGAGCAAGTGCCCCAAGGGAGGCTTCCCGGCGAAGACCGAATTGAAATTCCTGAGCGGGGAAACCTCGATCGCGAGCATCAAGGTGCCGTGCCCCAAGAAATAACCGAGCAAACAAACTTGGCGGGGTAATCCAGGTGGAAGGGGCTCCCTGTTGGGGGACAGGGAGCCACCTGGACAAGGCGGGTCATATCTCAGGTGAAAGGGGGACTTCCCGTTGGGGGACGGGGAGTCACCTGGGATCGCTCGCCTGGATGCCGAGACCGTGGGTCGAGCCGGCGTGCCAGGCCAGCCGCGCGGTATGCCAGAAGCAAGCCGAGTGGTGTGCCAGACAAGCAAACGAGGACGAGCGCGTAGGAGCCTCCCGGGCACGGGCTGCCCGGGAGGCGTCTACTAGAGGAGGCGCTCTCTAGTAGATGTTTCGGTCGCGGACTTCGCGTTCGACCGGTGGTACTTCTCGTCTGCGCCCGGCCCATGCGCCGAACCACAACAACGAAAGCACCAGGCCGACCACGCCGACGATCATGAGCACGAGTCCGACGACTTGCAGGTCGATGCCGCTGACCGTCGCCGTAACCGCGTAGCGCAAGATCGCGCCCGCCGCGATCAAGAGGAGTGAGCTACCAAAGGTCATCGCGGGCTGTATGCCCCCAACCGGGGAGCTTCAACCCTAAAACGAACCGTCCTCGACATATGCGAACATATGTTCGTGCGATGGAGCAACCTCAGCGAGCAGGCAGACGAGCAGCGCCGCCTGCCTGGCTACGGCGACGAAGCGGTGGTACGCCACTTCGATGCGCCTGAGGCGCTTTCGACACGCTTCTACGAGGTCCGCGCTCGCTCAGTCCTCAACCGCGTACCGGCCCGCTCGCAGATGCCGTTCAGTTGGACGATCAACCCCTATAGGGGATGCAGCCACGCGTGCGTTTTCTGTTTTGCTCGGCCGACCCACCGCTATCTGGGTTTTGACGCGGGACGCGACTTCGAGCGTGAGATCGTGGTCAAGGTCAATGCGCCGGAGGTATTGCGGGCCGAGCTGGGGCGTCGCTCGTGGAAGCACGAGCATGTGGCGCTCGGCACCAATACCGACCCTTACCAGTGGGTGGAGGGTCGCTATCGCTTGATGGTGGGCATCTGGGAAGCTCTGCGCGACGCCGCCAATCCTTGCTCTGTACTCACCAAGTCGCCGCTTCTGTTGCGCGACCTGCCCCTGATGCTGCAGATAGCGAAGAGGACCACGATCGGGGCAAGCCTCTCGATCCCCACACTCGACGAGCGTGCTTGGCGAGCCACCGAGCCGCATACCCCGAACCCTCGCGCCCGTCTGGAGGCAGTCGCGGAGCTCAATCGTGCGGGTATCCCAACCGGCGTCTTGGTTGCTCCCTTGATGCCAGGCATCAACGACGCTCCTCATCAGCTCGAGCCGTTGCTCCAAGGAGCGGTGGAGGCAGGCGCGACTCACATCGGTGGAGTCGCGCTGCATCTACGTGGTGAGGTCAAGGACATCTTCATGGACTGGTTGGGCGTACAGCGCCCCGAGCTGGTGGAGCCTTATGCGCGGCTCTACCGCAAAGGCGCCTACGCCCCCGCCGATGAGCGCAAGCGGCTGGCAGCACTGGTGCAGGGACGTGCGCCGGGGAGCGGATTCAGGAGATGGTCTCGCTCTCGAGAGCGAGACACGAAAACTCAGAGCGGACCTTCCGCGCCCCAGCAAAGCCTCTTCTGAAGTCGGTCCGCCAGTCCGGAGCGGTGGGCGCTCATCGCCTCGCAGAGGACGCCGAGGCCTAGACCTGGACGAGCGCGAGCGCCTCGGTCCACTAGGCTCGCGCTCATGCAGATGGAAGGTGAATCTCGAGCCCTGGATTCGCTTGCCCCACGGTCCTCGACTTTTACCGACCGTACGGCTTGGGCACGAAACCTTGCGACTCCGGTTCGCGACTTCCTCACGACCGAGACCGGCGGAGCCGCGGTGCTCTTGGGGGCCGTGCTCGTGGCTTTGATATGGGCCAACTCGCCTTGGTCGAGCTCGTATGAGTCTTTGTGGACCACCAAGCTGTCCATCCAAATTGGCAGCAGCGGGATATCCCAAGACCTGCGCCACTGGATCAACGATGGTCTGATGACCTTTTTCTTTTTGGTTACGGGCCTGGAGGCCCGCCGCGAGATCGATATGGGGCAGTTGCGCGAGCGTCGTCGAATCGCCCTGCCGGCGATCTCGGCGCTGGGCGGCGCATCGGCGGCCGTGCTCATCTATCTGGCCCTCAACGCAGGTGGCCCTGGAGCACACGGATGGGGGGCGGTGATGTCAACTGACACGGCCTTCGCGCTCGGGGTCCTTGCGTTGGTCGCCCCTGGGGGCACACGGTTGCGTGTCTACCTGCTCACACTTGCGATCGCCGACGATCTCATCGCACTCGTGGTGATCGCAACCGCCTACACCGCACGCGTGTCGGTGCTCGCTCTGGTCCTTGCAATCTTCTTCTTCGCGGTGCTCCTGGCACTGCGATACCTGCCGCGCATCTGGCGCCGACGCTTGCGCCCCGCGCTCGGTTTGGCGATCTGGGTGGCGCTGTACGAGTCGGGCATAGACCCGGTCATATCCGGCCTGGCCTTGGGCCTTGCCACCAGCGCCTACCCACCTGTGCGAGACGAGCTTGAGCAGGTGAGCGAGCTGACACGTTCCTTTCGCGAGCAGCCGACACCCGAGCTCGCCCGCACAGCCCAGCTGGGCCTGTCCTCGGCGATTTCGCCCAACGAGCGCCTACAACACCTGTTTCACCCGTGGACCAGTTACCTGATCGTGCCGCTGTTCGCGCTTGCGAACGCGGGCGTGCATGTGAGCGGCACGCTGCTCTCACAAGCGATCTCCTCACCGATCGTGCTGGGGATCGTGTTTGGCTACGTCGTGGGCAAGCCCTTGGGCATCTTGGGCGCTTCGTGGCTTGCCACACGGCCCCGGCTGGGCGGTCTGCCGCGCGTGCTTAGCTGGCCCGGGATCGCCGGTGACGGGGCGGTCGCCGGCGTGGGCTTCACAGTGGCGCTGTTGATCGCGAGCCTTGCGTTCAAAGGACGCGAGCTGCAGGAGGCCACATTGGGCGTGCTGGCCGCCGGTATGCTCGCCTCGCTTGTCGGGTGGACGGTTTTCCGCGCAATCGCGCGACTGCCCACCTCGGTGCGAGCGCGTCAACTGATCCACACCGAGGAGGAGATCCTCGACCTAGCCGACGAGGTCGATCCCGCGCGCGATCACGTCCGGGGATCTTCGGAGGCGCTCGTGACGCTGCTGGAGTACGGCGATTACGAGTGTCCCTACTGTGGCCGAGCAGAGGTAGTCATCCGCGAGCTGCTCGACTCCTTCGGCGATGAGCTGCGCTATGTGTGGCGGCACCTTCCCTTGAACGATGTCCACCCCCACGCCCAAATGGCCTCAGAGGCGGCCGAGGCGGCGGCCGCGCAAGGACAATTCTGGGCATTGCACGACACCTTGCTGACACATCAGGACGAGCTAATGCTGGGCGCTCTACGCACCGACGCCGAGCGAATCGGACTTGACGTGGAGCGCTTCTGGGAGGAGCTACGCCGTCGCGAGTATGCGCCCAGGGTGGACGAGGACGTAGCCACGGCGGACGCGAGCGGCGTGGCGGGGACACCGACGTTCTTCATCAACGGTCGCCGCCACCACGGGGCCTACGACGTCGCGAGCCTCACGGCGGCCGTGTCCGAATCGCGTGCGCGCGCCAGACTCAGACGCAGCCGCTTCGCCGCCGAAACCTGAGCCGACTTTCTCAGCCGTTGGAGATGAGCGAAGCCGTGCGCTTGACCAGAGGACCGACCTCGTCGAGCAGTTGCTTCGCGGTGTAGTCGCTGGAGGGTACGGTGACCTCGATCGCGAGCGGATACTCGCCGGCGGGACGCGGCACCAGCACCGCGACCGAGCGCGATCCCGCGATCAACTCTTCATCACTTACGGCCGGCTCGCGTACATTCATGCGACCAAGCTCATCGGCCAGTTCGCTCTTGGCGACAACAGAGTTGGGCCCATGGGGGACCAACTGCAGACTCTCAAGCAGCTCTCGACGTTCAGCGTCGGAGACACTCGCGAGCAAGACCTTACCGAGCGCGGTGCAGTAGACCGGAACGCTGGCTCCCACACCCAAGTCCATGTCAATCGCGTATTGACCCCTACGGTGACCGAAGAGGCGGTGTACGTAGACGACGCGATTACGGTCAAGTACGCCCATGCTGACGGTGTAGCCAACCTTCTCGCGCAGATCTTCAAGCGCGATTCGCGCTGAGACCTGACGCCGCACGGCGCCGATCGCCGAGCGTCCGGGGCCCGCCGCCCGCGTTGACAGGCGATACCTGCGTTTGTCGTCCTGCTCCAGGTAGCCGAGCGCTACCAGGGTGACCGCATAGCGATGTGTCGTAGGGCGGCTGAGCCCCATGATGTTTGCAAGCTCGGAAATGCCGAGTGGCCGGCGCTCTCGCGAAAACGACTCGAGGACCGCGACGCTGTATTCGAATGAGCGCGACATGCGTGGATCGGGCGCCGCTTTGATCCGTGGAGCGCGGCTGGAGACGACCTCGGGCGCTTGCGCCTCGCGCTCGCGTCTGCCCTTCTGGTCCTGTTTGCGCTTCTGGCCCTGTTTGCCCTGATCGCTACCCCCGGCCCATAAGCGCGGGGAGGCCTGACACGCGTCCCCCTGATCGATCCCCCCGGCGTCGATCCCCCCCGCGTGCCCTGCCTCCCCGTATTCCACCCACAGGATGATGGGTGTTTGGAGCCTCCTTGGGTAGGCATGCTTTGAGGGTTCAAAGTTTTGGATGACATCTCAGAACCAGGGTGGTCTTTTTCTATTGGCGCGAACTTTCCACTATGCTCCGCCTTGGAGTGTCTGCTAGATCGGCAAGCAAGAGGACCAGTCGGGCGATGACCTCGCCCGTGAATTGGACGATTCTCGGCCTGGTCATAGAGCGTCCAAGCTACGGCTTGGAGCTGGCAAATCGCTTCCAGCGCGTGTACGCCGACGTGCTGCCATTGAGCGGGGACTCGCACGTGTACTCGGCCCTCAACATGCTCGAGGCCCGCGGGATGATCGAGATCTTCTCGCGCATCAAAGTCGATCGTCAACCCAAGCCTCACTACCGGGCGACCCCACTCGGGATCAGCAGCTATGAAGACTGGCTCGTCGAGCAGATCGACGCGCAGACTCGAACACAAGAGCTGTGGGTCCGCCAACTCGCCATCTTTGCCCACGACCCCCAGCTGGCTCTGCAGATGCTCGACCGCTACGAACGCAGATTTCTCAAGGACGCCGGCGCGGTTGGATACCTACCTGCTGGCTCAGGTCTCGACTCTCGCGAAGAATTGATCGACGGCCTGGTTGCCGAGCAAAGGCGAGTGGCCGTAGGCGGGATGCTTTCCTGGTTGCGCCACGCGCGCGCCAGATTCGAAGCACTGGCTGGGAGCGGCGACGGCGATGAGCCTGCTCGAACTTGATCGTGTAGCCAGCTGTCGCGGGCCGGGGGTTGCGTTGGAGGGCGTGTCGCTCACGATCGACCCAGGCGAAATGGTTGTCGTCTGGGGAGAACGTCGGTCTGGGCGCTCCACCTTGCTACGTATCGCTGCCGGCATCGAACCGCCGGACCACGGGACGGTGCGCTTCCAAGGCCACGATCTCACCGACCGTGGATCGGAGATGCTCGGCGATCAGATCGGGTACTGCCGCCGTGGCTTTCGCCCTGAGAGAGGCCTGACCGTCCTCGACCAGCTGATCTCAAGCCAGTTTGCTCGCAAGGTTCCGCAGGCAACCGCACTAACCCGCGCGTCCAGGGCCCTGGAGCGAGTGGGAGCCGGCTGGTGTGCGCAACTTCCCGCTGGAGAGCTCAAGACAGAGGAAATCGTGGTTGTGGCGATTGCCCGTGCTCTCACCGCCGAACCTCGCTTGTTGATCGTCGACGAGCCGACCATCGGCGTCGACCCACTCAAGCGCGACGACATCCTCAAGCTGCTCCGCTCCTTGGCCGACGAGGGAGTCGCGATCCTGGCAAGCGCCGGAGAGGGTACCGCGATGTTGGGTGCCGACAGGGTGCTCTCGCTCGGCAAAGGCACATTGCGCGGCGAGCTCAGACCTGACCTGGCGCCGGTCACAGAGCTTGAGCATCATCGGCAGGCTCGCGGGTAGCCGGAGACCAGCGCGGGTGCTCGAGCTCGAAGGCGTCGTAAAGCACTATCGCGGAGCGGCGGAGGAGGTACGAGCGGTAGACGGGGTCAGCTTGACGATCGCCTCGGGCGAAATGTGTGCCGTGCTCGGCCCCAGCGGTTCGGGCAAGACCACCCTCTTGCTGCTCATCGCCGCGCTGCTTAAGCCCGACGAAGGCACTATCCGCTACGCGGACCGCGAGGTGTCCTCGTTCTCCGAGGCGCAGGCAAGCGAGTACCTGCTGCGTGACGTCGGGTTCGTATTCCAGGGCTTCCACCTGATGCCGCGTGTCTCCGCGGTCGAGAATGCGGCTCGTAAGCTGATCATCGGTGGCCTCGGGCTACGCGAAGCCCACGCCCGAGCCATTCCATGGCTTGAGCGCGTCGGCTTGGCGGACCGGCTGGAGCACACTCCTGAGACGCTCTCCGGGGGAGAGCGTCAGCGTGTCGCGATCGCCCGTGCGCTCGCGGGGGAACCTCGCCTCATCCTGGCCGACGAGCCCACCGGCAACCTGGACAGCGCTCGCAGCCACGAGATTGTGCAACTCCTTGGATCGGTCGCCCGCGAGCGCAAAGCGGGAGTACTGCTTGTCACCCACGATCGTGAGGCGGCGGCGCTCGCCGACATCTGTTACACGCTGCGCGACGGCCAGCTCATCGAGGAGGGTCTCAGCGAGGTAGCGGACGATTCAATCCATCGACCTGTGCCGGCAGCCGAGGCGCCGAGTCCCGGCAGACCGCTCCGCTCCCGAGCGGGCTCGGACTGATGCGTCCCTATGCCCTGGTCTACTTCTACGGTCGCAGGTTGCGAGTCCATGGCGTGCAGGAGCTGTTCGCAGGAGTGGGGGTGGCGGTGGCTGTGGCGCTCGTGTTTGCCGTCACCGTCGCCGCAAGCAGCCTCACCAATTCGGCCGCCAATGTAGTTCGCACCGTCGCCGGCCCGGCAGACCTGCAAATCCATACTCGTGGTCCAGAGGGATTCAGCGAACACTTGCTCCCGCGAGTCGAGCACCTCCCGGGCGTCAAGCAAGCGGCGCAACTTTTGGAAGAGAGCGCGACGATCGTCGGTCCGGATGGCCGCCGGGCAACGGTCACAATCGCGGGCGCTACCAGTGGCCTCGCCTTCATGGACGGTCTCGCTCATACCCTTCCTGGCGGTGTACTCTCAGCTGGAGGCATCGGCCTTAGCACCGCCAGCGCCAAAGCGCTAGGCATCGAAAGCCTCAATTTAGGCGTCCCCACCGAAGTGACGGTTGCTCTCCGCGGACGAGCGCAGAGACTGCAAGTGTCGGCGATCTTGGGTCACGAAGCGGCTGGAGCGCTGTCGCTTGCCCAGGTCGCCGTAATGCCGCTCGCCCGCCTGCAAACCTTCGCGGCGCTGCCCCACAGAGTGAGTCGCATCCTCATCCAGAGCAATCCCGGAAGCAAAGCGACGGTGCGCTCGGAGCTGCAGACTCTCGCGGGCAGCGGTCTCGCGGTGGCCCCGGCCGACCAGGAAGTTGAATTGTTGCGCCAGGCGTTGCGTCCCAGCAACCAGGCGAGCGCCCTGTTTGCTGGCTTGGCGGCTCTGCTCGGATTCCTGTTTGCGTTCAACGCGATCTTGCTGACGGCCCCCGAGCGTCGCGCCGCGATCGCCGATCTGCGCCTAGACGGCACCAAACGCGGAGCAATCGTTCAGATGGTCCTCTTTCAAGCTTTCTGCCTTGGAGTCGTCTCCTCAGCGATCGGGCTCCTCGTGGGTTATGCCCTAGTGCTCGGGATTTTTCAGACCAGCCCGGGCTATCTCGCTCAAGCGTTCACGCTAGGCGGCAACACAGTGATTGGAGCCAAGCCGGTCGTACTGTCGCTGGCCGGTGGGATCCTCGCGACGTGCCTGGCGTCGTCCGTGCCCCTGGGAGATCTGCGTCGCGGGCGACGTCTGGATTCTGTCCTCGTCGAAGCGGGTGAGCGAGATCAAGCGCCGCGTCGCGGCACCCAGCAAAAGCTGCTGGCGATGGCAGCGTGTCTGCTCGTGCTGGCGACGGCGCTATTCGCACTGGCTCCGTCGACTGCGATCGCGGCGTGCGTCTTGCTCGCGCTCGCGACGATCCTCGCGGTGCCCCTGATCCTCTCAGGCGTGCTGCGCGCCGCCGAGATGGTGGCGATGAGTAACCACAAACTCACCACGCTTCCGCTTGCCATCGACTCGCTTCGCGCACGCACGATGCGCTCGCTGGCGCTTGCCGCGACTGGCGCGGTCGCCTTGTTCGGGAGCGTTGCGCTCAGCGGTGCCCAGCACGACCTGCTGCGGGGACTTCACAACTTCGCCCAAGCCTATGCCACCGACGGAGAGATCTGGGTCGTCAATCCTGGATACATCCCTGAGACCACCAGCTTCATTGCCAACGGATACGCGTCGCGAATCTCTCACCTCCCGGGGGTCACCGGGGTTCACACGCTCCAAAGCGAGTTCATGAATATGGCAAACCGGAGGATCGTAATCGTGGCGCGCCCTCCAGGCAGCGGTCAAGAAGTGCTGCGTACCCAGATCCTCGCCGGAGACTTTGCGCAGGCTCGCAGGCGATTGCGCGAAGGAGGCTGGGTGGCTGCTTCCAAGCAACTCGCCGAAGAACAACACGTGCCCGTCGGGGGAATTCTCACGTTGCCGACGCCGACCGGGACCGCTCACTTCCGCCTCGCGGCGCTGACCACCAACTTTGGCTGGCCCGGCGGCGCAGTCCTCATGAACTCAGCCGACTACAGTCGCCGTTGGGCAACCCAGGCCCCAAGCGCCCTGGCGGTCGAGCTCGCTCCAGGCGCTGACATAGCAAGTGCACGACGGGCGATTGCTATGTCCTTGGGCACGCACAGTGGCTTGGAAGCGATCACAGCGGCCACCTGGAGCAATCGCTTCGATACCCTTGCCGGCGAGGGCTTGGCTCAGCTTGGCGACATATCGACTCTGCTGATCTTGGCGGCGATCATGGCGATGACCGCGGCCCTCGGCTCAAACATCTGGCAACGTCGCGTATCGCTTGCGGAGCTTCTCTTGGACGGCGCATCGCGGCGCCGACTCCGTCGCATCCTCTTCACCGAATCGATACTCATGCTCAGCGCGGGCTGTTTGGCTGGCGCGGTCATAGGCGTCTATGGCCAGTTCGTGATCGACAGCTATCTGAAGCACATAACTGGCTTTCCGGTAGCGAGCATCGCCACATTGGCGCGCCCGGTCGAGCTGTTCGCGCTTGTCATCGCGGCAGTTCTCCTGCTCGTGTCCATCCCCGGCTGGCGTGCCTCGCGTGTTCGCCCGGCCCTTGGACTGAGCGAGTCCTAGAGAAACGATGGCCGGCCGCCGACACCAGCGCACTTGAAACGGCATAGGCTCGGTGGCGATGCCCTCATTTGGCGACCGTCTGCTCGTGACGCGGATGAGCAAGGCGCTCATGCTCGCCAACGTCCGCTATTGGACCACCGTCGCGCCTGTCGTTCGCGCCAGACTCAACTACTGGAGGCGTCGCGCCGACGGTATCCCCGATCCGACCTTGAGGCAGGTGGCACTCGTCAACCTCGGCGAGGAGGGTTTCAACGCTCAGGCGACAGCCACGTTGGCGACGCTTGCGCCTCGCCCCTATCGCAGGCCGGTCACTGAGGCGATCGTCGGCCTTCAAATCATCTACGACTACCTAGACAGTCTCGTGGAGCGTCCACTGGCCAATCCGGTGGAGGACAGTCGCCATCTATACCAAGCGTTTCTGGACGCGATCGCCCCAGACAGGAGACCTCAAGGCGACTATTACCCACCGACGCACGAGTGCTCCGATGGTGGGTATCTGCAGGAGTTGGTCCACACCGTTCGTGGAGCATTGGCGCGACTGCCTTCCCAGGCCGCGATTGCCGATGTCTCCGCTGGCGCCGCCGATCGTTGCGCCGAGGCACAGATCCGTGCGCACGCCGCTGCGTCCCGCGACGATGCGCAGCTTGAGCAATGGGCACGCGAAAGCGCGGCCGACACCCAACTTGAGTGGCGCGAGTTTCTGGCCGGCGCGGTGTCCTCGGGACTGGCCCTTCATGCCTTGATCGCCCTCGCCGCAGACCCCCGTGCCTCGCGCGAGCAGGCACTGGCCGTCGATGCGCTCTATCTGTCTCTGTGTGCTCTGACCACTTTGCTGGACGGACTCGTGGACCACGAACAGGACTTTCTGAGCAGCGGTCGGCCTGGATACCTCCGCTACTACCGAGATCGAGACACACTCACCCAGGGCCTTATGGGCGCGATCGATCGCGCGATCCGCCAGACACGGGAGCTGCCCGACGCACCGCACCATCTCATGACGCTGGTGGGTATCGTCGCTTACTACGCCTCGGCGCCCACGGCTGACAGCGAGTTCGCTCGGCCCGTGATGCAACGAGTGACTCGCGACCTCGCTCCGGCGATGGGTCCGATCTTGGCGCTCATGCGGACATGGCGCGCCGCCAAGCGTCTGCTTGGCGCGATCGCGAGCACGACAGGTCACCGATGAGCAAAATCCTCTCAGCGGGGGAGCGGGAGGTTCCAAAGACACGCAACGTGGCGATCATCACCGACGGCAACGGACGATGGGCGCAAACTCGTGGATTACCAGTCAATGAGGGCCATGAGGCGGGCGCAGACACGCTCAAAGCGCGCCTCCGCGACGCCATCGCGCTGGGGGTGCGTCAGTTGACTGTGTACTCCTTCTCGACCGAGAACTGGTCGCGACCGGCCGAGGAGGTGCTGGGCCTGATCGCGATGCTAGGACGCCGAATTGCCACCGAGACCCCGCATCTGAGTCGGGCCGGAGTCAGAATGCGTTTTGTCGGCCGCCGCCAAGGGGCTCCGCGTGCGCTCGTCGAGCAGATGCAGTGGTCGGAAGCCGTAACCGCACACAACGGCCGCCTGGTGCTGTTCATCGCGCTCAACTATGGGGGACGAGCGGAGATCCTGGATGCCGCCAGTCGCTTCCATGAAGGCGGCGAAGAGGAGTTCCGGGGCTGTCTCTATACGCCGGACATGGATGATCCCGACTTGATCATCCGCACAGGCGGAGAGCAACGCTTGTCCAACTTCCTGCCCTGGCAGGGAGCCGACGCAGAGCTCGTGTTCCGCGAGGAGATGTGGCCGGACTTCACGCGTTCTGCGTTTGCACAGGCCCTTGAAGGGCATAGCTCACGCCGCTTCCATAGGGCCGAAAGCGAGTTGGACGAGCATGACCCGAAGAGTGAAATCACAGCAAGCAGATCAGCTTATACTGTCCTCTAGAATGGTTCGATTGCACGTGGGGATGTGGAGGTAGCAGCTAAATGGCCGAGCAAACCGCCTCAAATAAGCGGAGAATCCTGGCAAAGGGGCAGCTGGGCAGCGCCAGCTTGAGTCTCGCGACCCTTCTTGCCGGGATGCTTGGTCCCGCGACGCAACCAGCCGGCTCACATGGACTCAGCCATCGCAGGGCGATAATCGCCTCGCACACGTTGAACGCAACCGATACCGCCCACCTGCGCTATGTCAGCAGCTCGGGATCAGAATTGTTCGAGGAAGGTTCGGCCTCGGGGAGTCTTCCCGGCAAGATGCAACTCCACGGCGAAGTCGGCCCGACCCTGAGCGCCCGCTTCACTGTGTTTCTCCACGGTGGCACGATCAGCGGGCGAGGCACCGCCAAGGCTCATGGAGCCGGCAGATATGAAAGCTTTGCCGGCTCGCTGATGGTTACGGGCGGCACTGGACGCTACGCGCATGCCCACGGACACGCGGGGCTATACGGCGTTTTCGACCGTCGGACCTACGCTTTGACAGTGCAGACAACCGGCCGACTTCTCTACTGACCGCCGCTGAGCGACGGTCAGCCTGTGCACCGATTCCGAAGCCTGCTTGCCACAATCGTCCTCTGCGGCTGCCTCTCCCCCGGCGCCCAGGCTGAGCAGTCGGTCAGACTCGACGCCACCCTGAGCCCGGAGCGTCTCGGGCAGGAAACAACGGTCGGCTTCGGCTTTCAGATCGGTGGTCGCGGCGGCAGGGCGCCTTCTCCCCTTACCAACGTAGAACTGCGCTATCCAGACCACCTTGGACTGGCCCTGAGCGGCCTTGGCTTCGCCAGTTGTTCGCCGCCACGCCTTGAAGCGGATGGGGGCGCGGCCTGTCCCGCAAACTCGCTGATGGGCTATGGCACAGCCACCGCGGAGATTCCCATCGGACCCGACGGCCTTTACGAGACGGCGCACGTCACGATCTTCCGTGGACCCGCGGAATCGGGGCAGGTGGGCCTGCTCTTCCATGTGGAAGCTTCGAGTCCCGTCAGCGCCGAACTCGTCTTCCCGGGCCTGCTGCTGTCCGCCGCGCCACCGTTTGCCGGCAGCATCGACATCAAAGTCCCACTCGTGCCGGGCCTGCCATATGGGCCCAACGTCGCGGTCGTAAAGCTCGCCGGGACCGTGGGGCCTACGAGCAAGATCTTCTACTACGAACGCGTCCACGGCAAGACGTTGCGCTACCACCCTCGGGGCGTGCTGCTACCCAACTCTTGTCCACGTGGAGGCTTCCCCTTCTCCGCCACATTCGGATTCGAAGACGGAAGCCACGCCACAGCCCAAACGACAGTGCCCTGCCCGAGCGTGTCGAGAGGGTCCGCTCGACAGCCCCCGGCGAGATAGGTTCTTAGCTTCGAGCCTAGCCGGCCGGCGCGTCGGCAGGCAAACCCACGAGCTGTGCACTCTGCTCCCACAACTGCTCGGCAAGCGTGTCGTCCTGAGCTTGGGCCGAGGGCGCCAAGACCTTCTCGTCCTGCACGTACTCGCCGGTGAGCCCAGCAGCCTGCTCAGAGAGCGAAAGCCATACAAGCGAGCGAGCGCCTCGCTCAGGCGAGCGAAAGAAAGGCCCGGCTAGCGTCGTGAGGACCTTCCAAATCCCGTTCTCGTTCTTGCCGAAACCCGTGCGTACGACGCCCGGGTGAAAGCAGTTAGCGTGCAGCTCGAGGGCGCGCCTGGCAAGCTCGCGGGTAAAGAGAATGTTGCACAGCTTGCTGGTTCCATACACACGCATGGCCCGGTAGGACTTCTCTGACTGCAGATCCGTGAGGTCCAACTGCCCTTGCGCGTGAGCGTCGGATGCCGTTGTGACCACACGTCCTCCGACCAGACGCTCGCGCAGCAGGTTGGTGAGCAGAAACGGAGCCAGATGGTTCAACGCGAAGGTCCGCTCAAAACCCTCGGATGTCTGCTTGCGCGAGGCAAACAGCGCACCCGCGTTGTTTGCCAAGACATCGATGTGCTCATAACTCGCACTTACGTCCTCGGCCAGCGTCCTAACTTCGGCCATCAAAGTGAGGTCGGCGACGTGCTCGTGCACCGGTGCCCCTCCCCCTGCGGCCTTGGCTTCGCAGGCGACTTCCCGAACGCGCTCGGGATCGCGTCCCACCAGCGCAACCTCCGCGCCTTGGCGCGCTAGCTCTACAGCGGCGGCGCGCCCTATGCCACGAGTGGCGCCGGTGAGCAGTACGAGCGTCATGAAGGGGACTCTAGCGGCGCTCGGTGACCGCCATCGTCTGCCACCTCTAGACCTTCCAGCTCGCCTTGTGCCGCCTCCTCTTGCAGGCCGGCCCGCAGCCCGAGGAAGGCGACGATCGCGGCAATCGCCATGATCGCCGCCATGACATAGAGCACCGAACGCGTGGCATAGGCGAAGTCGAGTCGTACGAAGTGAGGAATCGCACCAACACCGCCGCTGCCACCTTTGGCCTGCGAGAGCGAGGCCGCCTCCGTGTGCGCCCTCGCGGATGGCATCCCTTGCGCAATCAAAGAGGTGGTCAAGCGCGAGCGCAGTTGTGAGACAAGGATCGTGCCAAGGATCGCCAGCCCCAGACTGGCGGCGTAGTTGCGAACCGTTTGCGTTATGCCGGTCGCCTCTCCGTAGGAAAGGCGCGAAGCACGGTTGACGGCGTCGGTACTGGCCGGACCGAGCATCAACCCCATGCCCGCCCCAGCGAGGATGATGTACCACTCCTGTGCGCCGAAGCTCAAACCTGTGACCTTGCCGGCCCAAAGCCAGAATCCGACTGCACCCAGCGTACAGCCCAGGACGACCGGGCGCTTGCCACCGACCCGGTCGAGCATGCGTCCGCCGATCTGAGCCGCGATCACGAAGCCGATGAAGAAATACAGGATGTACAAGCCTGCCTCCGAAGGCGACTTGTCGAGCGCCACCTGGGCGTACTCGCTAGCGAAGAAGAAGACCGGGACGAAAACCAGCATCGTGATGGCGAGCACGAGATTCTCCACAAAGAAGGCCCTGATGCGAAATATGCTCACCTCGATCAAGGGCGAATCGGTGCGCATCTCCACGAAGTAGAACACGACCAGGAGCGCCGCTCCCACAGCGATGCAGGCGCCCGTGGCCGGATTGCTCCAGCCCCAGGTGGAGGACTGCTGAAAGCCGAACACGCTTAGGGCTACGCCCGAGACGATCAGGAGCAGGCCGCGATAGTCCATGCGCGCCGGGCGGTGCTCAGTGACCGGTTTGGAGAGGACGATCAGGATCAGGGCGATGATCGCGACCGGGATGTTCACCCAGAAGATCGCACGCCAAGTCCACTGTGTGAGGTAGCCGCCCAGAATCGGACCCACCGCGGTGAGCCCTCCCGCGATACCGAAGAAGATCGCCAAAGCCCTGCCTCGTTCGCGCAAGGCGAAGGTCTGCACGACGATCGCGAGCGCCGCTGGGAACATGATCGCTCCGCCCGCTCCTTGAATGACTCGGAACGTGACGATCCAAGCCTCGGCCAGGCTCCCCTTCGGGGTCAGCCCACACATCGCCGATGCCCCTGCGAACACGACCACACCGAGAGTCACCATCTTGCGGTGACCGACCGTGTCGGCCAGGCGACCACCAAAAGCGAACAGGGCGGCAAGCGAGAGCAGGTAAGCGTTGATCGCCCACTGCACACCCGTATTGGTGAGACCGAGCTCTTTCTGGATTTCGGGCGCCGCGATCGAGACGATCGTCTGATCGATGAAGGTCATCGCGACAGCGAAGATCATCGCCGCAAGAATCAGGTTGCGCGACTGCGAGGACCCCGCGCTCGAGGAGACGCTCATGAGGCGGCCTCCACACTCGGATTGCCGAACAGCACGACCTCCTCCTCTTCCAATTCCATGCCGACGTCCTGAGCGCCCGCTCGCTGCACTATGCCAGGAAATCTCTTTCGTAACCGAGGCGGCACGGTCCGGTTGCGCCCCAAGGCGCGTCCGGACCGTGCCACAACATTTGGGCGCTAATGCGTCCAGCCCTTCTCGGTGTCAGCGACGATGCCTGCGCCGTGCCCGAGGCCAAGCTCCTGGGACCTTGCCGCTCAACGATCCCGAGCTTCCGGAGCCACCCTGGTTCCAGGGCAGCAGGTAAGCGCGGTAGGTATTCACCCCGCTCGGGAACTCAGCGTTGAAGACCAAGTCCCCGAAACGATTGAACTCAGAGAAGTAGGGCAGAGCGCCCCAGCCCACGACCAGACCACCGTCGGGGGTGCTTTGAGCGTTGCCTTGCGACGCTGCTGAGAGGCCCTCAGGCTGATTGTCTGAAGCCACAAGCGTGGCAACATGGGTCCACTGATTCAACTTGACCGTTATCGCCCGGCTATAGGAGAGCAGCGGGGTCCCGGCCGACTCGTTGTCGAAGAACGTGTACAGGCCGTTGCCCAATGCCTCCGGGTCGTGCTGCCAAGCAAATATCTCGCCTGCACTGTCAAGCACCTGTCCGGGTCCCGCTTGCAGGCTGAAGCTACTGGCCTTGCCGCCAAGCTGCCAGATGATATTGCCGCTGGAGCGATCCACCTTATAGGTGGTCCAGGTGTCGCGAGCGTCAATCAGCAGGTTGCCGTCTGTGTCCAGATGTACAGCGTTGATGTGGAACCAATCCCACGGCGTACTCGGAGACGCAGGCAAAGGCTGCTCGCTTTGGCTGAAGGGTACGTGGTCCTCGCTGTTCCATTGAAACAGCACTTTGCCCGTCGGGATGTCGATCTCCTGAACTACACCGTTGATCACGGTTTGATTGGCGGGACCACCGATCGATGTAAGATCGGCCGTCGCTGTCGTGTAGGACAAGATCAAGGCAGTGCTCTGAGGAGTGATCAGGAACTCATGGCCGTCCGCGCTGAGACCATTTCCTGCGTTTACTGCTGCGATCTGCTGGAAATGGTCGTTGTAGATGTAATCGGTGCCACTCGAGATGCCACCCAGGCCTGTCCCTTGCCACCAAGTGAGCGCAGGTTGGCCTCGATAGGTTTGGACGCGAAAGTCCGCGGCCGTCTGACCCTGAGGAACCGCCTGGAACCAGACAACGTTGCCATGGCTATCGAGGATCTCGGGACCATTGGCGTATGTGGTCGTATCCCCGGTGGGAGTCACGAAGATGTCGCCTCGACTGACGTCGGAGGCCGCGGTGAGGATCGTGACTGGCGGTGGAGCCGTCGGCGCAGCATCGGCAACGCTTGCTGAGCTCAGCGCGACTGGAATCGCACCGAACGCGACGACGACGGAGCCAACGAGCATCTGGCGCCATCGCTGCATCCAACTGCGGGGTGCGCTTGAGGATGGGGAGCGGGTCATGGGCTGTCCTTTCGAGTGATTTGAGTTGATCTCGAGGGCCGTTTCCGCGCGTCGCGAACCCTCGTCCCCGCATAAATAGCATATTGTCGATCATATTTGTGAGATTTATCAGGGATGCCCTTCCCCGTATCGACCTTTTGCGAGCGTCAACCGTGCACCACCCATGAGAGGATCCTTTGGTGAGGGCGAGCGCTTAGGCTGTGATGACCGTGCCGCTGCCTGCGCTGCCTATCCCACGCACCGCGATGCGCGCCGGCTTGGCCCTGCGCAATGGCGTCCTGGGCTTGGCAGACCGCATGCTGCCCGCCGAGGCCGCGCTCTGGGATTCCACGGCTGGAATGCAGCGAACCAAGCTCGCCGGCGTGCTCGTTACGTCAGGCCTGGCCGACGCTCTTGGGGCCGAGACACGCGACGCGCGCGAGCTCGCGCGCGAGCTGGACCTCTCCGAGGAGGTGACCCTGCGCTTGCTCGGCGCCGCTGCCGCCTCGCGCCTAGTTCACTTGGACCGAAGCGGCCGGGCGCGCCTGACACGCCTCGGTGGCCCCCTGCGCAAGGATCATCCGTACTCGCTCGCGGCGTGGGTCGCCTACCAGGCTGCACCCGCCAACGCCAACGCACATGCAGAGCTAGAGGGCCAACTGCGCGAGGGCGCCGAGCCCTCAGGCCATCGGCGCGCGTTCGGCAACTCTGTGTGGGAATACTTCGGCGAGCATCCTGAGGAGGGGGCCCGCTTTGCGACTGCGATGCGGGAGCTGACAGCGATCGACCTGGGCGGCCTCGTGCGCTCCTATCCGTGGCCCCGCGAAGGCACCATCTGCGACGTGGCCGGCGGTGTCGGAACGCTCTTGGCGGCCATCCTGGAGCGCCGACCAAGCGCGCGGGGGATCCTTCTGGACGCACCCGAGGTACTTGCGGAGGCCGAGGACTTCTTGCGATCTCGCGGTGTGGTCGAGCGGGTACAGCGTCAAACCGGAGATCTCTTCGGAAAGATCGAGGCGCAGGCAGACGTGTATGTGCTCAAGTGGATCCTCCACGACTGGAGCGACAGGGCCTGCACCGACATCTTGGCGAGGTTGCGCACCACGATGCCAGCCGGATCGAAGGTGGTGGCAATCGACCAACACCTCGAACCAGGGCGTCCAAGCCCGGTGACGTCGATGGTGGACCTGTTGATGCTCGTGGAGTGCGAGGGAGGGCGCGAGCGCTCGCCCGAACAGGTCCACAGACTCATGGGTGAGGCCGGCCTGGCTCCCGGGCGCGTGCGACATGCCGGACTGCACATGATCGTGGAGGGCATCGCGGCCTAGTTCCACTTTGGCGCACCGCGAGCGCCGACGCGCATCACGCACACAGACCTGGCTAGCCTCGTCCGGCTATCGCCCGGCGCGATAAGGTTGTGTGCACAACTACCGAAGGAGACTCCATGAGACTTGGCCTCGCATCGCTTCGGCTCGTCGTCGGCGGGCTGTTCGTTGGACATGGCATGCAGAAGCTCGCCGGAAAGTTCGGCGGCGGCGGCCTGGAGGCGACGGCCGAGGCCTTCGAGGGCCTGGGCCTGCGGCCCGGTCGCACCCATGCACTCGCCGCGGGCCTGGCCGAGGCCGGTGGCGGGGCGCTGCTCGCCGCCGGGGCCGCTACTCCGCTGAGCGCAACCTTGCTGAGCGGCACGATGGCCACCGCCATCCGAACGGTTCATGGCCCGAAGGGTCCCTGGGCCAGCAATGGGGGCTACGAGTACAACCTGGTGCTGATGGCGATCGTGTTCGCGCTCACCGACGTCGGGCCTGGACAGTGGTCCTTTGACGCCACGCGCGGCCGCGAACGGTGGGGTACGCGGTGGGCCCTGGCTCAACTCGGCGCGGGGCTCCTCGGCTCCGCGGCCGCCATCGCCTACGGCAATAGCAGCCGCCTGAGGTAGAGGGCCGCTTCGTTTAGAGCCAGAGCAAAGGGGTAGTTAGACCCCACGCGTTACTCATTGGATCGAGTAGGAGCTCTCCGCCAGAGGTACCGGATGCCGACGAGGACTCAAAGCGACATTGCGATTGTTGGACAGGTGACGGTCGGGCATGCGTTCTCTGCGCATGAGCTTGCAATGTCTTGGGGAGACTTCACCGAGGATCAACTTGACGGCGGTCCGCCGCCGTCAAGTTCGTCAGCTGTGCGCCCTAAGCGAATCTGTCACGCAGTCGAGTTCGACGCGGCGCGCGACTCGCCCGGAGAAGCGCGTCGCAAGGTGGTCATGGAGTTGCGAGGACGGGGCTACAACGATGCGTTGATTCAGGACGCCGCTCTGCTTGTAACCGAGCTGACCGCCAACGCCGTCGTTCACGCAGGATCTTCGTTCTCGGTCTCGGTCAGTTTGCGCGACTCGATGCTTCGGATCGACGTAGCCGACGGCGGGCCCATAGCAACCGTCGGCACGAGCCAAGAATGGGTCCCCCGCCAAGGACATGGCTTGGGCTTGATTGATGCGATCTGCGCCCGTTGGGGCACCGATGCGGTGACAGAGGGCAAGGTCGTGTGGGGCGAATTGCAGCTGTGAGATCGGGGTACCCGAATGTACCGCTGGCAAAAGCCACCGAAGCTCGACTAATGCGAGCAGTTTGCGCCTACTGATCAGTCGGCCACCAGACGCTAAGGATGTGCGCCAAACCATGCGGCGCGCCGGCTGTCGCCGAAGTGCTTCTTCTCGGCCACGAACTCCTTTGAAGGCTCGTGATAGGTGCCGGTCGGTTTGGGACCTGAGAGAAAATCGACATCGACGCGGCCCACACGGCCGGTCCCGAACTCGATGTAGCAGGAGCCCAGTCCACCGTAGCCTTCTGGCTCGGGCTCACCTCGCAGCTTTGCGATCAGCTCAGCGGCAACAACCCGGGCGGCGCCCTCGGAGAACACACCGGCCTTCGGCACCCCAACCGTCGCCACATCGCCGACCGCGTAAACATCGGAAAAGCGCGTCCGTAGAGTCCGCGAATCGACGGGGATGTAGCCGTCCTGCGCCATCCCGCTCGCCAAGACAACGTCAGGGGCACGGTGCTTGGGCACCCCCAGGAAAAGGTCGTAAGGCATCTCGCTGCCGTCATCGAGCACGGCGACACGACGCTCGCCATCCAGCGAACTCACACGACGGCCCGGCACGAACGCGATGTCCCGCTCTGCAAAAGCGGCGACCAATGCACGCGAAGTTTCCGGTGAAGGTGGAACTGGGCTTGGGAGAGGAATCACAAACGAGATCTCGCAATCCCCACGCACGCCGCGGGCAGTCAGGTAGTCGTGCAACAGCAAAGCGGCCTCGCTCGGGGCGGGGGGACACTTGAAAGGCGCCCCACATACACCGACGATCGCGCGACCACGCGAGAAGACGGGAAGCGCCTTGGCCAGTTGGGCTGCACCTGCGACCGAGTAAAACTCGTTGTCTCCGTCGGCGAGTCCAGGTGTGGCCTGCATGTCGTAGTCAGCGCCGAGCGCCACCACCAGATGGTCGGCCTCGTAGATCCCGCCGTCGGTAGTTACACGACGAGTCTCAGGATCGATCGCAGTGATCCTCTCCTGAACGAAGCGCACCCCCGGCTTAACTATGTCGCTATAGGGAAGCCGGACCGAGTCAAGCGTGGTTCGACCGAACAACACGTCGAGCTTGGAGTAACCGAAGACGAACGAATCGCTCTTGTCGATCAAGGTCACTTCGATCTCCTCGCCAAACGTCTGCGAGAGAATCGTCACCAGCTCAAGACCCCCGAACCCGGCTCCCAATACGACTACTCGAGTCTTCACCGAGCAAGTGTATATGCGATCGAGCCCCGGCTCAGATCAACCTCCCAGCTCTTCGGAGACATCTCGGAAGATCGACATCTGTTGGGCTAGGGCGTCGCCTGTGTAGGCATCTATAACCCCAACATCGTCGACGATCGAGCCCGCCCGGGCAACCAATCGACGGAACTCCTCGCTGGAGCGAACCTCATCCAACGAAGTGCGGGACCCGCGTAGCAGGATGAAGCCCGCCAGATCTCCGCCGTGGAGCGCGAGCAGTACAGGCTCAAAGCCGTCGATACGGCCATCCTGCTGCAAGCTTGTGTAGTAAGCAAGGGTCTCTTGGAAGACCTCGAGCGCCTTCAACTCTCGACCCCGGACTACGGGGCCCCAACCGAGGAACAATGCGTCGCCGGCCATATCAAATCCTCTCCTTGGGATCACGGAGTGCAAATGTGAGTCCCAGTTGGGTTACCCGTCGAGATCGCAAAAGCCACCTCGTGACCCGAGCGAGTCTTTCGCTGCGCTACTCGGGCAGCAACCTGTAGCGACGCGTATCGGGGTCACGCTCGAGCAGCCCGGCCGCAACCAGCGTCAAGACGTAGCGATGAACCGTACTCGTGTTCAGTTCGAGCTGCTCGGATATGTCCTTTATCCCTATGTCCATTCCTTCCGGAGGAAAACACGAGAGCACGAGTAGACCGGCCAGCAGGGAGCGCGACAGGCGGCGATTTGACTGTAGATCGCGGTATCTGAGCCCGAGCATGTCGCGTGCGTGAGAGCCATGAAAGCCGGTCCCCGCAACGAGCCCAGAGAGATTCGGCGCAGCGTCGTCTCCAAGCGTCGCTCTCATTACGTGATCGACCTGGTTGCGCGAGAGGGTTATCGAGACGAGCGGCTCGCGCGTAGATTCGCGTCCCGATTGAGCACCAGTGGTCCCGCCTGCGGCCTGAGGCGCGGGACCGAAGCCGCCACCGCCGGATTCGCGGTTATCGGGCTGCGGGTCTGAGTCGATCGAGGATTCGCTATTCACGCAATCACCCCCCAGGCGCCGCCCGGTCACGGACCGGGAAATCGACGACGTTGTCACGCTCGGGAGACGCACCCGAGGGCACCAGCAGACGGCCATCGCTGAGCGATCCGATTCGGTGTGCATGCACCATCGAGGGCATATCCGGCACCGTGATCAGCACCGCCAGCCAATCCTGCTCGGCGGTCGAGCGCAGCAACCCCATCACCTGCTCACGTTGAAGCACGTCGAGGTTGGCGGTGGGATCGTCTACCACGAGCAAGCTCGGTTGACGCACCATCGCGTGAGCGATCGAAACCAAAGTGCGCTCGCCGTCGGTCAGGTCTTCCCATCGCCCTTTCGAGCATTCGGCCACACCCACGCGCGCCAAGGCGGCCGCCGAGCGACGCCTCGCCCGGCGCATGTTCTGCTGTTTGAGCAAGGGCAGAGCGACATAGTCGAGCATCTCCAACTCGTCGCTCTCCGGTCCCGAGCGTCTAGCCCAGCCGATCTCCTCGCGCAATAGACGCACAAGCCCGGATCTGGACATACCCACAAGGTTCTGGTCCTTGAACCTGACGACGCCACTTTCGGGCGCCTCCAAACCGGCCGCCACCTTCAAAAGGGTCGTCTTACCGGAGCCACGCTGCCCCCAGACGGCGACACACTCGCCGGCGTACACCGACAGCGAGATCTCCCTGAGCACCGCAGTCTCGTGCGGTCCCCGCCAGTAGCTCTTGCTGACCCTGTCCAGCAGGAGCCGCGCTTGCGAGCTCAAGCGACCCTGTCTCCTCGTGCGGGGCAACGCGCCTGTGTCTCGTGGAGTCTTTGCATGATCGCACGTGCCTTCTGCAGCCATTCGACGCGCGCTTCCAGCTGCTAATCTCGGCGTCGCGCACTAGCAGGACCGCCACCTCAGACCAAGTCTTCAAGGCACCACCCTGTCCGCCAAGCGGTCGCTTGAGGCTGTGCATACGGACCAAGCAGTCCTCCTCTTGGGAGCGTGCCAGCTCGATCAGGCGAGACAGATTATGAGGTTTGGAGAGCGCGATCTTCATGTACAGCTCGTCGCGTACTGGAGCCAAAGAGGAGCCTCCGAGCATCCACGCTTCAAAGTGGTCGACGCCCTTGGGCGTCGCTTCGTAGATGGTACGTGGCGCAGCGCGCTCGTTGGCTGCATTTCTGCGCTGGCCGGCGCTGCGCACCATTTCGTCCGCGCTGAGCTGATCGAGCGCCGAATAGACGCCGGTCGGGGCAAAGCCCGAAGAGCCAAATCTAGACTGGAGACGTCGCGCGAGGTCATAGCCGTAGCCCGGCCGCTCTATCACCAGTCCCAAGACCGCGTTCTTGGCCGACATCGCCGAATCGACCCCTAGCTCAAAACGTCCGCTGACATCACCGACACAGTATGCAAGATCCAGCACAGATGTGTCCTTGTGCCGAACAATTTCAATGAGCAGCTACTGGACCATGGACGGCGGAGACCACGCCATGCTCGCTTGAACTGCTTTCGGGGACGAAACCTGGGAGCTCGAGCACCACACTTGCGCCGCCCCCTACAGAAGCTCCGGCAGTAACCGAACCCCCGTGCGCCTCGGCTATCGCCCTCACAATCGCCAGACCAAGGCCGGTCCCGCCGGAAGCCCTGTCGCGCGCCGTATCGGTGCGATGGAAACGATCGAAGACGTGCTCGCGCTGATCTGGGTCGATACCGGGCCCGTCGTCTTCTAGGAGAAAGCGGACGCGATCGCCGGCGCCCGTCTCGATCCGCAAGCGGACGAGCCCGTCTGCCTCGGCGGTGTGCTCGACGGCATTACCGATCAGATTGCGCAATGCCTGGGCGAGTCGGTCGGGATCGGCTCGTAGGCACCCGGCGGGCACGCTCGCGAGCTCGAAACGGCGTTTGGCGAGCAGGCTCGTGCCGTCCCACAGCCCGCGCACATAATCGGGCAGGTCAATCGACTGTATGCGCAGGAACTCCGTCTGCTCGGCCTTGGCCAGCAACAGCAAGTCGTCTACCAGGCGAGTGATGCGACCAATCTCGGCCTGCACGAGCCGCTCCACCCGCCTGACCTCTCCCTCCAAAGGCTGGGGCTGCGCGGCAAGAACCTCCATTTGTCCGCGAATCACCGTCAAGGGCGTGCGTAGCTCATGCGAGGCATCGGCCACGAAGGCACGCTGACCGGCAAAAGCCTCGGTCAGGCGATCGAGCATATGGTTGAAAGCGTCCGCCAGCACCTTCAGCTCGCTGGCCTCGTGCGCAAGATCCTGGATGCGCGGATGAAGATCGCCCGCGTCGACCTTCGCGGCGACCGCCGCCATCCGCCTCAAGGGTCGCGACACGCGCGCACCGACCAGGTAGGCCGCCACGAGCGTGCCGAGCAAAGCGAGGATGCCGGCCAAAACGAACGCGCGGGCGACACTCCCCTGCGCGTGAGCAACCACGGCCAATGGCTCGCCGGCGCCGACCGTGACCCGCAGGCCACCGGGCAAGACGGCGGTGCGCTCAAGCAAACGTAGATTGCCGACGTCGGGCAAGGTCAGCGTTGAGTAACCGTCGTGGACGGTCCGCAACTTGGCCGCCAGCCTATTCTCGGCGGCTTGCTCGGCCACCGTCTCGCCGTTGTCGACCTTTGCGTGAGTGAACAGCTCAGGTCGGTTTGAACTCGTGTGCGCCCCCGGCACAATCGCGAACAGCAGCGTTGAGCTCGCGCTGAAGGGCTGAGCGCGTATGTAGCGCGTTGCCCGTTGGGCTACTTGCGCCGGTTGGACATCGTCGGAGGCGATCAACGCATGCGAGAGATCGCTCGCGTCGCCGTGAATCTCTTGGTCAATCTGATGTCGCAGCTCACTTCCGGTGCGGCGATAGACCACAACGAAAGTTATCGCCGAGGAGACCAGCACGACAAGCGCCATCCAAGCGCCGAGGCGCCAGCGCAAGCCACCGGGTGCGATCCGTCTAGCCGCCATCGCCGTGCCAAGCACCCGGAAGGAGAGTCCTCAGCTTCCGTCGCCGAGTCGGTAGCCGACCCCGCGCACCGTGAAGATCGGAGCCGGACTGTCGGGTCGAGCAAGCTTGCGACGCAGATAGCCGACATATACATCCACCACATTCGTAGCCGGATCGTGCTGGTAGCCCCACACGGAGCTGAGAATCTGCTCACGCGCGACTACCTGACCACAGTGGCGCATCAGATGCACAAGCAACTCGAACTCGGTGGTGGAAAGCGCCACCTGGATCCCCGCGCGACGCGCCTTGCGCGTGAGCAGATTAACTTCAATGTCGCCGCTTTGGAGGGTAGTGGTCGAGGTCTGCGCCGCCACCCGCAATTGCGCCCGTATGCGCGCCAGCAGCTCGGCCAAGGAGAAGGGCTTCACCAGATAGTCGACCGCACCGGCGTCCAAGCCGGTCACCCGGTCCTCGATCTCTCCGCGCGCTGTGAGCACGATCACCGGCAGCTCCGGCTTTAGCTCACGGAGTCTCGCAAGTACATCGAGACCCGGAAGCCCCGGCAGCATCAGATCGAGCACCACCATGTCAAAGCTCTCGCGCAAAGCGATCTGCTCCCCTTCGCGTCCGTCGAGTGCGGAGCGCACAGTGAATCCCTCAGTTCGCAGGCCTCTCGTGAGAAAATCGACGATCCCAGGCTCATCCTCCACCACCAGGATCGAGGGCATCAAAGAAGAGTCCGCTACCTGCTCGGCCAAGTCGGGCATCCAGTGAGGATAGTTCCGATTGAAGCGAACTTCCTCACCTGATGCTCGTCCTACGGACAGCTACACAGGCCGAGACTCAGGAAACGCTTGACCTCACCCCTGGATTCGATGACTTTTCTCATGTTGCTGTTAGCGAACCCTTAGCAACCCGGCACACACTGGCTGCATGTCCGCAGAGCAGCATGCGCCCCAACAACGCCACACCCCACGCAGCCCCTCCCCGCCCGCCAAGTTTGAGCCAGGAAATGGCACGCAAGACGGAGCGCTAGCGCGAACCGCCGATGGACACCTGACCGGCGGAGGCATCTCCGGCAACGAGCGCCTCACCGCGGCCACCGGTGTCCTGCTGATCCTGCTGCTGGCAGTGATCGGCGTAACGCTTCTGCGCCTGCGCTCGCTGATCTCCGTCCACCTATTCGTCGGGCTGTTGCTGATTCCACCGATCGCGTTGAAGCTTGCGAGCACCGGCTACCGGTTCATGCGCTACTACACCTCCAACACCGCCTATCGCGAGCGAGGCGCGCCCCCCATCCTGCTGCGTGTAAGCGCCCCGGTGGTGGTCGCCTCCACCATCGCGGTGCTCGCGACCGGAGTTGCGCTGCTGTTCGTGGGGCCCGAGTCCGCGGGGATCTTGCGCGAGCTGCACAAGTTGAGCTTCATCGTTTGGGGCGCGTTCACTGCGCTTCACGTGCTCGGACACCTGCCCGACCTGCAAAAGACTTTTCTCACGAAACGGGGAGGTCGCGTCGAGTACAACCAACTTGCCGCCGGACGAACAGGACGGGCCATATCGATCGCGAGCGCGCTGCTTGCCGGCGTAGTGCTCGCGATCCTGCTCATCCCCCACTATGGAGCTTGGTCCCAATTCGAGGTTTTCCACCATCACCACTGACCATGACTCCTAGACCGACAAATGCCAGAGACGCCGCCCTGCGCAGGCTCAGCTGCGCAAACCGTTGGCTGGTGGCCGGCTCGGTGGCACTGACCGGCGTCTTCGCCGAGGTCGCCGCGAGTGCCTTCCCCGGCAAAACGGTCAAGGCGGCCGGCACAAGTGGATCGAAGAAATCCCACACGACTCATACCTCGAAAGCGGCGACGAAACCGATTCAACCACCTGCACAAGCGCCTAAAGCAAGCACCACACCAGAACCCAGCACGACACCTGAATCTCCATCTCAAGAATCGGCGCCGGCCCAGGAATCCGCGCCAACCCAGGAATCGGCGCCCTCACAAGAATCCGCGCCGGCTCAGGAATCGGCACCCGTCGAACAGTCCGCACCAGCCCAGGAATCCGCACCAGCCCAGGAATCCGCACCAGCTCAGGAATCGACGCCGGCTCAGGAATCGGCGCCGGCTCAGGAATCCTCCTCTCCCGTGGTGTCCGGTGGATCGTAAGAGACCCGATCGGGCCACCGCACGGGCAAGCTGGCAAGCGCTCGGCACCAGCGCCGTGCTGTTGGTGGACGAGCCCGATGCGCTTGCCCAGGCGAGGTCAATCGTGAAGCGCGAGCTGGAGCGGATCGACCGAGCCTGCAGTCGTTTTCGCGAGGATTCCGACTTGACTCGCTTGAACACGCGCGCCGGGCAGGCCGTTCGCGTCACGCCGCTGTTGGTGCAAGCGACCGAAGTCGCCCTACGCGCCGCGGAGCTGACCGAAGGGGATGTCGATCCGACCGTCGGTCGAGCCCTCGAACTGGCCGGGTATGACCGTGATTGGCGCCTGCTCGACCGCAACTCGCCCACCGTGACCGGTCCCCCCAGAGGCGTACGGGCAAGCTTTCGCTCGGGCTGGCGAACGGTCGAAGTCAGCCGTGGACGCACAACTTTGAGGATCCCGGCCGGGGTGAAGCTCGACCTCGGGGCGACCGCGAAGGCTTGGGCCGCCGATCGGGCCAGCCGGGCCGTTTACGAGGCGGTGGGTTGTGGCGTGCTGGTTGGGCTCGGCGGGGATATCGCTACGGCTGGTCCTGCACCCGGACGAGGGTGGCCCGTTCACGTGACCGACAACCATCGCGCCGGACCGCGGGCGCCAGGACAGACGATCGCGATCGAAAGCGGGGGGCTGGCAACGTCGAGCACCACAGTCCGTCGCTGGAACCACGAAGGTCAAGCGATGCACCACATCATCGACCCTTCCACTGGTGCTCCGGCTCGCAGCATGTGGCGCACAGTGAGCGTTGCGGCACTTGACTGCGCCGACGCCAACATTGCCGCTACAGCGGCGATCGTGCGCGGCCCCGAGGCCCCAACTTGGCTTGAGGACATGGGTCTTCCCGCCCGTCTGGTGGCTTGCGAGGGCGAGGTTCACACGGTCGGAGGCTGGCCCTCGCAGGATGAGCTCGTTCCCCCCAAGGCACTCCGGTGAGCATGACACTTGCAAGCGCGGGACCAAGCGCCTACTGGTATATGACGCGCTCAAGCGGCGCGGTGGCCTTGATCTTGCTCACCGTCTCCCTGGTTCTTGGCGTGGTTGACGTGCGGCGCTGGAGCACCGAGAAATGGCCACGCTTCGTGGTGGACTCCCTGCATCGCAACGTGTCCCTGCTGGCATTGGCGTTCCTGGGCCTGCACATCCTGACGGCCGTGCTCGACAGCTTTGCGCCGATCTCCTTGATCAATGCCTTGGTCCCCTTCACCGGCTCCTACCGGCCATTCTGGCTGGGCTTGGGCGCGCTGTCGTTCGATTTGATATTGGCCGTAATCGTGACGAGCCTGTTGCGCCGGCGGATGGGCCACTCGGCCTGGCGCGCGGTGCACTGGCTCTCCTATGCCAGCTGGCCGATTGCTTTGCTGCATGGCTTGGGGACGGGCTCCGACGTGAAAAGCAGCTGGATGCTGGCGCTCAGCGTCGGCTGTCTGTTCGCCGTCTTGGCGGCCGTCTCGGTGCGCATCGCGGCGGGCTGGCCCGACCGGATTGCCCAGCGCGGCGCCGCCCTGGGCGGTGCCGCGCTATTCACACTCGGCTTGATCCTGTGGCTGCCGAGTGGCCCCTTGGGCAAAGAATGGGCGCGTCGCTCAGGCACCCCGTCCTCCCTGCTCGGCTCCTCCTCCAAACAGTCCTCCTCGGGCTCTGGTTCTGGCTCGGAAGAAAGTCGATGATGAGCCCAGGCGCCGACACCGCCGAATTCCCCCGCTCGAGGGCTAATCCTGAGGAGCGATGTCTTGACGATCAGGCAGGTGAATCCATGCCGGACGAGCCCAGCCCCAGCTCGGGGCTGCCGCGCCTGTTGGAGGGTGTGCCCTCATGGGGCGCGATGGACCTGCGAACCCATCTCGATACCCACGGTCTCGTTACCACCCCGCGCCGACGTGAGCGCCGGGGAACGGGCGCTTTGATCGACCGGATCGAACAGGCGGGCTTGGGGGGTCGCGGAGGCGCCGCCTTCCCGATGGCCAAGAAGATGCGCACGGTGGCCGCGGGCAAAGGCAAGCCGATCGTGGTCGTGAACGCGACCGAGGGTGAGCCCGCGAGCCTCAAGGACCGCACCTTGCTCGAGACCTTGCCCCATCTGGTCCTCGACGGTGCGGCCTTCGCCGCCCGCGCGATCGGCGCGGACGAAGCGATCCTGTGCGTATGCGAATCAGCCGGCGTGGCGATCGAGCGGGTCGAACGAGCAATCGCCGAACGCCGCGAGCTGCCTGGCCACTGGCCCCGCATCGCGCTGAGCGCGGCGCCGGTCGGCTATGTGACCGGCCAGGAGTCGGCGCTCGTCAACCACTTGAACGGAGGGCCGCCGAAGCCGACCTTCTCGCCGCCGATGCCCTTCGAGCGTGGCGTGCGGCGGCGACCCACTCTCGTCAACAACGCCGAGACAGTGGCTCACGTGGCATTGATCGCGCGCCACGGCCCGCGCTGGTTTCGCGAGCTCGGGCTCACAGAGCAGCCCGGCTCCACCCTGCTGACCCTGAGCGGACCAATCGCTTATCCGGGGGTATATGAGGTCGAGTACGGCGCTTCGCTCTCCTCGTTGCTGGACGCCGCCGGCGGAACCGCCAGCCGCATACGCGCCGCGCTGTTCGGTGGGTACGCGGGCACATGGGTCGACGGCCGAGCGCTGCCGGATTTGGCTTTGTCGAACGCCGACCTGGACCCCTATGGCGCCACGCTAGGCGCAGGCGTGGTGCTGTTGCTCTCCGAGGACGCTTGCCCAGTCGCCGAGACCGCCCGCGTCACACGCTGGCTCGCGCGGCAGAGCGCCGGGCAGTGTGGACCTTGCGTGCACGGCTTGGACGCGCTCGCCGAGACGTTCGAGCGCGTGTGCGCGGGCACCGCGCCCAAGCACGCGGGCGCACGCTTGGAACAGCTCGCCAGCCTGGCCAGCAGACGCGGCGCTTGTGCCCATCCCGACGGCACGGCACGCTTTGCGATGAGCGCTTTGGATGTGTTCGCTGAGGAGTTCGCCGATCACCTCCACTACGGCGTCTGCGAGGCCTGCGCGCAACCCTCTCAGATGCCTCTGCCCAACCACCCCCGCCTCGCGGCGGTCGCCTGAGGAATGGCCGAGCACGTGCGCGTCAACCCGATCACCTGCAAGGCTCACGGCATGTGCGCCGAGCTGTTGCCCGAGCGCATCGCTTTGGACGAGTGGGGCTACCCGATCGTCGACGAGCGACCGCTCTCGCCGGACCTGGTCTCCCACGCCCAGCGCGCGGCTCAGGCGTGCCCGACCTTTGCGTTGCTGGTCGAACGCCAGCGCTCGCGCGGATAGTGGTTCAGATCGCCCCCACGTGCACCGCCGCCAAGCCCTGCCACGGCCCGTAGCGCGCGAAGAACGAGCGCACGTCATCTTCGGAGGCATATGCGCGAGGATCACCGCCGCTGAGACTACGCCCGACGCACTTGAGCAGCCCCAGATCTCCGGCCGGCAGCTGATCGAAGCGTCCTTGGCCATACAGGGCGAGCATCTCCACCGTCCAGGGCCCAATGCCGGGGATCGCCCGCAATCGGCGCCACGCGCGCGGGTGATCGGGCCCATGCAAATCAAGTCGTCCCGTCGCCACCTCGCGCGCGACCCGCACCAGCAGGCGCGCCCTCGAGCCGGCCAAGTCGAAGGACTCCAGGCGCGCCGGCGGGGCACCCGCGAGCGTATTCGCCGAGGGCACGTCACGCAGCGGACGCTCACAGCTCTCCCACGCGCTCCAGCGCGGTCCCATCGAGGCGACGATGCGCCGCTGGATCGCGACGGCGCGCTCGTACTCGATCAATTGCTCGCAGATCGCCCAGGCGAGTGCCTCGAACGGTTCGGGACGCCGTCTCGGGCGCAACCACGGACGACGGCGAATCGACGGCCCAATCAAAGGATCGCGGGCGAACTCGCGAACGAAAGCGCTCAAATCCTCATCGACACCGAGCGCGAAGCGCATCCGCCCGATCCCATGGTTGGCGGCCTCGGCGGTGTGCGCGCGCGCCCCGAACAGGACTGTGTGGGGCGCGGTCTGGACCACTCGCACATGCACCGGCGCCCCACCCCAATGGAGCAATCGTTCGAGCACCCCTCCGCGACTACGCAGCACCCCGTCCATGCTCCCCGAGCCCGGCAGGCGAAACGGCCCGGCCGGCTTGACCTCGACGCGCAGCTCGACTGACTCGCTCAACGGCCCCTGAGCGGAGCCCCGAGCAAGTGCACGTCAACCAGAAAGGAGCGCGATCCCACAATCGCGATCTCGGGCTGCTTGGAGCGCTTGCGGGCACGTCCGAGCCGTCGGGGGGCGCGTGCGTGCCTCAAGGCCACCTGGCGGCTGTGACGGCGGCGCACGAGGCCGAGCAAGGCCGCTCCCGCCAGAAAGCTGCCGGCAGCCACCGCGGCGGTCTGCACTGGAGCGCTTGGCGCGACCACCAGAGAGCGGGACTCCGAGGCGCCAAACATGCTCTTGGAGGGCAGCTCCGGGGCAAGCACAGGTACCCCGTCGAGAACCTCCTCGTCAAACGGCTCGCTCACAACACGCAGTGTAATCCTGGTGGCGGACCGCTCGCCGCACATGGCCGAGCGAAGAACGTCGTCGCACAGCCCGCCCGAGACGGAGCGTCGCTACAGCTCGCGCTCGTATACCCGATAGCGGCGCACGATCTTTCCGCCCATGCCTTCCATCGCGCGATTCATGGGCTTGTTGGTCTCCAGGATCCAGCCCATCTCCCCGCCCTTCTGGGGCGTGCTTTCGGCCGCGTCGAAGTGCATTTGATAAAAGCGCGCGGCGACTCCCGTGTGTTGATACTCGGGCTTGACGCCAAGGGCGAACACCCGCACCGCGTCAATCTTCTTGCGCTCGCGCAGAGCCGTGATCCAGCCAAAAGGCAGCAGACGGCCATTCATCTTGGCCAGCACCTGGTTGAAGTCGGGCAAGGTCAAAGCCGCCCCGACGACCTCGCCGGTGTCCTTCTTTTCGGCGACCATCGCCCAGTTCTCATCCAGGACCGGCCCCAGGTCCTTGGCGTAGTGGCGCACCTCCTCTTCGGTCAAGGGCACGAAGCCCCAGTTGCGCTCCCAGGCGGCGTTGTAGACCTCCAAGAAGCGACTGACCTCCTCCTGCAGGTCTTTCTTGCGGAAGTTGCGACACACGATGCCGTGCTCGGACTCGAGCTTGTCGGCCATATCCCAAATCGCCTGGTGAACGTTCTCGCGGCCAGTGACGTATAGGCTCCACATGTACAAGTCCATCGCCTTGGCAATACCGATGTCCTGCTCGAAGAGGCGCTGGTAGTAAGGGTGATGCCACGGGCACAAGATGATCGGAGGACGCTCGTGCCCCTCGATTAGCAGCCCGCACTCGTCATTGGTAGTGAAGTCCATGGGGCCGACCATGCGGTCGCGTCCGCGCTCGCGCAGCCACTGCTCAGCCGTGACAAGCAAGGCGCGCGCCGCCTCTGGATCGTCCTCGCACTCAAACCAACCGAACAGGCCCCACTCGTTGTCCTGAAACTCGTTGAGGTTGCGGTCTATGTGGGCGCTGATGCGGCCTACAGGCTCAGAACCTCGGTAGGCCAGGAAGTACTGGGCCTCGGTGTGCTTGAAGAACGGGTTCTTCTTCTGGTCGAGCCTTTTCTTGACGTCCATCAAGAGCGGCGCAACCCAGTTGCGCTCGTTACGATAGAGCCGCCATGGCAGCTTGATGAAAGTGTTCAAGTCACTCCGGCTCCTGACCGGACGAACCTCGACCTTCATCGTCTTCCCCGAAGTCTCTACAGCCATCGTGGCGCACCCTATAGGAAGAGAGCCGATGCCAACCTCAACAGACGTCTTTGCCAAGGTTCGCGGTCACGAGCGCGAACAGCTCCTGCGTGAGGCGCGCGAAGCCGACCTGATGCCCTACTTCCGTACGGTCGAGTCGCCCGCCATGCCGGTCGTGGAGATGGAGGGCGCACCGAGGATCATGCTTGCCTCCAACAACTATCTCGGCCTGACCGGCGACGAGCGGGTCATGCAAGGCGCACGCGACGCGCTCGCTCGTTACGGGACCGGCCTCACCGGATCGAGGCTGCTCAACGGCACAACTCCGTTGCACCTGGAGCTGGAGAGCGAGCTGGCCGAATGGATGGGCGCTGAGGACGCGCTCGTGTTTACGACCGGCCATCAGGCCAACGTGGGCACGCTTGGCACTCTCCTGGAGGCCAAGGACACGGTGGTGGTGGACTCCGCCGATCACGCTTCGATCCTCGATGGGGTCCTGCTCTCCAAGGCGAAGATGAGGCCCTTCAGGCACAACCGTATGGACAAGCTCGAGCGTGCCTTGCAGCGGGCGGAGAGCGACGGAGGCGGCGTGCTCGTAGTCGTCGACGGGGTCTTCTCGATGGAGGGCGACGTGGCGCCGCTCGTGGACATCGTCGAGCTGTGCCGGCGCTACGGAGCGCGCCTGATGGTCGACGAGGCGCACGGGGCCGGCGTGCTTGGCGCACGCGGAGCAGGCGCCGCGGAGCTGCTCGGGGTGGAGGATCGGGTCGACCTGAGGATGGGCACCTTCTCCAAGTCGCTTGCCGCCTGTGGTGGTTTCGTGGTGGGACCGGCTGAGGTGATCGACTATCTGCGCATCTCCAGTCGCGCTTTCCTGTTCACGGCCTCGGCGGTGCCGGCCGCCCTGGGGGCAGCGCTGGCGGCGCTGCGCATCGTGCGCTCGTCCGAGGGTCCAGGCCTGCTTGAGCAGGTGCTCGAGAACGCGCGCTACTTGGCCGATGGCCTGCACTCGTTGGGCTACAAGACCCTCAAGGGCGAGCCGGTGCGACTCGGAGCAGCGCCGGACAGCCAGACGGCCACGGTGGCAACGCCGATCGTGCCGGTGCTCGTGGGCGACGATTGGAAGGCGGCCTTGCTCTGGCGTGCTCTCTATGACGCGGGCGTGTTCACCAACTGCGCGCTGCATCCTGCGGTGCCGCCAGGCGGGGCCCTGTTGCGCACCAGCGTGATGGCTACCCACGACCGTCCCACACTCGACCGCGCCTTGGCGGTGTTCGAGCTGGTCAAGTGTGAGTTCGAGGCTGAGCACGGCCCACTGCCCGGCCCCGACGACGACTGAGGGCCCGGGGAGTCGCTCGAGCCCTTGTGAGTGGCCAACCGCGCGGCCACCACCCGGCAGCGTCGCTCGAACGAGTGCTTCGACTAGACGGAACGGTGTAAAGACGCTTAACGGCTTGTACACATCTTCACAAGTCAAAACGGTCACAAAAAAGCCCGCTTCTAGCGAACGTTTGAGCAGAACACTGTTGACCGGATGGCCTTGGCTGGCTAGCTTCTCAGGACGCAAAGCATGACCGTCTGAAGCTCACCCACAGGCCGCCGGTAGAGGGGTGCCGAAGGCTTTCGCGACAGCTCGCGAGGGAAGCCGAAGACTGTCGAGCCGACGCGCTACTCGTCAACCAGCCAAGCTTGTTGCACGCCCCGGGAATACCCGCGGCGGCGACGGGGAGTGAGCACACATGAACGCGACAGCGACTATTGCCCCTGCCGGCCCTCAGCACATGCGCGCCCTGGAACGCGCCAATCAGGTGCGCCTTGCCCGCGCCGAACTAAAGCGACGGATCGCCGGCGGCGAGATAGGTGTCGCCGAGGTAATCCTTGACTGCCCTTGGGAGGCCGACAGCATGGCCGTCGCAGACCTCTTGATGAGCCAGCGCCGCTGGGGTCAGACGCGCTGCCGCAAGTTCCTTGCCCAGATCCCCATGTCCGAGCAGAAGACGGTCGGCTCGATGACCGAGCGCCAGCGACGCACCCTCGCCGCCATGCTGAGCGCTACAGGGGCCGAGAGGATGCCGAGCCCGTGGGTAACGGCACGGCGTATGCGTCCTGGCGCAGCTACGGGCAGCCAGATGACAGCTTGACCTGCCACCAACCGGCGAGCATCCCAATCAAGCCGAGGCGCGGTCGCACTTCCCACACGCCGCAATGCCCGTCGCCCAAGTCGGCGACGGGAACGCGCACGAACTTGTAGTGACCCGGTTCGAGCTTCATCCTTCGCAACAGCTCACGTGAGCGAAGCTCCAGTGCAGTCCGCTCTCGAACTTCGACTTGGACTACGCCTACACGCAGCGCAAGCCGGTCGCGCACCCGCTCCAAGTCGCCCAGCGAGAGCAGGCGCGGCCCGCTGAAAAGCTCGGCTTCGTGGTCACTCGGCGAGATGTGCGGAAAGGTGTGAGCCACGAACCCTGAGAGCTCGCGCTCAAGCTTGGCGATCTGGCCCTTGAGCGCCTCGCGCGCGGCGCGCTCCTCGCCGAAGCGAGTATCCGGCCGGCGATCCTGGCTGTAGCGATCGACGACGAGCTGCTCGGTTTGGGCCATCCTCTGCTCCTCCCGCTTGACCAACCCGATCTTAGCTGGCCAAGGGGCCGCGGTAAAGGCCATCTCCGCGCTTGGCGTGGTTGGATCCCCGGCGAAGCTCCCGAGACGTCTCAGGCGTTGGCCTCGGTCAGCGCCATATGGCACGCCCACAGAGTCTCTTCGGCATGTAGGGCGGGCACGCCGGCCACCTGCACCGCGAACAAGATCAAGCGCTGCGTGTTCGCCGACGGCTCGTGACCGGGACCCAACTGGCCGAAGAGGATGGCAAGGGGACAGTCGGCGTCGGCGACCACAAGCCTGCCGGCGCCAAGACTTGGGCCTTCCGAGCTTCGGCCGAGTCTCTCCTTGGATCGGCTCACCCGGATCCCCAGCGGACCATTGACATGGTTTGCGTCAAACGCCCACACCGGTACCGCGGTATCGATCAGCGCGATCGTGAGGACGTCCGCGAGTAATCCTTCCGAGAGGAACCCCCCATCGAGCATCCGTTCCAATACGGCCGCCTCGATCGGTGTTCTAGCGATGTCCGGGTCGAGGCCTATCTGACGAAAGAAGACCCGGTAGGCGGCGGGGATCGGCTCTTGGCGGACGTTGACCGCCCGCGCTCCACGCCAACGATTGGAAAGTTCGCGCAGACGCGCTCGCACGGCCGGCGACGAGCCACGCGTCAGGGAGCCCCCATCGGGGAGCTCGACCGTGACCGACATCAAGCCGAGACCGGGCAGCTCCTGCTGGACCTCGCGGTCGCACCAGCCGCGAACAGGCTCCTCGCTCATACTGGCACTCTCACAGTGGGGCTCCCAGCCGGCGCGGGAGCTCGCCTCGGTGGGACAGGGCCTTGCCACTCATGTGCGACTTGGTCTCCAACCGCGGGCACGCGAGGCGGCCACAAGTTTCTGCACACGTGCGCGCAAGGTGGCAAGCGAAGGGGTGTCCACAAACGAGGGACTCTGCACGATGCCACCTGGATATACAAACGTGACCTGGGGACAGCTAACCATCGCATAGAGCTGGCCCAAACGGCCTTCGGCATCGACGCCGACCGGAAAGGTCAAGCGCTTGGCACGCACCAGACTCGCTGTGGATGAGACACCGTCTTTGACGCCTACCGCAGCGAAGCCGACCTGGGGAAACTCGGAAGCCAGCTGCTGCATCTCGGTGAGGACTGCGGCACACGAGCCGGCTTGGAAGAACAGCGCGAGCACCACAGGCCCACGTTCGTAGAGCTGACAGATATTGAGGATTCCCGGACCGCGCTCCTGACAGGCCGCCACCCTCCCCGCCAAGCCATCGTTGGCATGCGTCGCAATGTCTACTTCGCCCGCCGGCCCTCCTATTGCATATGGAGCGGCGAACGGGGGGACACGAATGCCGGGCCGAATGGCGGTGGTGCCTTTGTGCGAACTCAACGCCACATGCACGGTGAACGCGATCAAAAGGATTGCCGCGAGGATCACCACGTAAACGCCGTAGCGCGTACCGGCGACTCCACGGTCAGGCGTGCCTCCCATTCCAGCAACCACGCCTCCTCCTCGACCGCCCACGCCTCCCTCTGGGCGACGCGCTTTACTCTCGCGCCGGGGATGGTCGGGCTCGCCAGGCCCGGAGGAGCCGTCATCGGTTGGAGATTCCGGCGAGCCGGAGCGGGTCATGGCGCGGTTAGCCCTCGCCGCCTGGCTCGCCAAGCGGGCACGACTTGCGTGAGCGAGCGCACGCCGCCTCGAATATGCTCGCCGACAGATCGCGGACCCTCCGCGATCACGACCGCCGCGGGCAAGGCGACGAGCACCCCGATCAAGGACACGGATAGGTCCACGAGCGTGACGAAGCCGAAGTTGCGTAGCATCGCGATGTCCGACAGGGTGAGGACCCCGAAGCCGGCGATTGCGGTCACCCCCGAAGCGGCGATCGCGGCACCCGTGTGACTGTAGGCGCGCCGCAAAGCTTGCACCGTGTTGTGACCCGCGGCCCGCTCTTGGAGTTGGCGCTCGGAGAGCAGCACGCTGAACTCGGTGGAGATGGCGATCACCAAGGCGCCTAGCGTGACCGACATCGGGTTGAGCGGGATACGCAACGCGAACAACACCAAGGCCGACCAACCGGTGGCCAGCACGATCGGAGTGAAAGGCACCAAGGCCCGACGACGGTTGCCTCTGAAGGCGATCAAGAGAATGATCGCCACGACCGCCAAAGCCACGAGTAGGGTGAGCACCCGCCGCCAAGGAGAAGCTATCTGGGCACCGGCTTGGGCCGCTAGGACCGACAGACCGACAAGATGAGCGCTTACACCTGCCGGCGGGTGCAAGTCGGAGCGCATTCCTTCGATCACCTGCTGTTGCTGCTGCAGTGGCATCGAGCGGATGCCGAAGGCGAGCGTGGCTGACCGGCGATCGGAGCTAATCACGTCTTGTGAGAAGTACGTGGGAATCGCCGCGAGCACGCCGCGAACCCGCTTTTCGCTCAGCTTGGAGGAGGCGCCTTCTTCGGCCGGAAACAGGTCGGGCAACGAGAAGGCGGGGCACAGCTGCGCGTGTCCACAGCCTTTGTCCTGGCTGTAGCCGAAGCGCGTGAGGATGGCGCTCTCGTATTTGCTCATCCATTCGACAGTGGCGGCCTTGGTTAGGGCGCTGGAATCGACCATCAAATCGATCTCGCCCCCCACTCCTGTCGCTCGTTCGAGCGCGCTCAGGTTGTGTAGGGACGACAGGCTCTGGGGAGCAAGCTTGGCGATGTCGGTTTGCACCTGCGTCTGGGTGTCCAAGCCCCAACCGAGCGCGGCGAGGACCAGCCCGACCCCGAGCACACGGCCGGGACGCCGTACCGAGTAAACGAGCGCCGAGCGCGACACGAAGCGGGTCGCCGGATTATCAGTGAGCAGATCGCGGGCGCCCTGCCACGCCGCGGAGAGCCGCTGTGCCGGGCGCCCGAAGGCCATCCCCCCACGCGCGCGTAGGGCACCGCTGCGTCCAACACCCGATCCCCTCCCCGCAAGCACCAGGACCGCCGAGCCGGCCGTGAGCGCGCATAGGAAGGCGAGCGCGACCCCCAAGACGAGTAGCAACCCGAAACCGCGCACCATCGGTACCGGCGAGAGCATCAGCACGAGCAGGCCACCGATGCTGGCAAGCGCCGCCGTGGCGATCGTGGGCGCGCCCCGGGAGGCAGCCTCCCGCACTGCATCGAGCACGCTGAGAGCGCCCGCCTCGCGGGCCTCCTCCACGCGCGACTGGAACTGGATCGCGTAATCAACCGACAGGCCGACAAGCACCGGTAGGACAGCAACAGAGGCCATCGTGAGCGAAGCTCCCGAGAGCGCCAGGGCACCGAACGTGAGCGCCGCCGCTAGCAGAGCGATCCCCAACGGCAGAAGGCGCGGGCGCCCCTTGAAAATCAAGCTCAAGACAAAACCCATGACCAACAGCACCGCGAGGAGCAACAGCTCGATGGAGCTAGTGATCGAGTGCGTGAGGTCGCTCACGATGACCGGCTCGCCGGTGACTAGATAGGACTCGCCATTGGCGAGGTGCCACTGACTCATCGCGGTGGCCTGGCGAATCAAGGCGATCGTATGCGAACGCTGCGCTTCTGAGAGTCCGGCCTTCAAACGCACCGTGACCAATGCGGCGTCACGACTTGGAAAGAGGTAGGCGAAGCGCTGCTTGGGTGTGCCCGATGGCCTACTCGGATCGAATACGACTTTCGAGACGAATTCGTGATCGTCCAGACTGGGGGCACTTTTCAGGCCGTAGCGGATCGCCAAGGCGCTTATTTCCGCGGCGAAGCCAGCCATTGTGGCCTTACGCGCCTGTTCTCCAAGCGACGTGGCTTCTTGGGCGCTCAGTCCGCGTGCGAGCGCTTTGCTATGGACAGCGCTCTGGGCCTGCTTGGCCTCGGCTTCGGCCTGTTTGCCGCGCACTCCGAGCAGACTGACTGCTTGGAGTGCGGCCTCGTTGAGGAACGTACCTGGCCCGAACACGACCTTGACCTCTTTGTCCCGCGTGAGCTGACCACACGGACCGTTCGTTCCTCCCTCCTCGGCGAGCGCCGCTTTGGGCAGGTTGCCTGACAGGCATCCCTCCAAGCCGACCAGGCGATCGATGTCGGGACTGAGCACGAGCTTGCGCAGATCCCCGGCGACCAAAACCTCGACAGGCTCTTCGCCGAAGCGGGCGTAGAAGCGCTGGGTTTCCTTATAGGTAGAGCTGGAGCGCCCCACCAACGTGTCGGTGGCCGCGGTCGGCCGCAGTCCCAAGGCCGCGATCGCACACCCCACCCCGAGCACACCAAGTAGGGCGATCGTGAGCAGCGGTCGACGTCCCGCGCGCACGGCCAAACTCGAGAAAACTCTCCCCACAGTCACATCAAGAGGCTAGTCAACAATCTCTGAGTCGCGCCAGGCGGCTGCATCGTCGTTCCTGGCAAGGACGCACCGACCGTAGTGTGCTCGGCACATGAGGGAGGGAGGACGCAGCCAGGGGCGACGAGGCAGCCGCCTGGGTTACTCCATCCCAAGAGGGCCTTGAGACTCGCCGGAGAGGAACTGGCGAACGAAGGGGTTTTCAGAATCGAACAGCTCGGCGGCCGGCCCGGACTCAACGATGCGCCCACGCCACAGGACCGAAATGTGCTCGGCGACGCGGCGGGCCGACATGATGTCGTGGGTGATGACGACGTAGGTGCCACCGTTCTCTTCGTGGACCTCTTTGATCAATTCGCATAGCAAGGCGGTGCGCACGGGGTCAAGGCCTGAGTCGGGCTCGTCGAACAGCACGATCTCTGGATCGAGCACCAGCGAGCGGGCGAAGCCGGCGCGCTTGCGCATGCCGCCGGATAGCTCGTTGGGCATCTTCTCGCCGGCGTTTCCGAGGCCGACCTCGCGCATGCGCGAGTTGACGATCTCAGCGATCTCCTCATCGCCCTTCTCGGTGTGCTGACGCAGGGGAAAGGCGATGTTGTCGTACAGGTTCATTGAACCGAAGAGGGCTCCATCTTGAAAGAGAACGCCGAACTTCTTGCGGATCTCGAACAGCTCGGCGTCGGGCAGGCTGGGGATTGAGCGGCCCTGCACGATCACGTCACCCTCGTCGGGATAGAGCAGACCGACGATGTGCTTGATGCAGACCGACTTGCCGGTGCCGGACGGCCCGAGGATCATCGAGATCTGGCCCTCGGGCAGACCCATGTTGAGACCTTGCAGGACGTGGTTGGAGCCGAAGGACTTGTGGACGCCAACGAACTCGATCGCGTCGGGCTTGCCCGTGGGGCGATCCGCCCCAGTGTGAAACTCGAACTCGGAGTCCTTCCCCTCTGGGCGGTCTTTCGAGACGTCGGGGGTAGACACCTCAGCCTCCGATCGGGGCTTTCGGGTTGGCCCCCCAGAAGACCTGGGTGCCGAGCATCCCGATCAAGTGGACCAAGATTATGTTCAATACCATGGACTTGGCTGTGGCTGTGCCCACGCCGACAGGCCCACCACTGGCGTTGTAGCCGTAGTAACAGCCCACCAGCACGATCGCGGTGGCCATGAACATGGCCTTGATCAGGCTGTAGAGGAAATCGGGTGGGTTCTGGAACTGCCAGAAGATCAAGAGGTAGCCACCGGCGGAGACCGTGGCCACCTGCTGGACAACGGCGATGTAGGAGGCCAGGAAGGCCGCGCCAACGCCCGCTAGGTACATGAATGGGAGCACAACCCAAGCGGCCAGAAGGCGTGTGGCGCACAGGAAGGTCATCGAGTTGATGCCCATGACCTCGAGCGCGTCGATCTCGTCGGAGATGCGCATCGCGCCGAGCTCGGCAACGATCCCGGTGCCGACCTTGGCGGCCATCATGTAGCCGAAGGCGTAAGGAATGATCTCGCGCAGGTCGCACCACGCGGTGAACACGCCCGCATATGCGGGTGCGCCCTGGGCCTCGAGGAAGTAGGCGCCCTCGATGCCGCACTCGAGACCCAGCACGAACATGAGCGCCCAGATGATCAAGGTCGAAGAGACGATCAGGATGCCCGCTTGGCGCAAGGACTCGCCGAAGAAGCGAAAGACGCGCAGGCCCCAGACGTCGCGGATCATGTTGCCGGCGAAGCGACCGAACTCGCCGGTCGAAGCCAGCAGTTCGCGCGGCGTGACGAGTAGTTCGTTCATTACTTGATCACGAGGATGTTCGGGTGCGTCGCGAGCAAGAGCTGCGTGTAGGCGTAGTCGAAGGCGAAGATCGCGAGGAAGGTGACGACAACGGCCTGGTTGACCGCGCGTCCGACACCCTCGGCGCCGCCGGAGGCGGTCATGCCCTTGTAGCAGCAGACGATCGCGATGATGGCACCGAAGATGGTGGTCTTCAGAGCCGAGCCCCATAGGTCGGTGGTGGAGGCGTTAGCGAACAGGGTGTCCCAGAAAGGGCCGAGCGGCTGGCCGTTGACAAGCTCGGCAAGCACGCCGCCGAACAGGCCGAACAGGATCGCGTAAACGTTGAACAAGCCTGTTACGAGCATGAGTGCGAGAAAGCGCGGGACGACAAGGTTCTTGACGGGATCGACACCCAGTACCTGCAGGGCGTCGAGCTCCTCGCGGATCTTGCGCGCGCCCAAATCGGCGGTGATCGCAGTGCCGGCCACACCGGCCAGGACGATCGCCGTCACGTTGGGCCCGATCTCGCGGATCGCGGCGAGTACGAAGATGCCACCGAGACGATCCAAAGCGCCAAACAAGGTCAGGAAGTTGGCCGCCTGCAAGCCCGGTGCGGCGTAGCAGATGGCCACCGTGGAGATCAGCAGCGGAAACCAGCACAGGCGCAAGGCGAACAGGAACTGTGAGACGAACTCCCCGCCGTACGGATAGGGCGGGCGCAGGGCAGAGAGGATGGTCCTGCCGGTCAGGATCATCATGTCCCCTATTTCCTCAAGCAGGTTCCTTGTCGGTAGGAAAGCCCGCTCGGCTGCACTGCGCACCATCTCAACCCCTCCTCGGGGACGGCCCCAAGCTTAGGGACCGATCATAACCGCGCCTCCAAACTGTACTGACCCTACCTCCAACTTCGACCCAACCACCTTGAGGCGTTTCCCACTCTATGCCATCTGGGGCCCGAACGCCACGGATACCCCGACCGAAATGCCACCGCTGGAGCGGGCCGGGGAGCAGCCGTCGGTGAAAGCGGCGCCACCAGGCCAGTGCCCAGAGCGCCACCGGCACTGGTATCGTGGCGCTCGCTGTGGGGAGGAGAAAGTTGCATGCGATCTGGGCGCTCGCTGTGTGCGGCGTGCTGGTGTGTGCGCTCTTGAGCGGATGCGGCGGCTCTGAACGCAATGTGCACGAACCCAAGGGCATCTACACGGTCGAAGTGGTCGGCGTCCACTTCCCGGTCAAGCAGGCGGTCGCGCACAACACCTATCTCGGGATGATCGTGCGCAACGCCGGCGTCAAGACGATCCCCAACGTGGCGATAACGCTCGACTCCTTCTACTACACGAGCGACTATCCCAAACTGTCCTCCAGGAAGCGCCCGGTGTGGATCGTCAACACAGGTCCGGGCGCGACGGCCACGAACCCGCCGGTCCAGACCCAGGAAGTCAATCCCCCAGGGGGCGGGGAAACAGCGTTCGTGAACACGTGGGCCTTGGGCGCTTTGGGCCCCGGTCAGCACCGTCTGTTCTTGTGGCACGTGACACCGGTCAAGGCGGGCTTGCACGTCGTGCATTACACGATCTCGGCGGCCCTCGATGGCAAGTCGATAGCACGCCTGCCCGGTGGCCACAGGCCCACGGGGGCACTGGTGGCTCACATCGCTCCCGCTCCCCCACCGACCCACGTGAACCCGGAAACGGGCGAAGTAGTGCGCGGCCCGATCCCGGCGCCCGCCGCAGCGCAGCCGGCTTCGCCTTAACCAATCATTGCTGTTGACATCGGTGCATGCACCGATGTCCCGACCGGCGCATGCGCCGGTCGGCGACACCGCACATGTGCGGTGTCGTTCCCGATTTGGACTGGTGTCGAAAGATAGCCCCCCAGCTTTCGCCAGCTGAGCGACACCCGGGCGCACTCGGAGGGCTACGATGCGTGGCCGCGCCAATGCTCAGGACACAACAGGAGGAGTCGAGCCCACCCATGCCAAAGAGTCGCCAGCAGAATGTGACAGCCGCGCAGTGGAGCGCCAACGGGAGCGCGCTCGGCTCGATGGACCTTACGCTTCCCGGCAACCAGATCTTCGCCTCGAACGTGTTCAGCGTGGAGGTACAGCGCCGCCGTCTGCCCAAGCACGTGTTCAAGGCATTGCAGCGCACGCTCGAGCGCGGCGAGGCGCTTGACACGACCCTCGCCGACGCCGTCGCGCAAGCGATGAAGGAATGGGCGATGGAGAAGGGCGCCACCCACTACACCCACTGGTTCCAGCCCTTGACCGGCTCGACCGCTGAGAAGCATGACTCTTTCTATGGTCCTGCAGGCGACGGCACCGCGATCGCGGAGTTCTCAGGCAAGGAGCTGATCCAGGGCGAGCCCGACGCGTCGAGCTTCCCCACAGGCGGCATCAGGGCGACGTTCGAGGCGCGTGGCTACACCGCCTGGGACCCCACCTCCCCAGCATTCATTCTCGAGAACCCCAACGGGGCGCTGCTGTGCATCCCTACGGCGTTCACCTCGTGGACGGGCGAGGCACTGGATAACAAGATCCCGCTGCTGCGCTCGATGGACGCGCTGTCCGGTGCGGCAGTTGGGGCACTGGACCTGCTCGGTGCCGACGGCGCCGGCCGCGTGTTCACGACTATCGGCTGCGAGCAGGAGTACTTCCTGATCGACGAGCAGTACTACTTCGAGCGCCCCGACCTGCTCACGACCGGACGCACACTGTTCGGCGCGAAGCCACCGAAGGGCCACGAGCTCGACGACCACTACTTCGGCTCGATCCCCGAGCGCATCCTCGCGTACATGCTCGAGTGCGAGGTGGAGCTGGCGAAGCTCGGCGTGCCAATCAAGACGCGCCACAACGAGGTCGCGCCGAATCAGTTCGAGGTGGCGCCGATCTTCGAGAACTCGAACGTGGGCGCCGACCATCAGATGCTGACGATGCAGATCCTGCAGAACACGGCGCGTCGCTACGGCCTCGTCTGTCTCCTGCACGAGAAGCCGTTCGCGGGAGTGAATGGATCGGGCAAGCACAACAACTGGTCGATGGGCACCGACACGGGCTTGAACCTGCTCGAGCCGGGCGACACGCCCGAGGCGAATCTCAAGTTCCTGTTCTTCTGCGCCGCCGTGATCCAGGCGGTGAACAAGCATCAGGCACTGCTGCGCGCGTCGATCGCCAACGCCGGCCAGGATCACAGGCTCGGCGCCAACGAGGCGCCGCCGGCGATCATCTCGATCTTCCTGGGCGCCGATCTCGAGAAGGTGTTCACGGCGATCGAGGCGGGCAAAGTGCAGCCGTCCAAGCCGGGCTCGTTCCTGGGTCTCGGAACGCCGGTTCTGCCGCCACTCCCGCTGCACGGCGGGGATCGCAACCGCACCAGCCCGTTCGCGTTCACCGGCAACAAGTTCGAGTTCCGCGCGCTCGGCTCGAGCCAGTCGCCGGCGCTGCCGAACACGGTGCTGAACACGATCGTGGCGGAGTCGATCGACGACTTGACCGCCAAGCTCAAGACGGCGCTCAAAGCATCCGGGACGACGCTCGAGAAGGCTGTGACGAAGGTCGTGAAGGAGGCGTGGTCGGAGAACAAGCAAGTGGTGTTCGACGGCGACGGGTACTCCGAGGAGTGGCACAAGGAGGCCGAGAAGCGCGGCCTTGCGAACCTGCGCACCACCCCAGACGCGCTGCCGTGGCTCGTGGACAAGCAGACCGTGGCGGCGTTCAAGAAGTACAAGGTGCTCTCCAAGCGCGAGCTCGAGTCGCGTCTTGAGGTGTTCACCGAGCAGTACGCGGTGAAGCTCAACATCGAGTCCGAGACCGCCGCGCAAATCGCGCGCACGATGTTGCTGCCCGCCGCGGTGAGGTATCTCAACGAGCTGAAAGCCACGGGCCTCGATGAGCTCGTCGAGGAGGTGGAGCCGCTCGTGAAGGAGTTCCAGTTCGCGATCGTCAAGCTGGAGGACGCCAACCTGAGCGACAACCAGCCCGACAGCTCGGCGATGAAGTGGGCGACCTATATGCGCGACACGGTGATCCCCGCGATGGAAGATGTGCGCCAGGTGGCCGACCGCCTCGAGAAGCTTGTTGCCGACGATCTTTGGCCCTTGCCCAAGTACTCGGAGATGCTGTTCATCAAGTAGCCCTGAGGCCCGGATGGCGGCGCCTGGCGGCGTCCTCCCTCCCTTGTGTGCAGAGCACACTGCGGTCGGTGCGTCCTTGCCAGGCTTGCCGTCCGAACCTCAGGACAGCCCGTTGAGCAACCCTGACATAGTCGTGTCAGGGTTGCTCGTTCGCTGCTAGCATCCGTGCCGATGGCACGTGACTACCGTCAAGCCTTGCGCGAAAAAGTGGTCGTCTACGACGGCGGCATGGGCGCGACCTTGGAGCAGTTCGATCTGACCGCCGAGGACTACGGCGGCCTGCAAGGCAAGTGCCACGAGGCACTCGTGCTCAATCGCCCGGACGTGATCGAAGGGGTGCACACCTCGATGCTGGAGGCGGGCGCGGAGGTGCTCGAGACCGACACCTTCCAGGCCTCGCGCCTGAAGCTCGACGAGTGGGGCCTGGCCGACTACACGGTCGAGGTCAACACCAAGGCCGCCGAAATCGCGCGCAAAGCCGCCGGCGAGCACCGCTTCGTGGCTGGCTCGATCGGCCCGACCGGCTTCCTGCCCGCCTCTGAAGATCCTACGCTCGGGCAGATCTCCTTCAGAGAGCTGGTCGAGGTCTTCGCCGAGCAGGCCGCGGGCCTGGTCGACGGTGGCGCCGACTTGATCATCATCGAGACCGCCCAGGACATCCTCGAGGTCAAGGCCGCCATCTTCGGTGCGCGCGAGGCCTTCAAGAGCACCGGCAAGACCTTGCCGATCCACACGTCGGTTTCTCTGCTGCCCAACGGCGGCAAGATGCTGCTCGGCACCGACATATCCGCCGTGTTGTGCACCTTGGAGGCATTGAAGGTCGACGTGATCGGCCTCAACTGCTCGACCGGCCCGCAGGACATGAGGGACGCGATCCGCTTTCTCGGCGAGTTCTGTCCCGTCCCGGTGGCGTGCATCCCCAACGCGGGTCTACCTTTGCAAGGCCCCGACGGCGAGACGATCTTCCCTGAGAAGCCCGAGCCGCTCGCAGAGGCGCTCGGGGAGTTCGTTGAGCGCTACGGCGTGGGCGTGGTTGGTGGCTGCTGCGGCACCACCCCGGACCACATCAAAGCGATCGCCGAGCGTGTGGCCGGCAGGTCCGTGACGCCCCGTCCCGCACCGCGCGCACCACATTTGTCCTCGATGATCGCCGCCACCACGCTCGTGCAGGAGCCGCGCCCGACAATGGTGGGCGAGCGCGTGAATAGTCAAGGCTCGCGCAAGGCCAAGGAGTTGCTTCTGGCCGATGACTACGACGGTCTCGTGCAGATCGCCGAGGACCAGGTCGCCGGCGGCGCGCACGTGCTCGACCTGTGTGTGGCCTTGACCGAGCGCTCGGACGAGGACGAGCAGATGAGGCAACTGGCCAAGCGCATCTCCCTCACCCAGGAGCCCCCGATCCAAATCGACTCGACCGAGCCCGAGGTGATCGAACGGACCTTGGAGCAGATCCCGGGCCGGGCGATCGTCAACTCCGTCAACTTGGAGGCCGGTCGGGACAAGCTCGACCGCGTGGTGCCGACCGCGCTCGCACACGGGGCCGCATTGATCGCGCTCACGATCGACGAGGTGGGCATGGCCAAGACCGCCCAGCGCAAGGTCGAGATCGCCCAGCGCATCAAGGAACTGTGCTGCGACGAGCACGGTCTCGACCCGAAGGTCCTTATCTTCGACTGCCTCACGTTCACGCTTACGACCGGCGACGAGGAGTGGCGTCCGTCGGCGGTGGAGACGATCGAGGGGATCAGGCGGATCAAGGCCGAGATCCCCGACGTGAAGACTTCGCTCGGTGTGTCCAACGTGTCCTTCGGCGTGTCCCCGGGAGCGCGTGCGGTGCTCAACTCGGTCTTCCTGCACCACTGCGTAGATGCCGGCCTCGATCTGGCGATGGTCAACCCCAACCACATCACGCCCTACTCGGAGATCTCAGACGAGGAGCGCGGACTGGCTGACGACCTCGTGTTCAACCGCCGCGAGGATGCGCTCGAGCAGTTCATCGCCCACTTCGAGTCAAAGGGCGAGCAGGAGGCTCAGACGAGCGCCAATCCCACTGAGGGGATGGAGCCCGAGGAGGCCCTTCACTTCCACATCCTGCGCCGCCGCAAGGATGGCGTGGAGGATTGGATCGATGCATCCGTCGAGAAGATCGGCGCCGTGCCGACGCTCAACGAAGTGCTGTTGCCGGCGATGAAGGAGGTCGGCGACAAGTTCGGCGCCGGAGAACTGATCCTCCCGTTCGTGTTGCAGTCCGCCGAGGTGATGAAGAAGGCGGTCGCGCGCCTGGAGAACTACCTCGACAAGATCGAGGGCTACACGAAGGGGACCGTGGTGCTCGCGACCGTATTCGGCGACGTGCATGACATCGGCAAGTCGCTCGTCAACACGATCCTCACCAACAACGGCTACACGGTCGTGGACCTGGGCAAGCAGGTCCCGATCCAAACGATCCTCGACGCCGCCCAGGAGCACGAAGCGACAGCGATCGGCTTGAGCGCCTTGCTCGTGTCCACCTCCAAGCAGATGCCGGCCTGCATCCAGGAGCTGCACTCCAAGGGGATGCAGTACCCGGTGTTGATCGGCGGGGCCGCCATCAACAGGGCCTTCTCCTACCGTGCCTTGTATCCCGGCGGCAAGGAATCCGACGAGCAGTACGGGCCGGGCGTGTTCTACTGCAAGGACGCCTTCGAGGGCTTGTCGGTGATGGACCAGCTGATCGACTCCGAAGCCCACGAAGCGCTTTTGGAGAAGCTGCGATCCGGCGCCACAGAGTTCCGCGCCAAGGGAGAGGCGCCCGAGGAGGTACTCAACTTCGCCGATGACTCCGTGCGCTCCGACGTGAGCACCGACCAGCCGGTTCCAACGCCTCCTTGGTGGGGTGTGCAAGAGGTGCCGGTGGACATGGAAGAGGTCTACTCCCACCTGGACACCCATGTCTTGTTCAAGTTGCACTGGGGCGGCAAGGGCGTCAAGGGTGAGGCATGGCGCGAGCTCGTCGACGAGAACTTCAGGCCACGCCTGGAGCGCATGTGGGCAGAGCAGGACTACCTGCACCCGAGAGCCTTGCTCGGCTTCTTCCCCTGCTACGCCCAAGGCAACGACATCGTGGTGCTCGATCCCCGCGTAGCCAACGGCGAGCTCGACCCGGCCGATCCCGCGAGCGAGCTGACCCGCTTCGTGTGTCCGCGTCAGCCGAAGGGCGATCGCATCTGCCTCGCCGACTTCTTCAGACCTGCCGTAGACGCCGATGGCACACCTTCAGTGCAGGGCAGCCCGCCCGCCGAGCTCGACGTGATCGCCGTGCAAGCGGTGACCGTTGGCTCGGAGGTGACCGAGCTGATGGCCAAGCTGGAGACCGACGGCGAGTTTGCCGAGCAGCTATTCGTGCACGGCCTCGGTGTGCAGACCGCCGAGGGTTTGGCGGAGTGGCTGCACTGGAAGGCGCGCGAGATGCTCTCGATCCCATCGACCCAAGGCCGGCGCTACTCGTGGGGCTATCCCGCCGTGCCGGAGCAGTCGGAGCACCTGAAGGTGGAGAAGCTACTCGCGTTGGAGCAGATTGGGATGACCATCAGCGATGGCTACGCCCCGATCCCTGAGCAGTCAACGCTCGCTTTGGTCGCCCACCACCCCCAGGCGATCTACTTCGGCACGCGCCAGGGCCGGCTGCTGCCGGACGGCTCGCCAGATGACGTGATCAAGGGTTCCTACCGCGATCCGTCTCTGTTCGGTGAGCTCGACGACGTGGATCCGCCCGACGGCGCGGTCGAGGCCGAGGATCAGCCGGCGAGGGCTGGCAGCAGCGCCTGATCTACCAAGGCCAACTTCTGGGCTCGCGAAAGGCGCTTGATGCGCATCTCCTCCCGCATGGCCGACCCGCGATCCGCCATCGCCCAAGCGGCAGCGAGCTCGATCGGCAACCTACTTGCCGTGTAGCGACTCGCCTTGCCCGCCGAATGCTTCGCGACGCGCCGCTCGAGGTCGTTGGTCCAGCCGGTGTAGAGCGACCCGTCGCGGCAGCGCAGCATGTAGACCCAGGCATCCATCGCTTTCGATTCTGTGTGGGGTGTGACTGTCCTGCGTGATCAGGACTGCACGCGCGAGGGCGCCCGCCGCGCAGCCCCCGGCAGCGGCGGCAGCTTGACCGGCGAGGCGTGCATCGTGCGCAGGCGCACGTCTTTCCAGGACAGGCCCTCCCCGACAAGGGCGGGCATGCCCATGATGACCGCGGTGGCGACCTCGACGGCCTGCAGCACGATCCCGTAGGCGAGGGCGTCGGCCGTGGGCACGTGGTAGGCGCCGGCCAGGACCGCGACGCAGGCCGCTTGGAAGACGCCAACATTGGCGGGCGTGGCGGGGATGACCGCGGTGACATTGACTGCGAACAGGACCGCCGCGGCGGCACCGACACCGACCTTGTTGTCGAGTCCCAAGGCCATCAACAGGAGCCAGCAGGACATCCACTGAAGGCCCCAGGCCGACAACTGCAGGAAGGTCGCGACGGCGGCTTGGCGCGGGTTGCGAAAAACGCGCAAACCGGCGCGCACCCGCACCAGCGCGGCGCGCACATTGGCGAGCAAACGCGCGAGTCGGCGCGAGCGCGAGACGGCGGCGGCCGGCACCAGCACGGGCGCGACCAGCAGAGCCAGGAGCACACCTACGGGCGCCAGGGCGACGGCCAAGAGCGCGTTTGTGTGGTTCCCGGCGAACCTCACACTCGAGAGGGTCACGCCGCCCAGGATCGCCAGCGCGAGCAGATTGAGCAGGGTCTGGGAGACCATCGTGCCGAGCACTACCGGCAGGGTTTCGCGCGCGCGGCCGACACGACGGGCCACGATCAGGGCACGCGAAGGCTCCCCCAGGCGGGCGGGCAGGGTGGCGGACATGAGCACGCCGATGAACGTGCCTTGGAGGGCATCGCGGCGACGCGCCACCCGCCAGGTCGGCGCGGCCTTGAGGATGGCGTGCCAGGCGATGCCGCGCACGAACATCGAGGCGCACATCACCCCCACTCCGGCGGCCACCAGGCCGGGGCTCGAGGCGACGAGGCTCGCGGCCACATTGGTGAGGCCGATCTTTTGCAGGGCCAGGTAGGCAAGCGCGATCCCCACAAGCGAGCTGGCGAGCAAGGCCAGGCGCGAGAGTGCGCGTAGCGCGTGCCGCTCGCCTGGCAAGTCGGGCTCCAAGCTGGGCAGGCGCCGCGCTGGCTCGCGCGGGAGCAGGTCGGCCGGCGCGAAGCCGTGGCGCACGGCGAAGCGGGCCGTGCGCGTGGCGGGGCGGCCCACCGCGATCGCCTGCTCGTAAACATCGAGGACCTCCTCGGCGACATGAGTCCAGGAGAAGCGCTCGGCGCGCTCGCGCGCGGCCGTGGCCATCGCGCAGCGACGGGGCGGGTCGAGCGCCAGCGCCCGCAGGGCCTCGGCCAAGGCAAGCGCATCGCCAGGCGGCACGAGCAGGCTGTCGATCCCCTCGCGCGCGACGTCGCGATAGCCGGGGATGTCGGACGCGATGACGGGCGTGGAGGCGGCAAACGCCTCGGTGAGCACCATCCCGAAGCTCTCGCCGGAGAGCGAGGGCGCGCACAGCACCTCGGCGCGGCGCAGCTCGTGCTGCTTGCGCTCCTCGGAGACCTTTCCGAGCGCGCACACGCCGCGGTCGTCGAGCAGCATCGGCGCTATCTCCGCGGCGGACGCGCCGACAAGCGTGAGGGTGGCGGGCACCTGCTCGCGAAGGGCCTCGAACGCGCGCAGGAGCACCGGCAGGCCCTTGCGCTCGACGGCTTGGCCGATGAACAGGATTTGGAGAGAGGATCCGTGTTCGTGCGGGTCGGCGAAGACGGGCGTGTCGCCAACCCCGACTGGACTCGATCCCGCCGCCAACAGATTTGTTTGGTCCTCATCGGTCGCGGAGTCAAGCAAGACCCCGTTGGGCACGATGCGGTAGCGGCCGCCGTAGAAGCGACGGGCGGTCCAGGCGGCGGCCTCGGACACGGCGATGCGCGCGTGCAGGCGGTTCATGCGCCGCCGCCCGTCGAACACGAGCGCACCGAGGCCGTTGGAGATCTGGTTGGTGGAGTAGGTGTGGAAGGTCCCTACCAATGGCAAGTCGCCGCTTGACATGAGCGCGTCCCAGCCGATCATGGGGACGATCGGCTCGTGGATGTGGGCTACGTCGTAGCCGCCGTCGCGCAGCTCGCGGCGCAGCGCGAGGATCGCGGTGGGCAGGCCGGTGAGGTTGGACACCGCGCCGTTGGCAGGCACTCCGAATGTGCGGCCCAGCGAGACGAAGTTCTCGGGCGGATCGAGCCGCTGCGGGCGGGCTCCGCGGTGGACGCGCCGCGAGAAGGCGTCGTCGGGGTCGTACGGGGCGAGGATGCTGGTTTCGTGGCCTTGAGCGATCAGCTCGGCCGAAAGCGCCTCGATGTGACGCGTGACGCCGCCGGGATAGGTCCATGAGTACGGCGAAACGAGGGCAATCCGCACACTCAGACTGTAACCGCTCGCAGGACGTCTTGTCCGCGTGCGGTCAGCTGCCAGGCGTTTGGTTCGCCACGCGCCTGTCCAGCGCCGTGGTTCTCGATCAGGCCCGCGCTTTGCAAGCGGTGCAGGAGCTTTGACATCTGGCCCTGGTCACCAACGCCCGCGGCGTGGCCGATCTCTTTGTTACTGGCCTCTGGCCGGGCGCCGATGCTGGTGAGCACGCGGGCAGTACGGAAGGTGATGCGGATCGGCAGGTCCCTGAAAGGGTCGCTCGCGCGCGCGCGAGCGTGGCTGTTGGAGGAGGCGACGACTTTCGGGGTTGGCGCCGGCTGTTCGAGCTCACGGCGTGAGGCGGCCACTCCCAGGTAGGGCAGCACAATCATGCTCATCAGGGGGTTGACGAGCTCGATCAGCGGACGCGACTCTCGCTCGAGCAAACGCGCGTGAACGATCGAGATCGCACCGCCAACCGTGCTCTCGGCTGTGAGCGGCGGCGGATCGGCGCCCTTGCCCTCACCGCGACCCTCGTCGACGGCGCCGGCCACTACGCGCAGAACCGCCTGGCGGCGTTCCAAGACCTCCGGCTTACCCTTGAGCGTCTCGACCAGACACAGTCGCGCGACGCCTGGATCTTCGTCAAAGCATTCAAGTAGCGCGACGAGCGCCGCGCGAACACTCCCCCGCCAGCTTTGTGCCCTTTGGGCGCGAGTTGCCCTTTGCGCGTGCGATTCACTCAAATACGCCGGCACGACCTTCTTCGCGAGCCGCTCCAAAGCAAGCTCGAACGCCGCCATGAAACATGCGTCGCGCTCCTCGAACAAGTCGTAGAACGTGCGCCTGGAAACACCCGCCCGCTTGCAGATGCGTCCAACGGTCGCGCCCTCGAGACCATGCTCACCGAGCACTTCGACGAGCGCCGACAGCAGGCGACGCCGTTGCATCTCGCTCACGTGGGCGCCCTGCCTGCCCGTTGCGTCGCCTACCGTGTCAAGCATCGCTCGCTACACCCCTATTTCCTCTTCTTACCCTTCGTTTTCTTCTTCTTCGTGGCGATGTGCTTCGTGCAGCCGGTGACGCCGATCGGGGTGGATTGTTTGACCGTCGCGCCGTTTTGGGCTGTGAACATGGTCGGCATAGCGAGTTTGATGGTGCAGAGGTTGCCGTTGGCAGCGAGTGCTGAGTCTGTGCCCTCGGGGAGATTCAGCGTGAATACGCCGATTGGGACGTCTGGTACTTGGCGGAATGTGCTACTTGTGATGCCTGCTTTGCTGATGAACGTTTCGCCGTGCAGGTCCACGGTGATTCCTTGTCCTTGGAGGACGATGACCAGTTCGGGGAACTTCGCGCCACCGTGGGATACGAAATATGCGGGTCCGGTGAGGATTGCTTGGAGGATGGGTGTGGTTGCTGTCGCGGTCCCGACCTTCGATCCTGAGGGACAGTTTGCGGGGTTCGTGTTGAATGTGCTGTCAGGACAAGCCTTTTGCAGGGTTGTCAGGCGGGATGGGAGTTGCTTTGGTAGGTCTACCTTGACGCTCTTGATGTTCGCTTGCGATCCGAACGAGGCTTTGGGGTAGGCGAGCTTGACTGTCAGGCTAGCCCCGTCTTTACGCGAGGTTTTCCCTTGAGTGGACACGTTGAACTGTGGTTTGAAGCCGAGTGTCGCGCAGTTGGTGACTTGGAATGAGGAGGAGACTGGTTGTGTTGCGCCTTGGGTGCTCGACAGCGCTCCTGTGAATCCTTGTTTCGTGCAGTTGGTGGGGTTGAACGTGAATCCTGGGCGTTCCATACGAAGATCCACACGCCTGAGTCTGAGGGGGATCCCGTCGATGATCGTGGGGAACGGGTCTGAGACGTCGGTGACTTGTGAGGTGAGCGGGTCTATCCGTAGCGATTGGCGTACGACGACTGTGCCGAAGTTGAACGGGCCCGCAACAGCCGGCACTACCACAGCGAGTCCGTATGGTCCGCCGTTGTAGGGGCCGGTCAGGTAGGCCTTGCCGTTCACGAACAGTGGGTCTGGACCCGGTCCGACACCTGTGGAGACCGATCCTACCTGTGTGCTTTCAGGACATGTTCCCGCTGCCGCGTCAGCGTTCGAGCAGAGCGGTATCCCTGTCAGGTTGGCTAGCAGTCCTGGTGGTAGCGTGACGCTCAACCCACCCAATTCCTGGTCGGTGTCTGACCGTGAGAAGGAGGCTACGAACGTTGTATAGGCTCCTGCTTGCAGGTTCGTGGATCCCGCCGTGAACGACGGCGCGAATCCTTTCCCGCAGTTTTCGTCGATCGGGAAATCATCGAACGGTGTGGGGATCGGACCGGAATCCGGGGCTGACCAAGGTGTCAGTTCAGTGGCCGTCGAATATGTTCCGCAGGTTTGCGGTGTCGCGAGCTCTGCTCTTGGTCCACCGAAGAAGTGCAGCTTCAGGTCTGAGAATGGTAGTTGCGGGTTTTCATCGAATACCGCAGTGATCCGTCCTGTGATTGGGTTTGGTAGGAACTCACCCGCGATCTTGACGAGAACACCTGTTACGGGGTCGTTGACGACGACGTATGCGGCGAGTAGTGTTTTGAATGGGTTTTCTTCTTGGCGTGCCAAATACAGTGCGCCGGTCAGCGTGTTCGGGATCAGCGGGGTTTGCAGTTCGAGTGATCCGATCTTTGACGCTTCTGGGCATTCCGGCTCGGCGGGATCGAAGTTCATCGTGCTCGGTCCAACCCAACCGATCTGCGCCTCTCAGCACGCGGCTAGCCCGTCACCCGCGGAGGGATCGACCGTGAACCCTTCAGGGAGCTTCACCACAGCATTCTTCAGGGTCGATGCCGCGAGTGTGCCTGTTTCCTCGGGTTGGGGTTCTGCTTGATCTCAAATTCCATACCTGAGGGGGTATCCGCTTCATGAGTCGTGGGTTGCGCACCAATTTCAGGCGTGAACTGCAAAGCATTGCAACCAGTCACCGCGGGGGAAACCGACTGGCCGTGGGCTCCTGAGATCCATGCGGGATCGTTCAGTTCGGGGGTGCCGTTGGCTTCCAACTGTCCCGGGTCGGCCCACGAGTCCATGTAGATCGACGCGACCAACGGACCATTATCACAACCCGTCGGGTTCGTGAAGTACGGGATTTGCGCGTTACCAGACCCATCACGCAAAGCGGGATCACCATAAAACGTCACAACAATATGATCCAAGGAGATCTGCGGAATATCAGGATTGATCGTTTGCAGAACATAACCCTGGGACGTCGGCACGACGTGCACGTCAGAATACGTGCGGACCCTCCAGGGCGTCGTGGTAGGCGAACTCGGCTGGGACGCCACGCTCGGGTACCATGTTATAGATCGGGCTGTTGACCGAATCGCCCTGTTTGGGTTCTGTGAGGATGTGGCCGACCACGGTGTTTGGTGGACAGCCACCAACGATCTCTGCGTGTTTTTGACCTTCGACTTCTATTAGGTATTGGGAGGATAGTTGTGAGAATGTGCACTCGGGTGCGGATAGTATGCTCCCGACGAAGCCCAACGGGAGATTCACCACAATATCCTTGGGGTCTTCAACGGTCGTGGTTCTATATCCTGCGTCCGGGGCTTGCCTGAACTCGTTGTTCAGGTCGATCGTCGTGGTAAGCTCATACGGGTGATCCCCGGCCTGCGTGTCGCGCGCACCATCGAGCCCGGCGATATAGAATTCGAAGTTGGCCGGACCGAACGGCGTTGAGGTGCTGCCGACAGTGTTTTCGACCGTTGTCGATTGTTCCGGTGCGCCACCACCGGACACCGTCGCCATGTTCGTCAAAGCGCCTGCGGCTGTCGGATCGTTGACCGTCACGTTTATTTGCATCGTCAGTGTTTCATCTGGACCCAACGCTTCGGGGATTATGTGTTCATGCAGAAACTCACCGGGATATTGACACTTCACCGTAGTCGGCGTCGTCGTGCACAAGTATTCTCGCAGCTGAATCGGGTCAGGATTTATTTCTTCTTCGTTTACCGCTGGAGTGGCGTATAGAGAGACGCTATTCACGGTCACTTGGGGAGAGAGCGTATCCGTGAGCACGATATTGCTGCCATCGGTCGGGACGCTACCGGAATTGGTCGCGACGACATTATAAGAATCACATTCTTTACCGTTGATGCATGCGGAGTTATCGTTTGCGGAGAAGTTTGACGGGGTCGCGTACGAGTTCATCGTCCATCCTGGAGCGCGCGCCGCTGCATTTGCGCATGCGCTTCCCAACGTGAGCAAACCTAGAAGTACAGCGGCTACCACCGTCGCACGGATGCTTACCATGATCATTTGGCCCCCTTGTGAGACTTGGCTTTCCGCTTCTGCACTCGCTTTGCCCTCGCCTTCACGCACTTGTCATGAACACGCTTCTCACCCTTCGCGCACTTGGTCGCCTTCTTCACGACCGTTTTCCTCGTTGATGTCGAAAGTGGCGTGAGGTTGCCCTGACCGTTGAATGTCGCGCTCGGCACGTTCGGCGAGAGTGGCGTACCGGCCGGTGTGCCGTGACATGTTTCGCCAATGCATGGCGGCAATGGTGGGGGCGCCTGTTTGACGCACGGACTTTCGCTCGTACAAGTACGCGCGTCGTAATAGTCAAGCTCGGTATCGGTATCTGCAGGTAGGAGCTGATCCGCGGTTGAAAAGAACACGTTCGAACCCGTCGCATCGGTACCGACAAGACACACCGACGATCCTCCCCCGGCTGGCCCGCAGACCGAGCTTGCACCCGTGTTCTCGGCGACATCGCGACCGTCGGAGATCAGATACACATGACCTTCATGCCACTCATACACATTCTGAGCGTAATACGTGCGGCCGTCGGTTTCCGCGATCACCACATCGTTCAATGCTTGCGGAGTGAGACCGACCGAACTGTCAAAAAACACATAAGACCCATCGTTTGACATCGTCGGATCACGCCGAGCCGCTCCTACTGGACCTACGATATTAGCATCCTCCGAACAGAAAACTATGTTGCATATTGACGGCGTCTGACTATTGCCGTTGTCGTTGAAACCTTCATTCCCGATTGAAATACGCGTCAGTTCCCCGGTCTGTGCGTCATAGCGGAATACTTGTTCCGCGCCAGCTCATGCTTGTATGCGTCAACCGTCAGACTGTGCACGGCTCTCGAATACGAGGGTAACGACCATCCGGCGTCACGTTCGGTTCGCCTTCTGACACGCCGCGGCGTGCCGCATGATGACAATGCAGACCGTTCGGATACGCCGCGTCGCGCTCGAACACATAAAGATTCTCAGCACCGTTGAGAGCGATCTGACCCTGACTATTGGGACTACTCGTCAGGACACCCTGGGCGGTGAAATAAACATGCGACCCATCCGAGGAGACAGCAAGCACACTCACGACACGAGGACCCGCACGCGCTGCTATCGCCAGCGGAAACATCGACGAGATTATGACCTTCGGGACCATCGAAATGGTACAAGTACCAAGTTGTTCTGGCCTTCGCTGACATTATCGATGAGTCGTTGCGTGGAGGTGAAGATACACCTTCGAGCCATCGCGGAAGCACCCGTGAAACGAGCGTTCTTCGGTTCGGATGACAGGCACGCACCAGTGCATTCGCTCGGGGATCGCTGAGAGATCGCGACCGTATGAGCGTCCGCCATTTCACCATCCACACGCGCAAACAACTCGTTTGCCGGCACCACCGTTTTGCTGTTCGCACCAGAACCCTTAGAGCATTTTTCTGCGACGAAATACACGGTCTGACCGTAGATGGAGAGCACTCCCGGACCTACAGGGGTCCGGTTTTACAGCGCACTGATCAAACTCGTGCTGTCCTGACCGCCACTCACACCGACCGCAAAAGGTTGAGAGTTGCCGCTACCGACATACTCATAAAGGGTCGCGCCTGTGGATTCGACAAGTCGCCGAGCTTTGCTGAGGTCTTCGAACACCAGATGCGAGTAGTCAGAAGTCGCCACACCAAGCTCTCGTATGCCGCCGATCCATCAGTCGGTGGTGATGCCGGGCCGATATCGACGAACGTCCCGTTCGGCTGACGCGCATAGAAATCATCCTCACCGAAATGGTTCCGTCGGAGCACCAAAGAGCGCCATCCCACTTTCAGCATTATACGCAAGAGAAGAACTCACGCGAAACCGGGTTACAGGCGGTGCTAGCGCGGTCGTCACCCAACCATCGGTGGTACGCGAAAAAGCGTAGAACGAGCCAGCACCCGAACGAAGGGCAGTACACGAAGTCGCATCGCCAAAACACTGGATCGCAGTGGTAATCAGGCGCGACCCATCTTCGGAGACCTTAGGCTGGACACCCAACAGACTTACATCGGTGAGCAGCGCACCGTTCTTCTGCGGCGGACTGACCATCTCATATTGACGCCCATCCGGCAGACCACCCCCGCTCGTACTGTACACAAACCTATGATCGGCACCAGTCGTGGTGCCATTCGCGTTCCTAGCAACCACCCGCCAATGATAGGTGGCCGTACCCGCGTGCAAACCCGACAGATGCCAGGAACGCACCACATCGCCAGTGCCCGCACCGACATTTTCTTCACCACCGAAAACCGGCAAGCTTTCACCATACGCGGTGCTCGTACCCCATTCGATATGAATGGTCGTGTCATACCCATTCGGATCGACCTTTGCCGTCAGATCGGCAGATTCAAGCGTCACATTCGTCGCTACAGCACTATCAACCGACGGCGGCGGCAAAGTAGAGAAACTCGCATCCTGACCATAATTAGCGCCATTTGAGTTTGCTACGACCAATCGAAAATGATAAGTCGTACCACGTTCAAGACCAGTAACGTGGGCCGAGACCGAATGATCACTCTGATCGCTCGGGATCGAACCCGCCGCAGGAACACAAGGCGCGGTCTGACCATAAAGCGTGCCAAGCCCATATTCGAAATAACAACTCGTGAGCTGAGTCCCATCCGGATCGATCGCACCTTCAAGCGTCGCCGACGTCGACTGGACTTCCGACACCGCACCCGTAGACACGTCCGGAACCACCCTCCCAGAACCAAACACCTCAACCAACGACTGAACGCTTCCGTCATTGTAGAATTCATGTCCCCTTGGATCGGTGACATACACTTCACCCGCCGCAGACAACGCGAGACCACTAGGTTCCATGAGACCCAGAGGCGTCTCACTACCAGAGATCTGCCCAGAAAAACACCAGACGCATCGAACTGATCGACGAAACCATCACCGTTGCGTAGACCTTCGTCGGCGACATAAATATCACCATTCGACGAATCGACCGCGACGTTCAAACTTTCTCCTTCAAACGCGCCGTTCGGCGGAGTGATTTCCGACTGATATTCGCCTTTCGCATTGAACGTATAAGCGTGGGGATGTTCGCCCACTTCGACAGCGTACACATCACCGGCGGCCAGGCCAGTCGAATTGTCCACGGCCACACCTTTCACCTGTTGGAGGGGACCGTTGGGTGTTTCACTCGCAAACACCGTCAACTGCGAAGTGGACGGTTCAAACTCATACAAGCCTTCATCGCCACCGATATACACGTGACCCGTCGTCTTATCGACAGCCACCGAAGACGGGAAAGGTACACCGGTGATTTCCGATTCGTATTCCCCGGTCGCGCTGAACTTCTCGACAACCCGGTTCGCAACGATATACAAGTCGCCCGTTGCAGGATCAACCGCCACGGCTTCCATCGATACGAAAGATCCGCTCGGTGTGCCCGACGTCAAAGGATCACACTCTGATGCAGGCGGAATCGTCATTGTGGTGCTACCCGCACCGGTGATCTGACAAAGATATTTCGAATCGGGCTCAGGAGAGAACTTATCGATCGCGTGCGCAGTGTGATCGATCACATACACGTCGCCGGCAGACACGCTTGCGGAATCGTCAACCGCAACATGCAGTTGGTCGGTGCCAATTTCTGTGAGAAACCCTCCCGCCGGTGTTTCACTACCGGTGAGCTGCGCAAGAAACGGATGCTCCACCAGAGCAAAAGCAGGCACGCTCACAAACAACAAGCCACCAACCACCACAACCAACGACACGAACCCCGAGACGACAAGCCTACGAGCACCCATCAAACCCCTCCTCACGCACACCCGGACAAGAAGACCCACCCGAGCCCGGGCAGCACAAAACCACCACAGGCACACAACCCGCGGCGGCAAAAGAAGATGAAGCGCCGCGACAGCGACGCAGAAGACCAAGCCGGGTCCTACACCCGGCTAGCCGCGCGATACGGCCGCGGCGAAGAGGACTAGACCCTAGAGGCCGACTGTCCCGAGAGAGAGAGAGAGAGAGAGACGCGTCAGCAACGCTGACGCGTCCTATAACGGACGCGCCAGAAGCACACGGACTCTCAAACACGTTATTCCCCAATGAATGCACGCGAAATTCAACTCCCTCTCAGAAGCGACCCGGTCCCTCTCCCAAGGTCCCCGTCAAACGTTTAGCTGCCAGCCACGAAGACCGACCCTTACCTGACCTTATGTTTGCCCCCCGATTGGGGGTTTGCCCCCGCATGGGGGTCCCCTCTGGGGATCTGACGCCCACAACGGAGGCCAGACAGGAGCACCATAACCGACCCATGCCTCTTTGTCAAGGTATCGTTCCTTATAGGTCAGTGGTTAGCAAGAAACGGATCTAGGTAACATGACCGACACTACGCGCACAGCAGCACACCGACCGACTGCGCCCGGGTCACGCGGGGAATGCGTCTGCGATCATGGGTGCCCATGTCCGACCGCCACTTCGTCAAGTACACCTTCCTCAAGCTCGATCCGGCCTGGCGTCGCCTGGACTCGGACACACGCGCTGAGGGCAAGCAAGAGTTCTCGGCCGCCTGCGAGGACTTCGCCGACGGCCACCTGCTGCAATCCTTCTCGCTGGTCGGCACTCGCGGCGACGCGGACCTGCTGCTCATTTCCGAGGCCGAGAACCTCGACCGTATCCACGAGTTCCACGTCGTCCTCGCGCAGAGCGGCCTGATGAAGTGGGCCGGGCAGCCCTACTCCTTCCTGGGCATGCGCAAGAACTCGGAATACTCCGAAGACGAGCGCGTGAACCCACGCGGTTTCAAGGGCAAGTACGTGTTCGTGTACCCATTCGTGAAGTCGCGCGAGTGGTATGCCTTGCCCGCCGAGGAGCGCTGGCGGATCATGCAAGGCCACATCACGGTGGGCCGCGAATACCCGGGGGTGGACAACCACACCACCTACTCCTTCGGCCTCGATGACCAGGAGTTCGTGGTCGCCTTCGATACCGACGACGTGGGCACGTTCCTGGACCTCGTCCAGCGTCTGCGCACGACCGAGGCCTCACGCTTCACGGTCAGGGACACACCAAGCTTTACCTGCATAGCGTGCTCCTTGGAGCGTGCCCTCAACGCGCTCGACGGCGAGCCCATAGCCCTCGACACGCAGGCACTGCGTGGTTGAGCGGATGAGCCCCGCTGCCAAAAGAACGACCTCAGCCGCGAGCCCAGGCCGAACAAACTCACCGGCGCCTCAAGCTTCGCCCAAGCGCAAAGCCACTTCGCAGAAGGCGGCGGTCGAGGAGCTGCGCGCCTCCGACCCCACGATGGCCGGCCTGATCGACATGTGCGGCGTGCTCTCGAGCCCTCCACGCAAGAAGGCCGATCCCGAGGAGCACTACGGAGCTTTGCTTCACGCGGTCGTCAATCAACAGCTCTCGGTCAAGGCCGGCGCAGCGATCTACGGCCGGCTCACCGAGCGCTTCGGCGGACATACCCCCACCCCGGAGCAACTGCTGGCAGACGATCCCGAAGAGCTGCGCGCCGCGGTCGGCCTATCGCGCTCGAAGGTTGGCTTCATGCGCTCCCTGGCCGAACACATCCTCTCCGGCGAACTGGAGCTGGACCGCCTGGACTCCCTCTCAGACGAGGAGGTGATGACCGAGCTGGTGGCGGTCAAGGGCATCGGCGAGTGGACGGCCCACATGTTCCTGATGAGCCACCTGCACCGCCCCGACGTGATGGCCCCCGGGGACTTGGGCATCAAGCGCGCGATCGAAAAGGCCTATGGCCTGGAAGACCCGGACCGTGAGACGATGGAGCGCCTGGCCGAGCGCTGGGCTCCACACCGAACCCTGGCCTGCCGCTACCTGTGGCGCTCTCTGAACAACGAACCGTAGGATGTCCCACACGCTCGCATGTGGGTACCTGTGGCGCTCGCCGGAGAACGAGCCAATCTAGAACCCCGAGACCTCATAGGTCTATCAGGAAGCGCAGCGCGCGGGAGACACTGAACATCGCCTGCTCGTTGGCAACGCCGAGCCTTGTGATCAGTCTCAGCTCCGAAACGGACTTTATGTCTTCGCACTTCGCGTAGCTGACCTCGTCCAGCCCTGATGAGTCATCGTCGTCGATCTCGATGTGCGTGGGAAGGTCCCGGTGGACAGTGGTCAGTGGAACGACGATCACGACGCCTGCGGGACCGTCATTGAGCGCGTTTGCAGATACGACCAGTGCCGGTCGCGTGCCCGATTGCTCACGCCCGACCGGCTCGCCGAAGTCGATCAGCCAGAGCTCCCCACGGTGGGCGCTCACGCGGCGCGGTCACGCAGTGCTGGACCTTCGGATGAGCGTTCCGCCTCGATCTCCGCCCACACTTCGGGATCGGCGCGCAGCGCTCCGTAGCGCTCCGTCAACCTATCGAAGAACAGTCGACGCTCGAGCGCGTCTGCCGCCTCGTCCAGCAGTTGGCTCATCGGGCGACCCGTCGCCCGCGCCAGCTCGGCGAACCGATCACGGGTCGGCTCGCTAACCCTCAATGTCGTACTCATAGCGCCAGTCTACAATACTGGCGCTTGATCGGTCTACTCGGACCGGTCTTTAGACTGCCGAGACCTGCTCTTCCTCCGCTACGCGGAACGAAGACCCACAGCCACATGCGGCAACCACGTTCGGGTTCTCGACCTTGAAGCCGGCGCCCTGCAGGCTTTCCTGGTAGTCGATGATCGATCCGCTCACGAACTGGAGGCTCTCTTTGTCGACCAGCAACTGGAGGCCGTGGTCTTCGAATACGAGATCGCTGTCGCGCTTCTCGTCGAAGGCCAGCTGGTACTGGAAGCCTGAGCAGCCACCGCCCCGCACGCCCACACGCAGTCCGGCGAGCGTGGCATCGGCCTGCTGGGCCTCCAGGAACTCTCGTACCTTCTCCGCGCCCTTGTCCGTGATCGAGATCATTGCTTTCCAAAGTATAGCGACCTCGTTTCTTGGCTAAGCTGGGAGCCGATGCCCACAGCCGAGGAGATCAAGCAGCGGATCGAGGCCTCCATCCCGGGGGCCAGCGCTGACGTCGAGGACTACACCGGGGGCGGCGACCACTTCCGCGCGACGGTCGTGTCGCCGGCTTTTGTCGGACGTAGCCGCATCGAGCAGCACAAGCTTGTGTATGGCGTGTTCGGCGATGAGATCGGCGGCCCGATCCATGCGCTCTCGCTGAAAACCTCCAGTCAGGAGTAGCCGATGTCCGACGAGTCAAACCCCATCCACGATGCGATCGCCGAGGCGATCTCAGAGCACGACACGATCCTGTTCATGAAGGGCACACCTGACGCGCCCGCGTGCGGCTTCTCGGCGCGCACGGTAGCCATGCTCCAGTCCTTGCAAGCACCATTTGCGGCGGTCGACATCCTGCCTGACCCGCGCATCCGCCAAGAGCTCTCGACGATCTCAGGCTGGCCCACGATCCCCCAGTTGTTCTTCAAGGGCGAGCTGATCGGCGGTTGCGACATCGTGACCGAGATGTACGAGTCTGGCGAGCTAGCCGAGGCGCTTGGGCTGGATGTCGACGAGAACACGGCCGACCCTGCACAGCCTGTCGCGAGTGAGCCCCACCCTGAAGGGCACAGGCAACCGGCCGGCTTCACGCCGATCGAGAATCGCCTTTCATAAAAGAAGTCGGCCTGCGCCCGCGCGAGGCGAGCCCGATCGAGGCAGCGCAAAGACGCGCTTGCCCGTGCGGTAGGGTCCGCCGCGCCGCATGACTTCCGTCGCCGTCGTAGCCGACTCCACCAACTACCTGCCGCGCGAGCTGGCGGACAAAGAAGGCATCCGTCAGGTCAGTCTGTACGTCGGCTGGCAGGACGACCGCAAGCGCGAGATTGACTTGGAGTCGTTTGACGCGTTCTACGAGCGTCTGCGGACCGACCCTGACCTGCCCACGACCTCGCAGCCTTCAATCGGCGATTTTCTGGCCGTCTGGGAGCCCTTGCTCGACGAAGGCAAGGACATCGTCTCGGTGCACTTGGCGGGAGGCATCTCGGGCACTTGCGAAGCCGCGCGCCAAGCCCACGGCCTGTTGGTCGAGCGGGGCTTGGGCGAGCGTGTGGAGGTGCTCGACGGCGAAACTGCGTGTGGCGGCCTTGGCCTATTGCTGCTTGCCGCCGCCGCGGCTGCGCGCGAAGGCGCGGACAAGCAGGCGGTAGCCGAGCGCGTACACGAGGCGCGCAAGGCTTTGAAAATCTGGTTTTGCGTGGACACGCTCGAGTACTTGAAGCGCGGCGGGCGCGTCGGCAAGGCGCAGGCGTGGATCGGCGGCACTTTGAAGATCAAGCCGATCCTCTCGCTTGAGTATGAGATCACGCCGGTGGAGCGGGTCCGCACCGCCAAGCGAGCTTTCGAGCGCATGGTCCAATACGCCCACGAGCTGCAAGATAGCGGCGCCGACCGCTGGGTAGTGCAACACATCCAAGCCCACGAGCAGGCCGAGCGCCTGATCGAGCGCTGCCGCGAGATCTTTGGCTCGGAGCCGATCTTCGCCTCCGAGGTGGGACCGGTGATCGGCACCTATACGGGGCCGGGCCTGCTCGGCGTCGGAGCCTTGCCAAACGCGCTTGTGTCCTGAACGTCCTTAGGAGCGGCGTTTTTTGCGCCTACGACGGCGCCCCAAGAGCAGTACGCCTACGACACCTACCCCGATCGCAATCTCGCGCTGGTGGCGCTCGATATGACCACGCCAATCGGTGAGGCGCGCCACTTCGGTGTGCAGGTTGCCCAGTGAGAGCGCCAGCTCGGCGCGGTTGGACTCGATCGAGTCGCGGATCTCAGCTGCCGTGCGTTGTGCCATCGACGGTCCCCCTTCCAAGATCTGATCCGTTTGCCACGGGCACGGCCGGCGGCACCGGTGTTGGAGTCGACGCGGCGGGCGTCGCGGCCACCGGAGCAGGTTTGGCAGCAGGCGAGCCGGAAGGGAAGGCTGGCGTCTCGGAGGAGGAGCTGACCGTCTCGCGGATCTTGCGTGCCTCCTCGATCGCCATGTTCGGCGTCGGAGGCGAGCCAGCCTTGACGGCCCTGTAGGCGAGTAGGCCGGCAATCACGCCGAGTACCACGAGGATCAAAGCCATCGCGAAGAATCCCCAGAAGTAGGTGAATTCGTTTCCGATCGGCAGCTCGTAATAGAGCAGCCAAGCACAACCGATCAGGATGAAGAACAGGGCCGTAAAGAAGAAGACGCCGGCCACGATCGCCACGATCGCGCCTCGGGCCAGGCGGGTCGCCTTCTCGGTGATCTCCGTCTTGGCTAGCTCTATCTCCTCGCGGACCAGGACGCTCGCGCGCTCGCTCACCTCGGTGATCGTTGCGGCGATGCCAGGTTGGCGGTCCCCGCCGGGGCCCGCGCCGCTACTCACTCCGGAGGCTCCTCGTCGAACAGCCTCCTCCACACGGCGCTCGCGGTGCGCTGCGTGAGGATGCTCGCTAGGGCGCCCACGGCCGTCAACAGGCCAGACCACATCATCTTCTTTATAAGCTCGTTCTCCATCCGCGGAAGTGTAGTGACCGCCCGGGACGAGCACTGCTTCGACCTAGACTGGGTGGATGGCTGAAGTGCCCGTCCAGGACTTCCCCCTGTTTCCGTTGGGAATCGTGGCGCTCCCAACCGAGAGTGTTCCTCTGCACGTATTCGAGCACCGCTTCCGCACGATGATCGAGGAGTGCTTGGAAGGCGAGAGCGAGTTCGGAATCGTGTGGCTGTCGGAGGAGGAGCTCAAGCCGGTGGGCTGCGCTTGTGAGATCGAGCGTGTGCTGGATCGTGAGGATGACGGCCGCTTCACGATCTTGGTGCGGGGAACGCGCGTCTTTCGCTTGCTCGAGCGTCAGGACGATCTCCCCTATCCGGCCGGGATCGTCGAGTTTTTGGAGGAGCAGGAGGAGCCGTTCGACAAGGAGGCCGCGAGCGAGGCCAAAGAGCTGTATGGCGAGCTGGTGGAGACCGCCACCGACCGCACCCTCTCAGACCAAGAACTGGGGGCGCTGGGGGCCTACAGCATGGCCGCCACGGTGGACTTTGGCGTCGAGGCTAAGCAGGAGCTGCTGGAGCTGCGCTCGGAGAACGCTCGCCTGCGTTTGCTTACGCTCTTGTTCAGAGCAGCGATCAAGCAGCTGGAGTTGAGCGAGCGCGCCCAGACCAGAGCTCACTCCAACGGCAAGGTCCACTTCACCTGAGTGCTGCTCAAGCCCCCTGCTGGGAGAGGCCGCACACACCCTGGGCCACACTGAGCACGAACCCGGCCAGCTTGCGCGTCGCCGACGGTTGGTGGGCCGAGTTGTCGCTGAAGCGCACACTACCGTTGGCATCGCGCACGTAATAGCTGAGCACCGAACCAGGCTTGGCGGGCAACGACTCATGTTCGGAGGCGGGGCCTTCGAGGCTTTCTTGGATCGTGCGCGCTTCGATGATCTGAGGGTCGCTCAGATGCCGCGCGAGCCCACCATTGCAGTGAACGACCCCTTCTTCGTTGACCAGCATCGTCAGTTTCGCCCCGGGGGCGCTCCCGCTGCGATAGACGATGAACAGGTCAGGCGAGACGACACCGCTGCAGCCGCTGGCAAGTAGCGCCGCGCACACGCAGAGCACCGCCAGGGACAACAAAGCAAAGGGGTGCCCAGGACGTCTCATGCAAGCACCGCTACGCCGCCCCGGCGCGGGTCGCCCGCGCCGCTCAGCTCGCCGTTGCGCCGCTCGACAGCTTGGACTCCTCCGAAGAACAGGTTGAGATCGTGAAAGCGCACCACCTCGCGCTCGCTGCCCGGCGAGCTTGCCGGCTCGAGACCGGGCTCGTGGTAGACGATCCCGTTCTCGAAGTGCGCACGCGGAGCCTGGACCGCTTCGGGCGCACTCAAGCCGCGGTCCACTACACCCACGATCGTCTGCAATAGGGCTGAGCGAATTCTGTTGGAGCCGGCGCTGCCCAACACCAATTCGACATCCCCCTCGCGCATAACCACCGAGGGAGCCATCATGCTCGGCATCCGTCGTCCGGCCGGATGACTGTGGAAACCGAGCGGGCTGAGATCCTCCTCGCCCATCACGTTGTTCAAGTGAATTCCTGTGCCGGGCACCACTACCCCGGAACCCTCGCCGTTGGTGCACGTCACAGAACACGCACGCCCACGCGCGTCCAACACAGAGATATGGGTCGTCGAACCGAGTCGTGAGGAAAGAAAGCACGACCCAAACCCCTCCTCACCCAGCCCTTGAACAAACTCGGATGTACGCTCTGCTTGGGCCGCTTCCATCGCGCCGATCACGGCCTGCAACGTTGGGGGCGAAGGTTGCCTGTCAAGCAGGCCGAGTGAATAGGCGAGCAAAGTGCCTCCGGCTGAGGGCGGCGGGTTGGTGAGGACCTCGCGGTCGCGGTAGCTCATCCGCAGAGGCTCGCGCTCTATTGCTTCATAGCCCGACAGCTCCTGCTTATCAAGCGATCCTCCCCGCTCATCCAGCCAAGCACAAACGGCGTCGGCGATATCACCGCTATAGAAGGGACGCGCGCCCTCCTGGCCGAGCCTGGCCAAGGCGTCGCCGAGGTCTGGGTTGAGCAATAGCTCGCCCTCGCGCAGGACCCTTCCTTCGGGCGCCCACAGGGCGGCGCACTCGGGCGTCGAGCGCAACAGATCGGCGAGGATCTCCACGATGTAGGCCTGTCCCGCGTTGACCCTGACCCCTTCCCTGGCCAGCTTCGCGGCCGGCGCGGCCAGCTCGGCAAGGCCCATCGTCCCCCAGCGTTTGGCCGCCTCGCAAACTCCAGCCGGCGCACCGTATACACCACAGGAGGCGGGGCCTATGTAGAACACTTGGACGGCGTCTCCGAAGGACACGTCCACAGCTTCGAGCTCGGCCGCACTTCCGTCGGTGGCGCGCGTAGGGGCTTGCACGAAGAAGTCGAGCAAGGTAGGTGTCTCTCCCCCGCCCGCCACCATCATGTAGCCGCCCGCCCCCAGGCCGGTTAGCAGGGGCTCGGCCGCAAACGAGGTGAGCATCGCCCCGACAGCCGCATCAACAGCGTTGCCGCCTTCACGCAGCACCCGCGCTCCAGCCTCGGCGGTGAGCGGATGCCCGGCCGCCACGACCCCCTTCTCAGCCTGCTTCATGCAGTCAGATTGACACGAGCGCCATCTGAGCGTCGATGGCGCTCAGATCTAGAAGTTCGGAATGAACTCCGGCACGTCCATATCGGAGACCGCCAGGCCTCCGCGGCGCGACTGACGCTCGCCGCGCGCAGGCCTCGCGTCACGGGCCGAGGGGCCGGTGCGCTTGACGCGTGGCTCGCCGTCGGGTTCGCGCATCGGCGGACGTGAGCCCTTGACGCCGTAGCCGGTGGCCACGACGGTCACCCAGACTTGGTCGTCGAGCTTCTCGTCGACCATCGCCCCGAAAATGATGTTGGCATCGGGATGGGCTGCCTCGGAGACGGCCTTGGCCGCCTCGTTGACCTCCCACAGGGATAGGTCCCGTCCGCCGGTAATCGACAACAGGATCGAGCGGGCACCCTCCATCGAGGTTTCGAGCAGAGGCGAGGCGACCGCCTGGGCGGCGGCCTCGGGTGCCCTGTTCTCGCCCACTCCCATGCCGATCCCAAGCAAAGCGTTGCCGGCGTCGGACATGATCGTGCGCACGTCGGCGAAGTCGAGATTGATCAAGCCGGGGAGGGTGACCAGGTCGGAGATACCTTGGACGCCTTGGCGCAAGACGTCGTCGGCGACCCTGAAAGCCTCGACCATGGCGGTGGCCTTGTCGAGGACGCTGAGCAGCCGGTTGTTGGGCACCACGATCAAGGTGTCCACCTCCTCGGCCAAGGTCTCCACGCCACGATCGGCCTGGGCTGCGCGCCGTGAACCCTCGAAGCCGAACGGCTTGGTCACGATCGCAACGGTCAAAGCCCCCACCTCGCGTGCGATGCGCGCCACGATCGGGGCGGCGCCTGTACCGGTGCCACCTCCGGCTCCCGCCGTGATGAAGATCATGTCGGAGCCCTTCAGGAGGGCCTTGACACGGTCGTAGTCGTCCATCGCGGCTTGGCGACCGACTTCCGCGTCCGAGCCTGAGCCAAGGCCGCGTGTGAGCTCGGCGCCGATGTGCAGGGTGATGTCGGCCGTGGACTGCTGCAAGGACTGCAGGTCTGTGTTGATCGCGAGGAACTCGACGCCCTCGACTTCGGCCTCGACCATTCGGTTGACCGCGTTGGTGCCGGCTCCGCCCACGCCCACCACGCGGATCACGGGCTGGGTCACGGGCATCGCTTCGCCGAAGGGGCGCGACTCTTCGCGCACGTAGCTGTCGCTGGCCGATCGGCGATCCCGTCGATCGTCGATCGGTGGGGGCATCGGCGCGGCCGGCGCCGGCGCTGACTCCCGGACCGGCGTGTCCATCACGTCGTCGGGAATCTCCGAGGAGAAAGCGTGGCGCAGGCGCTCCTGGGGGGTGGGGACGCGTGACGAGCTCTCGTCGAGGCCCGGGTCGAGCGACGGATGGGGCACAGACGCATCGCGCTGCTGCTCGACTCCAGCCGACGGCGAGCTCATGGCCTCGGCGGCCGGCTCACTGACTCCGGCGGGCGCCTGCCCCCCGGCATGGGGGGTGGCCGCGTCGAGCGGCGGAGACTGCTCGGCGGGATCTTTCTCAAGATCCTCGGTCTTGCGGAAGAGGGCCGCCAAAGGCCCTTCTCGCATCGATGCCCGCTTAGGATTTGCCATGAGCCAGAGACCTCCTGTGCCAGCTGGCGATAGGACTGCGCAGCGACACCATCCGGCTCGTACTTGAGCACCGACATTCCCTTCACGGGGGCCTCAGCGAAACGCACCGTCTTGCGTATGCGCGAAGCAAACACGCGGTCGCCGAAGTTCTCCTCGAGGATCTCGATTGCCTCCTTGGCATGGATCGTGCGCGAATCGACCAGCGTCGGGAGGATTCCCTCGATATCGACGTCTGGATTGAGGTTCTCGCGAATCATTGCCAGGGTGTTTTGCAACTGGATGAGCCCACGCATCGACAAATACTCACACTGCACGGGCACAATAACCTTGTTGGCGGCGGTAAGAGCGTTGATCGTCAACAGGCCCAGGCTCGGGGGCGTGTCGATGCAAATGAAGTCGTAGTCCTCCATGATCGGCTCGAACGCCTTTTGCAAAGAGCGCTCGCGTCCGATCATCGTGGACATCGCGATCTCGGCCCCGGCCAGGTCGATCGAGGCACAGGCCACGTCGATCTCGCGTTTGCGGATCACCTCTCTGATGGTGGCACGCTGGGTGAGCACGTCATACATCGACAGCTCGAGCGTGTCGGGGTCGATGCCTTGGGACATCGTGAGGTTGCCTTGAGGGTCCATGTCGACGCACAGCACGCGATGTCCCTCCTCCGCAAATGCGGCGGCAAGGTTGAGTGTCGTCGTTGTCTTGGCCACGCCGCCCTTCTGATTGGCGAAAGCGATGACCTTGGCCCGTGCAGTCACGGCAGGCTCCGATGGTCGAATTTTGGAAAGCCGTCGAGCTTCACTATTCGCACAGCGCTGCGCGATTCCTGCTCGGATAGGAGTGGGGATGGGGCGTGCGTACGGGTTACTCCCGGGCCACCGCGCATGGTCCGTTAGCCACCAGACCCCAAGGCGCGTGCCCCCCTAGGATCCCCCGGTGCCGTCAAGTCACATTCCGATGGAGCAGCGCCTTCAGGACAAGCGGGTGTGCGTGTGCGTGGGCGCCGGCGGCGTGGGCAAGACCACGATCTCGGCAGCGCTTGGCCTGGGACTCGCCGCGAGGGGGCACAAGGTGGCGGTCGTGAGCATCGACCCGGCCAAGCGCTTGGCGGGCGCACTTGGGTTGAAGGAGCTCACTGGAGAGCCCCATAAGCTGGACGAGGACACGCTGGCCGAGCACGGCATCTCGCTTCGGGGCGAGCTGTGGGCGATGGTCCTCGACTCGAAGGGAACCTTCGACGACTTGATCTCGCGCCTGTCTCCCGACGAGCGCACGCGCGATGAAGTCCTTTCAAATCGCATCTATCGGGAGCTGTCTTCCGCCATGGCGGGCTCACAGGAGTTCACGGCCGTGGCAAAGCTGTATGAGCTGCACAAGAGCGGCGAGTGGGATGCAATCGTGCTCGACACGCCTCCTTCGCGTGATGCCTTGGACTTCCTCGACGCGCCAGATCGGCTCACGCGGTTCTTGGAGGGCAGAGCCTTGAAGGTCCTGATGGCGCCGACGAGTGTGACGCGCGGACTACTGGGACGCGGGGCCGGCTTGATGATGGCTATGTTCGCGAAGGTTACGGGCGTCAACATGATCGAGGAGCTTTCGTCCTTCTTTGGCGCGCTCGCCGGGCTCACCGATGGCTTCTCCGAGCGCGCGCGCGGTGTGGAGCAACTGCTGCGCGACCCGCAGACCGGCTTTTTGATCGTGACTTCGCCCGAGCACGAGCCTTCGCGCGAGGCTGGTTTCCTGCACGCTCAACTGGCACGCGAAGATATGAGCTTCGCGGGGCTGATCGTCAATCGCTTCCAGGACCAAGGACTCGAAGGACACACACCGGAGCAGGTGGCGGATCTGCTTGCGGCCCCGCTCGATCCCGGCCTGGCGACCCGCTTGGCGGCCAACCTGGCCGACCTTGATGTATTGGCGCGACGCGACCGCGAGAGCGTGGCGGGGTTGTCACGCGATCTCGACGAAGCGCAGCCGCTGCTGGTGGCTCAGCTGACCGGCGACGTACATGATCTGGGAGGCCTCTCGGCAATCGCCGAGCAGCTCTTTGGGTGAGCGCGTCCGAGCCGCGGTCAGGACGCGGCAGCCAAAGCTTGCTGTTGGACCGACTCGGGCTCCTCTTGGAGCTCCTCGCCCGAGAGCAGAAGCTCGTCCGCAAGGGATACAAGATCGGAAGGGAGATGGCCGCAGACCACGTCGCGCAGGAGCGCGCGCAGGTGATCAGAGAGATCGCGCGCCAAGGCCAGGCCGCTTGCACGTTCGACGGCAGTGCCCGCGATCGCATCGCGCTCGAGGGCGATCGCGCGCAAAGTCCGTTCAGTCAGCGCGGCGCGCTTGTCCGGCGTGGCGCACAAAGCCGCTAGGCGTCCCGCCAGCAGACCGTCGGGCGAGCCATGGGGCTCAAGCTCTGAAGGTCCTCCCAGGAGCGCCCGCAAGGCGAGCAGGTGGTCGCTGATGCCCTCGTACTCTGAAGCTCGCTCGCAGCCGAGCTCAAACCGCCGCAATGCCCACGCGATCTCGTTTTCGTGGGGTGCTCTGCGCGAGACCAGATTGCAGAAGGCTCGCACCTCGTCCTCTTGCTCTGCGCTTACAAGGAGCATCCCGTGAGGACGCCCGCCTGTCCCAAGCGCGATCGGGCTCCAGGGACCGGAGCCGACCCGCGTCCAGGCGAGCGAGCCGAGAGATATGCGTCCGTCGCCGAACAGGCGCAAAGCGCGCAACAGCTCGCGCACAACCTCGACCCCGTGTGCGAGACCGGTGCGCGGGTCGGGATCCTCGGCGGTGAAGACGACCAGGAGGTGTTCCTGCCGGCCGCCCGCGAGTGTGCCCAGAGCCTGCTCGGGCGCACCATGTAGAGCGTCGGGTTGAGCGAGCAGGAGACCCCGCGTGAGCGGAATCTCGGGTGAGGAGATCGTTAGGCCGTGGAGTGTGGCCACGAGCGTGAGCTCGGCGGATGCGGCGGCGAAGGTCGAGTCCTCAAGGCGCTCCAAGGCTCGCTCGAGACGCTCAGGATGGCGATCGAGCAAGCCATCGAAGTCGGTCTGCTCGGCGCACACCTCTTGCAGGAGCGCAAGCAGCGCTGCATCGCAACGCCCCCTGCCCGTGCCGCCGCCGAGCCGACGCTCGCGCGCGTCGAGCAGGCCGCGGGAGAGCAGGTAGCGGTCGAGCCCGTCGAACGCGTCGAGCAGGGCGGCCGCGGGCGCGTAGGCGTCGAGCCCACGCAAGGAGGGAAAGCGTTCGGCGACATAGGCGTCGGTGAGCGGCTGGTAGCAGTACAGGGGCGAGGCTCCCCGTCGCCCGCGCCCAGTCTGGGTGGCCAGCTCGAACGGAACCTCCTGGCCAGCCAGCACGTCCGCGTGCAGGCGGGCGGTCGCCTGGGCGACGAACTCGGTGAGCGCGGCTTGCAACTGGAGGGATCGCACGATTGGCTGTTCGCCGCAAGCGCATTCGCTCCTGCTCGGCGCAGCGACTCTTGCGGCTAGGACGCGCGTACCGAGCGACGTGTGCCCGACAGTGCGTGCAGGCCGGCCCGACACTGCCGACGGGCGTTAAGCCGCGGCCACCGCTAGCACGGTGGCAACCGCGTCTTCGCAGTCTGCGCCAAGCCAGCGCTCTCCGTAGGAGCGCATGTCCTCGATGATCGGCAGCAGAGCCAAACCCTTTTCGGTGAGCGCGTACTCCACGCGCGGAGGCACTTCAGGAAAGGTGTGGCGCTCAACGATGCCCTCATCCTCCAGCGCTCGCAATCGCAGGGACAGCGTGCGAGGACTGATCCCCGACAGGGAGCGCTCCAGCTCGCAGAAGCGTGAGCGTCCCTCAGCGAGGTCGCGTACAAGTAGAAGCGTCCACTTGCCGCACACCACTTCCGCGGTGCGACAAACAGGACAGGTCTCATCAACGGCCATTTCAACCTTTACTTTACCAAGTGAAGTACTGGAAGACCCGCGGGTGCGGCGGTTTAGCAGACCGCGACGGGCGTGTTCGCCCGGGTGCCGCAGGGGTGACAGGCGCGATGGACGCAGCAAGCCTGACAGGGCGCGATGGCTCAGCCGACCGGGGCGGGAGCACTTGGTACAGGCGCGGGCGGCTGGGGCGGGATGTGGGGTGCCGGCGCGTCGGCGCCGTCGCGACGCGCCTGAGCCTGAGCAACATCCGCCATCGTGGTGCCTTGGCGTCCGTCTGCCTGCAACAGCAGCTTGAAGTCGTGGGGACTGCTCGCCACCTTGAGCGCTTCCTCGGTCGTTACGCGACCGGCCTTGACGTGGTGAAAGAGCGCTTGGTCGAAAGTCTGCATGCCGTAATAGGCACCTGAGGAGATGGCCTCGCCTAGCTGGCCGGTCTGGTCGGGGTCGACGATCATGTCGCGCACACGGCCTGTCATGCGCAGGATCTCGCAGACCGCTACGCGTCCGCCTTGGGCGCCCGGGACAAGCCGCTGAGAGATGACTCCTCTGATCGTGCCCGCGATCATTGAGCGCGCCTGGTTGTGCTGATGGGGCGGGAAGAAGTCGAGCAGGCGGTTGATCGACTCGGCGGCGTCCACGGTGTGGACTGTGGACAGCACGAGGTGACCGGTCTCGGCCGCTGAGAGGGCAGTGCGCACTGTCTCTTCGTCGCGCATCTCCCCCACCAAGATCACATCGGGGTCCTGGCGCAGAACGCGGCGCAAAGCGCGCTCGAAGGACTTCGTGTCCATGCCGACCTCGCGCTGATTGATGACCGAGCGCTTGTCTTCGTGGACGAACTCGATCGGGTCCTCGATCGTGACGATGTGCTTGTTCATCGTCACGTTCATGTGGTCGATCATGGCGGCCAGGGTCGTCGACTTGCCCGAACCGGTGGTGCCGGTGAGCAGGACAATGCCGCGCTCTTCCTCGGCCAGGTCACGCACGACGGGGGGCAGCGCCAGCTCATCGATCGTCGAGATCTTGGCGGGGATTGCCCTGCAAGCCAGTGAAGTGAGCCCGCGTTGGCGGAACGCGTTAACGCGGAAGCGTGCGAGGCCCTCGATTTCGAAGGAGAAGTCGACCTCGTGGTCGTCTGTGAACTCCTTCAGCTTGACCTGATCGTGGAGCAGTTCGTGCAGAGCGTGTTCGGTGTCATCAGCGCTGAGCGGGGCCATCGTCGAATCGGGGCCGAGCGAACCTTGGACGCGATACAAGGGCGGCGATCCGACCTTTAGGTGCAGGTCCGAGCCTTTCTCGCCCACAAGTTTGCGCAGCGCTGCGTGCACGTCGAACATGACTCTCTCATCGGCTCATGCCCAACTCTGCTTGAGCCCCGGCTCCTGTGGCCCCCTAACCGGCCCTGACGTGCGTCAGGCGACGTCGCGAAGCTTTTGGGCCTCGGCCAAAGACTGCAGCTTCTTCAAGGACTGGTTCTCGATCTGACGAATGCGCTCGCGCGTGACATTGAACGTGCGCCCCACCTCGTCGAGTGTGCGGGGATGCTCTCCGCCCAAACCGTAGCGAAGCTCCAAGACGCGGCGCTCGCGATAGGAGAGGTTCTCCAGTGCCTCGCGCAAGGCCTCCTTGGTAAGAATCTCGGCGGCACGCTCATACGGGGACTCGGCGCGCTCATCGGCGATGAACTGGCCGAACTCGGACTCCTCCTCGTCGCCGACCGGCTTCTCCAGCGAGACTGGCGCTTGGGCGGAGCGCTTGATCGAGTCGACCTCTTCGGGGTCGATTCCGGTGACCTCGGCGATCTCATCGGCGGTGGGCTCACGGCCCAACTCGGTCACGAGCTTGCGCTCGGCGCGGCCAATCTTGTTGAGCTTCTCTACGACGTGCACCGGGATGCGGATCGTGCGCGCCTTGTCGGCCAAAGCTCGGGCGATGGCCTGGCGGATCCACCAGGTGGCGTAGGTGGAGAACTTGAAGCCCTTGCGGTAGTCGAACTTCTCCGCGGCGCGCACCAAGCCGAGCGTGCCCTCTTGGATCAGGTCGAGGAAGGGAAGGCCCTGGTTGCGGTAGTTCTTGGCGATCGAGACGACCAAGCGCAGGTTGGACTCGACCATCTTCTGCTTGGCATCGAGGTCACCGCGCTCGATCCGCTTCGCCAAGTCCACCTCCTCCTGGGCGGTGAGCAGACGCACCTTGCCGATGTCCTTGAGGAACAACTGCAAGGAGTCGGTGGTCATATCCGGCTTGAGATCCAAGGCGGTCTTGGCCTTGCGCCGGCCGCGCTTGTCGGGAGCGCGTTCCACCTGCGAGCCGGCGGCGGTGGCCGGATCGATGTCCTCGACAAGCTCGATCTCCGATTTCTCGAGGTAACCGTGCAGCTCCTCCACATCGGACTCGTCCAAGTCGAGGTCCGAGGTCGCCGTGGAGATCTCGGCGAACGTGAGTACTCCAACCTGCTGACCCTTGGTGAGCAGGTTCTTGACCTCTTCCAGCTCTTGCAGTTCCACCACTGACATGCGTTTTTCCGTTTCCGTCGGGAGGCTCCCCGAGAGCGCATAACCCGCCACACGGGTCGCCTCGGGGTGCTGTTCGAGGACTACCTTAGCCGGGGATGTGGCCGAAACCCTCCCGACAGTACAGCTCAGATGTACCCGTCCATCCTAACGCTTCCTGACCCGCGGCGAGGCGAAAAAGCACGCACCGTGCACGATCGATGCAGGTGCGCGATGATTGCAAGACCTTGAGCACACGCGAGACCAACAACTCCGAGAGCCATCCAGAGAACCCTGTGGAGGGCGGTGTCCTGGCGGCTCTACCGCGCACCAGGCCGCAAAGGGTCAGTCCTCGCCGGGCCGCGGCGCGGCAGCGGACTGACAAGGCGAGGCCCGAGGCGCGCGGCTCAGCGCCCGCACGAAGCGCTCCCAAGACCACTCCGACCGCACCAGCAGCAGAGGCCCCTCCGGCCAAGCTCAAAGCCAAGGCCAAAGTCAAGACGGTCAAGACAAAGCCTGCATCCGCAAAGCCCGCCCCCAAGGCCAAGGCCGCTTTTAGGAGTAGGAGCAAGCCCGCCGAAGCGCCCGCCCCGAAGCAAGGCTACGAGCCCGAGGAGGATGTCGAGCTGGGCAAGACCGTCAACCCACCCAGCGGCGTTGAGTTGGTGGAGTCGGTAGCGGACATCTTCGGCGAGCTCGCTAACTCGAGCCTGGCCGCGGGCGGACGAATCCTCAAGGACGCTTTCTCGCTGCTGCGCCGTCCCTAGAAGGCGTCGGCCGAGCCTGTATACTGCGCGGACGCCGAGTTCTTGCGGCCCAGGTCACAAGAAACGGGGGACCCAATGCTCACCGGAAGCTTCGATGTGGAGCCGACGATGTGCGGGGGCGAATCGGTCTGTTCTCAGGTCGTAGCGCGGCAATAGCGCGAGCCCGTCAGCTCACCCCGTAGGCGACGCTTCAAATGAACCGAACGTTTGCGAACAAGACGCTGCTTGCCGTGGCCATTGCGCTCCTGAGCGCAGGCGCACAGGTTCCCGTCGCGCTCGGCGCGACGGGAGGCGCCACAGCGCCCGGTGGCGCCACGGGCACACCCACCACTCGCCACGGTGCGCAGATCGCAACGTGGTTCGGACCGGGCTTCTATGGCCAGAAGACGGCTTGCGGACAGACCATGAGCCCCGTCATCGTGGGCGTGGCTTCGCGGACACTGCCATGTGGGACGCTCGTCTTGGTCAACTACAAAGGCCACCGTCTCACGGTCCCCGTGATCGATCGAGGCCCCTACTCCAACGGCGCCACCTGGGATTTGACCTGGGGAGCGGCAAGCGCGCTCACGATCGCGGACACGGTTCGCGTGAAGACGAAGGTCGTGGGCAAAGCGCCGAACACCCCTTTGCTGGGAGTACCGGCCGAAGCGATGCCAAGCCCCGAAGCGCTCGCCGCCGGCGGCACCGCCGCCGCTTGATTTAGATCAGCCGGTCGGCGGAGGATCGGTGTGGGCAATCGAGCGCCCCGTGGCCCGTGCTGAATAGACGCCCAGATCGGCGCGAGCGGCCAGGGCCGGCGCCTCGGTGCCGTCGTCGGGACAGACGGCGATGCCGATCGCGACCTCCATCGGCACACCGCGATGGGAAGCAGATGTGCGCACGAGTCTGGCCAGGCGCTCGGCGAGCATCCGCGCGCCCGTACCGTTGGTCTCGGGCGCCACGAGCCAGTAGCGGCCGAGCGTCTCGCGGGAGAGGTGGTCGCTTGCCCGCATCCCTTGGCCGAGCGCGCCCTCGACCTTGGCGACCAGGCCGTGCAGATCGTGGGGCGTCTCCGAGCGCTCCAGCTGGGCCACGTCGACGATCTCGACCAGCAGGACTGCGAATGGGAGCCCGTCCTCAGCGTGGCGGGCAAGCAGGCGGCCGACCGAGGAGACCCAGGCCGAAGGCCCCTCTTCGCGGCGCACGTCCCTGATCTCGATCTCCGGTTGAAGCGGCTGGACGGTGGCCATGGGCTCCGCCATGGCGCCCGGCGCCTGCTCGTCGACGAGTTTAGTGGGCGCGTGCGCGCCCGCGGACGAGACGACAGGTTGGAAAGCGCCGGCAAGATCGGGGCCCGAGGGCGACTCTGAGCGGGCAGGCTGAGTGCGAGCGGGCGGGGTGCGCCGCTCACCCGCGGGCCGCCCCAGCGAGCCGGACGCGGGAGCGCCGGAGACCGGCGTGCTCGACAGGGGAGCGTCGTGGACCTGGTGGCCGGGCGCGGCAGAGGCCGGCGGATTGCTGGGCGCGGACGGAGAAGGCGCATCGCCGGGCGCGGAGGGCGCGAGCATCGCCACCGTCGAGGACACCTCGGCCAGTCGCTCGGAGAGAGCCGCCAGGCGGGCAGCATCGGGAGCAACGAGCTCCTCGTGCAAGGTCTCCCAGAGCACGTCGCACAGCTGCTGAGCCGCGCGCGCGCCGCGCCTCAGCCGCTCGAGCGCGGCCGCTTCGGTCGAAGAGTTGGGTAGGTCTCTCACAGGACGTTGATATCAGCAGCGAAGGACAAGACGCAGCCCCATCGACAGGGGTGGCCGCGCTCTTTACGCAAACAGCGCACATCCGATCAACGGGCCAGAGACGGCCCTGCGTGCGCGGCAGGCCACCGAAGCAACATACGCGCCGCGCATGCTCGTGAGCCGACGCGCAGATGCTCGGAGCCGAGGCGCGGTCGGACCGGGCCCTCGCGCATATAGCCTTGAAGGGTGGGGCGCAAGCCGAAGATCGCAGAGGTGTCCGAGCTGGCGGACCACACCACCGAAGACCCTGTGAGCGGAGCGATGCGCTCGGTGCAGGCGGCCGACGTGACGATGCCGACGGCGGAGCTCGAAAGGTTGTGGACGCCCGCACACTTGGAGCGGCTGGCGCGCACCTATTGGCGATTCATCGCACGCGCGACGCTAGGCCTCGTGCGGGTGCTCTACGACGACTCGGGGCACTCGGTGGTGCTCCTCGCGCGCCCCTTGAAGTTGCTCACGTTCGATGTCCCCGAATACGAGCTGGACGACGAGCACGGGGTCGTGCGCTGGCGCATGAAGCGCGGCGTGCTCGTCGCGCGCAGCGGGCGCGGCGGCCACGGACATCTACAGATCGACGTTCGCAAGCTGCCAGACGCCACGCCGGGCGAGGCCAAGCTCCAGGTGGAGGTGGAAGTGGCGAACTTCCACCCCGCGATCGCCTCGGGCTTCGGGCGGCGCGTGTACAACGCCACCCAGGCCAAGATCCACGTATTCGTGACCCACGGCTTCCTGCGCTCGCTGGCGCGCCTGGACCTGGCCGAGTCGAGGGTGGGCCGGCTTGTGCCTACCCGAAGCGAGCGTCGCCGCTGAGCGCGCGCAGCTTGGCGCGATCGTGCGTGGCACGTATGCGGCGCACCGTGCCCGAGCGCGAGCGCGTGACCAAGGATTCGGTGGTGGCGCCACCCGCACTGGGATAGCGCACACCCTGCAGGACATCCCCGTCGGTTATCCCGGTTGCCGAGAAGAAGACGTCATCGCCGGCTACCAGGTCGTCGCGGGTCAAGACACGCTCCAAGTCATAACCGGCATCCAAAGCGGCTGAGCGCTCATCCTCGTTGCGCGGCCACAGTCGTCCCAGTAGTTGACCCCCCAAGCACTTGATCGCGGCGGCGGAGATGACTCCCTCGGGGGTACCCCCTATCCCCCACAGGAGATCGACGGGGGAGCGCTCGGTGACGGCCAGCAGAGAAGCCGAGACGTCGCCGTGTGGAATCAAGCGCACGCGCGCGCCGGCCTCGCGGATCTCGCGGATCGCCTCTTCGTGGCGGGGACGGTCGAGCACGACCACGATCACATCCCCGAGCGGACGGCCCTTGCGCTCGGCGATCAGCTTGACCGTCTCAGACAAGGGACGGTCAAGGTCAAGCAGATCGGCGATCTCGGGACGGCCGGCCATCTTTTCCATGTAGACACAGGGACCCGGGTCGAACATGGTGCCCTTGCTCGACAGGGCGATCACGGCCAAAGCGGAGGGCATGCCGTGGGCGGCCAAGGTAGTCCCCTCCAAAGGATCGACGGCGATGTCCACCTCGGGCGGGGAGCCGTCGCCGATGCGCTCGCCGTTGTAGAGCATCGGCGCCTCGTCCTTCTCTCCCTCGCCGATCACCACGGTGCCGTCCATCGCCACGGAATGCAGGGCGTAGCGCATACCGTCGACGGCGGCTTGGTCGGCCGCCTCCTTGTCGCCCATGCCTACTAGCGGCGCGGCGGCGAGAGCCGCGAACTCGGTCACGCGGACCAACTCCAGCGCGAGGTTGCGGTCGGGACGCGTCGAGGGGGAGGACGAATCTGGGCTCATCGAGACGAAAACCTACACGAGCAGGCTAGGATGCCGACGATGAGCGAAATCGGATTTGTCGGACTGGGCAAGATGGGCGGAAACATGGTGCACCGCATCCGGCGCGACTCCGAGCACGAAGTAGTCGCTTTCGACTTCGATAAGGGGGCGGTCGCCCAGGCCGTCAAGAACGGAGCTCGCGGCGCCACCTCGCTGGCCGACATGGTCAAGAAGCTGAAGGCGCCGCGCATGGTGTGGATCATGGTGCCGGCCGGCGATCCCACGCAGGAGACCGTGGACAAGCTGGCCAAGCTGCTGGAGAAGGGCGACACGATCGTCGACGGCGGCAACTCGAAGTGGGTCGATGACAAGCGACGCGCAAAGGAACTAGCCAAGCAAGGCATCCGCTACGTGGATGTGGGCGTGTCCGGCGGCGTTTGGGGTATCGAGGTGGGCTACTGCATGATGGTCGGCGGACCTGCAGCCGCGGTCAAGCAGCTCTCACCGATCCTCGACGTGCTGGCGCCCGAGACCAGCACCGACAGCGTGGAGGCCATCGGCGAGCGGGGCTGGCTGCGCTTTGGCGGAGCGGGCGCGGGGCACTACGTGAAGATGGTGCACAACGGTGTGGAGTACGGCTTGATGCAGGCCTACGCCGAGGGCTTCGACGTGTTTGACGCATCAGAGTATGAGCTCGATAACGCCAAGATCGCCCACCTTTGGAACCAAGGTTCGGTCGTGAGGTCTTGGCTTTGCGAACTGGCAGCCAGGGCATTCGAAGCCGACGGCAACGAGCTTGAGAAGATCGAGGGCTGGACCGCGGACTCCGGCGAGGGACGCTGGACGATCGAGGACGCCACCGCCAAAGACGTGCCCACGCCGGTGATCACGGCTTCGCTGTACGAGCGTCTGTCCTCTCGAGGAAACGGCGAGTTCGCGCACAGGGTGCTGGCCGCCTTGCGCAACCAGTTCGGGGGACACGCCGTGAAGGCGAACCCGGCGACCGCGAGCTCCGCCGGCGCCAAGCCGAAGGGGCGCGGCGCGAGTAAAGGCTCGGGGCCGAGCGGGAAGCGCCGGTAGGCGCAGATGGCGGCCGTCGCGACGACCGCGTCGGAGGAGAACCCGCTGACAGCCGGTTTGGAGCGCCTGCCGGTTGCGCCGACCACGCTCGTGATCTTTGGCGCCACGGGCGACCTGGCTCGCAGAAAGCTGTTGCCCGCGCTGTACAACTTGGCGCACGAGGGAGCCTTGCCCGAGCGCTTCAACCTGGTGGGGGTGGCGCGCCGGGAAAAGGAGAACGAGGACTACCGCGTGGAGTGCGAGCAGGCGATCAGACAATTCTCGCGCAGGCCACCCGACCCCGACGTCCTCAAGCGACTGCTCGAAGACGTGAAGTACGTGCAAGGAACCTTCGACGACGAGCGGGTGTACGCAAAGCTCGAAAAGACGCTCGACCGCTTTGAGGAGAAGGCGGGCGAGCCGCTGAGCCGAGCCTTCTACCTGTCGACCGCGCCTTCGTTCTTCCCGGTGATCGTGCAAGCGCTCGGCAAACAGGGCCTCGACCGCCATGAGGGAGCCGACGTGAGAGTGGTGATCGAGAAGCCGTTTGGAACCTCGCTCGAGGAGGCGCGCGAGCTCAACCGGACGGTGCTCAGTGTGTTCGAGGAGCAGCAGGTCTTCAGGATCGACCACTACCTGGGCAAGGAGACGGTGCAGAACATGATGGCGTTCAGGTTCGCCAACGGCATGTTCGAGCCGCTGTGGAACCGCAACTACATCGACCAGGTGCAGATCACCGCCGCCGAGGACATCGGCATCGGCACGAGGGCCGGCTACTACGACGATGCGGGCGCCTTGAGGGACCTGATCCAGAATCACATGTTGCAGCTGCTTTGCCACGTAGCTATGGAGCCGCCGGTCAGCTTTACCGCCGATGAGGTACGCAACGAGAAGGTCAAGGTGCTGCAGTCGATTGCCGAGCCGATCGAGTCGGAGATCGATCGGATGGCGGTCAGGGCCCAGTACGCCAAGGGGCACGCCGGCGGTGAGGACGTGGCCGGTTACCTGGAAGAGCCGGGCATCCCACCCGACTCGACAACGGAGACGTTCGCGGCGATTCGTCTGGAAGTGGACAACTGGCGCTGGGCGGGGGTGCCGTTCTATCTGCGCACCGGCAAGCGACTGGCTCGCAAAGTAACCGAGATCGCGGTGACCTTGAAGCCGGTGCCGCACTTGACCTTCAGCCAAGACGGCTCGCTGGGGGTGCTACCCAATCAGCTGATCCTCACGCTGCAACCCAACGAGGGCGTGTCGCTGCGTCTGGGCGCCAAGATCCCGGGCTCGCGAATGGTGATCAGACCGGTCCACATGGAGTTCTTGTATGGGACCGCCTTCCTATCGCAGTCGCCGGAGGCCTACGAGCGCCTGATCACCGACGCGATGAGAGGCGACGCGACGCTGTTCACTAGAGACGACGAGGTCGAGGCGCAGTGGCGCATCTGTGACCCGATCCTCAAATATTGGGAGTCCAGCTACCCAGACACACAGGGATCGCAGGTAGTTGGGATACCTCAATACGAGGCAGGCTCCCAGGGGCCGGCCGAGGCGGACGAGATCCTGCTCCCCGAGCAGTCTTGGCGCGCGATCTGATGGGATCGCGGTGAGCGTCGCATCAGGGCCCCTGCCCGATGCGGTGTGGAGCGCGCAAGGCACGACTCCCGACGCGATCGAAAGCGCGCTGCGCAATTTGGCCAAGGAGCGCCACGGTGAAAACGGCGGCCTTGCGCCTTCCCGCGCCTTGAACATGATCGTATTCGTGGATAGCGCCTATAGCGGCGAGATCGCCAACCGGCTGGCGAGCGTCGGGCGCTATCACGCCTCGCGCCTGGTCGTCCTCTCCTACGAGGCGAGCCGCACTCGCTTGGACGCGCGGGCGGTCGTAGCAACCGACACCGAACCCCAGCACGGCGAGCTGGGATTGCTGCGCGAGACGGTGACGGTGGAGATCGGCGAGCGTCACCTGGATGACTTGGTGACGATCGTAGATCCGCTCGTGGTGACCGATCTGGCGACATTGCTGTGGTCCCCGCACGGGCACCCGGAGGCGGTGGACGAGCTGCTCGCCGTCTCCCAAGCCGTCCTGTTGGACTCGCTCGACGACCCCTCTTGGCGCTCGGCCTTGGACCGGGCCTGCGCACTGCGCAAGCGGGCCTATGTGGTGGACTTGGCTTGGCTGCGCAGCACCCCTTGGCGCGAGCGGGTCGCCGCCGCGTTTGACTCTCCCACGATGCGAGCCGAGTTGAGCCGAATCGAGACAGTGTCGGTACGCCACCACCCCGACTCGACGGTCGCCGCAATGATGCTGGTCGGCTGGCTGGGTTCGCGGCTGGGCTGGGAAATGAGTCCGCTGAGAGCAAAGGGCGCCGTCTTGACGGGCAGCGCCACAGTCGCCCACGCAGGCGACGATTACGACGTCGATTCAAGCGATGGTATGAGCGCGCAAGCGCAAGCGAGACAAGTGCACACGATCGCGATCAAACTGGAGCAGGCGCCTGAGCAGACGGTCCCGGGAGATCGAGAGCTCCCGGCGGTATGCACCACCAGCGGACGCCGCCTGGGGCTCAAGCGGGGCACGGGCGGGTTGCGGGCGCGTAGCCGCGATGAGCAAGGGACAGGAACGGGAATGGACGATCTTGGGCGCCTCGCGCGGAGAGAGCGGCATCTTGGGCGAGGGCATCAGGCAGTCGCTGTTGCGCGACCCCACATATGGGCCGGCCTTGGCGGCCGCCGAGGCGATGACGCCGTGACTTCGCACGGTTATCCGAGTAGTCGGGCGAGCCGACCGAGCAGAAGGCGCACTCGATACAAAGGATTGCTTCGCTCGCGCGCTTAACCTTCTAGAGTGGCGAGGCGAAGCTATGGCAACGATCGCGCAACGCGACCCCATCGCTCCCCCACTCCCCATCGGCCCTGAGCCGAAGGAGGCACTGGCGGCGCTGCAAGCCGTCAGAGAGCGGACGCTCACGCTGATCTGCCATCTGAGCGACGCGCAGCTCGAGGACGTCCTCTCATCGATCATGAGCCCGCTTGTATGGGACTTGGCCCACATCGCCGCCTATGAGGATCTGTGGTTGGTCCACCGCCATGGCGGCCGGGATCTCTCGAGAGGAGACCTGGCCGAGTTGTACGACGCTTTCGAGACACCAAGGTCTGTGAGGGGTGAGGTGGAGTTGCTCGTGCCCGCCGAGGCACGCCGCTATCTGAAGGACGTACGCGATCGAACCGAAGAGATCATCACAACGGTCGGAATCGGAGACGGGACTGTGTATGAGATGGTGCTGCGCCACGAGCTTCAGCACACCGAGACGATGCGACAGACGATGGCGCTCGCCGGCCTGCTGCCCGCCGGCGAGCCCACGCTGGGAGCGTTGGGGGGCGAGGACGCCTGGGTCACGGTGCCGGGCGGTCCGTTTGAGATGGGCGCCGGGACCGACGTGTTCGCCTACGACAACGAGCGTCCTCGCCACACCGTCGAGTTGCCCGCCTTCCAAATCGCCGCCCGTCCCGTCACCAACGCAGGCTGGGCTCGCGTCATGGGCGACTCGCCGGACGGACACCCTGATGCACCCGTTTGCCACGTGAGTTGGTTCGAAGCAAGCGAGTTCGCCGAGGCGCAGGGTGCGAGACTGCCGAGCGAGGCCGAGTGGGAGAAGGCGGCCTCACTGGGATTGCTTACAGGTGTGGGCGAGGTGTGGGAGTGGACCAACAGCCATTTCGACGGGTACGAGGGCTTCGTGGCTCATCCCTATAAGGAGTATTCGGAGGTTTTCTTTGGTGAGGACTACCGCGTCCTGCGGGGTGGATCTTGGGCGACCAGTCCACGCGTGAAGACGAACACGTTCCGCAACTGGGACCTGCCGGTTCGCAGCCAGATCTTCAGTGGCCTGCGCCTGGCCCAGGACGTGGTTTGATGGTGCGCCCGGCCGGCTCGCCCCGGCACAGCGAAAGGACAAAGTGATGGAGCCCGTCACAGATCCGCCGTGTGAAGCGCTCGAGCAGAGCACGATCACAATCGACTCCTACCTGCACGAGGGCCAGGAGCGCTCGCTGGCCGACGACGTGCTCGACGGGCTGACGAAGCCCTTCAAGGAGCTGCCGCCCAAGCACTTCTATGACGCCCGCGGGGCGGAGCTGTTCGATCAGATCTGCGAGCTACCCGAGTACTACCCTACGCGCACCGAGCGCTCGATCCTGCAACAGGCGGCTGAGCGGCTCGCGCTCACGACCGCCGCCGAGGAGCTTGTGGAGCTGGGCTCAGGGACCGCCGCCAAGACGAGGGTCTTGCTCGATGCGCTACATAAGGCCGGCACTTTGAAGCTGTACATCCCCGTCGACGTGACCGAGAGCATGGTGCGCGACTGTGCGCGAGAGCTGACCGAGGAGTTCCCGGGTTTGCGTGTGCATGGCGTGATCGGCGACTTCGAACGCCATCTCGACCGGGTGCCCGTAGCCGAGGGACCCAGGGTGGTGGTGTTCTTGGGCGGCACGATCGGCAACTTCCCGCCCGGCTCGCGCCGGCGCTTCTTGCGCGAGATCGCAAAGCTGCTCGGGCCCGAAGACCATCTGCTGATGGGGACCGACCTGGTCAAGGACCCGGAGGTCTTGACCCAGGCCTACGACGACGCGCAAGGAGTCACGGCCGAGTTCAATCGCAACCTGCTGAGGGTGCTTAACCGCGAGCTGCAGGCCGACTTCGACCCCGAGGATTTCGAGCACGTAGCGTTGTTCGACCGCGAGCACGAGTGGATCGAGATGCGTTTGCGGGCTCGCCGTGCCCACACCACGACGGTGCGCGACCTGGGTTTGTCGGTTCGCTTTGAGGAGGGCGAGGAGATGAGGACCGAGATCAGCGCCAAGTTCACCCAACAGCGCGTCGAGGACGATCTTTCGGCGGCGGGTCTTGAGATCGTGGATTGGCTGACCGACCCTCAGAAGCTGTTCGCCATCACACTGTCCCGCCCGTCGCCAGGCGCAGAAGGCGCCTAACTGAGAGGGGCACGACCCTTCCTCCCCACCTCCACCCGCTCCCTTTCTCCCAAAAGCATCGGAAGGACGACTGGCGGTAGGGTCTGCTCCTATGCGGATCGACGGAAGCGGGGCACTAGTCGTAGGCGGCGCATCGGGACTCGGCGAGGCCACCGTCAGGCGTTTGCACGAGCTCGGTGCGAAGGTCACGATTGCCGACGTCAACGCGGAGAAGGGCCAAGCGCTGGCATCGGAGTTGGGCATCGAGTTCGCCTCGTGCGACGTGCGCGAGGAGAGCCAGGTCCAAGCCGCGGTCGAGCGCGCCGCCGCCGCTGAGGGCGGCTTGCGCATCGCTGTGTGTTGCGCGGGCATCGGCTGGGCCCAGAAGCTGGCCGGGTCCAAGGGTCCACACCCCTTGCTGCCGTTCGAGACGACGATCCAGATCAACCTGATCGGGACGTTCAATGTCCTGCGCTTCGCTGCCACCGCGATGATCGAGACCGAGCCCTTGGAGGACGGCGAGAGGGGCGTGTGCGTCAACACGGCCTCGATCGCGGCCTATGACGGGCAGATCGGCCAGATTGCCTATGCGGCCTCCAAGGGAGGGATTGTCGGCATGACCTTGCCGGCCGCGCGCGACCTTGCGGGACAGGGCATCCGTGTGAACACGATCGCACCCGGCCTGTTCGACACGCCCCTGCTTGCGGCTCTGCCCGAGGAAGCGCGTCAGAAGCTGGGCGCCGGCGTGCCCTTTCCCCAGCGCCTTGGAGCACCTGCCGAGTACGCCCGGCTCGCCTGCCATATTGTCGAGAACCGGATGCTCAACGGGGAGGTCATCCGCCTCGACGGCGCCCTGCGTATGCCGCCGCGCTGAGCACAGCCAATTACGCGTACCCACAGCTGAGCGTAAGCTGCGCAAATGTACGCAAAGGTTCAATGCTTGACAATTTCTCACCTCAATGGATTGACTTTGCAAACCTAGTCTCGTAGGTTGCGTCTTACACCGCCAAGCCGGGAGAGCAGGTGATAGTCCAGCGCGTTGGGGGGAGAGCGCGCGTCAGCCCCGGGCACGGTCTCCCTTGTCGCGTATCAACCGATCACGAGACATAACCACCAAATAGGAGGAGTGCATATGGGTCATCATATTTCCAACCAATTTCCTCAACGCCTCACAGTGCTTGTCGGCGTGATCGCCACACTGTTGGTCTTGTTGACGCTCTCTGCATCTTCGGCGTCGGCAAGTAGCCCGTATTGCGGGGGCGAAGTACGCTCGAATTACGGTACCTGCTGGGGTGCCGCACGCAACGTGTCAGAAGTCATCGGTTGGGGGAATGAAAAATCCGTCTGTGTTGGCGTGGCACCCCTAACTGGTAAATGTTCATCCGGACCCTGGGCATTTGCAGTGATGAGCTACGGGGTGGTGTATCACTCGGAACCGTGGATCCAGGACAACGCCGCAGGCAAAACCACGATGTGGGGCGAAGCGTTCTAATCAAGGTTACCTCTCGACTGGTTGCAAACGAGTCGTGAACATCTCGGCAACAGTGAGCTGGCGCGCCTGCGTCAGCTCACTTGTCCTCATTTGGCTACTTACAGTGGTGAGTGCGTGCGGAACGTCAACGGGTGGGGCGCGATCCAGTACTGCACAACTCTCGCGCCCGATCTGGCCAGCTTCACCCAAACCAAGCCTTAGAGGACCACGAGCCTATCGCGTTATTGCCCACGTCGAACGCCGGCAATCTGCGAACTTTGCCCTACTCCGCACGAGGCCGGAGGGACTTCCCATTCCCACACAACGGATCTTGCATGCACCCATCTTCGGTATCAACTGGAGATTGGCCCAGCGCATCCCGGTGACACTATCCGGCGCATATTGGCTCGTCCCCGGGAACCGATACCTGTGCGTGGTGGCCCAGGAAAGTATGGGGGGCCCTGGTGTGGGAACAACGTGTCTCCCCACCTCGCAGGCCCTCAAGCACGGGGTCGCGGATATCACCGTCACGCCGCCAAACACTTCGAGCATCCACCCGTCCCGGCTGATAGTCGGCGTGGCGCCGGATGGCACCCACGAGGTTTTCATCCACACCCGTGGTTCCATTGCAACTGCCCCGGTCGTCAACGAGGTATTCGTGTGGCGCGACTCGATTGCCGCGCCACCGGACTTCTTTGCTTTGCGGTGATCTCGAGAACTAGCGACTTAGGGGAGTCGTTCCACCAGCATCGCCATACCCATGCCGCCGGCGACGCACATCGACTCGATGCCGAACTTGCCGCCCTTGGTCTCCAGGTTGTTGAGCAGCGTGGTCATGATGCGAGCGCCGGTCATACCGAACGGGTGACCGAGCGCGATCGCGCCACCGAACGGGTTGAGTTGCTCTTCGGTGATCCCGAGCTCGTCCATACAAGGCACGATCTGGGCGGCAAAAGCCTCGTTGATCTCGACCACATCGATGTCCTCGATTTTCTTGCCCGTGTTCTCAAGGAGCTGTTTGATCGCCGGGATCGGACCAAGGCCCATCACCTCGGGGCGAATAGCGGCGACCGTCGAAGCGATGATGCGAGCCTTCGGCTGCAGGCCGAGCGCGGACGCCTTCTCTTCGGACATGACCAGGACGGCGGCAGCGCCATCGTTGAGCGGGCAGGCGTTGCCGGCTGTGACGGTCCCGTCCGGCTTGAACACCGGCTTCAACGAAGCCAACTTCTCCAAGGTCGTGCCCGGTCGCGGCCCGTCGTCCTTGGTCATGACCGTCTCGGGCACGTCGATCTCGTTGCCCTCCTTGTCCACGTCTTTGTGCGCAGGCACGGTGACCGGGATGATTTCCTTGTCGAAGTGGCCGCTGGCCTGGGCCTCGACCGCGCGCGTCTGGGAGATGAGCGCCCACTCGTCCTGGGCCTCGCGCGAGACTTTGCGTTCGTCGGCCACGTTCTCGGCGGTCATGCCCATCGGGATGTAAACGTTGTAGAGCGAGCCCTCCGAGCCGTCCACCAAGGGGTGGAACTCGAACTGGGCACTGCCGCGTCCCGCGCGCGAAACCGCCTCGACGCCGGCCGAGATGTAGGTGTCGCCCTCGCCCGCTTTGATCGCGTGGAAGGCCATCCTGATCGTCTGCAGCGAGGAGGCGCAGAAGCGGTTAACGGTCGTTCCCGGAACGCGATAGTCGATTCCGGCGATCAAGCTGGCGATGCGCCCGATGTTGTAGCCCTGCTCACCCTCCCCGTAGCCACAGCCCATCATCACGTCGCCGATTGAGGTCTGCTCCACCTGCGGGTTGCGCTCCACGATCGCCTTCAGCGGGATCGAGGCGAGGTCGTCGGCGCGAACGGACTTGAGCGACCCCTTCACGGCGCGCCCGATGGGCGTGCGGATGGCATCGACGATCACAGCTTCAGGCATTTGGGGCAATCTCCTTGGTTGGGGAACCCGGAGACTATAGGTCCAAACGCGATACGCCCAGCTCGTCGAAGCCCACGTGGTGGGCGAGCTCGTGGCGGACGGTCTTGGTGACCTGCTCGCGCAACAGCTCGGGATCGTGGCCGAAGTCGCGCCGGATCGTGTCCCTGAAAATCACGATGCGGTCGTGCACGTCGTCGCGCGCCACCGTGGCGCCCTGGTAGAGCCCGTAGGCGCCGTGGGCGCGCCCCCCGTCGGAGATCACGACCGCCACGTGGGCCAGCGCGTTGCGCAACAGGTCGGGTAGGTCGTCCAAGGCGTCGCGCACGAGCTCTTCGAAGTCCTCGTCGTTGAGCGGGTCGAGCGCCATGAACTCGTCTTCGTCGGGATCGACGATGAGCCCTTCGCGGGCTAGCTCCTCGGAGTGGCGCACCAGCTCTTCAAACTCGTCCTCGGACTCGGGGTCACGCCAACCGGCCAGGTGCACCGCCACGAAGGCAACCGCGCCCGTGAGCACGCCAATCATCAGCGCGCCCAGAACGATCTCCTCGACACCTCTCACGAAGGGGATGTTGCTGAAGCCCTGACCCACAACCAGCACTACGAGGCCCAGGGCGAGGGCAACGAACGCGGCAATCGCGACACGCCGAGTGTTGCCGAAGGCGCTTGGCGACCTCGACGCGCGCATCTCGACTCCTACTTCAGCGTACGGGCGATCACGAGCCTCTGGATCTCGTTCGTGCCCTCGTAGATCTGGGTGATCTTCGCGTCTCGCATCATGCGCTCCACTGGATACTCCTTGACATAACCGTAGCCACCCAGGACCTGAACGGCCTCGACGGTCACCGCCATCGCCGTGTCCGAGCAGAACACCTTGGCCATCGAGGAGTACTTGGCTCGCTGAGGATGACCTTGATCGGCCATCGCGCAGGCCTTGTAGAGCAGCTCGCGCGCGGCCGCAGTTTTGATTTCCATGTCGGCGAGCTTGAACTGGATACCTTGGAACTCGTTGATCGCTTGGCCGAACTGCTTGCGCTCGCGGGCGTAGGCGACCGCATAGTCGGTTGCTCCTTGGGCGATGCCGACCGCTTGGGCGGCAGCGCCGAGGCGAGTGCGCTCCAGCGTGCCCAACGCCACGCGCAGGCCCCGGCCGACCTCACCGATCACGTTCGCCGCGGGTACTCGCACGTCCTCGAAGATCGGCTGGCCGGTCGGCGAGGCCCTGATGCCGAGCTTGTGCTCGAGCTTGCCCACGCTGAAGCCCGGCCGGTCGGCCTCGACTACGAACGCAGTGATCCTTTTGCTCTCGCGATCGGTGACGGCAAAGACGATGTAGAAGTCGGCGACGCCCAGGTTGGAGATCCAGTTCTTGGTGCCGTTAATGACCCATTCGTCTCCGTCCTGCACGGCGGTCGTCTGCATCCCCGCCGGATCGGAGCCCGCTTCGGGCTCAGACAGGGCGAAGGCGGGCGACCACTCGCCGCTCGCACACTTCGGCAGGAAGCGCTCCTTGAGCTCGTCCGAGCCGAAAAGCTGGATCGGCAAGGTTCCCAGCTCCTGCACCATCAAGATCAGGGCGCAGGCCGCGTCCACCTTGGCGATCTCCTCGACTCCCATATTGAGCATCAGAGTGCCGGTGCCGGTACCGCCGTACTCGGTCGGAAACGGTAGCCCCAAGATGTCCTGCTCGGCGAGTACTTTGCGGATGTCCCACGGATACTCGGCCTGCTCGTCGATCTCCGCCGAGCGTGGCGCGATCTTCTCCTGGGCGATCTGTTTGATCGTGGCGCAGAAGTCGAGGTGCTCTTGGGGAATGGTGTAGGTGTCGGTGAGGGTCTCTTGCATCGTTTGATCCTAGTCGTCCCGCTAGTCTCATGCTCCGATGAGCAGCCCTCAGACCGACATCGATCCAGCACAGCTCGTCCGATTCGCTTGAGCGTGGCGAGCCGGGTGCAGGTGGTGGATGTGCGCGAGCCTTATGAGCGTGAAGCCGGGCACATCGCCGATACGCGCCACATACCGATGGTGGAGCTCACTTCGCGCGCGCGCGGAGATCGATCGGGAGCGTCCCGGTCGTCTTCTACTGTCGCGTGGGCGCGCGCTCGGACATGGCAGCCCAAGCGTTCCGAGCGTCCGGCTACACGGCCCTATCGATGCGGGGCGGGCTGGTTCGCTGGGCCAATGAGAACAGGCCGCTCTCACCCGAGGGCGGACGTCGTCGCGGATCACTGAGGAAGGAGATTGACATGGAGGCATCCGAGTACCCCAAGGTGAGCTACCGGCGAGGGCTACGCCGTCGCGCCGGACCTCGACGCCCTGGGCGAGGGCTACGGCTTTCGCAAGCTGCGCAAGGGCTTGGGCGTGACCGCGTTCGGCGTCAACGTGATCTCGATGCCGCCCGGCTATGAAACCGGCAGCCATTACCACGATGTGCAGGAGGAGCTCTACTTCGTGCACGAGGGCACGATCGAGATGGAGTTCGGCGACGGCTCCACCCATCGCATCTCCGAGGGAGGCTCGGCGCGCGTGGACGCTGCCACTCTGCGCAAGGTACGCAACGTGGGCGAGGGCGACGCCGTCTACCTGTGTGCGGGCGGCAAGGACGGTTATGTCGGACGCGACGGCAAAATGCCCGACGGCGAGAGCCGTATCAGCGGGCCTCCCGGGGCGGCCTGACTCCGACCCGGGCGGGTTCTCCCGGCGGTTTGACCCGGCGGCGCCTAACCCCGGCCTTGGCGCGCGGCGGCGCGCTCGACGATCGCGACAGCCTGCTCGGGGGTCTCGGCAATCTGGATCAGATCGATGTCCCCCGGGGAGATCTTGCCTTCGGGGAGCATCGTGGAGCGCAGCCAGTCGAACAGGCCATCCCAGTATCGGCTGCCGAGCAGCACGACCGGGAAGTGGAGGATCTTGCCGGTCTGGATCAATGTCAGCGCCTCGAACAGCTCGTCCATCGTGCCGAAGCCGCCTGGCAGCACGATGAAGGCACACGAGTAGCGCACGAACATGACCTTGCGCGTGAAGAAGTAGTGGAAACGCAGGGAGATGTCGACGTAGGGGTTGAAGCGCTGCTCGAAAGGCAGCTGGATGTTCAGACCGACCGACGTCGCCCCCACATCGCGGGCCCCTTGGTTGGCGGCCTGCATCACACCCGGGCCGCCGCCGGTGATGATCGCGAAGCCGGCCTGACCGAGCATCCGCGCAACCTCGCGCGCCTGCTCGTATCCGGGGTCCTCGGGCGCGGTGCGCGCCGAGCCGAACACCGACACGCCGCGCCCGATGTGAGCCAGAGCGGCGAACCCCTCCCCCATCTCCTTGCGCATCCGCTCCAGGCGCTCCTCGTCGGTGTGGACACTTTCCAGGACCGCATGCTCGGCTCCCAGGAGCTCCTCGTCGGATGTCTTGGGCGTGCGCACCGCTATCAGTAGAGAAGTTCCTTGACGTAGCGCTGGTGCAGACGTCCGAGCGCGGTCTTTTCGGGATGGAAGCCGATCGCGTTGAAGGCATAACCGGTGACCGGCGCCCAGGCGACGATGAAGTACACGCCCAGCAGTAGCGCCGCGGTGCGCAGACGAGTCGAAGTCGAGAGCGCCGCGAGCGGCAACACCCACAGCACGTACCAAGGCAATACCCAGGCGAGCGTGACGAGCAGGGCAATCGACGCCCAGCCCGCCCAGCGTCAAGGACTCGCGCCGGCGCCACGCGAGTACCGAGCAGGCAGCCACACAGGCCAGCAGCACACCGCTGAGCACAACACGCAGCGCTTCGGTCTCCCCGCCGAGGCCGAGCGCCAGTCCAAGCAGGTTGGGCATGCTCACCATCGTCACCAGGCGGCCCTGCGTGGCCAGGTCGGGGAAGTGGGGGCCGAACGCCGCCACGCTGCACACGCCGAGCACGACAGCGCTGATTGCCATCCCGACGACCACCTGCATCAGATCGCGGCGCCTGTGCAGCAGCGCGGCCAGGACCACCGGCAAGAGGATGCCGGCCGAGGCCTTGATCGCCACCGCCACCACGAACGCCGCGCCGACACCGAGCAGAGCGGGCGACCACAGAGCGGCTTCGGCCTGCTCGCCGGTGGCTCCCGCATGTTGCGCGCGGACACTCTCGCTGCCGCCCTCCGCCTCGCCGCCGCTCTCCACTGCGCCCCGCGACGCCCCCGGCATCGTGCCCGCGCGCAGCAGTAGGTAGAAGCCGAGCACGACGAAGAACATCATCAGGAAGTCGTTGTGATCGCCGCCGAGGCCCCAGATCAAGCACGATCGGGTTCAGCCCGACGAGCACGATCGCTGCGACCGGATCGCGACCAAGCAAGCGCGCCGAGCGCCACACCAGAAAAACGATTCCCAGGCTCGTCAACATCAACAGGCCCTTAAGCGTCCAGAACGAGGCGGCCACGCCGAGCGGGACGACGGCGAACGTCATCAAGGTGAAAACCGGCCCGTAGGGACTCAGCAGCTGGTGCCAGTTGCTAAGCGCATAGCTTGCGTCACTGTGGGGCTCAAGGACAGGTACGGTCGTGTAGGGGTTGAGATGGTGGACGATCTCCATGCGCCCGTAGTTGATGTAGTTGAAGATGTCGGTGAGCGCCAGAGGGGGCGCCGAGAACATGATCAGGTGCACCCCGATCACAGCCCCTATGGCCCAGCGCGCGGACAGGCGCGGTACGTACTTGAGCCCCACCAGATAGCTCACATACATGACAGCGATCGCTCCGCTGAACAGATATCGGAGCGCCTTGGTTGAGCGCGTCAACGACGGCCACAAACCGCCCAAAGGACCCGCCATCCAGTGCGGGAAGAAGTGCGGCGTGGTGGTCGCCGCGAGAATGCTGGGACGGTCGGCGGCGGCCAGCACCTCCAGCAGTGCACAGGCGAGGATCGCAACCAGAGCGCCTACCCCGAGTGCCACTTCAAGACGTCTTGGCCGTGCGTCTGTTCCCGGCAGCGACTTTTCGCGCCCTGTGATGTCGGCGGGGCCCCGCAGAGCCCCGATGACGCGCTCGCCACTATGGGCGTATCCCGTCATGGACGCTCCTCCGCGACGGGATCAGCCCGGTTGCCCACTCAGGTGGACCTTCCTACTTCAGCGACTCAGATGGTCGTTACGTTTACGGCCTTGGGGCCCTTGTCACCCTGCTCCGCGTCGTAGGACACCTTGGTGCCCTCCTGGAGCGAGCGATAGCCTTCGCCGTTGATCCCTGTGTGGTGCACGAACAGGTCCTTGTCGCCATCATCGGGGGTGATGAAGCCGAACCCCTTGTCGTCGCTGAACCACTTCACGGTGCCAGTAGGCATGTGATTTTCCTCCACGATATGTGCGTGCTACTACGCGGAGGATGCTTCTAGAGCTTCGACCTGCGAGAGCTTGCACTACTTTTCGCCGGGTTTTTCTGGCCGGCCAGACCGCACGACCGTAGCAGGTCGATATGCGTATGTGTTAGCAAGTGGTATATGCCCACTAACTCGCAGGAGGCGCTGCAGCGACTGCTCCCGCCCGGCGAACCGGTCCAGGTCGGACGCCTCATCGAGGAGCTCGACCTGACCGAGCGCGCCGCCGCCGGTCCTTCGTCGCGTCCATACGTGCTGCTCAACATGGTCAGTACCGCCGACGGCCGCGCCACCCTGAGCGGACGCTCTGGTGGGATCGGAGGGCAGGCCGACAAAGCTCTATTCCTGGGCTTGCGCACAGTCGTGGATGGGGTCATGGCCGGCGCCGGCACCGTGCGCGCCGAGCGCTACAGACGCCTCGTACGCGACGAGGGCCGCAGGGCCGCCCGCCGTGAGCGCGGCTTGGCCGAGGAACCGCTGGCCTGCATCGTCTCGGGCCGCTTGGCCTTGGACGAGGAGATACCCCTACTGGCGGACCCTCGGGCGCGCGTGGCGATCTTGACTGCCTCACAGGCCAGCCTGCCTCCGGGCTGCAAGGCCGAAGTCAAGTACATCCGCGCAATGCGCGACGGCGTGCTCGACTTGGCCGGCGCCATGGGCCAGCTACGCGAAGAGCACGGCATTCGCACTTTGCTGTGTGAGGGAGGCCCCCACCTGGGCGCCCAACTCCTCCAGGAGGGGCTCCTCGACGAGCTGTTCCTGTCTCTGTCTCCGCTGCTCGCGAGCGGCGACGTTACCGGGGAGAGCTTGAGGATCCTCAGTGGCCCCGAGCTCGAGCCGCCGATCTCACTCGAGCTGGTGAGCGTCTACGAGCACGACTCGCACCTGTTCCTGCGCTACCGGGTTCAGCCGCGCCCATCATAGTGACGGCCGCAAGGAGCACCGCCAGGTTCAGCTACCCCCGTCGTAGCGGCGTCCTCGGGGGAGCACGGCCACGTTGAGCACGAGGCTGTTGGGCACCATGATCGGCCCCTCCTCAGTCGCGAAAGTGGTGTAGAGCAAGCCGAGGGAACTGACCGTGCCTTCGACCTGGCCGGCCAGAGGTCCCCCTTGCAGGCGCACCTGATCGCCCACCCTGAAGGGACGCGCGCTGAGCAGGACGGTGCCGGCGAACATATTGCCCAAGGTCTGCTGGGCGGCGAGACCCAGGATCACCGCGGTGAAGGCCCCGCCGAGCGCGAGCGTGCGCGGGTTGACGCCCGCGATGCCGAGCGCGACGACGAACGCCACGGCCACGGTCAGCAGGCGAATCACGAAGCCGAGAGTGCCGGCCGCGGCCGGATCCATGCGGCGGAACAGGGCAGGCCCGAACGCGCGCCCGACATCCCGTGCGATCGCCCAGCCGAGGATCATCAGGACGACGACGGTGACGAAGTTGACGGGGGTCCTCAGCCATGCGAGATCGCCGTGACCGTACTTGTCCAGGCCGATCAGGCTGTAGCGGTATTCGTAGAGCACGACCACGCCCACGAACAGGGGCACAAGCAGGAAGGCCTCCCAGCGCGCGCGCCTGACCGCGCCGGGGCTGACTTGGTTGAGCAAGCCGGCTTCGCTCCACGCCTGGCTGCGCGTCTCGAACATCTTGGCGGGGGTCTTGGGCGGAGTCATCGCAGATCCATCATGGTGCACGCGACCGCCGAGGCGCGCCGGAGCAAGCCTTTTCCCACAAGCCCTCGGCACGAAACGTCCGCCGCAACGGGCCTCCGGAGACGCGGCTCAGGCCAAGGTATAAACGACCATGAACCCGCCGAACACGAGACAGTAGATCGCGAACGGGATCAGGGTTCTGGTCTTGAACCAGCGCACCAGGAAGGCGACGGTGAAGACGGCGGTGATGGCCGCCGAGATGCAGCCCACCAGCGCCTGCCCGCGGATGCCATTGCCGAGGTGGCCGAGCAAGTCGGGAAGCTTGAACAGACCGGCAGCAAGGATGATCGGCGTCGCCAGCAAGAAGGCGAAGCGGGCGGCATCGGAGTGGTCCAGGCCGCGTGCCAGGCCCGTGCCCATCGTGACACCGTCACGGCTGATGCCGGCGACAAGCGCGGTGGACTGGGCTATGCCCACGACGGCGGCCTCGCGGTACTCGAGCGAGACAAGCTCGCGGCCACCCTCCGGGTTTAGACCCTCGCGGACGGCCAGTTCGCGCACCTGCGCACGGCGGCGATAGCGCTCGGCGGCGAGCAGGATCAAGCCATTGACCATCAGGAAGATCGCCGCCACTTCGGGCTTGGCGGTGAGCGTGCGCAGCTGTTTCTCGAGCGCCAGACCGATGATGCCAGCGGGGATCGAGGCGACGATGATCAGCCAGGCCAGGCGCTCGTTCGGCGTCTCGGCGCGGCGCTTGCCCAGGGTGGCGAAGAACGCCTTGACGATTTCAACCCATGTGCTCCAGTAGTAGATCAGCAGGCCGATCGCCGAGCCGACGTGCAGCATCACGACAAACGCCAGCCAGAAAGACTCCGATTCGGACTGGGCGTCGACGAGCTTGTTCCAGCCAAACAAGGTCGGGAACAGGACTGTATGGCCGAGGCTTGAGATCGGGAACAGCTCGGTCACTCCTTGGAGCACTCCAAGGACGATCGCCTGGAAGTAAGTGAGGGCCGAGGCAAGCGGTGCCACTAGGAACGGGAGCATCGCGGCGAGAGCATATGGGAGATCGAAGACGAAGCGCGTCAGCTAAGGCAACTCTCATTTTTTGGGCGTAGATGTCCCATGGACGGGCAAATAGCGGCCGCCAAGTCTTTGCGCACCTTTGCTCGGATTGCCTAGCTTTGAGCGGTTTAGGGGTTCACCATCCCTTTACACGATGATTCCCGACTAGTCACAAAGTCCGCCATTTGCAGGGAGAACCTTTCAGTCATACGAGAAAAGACCGAGAGGATTCGAAAATGGGAAGCTCGACCACACGGGTCGATATGCACTGTCACTCCACCGCTTCCGAGGTGTCAAAGCTCGGCGTTCAACGCGCGCTCGGCCTGCCGGAGTGCGCAACACCCCCGCAAGAGGTCTACGAGTTGGCCAAGCGCAGGGGAATGGACTTCGTGACGATCACCGATCACGACACGATCGACGGAGTCATGGAGATCGCCGACCGCCCGGACGTGTTCGTCTCCGAGGAGCTGACCGCCCACTTCAGGGGCGAGCCGCAGGCGGTACACGTGCTCTGCTACGGGATCACGCCTGATGACCACGAGTGGCTACAGGCCAACAACAGCGACGTAGAGCTGTGCGCGATGTACATGTACGACCGGGAGATCGCTTGCGCCCTGGCCCACCCTTACTACGCGGTGGGCGCGCCGCTTACCGCCCGCCACAGGCGCCGTTTGGCCGAGTTGTTCGAGATCTGGGAGACCCGCAACGGGGCGCGCGCGAAGGAGCTGAACAGGCCGGCCGCGATGTACGTGGCTACGCTCGACGGCACCGGCATCGGCGGCAGCGACGATCACGCGGGAGTTGACATCGGGCGCACCTGGACCGAAGCCCCTGCGGCCAGCACGCCCGAGGAGTTCTTGGCGCACATGCGAGCGGGGAGCGTGTCCGCCAAAGGCAAGCAAGGAAGCGCCGCCAAGTGGGCTCACGCCGCTATCGCCCTGGCCGCCCGCTCGCTGGGCCACGACGAGCACGATGGCGATCCCTCCAAGCCGGACCCAAGACGCGTGATGACGATGATCCAGCGCCTGCTCCGAGAGGGCGACGCGCGCGAAGGAGCAACCGGCGCCGACCTGGCGCCCGCCGACGCGCGCTGCCTACTGAGGGCGTGGCTGGCGGCTGTCGAGCTGGACCACCTCGACGAGCGTGGACTTATCGCCTACATGCAGGAAGACGACTTCAGCCACTCGGACCTTTACCGCAAAGCCTGCAGGCTGCACGAGCGCAAGCTGCGCGAGGCGGTCGAAGCGGCCGTGCGAGCCACTGGGACACCCGCCGAGGACGAGCAAGCGCCAGGTGGAGCCGACGAGCGTGGCTTGGGAGCGGCCGCGGAGGGCCTGTTCGAGAGCTGCATCGCGGCGATCCCGTATGCGCCGGCAACGGCGTTCCTGGGCAAAGAGCAGGCCAAGCTTGCTCGCTATACGGCAAGCGCCGAGGATGAGGTGCCGCGCATTGCGATCCTGGCCGACGGGATCGGCTCGACACATGGGGTCAGCCGCACGATCGAGGAGATTCGCGGACGCGGTGTGCCCGGCTTTGAAGTCGAGGTGGTGGCAACCGACCCGGACGTGGACCGACGCCTGTCGGCAGTGGTCGAGCTGGAGGTACCCCACTATCCGGGCTTGACGATTGGGGTGCCAAGCCTCGCCGCCGCGGCCCAGACTCTGGCCGAAGGGGACTTCGACGCTCTGCACGTGTGCTCTCCGGGCCCAGTCGGAGTGACCGGCGCCCTGCTGGCTCGAGCGCTCGGATTGCCATTGATCGGTAGCTATCACACCGAGCTGACCGCCTACGCGAAGCTGCGCTCCCAAAGCCAGGGCTTGGCCGATGCGATGGCGATGGCGGTCGCAACCTTCTACAACGCCTGCGACCTGGTTCTCTCTCCCAGTCAAGCTTCGGACGAGGGGCTCGCCTCGATCGGGATGAGAGCCGAGAAGATCGTGCGCTGGGACCGCGGCGTGGACACCGCGCGCTTCGATCCGTCGCTGCGTACACGCGGCGAGGACGGTCGCGTCGATGTGCTCTATGCCGGCAGGATCACCCACGAGAAGGGCGCCGAGCTGCTGGTGGAGTCCTTCCTGAAGGCCAGGGCGCGAGACCCGAGGCTGCATCTGGTGCTGGCCGGGGGCGGCCCCGAGCAGGAGCGGGTGCGCGAACGCGTCGGCGCGAACGCCACCTTCCTGGGCTGGCTGGAGGGCGCGGAGCTGGCTCGCGCATATGCGTCGGCTGATGTGTTCGTGTTCCCCAGTTCGACCGACACCTTCGGGCAAGTCATCCTGGAGGCACAGGCCTCTGGGCTGCCTGTGCTGGCGGTAGCCGCGGGCGGACCACTCACGCTGATACAGGACAGGGTGAGTGGTCTCTTGCGCGCGGCCGATCCCACCCAGCTGGCCCACGGGCTGGTAGAGCTGGCGGCCTCTCCTCTACTGCGCGAGCGCTTGGCCAAGGCAGGATTGAAGGCGGCTCGTGAGCGCACCTGGGCTCGAGCGCTCGAGCGCCTGGCCGGCGGTTACAGGCGTGCGCTCGCCGTCGGCGCGCGAGACTCGCTCGACGAGGATCGCCTGATCGCATGACGGACAGGGGTCACACGGCCGGCTCGCACCGCACGCTCGCCGTGGCCCTGCACGACATCGAGCCCGCAACGTTCGAGCGCTGTGCCCTGATACGTGACTGGCTCGACGACCACGGCGTCGCTCAGGTCACGCTGCTGGTGATCCCGGCGCGCGACCTGCATCCGCTGGCCGAGCGCTCGCCGGAGATGGTGCAGTGGTTGATCGAGCGCGAGCGTGGTGGCGACGCGATCGCCCAGCACGGCTTCCAGCACCTGGGCCCACGAAGGGCCGGTGCTTGGAGGGGTCGGACCGATGGGATGGGTGGCCTTGCGCGCGCTTTCGGCGCGGACCGCGAAACCGAGTTCGTGGGCCTCGATCCCGTGGAGACGAGGCGCGCTGTAGACGCCGGACGGCGGGTGCTGAAGTTGGCGGGACTCGAGCCGCGCGGCTTCGTAGCTCCGGGCTACGCCTACACCGCTGCCCTGCGCGAGACTTTGAGGGAACGCTTTGACTGGTGGACGGCTCTACTGGGACTGCACAGAGCACACCCGGCTACCGTGCGGCTTGCGGATACCGGGCAAGCCGAGAACGCGAGGCGCGACCTACTAGGACCGCCGATCGCGCTGTCGAGCGCAGGCAGGGTGCGCAAGGTACTGTCGCCGGCACTGTTGCGTGCGGGCGCACTCCTGTCGGGCTCGACGCTTCGCCTGGACCTGCATCCTTCCGATTTGGACGACCCAAGACACATGCTTGCCTTGGAGTGGGTGCTCAAGCGCACGGCCTCTAACCGCGCGGCGGTGACCTACGAGCAGCTGGCTCAATCGACGCCAACGGGCTCGACCGCCGGCCCCTCCAAATCGTCTTCGCCCGTGAGCTCCTCTAGCGCGGATGCGCGCTGGGCGGGACGAACGTAGAGCAGCCAGGCAGAGGCGCCGAGCAGTAGCATCGCGCACAGGATCCACCCGAGCGCGGTCGTTCCGACACCTACGTACTTGAGCCCGGAAGCAGCAACTACGAAGGTGATCATCGGTCTCACATAGCGGTCGGGGGCGCTGGAGGAGACGAGTGATCCGACGAACACGGCGGGCACACTCCCCAAGATCAAAGAGGCGGTGACACCGAACACGACGTGCCCGAACACAAGCGCGCCCAAGGCGGCGGCCAAGGTCAGAGGCACGGCCTGGGTCAGGTCGGTACCTACCAGCTGGCCGGCGCTGAGCAAGGGATACAGAAACAAGAGCATGATGATCATCAGGGAGCCAGAGCCGACGGAGGTCATGCCGACGATGATTCCCCCGACCATCCCGATCGCCACCGTGGGCACAGGCCGGGGGACGATCTCGTGGACGGTGGCAGTGCGCCGCGAACCGCCACGACGGTCGAGTACGTAGCGCAAGACCATCGCGGTGGCGCCAACCAGGAGCGCGATTCCGAGCGCCACCTCGATGTTGTTTTGGGCTGCTTTGGCGTTGCCCATTAGGTGCAGGAGATAGGCGCCGAGGAAAGCCATGGGCGCCGAGCCCAGCACCATCCAGCCCACGAGACGCAGGTTGACGGTGCCGCGACGCAGGTGCACAGCCGCGCCGATCGGACGCATCACCACGGCGGCCACCAGATCGGAGGAGATCGCGGCCGCGGGCTGTACCCCGAACAGGAGGATCAACATGGGCGTCATCAAGGCGCCGCCCCCGGCCCCTGTCATGCCAACCAGGAAGCCGATAATCGCGCTGCCCAAAACGATGTACGGATCGATATGGATGGTCGTTCTCCCGCTGTTTTGCCTTGCGCCGGACGGTCCCATGAAGGCCGGTGAAGCGAATGAGAAGCGTAGAGGTAATGAGACCCGCCCGCTAGCATTGCGCCAGACGCGCCGACGTAGCTCAGCTGGTAGAGCACCTCCATGGTAAGGAGGGGGTCAGGGGTTCGAGTCCCCTCGTCGGCTCTGCTCGCTTGGCACCCACCACCAGGGACTCTTGGCCCTGTACTCTCGCCACCGCCGCTAGAGCGGAGGCCGCATCAAGAAGTAGATCCGGGTCGGCGGGTTGACTACCCAGGAGAACACCTCCCAGCTGACGCCTCGATAGCGGACCAAGCCCTGGCTGGGTAGACGCGAGGGACCGCCGCCCGCGAGCCGAGAGGCGCCGGAGCGTATGAAGACTCGACCGCCGGAGACGCCTTGGAGGGTGTGAAGGAAGTCTTCGTAGTGGGCGGCCAGCGGTGTGAAGCGAGCAGCTACGTGGGTCGCTATGTCGCCCCAGGCGGCGGCACGCACGGTCTGGCAGCTGCGCGCGGCCGACGCCCCTGGCGGGGCGGTCACGAGCAAGGCCACCTGAAGCGTGCCCGAGGGGAACGCCTTGGCACGCACGACCAGGGCCCGATAGCGAGCTCCGGCGAGGGTGAGCGATTCTCCGTTGCGCGGCATCGCTAGCGGCGCGGGGAGGGTTCCCATCACGGGCGAGCCTTCGCGGTAGAGCTCGACGGGTGCGCCGATGAAACGGGTGACGAGCTTGGTGTATCCGAGGTCGTCCTGCACCGACATCACAAACGTGGCGACGATCCTGCCTTTGCTTCGCAACACGCCAGAGACGGGAGCGATCACATCGGGCCCGCCCACGTCGGCGAGGACCTGTCCGCGCTGGATGACCCGCAAGCGCACTACATGCCAGTGAGGGGTGTAGACGATGTTGTGCACCGCACTGTAGACCGCAGCCTGGCTCGAGCCTTCCAGGGCGGCGCGAAGTTCGGTGGAGTTTTGAATGTGGGCCAGGTCTGCCCGTACCTCATAGCCACGCAACTCCGCCACATAGATGCGTCGCGCTATCGACTCCTCGACCTGCGCGACGGTTGCCGCCGTCGCGGGGCCGCATGGGCCCGCGGACTTTGCCTCGAGGCTCGCCGGGTTGGGTCTGCCGGCGCGCGCTCCGAGGCCGGGCAGATCGATGTCTTGAGTGCCGGCCACGATCGCCGCAAGCGCGGCGACACTGAGGAGCCCCGACAGGAGCCCTCGCCGCGCACGCCGGTGCAAAGCGCCGAACATGAATGCGATTGTGGGCGACCGGCATTAGCGCAACCTGTGGGCCCGGTGAGAGACATCACACATGAATCGCCACCACCGAGCGTTCGTCACTGGGCCGGTGGCGACCTCAGCGCGGCGTGAAGAGCCGCAGACCCGGCTGACCCACCACGGGAACGCTGTGGGCATAAGCCCACACCTGGTTGCCAGCACAGTGAAGTCCGCTGTGACAGCTGTGGGAGGCCGCGAAGTAGAAGCGCACGAGACCGGCGACCACGTCGGCGCGCAGCTCGCCTGGTCCGCGTGAGCGACCCGTCCACGCTGTTGAGCACCAGGACGGGCAGGCCGTCGCGCAGAATCAGGCCGATCATGTCGTTGACGTTGGCGCTGGCCACCTCGTAGTGGGCGCCGTCGCGATGGGCTCGCAGGTAGCGGCTGAGCGCGGGCGTGCTGAAGTCGGTCAACAGCGAGTCTGTGCGCTCGCGATTGACGATGTAGGCGTCCTTGGCGAGCGAGACCGCCAGGAGACCCACGCCGATGCAGACCAAGGCAACTCCGAGCACGAAGCGACCGTCCCGCCTCCGCGTCGAGGCTTCGTCCGAAACCAGCCCGCCTCGCGCCGCTACCCCCCGTCCTGACCCTCCCCGAGCAAGGCCGCCTCGCCACAGAACGCCAAATGACAGCCCGAAGAGAGCGCACGCGGCGGGCGCGAAGGCCTCCAGATAGCGTGGCTGCAAGCGCTCCATCGCGCTGAAGGCGATCAGGCCCGCGAGAAACCACAGAGCGATCCCCGCAGCAAATCGTCCCGCGGGCCGCGCGAAGGCCGCTCGCAGGGCGGGCATCCCGTCTCGTGCGAGGATCGCGACGAGTGCCGCCAGCGCCAGCAGGCAAGTTGCGAGCAGCGCGATCCCGATCAGGCTCCAATACTGGAGTGGGCCGGCGCTAAGCAGACGTAGAGGACCGGCGCCGCCTTCGGCCCCGCCGGTCGCGCCCTGACCTGAGAGACGGCTGAGGCCGTTGTAGACGAGCGTCACGTGCCAGATACTCCCGTTGGAGGAGCCGATCGGGAACGGTCTGCGGTTGAGCGGGGTCAACGATGCGACGGCGGTCCAGGAGAAGGCCACGACCAGGAAGGCCGCGCCAGTGGCCGCGGCGGCCCGGATACGAGCACCCGGAGCGGCCGCCCAGACCCAGAGCAGGGCAAAGGCGGGCAAAGCGATGAGCATCTCGGTGAGCTTGACGTTGAAGGCGACTCCCATGACCGCGGCGGCGGCCACCGACCAAGACAGGCGTCCACTCTGGAGCGCCCGCCAGGTGAGCCACAACGCAGCCACCTCAAAAGCCGCCAAGACCGAGTCCATCGTGTCGCTGCGGGCGGTGAGCACCGCAGCGGGCAGTACCGCCAAGGCGAGCGCCGCGGGGAAGGCCACGGCGCCGCCGAAGGGGCGCCGCAGAGCCCCGAACAGCAGCCCGCACGCAAGCACACCGCCGAGTGCCTCGGGTAGGTGCAGGCCGAGCAACCCGAAACCGAACAGGCGAGTGCTTGCCACCTGCAGCCACAGGTCAACCGGCGGCTTGTCGATCGAGACGGTCCCGCTGGGCTCGAGCGCGCCGAAGAAGAAGTTGTGCCAGGAGAGAGTCATGCTGCGTACGGCGGCGTCGTAGAAGACGTTGCCGGGCACCTCTTGAATCCTCCACAAGCGCATGGCGCCGGCGACGGCGAGGACGAGTCCGAGCGAGAGCCATCGCCAGGTCGATGCGCTCCCGCTCCAAGCCCAGCGTCGGGCTGGCAGCTCTAACTCGACGAGGCCCGTAGCCCCGGCGACCGCTGCGACGCTCTCGGTCACGCCGAGGCGATCCGGCCGGTGGCAAACATGGAGTGAAGGCTCGACTCGCCACCTAAACGGCCGCTGATCGGGCGATGAGAAACCGCTTAGGACGGCGCGCGAGAAAGGCTCTCGTCACGCACCGATACCATCGCGTGGACTTCGACAAAGCGGAGCCGAGCAATGGCGCGAGCACAATCCCACGAGCCGACCGATGAGCCGCGGCTGCGGGAACCTCCCGAGGCACCAGAGGTGGCTGCCAAGCCAAGTTGGTCCTACAGAATCGCCGGTTGGGTCGTGCCCGAGCGCTACCCCGCTGGAGTCGTCTACGGGTTGATTACGGTGGGGGCTCTGTTGGCTGCCGAGAGCGGCCTGAAGGAGACCTATCCGGAGACGGTCGGCTCGACCGCAATCGCGATGACCTTGTACTGGTTCGCGCACGCCTACGCGGACGTGCTTGGCTTGCGCCTCGCCGAGCAGCGGCGTGTGAGCTGGACTGAGCTGTGGCACACCTTCGTCCAGGACTGGTCGATCGTCAGGGGGGCGGGGCTCCCTCTGCTGGCCCTACTTGTGGCGTGGGCGGTAGGAGCACCCCAGACGACAGCGGTGACGGCCGGCGTTTGGGCGGTCGTGGCGAGTCTGATCGCTTTCGAGCTAGCGGCCGGGGTGCGCTCGAAAGCCAAGCCGATCGAGCTCGCTTTCGATGTTTCGGCCGGTACGACCTTGGGCCTGGGGATCCTGGTGCTCAGGGTGCTATTGCATTGAAGTCTTAGGCGGGCGAATTGGCTGGCGAGATAGCGTGTTCGAGCCACTGTGTCGTAGCCTGATCGCCCTAGCTGTACGTAGACAATAAATCTCTGACATGGAATGATATTGTTTTCAAGACTCCTTGATAGTCGAGGGGATATAAGTATTCGAGGAGATAGAACGCGGTGAAGGAGGGCGGAAACAACCTCGGCGGCGGTGCTTTGGCACGTCGTCGTCGTCCATCCGCACAGGCATCGGTGGGCGGTGGCGGCGCGTCGTCTACGCACGATCGGCCCTCGCTCATCCGCGCGGGCGATCAGCCTTCGACGCGAGCCGGCGCTCCCTCCTCGACACATACAGGCGCTCCTCGCGCTCACACCGACGCGGCTCTACCCTCGGCCGACAGCGACTCCGCTGCTTCAACGCAGGTCGACAAACCATCTGAGGCAGGCACGATGGCGCCGCTGTACAAGCGGCTGCCGCGAGGCCCTCACCAGCTAGACCCGGACGAGGTAGCCGCCAACCAGAGACTGCGCATGTACGGAGCGATGATCGAGGCCGTGGCCGCGAATGGCTATGGACGCACAAGCGTCAAGCAGGTCGTGAGCTTGGCGGGCGTGTCGAGGCGGGCCTTCTACGAGCAGTTCGCCAATAAGCAGGAATGCTTTTTGGCCACACTCGATCTGATCGCAAGCAGAGCGATGGACCGGATTGCGATGAGTTATGGCGCCACCGAGGGGGGCCTGGAAGATCGGCTTGGAGCTGCTCTGGGAACGTTCGCGGAGGTCGTGCAGGGCAACCCCAAGGGCGCTCGCCTGATGCTCGTCGAGGCGCCGTCGGCCGGGCCCGCGGGCTGGGAGCGATTGACCAGAACGCTGGCCCTGTTCGAGCAGCGCTTGGCGGCTAGCTTCGCCGAGGCGCCCGACGCACAGGCATTGCCCGAGCCGATCGCCAGGGCGATAGTGGGTGGCTTGCGGCGCGTCGCCTTCGTGCGCCTGGTGGAGGGACACACGGAGGAAATGAAAGAGCTCGTGCCGGACATGTTGAGCTGGACGCTCACATTCAGGACGCATAGGCCGAATCCGCTTGGAACGAGGCTGAGGGCTGTGTCCGGAACGCCTGCCCTGGGCGAGGAGGACGAGCGGGCGAAGGTTCTGCGCAGCGCCTTGGAACTGGCGTCCTTGGAAGGCTATGGCAACCTCACGCCGATGCGTATAGCCGACGAGGCAGGAGTCTCGATCGACACGTTCTTTGGGCTGTTCGACGATATGGAGGCGTGCTTCCTAGCGGCGATCGAGATGCTCGGCGAGGAGGTTCGAGAAATTGTTTCCGACCCTGCGCTCACGTCGAATTCGTGGCCGACGGCAGTACGCCAGGCCTTGGACGCCCTCATGCGCTACTTCGCAGCGCGCCCGGCCTATGCCCAGACGATTGCGACAGGCGTGTTCGCGATGGGTCAGCGCGCGGTCGATCTGGGCGCGGATCTGGCTTGCGAAGTGACTTCCAGGCTGACGGCGGGTGCCCCGGGACCACCCCGCACGAAGCTTGCCGGGGAGGGCATCGAGGGCGCGATCTGGCACACGATCTACTCACAGACGACCGACGGCGCCACCGGTGCGTTGCCACAGCTGTCCGACTATCTCGCCTACGTAGTCTTGGCCCCGTTCTTGGGCGCGGAGGACGCCGCTCGCATCGTCACTGAACAGAGCGGGTAGCCGACGCAGCTCCCTCGACGCTGCGCGAGCGCCGATTGCAGAGGAGCATGTAGCCCCCACGCGGCCTTAGCGCTTGCGCCGGTAGCGCAGCTCGGCGAAGTGGGTCAAGACGATGCCCACGAGCAAGGACACCACGATCACGATGATCAGAGGCGTGGAGCTCTTGCCGAAAATCCAGTTGACCTCTACCTGTTTGAGGTTGAGTACCGCAAACAGGGTCATCAGCACGGCCAAGACCACCAGCAAGCCGGTGCGCGCCAGCTCACGACGGCCACGCTTTTGGATCGGCGCTTGCGTTGAGTCGGAACTCGCCACAGCTTGATGCTACCCGCTGCGGCGGGTGGCTCAACGACAAGAGTTACTCGACAGCCACGCCCGCGCTGGCTTGACTAGCGAGCTCGGCCTGCACCCATGAGCAGCCGACCGAGAGCTCAGCGACGCCCATAGCGGCGGCCACGTTGAGAGCCATGCCGTGACCGAAGAAGTCGTCCAAGCGCTCGGCCTCGGCTTCCGAGAGATCGCCGACGAAAGCGACCAGCTCGGCATAGCGCCTGCGCACTCGAGCGCGCACAACCTCATCCTCGCAGGCGGCATAGGCCTGGTGCTGGAGCATCAGGTAGGCGCGGTCGGTGGTGAGCAGCTCCTTGTAAGCGCCGCCCATAGCCATCAAGACGTCCTCACAATCCTCTGGAGCTCGCCCGGCGCGGTACTCGGCGGCGGCCTGAGTGAACGTGTCGGCGAAGCGATCGAAACAGTGGTCTACCGCGGCCAGGAACAGGTCGCGCTTGCCCGCGAAGAGGCTGAACACATACGGCTGGGCGACACCCACACGTCTTGCGATCCGGTCTACCGGGGTGCCGTGGAGTCCACTTTGGGCGAACTCGTGGACCGCCGCCTCGATCAAGGCCTCGCGCCGCTCGGCGGCGGGCACGCGCCGGCGTACGCTTGCAGCCTCCGCGCTCATGCGGTTTCTCCGACGAGCACGGGATGTACCGCGTCGGCCGTGGCGGCCTCGACTGTGGCGGCCTCGGCGGCGCGGGGCGTGCGGAAAGGCAACAGCAAGGCAGTCAGAGCGCCGGCCCCGAGCACGGCGACCCCTACCCACATGGCCGGAATCAGACCGTCGACGAAGGCCTGCGGCGAGGAGTAGCCGCCGGAGCCGGTGAACACGGAGGCCAGGACCGCGACGCCGAGCACGCCGCCGACCTCGCGGATCGCGTTGTTGGCGCCCGAGGCCTGGCCGGCCTGGTCGACGCGCACCGAGGAGAGGACTGCGTTGGCTGAGGGGGCGAATACGAGCGACATGCCTGCACCGGCCATGATGAACGGTATGAGCATGTGTGTATAGGGCAGGTGGGTGGAGGTAATCGCGGCCAGCCAGCCGAGCGCTATCGCCTGCAAGGTCAAACCGGCAACCATGAACGGTCGCGAGCCGAAGCGCTCGGAGAAGACTCCGGCCAAAGGCGCGACGATCATTGAGGCGCCAGTCCACACGAGCAGCTTCAGGCCTGCTTGCAGTGGCGTGTTTCCGAGCACGTTCTGCATGTATTGCGAGAGAAAGAAAATCGAGCCGAACATGCCGAAGTACATTGACAGAGAGACCACATTGGTAACCGCGAAAGAGCGCTTGGCGAAGAAGCTCATCGGCAGCATCGGCTCGGGGGCCCGCAACTCCCAGAGCACGAATGCGGTGAGTAGCACGGCGCCGCCGATCAGGGAGATCAGGATCGCCGGGGCGCCCCAGCCGAGCGATTGGGAGCGCACCAGGCCGAACACGACACCGAAGGCGCCGGCACCGGCGAGCAGAAGACCGGGCAGGTCGAGCGTGCCGTAGGGGCCGCGCGACTCCGCAAGGCGACGCAAGGCGACCGGCAGCAAGACCAAGCCGATTGGGACGTTGAGCCAGAAGATCCAGTGCCAGGAGATGCCCTGTACGACCGCGCCGCCGACGAGCGGGCCGATCGCGACAGCCGTGCCTGAGATGCCCGACCATACCCCCAGAGCGATCCCACGGCGTTCGGCCGGGAAGGCGTCGGCGAGCAAAGTGAGCGTGAGCGGCGTGACGATCGCGGCGCCCGCCCCTTGGATCGCCCGCGCGGCAATCAAGAGGTCGCTCGTGGGCGCCAAGGCGGCGGCGGCCGAGGCGAGGGTGAACACCGAGAGCCCGATCAGGAACATGCGCTTGCGCCCGAACCGGTCGCCCAGGGCGGCACCGGTGAGCAGGAGCACGGCGTAGGCGAGCACGTAGGCGTTGACGGTCCACTCCAAGGACTGGATCGAGGAGCCGAAGTCGCGCCTGATGCTCGGCAGGGCAACCGAGACTACGAGGTTGTCGAGCACCACCATGAACAGCGCCACCGAGACGATGCCTAGGGTCCAGTTCCTGCGCTTAGCTGTCATGTGAGGCTCCCTGCTTGTTGACGATCGGTGGCGATATATTAGCAGCCGCTAATAATTATTGGAAGAGGAGGTTCGTACGTACCGTCCCGTTCGACTCACCTCACAAGAACAAGGCGATCTCCGCCGACGAGGCTCCCACCTGTATATCGGCGCGCAACGCTCCTACCACTGCGAGGATGGATGCCCGCGACGGCGAATAGGGGAACGATGGACAAGCACGAGTTCGAGCGTCCACAGGACGCGAAACCGAAGGGTAGGCGCGCGGGGACCGGCCACGCATCGATGGCGCTAGCGGCTGCGGCAACCGCTGTAGCGATCGCCGGGTGCGGCTCGGGAGGCACGCAGACGGTGTCCGTGGCAAGCACAACGCCCTCCGAAGCCGCGACCCAGCCAAAGACGACGACCGGCACGACCCAACCCTCCCCCCCAACCACAACCCAGACGAAAACCGGTACGAGCACGAACGAAACCGGGGACGCGGAAGCGACGCACACGAGCAGCGCGCCCGCCTTCACCAAAGAATCGGCCAGCGCCGAAGGCGTGAGCGCCGCGGCCGCGGTAGTCAGAGCGCACGGTTACACGCCAAACGAAACCTCCCAGTACCAACCCAACCAGACCTTGCATGTGCTCGTGGGTACGAGAACGGGCTCCAGCGACGGCTACGGCCAGCAGGCCTTCTTCTTCGTGGACGGACACTACCTGGGGACCGACACCAGCCAACCGAGCGCCACGGTGAAGGTCCTCAGCCAGGGAGACACCGAAGTGACGCTCTCCTACCCGATCTACAAAGCCGGCGATCCCTTGAGCAAACCAAGCGGCGAAAAGACTGTTCGTTTCCAGCTCAACAACGGGCGCCTGGTCCCGCTCGGGCAAATCCCCTCGGCCGCCTCGCGCAGCGGGGAATAAATTCGCGCGAGTCAAGTCCCAGTTGTGGGTAGATTCTTCTGACCACTCTCAACCGCAAGGGGAATCAGATGAGCCAAGCGATCGAAGGCCGTGCCGAGGAGCTGTTGAAGGGAAAGAACTTTGTAACCGTATCCACCCTGCGCAAGGACGGATCGGTGCACGCGGCCCCCGCCTGGGTGGACGTGCAGGACGGGCAGCCTGTCTTGAACACCGCCGAAGGAAGGGCGTGGCCAAGCAACCTGGAGCGCGACCCGCGTGTCACCCTGACCGTGCAGAACCTGGAGAACCCCTACGAGTACGTGACAATCCGCGGCCGCGTGGCCGAGCGCACCCAAGAGGGGGCCGACGAGCACATCGACGCGCTCGCGATGAAGTACATGGGAGCGGAGACCTATCCCCTGCGCCAGCCGGGCGAACAACGGGTGATCGTGCGCGTGGACCCCGAATACGTGCACGTTTACCCGAGCTAGTCTCGACCGAGAAGACCTAACAGCCGCCGCCACCACGAAGGTGGCCGCGGCTGGGTGCGAAGCCAGTCCTCGCGCAACATCAACTGACCGCGCTCGCGGGCGGCCAAGACGCACTTGGTGTGGGCGTGGCGGCGCCTACTTTTATCGTCTTCGGGAAACATCAGCATGTGCTCGCTCAATGCTGGCAACTGGCGCCCGCAGAAGGGGCAGCGGTAGGTTGCCGGCTTGCGGTTCTGGGCACGGCGCACCGTCCACCAGCGGGCTTGGGGCAACTTTGACATGGATCCATTGTCGCGGCGATAGCCTCCAATGTGGGGGTTGCGTGTAATGGCTATTGGAAGCGATCGAGATGTGGTGCACGAGGCGCGCAAGGCGACCAAGCGGATGCGGGCGCTTGCACGCCTCTTTCGCGACGAGCTGGGAGAGCCCGAGTTCAAGCGGGTGAACTCCTCTCTACGCGACGCCGCCCAACGCCTGGCAGGCGCGCGCGACGCGCAGGTTCGCCTGACCACGTTGAAGAGTCTCGCCGAGCACCACCCCGGTGCGCTCTCGCGACCGGGTATCGATTTTTTGGGCATGCACCTGGAGCGCGAGCGGGCACAAAGCGGCGAGCCGACCAACAACGCCGAGGTGCTCGAGGACATCGCCGCGATGCGCCGACAGCTAGCGCGCTGGGACCTGCTCGATCGCGACTTTGAAGATCTCGCTCTAGGACTGAGGCGCATCTATATGGAAGGGCGCAAGCGCTATCTCCACGTCAAGGACGAGCATCGCCCCACCAACGCCAATCGCGAACATGCGCGAAGCGACCAAGCTATGCACGACTGGCGCAAGCGCGTGAAGAGCCTCTACTACGCCCTAGACATGCTTGGCGGCAAACGCGCGAAGGGCGCGCGCAAAGCTACTCGCCGCGCCGATCGTCTAGGCGACCTGCTCGGCGAAGAGCACGACCTGTGGATGCTGAGCATCTACGTCGAGGAGCACCTCGACGTCTTCGGTGGAGACTCGCGCGCGAGAGACGACCTGCTCGAGCTGATCGAACGTCGTCGCGGGCGCCTGCGCAAACAGGCGCTCAAGCTCGGCGCTCGCCTATACAAGCACTCACCGGACCGCTTCACGCAACGCCTGCGCACCGCATTCTCCGGCTGATTATTCAGGGTTTTGCCGCTGGGAGCCGATGTAAGTGGCGACCCGCGAACCCATGCGCGCACACCTGAGACTCAATCTTCCGACCTTGGTCCTCGCCGCCCTCATAGGGGGGCTTGGCGTGTTTGCCCTGCACACCGTCTTCGGTTTCGGCGGGCCCGGCGGCGAGGGACTCTTCCAGGACGGCATCTACAACGTTTTGATGCTCGGCTCAGGCCTGGTGGTCCTGGCCCGAGGCGCATTCGTGCGCGAGGAGCGCGCGGCGTGGCTGACGATGGGAGCAGGCCTGTTGTCGTGGGGCTTGGGCGAACTGTATTACTCGTTTTTGATCGAAGGCACCAGCGCCGAAGCGGGCGGCAGCGTGTCCGGTGCTGACGTCCTGTTCCTGACGATGTACCCCTGCTTCTACGTGGCGCTTGGTCTGCTCGCGCGACGCCACTTGCGCGATTTGCGCCTCAGCATGTGGCTGGACGGGCTGATCGCAGGCCTGGGCGCCGCCTGCGTGGCCGCCGCCTTTGTGCTTCCTCCGATCTTGCACAACGCGACCGGCGTGCACAGCTCGATCGTGGTGTCTTTGGCCTACCCGATCGGGGACCTGCTGCTGATGATGTTCGCGGTCGGCGCGCTCTCGATCACGGGCTGGCGCGGTAGCAATGTGTGGTTGCCGATCGCGGCGAGCATGTTGGTAAGCGGGATCGCCGACTCGATCTACCTCTATCAGACCGCCACCGACTCCTACCAGGCTGGCACTTGGCTTGAATGCCTGTGGCCACTAGCGGCGATCCTGCTTGCGATCGCCGCGTGGACCCCATCGGCGCGCTTGCGCCCACGTCCGCTGAAGAGCTGGCAGATGATGTCGGTGCCGGCTTTGGCTTTGCTCGCCGCGCTCGGCGTGCTGGTGTACGGCAACCTGGGACCTCAATTGACTGTGCCCGCGTTGATCTTGGCCGCGGCCACGATTTTGGCCGTTGGCGCACACCTGCTCATCACGCTGCGCGAGAACCTTGCCCTGCTCGATCATTCGCGGCGCCTGTCGCTCACCGATCCTTTGACGGGCTTGGGCAACCGGCGCCTGTTGATGAGCGATTTGCGGCTTGCGTGCAAGACGGCGGGCACGAACGAGCCTTGGGAAATGGTGCTGTACGACCTCGACGGCTTCAAGCTCTTCAACGATACTTTCGGCCACCCGGCGGGCGACACCCTTCTGGTGCGTTTGGGCGAGCGCTTGCAGAGCGTGGTCGCGCCACACGGAACCGCCTACCGCATGGGTGGGGACGAGTTCTGTGTGCTGTTCGATGTATCTGCGCAGCCCAACGAGAGTTTTGTGCACTCCTCGGTGGCGGCCCTATGCGAGCACAGCCCCAGCTTCTCGATCACGGCCTCCCACGGGGTCGTCCAGATCCCGGCGGAGGTGAGCGACCCGGCTTCGGTCATGCAGTTGGCCGACCAGCGGCTGTATCGACGCAAGGAGGAAGTGGCCGCGCGCCGCGCCAGCGCCATGTTGAACGTGGAGGCCGCAGGCACATTGCTGGCCTCAGCCATCGCTCCTGCCATTGATCCCGAGCGTGCGGTCAGAGAACTGTCAGGCGACACTTACGACGACGAGGACGCTCTCGCCCTTGGGGAGCACAACGGAAGCTCGCTCGCCGGCACGACGCCCGAGCAAAGCCCGGGCGACCGGCGAGTCCGCCGACAGCCTCCCTTCTGAGGGGGAAGCGTCGTGCGAGCTGACGATATGCCAGCTTTGCGCTCCTTGCCTGCCTCGTCACGAACCACCACCGTCGAACCGAAGCCGACAGCTCCGTCGGGCGCCTCGGTGGCTTCGACGACTTCGGCGGTTGAGATCCGTTCGCGCAGTTTCGCGATCTTCGTCTCCAGGTGCGCCTGGTCGTTCTTGGCGTCGTGATACTCGCTGTTCTCCTTCAGGTCGCCCCACTCGCGCGCCGTTTTGATGCGCTCGGCGATCTCGCGACGACCCTCGCCCTCGAGGGTCGCGAGCTCGGCCTTGAGCTGCTCGAGCCCCTCGGCGGTGATCAAATTGGCGGTGTCCGCACTCATCCGCCCCCAAGCCTACTCGGCGCGGCTCAGAAGTACGTGCTGGGCGAAGTGGAGAGCAAGGCGTAGATCTGGGTGACCGCTGCTTGGTAGAGCAGTTGCGTGGAGGGCGGCGAGCCGAACGCGAATAGGTTGTCGGTCAAGCGCTGGTGGACCCACACGCTGTCGATATAGCTCTGCGCGAGCTTCGCGCCGGGCGGGTCGTGGGTGACCGCGTCGAGGTACATGACGTTCCTGAAGTAGACCGACGCGAAGAACGGGTTTTCGCTCAGCAGTCGCGGAAGCGTGAAGTAAGCCAACGCCACTTTGGCGGTTTGGCGCGCCTGGTAAAGGAATTCACTGTTGCCAGTGGCCTGGTAGAGCAGGACTCCGGCGCCGATCATGGCGCCTTGGTTGTAGCTCCACTCGGTCGGGTCGATCACCCCGTGCAAACGGATGTGGTCGGCGTAGAGCCCGTTCGACTCAGCCAAACAGCTACGCACCCACTGGTAGGCCTGCTGAGCGAACCCCAGATAGGCGAGGTTGCCAGTGATACGAAACAGCTGCGCGCCCAGCTCGGCCGCGGGACCGTCGGTCACGGTGTTGCGGTCGGTGTTGCTTGGCGCATCGGAGAAGGGCACTCCACCGGGACAGGCAAGCTTGGGGTTGTTCTCCCAGCCGGCCATCACGAAGGCCATGATCTGCTCGGCCTTTTCCAGAGAGGCAGCTTCGTGGCGCAGTTTGTAGAAGCGCAGCAACTCGATCCCCACCCACTCGTTATCGTCGTAGTAGCTGGCACCGCCGGGCGGCACGACCTCGCCGTTAAAGGAAGGCAACGCGGGCGGTGCGATGCCAGGCGCTTCCGCGGGTTCGGAGCCTTCCCCGGTTTCTTCGCCTTCTGGCTGCTCGCCCGTGGGGGCCTTACCCACGACCGGCGAAGGCGTGGCCCAGTACTTGCCCAAACCGAACAGGCGCGTTTGGATTTCGTGGGAGTGGGTGCTGGCCTGGCTTGCCGCCTGTCCAGAGATCGAGGCCACACTGATCGTCGCCGCGAAAGCCTGCGAGAAAGGCCACAGGTAGGAATAGGGTTCGCCCTCGTACAAGCCGGTACCTGGGATGTAGAAGTTCTGTTGCAGAGCCTGATAGGCGAGTAGGGCACGCGCCGGATTGCCGTGCAACCCAGGCTTCTTCTTCGCGGGCTTCTTCTGGTTCTTCGTGGCAGGCGCTTTGGTGCTCGTCGTGCCCGAAGTCTTGATTGGCGCTGTCGCGGGCGCGCCTGGCCCGGAGGCTCCGCCGGTACCCGCTTGAGCGCCGGTCGAGGAGCTGCGCGCGAATTCGCTTGGCTTGACGACTCGACTGGGCCGCTGGGCCTGCCCGGGATAGAGCGATCCGGCACCCTCCGGCGACGCTTGGTGCTTGTGGGTGCTCGCCGCCGCAAACGCACTTGCGGTGAGCGACATCACGAAGAGCGCAGCCACAGTGACGAGCGCCGCAAAAGCCGCCAAGGAACCGCCGCCAAGCGGGTAGATGCGTGCGCTGAGTCTGTTCAAGATCCGGCCTCCACGACAAAGTACAAGGGGCGATTGGCGCCTCGGGGCGGTGCAACGAAGCTCCCACGCCCGATTCGATTGCGCCTACACGCTCCGCCCCCTGAACAAACGGGCGCCTGTAACGATGCGCTTGGGGGTATTGTGCGGCGCCTAAGAACCTCCTTCATTCCAGGCGGCAAGTTGCGGAAGGGAGACTCGTGAGGGCATCCAACCACCGAGGAGACGTGGCGTGAGGACAGTTAGAGAGGCCGTGTTCGAGCTACTGCGCGAACGCTCGATGACCACAGTGTTCGGTAACCCCGGCTCAACAGAGCTGCCGATGCTGACCGAGTTCCCGGCCGACTTCAGGTACGTGCTGGGCCTGCAAGAGGCCACCGTGGTGGGACTTGCCGACGGCTACGCCCAGGCGAGCGGGCGCCCCACACTGGTGAACCTGCACACTGCTCCGGGCGTGGGCAATGCGATGGGGGCGATCTTCAACGCTCAAGCCAACAAGAGCCCGCTCGTGGTCACCGCGGGCCAGCAATACCGCTCCTTGATGACTTTGCAGGCCAACCTCACCAACAGAGACGCCACGCGCATGGTTCATCCCTTGGTCAAGTGGAGCTATGAGCCCCCGCGCGCCGAGGACGTGCCGCACGCTCTGGCGCGAGCAATTCACGTAGCGGGGCTGCCTCCAAGGGGGCCTTCGTTTCTGTCTATCCCGATGGACGATTGGGGCGCCGAGGTGGACGAGGGCGCCGTCGCTCACCAGAGCGCGCGCACCGTCGCGGGCGCCACCCAACCCGGCCCCGAGGCGATCGCCCGGCTCGCCGAGCTCTTGAGCAAGGCCGAGCGCCCAGCCCTCGTGGCCGGCCCGGAGATCGATGCCTCTGGCGGCTGGGAGGCCGCAATCGGCTTGGCCGAGCGCCAGCGCCTGGCGGTGTACGCCACTCCGGCCCCCGGCGGCGGGCGAATCGGCTTCCCCGAGGATCATCCACTCTTCCAAGGCATCTTGCCTCCGGCTGTGCTGCCGGTCGGGGAAATGTTGGCCGCCCACGACTTCGTCTTGACGGTGGGCACTTCGGTGTTCCCCTACTACCCCAACGTGCCGGGGCCGTTGCTGGCGCAAGGCACGAAGCTGGTGGCGATCACGAGCGACCCCGACGAGGCCGCGCGGGCGCCGATGGGGGATGCGATCGTGGCCGACCCGGCGCTCACGCTCGCCGCTTTGATCGCCGCGGTCGGGGAGTCCGATCGCACCGCGCCGCCGCCACGACCGGCACCCGAAGCGGCGCCGATCACCGACCCGATCAGCCCTTCCACGGCGGTACGTGCTCTTGCCGAGGTGTTCCCCCAGGACGGTGTAATCGTGCTCGAGTCGCCCTCGGCGACGCTCGCGTTGCGCAACCAGTTGCGCCTGTCGGCCCCCGGTAGCTACTACTTCTCATCGGGCGGAGGCCTCGGCTTCGGGATGCCCGCCGCAATCGGCGTACAGCTGGCCCAGCCAAGCCGGCCGGTGGTGTGCGTAATCGGTGAGGGCTCGGCCCAGTATGCGATCCAGAGCCTGTGGACTGCGGCCGCCTATGAGGTGCCGGTCACGTTCCTGGTGTTGCGCAACGATGAGTACGCGATCCTCAAGTGGTTCGGGATGCTCGAGGACATCGTGGGCGCGCCCGGTCTGGACCTGCCGGCGCTCGACGTGGCCTCTGTCGCACGCGGCTATGGGGTGAATTCGCGCGTGGTGGGTGACGCCGAGGAGCTGGGCGACGGGTTGAGCAAGGCGCTGGCGTCGGGCAAGCCGGAGCTGATCGAAGTGAAGGTCTCGCCTGGGATGGCTTTGGCGTGAGCGGACAGCCCGATGTGATCGTTGTCGGCGCGGGACTCGCGGGGCTGGTCAGCACGCTTGAGCTGTTGCGCAGCGGGCATGACGTGCTCCTGCTCGACCGCTGCGCCCCACAGGAGATCGGGGGCTTGGCGCGGGAGGCGTTCGGGGGCATGTTCATGGTCGACTCGCCCGAGCAGCGCCGCTCGAGAATCCCCGACAGCGAGCGGCTCGCGCTCGAGGACTGGTTGCGGATCGCGGAGTTCGACCCTGAGGATGTGTGGCCGAGGCGGTGGGCCGAGCAGTATGTGACTCGCGCGCGCGACGATGTCGGGGCTTGGCTGCGAGAGCTGGGCGTGAAGTTCTTCCCGGTCGTCAACTGGGCCGAGCGCGGCAACTTCGGTGACGGCAACTCGGTGCCCCGCTTTCACTTGACTTGGGGCACGGGTAAGGCGCTCGTGCAGGCAGTGTGGGGTGCGATCGAGGTGCACCCGAGACGCTCGGCTTTGGATATGCGCTTGCGCTCTCAGGTGATGAGCTTGATCGTCGAGGAAGGGAAGGTCGTCGGTTGCCGTGTCGCAACAGAAGAGACCGCCTCCACTGCGCGGGCAAGCACCCCCCAAGCTCAGCACATCGCTGCCCAAGCCGAGCCAGGCGACTACGAGGTGCGTGCCGCCAAGGCCGTTGTGATCGCGGCGGGTGGGATTGGCGGCAACCTGGAGATCGTGCGGCGCGAATGGCCCACCGATCGGCTCGGCCCGGCGCCGCAAAGACTGTTGATGGGCTCGCATTACTACGCCGACGGCGCCATGCATGAAGAAGTGAGCAGGATCGGCGGCAACGTGACTCACCTGTCGCGCATGTGGAACTACGCAGACGCCGTGCGCCACCCCAAACCCCAACGCGAGCTTCACGGGCTGAAGCTGATCCCGCCGCGCTCGGGCTTGATGCTGGATCCGGATGGCCATCGCTACGGGCCGGTGCCGGTAATGCCCACCTTCGACGCCTATGCAGCGCTCGAGCGGATGTGCGAGGACGAGCGCAAGTACTCGTGGCTCCTCTGCAACTTCAAGATCGCCAAGCGCGAGCTGGATGTGTCCGGCTCCCAGCACAACCCTTATCTGAGGGAGCGGCGGCTCGTGCCGTTTTTGCTCAGCGTGCTGTTCGGTAAGCCTGGGCTTGTGAACCATTTCTTGGAGGGCTCTCCGGACTTCGTGCAAGCCACTTCGCTCGGCGAGCTGGCGGGCAAGATGAACGACGTGACTGCCGAGCTGACGGGCGAGCGCCCGATCGACGTGGCAGTGCTGGAACGCGAAGTGGGTCGCTACGACGAGACGATCGCGCGCGGCAAGGGCCTGTTCAACGACGACCAGTTGAGGCGCATCGGCCAGTTGCGCAACTGGCGCGGCGATCGCTTGCGCACCGCCCGCTTCCAACGCATCGTCGACGCCAAGGCGATGCCTCTGGTCGCAATTCGCTTGCAGCCAATGGCCCGCAAGAGCCTGGGCGGCATCCAGACCGACCTGAGCTGTCGCGTGCTGCGCTCGGATGGCGAGGACCACGGGGGCGAGCCGATCGCCGGCTTGTACGCAGTCGGCGAGGCCGCGGGCTTCGGCGGCGGCGGCGTGCACGGCAAGCGCTCGTTGGAGGGCACGTTCCTCGGCGGATGTGTCTTCACGGGGCGGCTGGCGGCCGCCGCGATTGCCGGCAGCGAGCTGCCGGTGCGCATCCCGCCCCGCGTCGCCTGAGAATCGACGCGAGCCCGATGCTTTGCTCGCGGCCGCTTCGAACATAGGGTTTTGCAATGGACAACACTTTGGGGACACCTTTCGACTATGTGACCGTTGGCCATGTGACGCGTGACGCGATCGAACACCCCGACCACGGAACGCTGTACCGGGTCGGCGGGAGCGCTTTCTACAGCGCCTTGCAGGCGGCGCGCCTCGGGTTGAGGACGCTGATCCTCACGCAAGGGGTGCCTTCCGAGCTGGAAGAGCTGCTCGCGCCATATCGAGACGAGCTCGAGCTACAGGTGATCCCAGCCGAGCAGACCACCACGCTGAGCACACGTGGGACCGGGTCGGCCCGCACTCAAAGCTTGCTCGCCTGGGCAGGGCCGATCTTGGCACCAATCTCGGTGGACACCAAGATCCTGCACATCTCCCCGGTCGCGCGCGAGACACCGAGCTCCTGGGCGGGTCGCGCCGATTTCGTGGGTGTCACACCACAAGGATTGGTGCGCCGTTGGCACGAGGAGGACGGTCCGCCTCTCGTCCAACTGGACACAAGCTCGCTGCTGGGTGACATTTCGACGGTGCCGCCTGCAAGCGAGGCACTACGCTGCGACATCTCGGCCGTGGCCCTAGAGGCAAGCCTGCTCCCGGAACGATTTGACGCAGCCGTGATCGCCGAGCACGAGTGCCCGCACTGCCATGCGCTGTTCAAAGCGGCGCGCCGCTATGAAGCGTCGATTGCGGTCACAGCCGATTCCCGACCAACCACTGTGCATCTGCCGGGAGGCGACTCGGTTGCGCAGACTCCCTTTCCGCCTGCCACGGTCGTACGCGACGAGATCGGAGCGGGCGACGTATTCGCGGCCGCCTTCTTCGTGGCCTTGGCCGAAGGCTGCCCTCCTCTAGAGGCCGCGGTGTTCGCCAATGGGGCCGCGTCCGCGCGCATCTCGGGCGAAGGCCCAAGCGCCATTGCGCACCGCGAGGAGCTCATGCCTTGAACAGCTCCCTAAGAGCCTCTGGCAAGTTCCCGGACGACATGCGGGCGAAAGTTCATTCCCTAAAGACGCCCTCGCGCGCGAGCACCGCGTCGAGCAAAGGCTTCAATTGAGCCTGATCCAGCGCATGCTCGCAACCGGCCAAGCGTGTCGCAAGCAGGAGACAGCCGCCGACGGGCGCCATCTCGACCACCGCCACCGAAGCCTCGGGGGCAAACGTGTGGATGGCCGCCGCTAGCGGCTCCACGAACAGCCCTCCAGCCTTAAAGGCGCTGCCGATCAAACCGACGGGAAAGGCGCCGGCCAGGCCTGTTTGGGCGATCACCGCCTCTACCTGCTTGCCCAGCTCGACAGCCGCGTGCTCGTAGAGCCCACGCGCTACTTCATCCCCAGCCTGGGCAACTCGCGCCGTCTCGATCGCGAAAGCGGCGATCTCTCCCTTGCTTAGCGGCTTGGAGTAGATGATCGTGGCAACAGCCTCCACGGTAGGCACATCGAAGAAGTCAATCGCGGCGTCGCTCAAGGCAGTTTCGGGTCCTGAGCGCTCGCGGTCGCGGAGAGCTGCCTTGATCGATTGCACAGCCAACCAGTAGCCGGAGCCCTCGTCGCCGAGCACGTGGCCCCAACCGCCGGCGCGCCAGGCGCGCCCGTCGATGCCAACTCCGAAGACGTTGCTTCCCGTCCCCGAGATCGCTCCCACACCGGGGCGCGCGCCGGTGGCCGCCGCCCAAGCTCCGACCACGTCGTTGACAACCACCCAGCTTCTCGGCCTGAGGGTACGCACATGGGCAGCGACTGCATCGGTGTCGGTGCCCGCCACCGCGAGAACCGTGGCGTCGAGGCGATCGCGCTCGATCCCGGCGCGGGCGATCGCCTCGTCGGTCGCCTTCATGAGCGAGTCCGTGGCTACGTGAGGCCCAACCGCGTCCGGGTTAGAGGAAGCGCCGTGACCCAAGTACAGGCAGCGCTCTTGCAGGTCGAGAACGGCGGCGAGCGTCTTGGTAGCGCCACCATCGACTCCCATCAGAAAACGCGCGCCTGGCCCACCGTTAACACCAGACACGCCGGCGGCGGGACCGCGCAGGGCAGCAGGCAAGGTGACGAGCGGCTCGTGTTGCATGGCGAGATCCTTGCAGGGACAGGCTCGTTGGGGGGTTACGATCTCGGCATGCCAGTTGTCCCGATCTTCCCGAAGGCCAAGCTCGACGCGGGCATGTACGAGTCCTTCTACCTGCGCGCGGTCTCCCCGGAGGAGCCGATGGGCGTGTGGATTCGCTACACGGTGCACAAGCACCCGGGCCAGGCGCCGCAAGGCTCGATCTGGTGCACCGTGTTTGACGCAGAGCGAGGCGCGCCCTTCATGCATAAGCACACGACCGCCGAGCTGGCCGCGCCGAACGAGAGCTGGATCGCGATCGGTCCTGACTCTCACCTGGGGTCGGGAGTCGCGGAGGGCGTCTGCGGTCCGGCTCGCTGGTCATTGCGCTTCGTGGCCGAGGCGCCGGAACTGCGCCACCTCGCCCAGAGTTGGCTGTACAAGGCGCCTTTGCCGCGAACCAAGCTGAGCAGTCCGGCGCCGGTGGCCACGTTCACGGGCACGGTCGAGTTGCCCGAACGCATGTTGCGCCTGGACGGCTGGAAGGGCATGGTCGGCCACAATTGGGGCTCCGAGCATGCCGAGCGCTGGATCTGGCTACACGGGATCGGCTTCGCGGAGAACTCCTCAGCCTGGCTGGATGTGGCGCTCGGAAGGGTGCTCGTGGCGGGCCGATTGACCCCGTGGATAGCAAGCGGCGCAATCTCCTTGGACGGTCGGCTGCAACGTCTGGGCGGTCTGGGGGCGCGCGGCTTGAAAGTGGCCGAGAACGTGGCGCGCTGCTCGCTCAGTATCCCGGGCGAGGCTGGTCTGAAGGTCGAAGCCCATGTAAACGCACCGCCTGGGGCAAGCGCGGGCTGGCGCTACGCCGATCCAGACGGTGGCGAGCACGACGTTGTCAACTGTTCGGTGGCGGCTTTGGCGCTCAACGTGCGCCCGCATGGCGAGGCGGCTCAGACGCTGCACACCACGCATGGCGCCGCTTATGAGCTCGGTATGAGAGAGCGCGACCACGGCGTGCCTCTAGCGCCGTTCTCGGACGGATAGACGTTCTCACAGGAGTCGAGGTCCCAAGCCTGTTGGCCACAGGGCCGACTGGCCGCGCAGCCAAAGTCTCATGTATCGCTGATACGGTGATCGGGTCATGCCGACCGGCTCGACAAACCGCGGCACACTTGAGCAATTCATCGCCTCCGCCCCGCAGCCGCAGAGGGCGGGCATGAGGATGCTGGCCGCGGTGGGGTGCCGGCCGCGCGGGAAGACGCTGCTCGAGCGAGTGCCGGCACTCAACCAGCTCGCCCAAATGCTCCTGACGCTCGGCCGCTACGACGATCCCGGGGTGGCGCTCACGCTTGGCTGGGACGGGGCGGCCGTCGTGGCCCGCGGACGGGCGCTGCGTCGAGCGGAGGGAAGGCCGTGAAGCGCATCGAGGCTGACGTTTGCGTGATCGGCGCGGGTGCGGGCGGCGCCGTCGTTGCGGCGCGAGCTGGCGGAGGGGGGCTCCAATGTCGTGGTAGTCGAGGAGGGCCACTGGCACGATCCCGACTCATTCACTGCTCGACCGCCGCAAATGCTGGCTCAGCTGTATCGCGACGGCGGACAGACGATGACTTTGGGCGCGCCGCCGATTCTGCTGCCATTGGGAAGCGGGTTGGGAGGCACCACGCTGGTGAACTCGGGGACATGCTTTCGCACACCACCACGCGTGCTCGAACGGTGGGCGCGCGAGTTCGGCCTGGAGCTAGACGAGAGCTCGCTGCGCCCCTTTTTCGAGCGTGTCGAGCGGGCCCTGTCGGTGGCCGAGGTGACGCCCGAGCTGGCCGGCGGCAACGCGGCCGTGGCACGGCGCGGCGCCGAGCGGCTCGGCTGGTCGCACGGCTACCTGCACCGCAACGCGCGGGGGTGTGTCGGCTCGGGAGTGTGCGCGTTCGGCTGCCCCACTTCGGCAAAGCAGCACACCGGCATCACCTACATACCCCGCGCCGAACACGCCGGCGCGCGCATCGTGACGGGGGCCCACGTGGAGCGCGTGCTCCTTGAGCGCGGCGACCCACCACTCCGTGCACACGCTCGGCGCAAAACGTCTTCAAGCACGCCCTCCACAAAGCCTGTCGAGCCAAGGCCCGCGACCGCGACCGGGGTCAGTGCGCGTATGGCAAGCGGCGCGCGCCTGGAGGTCCGCGCGCCGACTGTGATCGTCGCCGCCGGCACGATCCATACTCCCCTGTTGCTGAAGCGCAGCGGCATCGGCGGAGCCTCAGGGCAACTCGGCCGCAACCTGTCGCTGCACCCGGCGACCGCCGTGTTCGCACGCATGGAGGAGATGGTGGACATGGCAAAAGGGGTGCCCCAGAGCTTCTATGTGGACGAGTTCGCTGAGGAGGGCGTCGTCTTCGAGGGCGTGGCCGGACCACCCGCGTACGCGGCGATGTCGCTGCCCTTGACGGGTGCACGACACGCCGAGGCGATGGCCGACTACCCCCTCTTGGCCCAGTGCGGGGTGATGGTCAGCGACAGCTCGCGCGGAAGCATTCACAACGCTGGCGGGCGTCCGCTAATCCGTTATGACCTCACCGACCCCGATCTGCGGCGCTTTCGTATCGGCCTGGCGCGCATGAGGGAGCTGTTCGAAGCGGCCGGCGCGCGTGAGGTGTACCTGCCCCTCCCGGACGGCGTTAGCCCGCAACGAGCACGTCTGCGCGACCTGAAGCTGATGGCCTTTCATCCGCTTGGCAGCGCCCGCGCGGACGCACGCGCGACACACGGGGTGGTGAACGGCGATCTGAACGTACATGGCACGCGTGGCGTGTACGTGGCCGACGGCTCGGTGGTGCCTAGCTCGCTTGGCGTCAACCCGCAGATGACGATCATGGCACTCGCAACGCGACTCGCCTTCAAACTTCTAGGCAAGGAGACCCCCGCATGTCGTTCCTGATCGATCCCCCTTTGCTGTACAGCGGCGGGCGTAGTTATGCCCGCGCGACACGCGCTCTGCAGTCGAGCCCTAAGCGTGACCTGGCCGTTGGTGCGACCTACATGGTGGTGTTCTGGGGAATAAGCGTCGGCTTGTATCTCGACCAAGGCTGGACCAGGCCGGTGTGGAGAATGTGCAAGGCACAGTCTGGCCGCGATTGGATGCTCAACTCGGGCGTATTCAGATTCGACTGGCGCAACGCCGGGCCGCGTACCCACAAGCTCTCAGCGGCGATCTTTGCCACGTATCCGTTGTGGCTGTGGCTGGGAATACGTAGTGGTCGTTCAGCCGAGTAGTTGCTGGTAGATCAGAAAGAAGTTCAGCAACATGATGAGCACGGCAATCGCAGAGGCCACGATGGTCGTCAGACGACGGTTGACGTGGGCGCCCATCACGCCGCTATTGCTTGTAAGCATGACCAATGGGACCAGTGCGAAAGGGATACCGAAAGAGAGCACAACCTGGCTGAGCACAAGCGCAGCCGTAGGGTTCATCCCAGCCGCCAAGATGACAATCGCCGGAAGCATCGTCACGGCACGGCGAGCCACCAAGGGAACCCTGACTCTGATGAACCCCGACATGACGACCTGGCCGGCGTAAGTACCCACGCTGGATGAGGAGGCTCCCGAGGCGAACAGGGCGACCGCGAAGGCAAGCGCCGCGCCACCGCCGACCAGGTGTCCCAGTTGGGCGTGAGCCACGCTGATCGAGTTCAGGCCGGAGAACGCCGGCGTATGAAACAACTTGGCAAAGACGGCAAGCATCGCCATGTTGATGATCCCCGCGCATCCCAGAGCGACGATCACGTCGAGCTTCTCGAAGCGCAAGACGCGCCGGCGCTCGGAATCGTTGCGACAAGCCATCCGTCCGTTGGTGAGAGCCGAGTGCAGGTAGATCGCGTGGGGCATAACGGTCGCGCCTACGATGCCAACAGCCAAGTACATGTAGCTCGTGCCGTGCACACCCGGCAGCAAACCTTGTAGCGAACCGCTGGCCGAAGGTCCGATGCGCAGAGCCTCATAGAGAAAGCCAAGGAAGACGATCCCGAGCAGTGCGCTGATTGCCAGCTCGAAGCGGCGATACCCGCGCGTTTGCAGCTCCAGGATCGCAAATGCGATCGCCCCGGTGATCAGACCAGCCGGCAACAAGGGAACTCCGAACAGGAGGTTCAAACCGAGCGCCGCGCCGAGGAACTCTGCGATATCGGTGGACATGGCCATGATCTCGGCTTGCGCCCACAGACCCCATGTGACCGCGCGCGGAAAACGTTCGCGGCAAAGCTCGGGGAGGTCGCGGTCGGTAGCGATGCCTAGCTTGGCCGAGAGATACTGGATCAACATCGCCATCAGGTTCGCGACCAGCACCACCCACAGCAGCAGATATCCGAACCGAGCGCCACCTTGCAGGTTGGTGGCGAAGTTGCCCGGGTCGACATACGCGATCGCCGCCACAAAGGCAGGGCCAAGCATCGCGAGCGTGGCCCGCACCCTACCCCTCGCAAGCAGCTGCTCCAGCGCGCTGGGTACAACGACGCCGTCTGGAAGCGCAACGGACGCCCCCTCCATCGCAGCGGCGGGACGCAGCGCGGTGGTGGTGTCGCTCACGCGCCCTCCTCGCCGAGGATGGCGGGCTCGGTGCTGACGCGCATAGCGTGCAGGAGCCCTCCCCCGAGGGTGTGCTCGCAACCGTCGATGCTCACCCGCAAGGGGCCGCCGAACGGCTGGCGCTCAAGGACATGGATGCGTCCCCCGGGCATGATCCCTTGGTCGGCCAAGTAGCGCAACATGGCAGGGTCGGCGTCGGACACACGCACGAAGGTCCCTTGCTCGCCTGGGGTCAAAGTGTCCAAGCTGCGCGTCGGATGCTCATCGAGCTCCAAGTCCACGCTTGGGATCGGATCGCCGTGAGGGTCAATCGTGGGATTGCCAAGCTTCGCCGCGATCAAGGCCTCTAGCTCCTCTGAGAGGACGTGCTCCAAGACCTCGGCCTCGTCGTGCACACGATCCCACGGCATGTGCAAAGCCTCGGCCAGGTAGAGCTCGAGCAGGCGGTGGTGGCGGATCACCTCCAGGGCCACGCGACGGCCCTCGGGCGTGAGGCGCACGCCACGGTAGGGCACATGCGCGGTCAAGCCCAGTTCGTCGAGCTTCCTGAGCATCCCCGACACCGAGCCGGTCGTCAGCTCCAGGCGCTCGGCCAAGGCATTTGTCGAAACCGGCTCGTCATTGCGCGTTTCAAGGGTGTAGATCGCCTTGCTGTAGTCCTCTATCGCAGGTGAGCGAACACTTTCCTTGGTGGCCATGCAAATCAGAATAAGGCATGCCAAGACTTTCTTCAAGTCCTCCCTCGAAGACTTCGACTGGCTGTGTAGCCAAACTGTCCGCTCGGGAGTAACATCGGGCGACACCCGACTGGAGGCCCCGATGACCCCAACCGATACCAACCTCGCTGACACCAACCTCGACGAGCAGGGCGTGCTCGATCGCGAGCACTGGGGGGACGGTCCGCCTCATGCCCTGTTCAAAGAGTTGCGACGGGGCTGTCCGGTCCACTGGACCCGGGAGATCAACGAATTCCCCGAGGAGGGCGGCTTCTGGTCGGTGACAACCGCCGAGGACATTCACACGGTGAGCCGAGACTGGCAGACCTACTCCTCCGAACTGGGCGGCGTCACGGCCGTCTCCGCCGTCTTCCCGATCGAGCTAGCGAGGGCGATGTTCATCGGCATGGACCCACCCAAGCACGACCGCGTCAAGGCCCTCTTCCAGGCTGGCTTCACCCCGAAGCGGATTGCCGCCCACGAGGAGGCGATCAGGGAGATCGTGAAGAAAACGCTCGATGGCCTACAAGGGCGCGAGACCTGCGATTTGGTCAACGATGTGGCACAGCCAGTCGTCTCAAGAGTGATCGGCAGTTTCATGGGCATTCCGCCCGAGGATGACGCGACCTGGGCGCGTCTGATGAATTCGACGCTCGGCGCGGGCGATCCCGACCTCAACCCCGATGGCGTGGATTCAGTCATGGAGAAAGAGATCCCCGAGATCTTCAAACGCTGCGGTGAGATGATCGCCAAGCGTCGCGAGCACCCCACAGACGACCTTACAAGCGTGCTCGTGCATGCCGAAGTGGAGGGGCAGAAGCTCGAGGAACACGAGATCGTGATGGGCTTCTTCCTGCTCGTGGCGGCCGGCAACGACAGCACCAAGGCCACCTATTGCAGCGGGATGCGAGCTTTGATGGAAGACCCCGAGCAGCGCCGACTGGTGCTCGAGGACCCGCAACTGGTGCCCGGCGTGGTCGAGGAGTCATTGCGCATGTTCCCGGCCTTCGCCCACTTCAGACGCACCGCCACCAAAGACACCGAACTGGGCGATCGACAGATCAAAGAGGGCGAGAAGGTGGTCATGTGGTACGCCTCCTCCAACCGCGACGAGTCGCGCTACGAAGACCCCGACCGCTTCGACGCGCGCCGTACCACCGAGCACCAAGCCTTCGGGGCGGGCGGGCGCCACTTCTGCCTCGGCACAGCGCTCGCGCGCCTGGAGCTGAAGATCCTGTTCGAGGAGACCCTCGCCCGCTTCCCCGACATCCGGCTCGACGGCCAGCCCATGATGGTCGAGTCGGGCTTCATCAACCAAGCTGAAGACCTTGCCGGTCCGCTTGAACGGGTAGGCCGTGCCAGATTCACAGCGAGCGATGCCGGACAAGCCACAAGCGACGCCGGACGAGCGGCCGGGGGAGCAGCAAGCGATGCCGGGGGCGCGACCGGGGGAGGCAATGCCAGGGGAGCGCCCGGCGATGCAAGAGGAACAGGGAGCGACACCCGAGACCCAGCGCCGGAGCACAACCACAATCGCCGAGCTCGCCCTCGCCGACGAGCCCAGCCATTGGGAGGCGCTCGGCTTCGCGGTATGTGACGAGGCGATGTGGCTCGGCGACGTGCGCGTCGTCTTGGCCGGGCGCGACGCGGGCCAAGGCATACTCGGATGGTCACTGCGCGGGATCGCGGATACCGCGCTCGACGGCCTGCCGACCACGATCTCCCAGCCATCGCCGGCGAGGCGGGCAAGTGCCTCAGGGCGAACCTTTGAGGGCCTGCAGCCGCGAGCGATGCCCGAACCTCTTTCGGAGGAGTCACCGAGCATTCACCCAAATGGAGTCAAGGCGATCGACCACGTGGTGGCGATGTCGCCGAATCTCGACCGCGGCATCGACGCACTCCAGGCCGCCGGACTCGACTTGCGCCGCATCCGCGAGCGACCGACCCCGGCGGGGGCGCCCCGCCAGGCGTTCTTCCGGCTAGGAGCGGTGATCCTCGAGCTGGTGCAAGAGCCCTCGAAGGTGGTCGAGGCCTCCCCCCAGGGACGCGACGGTCCGGCCCGCTTCTGGGGCCTGGCGCTCTTGACCGAGGACATCGAGCATACGGCGAGCGCCTTCGGTGGGCATTGCGGCGAGATCCGACCCGCAGTCCAATACGGTCGGTCGATCGCCACAGTCAAACGCTCCGCCGGCCTGGCGGTGCCTGTGGCATTGATGACCCCCGCCGTCGAGTAGGCGACAATGTCGCCCGATGGAGAGTGCTGAGGATAGAGAGGCGGGATTCCGCTACGGCGTCGTCTTCCTCTTGACGTTCATCTTGCTCGTGTTCGTGATCGTCGCGCCCGCCACCAACTGGTCGCGCGCCGTCAGCTGCGCCTTGCAATGGCTCGCCTTGATGACCGTCGTGGCCACCTCCCGCGCTCGCACCGGCGTGCGCCAGTCGGTTGCGATCGTGCTGTTGGCGCTCACAAGCTTCACGGTCGTCGGTGAGGCTGCCGGGGCATTCCCAGACTCCCTCCTCTACCTGATCAGCGGTGTGCTGTCACTCGCCATCCCGCTTGCCTTGATCGGGGGTCTGATTCACATGGTGCGCGAACACGGTGTCAAGCCTCAAGCGGTTGCCGGCGCGCTGTCGCTCTACCTGCTGCTCGGCCTGGTGTTCGCGTGGCTGATCGGCTTCGTCGACAAGGTCGACAGCACTCAGTACTTCGCCCAGACAGCCCACGCCACGACAAGTCAGATCGTGTATTTCAGCTTCGCGGTCCTAACGACGACCGGCTTTGGCGACCTCACCGCCGCCACCAACGTGGGCCGGTCGTTGGCGGTCGTCGAGATGCTGCTAGGCCAGCTCTACCTGGTCACGGTGATCGGTGTGCTCGTCGGCAACTTTGCCGGGCGCTCACGCACGCCACCGACACGCACCTCGTGACGGCCGTTCACGGCTTCACGAATGCAAGCCCGAAGCACGTCGACGGCTGGAGCGACCCCAGCTTCAACGAGGTTGGCGTAGCCGATGACCAGAGCAGGCGCTGAACCGCCTACTCCCTCGAGCGAGATCCCGCGCGAGCGCGCCAGGGCGAGGACAGCCTGCTCGCTGACCGCACCAGGCAGGCCCACGACGACATACAGGCCGGCGGCGGCCCCGGATACGCGCACCTCGGGCAGCTTGCTCGCAAGCGCCTCCAAAAGCATCTCGCGACGACGACCGTAGCGACGCCGCTGACGACGTAGATGGCGATCGAGCTCGCCACGTTCGATCAGGTCGCAGAGCGCCAGTTGGTTCAGCGGCGCAGGCACGCTTCCGCGTCTGGCCTGGCGCTCGGCGAGAAGCTCGGCAAGACGCGAGGGAAGCACCAGCCAGCCGATGCGCATCGCGGGGGCGAGCGTCTTGCTGGTCGAGCCACAGTAGGCGACTCGCTCCGGGGCGAGGCCTTGCAAAGAGCCGATCGGTTGGCGGTCATAACGGTACTCGGCGTCATAGTCGTCCTCGACCACCAAGGCGTTCGCCGCCTTCGCCCATTCCAGCAGTGCGATACGGCGATCGGGCGCCAGCACCGTGCCCGTCGGGTACTGGTGGGCAGGAGCAAGCGCGACCGCGTCCACTCGCTGCAGCCACAGGCGCTCGACGACCAGACCATGCTCGTCCACCGGCAATGAGCGAACGAGCAACCCGGCATCGGCCGCGGTCTCGCTCATGCCCCGCCAGCCGGGACACTCGACTGCCACGCTGCGCGCCCCGCCGTTCGCCAACACAGTCCACAGCAGCTCGACGCCGTGACGCGCTCCAGCGGTGACCACGATCTGCTCCGGGGTCGTCCTAAGGCCCCGGGCCCTGCCCAGGTAGCCGGCCAAGGCGGCGCGCAACTCCGGCGTACCCGCCGGGTCGGGATAGGCCAGCCGCTCGTCGGGAACACTCCGCAGCACGCGCGTCAGCGCGGACAGCCACGCCGCCCGCGGGAAGCCGTCGAGCGCCGGCCGGTAGGGGTTCAAGTCATGCAGGACCGTGCCCGGCGACACGACACTCTTGGGGCCTGGCCCAGCCGAGATAGCTGCGTCAGCAACGCTGGTGCCTCCCCCACGACGTGTCTGCACGTAGCCCTCGGCAGCAAGCTGGGAATAAGCGTCCACGACCACTCCGCGCGATACGCCCAGCTGGACGCAAAGCACGCGTGTGGACGGCAGACGGCTTCCGGGCGCGAGGCGCCCGCTGCGCACCGCCTCGCGCAGCGCACCCTCCAAGCGCGCCCGCATGGAGCCGCCTGAAACTTGATCCAGGTCGAGGTGCAAGTCCATTTGGCCCTACATTCTTACCGATATTTGGTCCTTTCAATCGAGCCAAATAGCCCGTAGAGTTCGAAGCGTGTCCCACTCCCAGCAGACAGCAGGCACGACAAAAGCGCCCTCCCCACGCACACGCCTACGGCGCATGCCGGCTCGCGGCGTATATGAGCGAGACACGATCGAGGCGATCCTCGACGAGGCCTTGATCGCACACGTCGGCTTCGCGGTGGAGGGAGAGCCCTATGTGATCCCCACACTTCAAGCCCGCGTCGGCGAGCATGTCTACTTCCACGGATCGAGCGCAAGCCGCACGATCCGCGCCTTGACGGCCGGCGCCCAGATGTGCCTAACGGTCACTTTGCTGGACGGCCTTGTGCTCGCGCGCTCGGCGGTGCACCATTCGGTCAACTACCGCTCGGTCATCGTCTTCGGCCAGGCCACGGCGATCGAGGATGAGGTCGAGAAGATGGCGGCGATCGAGGCTTTCACAGAGCGCCTTGTGCCTGGGCGTTGGGAAGAGACAAGGCCGCCCACCGCCAAAGAGCTCAAGGCGATCCAAGTGTTGTCTCTACCGCTCGACGAGGCCTCGGCCAAGCTGCGCACAGGGCCGCCCGTCGACGACGAGGAGGACTACGCCCTGGACACGTGGGCCGGCGTCATACCCCTACAAACCGTGACCGGCGCACCGGTCCCCGATGGGCGCCTACCCGAGGGCATCGCCGTCTCGCCCGCCGCTCGCGCGTGGTCTCCGAGCCGAGGTTCCGCTCAAGCGAAGTAGTAGAGCGACGCTCCACCGGAGCTCGCTCCACTCACATGGACCACCTTTCCGTGCGCTTCGATCCAAGCGTCGCGAGCCTTGACGCTGGCCTGACTGGCAGCTGAGGCGCCTCCACCGGGCCCTCCCCCCGCTCCGCCGCCAGCCGTGCCGCTCAACAACACATAGTGCAGCTGACCCGACGCGATGAAACTCTTCAGCTTGGCCAGGCTCGGCGCGGCGTCGGAACCCATGAAGCCACCCATGTCGATCGCTTCGCGACCGCTCTCCAAAGCGATACTCCCCGCCGTGCTCGAACCGACCGCGGCGACGATGTATATGGCTTTGTCCTGGTGGGCCTTCAAGTAAGAGACGAGCGCTTTGCTCGCCTGCCCGCCACCCGCGCCCGCGAGTCCGCCCGCGCCCGGAAAGCCGCCGGCCGCGCCTGAGCCGCTCGCGGCCCCCGACCCACCACCTGCTGTGCCCGGCCCGCTGGCCGAAGCTGCTGACCCGCCACCAAACAGAGCAGGCGGACCACCCTGGGCTGACGCGGAACCCGCCGGGGGAGCACCGGCCGGCACGCCCCCGCCTGGTACGCCGGCGCCTTGGGGGCGCAGCCCCGAAGCTCCGGGCGGGAGACCCGCACGAACAAACCCTCCCCTCCCCACCCCTCTCCCCGGTGCGCCGCCGGGGCCACCGCCGAGACCGGCCTCAGCTCCGGCCGGACCCGCGAGCGGATTGCCGCCATCCAGAGATTTGCCTACAGTCGCAATCGAATAGGCCGCGGGACCGGCAAGCAGTGCCACCAGCGCTAGCGCGGCGGCGCCGGCCGCGATATGAGAGCGGGTTGCGACCGAGCCAACCGGCTTTGCCCTGGCCAGCAGCAGACCGGTGGTCGCAAGCACCGCGAGCACCATCGCCGTCGGCGCCACCCACGGCGCGAAGCCGCTCGCGCGACCGAGCAATACAAGCTGCGAACGCCGCCGTCCCGACCACCACCACCCCAAGCGCCACCGTCCAAGCCGTCGAGCCACGAGCCCGCTCCCACAACTCGATCAGCCCGCCACTTGCGAGCACCGCCACAGCGGGCGCCAAGGCGGTCGTGTAATAAGGATGGAAGACGCCCTTGGAGAAGCTGAACACCGCCCAAGAGACCACCGCCCACAGGCCCCAAAGCACGTAGGCCGAGCGCGCCCTGTCGGTTCTGGGCGCGCGCCGACGAGTCCACAATCCCAGTGCCAGGCCGACCGCCGCAAGCGGCAGCAACCATGCGATCTGGCCGCCCACGATCGAGTTGAACAAGCGCCCTGGTCCCGCCGCGCCGCCGAACGTGGCGCCGCCGCCGCCTGGACCTACCCCGCCGCCTTCGCCCGATACGCGGCCGAAGCCGTTGGCCCCGAAGATCAACGAGAACCACGAGTTGTCGGTCGTGTCGCCCACCCATGGCCTGTCGGCGGCCGGAATCAGCATCATCGTCCCGTACCAAGCAAAGCTCACCACCAGCATCGCGAAACCGCCCGCGAGCAACTGCCCAACACGACGTCGCACGCTGCCTTGCCCGGCAAGCAGTAGCGCCGCCGCGAGCGCCGGCACGATCAAGTAGGCCTGCAACATCTTCACGTTGAAGGCCAGGCCCACCAGCACCCCGCACAGCAACACTTCGCGCGTGCGACCCGATTGCAAAGCCCGCACCAGCGCCCAAGCGGCCGTCACCTCCAGCAGCACGAGCAGGGCGTCGGGGTTGTTGTAGCGGCTCATCGCCACAAAGATCGGCGTCAACGCCAGCATCAGGGCCGCCAAGATGGCCGCCCTGTGTCCCAGCGTGCGCTTGACCGTGTTGTGCAGTACAAGTACCGCACCCACTCCGCACAGCGCCTCGGACAACAACATGCTGAAGCTGGAGAAGCCCAGCAGCCTGCCCGACAGCCCCATCAACATGTTCGACAACGGCCCCTTGTCAAGGCTCTCCGCGCCGCTCGAGTCGAGCGCGTTGGTCAGCCAAGCGGTCCAGTTGCGGCTCGCCGCCTGTGCCGCCTCGGCGTAATACGTGTTCGCATATCCGCTCCTGGTCAGGCCCCACAGCGTGAGCACGCCCGCCAGCAGGGCCACGAGCCATAGCGCCGGACGCGACCAAACGGGATCGGCCTCACGGCCACGCACCAAGCGCCGCTCGCTCGCTCGCGCACGCCCCGCCAGGCCGTCCAGATCGTTAGGGATGCGGCTCGGGGCGCTGATCGATGGAGTTGACATGCAGGTCTCCCTTTCAGTGAGACTGGTTGCCTTAGGCGATCAGCATCGAGCCCGTGTCCTAGAGCCCGCTATGAGCCGTATAAGGCCAACGTAGGAGTTCTCCGCAAGTCCCACTCCACACGTCAGAATCGGGACATGAGGATTCTTGTCGTAGAGGACGACCGCGCCGTGCGCGAAGCGGTGCGCCGCGCCCTGACGCTCGGCGGCTATGAAGTGCAAGTCGCCGAGGACGGCGAGCTAGCGATCGAGATGGTCGTCCAAGGCGTGCCCGACGCGGTCGTCTTGGACGTCGGCTTGCCTGGGATCGACGGCCTGGAGGTGTGCCGGCGTCTGCGCCTGCTCGGCAACCGCGTCGCGATCCTGATCCTCACTGCCCGCGATGTGGTCAGCGACCGCATCGACGGGCTCGACGCCGGCGCCGACGACTACTTGGTTAAGCCGTTCGACGTCGAGGAGCTGAAGGCGCGTCTGCGTGCCCTGTTGCGACGCACGAGTGCCCAGAGTGACCCAGACTCCTTGTCCTTCGCCGAGCTGCACCTCGACAGCGCCCGTCACGGCGCCGCCGTTGACGGCAACTTCGTCGAGCTAACCCGCACCGAATATCAGCTCTTGGAGCTTTTGATGCTCAACCCGAACCGGGTCCTGCCTCACAGCCTCATCTATGACCGTGTCTGGGGCTATGACTTCGGCCCAGCCTCCAACGCCTTGCGCGTATATGTGGGCTACCTACGACGTAAGCTGGAGGCGGCCGGGGCGCGACCTTTGATCCACACGGTCAGGGGCGTCGGCTATGCGTTGCGTGAGCCATGACTTCGTGTGTATGTGTTTGCGTTAGAGGTGGACTCGCGCGCGCGTGTATAGACGCAAGCGCGCTTTTGGGCGGGAGATAGATCAGATGAGTTTGCGCGCACGCATCGCGGCGTCTGCCGGGCTCGCGGTTGCCATTGCCGTGCTCATCGCCGCGATTAGCCTTTATGTGGCGGTGCGTTCGGACCTGCGCAGCGAAGTCGACAGGTCCTTGAATCAGCGCGCCCAAGCTTTCGTGCCCGGGGGCACCGGCAACGGGTCGCGCGGCGCCTCTCGCAATGAAGACTCGCCTCCGCCCGGCTTCTCCCCGAGCGAGGAAGCGCTCCCCGGAGGCGAGGGCCCGCCACCGGGCCAGGACGGCGACGGATTTCCGAGCAATGTCCAGCCCGTGCCTCTGGGTGGCCCCTCCGGCTACATCCAGTTCGTGGCGCCCAGCGGTGCTGTCCACGTTCCCGGCGGCCAAGGCTCCTCCACGAGGATCCCCTTGAGCGCCTCCGACAAGGAGATCGCCAAAAGCGGCACGGGCCGTGCTCTGAGCGACCGCACCGTCAAAGGCACTCGCTTGCGCGTGCTCACACTCGGCACCGGCGCCCGCGGCGCCGTGCTGGTGGCCCGGCCGCTCACCGAGGTCGACAAAGAGCTGAGCCGGCTGCTCCTGATCCTCGTGATCGTGGCCGTCGCCGGAATTGCCCTCGCCGCGGCCTTGGGCGCCCTGGTGGCGCGCGCCGCCCTCGCACCCATCGTCCGCTTCACAAGGCGCACAGAGACGCTCGCCGGCGGTCTCGACCTCTCCCAGCGCCTGCCCTCCGGTGGACGCGACGAGCTGGCGCGCCTGGCCGCCAGCTTCAACGCCACGCTTGACGCTTTGGAGCGGTCGGTCGAAGCTCAGCGCAACCTCGTGGCCGACGCCAGTCACGAGTTGCGCACCCCGATCGCCAGCCTTAGAGCCAATATCCAGACATTGGCCCAGGCCCACCGCCTGCCGCCGGAGGACCAGGCGGGTCTGCGCGCGGACATCGTCAGCGAGCTAGACGAGCTGACGCGCCTGGTCGGCGATGTAGTCGAGCTGGCCCGTGGCACCGAGCGCAAAGGAGCCATCGGAGATGTCGCTTTGGATGAGATCGTGAGTGCCGCCGTGCAGCGTTCACAGCGACGCTCAGATCTCGCTTTTCATGTGAACCTGGAGCCCACGCTCGTCTCAGGCGTTGCCGACCGCATCGACCGCGCCGTCTCCAATCTGCTCGAGAACGCCTGCAAGTGGTGCCCTCCCGGCGAGCCTGTCGAGGTGGACCTGCAAAATGGTCTGCTCACGATTCGCGACCACGGTCCTGGCTTCGCCGAGGCAGATCTCCCCCACGTGTTCGAGCGCTTTTATCGCGCCGACGCTGCCCGCAAGCAGCCCGGGTCGGGACTTGGCTTGGCGATTGTGCACCAGGCAGCCGAAGCGCATGGGGGCTCCGTTGTCGCCGAGAACGCGCAGGGGGGCGGCGCGCTCGTGAGGATCAGCTTCGGTCGTCCGCTCCGCGACGAGCGCTCCACCAACTCCAACCGCCAACCGCGGCAACCGGAACGACAAACATCGCCGAGGTGTACCAATGGGTGAGACAGGCGAGCACGGCCATGGACTCAAACGCTACCACGCGCCCGCCCCGCTGCAAGTAGACCTCCGACGCCCGCAATCAGACCGAGCGCACCGACGATCAAGGCAGTGATCGCAAGGCCCTTGCTTGCACCCGCTTGGGTACCACCGTCCGACGAGCCGGCGCTTGCCGGTGCGGCGGTCGTGCCCGAAGTGGACGCCGTCTCCCCGGCCGTGGGGCCGGCCTCACCGCTGGCGACTTCCTCGACCAAGCCGCCCTTGGCGGTCACGTTGATCGTGGGTGCCGGGTATTCGGCGCTGGGCGGGCCGATCCAGTGGATCACCTTGCCGTTGGAGTAGTACTGGACCGTCTTGAACGCCAAGGGCTGCCCGGCGATGTCGCTGGGCATAGCGATCGACAGAGGGAACTGGATGAACGTCCCGTTTTCAAGGCGCCCCAGCTTGGAGCGGTCGCCCGTCCAGACGATCTGGGAGACCTCTTCATCGACCGGGCCTTCGTCGGTCTGGATCGGCGTCGCCGGTTTGGTGATGATCTCTTTGACGCTCCAGCCGGGCACGTTCTGGGTATCGATCTCGGTGAAGCCGGGTGGCACGAGCATGTCGACCTTGTAGGCATAGGCGCCTTCCTGCTCGCCCGGAACCCTCACGTTCAAAGTCACGAACGCGCCTGCCGGGATCGTGTTGGGGTGCAGACTGATGTGCGCCTGGGCGACCGCCGGGGCGGTCAAGCTCGCCGTGGCAATCAGAGCGGCGATGGTTCTAGACCTCATGTGTCCTCCTGGATTGGGGTCATTTGATGGGCACCGAGACGGTGCGCGAGTACTCTTCAAATTCGGACACTCGGTCGGTCACGAGCAGCTGCCAGGTGCCGCCCGGGCTGAGCACGGTCGAACTGAGTACGTAGTGGCCCGGGCCGGCCAGATTCGCCTTCAATGGCAACGGGCCGATCCCCTTGGCGGGCAGCTTGGCCGTGACCATGAATTCCTTGGTGGCCGTGAACTGGGCGCCCGTCTTGGCGTCGATCAAGTAAATGTGAACCGTGTTCAGGCCGACCCTGGCCGGTTCGACGGTCATCTCCAGCTCCGCTGGGCCAAGCGAAGTGGTTGTCGAGAACGGGCCGCTCGCGGCGTCGATCGGCGGGGCATAGCTGACAAGCGCCGCGGTTACGCCGAATACGGCCACCATTACGACAAGCTCGCCACGCATCGAGCGCCGCGCCGCCGCGCCGCCGCGTCCTGGCGACTCACCGCGACCGGCGAGCCTTCGCAAGGCGGGAAGGATGCGCGAGCGGTTGACCCAACCGAAGCCGATCAAGGCCAGGAGCAACACCACCTTGACGATTACGAGCGCCCCATAGGTGCTGTGCAGCAGCCCGTCGAAGCTGCGCACGTCGATGTAGGCCTGAACCACGCCGGTGATCGCGATCGCGATCACACAGGCCAGCGCCAAGGGCGAGAAGCGAGCCAGCGTCGCAAGCAACAGGCGCGTGCGCCGCGGACCTTCCAGCTTGCGAGTAGCTGCGGGCAAGGCCAGCAATAGGCAGGCGATCCCGCCCACCCATACGCTTGCACCAACCACGTGTATGACGTCCGCGGGAAAGAACACGCCGCGCGGACCTTGCACGCTGGGGTGCCCGCTCAAGGCCGGGGTGACGGCCAACATGCAAGCGCCAAGCGCCGCCGCGCTTATACACGCGCGCGCAGGGCACCGCCGTGAGCGACTTACAACCAGCACACCCCCCAACGCCACCCACACGAGCGTGCGCGCCGCCCACACCTCACCGAAACGGCTTTCCAAGGTGTTGTCCACGATCGTCCCCTTCGCCGACGCCCACAGGGAGACCCCGGCCGCGCTGGCGCCCTGCAGCAGGATGCCGAGCACGCCAACTGCGATGCCAAGCAGGATGGCGACCGCGAACAGCAATTCCAGACGCCGCACAAACGCCTCCGAGGCCTCGCCCCACACCTCGTCCCCCTCGGCCGTGGCGGCCAACACTGGCAACCACGCCCACACGAGAAAGACCAGGCCGCCGATCCCCAAAGCCAGTGACACGTAGTCGAGCGTGCGTACCACACCAGACGCGAGCTTGGTCGCCTCGCCGCTCTCGCCCCGCCCGATCAGCCCCGCCACCGTGAACTTGGGGGCCGCGCCGGCGTGGCCGATGTTGAACAAGAGTCCGCCATAGACGATGTGGGTGTCGGCAGAGATGACTTTGTAGGTGCCGGTGTAGGTGCCGTCCGGCAGGCCCGGCTTCAGCCCCACGCCCATCCAGTGCTGGTGGCCTTCGGGATGGCCCACGTCGAGGTTGTCCACCTCCTGACCCTGGGCGTTGTAGACGCGCACCGCGCCGAGCGTGCCGCCGACAGCCTGGTTGAACTTGAAGATCACCTCGCTCGGCTGCTTGGCCACCGTCGCGCCTGACAGCGGGGAGGTACCCAGTAGCTGTGCGTGGGCGAGGGCGGCGGGGGCGCCTGCGAGAGCCAGCACCCCGACGAGCACCCCGACAAGCAGGCTCGTACGAACGTTCGTGCCACCAAGGCCCGCCCCCGCGCACCGGCGGCCAATGAACGCGCCCGTCACCAGGCTTCCTTGACCTCGCCGTCGTCGCCGGAATCCGGTCCGGCGACTGGGCGTCCCGGCCCGCCCGCACGCGCCCTCCTGCGCCTGACCCACACGACGAAGGCGATCGCCGCAAACACGATCGCGATCAGGGCCACAATCGCCGCGACGGGGGTTTTCGAGGAGTCGGGCACCCAGAACAACTGGCCTGTCACGATGCCCTTCTGCGCGCCCACCGAGATCGGCACGCTCCAGTGGAAGATCAAAGTGCGCTTGCCCTTGTCTTTGACTTGGGGCGGCGTGACGGGGCTCATCCAATGGATGCGATGGTCGTGCCATTCAAAAGACCCGGTTCGATCGACCGTCACCCACTTGGGCGGCAAGGACGCGCTTGCCGAGGCGGGCACGGTCACGTCGCCATAGAAGTTGGTGTTTAGATAGACCGCCGGCGAGCGCACGTTCTGTTCAGTCGTGCCGTTGGGCTGCACGCGTGCATAGGGCTCGCCCGAGTAGCCGTAGACGGTGACCGTCTTGCCGGTGTGGTTGGTCAAGACGAGCCGGTCGGCGAACTCGAGCACTTCGATGCTCAGGCCTTTTACGTCAGGCGTGATCGAAGTGATTTCAGAGCGGTAGTTGAAGTTGGCGCCCTGATCGGCGATCGGGCTTGAGCTCTCTGACGTGGAATTGCTCGCCGTGGCGGCACTTGCGGGCACGCTCTGCAGCGAAACCCACGCGGGGACGCTGCCAAACGATGCCGCTGCAAGTGCGCACGCGACGACCAGGATCGGACGGCGTGACATGGATGCTCCTCCTCGGAGCTAGAAGGGACTTTGCGCGGTGTTGCCGGCTAGGACGCGAGCGCCAGGGGCGGCGGGCGCACGGCAAGTGAGCGGGCGATCAAGAGACCGCCGTGGACAGCCACCACGAAAGAGCGAGCGGCGAGCGGCGCGCTCGCGCGCGGACGCGCCCAACGAGCACGACGACGGGGCGCCGCGAGGCGAGCCAAGGTGCGCTCACCCGGATAGCGGCGCAAGAACAGCACGAGGGCCAATGCGAGAGCCGGCAGGAGAAACAGGATTCCGCTCAACACCGTGGGAACTCTACTCCCAAGCTCAGGTTCCCACCGCCGACAGAAGCCACAGGCCAAAGCTCGTGAAAGCGACCATCACGGCAAGCATCCAGTACTGCGAGCGGATCGCCTCCTGTGCGTTGGAATACATGGCCAAGGCCTTGTCGTGGGCGAGCGCGAGACCGCCCACGTGGCCGGCGATCAAGGCCGCCACCTGCACGTACCAGATGGCCGCATAAGAAATGATTTTGTAGTCGATCTGATACGCGCTCGTGCCGAAGATGTTGGCGCCGTTGCCGAGCGGGTCCGAGGCCAGGTAGCCGATCGCCTGGCCCTGCCAGATGAGCAGGGAGAAGTAGTGGGCCAGCACATAGGCGAAGCCGATCGGCACGAGCGTGTGCGCAAAGGAGCGGCTCAGCTCGGTCGAGGAGAAGCTGTGGTTGACGCTGCGCACGCCCACGATTCCCAAGCGGTAGATGCCGGCGATCAGGAACACGCACAAGACCAGACCCAGGGAGTAGGCCAGCTCGATCGCGGGTGCCGTGTTGAAGCCGAGGTCGGTAAACAGACTCTGTAGGTGCGGCTCGTTGGTGCGCCACACCCCTCCGTTGGACAGCCCGTCGAAGGTGGTGGTACCGATGATCGTGCACACCAAGGCGATCGAGCCGGCCCTGATCTCCATGTCGGGCAAGCCGCTCAACAACCTGCGCCGGTAGACGATCCCGCGCGCGTCCTGGCACAGCACCGAGATGCGCGAGAGCAAGCCGAAGTAGGCGCCGAAGCCGTCCGCGCGCTCACACCACTCATCCACGCCGAACAGAGCCGTGCCGGCGAGCATGACCACGAAATAGGCCAGCGACAGGGCTGCGAGAGTGGCGGGGTGGTCACGATCGGCCGGCACATACACGAGCTCCAGCCAGGCGAAGCCGATCAGGGCCGCGACCGCCGGCCACATGCCAAGCCAACCCGGGTAACGCAGGGGGGCCGGTGCAAACGCCTTCGGCGCGACCCGCCGACCCACCCAGCGGATCAGGCGGGCGGACGAGCGCCACGGGCTGAGCGCCTTGAAGATGTCCCCGAACAGAACACTGGCGACCGGCATACCCACCCAGAAGACGACATAGATGAATGTGACGGCGAGGTTCGCGTTTGGCACTTGGGCTCCAGCGAAGCCTGAGTACACGACCAGCACGAACAACCCTCCCCCCAAGAGACTCGCCAACCGAGCCAGGAACGCCGGCATGACAAACAGCCGGCGACGGTGCTCAGACTGAAGCTGGGGGGCCGTCCACAAGGTGGACAAGGCCACAAAGGACACGACCAGGACGATCGCGGCTGTCCAGCTGAACAGCCACACCGGGATCGGCAGGTCTGCCTTGCCCACGATCCCGTGCGCGGAGGCCACCTGCGGGAACAGGAGCGCCGCGAGGCCGAGGCCGCCGAGCGCGGACGGCAGCAGGCGACGCGGGCAGAACATGAGCGCGCCAGTGTATGTCACGGGCGGCCCGCGAGCGGCCGGTCGGTGCGTCCTGAGCCCGGCACATCGCCGTCGTCGGCTTGGGCGCCTCGCACGTCGTAGGCTTGCTGGTGTCCGTGCCCCCGCTCGCCACATCCACGACCTTGGAGTCCTTCCTCCAGCTCGGGCCGCTTGCTCTGTTCGGCCTGGCCTACGCCAAGCGCGTGCAAACCCTGGGGCGCCAGAAACGACCGGTGCCCGGCTGGCGCCAGGCCTGCTTCTATGCGGGCTTCGTCACGATCGGAGCGGCGCTCACCTCACTTGGCGGTGACAGCCAACAGTTGCTGAGCGCGCACATGGTCGAGCACCTCCTGCTTGGCGACATCGCGGCCCTGTTGATCGTGCTCGGCTTGACCGGGCCTCTGATCGCGCCGATCTTGAGGGTCAAGCTGTTCGACCGCCTGCGCATCCTCGCCCATCCCCTGATCGCCTTCCCGTTGTGGGCGATCGACCTCTACGTCTGGCACCTGCCCGTGTTCTACGAAGCGGCCTTGGAGCACTCCGTTGTGCACGCGCTCGAGCACGCGATGTTCCTTGGCTTCGGCATCAACATGTGGATGTGTCTGTTCGGGCCTTTGCCGATGCCTTCGTGGTTCGGCAACGGTGCGAAGCTTGGCTACATCGTGGCGGTGCGCCTGACCGCGACGGTGCTCGGCAACGTGTTTCTGTGGTCGGGCACTGTCTTCTACCCCTTCTACATCCACGGCGACACGATCTGGAAAATCTCGCCCTTGGCTGACCAGAATCTGGCGGGGGCGATCATGATGATCGAGGAGAGCATCCTCACCCTGGGGCTGTTCTGCTGGCTGTTCTTGCGCACGGCACGCGAGAGCGAGGAACGTCAGGACCTGCTCGAGTTCGCCCAGGCCCAAGGCATTCATTTGAGCGACGAGCGCGCGGCGCGCGCGGTCGGCGCGGGTCGCGGCCCCGAGCTGCGCCGGCGCCTGGAGGGGTCGGCCCGCGGGGAGTGAGGCGCGGATGTGTTTGCTCTTTGGGGGTGCCCTGCGCGTGTGCACGCGCTCGCGCGCGGGGCAGGCTCAACCGGAGGCGAGTAGCGGCGCGTCGTGCACGATTTCGGCGGGCGTGAAACTGGCCGCGTAAAGGGTCGTGACGATTCCCTTGCCGCTGATCCCGTACACCAGCCCGGAGTGGTTGACCAGCTGGGGTTGTTCGGCGTCATATTCGGCGCCCACGCCCCACGTCTTCCAGACATGCCCCAATTCGTGAGCGGAGCCGACCAGATATTGCATCCGTCCCGCGACTCCGTGTCTCTTCAGGAACGCCGCAACCGCTGTGGGCGTGTCGCCGCGCGGATCGACCGAGACGGCGATCACCTGCACTTTGGAGGCCTTGGCGGGGCCCATCTCGTTGAGCGCCACGCCGAGATTGGCGGCGATCAGCGGGCACACGTCCGGGCATTTGGTGTAGAGGAACGTGAGCAGAACCGCCTTGCCCTTGTACTGGTCGATGTTGACGCGTTCGCCCTTGTAGTTGCGCAGGCTCAGGGGCGGCGCAGGTTGGGCCGGCGAAGTGAGCGAGCCTCTGTACTCGGAGGAGGCGACGCCATGCACGATGCTCGAGCTGGGCCTGTTGCTGCCGCCACCGCTCGTGAGCAAGGCCACACCGCCGACGATCACGACGATCACCACGAGCGAGAGCAGGATGCGTGGGCTCAAGCCTCCGCCTGAAGGAGGCTGGGTGGGCTCTGTGGGTGGAGACTCGGGCGTGGACATGACAGCTCGAAACTAGCACCACAGACGCATTCTCAGCCCCGTTCCTTCCCGAACCCACGCGGAGGGACGACCGGCGTGGATAGAGTCAAAGCCTTGCGGCTTTCCCCTCCCCCATCGGCCCGCGCAGGCTCTTCTCACCCTGACCGCTACAAGTGGATCGCCCTGTCGAACACGACCTTGGCGGTGCTCTTGGCGACGCTGGATGCCTCGATCACGCTGATCGCGATGCCCGACATTTTCAGGGGCATCCAGCTCGATCCGCTCGTGCCGGCCAATAGCTTCTATCTGCTGTGGATGATCCTCGGCTACCTGGTCGTCTCAAGCGTCTTGATCGTGAGCTTGGGCCGCCTTGGCGACATGTTCGGGCGCGTAAAGATCTACAACTTGGGCTTCGTCATCTACACGCTCGCCTCGCTCGTGCTCGCGGTGGACTGGATGAAGGGCCGGGCCGGCGCCGACTACCTGATCGTGTTTCGGATCGTTCAAGGGGTGGGTGGGGCGTGCCTTCTGGCCAACGCGGCCGCCATCATCACCGATGCCTTTCCGGTCACGCAGCGGGGCATGGCGCTCGGGATAAACAACATCGTCGGCGTCAGCGGCATGTTCGTGGGCTTGATCTTGGGCGGCGTGCTCGCCCCCATTGACTGGCGCCTGGTGTTCTTGATCTCAGTGCCGGTCGGCCTGTTCGGGACGGTGTGGGGCTACCTCAAGCTGGAGGAGCGCAGCCAGCCAAAAAAGGCTTCGATCGACTGGTGGGGGAACGCCACGTTCGCCGCCGGCCTGATCCTCGTGATGGTGGCGGTCACTTACGGCATCCGCCCCTACGGCGGCCACGCGACCGGCTGGACCTCGCCACGCGTGCTGGGCCTGCTGGGAGCGGCGGCTGTGTCGTTGACGGCTTTCGTGGGCGTGGAGCGGAGGGTGGCTGCTCCGATGTTCAACCTGGCCTTGTTCCGCATCAGGGCCTTCACGTTCGGCACGCTCTCCACGTTCCTGGCCGCGATCGCGCGGGGAGGCTTGATGTTCATGTTGATCATCTGGCTGCAGGGTATTTGGCTGCCTTTGCACGGCTATTCGTTCACCGAAACACCATTGTGGGCGGGCATTTACATGCTGCCTCTGACCGTGGGCATGCTGATCGCGGGACCGACCTCAGGCGTTCTATCGGACCGCTTCGGGGCGCGTCCCTTCGCGACCGGGGGGATGTTGGGGGCGGCGCTGAGCTTCGCCTTGATGATGCTGCTGCCGACCGACTTCAACTTTGGGGTGTTCGCTTTCGTGCTGTTCCTGATGGGCGTCTCGATGGGCATGTTCGCTTCGCCCAACCGGGCGGCCGTGATGAACAGCTTGCCCCCGGGCGAGCGGGGTGCGGGCGGCGGCATGAACCAGACCTTCCAGAACTCGGCGCAAGTGCTCTCGATCGGGATCTTCTTCACGCTTTTGATCGTCGGTCTCTCGGCCAGCCTGCCGGCGGCCGCCCAGTCCGGACTGGAGGCGCACGGGCTCTCGGCCGAGGTGGCCGGTCGCGTGGCGCACGCGCCGCCGATCTCGATCCTGTTCGCGGCCTTCCTCGGCTACAACCCGATCCAGAGCCTCGTCGGCACGCACGCCCTTCAAGCGGTGGGCCCACACGCCCAGGCGATCCTCACCGGGCCCGCCTTCTTCCCACATCTGATCTCCGCCCCATTCAGAGAAGGCCTGCACGCGGCTTTCGTGTTCGCGATCGCGGCCTGCCTGATCGCCGCGGCCGCCTCCCTGTTGCGGGGCGGACGCTACGAGTACGCCCAGGAGACGGCACCCGAGATGACCTTTACCAACGCAGCCGGCCCTCAGACAGCCGTCGCCGAGGGACCCAATCCCGACAGATCCATATCCGACAAAACCCGAGAACTGGAGGAGCAGCATGCACGTTGAGTGGTTCGGCCAGTCCGCCTTCGCCCTGACCGGCCCGGACGCAAAGGTGTTCATCGATCCCTTTGGCGACCTCTCCCCGATGGCGAGCCGGGGTATGAAATTCGACTACCCGGCGATCTCCGCCGAGGGCGTGGACCTGTTGCTGGTCACCCACGAGCACCTCGACCACAACGGCGTGGAGGCGATCTCCGGCGAGCCGGCGACCCTGCGCTCGACCGCAGGTCGCTTGGAGTCTCCGATCGGCGAGGTAGTGGCGGTCGCCTCAGAGCACGACGAAGCGGCCGGCACTCAGCGCGGGCCGAACACGATCTTCGTGTTCACGCTCGACGGCTTGCGGGTCGCCCACTTCGGCGATTTCGGCCAGAGCGAACTGCGACCCGAGCAGGCCGAGGCGATCGGCGAGGTGGACATGGTCATCCTGCCGGTCGGCGGCGGGCCCACCATCGGCGCGGCCGGAGCCAAGGAGATCGTGGATCGCCTAGGACCGAAGTGGGTCGTGCCAATGCACTACCGCACCCCCAAGATCAGCTTCCTTGACGACGCCGAGGAGTTCCTCGGGTTGATCGAGCACGTCGAGCGGCTGGACTCGGCTGCCTTTGAGACGGGTGAGTTGGTGGATCAGGACGGACCGGTTGCGGTGGTGCCGACGGCTCCGTAAAGATCCCGGCGACTGGCAAGCATGCCGGCAATTTGGCCGGCATGGGCCCATCTCGATGACGGCGCCGGCACCCTAAGCCCGGTAGCGCACGATCGCCTTGTCATTGCACCCCACCAGCTTCCAAGGCCGATTCTGGGGCAAGTAGCGCATCACGAAGACCTTTAGGCCAGGCCCATCACAGTCCACGATCCCGTGGCCATAAACGAGCGCGATGTGGTCGTTGCCGGCTCCCGTCCAGATGTGGTTGTAGCCGTGGCTCGCGTAGATCCAGTCATTGCCAGCACCGCCATGCAACTCGTCCGTTTGGCTCGTGGGGTTCAGCTCTGCGTGCGAGTCGCCCCAGATCACGTCGCCCTCGTTGCCGGCCCAGATCGTGTCGTTGCCGTCGCCGCCGAGCAGCTCGTTGTGAACGTTCGGCAAACCACGCATCGTGCCGCTTTCGTTGTTCGGATGGCCCTCGTGGTGACCGATCGACGGCCAACCAGCGTGGCTGGCCTCCCCAAAAGTGGGGGCGGCAATCGCGAGGAGCGCGGCCAGACATGACATAAGCCAGGTCCACGCTGTGTAGAAGTGCGGCGTTCTACGCATCTCGATGGAGCCTAGAAGCCATTTCCACCGGCCCAGAACCACTCGACGAATGTTGAGGTGCTTGCCAACTCCGAATGGGTCGCTGACTATCGTCCATCCGATGTCCACGCCATCGCGCCCGCCAGCCGCCGGGCCGTCTAGTGCCGACGACGGGCGAAACCGAGAGCCGAGCAAGGTAAGCGATGAGCTGCAGCGCTGGCTCACAAGCGAGGGCGAGAAGACACTCGGGAGCCTGATCGAGCTGTTCGAGCAGAAGAGCTTCGCGATCCTCTTCGTGGTCCTGCTCGGCGTGCCGGCGCTACCGCTCCCAACCGGCGGCGCCACGCACGTGTTCGAGATCATCGCGATGCTGCTCGCACTCGAGCTGATCGCCGGACGCGAGGAGATCTGGCTGCCTCAGCGCTGGCGGCGGCTGGAGCTGGCCGGGGACAGGCAACAGCGCTTCATCGCGGCATTGATGAAGGTGATCCGGTGGCTCGAGCGCTTCTCGAGGCCCCGCTTGCGCTTTCTGTTCGACCACCGCTTGAGCAACATCGTCTTCGGCCTGCTCGTGATCGTAGGATCCCTGGCCGCATTCGTCGCACCGCCCTTCACGGGCCTCGACACGCTGCCGGCGCTCGGCGTGGTGCTGCTCTCGTTGGGCGTCTTGCTCGAAGACTTCTTGGTGGTCCTCGCAGGGCTGATCGTGGCCGTTGCGGGTGTAGTGCTCGAGGTGATTCTCGGCAGTGCCGCGATTGGCGGCATCGAAAAACTGATCTAGAGTCCGCCACCACTAGGTCTTAGGGCACCTGCTAACACTTCTCATTATTTGGTCAATTCCGTTCACTGAATCTTTCCCATAAAATCCTGTAAGCTGCTTGCCCAATGGCCCTGGAGGCGATCCGGTAAATCGGGAAGACGAGGAGTGAAATGACCAAGTTCATCGAAGACTGGGAATTCCCGCCAAACACGACCAAGGCGCGGGCCGACTTGAACGACCTGTCGTTGAAGAAGCTGGGCGCCCTCACCTTCGAGGAACTTGGGCGCTTCAAGGAGGCGGGGCGCTTCCCCGACGGCTACAGCACGACCGACCTGACCTTCTATGCCCCACGCGACCCTGGGGTGCACGCGGTCATCGTGTGGGCCTTGCTGCAGGCGACGCACACGGTGGCGGTGAACATGTACGGGTTCGACGATCCCCAGGTCGCGGCGATTATTCAGGGCTACACCGAAGACCCAGACATCGTGGTCACACTGAGCCTCGACAAGAGCCAGGCGGGTGGCAAATCGGAGAAGGAACTGCTCGAACGCTTCAATCACAAACTGATCGGCAACAGCATCGCGATCGGGCACTCCTCGCGCGGGGCGATCAGCCACGACAAGCTGGTCGTCGTCGACGGTTTGTATCTGATCACGGGTTCCACCAACTGGTCCCAAGGCGGCGAGCAGTTGCAGGACAACCAGTTGACACTCAGCCGCGTGCCTCTAGCCGCCGCCGAGGCCAGGGCGATCATCGACCTCGATCACGACGACATGCTCAAGCAAATGGCCGCCTCGGCGACCAGCGAAAGCACAGCGGCGGCCGCGACGCCCACTAGCGCGGCCAAACCGAGTGCCGCGAGCACCCCAAAGGCGGCCAAACGGACCACGACCAGGTCGAGCGTAGCCAGGAAGCGCAGCCCGAAGCCGTGAGCCGACGGTATCCGCCAGGATAAGCGGATGCCGGCCCCTCGCAACCTGGTCAACCTGAAGGAAGTCGAGAAGGGCTTCGGGAGTCGCACGATCCTGAATGAGGTGACGCTCGGAGTCGCCGCGGGCGAGCGCATCGGCGTGGTCGGCGAGAACGGCGGCGGCAAGTCGACCTTGCTGAAGCTGATCGCGAGCATCGAGCAGCCGGATGCGGGCACGCTGACTCGCACCGGCGATGTGGACGTTGCCTTGCTGGGCCAGCAGGACGAGCTCGATCGGGATGCCACGATCCGCGAAGTGCTTGTGGGCGAGCGCGCCGACCACGAGTGGGCCGGCGACCGAACTTTCAGAGACGTGCTCGACGGGCTGTTGGGTGGCGTAACCCTGGAGCGCTTCCCTGCCGGCATGGACACGCCGCTGATCCGTATGTCGGGCGGCGAGCGCAGGCGGATCGCCTTGGCGCGCCTGTTGTTGGAACCACCCGAGCTGTTGCTGCTTGACGAGCCCACCAACCACATGGACGTGGAAGGCGTGGATTGGCTGGCCCGCCACCTGGCCGCACGGCGGGGCGCGATGCTCGTGGTGACCCACGACCGCTGGTTCTTGGACGCGGTGTGCACTGGGACCTGGGAGGTCGATAACGGCGCGGTCCACCAGTACGAAGGCGGGTACGCCGCCTACGTGCTCGCCCGTGCCGAGCGCGATCGCCAGGCAGCGGCGAAGGCCGGGCGCCGCGAGCAGCTATTGCGCAAGGAGCTGGCCTGGCTGCGGCGCGGACCGCCGGCGCGCACAACCAAGCCGAAGTTCCGGATCGAGGCGGCCGAGGCTTTGATCGCCGACGAGCCGCAGGCGCGCGATCGTGTGGAGTTGGCTCGCTTTGCGAGTGCGCGCCTGGGCAACAAGGTGGTGGACGCCGTCAACGTGTCTCTGACACTCGGCGAAAAGGAGATCCTGAAGAACATGACCTGGCAACTCGGGCCGGGCGATCGCGTGGCCTTGGTAGGCGTTAACGGGTCGGGCAAGACAACGCTTATGCGCCTACTCGCCGGCGAGCTCGAGCCAACGAAAGGTAGGGTGGAGCGGGGCGAGACGGTGAAGCTGGCACATCTCTCCCAGGACGCGACCGAGATCCCTGGGAACCTGCGCGTACTGGAGTCCTTGGAGGAGGTGCGCAGCCACGCCGTGCTTAGCGACGGGCACGAGCTCACCGCTTCACTGCTGTGCGACCGCTTCGGCTTTCGCGGCCCGAAGGGACGCACGCTGGTGGCCGACCTGTCCGGCGGCGAGCGCCGCCGGCTGGGCCTTATGCGGCTCTTGATGGGTGGCCCTAACGTGTTGCTGCTGGACGAGCCCACCAACGACCTTGACATCGACACACTCACCTCCTTTGAGGACCTGCTCGACAGCTGGCCTGGCACGCTGGTTGTGGTGAGCCACGACCGCTACTTCGTGGAGCGCGTGTGCGACAACGTGTATGCGATCGACGGCGGTGGTGTGAGGCACGTGCCGGGCGGCATCGAGCAGTACCTGCGCGAGCGTGAAAGCGGAGCTCAGGCCACCGCGGGCGACGGATCGGCCAAGGCCGGCAAGGGGCCAGCCAAGGCCGTCGAGGGATCCGAGGCGGCAAATGGGCGCACAGGCGAGGTACAAGCCGAGACCGCCGGGATACTCTCGCCGGGCGCAGCCACCCGCGCGACACGCAAGGAGGCGCGTGGCCGCGAAATCGAGGCTCGGCGCATGGAGCGCACGATCGAGAAGCTGGCTGGCGAAGAGACGACCTTGGAAGAGGAGATGGCGGCCAAGGCCACCGACCATGGCCGTCTGGGCGAGCTCCAAGTCGAGCTGGAGCGACTCGTGAACGAGCGCGAGCGCCTCGAGGCCTCTTGGCTGGAGCTGGCGGAGTCCTTCGAAGAAAGTGAGTGCCCTGCGCGCGCGCACGGCCTGTTAAGAGATCTAGTTCTTTTAAAAAGACCGCGCGCGCACGCGGGGCACCCCTTTTGGAGAATATGTAGGCCCACCCAGTGGCCTTACTTTTTGGAGAGCATGTAGACCCATCCAGAAGCCATACGCGCGGTGCGTACGGCACCAGGTATAAGGTCAGGCCCATGACATACACCCCACCCCAAGAGATCCTCGAGCGCTACGCATCCGTCCTTGTCAACTTCGCCCTGGGCGGCGGCGAGGGCGTAAAGACCGGCGAGGTCGTGAGGATCGCCGCTCCTGAGAGCGCCAAGCCTCTGTACGCCGAGCTACGCAAGGCGGTGTGGCGCGCGGGCGGACACGTGATCGGCGCCTATGAGCCAGACGACGACGCCCGCACGAACATGTCGAAGGACTTCTTCGAGACCACGAGCGAGACCCAGCTGGACTACTTCCCGGCCAAGTACATGAGGGGCCTGGTCGACGAGATGGACCATCAGGTCTCGGTGCTCGCCGAAAGCGACCCCCATGCCCTGGAGACGGTCGACCCGGCGCGCATCATGCGTCGCGGGGAGGCGATGCGAAGGCTGCTCGACTGGCGCACCGAGAAGGAGAACGAAGGCCGCTTCAGCTGGACGCTAGGCCTCTACGGGACCGCCGCGATGGCTGCGGAGGCCAACCTGAGCGAGGAGGAGTATTGGGAGCAGATCGTGCACGCCTGCTTCTTGGACGTGGAGGACCCGATCGCGCGCTGGCGCGACGTCGGTAAGCGCCTGGACGAGACCAGGGAGCGCTTGGACGCGCTCGACATCGAGCGGGTCCACGTACAGGGCGAGGACGTGGACCTGAAGGTGGGAATCGGAGAGCAACGCCGCTGGCTGGGCGGGCGCGGCCGCAATATTCCCAGCTTCGAGATCTTCACAAGCCCGGACTGGCGCGGGACCGAGGGCTGGATCGAGTTCAACCAGCCCCTTTATCGCTACGGCAATCTGGTGAAGGGCATCCGCTTGGAGTTCTCAGGCGGTCGTGTAACCAAAGCGAGCGCCAAGGAGAACGAAGGCGTGCTAACCGAGATGATCGCCACCGAGGGCGCCGACAAGGTGGGCGAGTTCTCGCTCACCGACAAACGCTTCTCGAGAATCACGCGCTTCATGGCCCACACGCTGTACGACGAGAATGTGGGGGGACCTTTCGGCAATACTCATATCGCCTTGGGCCGCTCTTACCAAGACGCCTATACGGGCGACCCCGCCGAGGTCAAGACCGAGGACTGGGAGCGCCTGGGCTTCAACAACTCGAGCGTGCACACCGACATCGTCTCCACCACCGGCCGCACAGTCACCGCCCAGTTGCGCGGAGGCGAGGAGCGTGTGATCTACAAGAACGGCGAGTTCCAGCTCGACTGAAGTCCGCGTACCTGCAAAGTAGGTAGCTGCCGGCCCCGCTTCGCTTGTGACTGGACGATCCCTCAGCGATGAGCCTTGGCACGCCCAGCGGTCTTATAGACATGGTCAAGTCCACGAATCGCTAACCGGAGGCACCAATGGCAAGGCTGAGATTCCAGATTTCGATGTCCTTGGACGGTTTCATCGCCGGCCCCAACCCCAGCGAGGCTGACCCCTTGGGGGAAGGGGGGATGCAGTTGCATGAGTGGGTTTTCAAGCTCGCCGCATGGCGTGCGCCGCACGGGCGCGAGGGTGGGGAGGTCAACGCTAGTACGCCAATCGTGGAGGAGGGCCTGGCGAATATCGGCGCGATCGTCATGGGTCGGCACATGTTCGGCGGAGAAACCGGCCCATGGACAGAGCACCCCTGGGAGGGCTGGTGGGGCGAGGAGCCGCCCTTTCACGCCCCTGTGTTCGTGCTCACCCATCATCCTCGTGAACCACTACCCAAGCAAGGCGGGACCACTTTCTTCTTCTGCAATGACGGCATCGAGGCAGCGCTCGAGCAGGCCAAGCGGGCGGCTGGCGGCAAGGACGTAGGGCTTTCCGGGGGCGCCGCCGTGGCGCAGCAGTACCTGGCAGCAGGGCTGATCGACGAGCTGCAACTGAACGTCGTGCCTGTCCTGCTCGGCGCGGGTACCCGCTTGTTTGAAGACTCGCCGACCGATGCCAAGCTCGAGATTGCCCAAACCATCGAGGCGCCCGGCGTCACTCACCTGAAGTACCGCGTGCTTAGCTAAATCCGATGCAAATAAGATGGCCCCATGGGGGAGCGTGCTGACCCGTCCAAGCAGTTGGCAGTCGGCTCGTGATCGCCGACGGCGGCCAGACGGCTTCGAATGAGCACATAAGCTTGCTGCTAGTCGAGGACGACGACGGCGACGCGCTGCTGGTCGAAGACGAGCTCGCCGACGTACTCCCACGCGCGACGATCGTGCGCAGCCGACTATTGAGGAACGCGCTCTCATCGCTCGGCCCCGCGATCGATTGCGTGCTGCTCGACCTCGGGCTCCCTGATGCATCGGGCATCGAAGCCGTGACGAGGCTGCGCGCGCAGATGCCGGCGATTCCGCTGATCGTGTTGACAGGCCTCGCCGACGAGGCAGCGGGGGTTGCAGCGGTGCAGGCCGGCGCGCAGGACTACCTGATCAAGGGACACGTCGACGGCAAGCAGCTGGTGCGCTCGATCCGCTACTCGATCGGCCGCCGCCAGGCCGACGAGGCCGAGCGGGCGCTGCTCCTGGCCGACCTGCAGGCGCGCGAGGTCGCTCGCCTGGAAAGGGGTCTAGCGCCGAAGCCCCTGATCGAAGACTCCTCCGTTTGGGTCAGCTCTTGCTACAGAGCCGGGCGCAGCAGGGCCCTGCTCGGCGGCGATTTCATCGACCTGGTGCAGCGCAGGGACGGCAGCCTGCATGTGGTCGTGGGCGATGTGTGCGGTCACGGCCCCGACGAAGCGGCGATCGGGGTCAGCCTGCGTGCCGCCTGGCGTGCGCTCGTGCTCGCAGGCGAGAGCCCCGGCACGGTCCTTCAGACTTTGCGCGACGTGTTCGAACACGAACGCCACATCGAAGGCTTGTTCGCGACACTGTGCACGCTGGAGATCGACAGCGATCTGGCGTCCGTTTCGACGATCTGCGCCGGTCATCCCCGTCCTGTCTTGATCGATGGAGCGTCCGTGTCGGGCTTGGCCGATGGCCCAAGCTGCGCGGGACTTGGGATCGGCGAGGGACCTTGGCGTTCCATCCCGACCCCACTACCGGCAGGCTGGACGATTCTGCTCTATACCGACGGCATCATCGAGGGGCGTATCGCCTCCGGGCCGGAGCGACTCGGCGAAGAGGGCCTGCACCGGCTGATCGCGGATCGGATCGCTGCCCATCCCGACTGGCGCGAGCAGCCTCGCGCCTTGCTCGACAAGTTGATCGAAGAAGCCGAGCGCCTCAACGGCGAGGCCTTGAGCGACGATGTGGCGATGTTGCTCGTCGGTATGAATCCGAACGCCGGGTCCTCGTGAGCGCCTCCGGTCGTCCTTGGGTGCGTATCGCTCGGCGTATCGACGCCATGAGCGTCGGTGGGCTCTTGGCGGCAACCATCGGCGTGCTCTTGACGCTGGCTGTGATCGGGATCGGCCTCGCCCTGTTTGCCAACAGCACACTAGATCGCAATCGCAGCCTGCTGCTAGATCAAGTGGGTCCCGCCAGGCGCTCGGCGCTCACGCTAGAAAGCGCCTTGGTCAACCAGGAGACGGGCGTGCGTGGCTATGTGATCACGGCCGACCCCAGCTTCTTGGCGCCCTACCGAGACGGCCTGCAAAGCGAAGCGCGCTCCTTGGCCACGCTGCGCGCGAACGAGCACGCCACCGGCCCGGCCGTGGCGGCCGAGCTCGCGATGGTGCAAATCGCCTCACAGTCCTGGGAGCACAAATACGTGGTGCCATCGCTCGCGTCGCCCACGACTCACCGCTCGGTTGCGATCGATCTGGAAGGCAAGCGCCTGTTCGACGCCGTGCGGCTCTCTTTGGGTCGTTTGCAAAAAGCGCTTGAAGTGGAGGACTCCCAGACTCGCGACAAGCTCGAAGACGCCGCCTCCAATCTCCAATTGCTGCTGATCGTGGCAGCCGTGCTGGTCCTGGGCGGCGTGCTGGGCGCCGGCTATCTGCTGCGCCAGACGATCACCCGGCCGCTCGCCCGTCTTGGCGCCGAAGCCAGGCGCGTGGCCGGCGGCGAGTTCGCCATGCCACTTCAAATCGCAAGCGGCCCACGCGAGATCACGGCAGTCGGCGTGGAGATCGACGCGATGCGCGAGCGGATCGTGGAGGAGCTGGCATCCGTCGAAGCGGCACGCACGCGCGTGGAGGAGCAGGCGGGCGAGCTTCGACGCTCCAACGCTGAGCTGGAGCAGTTCGCCTACGTCGCCTCCCATGACCTGCAGGAGCCTTTGCGCAAGATCGCCAGCTTCTGCCAAGCCCTGCAGACCCGCTATCGCGGACAGCTCGACGAGCGCGCCGACCAATACATCGACTTCGCGGTCGACGGGGCCAAGCGGATGCAGACCCTGATCAACGACCTGCTCTCTTTCTCGAGGGTCGGGCGCAGCGGCCGCGAGCAGAAGCAGGTCGACCTGAACGAGGCCCTCGCCGACGCTCAAGCGGCGATGGCGGGCGCCTTGGAGAGCTCGGGAGCCACGGTCGCGACGGACGCGCTGCCGACGGTGCTCGGCGACCGTACCCAGCTCGCCTCCTTGTTTCAGAACCTGATCGCCAACGCTCTCAAGTTCCATGGCGCGGCAACGCCTTCGGTGCACATCACGGCCGAGAGCCACGACGGAGAGTGGGAGATCAGCTGTTTAGACAACGGCATCGGCATCGATCCCGAGTATGCCGAGCGCATCTTCTTGATTTTTCAAAGGCTGCATTCGCGCGAGACATACGAGGGCACAGGCATCGGGCTGGCGCTGTGCCGCAAGATCGTCGAATATCACGGCGGCCGCATCTGGCTCGACACCGACTATTCGGACGGAGCCTGCTTCCACTTCACTTTGCCCATCGTCGAGAACCCCAAGGAGACCACCACATGAACGCCGACCTGATCTCGGTCCTGCTCGTCGAGGACGACCCCGGCGACGTGCTCTTGATTCGCGAGGCATTCGCCGAGCACAAGGTCGGCAACGTCCTGTCGGTCGTCAGCGACGGGGTCGAGGCGATGAGGTTCGTGCGCGGCGAAGGCGAGCACGCCGGACGCGAGCGTCCCGACCTGGTCTTGCTCGATCTCAACCTGCCGCGCAAGAGCGGCGCCGAGGTGCTCGCAGAGATCAAGGGGGATCCGGAGCTATCGATGATCCCCGTGATCGTGCTCACCACCTCCGAGGCGGAGGAGGACGTGCTGCGCTCTTACAAGATGCACGCCAACGCCTACATCACCAAGCCAGTCGACTTCGAACGCTTCAAGCGGATCGTGCACCAGATCGACGACTTCTTCATCGGCATCGTCAAGCTGCCGCCGCGCGGGCGGTAGCTCGGTCGGATCTTCGGGTAGGCCGGATCTTCGCGCCACCCCGCGAACGGTAACCCTCCTAGAATCGTGCGCCAGGCAGTCAGGAAGCTTCGCGCGCCTCCAAAGTCTCCTTGACGACCTCCGTGCCCCTCTGCATCATCTCCCCGGTGCGCGCCGCGAGCTCGTTTGGCAACAAATCGGCGACCCACACGAACTTCGCGCCCTGCTCCCCCTCGACGAAGACCTGGGCGGCTGCATTGTGATGGGCATAGGGCCCGTCCACGACCGACCAGGACAGCCGGCGCGAGTCGTCGTCGAGATCCACGAGCCGCTCACGCAGGACGGTGCCCTCGAAGAAGGTCACGAGACGGTCCTCTCCGTCGAGGCTGGTGTCGACCGCGAAACCAGGCACGAGACGCTCGTGCAGAGCGCCCCAGTCACGAAGCGCGTCCCAAACTGCCTCTGGGCTCGCATCGATCAGGACTTCTTTGCGGATATAAGCCATCGTTTCTCCTTGTGTGAGTGAGCGTGACATTTTGCGAGCGCGTCTTAGCAACAAGCTTGGGGGTGACCCATAGCGGCGAGCGAGCAAAGACCGCGCACAGGTCATGCAGCTTGCTCGACCTCGTCGCGAGAGTCTTGGACGATCGTGCTCATTTGAGAGAATCTGTCCATGCTGCGTACTCGCATGATCCTGCAGCGCGACGGCCTGGAAGTCTCAGAAGTCGCCTGCCGCCACCCGCGCGGGCGCGGTCAAACCGACGAGCTCACCCATGGCCACACGATCGTGTTCGTGCGCCGCGGATGCTTCGTGCGAAACGCCGACGGAGTCGAGAGCGTGCTAGACCCGACTGTCGCCTACTGCATGAATGCGGGGCAGGAGCAGCGCTATGACCATCCCCACGATCACGGCGATGACTGCACTTCGCTTGTCCTGCACCCCGACTTGATCGCATCTATGTGGGGCGGAGAAGAGCAGCTTCCTTCTGTGCCGATACACACTTCTCCGGAGATCGACTTGGAGCATAGGCTGTTGGTCGCGGCAAGCCGCTCTGGTGCCGACCAGCACGAGTTGGTGGAGCGGGCTGTGGCACTGGCGGCCGGCGCGCTCGAACAAAGCGACGCTCGTCCGGTCGATTCCGGGCGACCGGCGACGATTCGGGCCCGACGCGCGGCGGTTGACGGCGCCCGCGAGATCCTTGCGCGGAGCCCTGAGCGCTCCTTGCCCGACTTGGCCCGCGATCTGGCCGTCTCCCCGCACCATCTCAGCCGCGTGTTTCATTCGCTGACCGGCCAAACCATTTCCAGTCATCGCATGCGTCTGCGCACCCGCGCCACGCTGGAGCGCCTGAGCGAAGGCGAGCGCGACCTCGCGCGCATCGCCGCCGAAGTGGGCTTCGCCGACCAGAGCCACCTGTGCCGCGTTGTGGGTCAGGAGACGGGGTCAACCCCTTCGTCGCTGCGCCGAGCGCTGACAACCGCGGCAATCCAATCGCCGGCGGCGTAGCCGGGCTGTGTCAGCCTCCAAGCGGCGAAGGCGGTATCTGGGTCTCGCCTTGGACCTCTGGAATCTGCATCGCGATCTCGTCGATGAAGCACCAAGACCACGTCTCACCGGGCTCCAGGGAGTGGATGATCGGGTGATCGCTTGCGTGGGCGTGGGCGCTGGCGTGACGGTTGGGCGAGGAATCGCAGCAGCCGACGTGACCGCACTCCAAGCAGATGCGCAGGTGCAGCCAGGCGCCGCCCATCTTGAGGCAATCCTCACAGCCCTCTACGGACTCCGGCAGCTGGGTGATCTGGACTTGTTCTAGATGTGTGCAATTGGCCATCTGGGTCACTCCGTTCCGGTTTGAGTGAAAGGGATACGCACAGCAAAGGCGGTACGACCGGGCCGGGAGTCGAAGTTGAGCGAGCCCGCGTGGCGCTCTACGACGATGCGCCTTGCAGTCGCCAGGCCGAGGCCGGTGCCGCGGCCGACATCCTTGGTCGTGAAGAACGGGTCAAACACGCGTCCCGCCACATCCTCGGGGATGCCCGGACCGTTGTCGGCGATCTCGACCATGACGCAGTCGCCGTCGCGACGCGTGGCGATCTTGATTGTGCCAGCCTCGCCCAAGGCGTCGATCGCGTTATCGAGCAGGTTCGTCCACACCTGGTTGAGCTCCGAGCCGCGCACGGTCAGCTTGGGCAGGGTCCGGTCGTAGTCGCGCTCGAGCACGATCGAGGTGTGCTTGAGCTTGTAGCCGAGCACCGTCAACGTGGTCTCCAACCCCTCGTGGATGTCCACCTCGACCAGAGAGCCACGGTCCATGTAGGCGTAGGACTTGACGGCTCCCACTAGCGAAGACATGCGGGCGGTGGACTCGCACAACTCCTCCGAGAGGCGCCCGGCCGTCAAGGTGGCGGCGACCCAACGCAGGGCGGCACTGGTCGCGGGGCCCGCCAGCTCGGCGACACGATCGAGCCACGCTTGATCGACACCGGCAGCCGCCAGGGGCTCGGCCAAGCGCCAAGGCTCCTCCACTTCCAAGTCCTCCATGCGCGCGAGCAAGTCCTCCTCGGCGTCGGAGGCGTCCAAGGCATCCAAGGCCGTGGCCGAAGCCGCTTGGGCGACTGCCTGCTGTTGCAGCCTTAGAAGCTGCTCGGCGTCGGTGCGCTCGATACCGGCCTCCACGAATGTGGCCAGGGCCGAGCCGATCGCCTCCAGAGCTTCTGTCATCTGGGCCGCCGCTCGACGCGCCGCCGCGGCCGGATTGTTCAGCTCGTGAGCCAGACCGGCCGCCATTGTGCCTAGCGAGGCAAGGCGCTCCTGGTTCTGCTCGCGCTCGGTGATGCGGCTCATAACCGGCGCTACTTGACGCATCACTCGCTGGTGGATCCCTGGCTGGGCGAAGGCCATGCGCTTGAAGTCATCGGGGAAGACAGTCGCCAGGCGGCAGTCGGTTTCGGCCTGCATGCGCACCCCGAGCGTGCCCCCTGTGAGCACCGCTATCGCCGACATCCAAGTCGGCGCGGTGTGGTGACCGACCGGCTCGCTCTTACCTTGGGCGAGGATGAAGGCCTGGGCGCGACCCTCGAGCAGGAGCTGAAGGCCAGCGGGCTCCTCCCCCTGCTCGACGATGACCTCGCCGGCGAGGACGCGGCGAGGATGGGCCAAGGGGACCCACTCGGCAAGCTCGGCGTCGTCGAGACTGTCGAACAGGTCTACGCCCCGCAGCTCCGCCAGTGTGACGGGCGGCTCGCTCGCGAAAGGCTCCTCGCTCGCGCTCGTGTCGGGGCTGGATGACTCGCCCGCGGTGCTCATCGCGTGGCCCTAGGCGGCGGCGGTGCGGGGAGCCTCACGCGTCCACCAAGTATTCGTGGATCAAAGAGACGGCCATCGAGCCCTCCCCCACGGCGCTCGCCACGCGCTTGATCGAGCGGGCGCGGACGTCCCCGGCGACGAATACGCCAGGCACGGTGCTCTCAAGGACGTAGGGCTCACGCTGCAGGGGCCAACCGTTGGCCTGGGCGTCGCGGCCCGCCAGGATGAAGCCCCGCTTGTCGCGCGCCAAGACCCCGTCCAGCCAGTCGGTGCGGGGTGAGGCGCCAATGAAGACGAAGCAAGCGTCGGCTTGCAACTTGCGCTCGCCGTCAGGGGTCTGGATACGCAGACATGTCAAGCGTCCGTTCTCGCTCTCGGCAGCAGAGGCCGAAGTGGAGGTGAGGACCTCGATGTTGGGTTGGGCCGCGATCTGCTCGATTAGGTAGTGGGACATCGACTTCTCTAGCGACGGGCCGCGCACGAGCATTGTGACTTGGGCGGCGTAGCCGCTGAAGTAGACGGCGGCTTGGCCGGCCGAGTTGGCGCCGCCGATCACGACCACATGCTGGTCGGCGCAGCCGCGCGCCTCGGTCATGGCTGCGCCGTAGTAGATGCCGGCGCCGGTCAGGTCAGGGAAGCCGGGCGTGTCGAGCTGGCGGTAGGAGACGCCTGAAGCGACGATCACGCAGCTCGCGCTCAGGGCTCCGCCGCCGCTCAGCTCGACCAGGCGCGCGGAGCCCTCGGCGCGCAGGCCGACGGCCTCTTGGACGGTGAGCAGCTCTGCCCCCAAGCGGCGGGCTTGATCGGTCGCGCGGCGCGCCAGATCCGAACCGCTGAGTCCTGCCGGAAAGCCCAGGTAATTCTCGATGCGACTCGACTGGCCGGCCTGGCCGCCTGGCGCCTCGCGCTCGACCATCACCGTCTTCAGGCCCTCCGAGGCGCCATACACCGCGGCGGCGAGACCGGCTGGGCCGCCGCCGACGACGACCAGGTCGTAATGCTCTTGGGCTGGACTACTGCTGACGCCGAGACGCTCGGCCAACTCGAGGATCGTGGGGCGCTCGAGCACGCTTCCGTCCTCAAGCAAAGCCACCGGCAGGCGCTCAGAGTCCACCCCGGCCACCCGCAACAGCTCGCGTGCCTCGCCGTCGCGCTCCACGTCCAACCAGCGTGCCGGAACACGGTTGCGCACGAGGAAGTCGCGTAGGTCGTGGGACTCGCGCGAGAAGCGATGACCGATCACGCGCACGCCGCCGGCTTCCAAAGCCGCGCCAGCCTCCCAGGTCGTGAGCAGGTCCTCGACAACCGGGAACAGCTGCTCCTCGGGGGGATCCCAAGGCTTGAGCAGGTAGTAGTCCAACGCCACCTCGTTGATCGCGGAGATCGCCGCCTCGGTGTCGGCGTAGGCGGTCAACAGGACTCGCTTGGCGTCAGGCACGAGTTGGCGTGCCTGCACTAGGTACTCGGTGCCGGCCATCCCGGGCATGCGTTGGTCGGCGATTAGCATCGCCACCGCCTCGCCACGTGCGCGTAGCTCACGCAGAAGCTCCAGAGCCTCAGGTCCGGATGCAGCGCGCAGGATGCGAAAGCGCTCGCCGAAGCCCCGACGCAGGTCACGGGCGACGGCGGCGAGGACCGCGGGCTCGTCGTCGACGGCGAGGATTGCCGGGCGCCGCTGTGGTGTGGCGGGCTGGGGGCTGGATGCCGACTCGGACCCCGAGGCCGACTCAGACCCTGAGGCCGGCCCGGAACCGGCGGCTGTCTCGACACGCTCTGCTTGCGCGGACATTGCCTGGATGACAGTAGTGCGTTAACGAAACGGACGCGGTGGAGACGATCTCGATAGGTTCGGGGGGTGAAGGGAAGCGTCGACTATGAGCGTCACGGTCGCACCTATGCACAGCACCGCCAAGCCGACCCGCGCATCGAAGCCCATATCCATGCGGCGCTGGGCGATGCGCGCACGGTTTTGAATGTGGGCGCGGGCGGCGGCTCCTACGAGCCTCGGGATCGCTGGGTATTGGCGGCGGAGCCGAGCGCCACGATGCGCGCTCAGCGACCCCCGGACGCGGCGCCCGCGTTCGAGGCGCGGGCCGAGGCGCTGCCGTTCGACGACGGGACGTTCGACGCGGCGATGGCTTGCGTGACGATCCACCATTGGGACTCGCCTGAGAGGGGTTTGGCCGAGTTGCGCAGAGTCGCGAAGGGGCCTGTGGTTGTGTTCACGTTCGAGCTCGACCACTTGCCCGCTTGGCAGCTCGACTATCTGCATGAGGGCGTGATCGAGGAGCAGCCGCGCTTCCCCGCGATCGAGGAGGTCGCGAACGCCCTGGGCGGGCAGACCCGCGTAGAGCGGATACCGACCCCCGGCGATTGCACGGACGGCTTCTTCGAGGCTTTCTGGCGGCGCCCCGAGGCGTTGCTCGACGCGAACGTGCGCGCCGCCCAATCGATGTGGGCCTTGCTCGACGAGGACACCGAGCAGCGCGTCGTGGAACGGCTCGCGGGCGCCTTGGACTCGGGCGCATGGGATGCCGAGCACGGGTACTTGCGCGAGCAGGACAACTTCGAGGGAGCGCTGCGCTTGGTCATCTCCGAAGCGCCCTCGAGTCCGTTCCGGCCGGCGCGCGGGCCAGGGCCCGGAGCGCTCTAGGAGCGGCGGGCGTGAGCCGACAGAGCGGAGGGTCACGCGCAGTGAACCTGTGGATCCCCCACCAGCCCGGCCATGAGGCGCTGGAGGATGTGCCCGCGGGCGTGACCTGCCATAGGTTCCCTGCATCCGGGCCGCTCCCGCGAGCGATCAGGGAAGCAGAGTTCCTGGTCCCAAGCCAGGACTCGGAGGAACTGCTTCAGCTACTCCCGGAGATGGAGTCCTTGCGCGTGGTACAAACGCTGTCGGCCGGCATCGACTGGCTGGGAGCCCCGATCCCGAACGGGGTGACACTGTGCGACGCGGCAGGTGCCAGGGACGGGGCGGTCGCGGAGTGGGTACTCGCAGCGATCCTCTCGACGGTGAAGCGGGTGGGCGAGATGCGCGACCGCCAGCGTGCGCATCGCTGGCAATGGAGCGAACCGCAAGACCTGGCCGGCAAGACGGTCACGATCCTCGGCTATGGCTCGATCGGGGCGGCCGTTGAGGCGCGTTTGCAACCGTTTGAAGTCGAGATCGTGCGCGTTGCCCGGCGGGCCAGGCCCGATGTCCATCCCGTCACCGACCTGCCCGAGCTTTTGGAGAAGACGGATGTGCTCGTGGTGCTGTTGCCTTTGACCGCGGCCACCACCGGTCTACTGGGAGAGGAGTTGCTGAGCCGTCTACCCGAAGGCGCGTTGCTGGTGAACGGCTCGCGCGGGGCAATCGTTGATACCGACGCTCTGCTCGGGCTCCTTGAAGGAGAACGCGTGAAAGCCGTGCTCGACGTGACCGAACCTGAGCCCTTGCCGGAGGGACATCCGCTGTGGGATGCGAAGGGCCTACTGATCACTCCCCATATGGCGGGCGACAGTCCTCTCGCCCAGCAACACGCTTGGGAGCTTGTGGCCGAGCAGGTGGGGCGCTACGCGCGCGGGGAAGCTTTGGTCAACGTGGTCCAAGGCGACTATTAACCCGGGCAGTGCATGCACTGCCCGGCCGACCGGTACATGTACCGGTCGGGACAGCGCCGCATGCGGCGCTGTCTTCCCTACTTGGGCTCGCTACTCCCAAGCCATCCCTGCAAAGCCCGGTGCATCGCCTCCACGCCCACGATCGGGCCGTCGGGCTCGCTCCATTCTGTGGGAATCACCGCGAAGGGCTTGGTCTGGGGCCCGCCGAGCCCGCCGTGGGAGCCCATGAACTCCTCGAAGGGGGCCACCTCTTGGGTGGTGGGATCGTACATGCAATTGACCAGGATGTCCGGGCAGTGGGGAAAGCCGTCGTGGCGGCGCAAGTGGTCGGCCGCTGTGGCATCGAAATCGGTCAAGGGGTCCCCCCCATCGACCGTGTCGTCACTCAGACGCCTGCGCCCAGACGCTCCGACTACGAGCGGACCGGAAGCGTCCGAGCGCACCATCACAAAGCCGATACCCGGATGGTTGGCGAGCGTGTCCACCAAGCGAGGATGCGCCTCGTCGATCTGCTCCAAACTCATCCGCTCGGGGCTCGCGGGTAGATAGACCAAGCCGAGGCCACCGGAGACCATCACAATCGCCTCCTTCTCACTCGCGGTGTCGTGTTCGACCAAAGCCTCCCGGTTGGGCCCCAAGGCGACGGTCCCCTCGACTGCGCGCGCTTGGGTGGCTCGGGCGAGGACGCGTCCGCCGACACTGTCCTCTTGGCGGGCGTCGGCCAGGACCGCGCCCACATCCCCCCAGGCCTCGTCGAGCGCCGCCGGAGCGTAGACCTCGCCTTGGGCCAAGGCCGCGCTGACCACTTCCTCGAGCGTCTCGCCATAGCGCTGACGGAACGGCGCACCCTGCGTCTGACCATGATCGGAGAGCACCACAAGGTGATAAGGACGTGGCGATTGGGCGGTGGCTCGCTCCAGACGAGCCAACTGGCGATCGTGTCGCTTGAGCACAGCAAAAGCGTCCGGCTCGCGAATACCCGAATGGTGGGCCACCTCGTCGTAGCCGACGAAAGTGGCATAGCTGGCGGGTACGCCCTCGACTATGTCGGCCAGCAGCAAAGCGGTCACGAGATCGCGCATGACGACTGCGATCACGGCTCTAATCAGGGGATAGGCGCCTTTGCGGTCCACGTGGGCGGCGCCGTCGCGACGTTGGCGGCGGGCAGCCCTGCGCTCTTCTGCGATATCGGCCAAGGAAAGGGCGATCGTGCGTATGAAGCCGTAGGGGTCGGAGAAGTAAGCGAACAGGTCTGAGGCTTTGGACCTGGAGCGGTCGCGAATCACGCTCATCGTGGCGGTGCAGCGAGGAGCGTCACCGGAGAACATGTTGCCCCTGCTGGTGCCCGCCTCGACCAGGAGTCCAGAGCCGTTTGAGCGGCGGCGCTCGATCTCGGCAGCGTCCGCGGGATGGTTGGAGACCATCGTGCGACCCGACTCCTTCTCATACCAGCGGAAAGCGGGCATGTCCCAGTTGCTGCCCAACAACAGGCCGGCCTGGGAAGCGCCGGTCTGGGAGGAGAGATCGCACTCCCAGCCGAGTATGCGATGGGACCCGTCGGACAGCCACCGCGCGATCGTGGGGACGTGGCCCGCACGGATCGCGTCATGAAGGACGCCCTCGCCCAAGCCGTCGATCTCGAACAGGATCACTCCGGGCACATCGGTGCGATGCTGGCGACGGGCGCCCCTTACCCGTCTGCGCACGATCCTGAGATGGCGCGCATCGCCGTCGACGTCCAGCAGGGGAGCCACCATCATCGAGACCAAGGCCAAGCCGAAGGCGATCGCGAGGTCGGTCCAGAACGAAGGCGTCTTGCCGTCCACCACGTAGAAGGCGAGCGCGACCATGCCCGCGCTCAGCACGAGCGAGCCCAGCCCGAAGGTGACGATCGTCAAAGGCAAGGCGACCCTGATCAGCAGCGGCCACAGGACAGCGTTGAGAACAGCCATCGCCGCGGCAACCAGGATGGCGGCGTCGAAGGAAAGCGTGTCCTGACTGGAGAGGAGCGCCGTCAGGGCGATCAGGACCACAGCTTGGACCACCAGCATCGCGAGCGTGCGCAAGGCGAAGCCGATGACTTGGCGCACAACTCTCAAGCGTTGCTGTGTGTTGCGCTCATCGATCGCTGAGTGCATCTCGTTGCTACCTTCTCGCTATGGTCGATGGCGCGGTGGCTGCCCGGCGCGGAAACACGGGCGCAGACCGTATCGCGTTCTTGGGCCACGCCACCGTCTTGATCGAGCTCGAAGGTGTGCGGCTGCTGACGGATCCATTGCTGCGCGGACGCGTCGCACATTTGCGCCGTCATGCGCCGGCGCCCCGTGAGGAGCTGTTCGCGGACCTGGACGCGGTCTTGATCTCACACTTGCATCACGACCACCTCGACCTGGCCTCACTGCGACGCTTGGGTCGCGACACGCACCTGATCGTGCCTCGCGGCGCCGGGCCCTGGTTGGAGGAGCGTGGGTTCGAGGCCGTTACAGAGCTGAGCTTGGGCGAAGCGGCCCAGGTGGGCGCGCTCGCGGTGAGAGCGGTTCAGGCCGACCACGACGCCCACCGCCCCGGCGGCCCGCACGTCGATGCGGTGGGCTATTTGGTGAAAGGCGCGCGCGAGGTCTACTTCGCGGGGGACACGGCGCTCTATCCCGGGATGGCGGGCCTGACACCGTCACTCGATGTGGCCTTGGTGCCGGTCGCGGGCTGGGGCCCGAAGCTGGGACCGGGCCACATGGGCCCGCTCGAGGCGGCCGAAGCCGTGGCCTTGATGAGCCCGCGCGTGGCCATCCCCATTCACTGGGGGACTTTGCTACCGATCGGCCTTGGCCATAGCCACGGCAAGCAACTCGCCGAGCCGCCACGCATGTTCGCCGAGCACGTGGCACGCCTGGCTCCAAACGTAGGGGTGCGGATCGTAGACCCGGGGCAGGAGACGGTGCTCTAGACTGCCGACAGTCGTTGCGTAGTGACCGGCCTCATCCGATCGAAAGGCCTCGTTGATGCCCATAGCTGGCGGCAAGACATTCCTGCTCAGCGGTCTTTTGGTCGGCGCCCTCGTGCTCGCCTCCTGCGGTGAATCCTCCCAGGAAAAGGCGAAGGCCCAGGTCTGTGAAGCGCGCTCGGACATCTCCAAGCAGGTCAAGACGCTGAGCGAATTGACGCTCTCGGTGAGCGCTCCCGGTGAAGCCAAGACGGGCCTGGAAGCGATCGTCAAAGACCTCACGACGATCAAGAACGCCCAACCGAACCTGGAACCGGCGCGTAAGGAACAGGTCCAAGCGGCAACTCACACCTTTGAAGCCCAGGTCAGCTCGATCCTGTCCGAATTGACTTCCAAACCTTCGCTCAGCAAACTCGAAACGCAGCTCAAATCCTCGCTGACGCAGCTCGCTTCAAGCTACGAAAAGGCGCTGGCTCCACTCAACTGCTCCTAGCGCCAAGCGGGGCCCAGGGACTGGCGTTACACTCGGCGGGAGCCCCGATTTGGGGCTCCTCCGGAGGCACGACAACCATGCGATGCGGCGACCGGGTCGCAACTGTCCGGAGACAAACGGGCCGACATAAAAGGAGCAGCGATGAGCACCGAGGAGCTGGAGCTGGGTCCTGTCGATGTCGTTGTGATCGGCTATCCAGCGGATGCCCCGCGCACCGGCGAGGCAATTCCGATGTTCATAGATCTTGTAGACAGAGGCATAGTCAGAGTGCTCGACGTGCTCCTGGTCCAGAAGGATGCCGAAGGCAACGTCTCGGGAATTGAGATCACCGACCTGGACGGCGACGGGGTCGACGACTTGGTGGTGTTCGCTGGTGCGCGCACGGGCATGCTCGGCGACGAGGACGCGAGCACGGCCGGAGAGGCCTTGGAGCCGGGAGAGGCGGCCGTGATGATTTGCTTCGAGAACACTTGGGCCGCGCCGTTCGCCACGGCAGTGCGTCGCAACGGCGGTCGCGTGCTTGCTTTTGAGCGGGTCGCCGCGCAGGACGTGCTGGACACGCTCGACGCGCTCGACAGCGCATCCTGAAAACACGGAAAGGAATATCGAAATGCCACTCATGCGCGCCATGGCCCGCACGGCCGTTATCGCCGGAACAGCGACCACCGTGTCCAACCGCGTCAGCCGCCGTCAACAGGGACGCTGGGCTTCCCAAGAACAGCAGCAGCAGGCGGCGCAACCACAGCCTCAGGCATACGCGCCGCCCGCGCCTGCACCTGCGGAAACGGACCCGATCGAGCGTCTGAAGGAGCTCGGCCAGTTGCACGAGTCAGGCGTGCTCACAGACCAGGAGTTCGCCGACGCGAAGGCCAAGATCCTGGGCTGATCGACGCTCGAGCCGGCGCGAGCGCGCCAGCGACCAAGCGCATGGCGACTCAGCAAGCGGCGAAGCCCGCACAGCGATTTCACCTGAAAGGACTGCTGATCGGCGCCTTGGTCCTCGTCGTGATCGGCGCGGCGGCAACCCTTGCCGGCTGGGACATAGCCGGCTGGTTCAAACACCTGTGGGACACGATCACCGATATCTCGCTGGGCTACCTGGTGGCCGGGATCGCGCTGCTCACACTGCAGACGACGGCGACCGCATTCGCTTGGTATTCGATCCTTCGCTACGGCTACCCGGAGGCGGAAGTCCGCTGGATACAGGTGCTCGCCTGCTATGCGGCGGCGGTGGCGCTCAACTCGGTGTTGCCGGCGAACTTGGGCACATTGGCGATGCTGTTGATGTTCACCACGATCGTCGTGGGCGCCACCTTCGCGGGGGTCTTGGCGGGCATGGCCGTGCAGAAGATCTTCTTTACCGCGATCGGCACGTTCTGTTACGTGTACCTGTTCCTGACGGTGGGCGGCTCATTTTCGCTGCAGCTCGGCTTCGTCTCAGAACATCCTTGGGCTACCGCGATCTTGTTGGTGGGGATCGCCGCGCTGCTGGTCTTGGTCGGACGCGTCTTGCGCCGGCGCGTCAAGGAGTGGTGGTCACAAGCGAAGGTGGGCGCCCAGATCCTCGCTCACCCTCGCGCATTCCTCGGGCGAGTGGTACTGCCCGAGGCGATCGCTTGGCTGGCGATGCTTGGCGTGATCGCCGTGTTCTTGGCCGCCTATGACATCCCGGTCAGCTTTCACATCTTGATGAGAGTGGTGGCGGGCAACTCGATCGCCAACGTCAGCTCGGTCACGCCGGGCGGCGCAGGGGTGGTTCAGGGCTTCAACGTGCTCTCGCTAAAGGGCATCACAAGCACCTCGAACGCCACCGCCTACTCGGTCTCCCAGCAGCTCGTGACGACCGCTTGGGGGATTCTCTTCGCGATCCTCTTGCTGATCAGGGCTTTCGGCTGGACCGACGGAAAGACGCTGGTCGCCCAGTCCTATGGTCAGGCACGCGAGAAGAAGGCGGAGCACTCGGCCGAGCGCAAGGCCAAGCGTAGGGCCGGCGCACCGAGCGGGTAGCTACGACCGCTCGCCATCGCCGCGATCGCTCACCACCGTGACCTTGCCAGGCAGGCCGCTGCGGGGCCTTCGTCGATCAAGGGCGTTCTAGATCGAAGCTAAGCCATCGCCGGCTCGGCCGAGATCTCGGTCGCTTCGTCGTGGCGCAGGTCGCTGTCGCGGACGAGCAGCAGGGCTAGCACGGCGCCGATGAGGGCCATGGCGCTACCGACTAGCAAGATCGCGGAGAAGCCATGGGTGAAACCCTCGCGCGCGGCGTGAACGATCGGCGCGGGGGTACCCGGGGGCAGGGTGCCAGAAGAAACCGCTTCGGCTAGACCGCGTGCTTGGGTGGCGCCTGCATGCGGCAGAAGATCTTGGATGCGCTGCCTGGAGAGAGCAAGGAACAGAGCGCCAAGCCCGGCGGTGCCGGAGGCGATCGCGACCTGGCGGAACGTGTCGTTGATTCCGGAAGCCACGCCGCTCATTCGCTCCGGCACTGTGGAGAGCGCGACGTTCGCGAGCACCGGATTGACAATGCCCACGCCCAGACCGCCGACGATGAAACCTGGCAGCAAAACTGTCCACGAGTCGTTCGGTTTCGCGCCACTCATCAGGACGAGACCGAGCGCGGTGATCGCCAGCCCCGAGGAGAGCAGCACCCGTGGGGAGACCTTGCCCTCCAAGGACGCTGTGCCACCGGCCACAAAGAAAGAGCCCACCGTGAACGGCAGATAGCGCAGGCCGGCCTGCAGGGGCGAGAGGTGCTCGATCTCCTGCATGTAGAGCGTGATGTAGAGGAACAGCGCGAACATGGAGCCGCTGAGAGCGAACGCCGTTATCTGGGCCCCGGTGAAAGCGTGACTGCGGAACAGTCCAAGCGGGAGCATCGGCTGGGCGACTCGCAGCTCGATCACAATGAAAGCCGCGAACAGCAGGACCGCGGCGACGAGCAGAGCGATAATCACACCCGAGGTCCAGCCATCGTCGTTGCCTCGTAGCAGGGCGAGCACCAACAGCGCGTTGGCCGAAGAGAATGTGACTGTGCCGCCCCAATCGACGCCGCGAGCCGTCTCATCTCGCGATTCGGCGATCTTCAAAACAGTCACAACGATCGCGGCGATCCCGATCGGGATGTTCAAGAAGAAGATCGACTGCCAGCCGATTGCCTGAGTCAAGGCGCCGCCGACGAGCGGTCCCAAAGCCACGGCCACCCCAATTGTCGCCCCGTAGATCGCGGTGGCGTTCGCCCTCTCTGCGCCTCGCCACTCCTGGGCCAGCAAGGCCAGGGACACCGCGAACATGATTGCGCCGCCGACGCCTTGGAGAGCGCGCGCGAGATTCAAGACAGTCGGGGTTCCAGCCAGTCCGCACAGCAGGGAAGCCACCGTGAAGATCGCGACGCCTACTACGAAGACGCGCTTGCGCCCAAGCCTGTCGGCAAGCGAGCCGGAAGTCAATACGAAAGCGGCAAGCGTGAGCGCGTAGGCATCTACAACCCACTGCAGGTCGGTGAACGACGAGTGGAGATCCTTGCGGATGCTTGGCAAGGCTGTGTTGACGACCGTGATGTCGAGCAACAACATGAACGTCGCCACGCATACCGCGATCAAAGTCCACCACTTGCGTTCCATCTTGATGTCCTTCCTGGGGCTCGAGGGAACTACAGCGTCGCGCCCACGTTAGGCGAGACCCCTGACTCGGCGACCGGCGCGACGGCCGCCACCTGTGACTCGGCGGCCGTAGGCGCAACGGGCAACACATCGGGCTCGGCACCTCGCAAGGCGCGTGTGAGCAAGCGCCAAAGAGTCGCCCGTTCCTCGGCGTCCAACCCCCGGAGCACCTCGTCCTCGATCGTCTCTTGGGCACGCTCGGCTTCTAGCAGCGCACGCAGTCCCTGGTCGGTCAGCTCGACATGATGGCGACGGCGGTCCTCGGGGTCGCGCCGGCGGGCGACATGGCCCAGATCCTCAAGCTCGTTGAGCAGGAGCACAACGTTGTTGGCGTCCATGCAGAGTGCCTCGGCCAGCTCCTGTTGGGGCGCGCCGTCGTGGTCGCGCAGGTAGCTGAGGGCCATCACCAAGCGCATGTGGATGCCCAAGAGATCCTCGGAGCTACGGCGGTAGACCTGCTTGGCCAAGCGCGTGAGCAAGACCATCGATCCAAGGTCGGCGGTGTGGAGATCGGCCGTGTGATCTTGCTTGCCCATAGCCGCTCGATTATACCATGATGTAGCAATCATCACCGCCAACAAGATGATACTTGTAGGATGGATTATCCCTGCTATGTTGTTCCCCTGACCCGGACCGGAAGGAGCAACATGAGCACCGCGACCGCACCGATAGAACGCATTCAGCCCACACAAGACGACCGGCAGACAGCCGGCCAACAGACGGCCGGCCCTAGGACACCCGCGCCTGCGGACGCCGAGCGTAAGCGCGAGCGCAGGCGCTGGATCGCGCTTGCGGTGCTTTGCCTGGGCCAGTTGATGATGGTGTTGGACGCGACGATCGTGAACGTGGCGCTGCCTTCGATCCAGCACGAATTGGGCTTCTCCCAGGAGAGCCTGACGTGGGTGATCAATGGCTACTTGGTGACCTTCGGCGGCTTTTTGCTGCTGGCCGGACGGATGGGTGACCTGGTGGGTCGCAAGAAGGTGTTCTTGACGGGGCTTGTCATGTTCACGGCGGCGTCGATCCTGTGCGGGTTTGCCCAAAGTCAGGGAATGTTGATCGGGGCTCGCATCCTGCAAGGAATCGGCGGGGCAGTCGCCTCGAGCGTGATCTTGGCGATCATCGTTACCCAGTTCCCCAAGCGCGCCGAGCAGGCGAAGGCGATGGGCATGTACGCGTTTGTGTCTGCCGGAGGTGGCTCGGTAGGACTGCTGGCCGGGGGCGCGCTAACGCAGTCGCTTGATTGGCACTGGATCTTCTTCGTGAACGTGCCGATCGGGTTGATCGCGTTCGTGCTCGGTTCGATCTTGATCGAGGAGAACAAGGGGCTCGGCCTCGCAGGCGGTGTAGACGTGGCAGGCTCGATCTTGATCACGCTGGCGACGATGCTTGGAGCGTTCGCAATCGTGAAGTCCAGCGAATACGGGCTGTTTTCGGCGCGCACGCTTGGCGTGGGCGGCGCTTCGCTTGCGTTCTTGGCCGGCTTCTTGGTGCTCGAGTCGCGGATCTCAAACCCGATCATGCCGTTGAGGATCTTGCGTCAGCGCATGTTGATGGGGTCGAGCCTCGTGAGGGGACTGTTGATTACCGGCATGTTCTCGGCGTTCTTCTTGGGTGCCCTTTATCTGGAGAAGGTGCTCGGCTACGACGCGATCGACACGGGGCTCGCCTTTCTGCCGCTGACGTTCTCGATAGCGGTGATGTCGATGGGGGTCGCGGCGAGGGCGGTGCAGCGCTTCGGCGCGCTACAGACGTTGATGGCGGGCCTGGCGGGGATCGCGGTCGGCTTGGTGTTGCTGGCCTTGCAAGGTCTGCACGCGAGCTACTTCCCGGGGCTGTTCCTCGCATTCCTGACACTGGGACTTGGCGCGGGGGCTTCGTTCCTGCCACTGCTGACGATGGGGATGTCCGATTCGGCCCCGGAGGACGCGGGCTTGGCCTCGGGCATCATCAACGTGTCGGTGCAGCTGTTCGGCGCGATCGGGCTGGCAACGCTTGGCACGATCGCGACCGACCACACCAAGACGCTAAGCGCGAGCGGCAATTCGCTGGCGAGCGCCTTGACCGGCGGGTACCACCTGGCCTACCTGGTCGCAGCCGGGTGTGTCGGCCTGGGTATCCTCGCCGCGTTCCTGGTGTTGCGCCCGCCGGCGGCCGCACAGCCGGAGACGATCTCGGCCGAGGAGCTCGAGCTCAGCCGCGAGACAGAGCTGGTCGCGGCCTAGAACGCGACCACCGCGAGCGTCACCAGTCCAAGCACGACCGCGGCGACGGTGAGCCAGATGACGGTGGCGGAAGAGATCTCGTCGTAGTCGCCTCTTCGCAAGGCGGCTGCCATACGGTTCTGGCGGGCCGCTCCGATCAAGAGGACCGCGACCGCGAGGATGCCGTAGCCAATACCGAGCAGCCTCAAGGACCAGTGGGCTCCACTTGAGACGTCGGGCAGGATGCGACCGACGGCCAAAGCTACGGCGGTAGCACCGATTCCAGTGCGCCACCAGGCAAGCCACGTCCGCTCCGCCGCCAGCGAGGTACGCCGGGAAGCGCCCGCGGTTGCCGACTTCTCGCTGTCAGGCTCCGCGGGCGTCATTTGAGCAACGTAGCGCTTGCCCAGGCCGTTGTGCCACCCGGCACATGCGCCGGGTGGTGGGGCCGTGCATGCACGGCCCCACCGACTCGTGCATGCACGAGTCGGTCGGACGGTGCATGCACCGTCCGGGGCATCGTCATGGGTTAGGCTCCAAGACGACCATGCTACGCAAGGCTGCGCTTTGGCTGAGACCGGCAGGACTGGCCACTTCTGCCCGAGGCGGCGCGCCGTCGAACCTTGCTGCTGGCGTGGGCCGCGATTGCCGCGCAGGTCGTGTTCGTCGGGGGATGGTTCCTGGGCGGAGCGCTCGAACCCCATTTCTCTCAGGTTCGCCAGTTCATAAGCGAACTCGGCCGCGAAGGCGCGGCCAATCCTTGGATTTTCACTGTTTTCATGACGATCTGGGGACTGAGCTTGATCGCCCTCGCTGTCGCGATCGTGCCGTCGCTGCGCACGCGCCCATGGCCGCTGGCGATGCCTCTGTCTTTCGTGCTCGCCGGCGTGTGCGCAATTCTCGTGGGACAGTTTCAAATGGACTGCTCACCGATCCTGAGCGCAGCCTGCAAATCACGCGAAGCAGCGGGCGCACTCTCCTGGCACCACTACGCGCACGAGTGGATCAGCCTCGGCATCAAGGTGTCGCTGCTGGCGACCGGCTTCGCGTTTGCCCGCTCGGCTTGGCCGAGCCGGCTTGCGCGACTTGTGTTGGGCGGCGCCCTCGTGCTCCTGGTCGCCGGGATCGTCACCTTCTTCTTGCACAATTCATTCGCTGGCTATAAGGGATTCGAAGAGCGCGTTTGGGCACTCGTGGCCGTGGCCTGGGCATTGCTGTGTGGGGTTGTGCTGATCCTCGAGGCCACCCTCGAGAGGAGCGTCCTGCAGGCGCACGAGGCCTCAGTGCAGGGACACGCATCGGGCGAGCGTGCCATCGCCGGCATCGATCCCGCTTAGTCGGGTGTCACACGTCGATCTCGTCAAACGCCGGCCGCGAACCCTGCCGCGGCCCGCGTCTAGCGCTCTTGATCTGTGGGGCGAATCAGGATCTCGTTGACCGCGACGTGACGGGGGCGGGTCACCATGTAGAGGACCGCGTCGGCGATGTCGCCGGCCTGCATCGCCGATCCGATCCCAGGCCGGGAAGCCAGGGCCTGGAGAACCTCGGGCCGGTTGTGGCCCACCAACTCGGTCGCCACGGCCCCGGGCTCGATCAGCCCGACGCGCACGTAGCGGCGGGTGATCTCCTGACGCAACGACTCGCTGAACGCGCCGACACCGTGCTTGGTCAGGTTGTAGACCCCGGAGCCGCTGTTGACTTTGCGTCCCGCCACCGAGGACACGTTGACCAGATCCGCCACGTTGCGCGGGCCCTGCTCGGCGGCCTCGAGCAGATGCGGAAGCGCGGCGTGCGCGCAGTGAAGGAGGGCGCGAACGTTGATGTCGATCATCCGCTCCCATTCCTCGATCGGTGCATCCACGATCGGGCCGAGCAGCATCATGCCGGCATTGTTGACGAGCACGTCGATCCTGCCCGCCTTCGCCACTACCTCGCGCATCACCCGCGGCGGCTCTACCGCGTCGGTCAGGTCGGCGGCGATCACGAGCGGCGTCGGTCCTACCGAGGCAATCCGCTCAGCCAGGTGCTCCAGTCGATCCGCGCGGCGAGCGACGATAGCCACAGTCGCACCCTGTTCGGCAAGCGCGAGCGCAGTCGCCTCACCGATACCGCTGGACGCACCCGTGACGACGGCAACGGTTGAGTCAAGCGCACGCGGGTCGGGCATGTCGCTCAGTATCCCAGCACCGTCAACCGTCGTGCTCCTCGGCAGATCGACTAGCACCAAGTCGAGTGGCGGGGCGGTCCGGGGCGGGGCGACCGGCCGAAACCTCAGCCGATCTGTTCCGCCAGCTCGACGATGATCCCCTCTGGGCCGCGAACGTAGCAGAGCCGATAGCTGTCTTTGTAGCGCTCCACCTCGCCAACGAGCTCCGCGCCGTGCTCTTGCAAGCCGGCTAGGACGGCATCGATGTCGTTGACCGCGAATGTGAGATGACGGATGCCCGGGGTGTTCGCCGGCGCGTGCCGGTCGCCACCCCGACCCGACGGGGCGTGAAACTTCGCCAGCTCGACCCGTCCGTGGCCATCCGGAGTCTCCATCATTGCGATCTCCGCCTGGACGCCCTCGAGCCCCACCACGCGATCCACCCAACCCCCCTCGACCGACGCTTCGCCCTGCAGCTTGAGTCCGAGCTCGACGAAGAACGCTGTCGCAGCCGCGAGGTCGTCGACCACGATGCCCACATGGTCCATGCGTTGGATCGCCATGCGCCCGACTGTAGCGACGCTCGACGTTTCGGCCGGGCTCAAGCTCAGCCACCACCAGTCGGAGTCCAACGTCGAAGCTGTCCTGCCCGCGCAGGTAGCCATAGCGTCTGTTCCACTCTCCGCTTTCCAGGTCCTTTGGAGTTGCCGGAGGCCGACCACTGGCGCTGAGCCCGGCGGCATGATTCTACGGTTCAGGCTTCATGCCTCACGATCTCCAGGCAAAAGCGATGCGACGGAGAACTCGCCCGTCCAGTCGCCGATTACCCTTATGTAGTCGACATGCCTACTTGCACGCACTAGGGTCGTCCGCAATGAAGCCGGTTCGATCTCAGCCCGAAGTCGGATGCTCCTGCGCCGGTGGCGCGTGACCCAGCTCGAGCTCGCGCTCGAGGCCGGCGTCTCGGCCCGTCATCTGAGCTTCGTGGAGACGGGTCGCTCGCAGCCCGGCCGTGAGATGCTGCTGCAGGTACTGAAGCGGCTCGAGGTTCCCTTTCGCGAGCAGAATCGACTCCTGCTCGCCGCAGGTCACGCCCCCGCCTACCCAGAGCACTCACTTGACGGTCCTGATCTAACCCTACCCGGCGGCGCAGTCGATCGCGCCTGGAACATGGTCGCCGCCAACTCCGCAATGTTCGCGCTGACGCTGCGCGCATGAGCGCTCCGCGTCGATGAACGAGTCCCTCGATGTGATCATCGTCGGCGCCCGCTGTGCGGGTGCGCCGCTGGCGATCATGCTTGCCCGCAAAGGCCTTCGTGTCTGCTTGGTCGACAAGGACCGCTTCCCGAGCGACACGCTTTCGACGCACGGAATACAGCCCACCGGCGTCCAGGTCCTGGAGCGCCTCGGGGTCCTCGACTCGCTACTCACACTGGCGCCGCCGATCCACCGCCTGCGGATGACGTTCGACGACATAGTCACCCCAGCAATTGATGTCCTCGCCATCACGGGCGCCCCAGGCCTCAGCGTTCGCCGGATCACGCTTGACGCGATCCTCGTGAATGCCGCTGCGGATGCGGGCGCTGAGGTTCGCACCAGCACGGCCGTCACAGGGCTGGTGATGGAGAGCGGCCGCGTCGCCGGTGTCACAACAGCCTCGGGAGAGCTGCGGGCGCCTTTGGTCGTCGGCGCCGACGGCGCACGCTCCGCCGTGGCAAAGATGGTTGGGGCGCAGGAGTACAACCGGACGCCGAACGGCCGGGTGTTCATGTGGGCCTATCACGAAGCCGATCCAACCAACGGCGAGATGTGGGTCGGCAAGATCGGCGACCACACCTACCTCGGCATGCCGACCGACGGCGGCTTGACCTTGATCGCCGTCTGTCCCTCGATCGAGCGCCGTGGCGAGGTTCGCACTGATCGTGAGGCAGTTTACGAAGCCGGCCTGCGCGCCTGGCCGAAGTTGCATGCCGGGGTGAATGGCGCACGTCGCGCCGGACCCATTCATACGATGGCCAACACGAGCGGCTTCTTCCGCCCCTCCGCGGGGCCCGGCTGGGTACTCGTGGGTGACGCGGGCCACTTCAAGGACCCCACGCCGGGTCAGGGAATCGGCGATGCCCTCCGCCAGTCGGAGAAGCTGGCGGAGGCGATCACCCGCGCCCTCGACAGCGACCAGGACGAGGCGGACAAGATCTTGCGCCAGTGGTGGCGCTGGCGCGACCAAGACGCCTGGGAGATGTACTGGTTCGCATACGACATGGGCGCGGCCGGACCGACTCCACCGCTGCGCCACGAGGCCGAGCGGCGGATCGCTGCAGACCCTGAGTTGACCACCGCGATGGTCCGGGTCCTCAACCATGAGCTGCGTCCCTCGGAGCTCTTCACGCCCGCCTTCTCCCTGACCACGATGGCACAAGCGCTGCGTCACGGCCGCGGTCACCGCCGAGCGATCGTGCTCGAGGCGGGCACAACCGTGGTCGAGGAGCTCCGACGGTGGCGCATGAAGCGACGCACGGGGTCGCCAGGCCCCAGTCTGCGCTCTGAGCGCACCGCGGGCGGGAGCTAGTGCTTCTTATTGGCGTCCATGCGTGGTATGCGGTGAGCTACTTGGTCGAGTGCCTCGCCGCGGTCCTCACGGATCGAGGCCGGCTGGGTAGAGCAGCTGGTAGCACTGGGCTGTCAGTCCTTGTGCCTCCACGGCCTCTTGCCATGGCCAGCGTGGTGGTCACATGACTACACCTTGCTGTACTTCCGCTACGAGTTGTCGTGATCAAGAATTCACACAACAAGCTAATCATGATCAAGGGGGCTCGCACATGTTCCATCAGCCAGATCCGCGTTTTATGCGATTCGCACCTACCGGGGGGAGGTATATCGCTCGTTTTCTAGCGTGCGTGATCCTGCCGAGTTTCTCAGTTCTTCTGATCGCTCTCCCGACTGGAGCAACCGCCGCAACGGGATATAACAACGCGAACATCGCCACGAAGGCACTGCAGTACGTGGGCCAATGGGGTGGAAACGCGTGTCGTGACGCACACAAGCCCGGGGACTCGGGCGGCCAGTGTCGCGCGTTCGTCAACTGCATTGTCTGGATGGTCAGCGGCCATACACAGAATCTCGGCGGCCGTGATTATTATCAACCGTTCCTGGCGGCCGGCGGGCGGCGCATTACCAGCGTCGCCCAGCTGTCCGAGGGTGACATCGTCCAGGTTGGTGAGGGAACACACACGTTTATCATCGTCGCACCGATCTCAATCACTGCGGCCGGGGTCGGCACCTTCAGTGTTGTTGACTCTAACCACGAGTACAACGAACGGGTCATGCATTACAACCGTACGTTTTCCCTCAGCAATACCACTCGCGCGTATCGGATGGGAGCGATACCAGCAGCCAAAACTCCAGCCCCTGCACCTTCCTCGCAGCCCGCTCAAACTGAAGCGGCTCCTCCAGCAGCAGCAGAACCAGCCCCGTCACATAGCGTCGAAGCCAGCCCGAAGAGACCGGTTTTCACAGTGATGAACACGAGCGAAACGCTGCCCGACGGTATCTGGTTTCGCACCGCCCCCTACATGGCAGACACCGAACGCATCACCGGACTCGGCCCATACATGAACGAGCAAGTCGAACTCCTCTGCTACCAATTCGGCGAAGCAGTCGGCCCCTACTCAGACAGACTCTGGTACCAAACCAACGACATCACACGACCCACCGTCAACGGACGACCAAACACCGGATACCTCAACGCACACTTCATCAACGACGGCAAGATCGCCAACGAAACCGACCCAGGCGTACCGTCCTGTTAGTCGCGAAAGGTGCCGGCCCCGCTTTGGGCCGGCACTTTGTGCGAGAACGTGAGCCTGCCTCGATGGCTAGCGTTATGAGGGACTACAGCTAGCCTTCTCGCCATGGATGGACGTACAAACTGGCGCCTGGTGTTGGCTCTTCTCTGTGCCGGGGCTATCGCAGGCGCGATTGGCGTCGTCTCTCACGCCACGGGTGCGTTGCGGAGGCTCGAGCGTCCCAGCGTGGACACTCGTCGGCTGGAATAACGCGACCTCGAATATCACCTCGGTGACCGATTCGGCCGGCAACACCTATCAAGCTGGCGGTGCCCACGGCGCGGGGTAGCGGGGTCAGTCAGGCGATCTACTACGCCAGCAACATCAAGGCCGCCGCGGCCGGGACCAACACCGTCACGGCCACCTTCAACACCGCCACCCCCTACGTTGACGTCCGCGCTGTGGAGTACAGCGGACTGGATCCGGTCAGTCCGTTTGATGTGGGCGCCTCGGCGTCCGGCACCGGCACCTCGGCCAGCAGCGCACGGTCAGCACCACCACGGCCAATGCGCTGGTGTTCGGGGCCGGTATCACCACCGGCGGCTTCTCCACGGCGGGCGCGAATTTCACCAGCCGCATCATCACGGTGCCCGATGCTGATATCGCCCAGGATCGCGTCGTCACTTCGACGGGGGCCTACAGCGCCACCGCACCGTTGAGCGGTTCGGCGCCCTGGGTCATGCAGGTCGCCACCTTCAAGGCGGTGTCAGGTTTGATAATGTAACGGCGGCCACACTCCTGCTGGTTGTTGGTCAGCGGACAGGCCCGTCGCCGCTAAACGCCTTGATAGCGCCCGTCGTTCGGGACCGAGTGGTCGCGCGTTCAAGGTGTTGACCCGCTACCCAAAGCCGCCATCGGGCGCACCGCCAAAGACGCGAACGCTACTTCGCCAAGCACGGCGGTCTCTGCGCTGGGGCGCCGCCGTCGAGTCGATACGGCCTGCGCAGGACGGCAGGTGCCAAACACCGTCGGCTGGCGGGAGTGCTGCGCACTACGAGCGGCATGGCATGCCGGGCTAACACCGGGGGGTCGCTCGTGCCTTTCTGTCGGCGCTCACGTAATTCCGTGGGGATGGGCTCACGGAATTCCGCAGGTGGTGGATCCCTGTGTTGATGTTCTACCTGATGGCCTCCTTCTCGGTGGTGCGGTTGGGGCGTTTCTTGGGTCGGTAGCTGGCCCCGTTCATGAACACTTGGTGGCTGGTGTTGATGAGTCGATCTAAAAGTGACTCCGCGACAACGGGATTGGGGAATAGTGGGTACCAGTCCACCGGAGACCGATTGCTGGTGAGGATCATCGAGCCACCCAGGGATGCGCGTTCGCAGACGAGTTCGTAGAGATCGTCGGCTTGGGGTGCGGTCAGCTCGCGGATCCCGAAGTCATCGAGAATGAGCACGGCGGGTTTGACGAGCTCACGCAGACGTTTGTCCCAGGTGTGGTCGGCGCGTCCACCAGCCAGGGTGGCCAGCAGTCGGCTGGTCTTGGTGAACTTCACGTCGGCCCCTTGTCGGATCGCGAGGTGCCCGAGCCCTTGGGCGACGTGCGACTTTCCCACTCCGGCCGTTATCAACGGGTAGCAACACGCTCGAAACTATGTATGCGACAAAGGGGTTGATGCTGGGCAAGTCATCGTTGTTGCCGGTTTATCGGCGGGTGTTCTTCGACGTGAAGGAACGGCAACGATGGCGTATCCGGTGGCGGTGTCTCCTGCGGGAGGGCGGCGGACTTGGACGGTGCTCGGTGAGGACTACGCGACGGTCAGCCCCGTCGAGGAGTGGCTAGAAGCTCACCGGCACCTGTGGTCACCGAACACGGTGCGTGGGTATGCGACGTCGTTGGCGCAGTGGTGGAGCTTCCTGGAGCAACGCGGACAAACCGACGGTTGGCGCGAGGTCGGTGTCCCCGCATTCACAGCGTTTCTGTCTTGGCAGCGCAACGGCCGCACGGTTGAACACCGCCTGTCCGAGTCGGACCAGCCGCCGACCGCCGCAACACTGGAAGTCCGGCTCGCAGCGTTGATTTCGTTCTACCGCTGGCATCAAGCAGTGTCCGGGGTGGCGGTAGCGGGACAACTCTTGCGCGGAACACCGCGACACCGACCCGCCCGAGGCTTGCTGGCCCATCTGGATGCGCGTTCGTCACCGGCGGCGTCCTCGCTGGTGCGGGTGCGACGCGACCGACGTCGGGACAGACCGCCCTTGCTCCTGCCGGAACAGATTCAGGCGATCCTGGATGGCTGTGCGGTCTTCGATGCCGAGTCCGGATCGTGGCAAGGAAACTTGCGAGACCGGTTTGTCTTCGCCCTGCTGGCCGAAACCGGAATGCGTCTCGGGGAGGCACTGGGCCTGCGGATCGGCGAGTTCGTGCTCGGCCGTGGCGGAACCGCGTATGTGGAGATCGTGCCCCGGCCCGATAACCCCAACGGGGCGCGGGTGAAGATGATGCGACCGCGACGGGTCTATGTCGGGGCCGATCTCGAGCGGCTGTTTGCCGACTATCTCACCGATATCGCCTGCCGGGCAGCAGAATCCGGAATCGCTTTGACGGACACATCTCCGTTATTGGTGAACGTGGCTCGACCGCCGCTACTGGCGGCTCTGCGTGAGACAACCGTCCGGGAGAAAGTGGCCACGCTGCGTCGGCGCTGTATCGGGCCGCCCGGGTGGACGCCACACTGGTTCCGTCATACTCATGCCACCGCCCTGTTGCTCGCCGGGACACCGGAATGGGTGGTCTCCCGGCGCCTTGGTCATGCTCACGTGCAGACCACCCTCGATCTCTACGGCAACGCTCGGGAATTGCATCAGACGGGCGCGTCTACGCAGGTCGCCTGCTGAGCGGGCCACTGTAATGCTCTGACGAGATCGGCTCGACACGCCACTGACGTGGGCTTCTTGAATCGGTCGCCCGTTGGATGCATGATTCTTGCTCTGAAGGGTGGCGCTTACTTCGGAATTGGAGGCAGTGTGGGACGGACGGATCTGGCGGGAGCAGCGCATCTGGAGCTGGTGTCCGGTGTGGTCCCGTTGCGTCCGCAGGATGCGATGGTGGAGGCCATGTTTCGTGGCTGGCGGGCTCAGCAGGCTGCTCGCGGGCTTCGTGAGGAGACGATCACGGCTCGGGAGAAGCTGGCCCGTCGGTTCATGGAGTTCGTCAATGACTACCCGTGGCAGTGGACCCCGACGCATATCGACGAGTGGTCGTTGTGGCTGACCAGCGAGAAACATCTGGCGCCGTCGACGATCCGCGGCTACCAGTGCGGGTTGCGGCTGTTCAGCGAGTTCCTGATCGACGGCCGCTACGGGTGGGCGGTGGCGTGCGAGGAAGCGTTCGGCACCCACCCGGTGGCGATCTGTCACGAGTGGAACACGATCGCGCATTTGAACGACTACGAGGGTCGGCCGGAGGCCAGGCCGTTCACGCGTCAGGAGATGCAGCGGTTCCTGGACTACGCCGACGATCAGGTCGAGCGTGCGGTGCGGGCGAAACGTAAAGGGGCCCTTGCCGCTTTCCGTGATGCCACGATCTTCAAGGTGATCTACGGGTGGGGGTTGCGTCGGACCGAGACAGCCAAGCTTGACCTGGTGGACTTCGGCCGTAATCCGGCGGCGCCGCAGTTCGGCAGTTTCGGCACGCTCAACGTCCGTTACGGCAAGGCGAAACGGGGACAGCCGCCGCGGCGGCGGAATGTGTTGTCGGTGATGGATTGGGCGGTGGAAGCGGTCGCCGATTACGTCGAGAACGTGCGGCCGAAGTTCGGCTGCGCCGATCACCCGGCGCTGTGGGTGACCGAGCGGGGCGGGCGGATCAAGCCTGCGGAGATCAACGCTCGGTTCGTCGCCTATCGGGATGCGCAGAAGTTGCCGAAAGTCCTTGTGCCCCACTCAATCCGTCACTCATTTGTCACTCACCTCACCGAGGACGGTGTTGACCGACGGTTCATCCAATCGCAGGTCGGGCACGAATGCGACAGTTCCACGGCCATCTACACCCACGTCAGCTCCGACTTCATGAACACCATGCTGCACAAGGCGCTCGGGCCCGCGCTTGCTGCGACCCCTCCGACAGACAAGGACTGATGATGGCCGCCAAGCTCGACTACCACTGGCATCTGCGCAAGGTCATGGCCGACCGCGGCATGTTCGCGACCACCGATCTGATCGAGCCGCTGGGCAAGCGCGGCATCACCTTGTCCTCCAGTCAGGTCTACCGGCTTGTCGTCGAGCGACCCGAACGGCTGAGTCTGAAGATCCTGATGGCGCTGCTGGACATCCTGGACTGCACGATGGAGGACTTGATCGAGCCCGCCGTCTCGGCCCGGGCGATCACCCGCGGGAAGAAGGCGGTCGGCGCCGAAGCCGGCCTCGGGGAGCTGCGGCCCAAGCGGGCGCGCATCCGCGGTGCCGAACGGCCGTGACCACCGGTGAGCGCTCGGTTTCGGATCCGGTCGGGTTCATCACGGACCTGGTGGTGGCGGTCGATGATCGGCTTGCCCTCGAGCAGGCCAGGTCGGTCGTCACCAGCGTCGCGGGCCGGCGATCCAAATCGCGGCGTCTGGCAGCGTTTCTTGCCGAGCGCCCGGCCGTGTTGACCGATGGACGCTCTCCCGCGCCACGGGCGGTCGGCGACCTGCTGATCGCACTGCGCAAGGCCGGCGCAGAGGTTTCGCCGCCGGCCTGCGCCGAGTGCGGCACGCCGATGCGGACCCTGCAGCGCCGTGGTCAGGACTGGTTCTGCGGGGCCTGCAGCCTGCGTCCGGCTCCTTGTGCGTTCTGCGGCCGGCTTCGGCATGTCTCGACGCGTGATCGCGCCGGGGCGCCACGCTGCGCGCAATGCCCCGACCGCGACGACCGCGATCCGATCTCGGTCATCCACGACGTGATCACCCGGCTGGATCCGACCGTGCACCGCGACCTCATCGCCAGCGCGGTCGGCGCACTTGCGTCCCGGCCTACGCATCAACGCAGGATCGCTTGGACGTTGGAGGATCAACCCGGAATTGCTCACCGGTGCCGGGCATCTGGCCCCTGTCCGCGCGATCGTCGCGCTCGTCGATGCTCTGCACGCAGCGGGGGTTGCCGGGATCGTCCGGCCGGCATGCCCTCGCTGTCATCGTGTCGTGCGGATCGACAAACCTCTCGACGGGCAACGCGTCTGCCGCACCTGCATCGCCCATACCCGCATCGAGGAATGCGCACGCTGCGGCGCCCGCCGCGAACCCGCGACGCGTGACGAGCACGGCCGACCGTTGTGTCCGAATTGTTTGGTCACCGACCCCGACAATCTCGAGGTCTGCCTCAGCTGCGGTCGCCTTCGTCCGGTCAGCCTGCGGACACCGGACGGGCCGATCTGTGGGTGCTGCCCACCCTTGCCGACCGCAACCTGCTCGATCTGCGGTGAGGAAAAGCTCTGCGGCACCTCGCGAATCACCGGCCAGCCGTGGTGTCCTGCCTGCCAGCGCCGCACGGCCAGATGCTCTTCGTGCGGACGGACCGCCGCCATCGTCTCGGGCACTCTCACCCAGCCGCACTGCGAGGACTGCACCACCCGCGCGGTCTGGCACGATTGCCCGACCTGCAGCGACCCGTCCTATCCGCATCCCGGTCAATGCGTTCGATGCCTGATCAATCAGCGTCTCAACGAGATCCTAGGCCCGCCGTCGGAATCGCTTCATCCGGGACTGCAGGCGTTGCGGTACAACATCGCCACCGCGGAACACCCCATCACCGCCATGCGGTGGCTGAAGAAGAAGTCCGTCGCGCCGGTGCTGGCCGATCTCGCCGCCGGTCGCCGAGCAGTGACACACGAAGCGCTCGACGAACTGCCCGACAGCCCGCCGCTGGCTCACCTGCGCCAGGTCCTCATCGGCGTCGGCGCCCTACCACGCCGCGATGAACACATGGTCCGCATCGAGCGGTTCATCGACGAGATCCTGGCCGCGCAAATCAACCCCGAGCAGCGCAAGGTGCTGCACCGCTACACCGTCTGGCATCTGATCCGTCGACTGCGGCAACGCAACAACGGCCACCCCACCACCATCCAGCAGTTCAACTCGGTGCGCCAACGCACCTACGCGGCCGTCGCTTTCCTGGACTGGCTCACCGAACACCAGCTCACGCTCGGCAGCTGTCAGCAAAGCGACCTGGATCAATGGCTCACCGACGACACCGCGACAAATCGCGAGCCGGCGGGGCACTTCATCCGATGGGCGCACAAGAACAAGCTGACCAGCTGTCCGCGTCGGCGCCCGCCGCTGGATGGGCCCCACCCGACCCCTTGATGACCAGCACCGCTGGAACATCGCGCGCCGCCTGCTGCACGACGACACCCTCAAGCCCGACGACCGGCTTGGCCGGCCTGCTCGTTCTGCTCTACGCCCAGACACCGGCTGCGATCTGCCGGATGACCATCGTCGACGTCGAAACCGACGTTGATCCGGTCCGGTTGCATCTGGGCAGCTCACCCATACACCTGCCCGAACCCGTCGCCGACCTGGCCCGATTGGTTGCATCAAATCGCAAGGGCCACGCGACCATTGGCGCGTTGACCCCTCGATCTGGCTCTTTCCAGGCGGCCAGCCCGGCCGGCCCATCAGCACCGGCCAGCTCACTCAACGGTTGAACCGACTCGACATCCGCCCCGGCTGCCGCTCGCAGCACCGCACTGTTCCAACTCGCCACCGAGATCCCGGCAGCGATCCTGGCCCGCACCCTCGGCATCCACACCGACGTCGCCGTCTCCTGGCAACGTCTCTCCGCCGGCGACTGGGCAAACTACGCCGCCGAGATCGGCCAGGAGCAAATCGCTGGCCCGCAACACCGAAGCGCCTACATAGTGCCTACTGCGCGGCGCACCAGCACGCACAACAAGACCGGCGGCCGCCCGCAGGTGAAGATTGCGCGGACCGCATGTTCCGGCACCCCCAATCAGGCCAGGAGGAAGGAACCCCCATGAACATGCGGCGAGCGAAGACCGGCATTCCGATGGCCAGCCAAAGGCTAGTCCTACGCGAGTTCGCCGTCACAGACGAGGATGCGGTGCACGCCTTCGCCGCCGATCCACTGGTCACCCAATTCACCGACTGGGGACCCAACAGCATCGAAGACACCCGAGCATTCCTGGCCGAGGCCACCGCACAGGCGACCAACCCACAGCGAGCAGAGTTCACCCTGGCCGCAGTCCACGCGAGCTGCGGCAGGCTGATCGGATCGGTGGCCATCGGAGTCACCAGCGTCCAACACCGGCGAGGCGAGATCGGCTTTGTGTTCCACCGCGACGTCTGGTCACAGGGATACGCCACCGAGGCGGCCGAGCTGCTGTTGCGGTTCGGATTCGACCACCTGCAGCTTCGGCGCATCAGCGCGACATGCCACCCAGACAACCACGCCTCAGCTCGTGTGCTGCAGAAGGCCGGACTCGAATACGAAGGCAGGATGCGAAGCCACCTGCTGGTCCAGGAGCATCGCACAACTCCTGCTCTACGCCGCAGTCAACGGCGATCGATAATCGGCACGACAACCCACACCCCAAGAAACAGGGACATCGGAGGCATTCGGACAGTTGGAATACCCGATGTCACCATTTCACCTCACCGTCGAGGACGCCCGCCAGACCCTGGAAGCTGCGGGCTGGTTCACCGGAAGGGAGGTCCGCTGGTGACAACCGCTGACAAGCCCATCCCGGGCTCGGCGCTGGCGAAGCTGATGGCCGTCGTGCGGCCGGAGTTTCGTGCCGAGGTCTATGTTCCTGCGGCCCAACGACCCCGTCTTCATCTCTGATCAGTGCATCGTCGCCGGCTGTGAGCGGAACGCGGAGACGCTGCGGAACCGCCTGTGCTGCGCCCATTCTCAGCGGTTTCGCAAGGGCAACTACTCGACGATGGAGCAGTTCCTCGCCGACCCTGGACCACCGCCCCGGGGCCGCAAACCCCTGCCAGCCTGCGCCGTGACAGGATGCCGACACGGGCGCTGGGACCGAAACGGGTTGTGCCGCAAGCACAACAGGTATTGGAAGCGAGCAGGTCAGCCCGACCTGGCGGCCTGGGAAACTCCCGACCCGACCCCCAGCGAGGTTGTGCCGGCCCAGTGCAGGCTGCCGTTTTGCGATCTGTGGCCCGACAGTTCCAGGAGATTGCTCTGTGCGGGTCATACGACCGCTGGGTTCGGCACGGCCGACCCGACCCCGAACGGTTCATCGCTGACTGCGAACTGGTCGGCACCGCCACGTCGATCTGCGGGTCCTGGCCCCGCAACCGAGACTGGAAATCCAGTACGCGCTGCAATGCCGCTACGACGCACGCACCCGCGTCGCGCCTCCGCGCATGGTCACCCCCGCCGTCCGGCTCGTCGCGACACTGGGCATCGCCTCACTGCTGGAGCTCAGCGAAGAACAGTGGCGGGTGGCGGCTGCGGCCCGCCCAATCAGTCGTTGATCTTCCTGCTCGACGCCCGCTATGCGATCGAGGCCCTACGAGACGGAACCGGCTGGGAGAACGAATATCCCCGCGACGTCTGGCGGTTGGACAGGTTGCCCGGCATCGCCGGGCCTGCCGGGCACCCCTGTCCTCGGAACCGATTGCGGTTCGACCGCATCACCCATCCCCGACTGCGCGATCTGGGGAAACGATGGACCCGGCTGCGGCTGACGTCGGGGCTGAGCACCGGCGCTGCCCGCGCCGGAGTCGACGCCCTGATCCGGTTCAGCGACTTTTTGGCCCTCGTCGGCGTCGACTCGCTCGCCGACATCGACCGGCCACTACTGGAACGCTACCTCGCCCACGTGATGTCCCAGCCCGGCGGACATGCGGTCAAGAAGACCCGGATCGGCGCGCTCAACGTGTTCTTCCAGACCGTGCGCCAGCACGGCTGGGACAACAGCCTGCCCGCCGGCGCAGCTTTCTATGCCGGCGACACACCACCGGCCCGCACCCCGGTGTGGCGTGCCTCCCACTTTCCGGACTGCGGACCAAATAGGGTTCGATCCGGAAAGGTTGATGGGAATTGTCTGGGAAATACACGAAATACAAGCCTGAGTTTCGCGATGAAATAGCGAAGCTGATTGTCGAGTCGGACCGGTCGATCGCGGAGGTGGCCCGCGAATACGGGCTGAACGAGACGACCGTGGGCGGTTGGGTGAAGAAATATCGCGCGGCCCACGGCGCCGACGAGGCACCACTGGAATTGTCCGAACGTGCACGGTTGCGAGAATTGGAGCGCCGCACCAGAGAACTTGAAATCGAGAACGCGTTCTTAAAAAAAGTTGCAGCGCACTTCGCGAAGGAGCAACGGTGACCGACAAATTCGGGTTCATCGCCGCGGAGTGCGCCGCCGACGACGACCGGGCGCTGCCGACCATCGCGCGGATGTGCCTGCTGCTTGAGGTGTCCAAGTCGGGGTTCTACGAGTGGCTGCGCCGGCCGGTCAGTGCCGCCCAGCGGCGCCGTGAGCTGCTCGCCGACAGGGTCAAGGCATTGTTCGACGCGTTCGGCGCCACCTACGGCTACCGGCGCATTCACGCCGAACTCGTCCGTGCCGGCGAGCGGGTGGGGCCCGAGTTGGTCCGCAAGCTGATGGGTGAAATGGATCTGATTCCCGTGCAACCCCGGCCATTTCGTATCACCACCCAGCCTGACCCGGATGCGCCGGACACGGTCGATCTGGTGCAGCGGGACTTCACCGCCGCGCGGCCGGGCGCCAAGGTTGTCGGCGACATCACCTATATCCGGACCTGGCAGGGCTGGCTGTATTTGGCGTCGCTGATTGACTGTGCCACGCGGGAGGTGATCGGCTACGCGATGGCTGAGCACCTGCGCACCGAACTGGTCGCCGACGCGGTGGACATGGCCATGCGCAACGGCCGGCTCGATCCGAATTGCATTATGCATTCCGATCGCGGCTGTCAATATACGTCGGCTGAGTACCGGCAGAAATTGCTGGACCTTGGTCTGCGGCATTCGGTCGGGCGGACCGGTCAATGTTGGGACAACGCGCTCGCCGAATCATTTTTTGCCAGCCTGAAGAATGAACGAGTTCACCACATGGCGTATCCGACCCGAAAGAAGGCCGCCGCCGATATTGCACGTTACATCGAACTGTTCTACAATCATCGACGAGTTCATTCCGCACTCGGCTACCGGACGCCCCACGAAGTCCGCACCGAGTACCTGAATTCACAGTTCGCGGCATAAATCGGCGCGAATAGTGCAGTCCGGAAAACGCGGGGCAGACCAGTGGACCGCCGACTGGCGGAGTTCGTCATGACCCAGGTCGAATCGCCGACCAATCTGGACCGTTGGTCCGATCCTTCCGGCCGGGTGGTCACCCTCATCCTGATCCGGTGCGGTCTGCGAGTCTCCAGCGCCTTGTCGCTGGCGTTCGACTGCGTCATTCGTGGCGGCGACGGCGCCCCTACCTGCGTTACACCAACGGCAAGATGAAACGCGAAGCTCTCGTCCCGATCGACGAGGAGCTCGAGCCGGCCATCGCCGAGCAGCAACAGCGGATCCTGAGCCGCTGGCCGACGGCAGCCCATGGCTGTTCGCCGCTCCGAAGATCAACCCGGACGGCCACCGGCCGCTGACCACGCCCTCCTACCGCGCGCCAGCTACGGGACTGGCTGGCGCGCTGCGACATCCGCGACGAACACGGCCGCCCAGCACATCTCACACCCCACCGATGGCGCCATACCTTCGCCTGCCGGCTCATCAACCGCGACGTCCCCCAAGAGGTGGTGCGAGTGCTTCTCGACCATGAATCACACCGTATGACCAGCCACTACGCCAAGATCACCGATCAGACTGTGCGCCGTCACTGGCAGGAGGCCACCAAGGTCAACATCAAAGGTGAGCGGGTCTGCATAGACCCCGAAGGCCCACTCGCACAAGCACAATGGGCCAAGACCCGCTACGCCATGTCCACCCAGACCCTGCCGAACGGCTACTGCGGTCTGCCGCTGCAGCGCAGCTGCCCGCACGCCAACGCACCGTTGACTGAACTAACTGGCTCAGCCGCGTGGCGTGGCGCGGCGTAATACGCCTGCCCCGATAGCTTTCCGGCCATGAGCCAAGAGCCGGCACAAACCAGGGATGTAGCCGTTCTTTCAGTGCCCCGCCGCGGGCGGCTCGCCTCGACCGGTGATCTGGGTGAGCCTTACCGTTTGATCGACGCCGACGGCACGGTCGTTGAACCGGTGGCCGTGTTTCTGCGGGAGCTGCTCGCGGCCGGGCGATCGCCGGCGACGTTGCGTTCCTACGGCATGGACTTGCTGCGGTGGTGGCGATTCCTCGGCGCGGTCGATATCGATTGGCACCGCGCGACGCGGATCGAAGCGCGCGACTTCAGCTGTTGGATTCAGCTGACGGTCAAACACCGACGACGGCCATCGTCGGACCACGTGGTTGCAACCGTGGAGTCGATTGGGCCGCCGAACCCGGTAACCGGCAAGCCCGCCCTTGGCCCGGGGTATGCGCCGGCGACGATCGCTCACAGCGAGACGGTGCTACGGGGCTTCTACGACTTCCACCGTGACGTCGGTGCCGGACCGATCCTGAATCCGTTTCCGCTGGATATCGCACGTCGGTCGGAGCGGGCGAATGCCCACCACAACCCGATGGAGGCCTGGAAGCACGACCGTGTAGGGCGCTATCGGCCCAAAGTGCCGCAGCGGATTCCGCGGGCGATACCCGACGATCGGTTCAACACGCTGTTCACCGCGCTGCCGTCGAATCGGGACCGGGCCATGGTTGCGTTCTGGATCTCAACCGGAGCCCGCGCGTCCGAGCTGCTGGGGGTTCGCCAGTGCGATATCGACCCCGGCCAACAACTGATCACGGTAGTGCGTAAGGGTTCCCACGCGATACAGCAACTGCCCGCGGCGGCGGACGCGTTTGTATGGCTTCGCCTGTATCAGCAGGACATGCAGGCCAAGGTGCCGCGGGGCCGGACCCGGCCGCTGTGGTGGACACTGCGCCGACCACACCGCCCGCTGACCTATCACGCCGCGCACAGGATGTTCGAGCGGGCCAACGCCTGTCTGGGCTCGGATTGGACGTTGCACGACCTGCGGCACAGCGCCGCGACACGCATGGCGCGGGATCCGCAGATGACGTTGACCGACGTGCAGTGGGTGATGGGCCACGCCCACTTGACCACCACCGAGTTGTATTTGACGCCCACCAAAGAGGAGGTCGTGGCGAGTGCGCTGGCTCACCACGCGCGGCAGGCGGAGCGCCGCGAAGACCCGGTGCCGCCACCACCGGCACCGGGTTATGACCCGCAATCGCTGAGCGTACTGTTCGGGAGGTCGATGTGAGCACGATCGCCAAACATGTTGCGCGCACACCACTTGCCGTGGCGAATGCAACGAAGACTCAGATCAGCGGGCGCAACAAGCAACTGCGCGAACGGTTTCCCGCCCGCCAGCCCGAGCAGTGTTGGGCAGCCACCGCCGGAGCCGTCGAGGACACCGTCGACAGGCTGACCTCCGGATTGTTTACCTCGGATGTCAAGGCGACCCAGGCGGGTCGGCGACGCGGTGTGACCAAGCTGCTGGACTGGCTGGCGACGTTTCCGGGCGACACCTGGCAACAACGTTGGGAACTCAGCGGCGTCGAGCAGCATCCCGGGAAGACCTGGACCAGGCTCCCATTGGCATGGCTGCAGGAGTGCGGACAGAGCGCGTCCTACGACGCCGACGTTCTGGCCTCGGGCCTGCTTATGTCGCTCTGTGGCGACGTCATCCGTCCGGGCCTGCCGTGGTTGCTCACCCGCACACACGCCCATCTGGCCGGCGCGATGGCGCTCACCAGGGACCCGCAGGGGTTCGGCCAGCTGCAGCGACTCGCCGAAACCCAGCCGGCCAGTTCCGGTGTCGACGCCCGGGTGGCGGCGACCCGGATCGCGACGATCCTGGCGTGCAAGGGCGGATACGTCGCCGACATCACCGTCGGTGACTGTGTCGAACTGGTCGACACCCTGCGTCAAGTACACGCCCGCGGCGGACAGAAGAAGGTCGACTTCTACCTGCGACTGCATGCGATCGGCGTCTTTCCCGACGATGCGCCACACACGATCCGCGCGTTCGGGCAAGCCACCGGGCGGCTCACGATCGAAGAGTTGGTGGATCGATACCCGTTGCGTTGCCGACCTATTCGCGACCTGCTTGTCGACTACCTGCGGGAACGCCAGCCGTCACTGGACTTCGCCAGCATCGACGCGATCTCCCGCACCCTGGCCGGGCTGTTCTGGGCACGCATCGAAACGATCGCACCGGGCATCGATACCCTGCAGTTGCCCCAGGACATCATCCGGACCTGGAAGGGAGATCTGGCCACCAAGAAGCGAACGATCACCAACGCCGCCGGTGCGCAGGTCGAGGTCTGCAACCCCGCGACTCAACGCCAAGGACGAACTACTGCGGGTGCGAGCGTTTTACCTCGACATCGCTCAGTGGGCCGTCGACGATCCCGCCCGATGGGCCCAGTGGGCGGCTCCCTGCCCGATCGGCGACGCCGAGATCCGCCGAGCCAAGGAACGCAAACACCGCAAGGCTCGGATGGACCAGCGCACCCGCGAACGCCTGCCGGTGCTGCCGGTACTGGTGCGCACCGCCAACCAGCGCCGCCGCACCGCACAACAGTTCTTGCAGGCCGCTGACCAGGCTCTGCCTGGCACGTTGATCCCCGGCACCGACGCCAAGTTACGAAAAGCGCTCGTCCCCAAAGCTATCGGCCGCCACGTCTGGGCCGAAGACACGGCCACGGGCAAACGGCGCAACCTGTCCTACGAGGACGACGAGGCGTTCTGGGCGTTCGCGACGATTGAAGTGTTGCGGCTGACCGGCATCCGCTGCGAGGAACTGCTCGAACTCAGCCACCACAGCATCACCGAATACCGCCTGCCCTCCAGCGGCGAAGTCGTCCCGCTGCTGCAGATCGCCCCTTCCAAGACCGACACCGAACGCCTGCTGCTCGTCAGCCCCGAACTCGCCGACGTGCTCAGCGCCATCATCACCCGCCTCCGCGCACCGAACGGTGCGATACCCCTGGTGCCGTCCTACGACATCCGCGAGCGGGTCTGGAACCCGCCGATGCCGCTGCTGTTCCAACGCGCCATCGGCAACGAGCACCGGCCCTTCACACCCAGTGCGATCCGCAAACTGCTCATCGACGCACTCGCCGCCAGCGGGCTGACCGACGCCACCGGCGAACCACTGATCTTCTCGCCCCACGACTTCAGAAGAATCTTCGTCACCGACGCAATCATGAGCGGCCTACCACCGCACATCGCCCAAATCATCTGCGGGCACAAGACAATTGATACAACCATGGGATACAAAGCCGTCTACCCCATGGAAGCGATCGAAGCCCATCGAGCGTTCATCGCCCGCCGACGTGCGACCCGACCCAGCGAAGAGTACCGGACTCCGACCGAGGACGAGTGGGACGACTTCCTTGCCCACTTCGAGAAGCGCAAGGTGTCGGTCGGGACGTGCGGGCGCGCATTCGGAACGCCGTGTTTTCACGAGCACGCTTGTGTCCGATGTTCGCTTCTGCGGCCGGACCCAGCGCAACGATCACGCCTGGAAGAGATCCGGAGCAACCTCGAGGACCGCATCGAGGAGGCCAAACTTCACGGCTGGCTCGGCGAAGTCGAGGGACTCCAAGTCAGCCTCGCCGGGGTCAACGACAAACTTACCCAGATCGACACAAGCGATCGCGTCGCGGTCGACCTCGGAACCCCGTCCCTACCAACAAATGCGCGGCCACGATGAACGGATCACTAAGTGCCCCTGCATAAGTTCAGAGAAGCATGTTTGACTTGTCCGCTGTTCATCACGACCGCCGAATTCTTGCCCCAACACCGCAAGCAGCTCGATGACACCCGCGCGTTGATCTCGCGTGCTCAAACCGACGGCCACACCCGCCTGGCCGAGATGAACCACACGGTCGAAACCAACCTGCTCACCATCATCGCCACCCTCGAAACCGACCAACGCGACTGCCGGTGCGCTGCAGCGGGCAGCGAAACATGCTGCGGAAAGGGATCATCCGATGCGCCATGACAACAGCCACTACCTCCTCGCCGCCGCCCAACGCCGCCGCGCCGACACCCTCGAACGCGCCCGCAAAGCCCTGCAGGAACTCGGCGAAACCGGCCAGCGGCGCACCGTCATGCAGATCGCCGCCCACGCCGGCGTCTCCCGCTCATGGCTCTACGCCCAGCCCGAACTGCGCGACGAACTCCGCCGACTGACCGCAATATCGGAGACGCCTCAGCCGGCACCCGCCCGAGTCGAGCGCGGCTCCGACGCCTCCCTGCGCCAACGCCTCACACTCGCACACGGACGCATCCGTGAACTCGACGACGAAAACCATCAACTGCGGAACCAGATCGCACTCCTGCACGGACAGCTCCGCGTCAACCGCATCGCCGGCACCCACGTCACGGACACCGTCCACGACACAAAACCCCAGCTCACGCACCAAACAGTCAACCAAGCCCAAGATAACGTTGGCCCGCTTGAGTTCGGCGTTCTCCCGCCGCAGCTTGCGCAGAATCTCAGATTCCTCACTGGTCTGCCCGGCACGCAACCATGAACCAATAATACAAATAACCAGACTACTTAGCAGTCACACCACCAGTGAGGCTTTGCCTCGGGACTGTGGATCTAACGGTGTTTCCGGCCTGACACGCTGAGCGATGCTCGGCGAGGAAGGTGCCGTGATGACGACACTGGATGATGTGGCGAAGAAGAAGCAGGCCGATGCGTCGGCCGAGGCGCAGGCAGCTGCGGAGTTGGTCCGGCTGGCCCAGGAACAGGGCCTGTCGCTGACAGGCCCTGATGGGCTGCTCAAACAGCTCACCAAGGTGGTGCTCGAGACCGCGCTCAACGAGGAGATGACCGAGCACCTGGGCTACGAGAAGCACGACCCGACGGGTGCGGGAACAGGCAATATTCGTAACGGCACCCGGGCCAAGACGGTGTTGACCGATACCACCGGCGCGGTGGAGCTCGACGTGCCTCGCGACCGGGCGGCGACGTTTGAACCCCAGATCGTCAAGAAACGCCAACGCCGGCTCTGCGGCGTTGATGAAGTCGTGTTGTCGCTGTATGCCAAAGGCCTGACCACCGGCGAGATTTCGGCGCACTTCGCCGAAATCTACGGCGCGTCAGTGTCCAAGGAGACGATCAGCCGGATCACCGACAAGGTGATCGAGGAGATGAACGACTGGGCCGTGCGGCCACTCGATGAGACCTATGCCGCGATCTTCATCGACGCGATCGTGGTGAAGGTCCGCGATGGCCAGGTCGCCAACCGCCCGTTCTACGCCGCGATCGGGGTCAGTTTGGCTGGGGAACGCGACATCCTCGGGTTGTGGGCCGGCACCGGCGGGGAGGGCGCGAAGTTCTGGATGAGCGTGCTCACCGACCTGCGCAACCGCGGCGTCAAAGACGTGTTCTTCGTCGTCTGTGATGGATTGAAGGGGCTGCCCGAGGTGGTCAGCAACGTCTGGCCGCAAGCGATCGTGCAGACATGCATTATTCACTTGATACGCAACACATTTCGGCTCACATCCCGCAGGTATTGGGACGAGATCAAACGAGATATCAAACCGATCTACACCGCAATCAACGCTGCGGCGGCCCGCTCAGCGTTCGACGAGCTGGCCGAGAAATGGGGGCGGCGCTACCCGGCGGTGATCAGACTGTGGGACAACGCCTGGAACGAGTTCATCCCGTTCCTGGACTACGACGTCGAGATCCGCCGGGTCATCTGCTCGACGAACGCGATCGAGTCCCTCAACGCTCGCTATCGGCGGGCCATCAAGGCCCGCGGGCACTTTCCCTCCGAGCAAGCGGCGATGAAGTGCCTGTACCTGGTAACTCGTTCTCTGGACCCGACGGGGGTCGGCAGGGCACGATGGATGATGCGGTGGAAGCCAGCGCTCAACGCGTTCGCAATCACCTTCGGCGACCGATTCCCGGCAGCCGAAACCTACTGATGAACACCGCCGGAAACACCGTTAACGAGATAGGCCCTCGGACCGCGAGGTGGGGGGCCGGGTTGGGCGGGATCGTTGCGGTTGGCTGGTGGTTGAGAAGCGGTCCGAGCTGCCCTCGGATCATCGCGGCGCCGCGCGATCGGGACTGGTCAGGGGCTCGGTTGCAGTCAGGCTGTGAAGGTGGGTACGCGACGGTGACGGTGAATGATGTGCTCGATGGGCATGTGGGCCTGGATCTGGAGTGCATGGATCGGATCTATCTGAACGGCTATGTGCCGAATCTGCAGGTGGGCGGGCAGGTGGTGTCGTTTATGACGGCGCATTTGGGTTATCCGATCCCGTCCCCGGCGATCATGGAGAAGATCGGCACCGGGTTCCGCAGCGGCGGTGGACCGCTTCGCCGACGACAACCACATCCCGGTGGTGCGGTTCGGTAAGGACGACCGCAAGATCGATCGGATGCGGCCGTATCTGGCCCGGCAGGCGGCGACCGGTCGGGCGGGGTGGCCGCGATCGGGGTCGCCCAAGAGTTCGCCCCAGTGTTTCTGGCGACCAAGCGCACCGGGCAGACCACGGGAGTGTGGTTCTCGTTCACCAAGGCACAGCGGCGGGTCACCTGTTACTACTTTTACCTTTGGGACGAGGATTTCGGGCCGGCGTTTGTGAAGATCTGTGCCTACTTTCCGTATCCGATGAAGATCTGGGTCAATGGGCACGAGTGGGCCAAGCGGCAAGCCACCAAGGCCGGCATCGGGTTCACCGAGCTGTCCAACGGTTTCGCCACGTGCACCGATCCTGTTGGGTTGCAGGCGATCTGCGACCGGCTCGGCCCGGGCGCGATCCGGGTGTTCGCCGAACGCTGGTGGTCGATCCTGCCGCTGCCGCTCACCGAGCACGACCGCGCCGCCGGGTACTGGTGGGAGCTGTCGATGCGCCAGGTGGAGACCTCGCGCACGCTGGTGTTCGATGCACCCCGGCGGGCTCGCGGGTTCTTCGAGGCGCTGGTCACCGACAACCTCGACATCGGCCGCCCGGAGCTGATCGAGCTGATCTTCCGACGCGGGCAGCGCCGGGGTCGCCCGGCGGCCGGTCGTGTTCAAGACCAAGGTCGTCACCTACGGCACCGAGGTCAACGTCAACGCCTTCTACCGGCACTCCCGCATCAAGCAGTACTTGAAGGACGGGCGCGCGCTGCGGGTCGAGACCGTGATCAACGACCCGGGCGACCTGGGCTGTCTGCGGCGCCTGGTCCATCTCGACGAGTTGCAGGCCCGCGCCCGCGCGGTCAACACCGCCCTGCTCGATACTGAACGTGTCGGTCAGGGCTGCGTCCTGGCGAGTCCAGCCTTTGAGCGGATCGCCCGGCCCACCCTCGACGAGGATGGCCGCAGGGCCCCGGCCTTACGGTTCGGCGACCCTCGGGTCCAGGCCCTGGCCGGCGCCCTGTGTACCAGCGTGCTCGCCGTCACCGGCATCACCAACAAGAGCCTGCGCGCCTTGATGACCGGACTGCTCGGCGGTGCGAACTACACGATGAACCAGGCCAGCTACGACCTGGCCCGGCTCCGCGTCAACGGGCTCATCACCCGCATCCCGGCCAAGAATCGCTACCGGCTCACCGACGACGGGCTGCGGTTCGCGATCTTCTACACCAAGGTCCACGACCGGCTGTTGGGTCCCCTGCTCGCCGCAGACCAACCGCCAGCTCCACCACCTGTACGAAAAGCGTTGCACACCATCGATATTCACATCAACGAAACCATCGACCAGGCACGCCTGCTGCCGAAGGCAGCCTAAAACTGAAGACAGCTCTCAAAGTTCTAGGCGGTGATCGTGATTCTGTTTGATTTACGTAGGGTAGTCTGGTGTAGTGGAGCTGCTGCGGCGCTCGTCGATGAGCTACGTGAGCTGATCTACTGTGTGGATGTGCCGGCCAGGTGGTACGCGGGCACGAATTGTGTTGTGGTATGCGCAGAATCGTCCGAAGAAGGAGATCGCCGCGATGGCCGGGGTGTCGCGTCCGACCGTGGATCTGTGGTTGTCGCGGTATGTCGACGAGGGAGTGGCGGGCCTGTTGGAGCGCGAGCGAGCCGCCGGCCGGGAGCAGGTGCCTGGGCGTATTCGCGCGAGGATTCTGGCGGCTACCCGCAGTGCGCCGCCGGATGGGCTGTCGCACTGGTCTTCTCGGGAGATGGTGAAGTTCATCGCGCGCACCGAAAGGTGACCGTGTCGCATCATTACGTGGCCACGCTGTGGCGCGAAACGGGGCTGGAACGCAGCCGGCAGGGCACGTTCAAACCAGCCGCGATCCCCGCTTCGCCGAGAAGGTCGCCGACATTGTCGGGCTGTACCTGGACCCTCCCGGCGCCGCGGTAGTGCTATCGGTCGACGAGAAAACCCAGGTTCAAGCCCTGGACAGGACCCAGCCGCTGTTGCCGATCGACTTCGGCGCCACCGAGAAACGCACCCACGACTACATCCGGCACGGCACCACCAACCTAT
>CAVSCQ010000022.1:0-3100 GCA_963726465.1 uncultured Solirubrobacterales bacterium
TGGCGGTGACCAGGACTTCGGGGGCGGGGTGTTCGGCTAGGGCGCGGCCGGATTGGGAGGCCAGGAGCCACAGGACCATCGCGGCCGGGTAGATGAAGTAGCCGAAGCGGGTCGAGGGGGCCAGCACGAACATGGCCGACAGGCCGAGGACCAGGCGGATGGTCGCGGCGGGGACGTCGCGCGGCGGGCGGACGACCAGGGACACCGCGATGGCCAGGCCCGAGCCGACGAGCAGGACGACCACGATGGTATGGCCGAGCACGCCGGTCTGCGCCAGGACGTGGCCGAGCAACGGGCTGTCCGCCTGCGACTTGACGCTGGCCAGGCCGAGCGGGAACAAGATGGTGTTCTTCACCAGCGAGCCGGGCTTGAGCACGGCGAACGGGCCGACGATGACGACGACCACGCTGACCGCGACCGCGGCGAACTGCCACGCCATGCGCTTGCCGTCGCGCACGAAGACCAGCGCGAACGCGATCACCAGGGCGGGCCAGGCGGTCGCCTTCATCGAGCAGGCGATGCCGAAGGCCAGGCCGGCCGGGATCGGGTTGGTCAGGTGGTCCCGCCAGAGCAGCGCGAAGCCGAGGCACATGAACGCCACCATGGGCACGTCGGTGCCGCCGACGCATAGCTCGAAGGAGATGATCGGCGAGGCGGTCAGCAGCAGCGCCCAGCGCACGCTGTCCCTGGCCCCGGCGATCCGCAGCGCGACCGCGAAGGTGGCCAGGAACACGGCGCCGAACCAGACCCGGGGATCGGTGAGCACGCCGTGGCCGAGCAGCGCCTGGGGCACGCCGAACACCGCCATCAGCGGGCAGGTACGGGTTGTACGCGTTGGGGTTGGTGGTGGCGGCCAGGGCCTGCGCGCTGCGGTACGGGGTGCCGTCCTGGATGAGCTCTTTCGCGGAGGTGGCCACCACGCCGACCTCGGGTTCCCCATAGCCGTGCGCGATCAGCCAGAGCAGCGGGAACAGGATCGCGCCGCACATCATCGCGGCGAGCGCCACGTCGACGCCGCGGGTCCCCCGGGACCGCCAGGCCATGACCGCGAGCGCGGCCAGCGCGTACCCGCCGACCGCGGCCTGGCCCCACAGCCGGTGCCGCGGATCGGTGCTGAACAGCGCGACCCCGCCGGCGAACAGAGCGGAGGCAAGCAGCCCGGCGGCTAGCCAGGCCCAGGGCATGGTAGTTACCGACTGCCAGACCCCGGGCGCGGTTACCCGGGTGCCGCCTTCGACCCCCGTCGTTGGCGCGAGTTCGCGATTATCGCGACTCTCCACAAGACATATCGTACGCTCTGTATGTTTGCCGCACGTCACCCGAGCGGCCGATGTGCCGTCATCCGCGCGGATGACGCACCCGGTAACCGACCGGGAGCAGGGACCAGCCGAACCGTCGGCGGCGAATCCCCACAGCCCGCGCGGGGCGATCAGGGTAGCGGCGACCGCCGGGCCGCCCGCGATGACCAGGTGCCAGGCGCAGTACGAAGACAGCGCTTCCTGCAGGCCGAACAGCACCAGCGCGCCGAGCACCGCAGCACCCCCGCGGCACCCGCGCCGACCGCCACCGCGAAGTAGGCCAGCCGCCTGATCCGCCCCACCCGTACGCCGGCGCTGGCCGCGGCGATCGGGTCCGGACCGGGCGCACCGGGCTTTGATGCCCAGATCACCTCGTTCATCGAGGAGCACCTGGCGAGGCCGGCCTGGCCCCGGCGCAGATCGCGGCCGCGCGTACGCTGGCGTGCAAGACGGGCAGCGCCCAGGGGTGTGAGCATGAGCGGCATGGAATCCAGCGGCCGGCTGCGCGGTAAGGCCGCCATCATCACCGGCGGCGAGGGCAGCATCGGCATGGCCACCGCACGGGCCTTCGCGGCCCAGGGCGCCCGGGTCTGCCTGATCGGCCTGGTCGAGGACGAACTGCGGGCCGGGGCTTGCGAGCTCGGCGACGCGGCCATCTGGACGGTGGCCGACGTGACCAGCTCGGTGCAGGTCAAGACCGCGGTGGCGCGGGCGGCCGAGGCGTTCGGCCGGCTGGACGTGGTGGTGAGCAACGCGGGGATCAGCGGCGTCATCGCGCCGGTGGCCGAGTACCCGGAAGAGGTATTCGACCAGGTCCTCGCCGTGCACGTGCGCGGCTCCTTCCTGGTCTGCAAGCACTCACTGCCGTACCTGAAGGCGGGCGCGAGCGTGGTCATCACCTCCAGCGTCGTCGGGCTGACCTCGGCTGCGGGGATCTGCGCCTACGCCACGGCCAAGCACGCGCTGGTCGGGCTGATGCGGACGCTGGCCAAGGAGACGGCGCCGCGCGGCATCCGGGTCAACACCATCCACCCGGGCCCGGTGGACAACGAGTTCCAGCACCGCATCGAGATCGAGGCCACCGGCGCCGAACGGGACCGGGCCGCCTCGCTCTTCGAGCGGCTCATCCCGCTGGCCCGGCACGCCACCCCGGACGAGGTGGCCCGGGCCATGCTGTTCCTGGCCAGCGACGAGAGCTCGTTCGTGACCGGCGCCACGCTGACCGTCGACGGCGGCATGTCGATCTAACGTGCCCGGTGGCGCGTCAAAGCATGTTCACCGGCATGGCTCCGCACCTCAATCCCCAAGCGTCCCGCAGCGCGCATGCTCCCCGCGCAGGCGCATGCAGCCACCCAACCGGACCCGGATCGACACGGCGATGTCACATCGCGGTGGTCCTGGTCTAGCCCTGCCACGCCGATGTCACGATGGGCGTGGAATGACGCCCTCGCCCCACAGTGGAGGCTGGGGCCACTGCACCTCACGGGCCGGACCGGCGCAGGGGCGGTCGTGAGGGTGAGGCCAGCGGGAATGGCCGGGGTGCGGGGCGGCGCCGTGGGCTCGCGAGTCGGCGGGCCTAGGCAGGCGGGCGGTGGGTGCACCACCCGCGGCTACCTCATCCGCGTAACCGCGGTCGGCACCACGCTCAGGCGGCACCCACGCCCCCTCACGTAGGCTCCCCACACGAGGGCGCTGCCTATCCGGGTGAACCCGGCCGCAATGAGGCTGGCTCCCGACAAGCCAGCGCTCACTGATCCCATATATACCGATTAGCGGTATATGAGTCAAGATCGTCGCAGGTG
>CAVSCQ010000023.1:0-183715 GCA_963726465.1 uncultured Solirubrobacterales bacterium
CGACGCATTGCTGGCCGCGGCGACGCGCTCGTCGACGCAGAGCCCACCGGCGCGGTGAATCCCGCTTCGGTGACCGCGGCCTCGCGGAGCAGGCTGCGCTCGGCGAGGGGGAAGGCCCGAAGGGCGCGCACGTCGGCGGTCCGGCCCGGGCCGCGGCCTCCCAGCGCTCCTCGACGGTCAGGGAGCTCGACCGGGGGGCGCGGGCTCCCAGCCCATCGGGGCGCCGACGTACGTCCCGTCGATGCGGAGGGTGGAGTCCTCGACCCGGGCGGTGGCGGCGATCGGGGGTCGCTTCGCTCCGAGCTGGACGACATCTTCTCGCGGGCTACACGACGCGGACGGTCGATCCGGCTGGTCGGCGAGCGCCCGGGCCGCCGCGGGGCCAACGACTCGGTCTTGCCGCCGAACGCGCCGCCGTTGGCAAGCGGCGACGCGGGTGTCCCCCCGGGTTCGCACCACGACGCCGTCGGGCTGAGGTAGCCGGGCTCCACCCAGGTGGTCGTCAGGCACACGCCGCCGTCGGGTCGGGGGGGACGCGGGAGCGGGGCGTCGTCGTCGCGGGTGCTGCGTCGACCCTGGACCTTCCCGGCTCGTCGGCGGGCCTCGTGGAGGGTGTCGGCGACGACCCAGCGCGGCCGACGGCGTCGAGCGCGGCGGCGTCGGACCCCGGAGGCAGCGGAACCGCCACGAGCGCGTCGTCGGGCGCGAGGTCGTCGGCGAAGCCGCCGCTGCCCAGCGGCACCTCGGCGCTGACCCGTTGGGTCCCGCCACCTTCGAGCGTGGCTCGCCGCCCCGCGTCGTCGAGGTGGCGGGCCGGGCGCATCCGCCACCGGGGCCTCGACCGCGTCGATGATCGTCCGCCAGCCGGTGCACCGGCACAGGTGCGCGGCGAGGGCTCGCTCGACCGTCGCCGGGGTCGCCGGGCCGCGGTCCTGGAGCGCGGAGATTCGCATCAGGATGCCCGGGGTGCAGAAGCCGCACTGCGAGGCGCCGGTGGCGAGAAGGCCGTCGTCAGCTCGGCGCGTCGCTGCGGGTCGAGCCCTTCGATCGTCCGCACGTCGCGGCCCTCGACACGGGTCGCGGGCGTCACGCACGCCACCCGCGCCGCGCCGTCGACCAGGACGGTGCAGCACCCGCATTGGCCCTGGGGGGCGCAGCCGTCCTTCGCCGAACGCAGCCCGAGCCGCCGCGCAGCACCGAGAGCAACGTTTCCCCGGGGGCGGTCTCGACCCGCACCGGCTCTCCGTTGCAGCGAAACTCGACGCGATGCGAAATCCGTCATGGCCCTACGGCAGGATAGGACTCGTGGGTTCTCCTCCTGACCTGAGCCGGCGCTCGTTTCTCGCCGTCGGCGGCGGCCTCGCGCTCGCCGGGGTCACCGGCTGGCCCCGTGGGCGGGCGCGGCGGAACCGGAGGCGTCGAAGTCGCTCGAGCGCGTTGCTGGTGTCGAACGACCTGTACGTTTCGCCGCAGCCGCAACGGGTGGCGTTCGTCGTGTACCAGGGGCCGACGCCGGCCACCGGCCCGTCGGCCCGCTTGGCGTTGGCCCCTCCGGGATCGAACCAGGGCCAGGTCGTCGCCGCCCGGCAGATGAGCGGTGGTCTCCCGAAGGGCCGCGGGGTCTACGTCGTCCGGCGGTCTTCGACCAGCCCGGCACCTACCAGGGCTTCGTCCTCACCGGGGCGCCAGGGTGCCGATCGCGCTCCAGGTGAAGCCGGCCGCTGACGAGCCGGTCGTCGGCAGCGTGGCGTCGCGGGCGGCGTCACCGACGAAGCAGAACGCGCTCGGGCGTCGACCCGATCTGCACCCGCCAGCCGGCGTGCCCTCCTCCACACGATCTCGCTGTCCGACGTGATCGGAACCGGTCGGCCGGTCGCGGTGCTGTTCGCCACCCCGGCGCTCTGCCAGACCCGGTACTGCGGCCCGGTGCTCGACGAGCTGCTCACCGTCCGCAAGGCCTTCGAGGACCGGATCACGTTCGTGCACGTCGAGATCTACCAGTCGAACCGGGGGGTCGACCTCGCCCCGACGGTGGCGGCATGGAACATCCAGTACGAGCCGTGGTTCTTCACCGTCGACGGGACCGGGGTGATCCGAAGCCGGTTGGACAGCGCCTTCGGGCGAGACGAGATCACGCCGTTGCTCCAGTCGCTGGTGGCGTAGGAGCCGCGACGCGGCCGGGCCCACCGGCAACACCGGTGGGCCCGATCCGGAACGCTTGGTCCTGGTGCTTAGCGGCGACGTTTCGCTCGCCCGCCGCTTCGCCGGCTTGCGGGCGGTCTTCCTCGCCTTGCGCTTCGCGGGGCGCTTGGCGGCCTTGCGCTTCGCGGGACGCTTCTTCGTCGTCCGCCGCTTGGCGGCCTTGCGCTTCGCGGGCCGCTTCTTCGTCGCCCGCTTCTTCGTCGCCCGCTTCTTGGCGGCCTTGCGCTTCGCCGGTCGACGGGCGGTCTTCTTCGTCGTCCGCCGCTTGGCGGCCTTACGCTTCGTGGCGCTTCTTCGCGGCCGCTGGGCGGCCTTCTTCTTGCTTCGCCGGGCGCTTCTTGGCGGCTTTGCGCTTCGCGGGACGCTTCTTCGTGGCCTTCTTCTTGGTGACCCGCTTCTTCGTCGCCTTCCGAGCCGTCTTCTTCGCCGGCTTCGAGGCGGACGGGGCCGGCGCGGCGGCGGCGCGGGTGTGGGCACCGATGGTGGTGACGGTTCCCAGGGTCGGGGCGGTGGCGGTGAACTCGGTCCGGACGGACCACCACCGAGCGGTGGGTTAGGCGGCCAGGTCGATGACATGTGCGTCGCTCCCTCCATCCGGCACCGGCGCGCTTGTGCACGAATGACGCGGGTGGTGCTTTAGCGTAACCCGATCGCGCCGCGTTGAGAAGGTTTTGGCGCGCGTGTTTTCCGCACCGACGGTGGCGACGGCCCCGGTCGGGAGTGCTCAGCGGGGGACTATGAGAAGGATTGCCCGCAGCCGCACGACCGCTGGGCGTTCGGGTTGTTGATGGCGAAGCCGGCGCCCTGGAGGCCGTCCTTGTAGTCCAGGGTCGCGCCCTTGAGCAGTTGGAAGGTGGCCGGGTCGATCACGACCTGGATGCCGCCGTGCTCGCTGCGGACGTCGTCATCGGCGACATCGGCGTCGAAGAACATCTCGTAGCTGTACCCGGAGCACCCACCGGGGCGGACCGCGACGCGCAGCGACAGCTCGTCGGTGGTGTCCTCGGCCTCGATGAGGCTCCGGACCTTGGCCGCGGCGGTGTCCGAGATCAAGAACACCTCGGCGGCATCGGTCACGCTGAACACGGACATCACGTTCCTCCTCGGCCTCGAGCCTACCGGTCGTCGTGGGCGGCCACGGTCACGTGGCAGGGCTCGGTGTCGTACAACGTCGCGAACTCCTCCACGCTTCCCCCGCCGACCTCGTCGACGAGGCCCTCGCAGAGACCCCGGTGGCCTTGCGTAACAGTTGAGCGGGGGCATACAGCACCGTCCGGGGCCGTCTCTAGGGTTCGTGGTCGATGATTCGAGGAGAGCGAGACCCCGGACGCGGGCTCCAAAGCCGATGTCGCCGGGGATGTGTTGGCCGAGCGACGCGCCCGTCACGCTGACCCGGCGGTCATCCGGCGTGCCTCAGGCGGCGAGGCGGTTGCGCAACCTGGAGACTCATCTGGCTGCGCTCGAGCAGCGCATCGAAGAGGTAGGGCGCGAGCGCGAGCGCGTCGCGCAACAGCTCTCTGAACGCGAAACGGACGTGCGCAGCGTCAAGCAGCGGGAGTATGCCGAGCAACAGTTGCGTGTCGAGGCCGAGGAGCGCAGCGAGCGTCTTCAGCGCGAGATGCGAGCGCAGATCCAGGAGCTCTCCACGCGTCTGCAGGAGACCGAGCGCCACGTCCAGGAGCTGAAGGTCGAACTAACCGATTCGCGTGAGCGCGACGCTCGTCGACCCCGATCGTGCGAGAGCTGATGGATGTTGCGGCGGCTTGAGGGCGGCTTCGAGCGCGAGCTCGACCACTTTGCGCGAGGAGCTCAGCAGCAGGTTGTGTGGGAGCGCGAGACCTATGTGCGGGAAGCTGACCGCCATGGGGGCCCGTATGGAGGATCTCCGTTTCGAGTTGACCCGTACCGCCGCCGATTTGCGCGCACAGTTGAGTGCCGAACCATCCAACTCCTCTTTGCTGAGCACACGACCGACCCCAGTCTGAGCGTGAGGCAGCCCATCGCCGGGAGATGGCCGACGCCCTGGTGGGCAGCCGTCGAACGTCTGCGCGCCAGGGTTGCCGAGGTCAAGGAGGCGGAGGACGCCCAGACGGCGGAGCCTGCCGTTGTCGAGTCGTCCGAGTCGAGTCGCTTCGGATGAGCCGGAGCCGAGTCCTCTCGAGCAGTCCGCGCCCGTCGTGGTGGACGAGTCCCCGCAGCCCCCTCAGCAGTCAGAGTCGGTCGCGGTAGAGGCCCCCGCGGAGGTTGAGGAGCCGCAGCCCACGGCGATTGAGGAGCTGGAGATTGCCGCTGATCCTGAGACCGCTGCGAGGCGTCTAAGGCGGTGGAGGAGCTCTCCCCGGTCGTGGAGGAGGAGTCTCAGCTTGTCGCGATCGACGAGCTGCCACATCCTGGACGACGAGCTCGACACAACAATCGAGGAAGCCGCCCTCGAGCCGGTTGCGGTGGAAGAGAAGCCTGAGATCGGCGAGCCCGTTACGGTCGAGGAGCCGGAGCCGGCGGCGCTCGAAGTGGACCAGGCAGCGATTGACGGCCGAGCCGGCAGGGCTTGAAGTGGATCAGGCCATGGCTGAGGAGCGGAGTCCGTAGAGCCCGACGAGGAGTATGCAGCGACCGAGGGCACCGTCGATCAGCCTCGCCGCGCCGGTTGCCGCCGTCGAGCGACTGGCTGCCGCCGAACCGGTGGTCGAGGGGCTCGGTCCGGGCGGCGCCATCGGTACGAAAACAGTCGCGACCGAGCCGATCGCATCGCAGTCTCGCCTCTTGTCCGTGCCCGATAAGCGTCTCTCGCTGGCGCCGGCCATTCGTAGGCTGGCCGCCCAGCGCGACGCGAAGCTTGCCGCCGAACTTGTGATCGAGTTGATCCCCATCCAGCGCGAGATCGTGGAGGGTCCGCTCAACTATGAGATCAAGATCGGCGAGCTAGGCACCTTCTACGTCACGCTCGAACCTGGGCTGGCCACGATCTCCAGGGAACCCCGGGGCTCCGTCGACTTCTCGCTGGAGGGCCCGGTCGCTGCATTTAGCGAGCTGGCCGCGGGCGGGGCGGGACGCCGCTATCCGGGTCTTCGTATGCGCAAGGGAAGCGTCGGGCGCGACGGTTCCTGAAGACGCGCCGTCGACCGATCGCTTTGGCCGATCTTGCCGGAGCTGGCGTGGACGTGTGGCCTGGGCTGCTCCTATTGGCGATGGCCGAGGCGATCGACGCGACCTGGACGAGCGGACGGCGCTTCGAGCTGGCCTTCGAGATCCAGGATGCGCCCGGCGTGGTCATTTACGTGCGGGCCTGTGACGGCGAGCCGATCAGGGTCAGCCGCACCGCGGCGGGAGTGCCCATGGCGACGATTTCTTTGAGCGGACACGCCCTCACTTGCCTCTTGGCTGGCACGCAGCCTCCGGCCGAGGACAGGACTCTAGTCACAGGTGACGTGACCTCTGTGGACATGTTTTTGCAGTGGACGGCCCGCGCTCAGGGCCTCACCGTCACCGACGCCTGAGGGCGCGCTAGCGACCTTTCGCGCACCGTTGAGCGCATCGCTCGCTCCGCCGCTCGACCACATACCATCCATCTCCGGTGACCCCCCAGTCCTCCGCCCATCTGCACGTCCACTCCGAGTACTCACTACTCGACGGCGCATGCAAGGTCGAGGACCTGGCCAAGCGGGCCGCCGAGTTCGACCAGCCCGCGCTCGGACTCACCGACCACGGCGTCATGAACGGCATGGTGGAGCTCCACAGCGCTTGCGCGAAACACGACATCAAGCCGATTTTCGGCTGTGAGATCTATCTGGTGGACGACCATGCCGCGAGCGGTCCGGGCAAGGTAGAGCGCAGACCATCTCACTCTCCTCGCCGCCGACGACACCGGCTATCGCAACCTCGTAGCGCTCTCCTCAGCCGGCTTCCTGGAAGGGTTGCGCCGAGGCAAGCCCAGCCTAGACCTGGCTCAGCTCGAGCAACGCTCGCAAGGTATCGTCGCGCTGACAGGGTGTCTCGCCTCGCGTTTCTGCCAGCGCTTGCTCGATGACCGCCCGACGGACGCGCGCGCTCACGCCGACGATCTCATGCGCATCTTCGGAGAGGACAACGTCTACTTCGAGGTGCAAAAGAACGGGCTCACCCCCCAAGACAAGTGCAACGAGGGAATCGTCCAGATCGCCCGTGAGATGGGCGGCAAACTCGTAGGCACGGGCGATGTCCACTACCTGCGCCGCGAGGACTACGACCATCACACCGCCCTGCTGTGCGTGCAGACCAAGAGCACCTTGGCGGCGCCGAAGATGACCTTCGACACCAACGAGTTCTACCTGCGCGACAGCCTCGAAATGGCCAAAGCGTTCGCCGAGTGGCCTGAAGCGATCGCAAGCACCTTGGAGATCGCCGAGCGCTGCACGGTCGGTCTCGAGCTCGACAAGCAACTGATCCCCAAATACCCGACCCCCGAAGGCATTTCAGAGCGTGACTACCTGCGCGATCGGGTCCTCGAGGGTCTACATCTGCGCTACGGCGATCCGCCATCCGCCGAGGCGCTCGCGCGCATGGACATGGAGCTCGGGGTGATCGACCGGATGGGCTTCAACGCCTACTTCCTGATCGTGTGGGATTTCGTCAAGTTCGCCAAGGAGAACGGCGTAGCGGTCGGACCCGGTCGTGGCTCGGCCGCCGGCTCGATCGTGTCCTACTGCCTGGCCATCACCGACGTCGACCCCTTGCGCTACGACCTCCTGTTCGAGCGTTTCCTGAACCCCGAGCGCGTGTCGATGCCGGATATCGACATCGATTTCTCGGTGCGTGGGCGTGAGCGCGTGATGCGCTACGTCACCGAAAAGTACGGGCGCGAGTCGGTCGCCCAAATCGTCACATTCGGCAAGATGTTCCCGCGCGCTGCGACTCGCGACGCTGCGCGTGTGCTCGGCTATGACTACGGCGCCGGGGACCGCTTGGCAAAGCTGATCCCAGATCCGATCATGGGTCGCTCGCCCTCCTTTGAGGATTGCCTGAAATCGGGTGAACCCCTGCGCAAGGCCTATGACGAGGAGCCCGACGCGCGCCGTATCGTCGACGTGGCAAAGGGCCTGGAGGGGATCGTGCGCAACTCCTCGATCCACGCCGCGGCCGTCGTGATCGCCGATCGCCCGCTCACCGACATCGTGCCCTTGCAGCTCGCCGATGCGGGTATCGGCGAGGACGGAGAGCGCTCCTTCCGCACCGTCACCCAATTCTCGATGAAGCCGATCGAGCAGATCGGGCTGCTCAAGATGGACTTCCTCGGCTTGCGCAATTTGGACGTGATCGAGGACGCGTTGGACATCATTGAGCGCTCCAGCGGCACACGCCCGGACATGTCCACACTCCCGCTCGACGACGCCCGAACGTACGAGATGCTTACCAAGGGTGACTCGATCGGCGTCTTCCAGTTCGAGTCCGAGGGGATGCGCGAGGCCCTCAAGAAGGTGCGCCCCGACGAGTTCAACGATCTGGTCGCGCTCAACGCCCTGTATCGACCCGGCGCGATGGACCAGATCCCGGTGTATGCGAGGGGCAAGCACAACCCACAGGGGATCTCCTATCCGGATGAGCGTTTGCGTCCGATCCTCGAATCCTCCAACGGAGTGATCCTCTACCAAGAGCAGGCGATGCAGATCTCCAAGGAGATCGCCGGCTTCTCCGGTGCCAAGGCTGACGATCTGCGCAAGGCGATCGGCAAGAAGAACCGTCAGGCGATGGCGGCTCTGAAGCCCGAGTTCGTCGAGGGCTGTCGGGCCTCGGGCACGAGCCCCGACGTGATCGACCTGCTGTGGCAGACCAACGAAAAATCGGCCGACTACTCGTTCAACAAGTCCCACGCCGCTTGCTACGGCCTGATCGCTTATCGCACGGCATGGCTCAAGGCCAACCACACGGCCGAGTACATGGCTGCCCTGATCTCCTCGGTCATGTCCACCAAGGACAAGGTTCCCTTCTTCGTGGCCCGTTGCGAGGAGATGGGTATCGAGATCCTGCCACCCGACGTCAACCTCTCAGACCACGAGTTCACAGTCGTCGAAGGCAACATTCGCTTTGGTCTGGACGCTGTCAAGGGCGTCGGCTACCAGGCCGTCGAGGCGATCAAGCAGGCCCGGGATGCAGGCCCGCCCGCCCGACCGTTCGCCTCCCTGTGGGATTTCTGCGAGCGAGTGGACAGCAGGGCGGTCAACAAGAAGGCGATCGAGGCCTTGATCAAGTGCGGCGCCCTTGGCTCCACAGGAGCTACCCGCAAGGGGATGCTGTCAGTACTCGAAGCGGCTCAAGCTGCCGGACAGAAGGCGCAACAGGACGCGCTCGTGGGACAGGGTTCGATCTTCGACATCGAACCGTCCGTCCCCGCCGCGGGCGCCAATGGCATTGGGGGCATCGAAGGCCCCGATATGGGATTCGACGGTGCCTCGGCTCGCGTGGGGGCGGATACGGGCATCTTCAAGTTGAGCCACCCGCCGATTCCGAGCGAGGAGTTCGACCAACCGCAGCTGCTTGCCGTCGAGAAGGAGGCGATCGGCCTGTTTATCTCCGCGCATCCGCTTAAGCCGATGCGCGAGGCCTTGCGCGCCCGCGCGGACTGCTCTTTGGCCGCTCTTGCCAACCGGAGAGACAAGGACTGGGTGACAGTTGGGGGAATCATCACCGAGTCAAAGCGGATTCGTACCCGCAACGGCGACCACATGATGTTCGCGACGCTCGACGATCTCGAGGGCGCCGTCGAGATTCTCGTATTCGGTAAGGCTTTGGCTGAGCACGAGGCGGCCTTGGCCGTCGACCAGGTGGTTCTGATCCGGGGCCGGGTAGACCACAAGGAGGCCGGCAAGACGTGTGTGGTGGTGCAGTCCGTCGATCAGTTCGCACCGAGTGAGCAGGAGATTGAACAGGCCAACAGTGCCGCCCAAGCCAACTCTGTCGCCCAGGCCGCGGCCGCTCAGCCCGTGCTCTTGCAGGTCGACGCTGCCCGCCTGCCCGCGAGCGCGATCGAGGAGGTCAAGGACATTATCGAGACCCATCGCGGTCCCGCCGAGGTTGTGCTCGAGATGATCACCAGTGCCGGTACGCGCGTCCTGCGCCTCGGTGAGGCCTATCGTGTGCAGCACACGCCCGGAGTGCGGGCCGAGCTGGAAGCAGCGCTCGCCCCTACTGCAGCGCTTGCAGCAACAGGCTGAGGGCTTTTCGACGGGCCGCTGAGAGGGCGGCCTTCTCAGCGTTTCTTCTTGCGAGAGGCCAAGCCCCGCTGGTGGAGCTTGCCGGCAAGCTGGATCTCCTCGAGTGTCGGTCCAGAGCGGTTCTCCCCAGGTGTCTCCAAGACGCAGGGGAGATCTTGAAGCTGGGGTGCTGATAGGAACGCTGCGCAACCAGCCTCCCCCAATTCGCCTGCGCCGATGTTGGCATGACGATCGCGGTTGGAGCCCAGAGGCGTTTGTGAATCGTTGAGGTGCAGAGAGCTGACTCGCTTCAAGCCGATCTTCTGCTCGATCTCATCCATCGCGGCGTCCATGCCCGAATAGGTACGGATGTCATAGCCGGAAGCAAACAGGTGGCAGGAGTCAAGGCACAAGCCAAGGCGCTCGCTCGAGCCGGCCGCCTCCAAGAGCGAGGCGAGCTCGTCGATGGAGCGACCCAACGTGCCGCCGGCGCCGGCCGTGTTCTCCAAGTGCAGAGAACACTCCTCGCTCTCGGCCAAAGCCTCGCGGATCGTCTCGCCTGCTCGCGCGACAGCCTTCGCTGGATCCCCCGTCTTGGCCGAGCCCGGGTGCAAGACGACGCCCGAAGCGCCGATCGCCTGACCGACACGCAGCGAATGCGTGAGCGACACGAGTGACTTCTCGCGAATCTCGGCGTCCTCGCTGGCGCAGTTCAGCAAGTACACCGCATGGATCAAGACCGCGTCTATCTGACTGGAGACCATTGCCTCGCGAAATGCTTCGACGTCCTCGTCGCGGTAGACGGTAGGTCGCCACATGCGCGGCGATTGGTTGAAGATTTGGATTGCCTGGCAGTCGCGCTCGACGCCACGCTCGACCGCCTTGGGCAAGCCACCCGCTGGGGACACGTGTGCTCCGATCAGCATTTGGGCGCCCACATTGGAGCACTGCCCGCATATGCCCCTGCGGGAGGAAACCCAGATTTCATGGTTGGGCTTGGGCCGACTAGCATGCGGCCGAGATCTTATGAGGGTTCGCTTCGCACCATCGCCCACGGGCGCCTTGCACATCGGCGGCGCCCGCACCGCCTTGTTCAACTGGCTGCTGGCCAGGCACAACGGCGGCACGTTCGTGTTGCGTATCGAGGACACCGACCGCGAGCGTTCCACACCGGAGAACGTGGAGCAGATCCTCGACGCTCTGCGTTGGCTCGAGCTCGACTGGGACGAGGGCCCCGTCTTCCAAAGCGAGGGGGCGCCTCGACACCAGGAAGCGCTGCAAGCGCTCTTGGACAGCGGGCACGCCTACCGCAGCAACGCTACCGCCGAGGACGTCGCCGCCTACAAGCGCCTTCACGGTGCCGAGCGCGGGTTCCGCGGGCAGGAGCTGGCTGCGAATCAGAACGAAGGCGCGGTCCGCCTGCACGTGCCGGCTGGCGGCGCCACGGTTGTGCACGACGCGATCCGGGGCGACACCGTCTTTGAACATGTCCATCTCGACGACCCCGTGATCGCGCGTGCGGACGGGTCGGTGCTCTACAACTTCGCGGTTGCGATCGACGATCTCGACGCCGGTATTACCCATGTGGTTCGGGGCGAGGACCATCTCTCCAACACGCCTAAGCAACTGCTCGTGTTGGCGGCCGCCAAAGCGGCCGGATTCGGTCCCGACGCGCCGGAGCCGCTCTATGCGCACCTGCCCTTGTTGCACGGAGCGGACGGCAAGAAGCTCTCAAAGCGCCACGGCGCCGCATCGGTGCAAGAGCTGCGCGCTGCCGGCTATCTGCCTGCGGCGGTTCGTAATTATCTGGCGCTGCTTGGCTGGGGCTCGGGCGATGACGCCACCGTGCTCTCCACAGAGGAGTTGATCGAGCGTTTCGAGTTGAGCCGCGTCAGTCGCAACCCGGCCCGCTTCGACGAGACCAAGCTGCGTTGGCTGGATGGCATCTACATCCGCAAGCTCACAGTGCCTGACCTGGCCGAGCGCCTGCTTGAGTTCCTGCGTGTCTGCGACCCTGAGGCGGCACTGGTCGCCGGAGCCGACCTCGAGCTGTTGCGGGGAGCGGTGGCGATCTCCCAGGAGAAGATCCAGACGCTCGCCGACTTCTGGCCGCTCGCCGGATTCTTCTTCGCCGGTGCCGCCCCTCGCGGGCAGGCCCACGAGCGCTGGCTCGGCGAGGCAGGTCTCTCGGTCCTGGGAGAAGCTCGCTCTGAGCTGTCCACTTCGGCCAGCTTCGATGCGGCGGCTTTGGAGCAAGTATTGGCGGGCGTGATCGAGCGAAGAGCGGTCAAGCCGCGCGAGGTCTATCAGCCCCTGCGTGTGGCGATCGCGGGCACCACGATCTCGCCCGGTATCTTCGAGAGCGTGTCTTTGCTCGGTCGCGAGGAGACCTTGCGTCGCATCGACACGGCGCTCGCCGGCTGAGCCGGGCGGCTCATCCCAAGCGGCTCCTCCGCTCAACAATCGCGGCGGAGCTGCCGATAGGACCCCTGACGAGTACTGGAACGGATCGGATGCCGACCACGTCGAAAGGTGTCATGCGCACGCAAGCAACAGTGACAAAGCTCCAAAACGAAGGTACGCCGCGATCGCCCAGGAGCGATCGCCGTCCTGGCGCTCCCGTCGTAGCGAACGAGCATCGGCCGGGCCGGCAGAACGGCTCGGGAGAGCGTCACCAGAACGAGGGTCATGGTCGTCGTTTGATGCTCGCTTTCGAGGCGCTCGACGGCTTTCCCGCTCTATCGGAGTCGCGCTCTCGCCTGCTCTCGGTCATCTCCAAGGATCACGTCGCCACCGCCGATGTGGTTACGGCGGTCGAGTCCGACGTGGCCTTGATCATCGCCGTGATGCGTCTCGCCAACGAGGGACGGCCACCTGCCGAGCGGGTCGAGACAGTCGTGGCAGCCGTCGAGCGACTTACGCCTCAGGCCGTTCAGTCGGTCGCCAGCCGAGTACGTACCTTCGATTTCTTTGAGCGCTCCAACGGCTGGGATACAGCTCCCGAGCGTTTCCGCTTGCACGCGCTCGCTACCCAACACACCGCGGACCGGCTCGCGGCTGAGGTCGGCTACGAGCATCGCGACCGCCTCACTGTGACGAGTCTGCTGCACGATGTGGGAAAGCTCGTCTTGATGCACGCCTACCCCGGCTATATCGCCCAGGTCAAGAAGGAGGGCCAAACGCCCGAGAAGCGCATCCATCAGGAAAGGCGCGAGCTGGGTGTGGACCACGCCCTCGTGGGAGGGGTCTTGGCGCGCCGCTGGGGCTTGCCTCCCGCGATAGCGACCGTGATCGAGCGCCACCACAACTCCGACGCCACCGGCGAGGCGGCGTTCGTGCGCCTGGCCGACATGCTCACCCACTATGCCCACGGCGCTCCAGTCGCCCCGGGGGAAATGCTCTCTTGTGCACGGGCTTTGGGCTTGGGCCCCGAGGAGCTGAGGCGTGTCATGTACGAGCTGCCCAGCGCTCGCGATCAACGCCAGCGCATGGTCGATCCTTGCCCCCTCTCGGGTCGAGAGCTGGGTGTCTTGCAGCGCTTGGCCGAGGGCAAGGTCTATAAGCAGATCGCCCACGAGCTGACGCTCTCGACCAGCACGGTGCGTACCCACTTGCACAACATCTATGGCAAGCTCGGGGCGGTCGATCGCGCGCAGGCAGTGTTGATTGCCACAGAGCGCGGTTGGCTCTGAGACGGTCGCTGGCCGGCGCGGCTCGGCGTCCTCGGTCGCTCGTGTGCGGTTGCACACTTCGCTCCCTGCGTCCTTGATCCGCTTGACCAGCGACCGTCTCAGACGCTTTGTCGCGTAGCATCGGTTCCGATGATCTCGATCACCAGCAAGTCTCCCTATGCGATAGCCGCGCTCGCCGAGCTGGGGCGCTCCGGGGGTGCGGACCCCGTGCCGCTCGGCGAGCTGGCTCGCCGGCGCGAGATGCCCGTCCAATTCCTCGAGCAACTGTTCGCGGTGTTGCGTCGCGCGGGGGTTGTCAGCTCGCAGAGGGGCGTCAAGGGGGGGTACCGCTTCGCCAAGGAGCCCTCCGAGGTCACGGTGTTGGAGATCGTCGAGCTGCTCGACGGTCCCCTCGGTCGCGATGCCGAGGGCGTGTTCGGCGACGCCTCCAAGGCAGCACGTGATGTCCTGGAGCAGACCACGATCGCCGACGTGATCGAGCGCGAAGCGAGAGAGTCGGGCGCCAGCATGTACCACATCTGAGCGCTTTCGGGCCTTGGCGACTATTGTCGTGAGGTATATGGGGTCAATTCCGATCAACATTGCCTCCCTTGTCGGCAATACGCCGCTGATGCGCTTGGGGCGAATGCTCGAAGGGACGCCTGCCCAAGACAGTGGGGTGGAGTTGTACGCCAAGCTCGAGACCTTCAACCCTGGTGGAAGCGTCAAGGACAGGATCGGCGTAGCAATGATCGAGGCAGCCGAGGCCGAAGGCAGGATCGAGCCGGGCAAGACTACGGTGGTGGAGGCCACCAGCGGTAACACAGGCATCGCTTTGGCGTTCGTGTGTGCGGCCAAGGGCTATGACCTCATTTTGACCTTGCCCCAGGGAATGAGTCGCGAGCGAGAGATCCTCCTGAAGCTGTATGGCGCCACGGTTCAGATAACCGAGTCGATGGGGGGCATGGGGGAGGCGGTGCAGGCTGCCCGGGCGATGGCTCGAGACGCAGACATGTTCCTACCCGACCAGTTCTCCAATCCCGCCAATCCGCGTGCGCACCGCGTGACGACTGGCCCCGAGATCGCGCAGGCGCTCGGAGCTCAGGTCGACGTGCTCGTCGCGGGCGTGGGCACGGGCGGCACGATTACGGGCGTGGGCGAATATTTGAAGGAAAGCAACCCAGACCTGCGGGTCGTCGCGGTGGAGCCGCAGGGCTCGGCGGTACTTTCGGGCCGGCGGCCTGGACCCCATCGCATCCAGGGCATCGGCGCCGGGTTCGTCCCGCCTGTCCTCAACCGGGATTTGATCGACGAGGTGATTCCCGTCTCCGACGACAACGCGATCCAGACGGCCTGGGCTTGTGCGAGGCGCGAAGGGTTGCTCGCCGGTATCTCGTGTGGGGCCGCCCTGTGGGCAAGCCTGCAGGTTGCGGCTCGGCCCGAGCACAAGGGCAAGCGAATCGTCACCATCATGCCGGATTCTGGCGAGCGTTACGTTTCGCAGGCTTTCTTCGCGCCCGTGTAACGGTGTTCATTCTCCGCCGCGACTCGGATGATCGACATCTCGCCCGAAGCGTAGACCAGACACGTGCGCGGTCCGCGCGTCTCGGAGACCACCGTATTACCCGAGCTCGTGTCGAAGCCCGAGTATGCTAAGCAAAAATGACGAGAAGATCACCTGCAGGCCCAGCACCAGCAGCGTAGCGGCCAGAAGTGCGGTGCGCTCCTGAGAGAGGTCGCCAAAGCCGCGGACTATCCATTGCACGATAATCGCCGCGATGATGGCCAGACCTGCGAGCGCTATGCACGTGCCGAGTATCAGGCCGTGCTCGAGTCGAAGACGCACGCGCATCCGGTCGAACCAGGGATCTCGCTCGTTCATGAAATATGTGGCATAGGTGTGCGCGCAAAGGCCGAGAGTCATTATCTGCGCGCCTATGATCAGCAACAGTGAGCCAGCTATCAGGGTGTGCAGATCCCACTGGCGACCGAAAACGTTCACTCGCGCGAGTACAAGCAGTGAGATGAGCCCACCCACGGCAGACATGATCGCTCCCGGCAGGATGAACAAATGGTTTGGGGAGTGGAGTAGCAGAAAGCGCAGGTGGCGCCAGCCATCGCGCATGCTCACAAGCTTTGACTCTCCCTCGCGAGGGTGGTAGGAGATGTCGAGCTCGTTGATGCGTAGTCCGCCTTTGGCCGCCCGGACAACCATCTCGGAGGCAAACTCCATGCCGGTTGTGCGCAGTTGAAGCCGCGGCAGTTGATCGGTGCGCAATGCTCGCATCCCGCAGTGAGCGTCGCTCACGCCGGCATGGAAGAGGAAGTTGAGCAGGCCCGAAAGCACAGGATTGCCGATGTATCTGTGGTGCCAAGGCATCGCGCCTGCCTGGATGTTGCCCATGCGGTTTCCGATGACCATATCCGCCCGTCCTGCAACTCGGCCAAGAAGCGGGGTATCTCGCCGAAGTCGTATGTGAGATCGGCGTCGGCCATCACGATGTACTCGCCGCGAGCAACCGCAAAGCCGGCAAGATACGCGCTGCCGTATCCACGCCTTGGCTCCACCACGACTTGTGCGCCCTCCAGTTCGGCAAACTCGCGACTGCCATCGCTGGATCCGTTGTCTACGACGATCACCTCACCGTCGATCTGTGCGTTTGCGATTGTGTTGAGCGCATTTGTCACGCAGCGGGTGATGCTGAGGGCCTCATCCAGGCACGGAATCACCACTGAAACCAATAGTCGTGGATCGCTTAGATCGCGGGACGCGACAGTGTCGACTGTGCTTGCGTTCATAGCTTCGCCTCGACGGCCTGCCAGATCGACTTTCGCCCAAATCACTAGTTGCCCGTATAATCGAATAGTACATATGATGAGAGGCTCAGGGATTCATCGCTTGGTGGGCTGGAGCGACGGGGAGGCCCTGAGTTGATGTCGCACCCAGAACAGGCGTAGTTTTCCAGATCATAGTCGGAGACATTTCCCTCTATCTGTGTTGGGCGAGGCTCTGTATCGGGGCGAAACGACTGTCCGTGCGTGGTCGCGCCGGTCTGCCCAACGTTGGCGGCGGGTCGGATATCCTTCATAATTGGAACTAGTCAAAGTTTGCTACCTTGATGCCATGGAGGTGACGGGGAGGACATTTGCTCGCTTCGATACCGTTCGGCGGCCCTCGATCGCGATGCGCTTGCCACGGTGGAGCGTCGATGCATGGGCGTCTATCGCCGTCACCGTGCTGTTCATTGCGATCACGCTCTGGTGGCTGACCCAGGACCGGAGCATCCCAGTTTTCGATGCCGGTGTTCGCCTGCATCAGGCGATCATTGTCTATGAAGAATTGCAGTCGGGCAATCTGGGCGCTGCGTTCACCGCCACCACTCCGTACCCGCCGTTTTCCTACCTCATAGGAGCGCTGGGCCTGTGGATAGGCGGCATCGGCATCGCTCCGCCTATCATCGCCGCGAACCTCGTGTTCGTTTCCCTGCTCGCCCTTGGCTGTTACAACGTCGCCCGTCTCGCATTCGGATCACGTGCGGGACTACTGGCCGTGATATTTGCGCTCGGATCCCCATTGATCACGGCTCAATTCCATGTTTTCATGATAGATGCGCCGGAGACCGCGATGGTGGCGGTCTCCGTTTGGCTGATTATCGCCAGCGAACATTTTTCGCACGTCTGGAAGTCTGCCTTGGCAGGATTTGCGGTGGGTCTTGGGATGCTGACAAAGGAGCCCTTCGCGTTCTTTATTGTCGGGGTTGTGCTTGTAACTCTGGTTCGTGGTGGTTGGCGCTCCTGGCGTGGAGTTGTGGCGTTCGTGCTGCCGGTAATAGTAGTGGCGATGCCGTGGTACCTCAGCCAATTGTCTCAGGTCAATGAACTGGCCCAAGCGGCCGCGAACAACCAGAGCGTAGCCTTGGGCCCCGCAATCGCGCCTAACCGTTTTTCCGTCGCGAATTTGACGTGGTACGCCTCGAACTTTGTCGATACGCAACTCTATGCTCCACTATTCATATTCGCCGTAGTCGGGTTTGGGTGGACAGTCGTGGGACTCATGCGAAGGCGGCCCATCAGTCCTCTTTCGTGGGAATTGGCAATCGGTATATTGGTCAGTTGGCTTGCTGTGACCGTCACGTTCCCGCACGATCCACGCTACAGCATGCCCATCCTGTTGTATTTGGCGGTGCTCGGCGTTGGTTGGATAGTTGGGCTTCCGCGACTGTGGCGATTGGCGGCAACAATTGTTCTGGTGTGCATCGCGACCGCCAATTGTCTTGCCACCAGCTTCGGACTAGGAAAACCGGTCACCGCAAAGCTGCCGGGCGCAGTCTCCAAATTTCTGGCTGTATCTAACAAAGTCACGATCTATTCGAACACAGGATTTCTCGTGGCTGGACCGCAGCGTGACGGCGATATGTTGGGTCTGATGCGGACCCTGCGACGTAGCGGTGTAGTGGCGGTGCAGTGGACTAATTTGGGTCCGCACGAACCCGGTCCTGGATTCACCCCTGACTTCTCCGAAGCCGGTCTTAAAGCACTTGCCTTGATTGCGAAACTGAGCTTTGAAGAATCCTCTTTTTCGGGAGGACTGACTATGCGCGATGCTTTGCTTGGTCATGGACCGGTCACACGCGCCGAAGCGCCCCCGTGCATCAGGCTCAGCGACGGTACCGGTGTCTGGATTCGACTGGGTAACCCGAACTCCCCGAATACAAAGGACTACTGTCCACTGCGCCATCCGGCCTTTTATTAGGCACTTTGCGCTAGCGCCCGATCGGATAGTAGCGTCGGTCCGTAGAAGCGTTGTTGTGCCCGAGAGATCCTCGGCAGGCGAACTTCTTCTCGCCCGCTACGCTTTGTTCATGCTCGGCATCGGGACTGTCGCACGAGTCGCCAAAGAGCTTCGCCGTGACGTGGCCGTGGCACGCGACCGCGACCCGGCCGCGTGCGGGGTGGCGCCCTTGGAGATCGTGGCCACTTGGCCCGGTATTCAGGCTCTTTTGGCCCATCGCGTCGCCCATGCCCTGCACACGGCCGAGGTTCCGCTTGCCCCTCGCGCGATCGCGCTCTTTTCCAGGGCTTTGACAGGAATCGAGATCCATCCTGCCGCCGAGATCGGCAAGGGCCTGTTCATCGACCACGGCTCAGGTTTGGTGATCGGCGAGACGGCTGAGATCGGCGACGACGTGACTCTCTATCAAGGGGTTACTTTGGGCGGAACCGGGTTCGCCACCGGCAAGCGTCATCCCACCGTGCAAGACAACGTCACGATCGGCTCGGGCGCCAAGCTCTTGGGGCCGATCACAATCGGCCACGGCGCGAAGATCGGCGCCAATAGTGTGGTCATCACCGACGTGCCTCCCAACTCCACCGTGGTAGGCAATCCAGGGCACCCGGTCCGCGTCGAAGGTCGCCGTCCAGAGGGTCCCGACGCAGACTGGATACACCTGCCCGACCCGATTGCCGAGGCGATCCAAGGCCTCGCCAGTCGTATCGGGGCGCTCGAGCGAGCGGTCGCCGAGCTGTCTGGCGAGGAGGCCCAGCCGCCGGCTGAGGTGCGCCCCTTGCGCACAGTTAAGGGCCCGAGCCCCGCGGGAGGCTAGTCCGGGCCAAGGCTCGCTCAGGGCGCTGAGCGGACTGGGCTGCTCGATCGGACAGCTCGACGCACAGCTCGAATCAGTAGAAGACGGTCCGGCAGCGGTGGCGAGGGTGCGCCTTGTAGTGGGGCGTCTGCCCGCGTGTCCACAACCAAGTGTCGATCGCCCGGGCCGGTGTGCCCGTACGCTCGGAAATCAGCTCGCAAGCGTGAACCGCGCAAGCTCGGATCTCGCGCTCGGCTCCTCCCAATGGGAGGTGATCGCCACGATCGATGCGATCGGCGAGGGACTGCTCATAGACGAGCACCCCATCGCAGCGCAAGACATGGGGGACGAGGTTATCGGCAAAGATCGTCAATCGATCCAGGTCGCTGAACTCCGCCACCCCGGCAAGCGCCAGATCTGAGGCGACGATCTGGGCGCGCTTGTAGAAGCCGCGGTCGTCGAACATGGCCATGCCCTGGGCCAGGATTGCGGCCAGACGCTCGGCCAAGCCGCCCGCTTCGCTCACCAAGTCGAGCGCCCGCCGCGCGGGTCGTGCCACCTCTCCTGGTCGGGCTCCCGCGACCGGCGGGTCCGCCAAGAACCGTCCCAGCGCGCGCCAAGCCTGCGCGTATAGGCTCATCAGCTCGTTCGCCGGGTCTTGGTCGAGGATGTTGGCCACGTCGAGCGTGCCGACGCCCGAGAGCCAAGCCGCGGTCGGCGGTCCGTGCGTGCGCACGTGGTCGGCCAAAGCCCAGGACACCGTGAAATAGCCACTAACGGGTTTGCCTTCGACGGTGCGCTTGTGCAGAGTGGGAAACCAGCCCGAGCCGAAGTTGATCGCGTCGAGCGCGAGCATGTAATCGGCGACGTCGGCGGGCGAGCCCTCCAGGTAGTGGCGCTCAGGGTCCAGGGCGGGCGGCGCGGCGGGCTGAACCTCTGCGGCGGCGTCCAGGTCGATCCGTACCGAGTTGGCATTCGCTGCGATTCGTGCGCACGAGGCACGGACTTCGTCGGTGAGGAGCATGGACCGAACGTTACGGCGTGTCGATACAGCCGGTCCCACGCATGAGCCGATGCGTCCCACCGCACGGCGACTGCCACTCGTCTCGGAATGTCTCGATCCGCGACCGCACCCGGTTCTATGCTCCAACGAATGGCTGAAGGAGACCGTTCAGGGGCTGCGCAGGCGGTGCCCAACAATCCATCTGACCCTTCGCAAGCACCACCGGAGGAACACCCTGAGCGTGTGCGGTCGCTACTGGATGGCCTCAACGAGCCCCAACGCGAGGCGGTCACCCACGGCGAGGGCCCGCTCCTGATCCTGGCGGGTGCAGGCTCGGGCAAGACGCGTGTCCTGACCCACCGCATCGCCTTCCTGATCTTCACCGCCCAAGCTCATCCAAGCGAGATCCTCGCGATCACGTTCACGAACAAGGCGGCCCAGGAGATGCGCGGGCGTGTGGAGCGCCTCTTGGGAGCCCATACGCGCGGCATGTGGCTGATGACCTTCCATGCCGCCTGCGCGCGCATCCTGCGGTCCCAAGCCGAGCGCCTCGGCTACACCTCGCGCTTCACGATCTACGACCAGGCCGACACGCGCCGTATGGTCAAGCGTTGCATCGAAGAGGCCGGGGTCGACCCCAAGCGCTTCGCGCCTGCGGCCGTCCATAGCCAGATCTCGTCAGCCAAGAACAAATTGCTCGCCGCCTCCGACTACGCCCAGGCGGTCGGCTCCCAGTTCGAGGAGGTCGTGGCCGAGGTGTATGGCGTGTACGAGGGCGAGCTCATGCGCATGAACGCCATGGACTTCGACGACCTCCTGTTCCGCACGGTCAACCTGCTGGAGCTGTTCGAGGAGGTGCGCACGCGCTACGCCCAAACCTTCAAGCATGTCTTGGTGGACGAGTATCAGGACACCAATCATGCCCAGTATCGGCTACTTCAACTGCTTGTCGGGGGCGGTAGGGCCAAGCCCACGCGCGGCGAGCGCGTCAACATCCCGGGCCATCGCAACCTGGCGGTCGTGGGAGATGACAGTCAGTCGATCTATGGGTTTCGAGGAGCCGATGTATCCAACATTCTCGACTTCACTGACGACTTTCCCGACGCGAGGGTGGTGAAGCTGGAGCAGAACTATCGATCCACGCAAACGATCCTGTCGGCCGCCAACGCCGTGATCGCCAACAATCGCGGCGGTATCGCCAAGCGCCTGTGGAGCGAGAAGGGCCAGGGTAGCCCGATCCGGGTGCACGGCCTGGAGGACGAGCACGCCGAGGCGCGCTTCGTCGTGGGCGAGATCGAGCGGCTCCTCGACGAGGGCGCCTCGCGCGCGGAGATCGCGGTCTTCTACCGCACCAACGCCATGTCCCGCGTAATCGAGGACACGCTCGTGCGGCGCGAGCTCGCCTACCAGGTGATCGGCGGCACCAAGTTCTATGAGCGCGCGGAGATCAAGGACGCGATCGCCTATCTCGGTTGGGTCGCCAACCCCTTCGACGTGGTCAGCTTCCAGCGCGTGGCCAATTCGCCCAGGCGAGGCCTTGGCCAGACCTCGCTGTCGAGGATCGTGGCTCACTCCGCCGCGATCGGCCAGTCCGTGTGGGAGGTGGCTGCCGCTGCCGATCGCATCCCGGGTCTGGGCGCCGCCGCGATCAAGGCGCTCTCGCGCTTCATGGCCACGATGGAGGACTTGGCCGTGCTCGCCCAGGATGGCGTTCCTGTGGGCGATCTCATGGACGCGGTCCTGGCTCGTACCGGCTACGTCGAGGCGCTCGAAGCCGAGGCTGTGGGAAGAGGGGAGAAGGCCTTCGAGTCCCAGGGGCGCATCGAAAACCTGCAACAGCTGGTCGAGGTGGCCCACGAGTTCGACGCCAACACCTCCGCCGAAGGCGACACGCTCGAGCTGTTTCTGCAGGAGCTCGCGCTCAAGTCGGACGGCGATTCGCGCCGCGACGACGAAGGCCTGATCACCTTGATGACACTCCACAACGCCAAGGGCTTGGAGTATCCGACGGTGTTCGTCGCCGGGTGCGAGGACGGTGTGTTCCCCCACCAGCGCGCGCTAGACGAAGGTGGGGTGGAGGAGGAGCGCCGACTCTTCTATGTGGCTGTCACCAGGGCCATGCGCGAGCTCTACCTCACCTACGCGCGCAGGCGTGCCGTGTTCGGGGCCCCCACCTATGGCATCTCCAGCCGCTTCCTCGACGAGATCCCCGCCGAGCTGTGCGAGCGTGAGGACCTGCCCGCCCCGCGTCCCGGCGGCGCGCGTGTGGGGGTGGGCGGCAACGGTTTTGCCGGTGCCGGTGCCGGTGCCGGTGGCGGTGGCAGTGGCGGTGGCGGTGGCGGCAGCAGCGGGGGTGATGCCGGTGGCGGTGGCAGAGGCGGCGGCTGGTCCTCGGGCTCGCACGCCTCGACCTCCTCGGTGTCCTACCGGCTGGGCGAGGATGTCGTGCACGCTGCCTTCGGCGATGGCGTCGTCACCGGTGTGGAGCCAGGGGGCATCATCGTCGTGCGCTTCGCCGGCGACGGGTCCGAGCGAAAGCTGATGGCCGACTACGCACCTGTCAGTCGTCGGGGTTAGGCAGGTCTACGTTGTACCGACCGGTACATGTACCGGTCGGCCGACACGTGCATGCACGTGTCGGAACCGGACCGCATGCGGTCCGGTTTTCATGAGATCAATACGATCCCATCCGTGGCAGCCATGATCCTCGACGGCAAGGCGATCGCCGCACGGGTGCGCGCCCAAGTGGCGAGCGAGGTAACAGCTCTAGTTCAGGCCGGTAGCCGTGCACCCGGGCTGGCCACGGTGCTTGTGGGCGAAGACCCTGCCTCGGGGGTTTACGTCGGCGGCAAGCAGCGTGCCTGTGCCGAGGTCGGCATGACGCCCTACGACGAACGCCTGCCCTCCGACGCCACCCACGAGCAGGTTGCGGGGCGCCTGCAGGCTTTGAACGAGGATCCCCAGGTCAGTGGCATCTTGCTCCAACTGCCCCTGCCGGACCATCTGGAGGGCACAAGCCTGAGTGGTCTGATCGATCCCGGCAAGGACGTCGATGGACTCACCCCCGTGAACGCCGGCTTGCTCTCCCAAGGACAGCCCGGCTTGCGTCCCTGCACGCCCATCGGTGTGCTCGAGTTGCTCGCCGGCGTCGATGCTCGACTCGAGGGCGCCGAGGCGGTCGTGGTCGGTCGCTCCAACCTGTTCGGCAAGCCCATGGCCCAGCTTTTGCTGGAGGCCAATGCCACAGTCACCGTATGTCACTCGCGCACCCACGATCTGCGCGAGGTGTGCGCTCGCGCCGACGTCTTGATCGCCGCAGTCGGCCGCCCCCGCCTGATCGAGCGTGACTTCGTCAAGCCCGGGGCTATCGTGATCGACGTGGGCATGAACCGCCTCTCTCCTGAGGAGGCCGGCACCAAGAGCGGCCTCGTCGGCGACGTCGACTTCGCGGCGGTCTCGGAGGTTGCATCCGCGATCACGCCCGTCCCCGGTGGCGTCGGGCCGATGACGATCGCCATGCTCTTGCGCAATACGCTTCAAGCGGCCCGCATCCAGAGCGGACTCGTAATTGGGAGGGAAACATGAGACTTGGCGGGGAGGAAACATGAGACTTGGTCGTCTGCGACTGGGGGAGATCCTGGCGCTGATCGGCGCCCTGGGTGTGATCTTCACGTTCACGCTCGATTGGTATGAAAATGCCGAACGCTCGTTCGATGCCTTCGATACGTTCGGTCCTGCAGTCGTGCTCCTGTTGCTCTCCGCTGTCGTGGCTCTCGTCTTGGTCGTGGCGACGCTCACCGAGCGCTCCACGGCCGTGCCGGTTGCCGCCGCCATATGGAGCACTTTCTTCGGGTTGGTGGCCGTCATCGCCGCGATAGTGAGACTGCTGGAGCGACCCCAAGGCTCGACCTCGTTGTGCGCGGGAGCTTGGGTCGCACTGGCCGGTGCGCTCTTGATAGTGGTGGGGTCTTGGGAGTCGATGCGCGACGAACGCACTCACCTCTATCCCTTGGCCCGGCCGGAACCGCGCGAGCCTCCCGCATAGAATGCCCGCTTCATGATCGACCGCAGCGAAGTCCTCCATGTCGCACGCCTGGCTCGCCTTCATTTGAGCGAGGAGGAGATCGAGCCGATGGCGCGCCAGCTCTCCGCCGTGCTCGACCACGTGGCCCGCATCGGCGAGCTCGACCTCGAGAACGTGCCCGCCACGACCCATGTCGCCGAGCTCACAGGTCGGCTACGTGCCGACGAGCCGCGTCCTTGCCTGCCGCGCGAGGTCGTCCTGGCCCAAGCGCCGGCCGTCTCCGGTGAGGGCTTCCTTGTCCCCTCGCCACAGGCCTGAGGGTGCGCCTCAGCATCCGTCATCGACTCGTGCGTTCTGCCTCGCTCGCCTGCGCCGGCGATCGCGCCCTGCCTGCCCAATGAGCGATCCGCTCCAGTTGACCGCGGCCGAGGCCGCCCAAGCGATCGTCGCCGGGGAGCTGGGGGCCGGTGAGTTGCAAGACGCCTACCTTGCGCGCGCCCGTGCGGACACCCTCAATTGCTTCACTTGGGTCTCCGACGACAGTGCGCCCGCAGGCCCGGCCGGTGGCCCTCTGGGTGGCGTGCCGCTTGCCGTCAAGGATCTGTTCTGCACCGAGGGCGTTCCTTCGCAGTCGGGCTCGCGCATCCTCGAGGGATATCTCCCGCCGTACACGGCCACCGTCGTCGAGCGCCTCCAAGCGGCCGGGGCGTCCCTGCTGGCGAAGACCAATCAAGACGAGTTCGCGATGGGCTCCTCCAACGAGAACTCCGCCTACGGTCCCGTCCTCAACCCGTGGGATCGCGAGCGCGTCCCAGGCGGCTCCTCCGGCGGCAGTGCCGCGGCCGTCGCGGCCGGGCTGGCGCCGTGGGCCTTGGGTACCGATACGGGCGGCTCGATCCGCCAGCCGGCCGCTCTGTGCGGGATCGTAGGGTTCAAGCCGACCTATGGCGCGGCGTCGCGTCGGGGAATGATTGCTTTTGCCTCCTCCTTGGACCAGGCCGGCCCCTTGACGCGCGACGTCACCGATGCTGCCCTGATGCTCTCCCACATGGTTGGCCGCGACGAGTGCGACGCCACGTCCTTGGCCTTCCCCCACGAGATCGTCCTGCCCCAGGCCGAACGTCTGGATGGCGTCAGGCTGGGGGTTCCTTCGGAGTTGACGGGCGAGGGCATCGAAGCGGGCGTCCTCGACGCGTTCAACGCAACCCTCTCCCTGGCTCAGGAGTTGGGAGCCGAGATCGAGCAGGTCAGCCTCCCACACGCCCCCCACGCCTTGTCTGCCTATTACGTGATCGCGCCCGCCGAGGCATCGTCGAACCTGGCGCGCTTCGACGGGGTTCGCTACGGCTTGCGCGTCGATGCCCCCGACCTGATCGGCATGTACACCAGCACTCGCCACGACGGCTTCGGCCCCGAGGTCAAGCGGCGCATCATGCTCGGCACCTATGCGCTCTCCTCGGGCTACTACGACGCCTACTACGGTCGTGCCCAGCGCGTGCGCACCAAGATCGTCGAGGACTTCCGCTCCGTCTTCGAGCGCTGCGATTTCGTGGTCACCCCGACGAGTCCCACGGTTGCCTTCGAGCTGGGAGCCAAGACCGGCGATCCCCTGGCCATGTACCTAAGTGATTTCTGCACAGTGCCGATGTCCTTGGCCGGCATCCCCGCGATTTCGATCCCGTGTGGTCTGAGCGGCGCTTCACAGGGTTTGGGGCCAGACGGGATCGGCTTGCCGGTCGGCTTTCAGCTTGCCGGCCCCGCTTTCAGCGAGAACGGCCTGCTCGACGCCGCCCACGCCTTGGAGCGAGCGATCGGATTCGACGCGACCCCGGCCCGAGCATGAGCGGTTGCGTGACCTTCCCGGGTGCGCTTCGGTCGGCCGAGGCGTGGATTGTGTGTATTGAAAAAAGGGGTGACTCGCGCGCGCGCGTAGGGGGCGCCGAATGAGCACCGCCTACGAGCCTGTCATCGGCCTTGAGATCCACATCCAGCTGGCCACTCGCACGAAGATGTTCTGTGGTTGCGAGCTGTCTTTCGGCGAGCCTCCCAACACACGTACCTGTCCGGTCTGCCTCGGCTTGCCTGGAGCCCTGCCTGTGGCCAACGCCAAGGCGATCCATTTCGGTCTGATGATCGGCTTGGCGGTCGGCTCCGAGCTGGCTCCACGCTCGATCTTCCACCGCAAGAACTACTTCTATCCGGATCTGCCCAAGGGCTACCAGATCTCTCAATATGACGAGCCTCTGTGTCTGGGTGGACGGTTGGCGGAGGTTCGCATCCACCGCGTCCATCTAGAGGAGGACGCCGCCAAGCTGGTCCACGTCGGCGCTTCTGGGCGGATTCACGCTTCCGACGCCTCGATCGTGGACTTCAACCGCGGTGGTACTCCTCTAGCCGAGATCGTGACCGAGCCCGACCTGCGTTCCGCCGAGCAGGCCGGTGAGTGGCTGCGTCTGTTGCGCACCACGATGCGTCAGCTGGGCGTCTCTGACGTGAACATGGAGGAGGGCTCCTTGCGCTGCGACGCCAATATTTCCCTGCGCCCTGTCGGCGCCGAGGAGCTCGGCACGAAGACTGAGCTCAAGAACATGAACTCCTTCCGTTTCATCGAACGCGGCATCCGCGCCGAGATCGCCCGCCAAGAGGAGATCTTGCGGGGTGGCGGCCAGGTAGCCCAGGAGACTTTGCACTACGACCCCGCCTCGGGACGCATCACTTCTCTGCGCTCTAAGGAGGAGGCTCATGACTATCGCTACTTCCCCGAGCCACGACCTCGTGCCGGTGGCCGTCGATGAGGCCATGCTCGACGCCGCCCAAGCGGCGATGCCCGAGCTGCCGGTAGCTCGCGCTGAGCGCTTGCAGGCCTTGGGCTTGAGCGAAGACAGCGCTCGATTGTTCGCTTTCAGGGCCGACTTGGGCAACTACTTCGAGCAGGCTCTCGCCGCCCAGATCGAGCCCAAGCCCGAGCCGCAGCTGTTGGCGAACTGGATTGCAGGCGATCTAACCGCGCGCTTGGAGGACGGCCAGGCGCCGTCCGGGTCGCGTGTCGCGCCCGCCGCTTTGGCGAGCCTGTGTGGGCTCCTCACGGCCAAGCAAATTAGCGTCGGAGCGGCCAGGCAGGTGCTTGATGTGCTCCTGGCAGAGGGGGGAGACCCCGTGACCATCGTCGACGCCCAAGGCTTGGCCGCGCTCGATGGTGGAGACGATCTCGCGGCGGTGGTCGCAGCTGCCCTCGCCGCCAACGCCGATGCGGCCGAGCGCGTCCGCGGCGGCAACGCCAAGGCGATCGGCCCGATCGTCGGCTACGTCATGCGCGAGACCAAGGGCCGCGCCGACGGGGGCGAGGTCACGCGCCTGGTGCACGAGCAGCTCGGCGTCTGAGCTGCGTTGCGTGTGAGCTACGCCGCGTCTGAACTACGGCGTATCTGAGCTACGCGAATCGCCTCGCCAGTCGCGAGATTTCTGGCACTCCGAACACCACTCGTGCCTACATTTTGGACTAAAGGCCAAACAAAAGGGCGCGCCGGAGCGCCAACATACTGTCCATGAACAGGCCGATCTCAAATTCGATGGCAACTCCTCCCCGGCGGTTTCTCCTGCTGCCGGAGGCCGCCGAGGATGTTCCTGGTCAGGGTGCTCGCATCCGGCGCTATCGCCTCACAAGCGTCGGGCGCTCTCATGGCTTGGACCGTCCACCGGCGCCCTGTGGGGGCAATGTGCCGCGGGTGCCGTAAGCCCAGGATGGCAAGCGGGCCGATCCTCGTCGCGAGTCCCCTCCTCGCGGTGATGAAGTACCCACCCACCGCGGCCGGGCAGGGTTTCCGAGCCTGCCCGGCCGCGTACTCCTACGAACGCTAGGCTCGCGAGCGCCCAGCCGACATCATCACACGGAGCATGCGTATTCGGGGTCTCTATCGGCTAGGCTTTGAACATGGCGCAATCCTCACAAAGCAGCTCAGCTGGGCGTTCGTTGGGACAGACCGTCGTTGCGGTCTTGGTCTTGGTGGTCGTCGGCTACATCCTCTTGAAAGTGATCATCGGAATCGCCCTGGCGATCGCCGGGCCCGTGGTCTTGATTCTTGGTGTGCTGGCGCTCATATGGGCCTGGCGAGTGCTCTTCTAGCGGCTGGACAGGGCACATGGCCTACATAGCGATAGCGGTCTGCTTCGGTCTCGCCGGAGGGCTCGTGGGTCGCATCAAGGGCTCTTCCTTCTGGATCTGGTTCCTGGTCTCCGGCGTCGTGCCCATCTTCGGCTTGATGGCCGCGATCGCATATCGCTCCGATCGCAACGAGCCGCGCCGCCAGTGTCCGAAATGCGGACGAGTCACGATGGCCTACGACGCGCTGTGCACGCGTTGCGGCGAGGAGTTCGAGTACCCCGAGCAGTTGCTCGCGCCTGAATCGGCGGCGCCGCCGGCAGGCAGAGCGGGCTGATTGCGGCTCCGCGGCGCCAGATGCAGCCGACGCAGGTTTAGGCCGGCCTAAGCGGGTCCCTCGCATAGGCTGTCCCCACAGCCCATGTCGAGCCAAGTGAAGACAGCCATTCCTCCAGTCGGAGAGCGCATCACGCGCTTGATCCGGCGTGCCGGCTTTGAGGACGAGCGCTCGTTCGTCCTGCGCGTCGTCCAGCCCGCGCTGGTGGGAATGATCGACGGCACCGTCTCCTCGATAGCCCCGATTTTCGCGGCCGCCGTCTCCTCCAATTCGCATACAGCTTTCGTGGTCGGTCTCTCGACCGCCTTGGGAGCCGGGATCAGCATGGGCATATCCGAGGCTTTGTCGGACACCGGAGAAACGACCGGCCGCGGCTCTCCCTTGGTGCGCGGCACGATCACCGGCGGCATGACCGCTTTGGGCGGCATCTTCCACACGCTTCCGTTCCTGATCGAAGACACCCACAACGCTCTGATCGTGGCGGGGATAGTCGTGGCCGTGGAGCTGTTCGTGATCGCCTGGGTGCGTGAGCGATTCCTCGACGTCTCCTTGCGCTCTTCGTTGGTCGTAGTGACCTTGGCGGGGGCCATAGTTCTGGCGATCGGCGTCGCAATCGGTAGTTCCTAACCGATCTCTGGCTCCACGTTGTTGTGCCGAAGCTGTGGCCTACGCCCGCGCGGGGGGTGTTTGGCGGGCCCAGCCGGGCAGGAAAGCGTGATGAGCGGGGCGAAAACCCGCTGGTACACTCGGCTTTATCGAACGTGAGAGCTGCCGACGCTCTCGCGGTTTCGCAACCCCCCAAACAGAAGGAAAGGAGGTCGGTGAAATGCGTGCAGTCGACGCGGTCATGGAATGCCTTAAGGCGGAGGGCGTGGACGTCGTCTTCGGCTTGCCCGGTGGCGCCAACCTCCCGACCTACGACGCCTTCGTGGACGGCGGTATCCGCCACATCTTGGTCCGCCACGAGGCCGGCGGGGGACATGCTGCCGAGGGTTACGCGAAGGCCAGCGGTCGCGTTGGCGTGGCATTTGCCACCAGCGGCCCGGGCGCCACCAACCTGATCACACCGATCTGCGACGCGATGATGGACTCGGTGCCTGTCGTGTTCATCACCGGGCAGGTACGCACCGAGCTGCTCGGCACCGACGGCTTCCAAGAGGCCGACACGATCGGCATCACGATGCCCATCGTCAAGCACTCCTTCATGATCCAAGACCCCCAGGAAATACCCAGGGCGATCCACGAGGCTTTCTACGTGGCGCGCTCCGGGCGTCCCGGACCGGTCCTGGTGGATATTCCCCAGGATCTCTCCCGAGCCGATATCCCATATGAGCCGGTCGCCGACGTGCGCCTGCCCGGCTATCAGCCCACCTTGGAGGGCAACCAGAAGCAGATCCGCCAGGCCGCCAAGGCGCTAGTGGCCGCTCAGCGCCCTGTCATCTACGCGGGCGGGGGTGTGGTCAACGCCAATGCGGCCGAGGAGCTTGTCGAGTTCGCCACCGCCGACCGCTTCCCCGTCACCTGCACTTTGATGGGTCTCGGCGCTTTCCCGGCCCGCACAGTAGATGGCGCGCCGCATCCTCAGTGGTTGGGGATGCTCGGGATGCACGGCACCCGGGCAGCCAACTACGCGATGGACGAGGCCGACCTGATCTGCGCCGTGGGCGCACGTTTCGATGACCGCATCACCGGCAAGCTCTCCGAGTTCGCCCCGCGCGCGAAGTTCATCCACATCGACGTCGACCCGGCCGAGATATCCAAGAACGTGCCGGCCCACATCCCGATCGTGGGCGACGCCAAGCACGTGCTCGCCAAGTTGCTCGTCGAGTACCGCGCCTTGAGTGCCGACACGGCTCGCCTTGGCGAGTGGTGGGAGCGAATCGAAGCTTGGCGCGAGAAGTACCCGCTCGGATACGAGGACTCCGCCGACAACGAGATCAAGCCCCAGTACATGATCCAGGCCCTGCACGAGGCTACCGGTGGCGAGGCGATCGTCACGAGCGATGTCGGTCAGCACCAGATGTGGGCTGCCCAGTACTACGACTTTCCGGCTCCCCGTCGCTGGATCAACTCGGGTGGGCTCGGCACGATGGGCTTCGGCCTGCCGGCAGCCATGGGTGCAGCTGTAGCCTGTCCTGAGCGGACCGTGTGCTGCATCGCAGGCGACGGCTCGGTGCAGATGAACGCCCAGGAGCTGGCCACCTGTGCCCAAGAGAAAATCCCGATCAAGGTGTTCATCATGAACAACGGCTTCCTCGGCATGGTGCGCCAGTGGCAGGAGCTGTTCTGGGACGGGCGCTACAGCCACGTCGAGACGGGCGACTACCCCGACTTCGTCAAGCTGGCCGAGGCCTACGGCGCGACGGGCATGCGCTTCGAGGACAAGACGACGCTCGTGGAGGACATGAAGCGCGCGATTGCCACCGACGGCCCGGTCGTGGTCGACGTGAAGGTCACGCGAGAGGAGAACACCTATCCGATGATCCCCGCCGGGCAAGCAGCCCGCGAGATGGTGGGGTGAGCGCTATGAGCGAGCCGGCCACAAAGGAACCGCTCAGCCTGGAGGGGCTACAGGCCTCTGGCAACCTGCGCTCAGGGCGCAAGCACGTGCTCTCGATCCTGGTGGAGAACAAGTCGGGTGTCCTGACCCGGATCGCCGGCCTGTTCGCAAGGCGGGGCTTCAATATCGATACGCTCACGGTCGGTCCCACCGACAACGATCACATCTCCAGGGTGACGCTTACCGTGGACGGGGCGATCCACCCGATCGACCAGGTCACAAAGCAGCTGCACAAGCTCATCAATGTCCTGAAGATCAGGGATCTCGAGCCGGCCGACACGGTCGCGCGCGAGCTGGCCCTGTTCAAGATCTCCGCGGACGGCACCCAACGCGGCGAGCTGATGCAAATCACCGAGATATTCAGAGGCAAGGTCGTGGACGTGACTAAGCGTTCGGTGATCGTCGAGGTGACAGGCACGACCGACAAGGTCGAGGCTTTCGAGAGCATGGTGCGTCCGTTCGGCTTGATCGAGATGATGCGCACCGGCGAGATTGCCATCGCCCGCGGCCGGGGCGAGACCTAGACGCACGTTTTAGGAGGCTGATGTGAGTTTGATGGATCCGGCCGGCTCCGCCGGGCGTCTTGGGATGCTGACCCTGTGAGTGTCCACCGGGGCGAGCGCAAGCGAGCGCCTTCGCCATTCACCCTCAGCGAGGCCGACGAGGCGCGGCTGTGCGCACGCCTGGACCTGGCTCTGCAGCGGGCGCGTCGCTCGGGTCGGGCGACCCTAGCGACGATCACCTATGCGTTGGCTGTCGACACCGACCCTTCTGCGGTCGTGTGCGCTTCGCGAAGGCCCAGTGAGCCTTGGTTCTGCTTCGAGCAGCCAGATCGCGGCGGCGCCGCCTTGGCCGGGTTGGGACAAGTGGTGTGCCTGGAGGACTCTGGACCCGAACGATTCTCGACGGTCGCCGATCGCTGGCGCTCTCTCTCTGCTCGGGCGGTCGCCGACTCGCCCGGCGAGCCAGGGGGCGGCGGACCGGTCGCCGTGGGCGGTTTCGCACTCGCTCCCGACGGTGGCGCTTCACCAGCCTGGAGCGGCTTCGAGCCGGCGTCGCTTGTGGTTCCCGAGGTCGCGATTGTGCGTGAGCAGCGCGAGGACGAGCGGCGCGTAAGGCTCACGCTCGCGGCGCTGGTCCATCCAGATGACACCGCCGAGGATCGACTCGGGGCCTTGTTTGCTCGCTTGGAGGAGCTGAACGGGCCATCTTTGCCGCTGCTCGATCCGGCACCCACAGGGCGCTTCCAGGTCTCGAGCGGCATGCCACCGGAGCACTACGAAGCAGCCGTGAGTCGTGCGGTTGAGCTGATCGGCGACGGTCGTCTGCAGAAGATCGTTCTGGCGCGCGAGGTTGAGGTACACGCCCCAAGCGCCTATGACCCGGCGGCCGTGTTCGGAGTTTTGCGCGATGCGTTCCCGTCGTGTTTCGTTTTCTGTGTAGGTCGCGGCGATGCCACCTTCGTCGCGGCAAGCCCCGAGCTTTTGGCGCGCCGCGAGGGTCAGCGTGTCTCCACGATCGCCTTGGCGGGCTCCACCCGGCGCAGTGCCGACCCAGCCGTGGATGCGCACCTGGGTGAGCAGCTGATGCGCGACCCCAGCTACCGCGAGGAGCACGCGATCGTCGCGCGGCGGATCGAGCGCACGCTCAACCAGTACGCGATCTGGGTTACCACGGCGCCCGAGCCCGGGCTCGTGAAGATCGCGAACATCCAACATCTAGCGACCCCGATCCGGGCCCAGCTGGCCGCGCCTGTGGAGGCGATCGAGTTGGCGGGCCTGATGCACCCCACTCCGGCGGTCGGAGGGGAGCCCTCGCAAGAGGCCTTGAGCCTGATCCCGGCGCTGGAGGGACTCGACCGTGGTTGGTACACCGGCCCGGTCGGCTGGACCGACGCCGCCGGAGACGGCGAGTTCTGCGTTGCTCTGCGCTGCGCTCTATTGCGCGGCAACGTAGCTCGCTGCTACGCCGGCAATGGCATTGTGCGCGGCTCCGATCCGGGCGCGGAGCTGGCCGAGACCGAGATCAAGCTGCAGGCCTTGTTGCCTCTCCTCACGAGTTGAGCGCGCCAGCCACCGCGTCCCACACGCGTCGGTGCAACTCCACATTTTTCCCCCGCTCGCTCCTCACTTCCACGATCGCCGACCCGCGTGTGGCAAGCGCACGCTCCAGTGCCGCACGCAGACTGGCCACATCGGCAACGGTCTCATGGCTCAGGCCGTACAGAGCGGCGGCCTGAGCGAAGTCGAGGCCAGTCGGCGTCGCGATGTGTTGTGTATAGACATCCTTCGGGGTGGCGGCGCCGGATACCGGCAAAAAATCGAAGATCCCGCCACCTTCGTTGTTGAGCAACACGATCGTCAGCTCCAAGCCCAAGCGCTTGGCCGCGAGCAGTCCGCCAATGTCATGGGCGAGCGCCACGTCGCCGATCAGCAGTACGACCGGTCCGCGCCCAGTCGCGGCGGCTCCCAGTGCACTGGAGACGGTTCCATCGATCCCATTGGCACCCCTGTTGCACAGAACCTTCGGTGGATCGGGGCGCACCGGCCAGAATGTCTCGATGTCGCGCACCGGCATCGAGGACGCCACGAACAGCGTCGCCTCCTCTGGCAACAGCACACCGAGCTCGGCCGCCACAGAAGGCTCACTGCAGCCGCTTGCGCCGAGCACGCCGAGGATTGCCTCAGCGGCGAGCTCATCGGCGGTGCGCCAACTGCCGAGCCAATCGGGATCGCCGCCGGCCTCCTCGTGCGCCACGCCGCTTTCCCCGGTCGCCGCCGAAGATCGCGCCATGTCGCTTGCCCCGGTCTGCGCCGAAGATGCTCGGAGCAAGCGAGCGAGGGCACTCAATGTCGCGGCCGGCTCTACGGTGAGCGCCGTTGACGTCATGCCTGCCGGGTCTTGCAGCGTGCCTTCGGGGTCGAGGGCGATCTGGCGCACGTCCCCAAGATCCCCAAGCCAAGTGCGCAAAGGCTTGGACACGGGCAAGTCGCCGATCCTGAGAACCACCTCGGGTCGGTGTGAGTGCGCGAACCTCGGTTCGCGCAGAAGTGCGTCGTAGTGGGCGACCGCCGCCTCTCCGCGTCGCGCGCCTGACATCGGGTCGGCAAATAGGGGCCAGCCAAGCGCTGTGCTCGCCGCCGCGGCGGCCTCGCCGAGCGGCGTGTCGCGCTCGTGGCGCCCCACCACCACCACACCGCGGCGGGCGTCCCCAATCGCCTCAAGCAACATGAGGGCGTCGGCCTCGGCGTCCGCTTCACCGGTTACGCGGCGCAGGAACGGGGCCCCGTCCCGGCGTCCCTCACCGGCTGGCGGTGGCGCTTGCTCGCATATGAGCGGCTCGCGCAGGGGAAAATTGAGGTGCACCACGCCAGGGCGTCCTTCAAGCGCAGTCCAATAGGTCCGGCAAGCAAGCGTCCTGACCCAGCGCACCCGCTCCGGCGTAGCCTCGTGCGTACCCACCTCGAAGAACCACTTCGCGAAGCCGCCGAAGATCTTTAGCTGGTCGATTGTCTGGCCCGCACCCACCTCGCGCAGCTCTGGAGGACGGTCGGCGCTGAGCACGATCAGTGGCACGCGCGCCTCGTGGGCCTCGACGACCGCGGGCAGCAGCTCGGCTACCGCGGTGCCCGATGTGCAGGCGATCGCCACGGGCAGGGCAGAGGCCTTGGCGAGCCCCAGCGCGAAGAAGCCGGCGCAACGCTCGTCCACGTGAGAGTGGCAGTGCAGCCGCTCCTCGCGAGTCAGGCTGAGCACCAAAGGAGTGCAGCGTGACCCTGGAGAAGTACACGCGTCGCGCATCCCACAACGCGCCAACTCGTCCACAAAGGCGCCCAGCAGCGAATAGGTATCACGCGCCTCGGTCACAGGATCTCAGTCGATCTCGTCGAAGATATGGGATAGCTCCTAGGATGCGTCGTGTGGCCGAGAGGGAACCGGTGGCTCCAAATAAGCGCGAAAGTGTGGTCTTGCTGCACGGCTTCGGTGGAACGGGCCGCTCGTGGGACGACGTCATAGCGCATCTCCCCGAACGCTATCGATCCTTCGCGCTTGACCTCCCTGGGCATGGCGATCAAGTCGACGCGCCCAGGCCGATCGGCTTTGAGGGGTGTGTGCAGAGCGTGCTCGAGCGAGCGCCCGAGCGCTTCGTGCTAGCCGGATACTCGATGGGAGGCCGCATTGCTTTGCACATAGCTTTGGCTGCGCCTGAGCGGATCGAGCGCCTCGTGCTGGTGTCCACGACCGCCGGGATCGAGGACACCAAGGAAAGGACGGCCCGCAGAAAGCTCGACCGGCGCCTGGCTGAGGAGATAGAGCAGGGCTCGATCGAGGACTTCAGCGAACGCTGGCGGGCACAGGCGATGTTCGCCGAAGACCCGTCCGAGGTCGACCGGCTCGCTCGCGCAGAGCACGCCCGCAACCGTCCTGACGGCTTGGCCGCCGCGCTGCGCGGGGTCGGCACCGGCGAGATGCGACCGTTGTGGGATCGCCTCGCCGAGATCCAGTCCTCGACAACGGTGCTCGCCGGTCGCCGCGATCGCAAGTTCGTGCGGATCAGCGAAAAGATGGTCTCGCTGATACCCGAGGCCCTGCTTCAGGTCGGGGGAGGCGGTCATTGCCTACCGCTGGAGCAGCCGAGGAGCGTTGCCGCGGCCATTGCCTGAACCGCAAAGAAGGTTGCTAGGGCCATTGTCTAGTCGTTGTGTCCGAGTGGTTGCACGCCGAGTCCCGCTCCTAGAGGCACCGCGATCTGACCGTCGATCGGGGCGAGCGGATTGGTCATTTCCTCGAACATGCTCAGCGTCGCCAAGCCGCAGGCGGCGATAGGCCCGCGCGAGGCCAAGGCGGCGGCGGCGTGCAAGCCCGCGGCGACGCCGAGCGGGCCGTCGAAGCTCGAGGCCACATACACCTCGGCTCCAGAAGCGCGCACGAGCGTGGCCGCGGCGAGCAGGCCAGAGATGCCTCCACAGCGAGCGATCTTCAAACACACCGCGTCCGCCACCCCCGCCGTCAGGGCGCCGTGCTCGGCGGCGGTCTCGTCGATCGCAACTCGCGTGGCCACCCGCTCGCGCACCTCGCGCACAGCGGCCAATCCGTGCACCGGCTCCTCCACCAGCTCCAAGCCCACGGGAGAGAGCGCTTCGATGTTGTGGACCGCCTGCTCCACATTCCATGCCCCGTTTGCGTCCACGCGCAAAGCTACGTGGGGCCCCGCCGCTACGCGCACCGCCGCGAGTCGTCCCGCATCGTCGCCCATTCCCACCTTCAACTTCAGGCAACCGAAGCCCTCGGAGACCGCCTCGGCCGCTTGGGATGAGGCGCCGGCTCGGTCGAGCGCTGACAGCGTCGCGTTGACGGATACGGCGGTAGCCGGCGTGTCGGATATCAGCGAGGCCACCGCCCGTCCAGCGCGTCTGCCAGCGCGATCCCACAGCGCCAGATCGATCGCCGCGAAGGCCTCCGGTAGATCGTCGGCGCGACGGCATGCGTCCACAATTTCCGCTCCGTTCATCGCGCCCGCCGCCTCCAGCACCGGGCCGTAGCGCTCCAATGCCTGCTCCACGCGGGTCAGGCTGATCCCGTCGTAGGGCTCCAAAGGCGCCGCTTCGCCGTAGCCGGCGATGCCGTCTGCGTCGGTGAGCGAGACCTCCAGCACTTCGCGCTCGTGCAGGGTCCCATAGGAGGTCTGCAGAGCTTGGCCCAAGCGCAGCGCGTGGCGGCGCACGAGCATCTTCATGGTGTGTGTCTGCTCAGGGCCCGATCCCGCCGCTCAGCAGGATGCCGGCCGAGAAGAGCAGGCAGAAGACGAGCTGCAGCGCACCCGTCTTGGCGAGCGCTCCGTTCAGCGAGGGCCCGTCCACGCGCGTGCGCACGATCCTCACGAGCGGCAGCGCCAACGGGATCGCAAGCCACGGCAGCAGTAGCCAGGCGGTCATCGACCCCAGCAGCCAAGGCAACGGTACGAGCACGAAGGCGCCCGCAACCATCGCGGTGTAGAGCACTCTCGTCCGCTCTCGTCCCAGACGCACAGCCAAGGTGCGCTTGCCGGCGCGCCGGTCGGTCTCCAGGTCGCGCACATTGTTGACCACGAGGATCGCGCTGGCCAACAGTCCGACCGGCACCGCGCAGGCAAAGGCCTCCCAAGGCAAGGCCTGGACTTGCACGAAGTAGGAGCCGCTGACGGCCACGATCCCGAAGAACAAGAACACGAACAGCTCTCCCAAACCCTCATAGCCGTACGGTCGCGGGCCGCCCGTATAGAGCACCCCGGCGAGGATCGAGGCGGCGCCGACTGCGATCAGCTCCCAGCCTGCCACCGCGACCAGGTAAACGCCGCACAGGACCGCCAAGCCGAACGTCACATACGTCGCCAGCAAGACCCTGCCGGGTGGCACGAGCCCGCCCGCGGTCACCCTCACGGGGCCCAGCCGATCCTCGGTGTCTGCGCCTCGCCGCGCATCCGAGTAGTCGTTTGAAAGGTTGGTACCCACCTGGATGAAGATCGCTCCGAGCAGGGCCGCCAAGAAAGCGAGCGGATGGAAGTGGCCGGCGCCCAGCGCCAAGGAGGTGCCAACCAGCACCGGAGCCACAGCCGCCGGCAGCGTCCGGGGACGCGCCGCCATCAACCAGATGTGAGCCGCGCTCGACGCTTTCGGGGTCGGCGCCGCCGCGGGTGGCGGAGAGCCGATCGTGCCCGGTGTCGTCATGCCCGCCTGGGAAAGCGCGCGAAGTCGGGCGCGCGCTTCTGCTTGTAGGCGTCGCGTCCCTCTTGGGCCTCTTCGCTGCCGTAGAAGAGAAGGTTGGCGTCGTGGGCAAGCTGCTGGATGCCCGCCAAACCGTCCTCGGCGGCGTTGAAGCTGGCCTTCAACAGACGCAAGGAGAAGGGGGAGAGGGCAAGCATCTCACGGCACCATTGCACGGTCTCCTCTTCCAGGCGCTCCAGCGGCACCACGGTGTTGATGAGCCCCATCTGCAAAGCCTGCTGGGCGTCGTATTGACGGCACAAAAACCAGATCTCCTTGGCCTTCTTGACGCCCACCATGTCGGCAAGCAGGCCGGCGCCGAAGCCGCCGTCGAAAGAGCCCACGCGCGGCCCGGTCTGTCCGAAGCGAGCGTTGTCGGCCGCGATCGTCAGGTCACACACCAGCTGCAGAACCTGGCCGCCACCAACCGCATAGCCCGCCACCATCGCGACCACGGGCTTTGGCAGCCTGCGGATCTGGATGTGCAGGTCGGTCACGTGAAAGCGCCCGGGGCGGGTGGGATCTGGATCGCCCGACTCGTTCTCTGAGAGGTAGCCGGTGTCTCCGCGCACGCGCTGATCGCCGCCCGAGCAGAACGCGAGCGGGCCCTCGCCACACAACACGATCGCCCCGACTTCGCCGTCCTCGCGAGCCTCCTCCAGCGCTCGGGAGATCTCGACGATCGTGAGCGGGCGGAACGCGTTCTGACCTCCGGCCGGTTGATCGTGATCTTCGCTATCGCCGGGGAGCCAGCATCGACGGGCGCCTTCTCATAACGGATGTCCTGGTATTTGCCTGCTGTGATCCAAGTAATGGCCAAGTTCCTCAACGCTCCTGTCTAGACCTGAGCGCGTCGCGTTCGAGCGCGCGCCGACGATTCGTCGCGAAGGCTAGCCTGTGAACGATGCAGGTCGAGGCATGGCTGCAGCGAGCCGCCGTTTCGTCACCCACACGGATCGCGCTGGAAACTCCCCAGGCACGGGTGTCTTATCGCGAGCTGGCCCAGCTTGCGGTTGCCGGCGCAAGCGACTTGCGCGAGCGGGGCGTGTGCCCCGGAGATCGCGTCGCGATCGTTTTGCCGGCGGGCATCGACTTCGCGCAGGCTCTGCATGCGTGCATGCTCGTGGGGGCGATCGCCGTGCCAATCGATCCGCGTCTGACTGCTGAGGAGCGCCAGTCGATCGTGGCCGACGTTGTTTTGGTAGACCGGCCCTTGCGCACGCCCGCTCCTGTCGAGGAGGTCGAGTGGGAGACGGTTCTGGACGGCTTCGGCCACGAGCTCGATGCCGTCTGTGCGGTGATCCACACCTCCGGGACCACCTCCGCCCCGCGTCCGATCGAGCTGACCTACGGCAACTTCCTGTGGAGCGCGCTCGGCTCCTCGGTTGCGCTCGGCGTCGATCCTGAGGAGCGCTGGCTGTGCGCCATGCCGCTTTCTCACGTGGGTGGTCTGTCGATCCTGATTCGCAGCGCCATCTACGCCACGACCGCGGTGGTCCACGAGCGCTTTGACACGATCGAGGTTCTACGGGCGCTTAGGCAGGGCGACATAACGCTGGTCTCGCTCGTCTCGACCACGTTGGCTCGTCTGCTCGACGCGGGCCTGCGCGACCCTCCGCTCTTGCGCTGGGCACTCACGGGTGGCGGTCCACTTGCACCGGCACTGCTCGAGCGAGCGCACGCCGCGGGCGTGCCGGCGGTTGCGACCTACGGTCTGACCGAGGCCTGCTCGCAAGTCAGCACCGGTGGCCCGCCTCTGTTTTGCACGCGGATTGAGCTGGCCGGGGACGGTGAGATTTTGGTCAGTGGGCCGACTGTCGCTCCCGGCTCCCTCGGACCGGACGGGCGGCTGCATACCGGTGACCTTGGTGAGCTCGACGCAAATGGCTCCCTGCACGTAAGCGGCCGCAAGGCCGACACGATCATCAGCGGCGGTGAGAACGTCGCGCCAAGTGAGGTCGAGGCGGTGCTCGAAGCTCACCCTTCGGTCATCGAGGCCGCCGTGCTCGGACGCCACGATCCGCAGTGGGGGAGGCCGTTGTAGCGATCGTCGTAGCCTCACCTCAGGTCGCCATCGAGGAGGCCGAGCTGCGCGAGCATTGCTTGGCTCGCCTGGCTCCCTACAAGGTGCCAAAGCAAGTGCGGATCGTCTCAGACTCACTCCCGCGCACCGCGTCTGGCAAGCTACTGCGCAGGGAGTTGCAAGGGATCTAGATATGAGCACCGTTCAACCTGAGGAAGGACGTGGCAACGAGGCGGCGCGCGAGCACCGTGCCGCGAGCCTGACCCATTGGGAAGAGGCGGCGTCGGGCTGGATCGCACGCCAGGCCGCCTTGCGCGAGCTGTCGGCCCCGGTCTCTCATTGGATGATCGACGCAGTCGATCCCCAGCCCGGTCAGCGTGTACTCGAGCTGGCCGCCGGTCTTGGTGAGACGGGCTTCCTCGCAGCCGAGATGGTCGCACCCGTCGGCGGGGTGATCACCAGCGATCAAGCCGACGCGATGCTCGACGGTGCGCGCAAGCGGGCGGGTGAACTCAACCTCACGAACGTCGAGTTCCAGGTGCTCAACGCGGAATGGATCGATCTGCCGGTCGCGAGCGTCGACGCGGTCCTCTGTCGCTGGGGCTACATGTTGATGGCAGATACGCCTACCGCTTTGCGCGAGACCAGGCGAGTCCTGCGCCCCGAAGGACACGTTGGGCTCGCAGTGTGGGATGCGATCGAGCACAACCCTTGGGCGCTGCTGCCTGGAGTCGAGCTGCTGGAGCGGGGCCTGCTCGACCCTCCCACACCCGACACTCCCGGGCCTTTTGCGCTTGGAGACCGCAAAAGGGTGAGGGCCCTGCTGGAAGACGCCGGCTTTGACGAGGTCTGGGTTGAGCCTCTGGACTTGACCCAGCGCAGCCCTAGCTTTGACGAGTTCTGGGAGACGACGCTCGATATCGCCCGCGCCTTCCACGACGCGGTCTTGGCGCGCCCTGAGTCCGAGATAGCCGAGATTCGCTCGAGCCTCGCGGCTCGCTTCGCGCCCTTCACGGCCGAGGACGGCTCCTTGGAGATTCCGATGCGCACTTTGGTCGGGGTCGGCACGGCCTGAGCACCGGTCGGGGGTGGTGGCGGCAGTCAGGACCGCCTTCAGGTGGCGGGTGGACTGTGAGGACCGCCTCCAAGCGGCGGGTGGGATACGCTGGCGCCCATGCTCTACGACGATGACGCAGACCTAACGCTCCTCGACGGCAAGACCGTCGCGATCATCGGCTATGGCTCTCAAGGCCACGCCCACGCGCTCAACCTGAAGGACTCCGGCGTTTCCGTCGTAGTCGGCTTGCGCGCGGATTCCGCTTCGGTGGGGAAGGCCCGCGAGGAAGGCCTCGAGGTGCTCTCGCCGGTGGAGGCCGCCTCGCGCGGAGACCTCGTGATGATGCTCGTGCCCGACGAGCTGCACCACCAAGTGTGGGATGAAATCTCAGACGGCATCGCCGAGGGCAACGTGCTCCTGTTCGGCCACGGCTTCTCGATTCACTACGGCGAGGTCGTGCCTCCGCCCGGCGTGGACGTCGCGATGGTCGCGCCCAAGGGTCCGGGGCACCTGGTGCGCCGCCAGTTCACTGAGGGCTCTGGTGTGCCCGGCCTGATCGCCGTCGCACAAGACGCCACCGGCAACGCCCGAGCTTTGGCACTCGCTTATGCCAAGGGCATCGGCTGCACCAGGGGCGGTGTGATCGAGACTACTTTCAAGGACGAGACCGAGACCGACCTGTTTGGCGAGCAAGCAGTCCTGTGCGGCGGCGCGTCAGAGCTTGTCCAGGCAGGCTTTCAGACGCTGGTCGACGCCGGCTATGACCCGGAGATGGCTTACTTTGAGTGCCTGCACGAGCTCAAGCTGATTGCTGACCTGATGTACGAAAAGGGTCTTGCGGGCATGCGCTACTCGATCTCCAACACGGCTGAGTACGGCGACTACACGCGCGGCAAGCGTGTCATCACCGAGGAGACCCGCGCGGCGATGCGTCAGATCCTCAAGGAGATCCAGGACGGCGATTTCGCGCGCGAGTGGATCGCGGAGAATCGTGCCGGCCAGGAGAACTTCAAGCGGATGCGCGCTGAACAGGCCGACTCGCAGGTCGAGCACGTCGGTGGCGAGCTGCGCTCGCACATGGACTGGATCAAGACCTCCTTCTAGCACGAGCTGCCCCGGCGAGATCAGCGACCGAGGCAAGCTGAGATGAGCGCTCAAGACAGGCAGGGACATTCAGGTCCGGTCGACCGCGTCATGGCTCGCGAGCTAGCCGGCGGTGAGTTCAAGCGCCAGAACAGCTACTTTCGCGAGTGGGTCGGCGTTGACCCGAGCACCGGCGAGAAGGGGGCCTACCCCGTCGCAGCAGGGCGCTATCACTTGTACGTCTCACTTGCCTGTCCCTGGTGTCATCGCACGGCCATCGTGCGTGCCCTGGCGGGACTCGAGCAGGTCGTGCCGATCTCCTATGTGGCTCCGTTTCGTGACGAGCACGGCTGGGCGTTCACGGGCGAGCGCTTCCCGGATGGCCCTGGCGGGAGCTACACAGATCAGCTCAATGACTGGAAGCTCATGAGCGAGGCCTACATCCAGAGCTATCCAAGCTATGACGCGCGCGTGACCGTTCCCGTGCTGTGGGACAGCCAGAGCGGACGGATCGTCAACAACGAGTCCAGCGACATCATCCGCATGCTCGCCGGCGCCGACTCGCTCGGCGGACTCGGCAAAGGCGCCGAGCTCGACCTGTATCCGCCGGCGCTGCGCGATGAGATCGACGAGGTCAACATGCGCGTGTACGACACGATCAACAATGGCGTCTACAACGCGGGCTTCGCGCGCCGCCAAGCCTCATACGAGCGTGCCTTCACAAAGCTGTTCGAGAGCTTTCAATGGCTCGAGAGCCTTTTTGGCAAGAGTCGCTACCTGCTGGGCGAGCGAATCACCGAGGCCGATTGGCGACTGTTTCCAACACTCGCACGCTTTGATGAGGTCTATCACGTGCACTTCCGCTGCAACTACCGGCGGATCGTCGAGTACCCCAACCTGTGGGCCTACACGCGCGAGCTCTACCAATGGCCGGGAGTGGCTCAGACATTGGCGATGGAGCAGATCAAGCATCACTACTACACAACCCACGACGAGCTGAACCCGAAGCACATCATTCCTCTCGGGCCCGCACCGGATTGGGACGAGCCACATGGCCGGGGATAGGCGGCGGTTCGCTACACTCGCCTCTGTCGTCGCGACTGGCGCACTAGGTGGAACTGACCACCGGGGAGCGACGAGCATCATCGCCGCGCGCCTGGGCATCCTTCGATCATCGATATCCCGCGAGGAAGCCCTATGACGAACCAGCAAGCGCCGGACACGCCACTCACGATTCCCGCCGAGCTGAAGCCCGCCGACGGGCGCTTCGGCTGCGGGCCCTCAAAGGTTCGCCCCGAGGCACTTGCCCACCTCGCCGGCGAGGGAGCCGCTCTGATGGGCACCTCCCACCGTCAAAAGCCCGTCAAGGGACTTGTCGCAGAGATCCGCGCCGGCCTGAGCGAGCTCTTCTCCCTACCCGACGGCTTTGAGGTGGTGCTCGGCAACGGCGGCGCAACCGCCTTCTGGGACGCGGCCTCCTTTGGATTGATCGAGAACCGCGCCCTGCATTTGAGCTTTGGCGAGTTCTCGCAAAAGTTCGCCACGGTCACAAGCGACGCCCCGTTCCTTGCCGATCCGCTCGTCGTGAAGGCAGAGCCAGGCGGCGCGCCGAGCGAGCAGGAGCTCGAAGCAGCGCTGGCGGGAGCAGGAAACGACGATCCACTTGACGCGATCGCCTGGGCGCACAACGAGACCTCGACCGGCGTGATGGCACCCGTGTTGCGCCCCGCCGCCGCAGGCTCGGAGCTGGTCCTGATCGACGCTACCTCCGGTGCCGGCGGCCTGCCGGTCGACGTCTCCCAGGCCGACGCCTACTACTTCGCCCCGCAAAAGAGCTTCGCGGGTGATGGCGGCCTGTGGATCGCTTTGCTCAGCCCCGCCGCGCAAGAGCGGATCGCCAAGATCGCGGCCTCACATCGCTTCATGCCCGCCTCGCTCTCACTGCCGATCGCGCTAGAAAACTCGGTGAAGGACCAGACTTACAACACGCCCGCCCTAGCGACCTTGTTCCTCCTTGCCGATCAGGTTCGCTGGATGCTCGACGGCGGCGGGCTCGACTGGTGCGTTTCGCGCACGAGCGCCTCCTCATCGCACCTCTACGAATGGGCCGAGCAAAGCAAGCACGCCACGCCGTTCGTCACCGCGCCCGCCAACCGTTCGCTGGTGGTGGGCACGATCGACTTCGAGGAGACGATCGACGCAAAGCTGCTGGCCTCGACCCTGCGGGCGAACGGGATCGTCGACGTCGAGCCCTACCGCAAGCTTGGACGCAACCAATTGCGGATTGGCATGTTCCCAGCGGTTGAGCCCGCGGATGTGCAAGCGCTCACAGCGTGTATCGACTGGGTAGTTGAGAGGATGGGGCAATGAGCGCAACCGAAACCGACAAGCAGGCGGCAACGGCCGGCGAGGACGGGCGCTTGAAGGTGCTCGTCAAGGAGAAGGTCGGCGACTCCGGCATCAAATTGCTGCAGGAGTACTTCGATGTCGATCTCGGAATCGACTGGTCCGACGAGGAGTTCGAGCAGCGGATTGGCGATTACCACGGCATCCTGATCCGCTCGGCCACGAAGATGACCGCCGAGCTCATCGCCAAGGCCACCAACATGCGTGTGATCGGCAGGGCCGGCGTGGGGGTCGACAACGTCGACGTGGACGCGGCCACCCAGCGCGGCATCGTGGTCGCCAACGCGCCCCAGTCGAACGTGGTCACCGCCGCCGAGCACACGATGGCCCTGCTCTTGGCTTTGGCGCGCAACATCCCCCAGGCACACGCCTCCTTGACGAGCGGCAAGTGGGAGCGCTCCAAGTTCTCGGGTGTCGAGCTGTACGAGAAGACGCTCGGCATCATCGGCTTCGGGCGCATCGGCCAGCTGGTCGCGCAGCGGGCCAAGGGTTTTGGCATGAGGGTCCTCGCCTTCGACCCTTACGTCTCGGCCGAGCGCTACCGCGAGCTCGGCGTCGAGAAGGCGGCCTCCTCGGATGAGGTGTGCGCGCAGGCCGATTTCATCACGATCCACCTGCCCAAGACGCCCGAGACCGAAGGTTGGATGGACGCCACCCAGTTCGCCAAGATGCGCGACGGCGTGCGCATCCTCAACGTGGCCCGTGGCGGTCTGATCGATGACGCGGCGCTCAAGGACGCTTTGGATTCGGGCAAGGTAGGCGGCGCCGCGCTCGACGTGTTTCCCTCCGAGCCGATCACCGAGTACCCCTTGTTCGAGGGGTATCCCAATGTGGTGGTGACGCCTCACCTGGGTGCCTCCACCGCCGAGGCCACCGACCGCGCCGGTTTTCAAAGCGCCGAGCAAGTGGTGGCCGCGCTCACCGGCGGCGTCGTCTCCACCGCTGTGAACATCCCTTCGGTCGGCGCCGAGGACATGGAGGTACTCGGACCCTTCCTACCCTTGGCGCGTCGCTTGGGGCGTCTTGCGATGGCCTTGGCCGAGGGCTCCTCGGTCGAGCGCATCGAGGCGGCCTTCATGGGACGCATCGCCGATTTCGACACGCGTCTGCTCACCTTGGCGGTGATCGGGGGTGCATTGGAGGGGCGCACCGAGGAGCAGGTCAACCTCGTCAACGCTCCCACCATGGCGGCCCAGCGGGGGATAGTGGTCGAGGAGAAGTCGGTCTCCGAGGCACAGGACTTCAACGAGCTGATCCGCGTCACAGTCGTCGCGGGCGGTGAGAAGGTGGCGGTCGCGGGCACCGGCATCGGGCCCAATCGCGTTCCCCATCTCGTCGAGGTGCAAGGTCGGCGTCTCACGATCGAGCTGACGCCCTTCGTCACGGTCTTCCGCTACGCCGACCTGCCGGGCATGATCGGCCGCGTCGGCACGATCTTCGGCGCGCACGGCATCAACATCTCCTCGGCTGCCATCGGTCATACGCCCGACGGCGAGCAGCAGCGCCTGGCCGCGATGGTCGTCACGACCGACGTGCCCGTGCCGGCAGCTGTCGTCGATGAGATCGTCGCCTCCGAGGGCTTCGTCGCCGGTTGGGCCGTCGTCCTGAGCTGAGCGTCCCGCAGCCCAGGGCCAGGTCCCGAAGGGTCAAGGCCCGGCTGGCCGCGGTCCGCACGAACGACGATCCAAATAAACAAGTAGTCTGATCGCGATGCGAACTGTTGAGATCACCAAGCACGGTGGACCTGAGGTCTTCAAGGTCGTCGAACGCCCAGATCCGGAATTGCTCCCCGGCTGCGTGCGCATCGAGGTAGCTGCCTGTGGCATCAACTTCGCCGACGTGATGGCGCGCATCGGCGTCTACCCAGACGCACCCAAGCCGCCATGCGTCGTCGGCTACGAGGTGGCCGGCACAGTTGTCGAGCTGGGCGACGGCGTGGAGGGGCTCGAGCATGGCCAGCGGGTCCTCGCCAACACGGTGTTCGGCGGCTACGCCTCGGTGGTCTCGGTCGCCGAGCGCGACTGTGTCCTGTTGCCCGAGCGGCTCTCCTTCGAGCAGGGCGCCGCGATCCCCGTCAACTATGCGACGGCCTGGGCCGCCTTGATGGGCTATGGCTCCCTGCAGCCCGGCGAGCGCGTCCTGATCCATTCGGCCGGAGGGGGCGTCGGGATCGCCGCCGTCCAGCTTGCGCGCCGCTTCGGTGCGAGCGAGATCTACGGCACCGCCTCGCCCGCCAAGCACGAGCGCGTCCGCGAGCTCGGCTACGACCACGTGCTCGACTACAAGGACGTGAATACCAAGGGAGCGCTGCCTCAGTTCGACGTGATCCTCGACGCGATCGGCGGCCACAGTCTGCGCACGAGCTACAACCTCCTTCGCCCCGGCGGACGACTCATCGGCTTCGGCGCCTCCGCGGTCGTCTCCGGCGCTAAACGCAACCTGCCCTCCGCTCTGCGCACCTTGGCGCGCATGCCGCGCTTCTCCTTGGTCAAGCAGATGTCCGAATCGAAGGCCGTGATCGGCTTGAACATGCTCACATTGTTGAAGGACCGCGGCACGATCGAGCCATGGCTTGAGCCTCTGCGCGAATTGCTCGACGACGGCACGATCGAGCCGGTCATCGCAGGCTCGTTCAGTTTCGAGGAAGCCGGCGCCGCCCAGGACATGCTCACGCAGCGGCGCAACATCGGCAAGGTAGTACTCATCCCCTAAGGCGTTGGCGCCTGCCGCGGTGGGTGCTACTCTGCGTGCACATGTCGTTCCAGTTCTCCCTGTCGCTTCTCCTTCTGCTCCCCCCTCGGGGGGAATAGCGCGTGGCGGCCGCGTAGCCGCAAACCCAAGGAGAAACGAAAAAGCGAGAGAACTGGAGAAGTGAGGACGATATGAGCGAGCAAGCTAAACCCCAGGCCGGTCCCATAGGCGCTGACGCGCCCGCCGTTGGGAGTGAGGGTGGTTCCGTCGGCGTCGAGGCTCAGAGAGCCACGGTGAAGAAGGACGAGCGCAACCGCGTACGCGTGTTTGACACGACCCTACGCGACGGCGAGCAATCGCCCGGCATCTCCTTGAACAAGCAGGAGAAGCTAGAGATCGCCCAACAGCTGGCGCGCCTGGGCGTGGACGTGATCGAGGCGGGCTTTCCGATCACCTCACCCGGCGACTTCGAGTCGGTACAGGCCATTTCCCGGGAGGTCGAAGGCCCCGTTATCTGTGGTCTGGCGCGCACCTCAAAGCAGGACATCGACGCCGCCTGGGAGGCGGTGCGCGATGCCGCGCGTCCGCGCATTCACACATTCATCGCGACCTCGGACATTCACATCGAGCGCAAGCTGCAGACAACGCGCGATGACGTCAAGGGCCAGGTGCGCGCCGCCGTGGCGCACGCCAAGAACTACACCGAAGATATCGAGTTCTCACCAGAGGACGGCTCGCGCTCGGACGTGCAGTACATGGCCGAGGTGATCCAGATCGCGCTGGAAGAGGGCGCCACCACGATCAACGTGCCCGACACCGTTGGCTACACGATGCCCGATGAGTACGCGGCGATGTTCACGGAGCTGTACCGCCTGGTTCCGGGTCTGCGCGATGTCGTCGTCTCCGTTCACTGTCACGACGATCTGGGCCTGGCGGTCGCCAACTCACTGGCCGGCGTCCAGGCAGGTTGCCGGCAGGTCGAGTGTGCGATCAACGGCATCGGCGAGCGTGCCGGCAATGCCTCGCTGGAGGAGATCGTGATGCTGCTGCATACCCGCGAGCCTGCTTTGGGTCTGTGGACCGGAATCGAGACGAACGAGATCGCTCGCACTAGCCGCTTGGTCTCGCGCCTGACCGGCTATCCGGTGCAGCCCAACAAGGCGATCGTCGGACGCAACGCGTTTGCGCACGAGGCCGGTATCCACCAGGACGGCGTGCTGAAGGAGCGCGCCACCTACGAGATCATGGACGCCACTACCGTCGGCCTGCAGAGCAATGCAATCGTGCTGGGCAAGCACTCCGGCCGCCACGCGCTGAGTAAGGCGCTGGAAGAGATGGGCTTCAAGGTCGACGGCCAGGCTCTGAACACAGCCTTCAAGCGCTTCAAGGAGATCGCCGACCGCAAGAAGCAGGTCACGGCGATGGATCTGGAGGCGCTGGTCACCGAGGAGTTGCGCGGCGACGACGTGGCCGCATACGCGTTGGTCGACTTCGAGGTGGCCGCCTCTTCGGCGAGTCCGCCGATGGCTCGTGTGAACGTGAGCGTCGAGGACGGTGCGGTCAAGCTGGGGGAGTCCTCAGGCGACGGGCCGGTTGACGCGATCTTCAAGGCGATCAACGCGGCTACCGGTGTCGACGCGGCGCTGCGCGAGTTCCGCGTCGACGCGGTGACTGAGGGTCAGGACGCGCTGGGCGAGGTCTCGGTCGTCGTCGAGGTCGAGGGCCAGACGGGAGCCGGCCAGGGCGTCTCCACGGACATCATCGAGGCGGCGGCGCGGGCCTATGCGCGCGCTCTGTCGATCGGGGTGATGCGGGCTCGCGAGGGCGAGCGTGGGGTTGGGCTGCCGGAGCCGGCGGCGTAGCATTAAGCCGTGGCGAGCTTCGCACGATAGGTGCCCGCGCGTTACGGCGGAGGATAGGAGATATTTGCCCACCGTAGCGGGGCGTGGTGCTTCTACGTGGTCGCGTAGCGACCGAAGAGCCTCCGCAGCTCGGCGTTGTCCTGCTCCTCAAGGTTAACCGCCTCCGCGCGGACATCATCCCGATTCACGTCGAGGCGCCGCAGCTTGGCTTTGTCCTTGACGATGACCTCGATACGCCCGAACTGATGTCCGTGCTTCTCGGCAAACTTGGCTAGGCCCTTGGTCTTTGCGGCGCTGTCCTCATTCGTGTCCCAGTGCGGATCGATGATGTCGACGACGATATGCTTGCCGTCCCTACGGAAGAAGAGGAAGTCGGGGTACATGGGGACATCGTTACCTTCCCATTCGTAGGGTACGAGGAACGACCATGACTTACGCGGCAGATTGCGGACCCAACCGAGGATGTCCTCACGTTTCAGTTCTTGCTCAACTGTCGGCCTCTCCCAGGTATTGAGACGGCAGCTGAACTTGCCGCGCTCGTCAACGTACAAATGGCGATCGTATGATTTATTGCCTTTGACCACTTCCATCGCCGGGGGCAGCTCGAGCTCCATTGGTGTGCCCATTGCGCCGGTCAGGTTGAGCGCCTGGTAGTCGGCGCGGCGCTCGTCGGAGAGTGCGTCGATGGCTGTCTTGTGCCGGCGCTTGTTCTTGTAGAACTGCTTTTCGCATGCTTCTTCGACCGCTGAGAAGAGTCCCGAGTCTGAGAGGAGCACGAAAAGCTCGGCCTTTGCCTGTGCCGATGGCACGCCGGAGGCGACACGCCGCCTGTGCCAGAGCTTATGCAGGCCCTCGCCGAGCCGGCGCCCGCAGGTGAGATAGATATCGTCGATGTTCTGTGTGGCGGCGGCCACCTCATCAAAGCTCTCCTCGAGCTCTGGGTTTTCGATGTCCTCTCCCGCGATGGGGGTCGCTATCGTCAGCTCGCGAACGTCGATCTGGCTTGTGCTCGCGATAGCGTCCTTGAACAACTTCGTGCGCGACTTCTTTTTGCGCTCAGCCTCGAGCAGTTCGATCACGAGCTCGCGCGCTTCAGTTAGCGCCTCGGGCTCGATCTCGTCATCGGTGAGGTATCGGCCAAGGCTGATCAGTCTGCGGATGTGAGTCTTCCGGCTGAGCCGCTCGATCGAGTAGGTCGGTAGCGTCGCCGCCTTCTTGAACAGCTTGTCCTTACCGCCGGCGCGCTCGTACTCGATCAAGTCCTTGCCCTCCTCGAACTCGGGCGGCGCAGCAAGGCCTGTGTCCTTCTCGGTGAGATACTTACGCACCTTCTCGAGAGCCGTGTGGTCGTACTGCGGCAGGTAAAGCGAGACGCTGTTCAGGAAATCGTCACCGCGGATCTTGCGACCGAGCGGGGTGCGCACCAGACGTCCGATCAGCTGTGCGATGTTCGTGTAGTCGTTCGCGCTTCGGTAGGACATCACGACCTCCGCGCGCGGGCAATCCCAGCCAGTGTTCAGGCTCTGCTTGAAGAACACGACGCGCAGGTCTGCGTCCTCCTGGATATCGGACGGTGGAACGTAGCGGAGCGTCCGCTCAGCCACCTGGACCGCTGTGTGCTCTTGAAAGGAATGCGCGATCTCCCCATCGCTGAGCGGTCCCAGCACGTCCTCGAGCTGATCGATCGCCTCCTCGAGATCGGTCTTCGAGTACGAGCCCTTTCCGTGCGCGTCCTCGACTTGGACGATCAGGATCGGCTCGAAGGAATCAATCTCCGGTTGGCCGGCGCAGTAGACGTGCCAGCGCTCGCGGTAGCGGTCGAGTCGCTTGGCAGCGCTGCGCAGGAAGGAGACATCGGCAGGCTGTGCGGATCTGGGGTGAAAGACCGCGAGCGTCTCCTTCAGCAGGCCGGAGCTGCGCACCTCCTCCGGTGTGACCTCGACCTGGCGCTTCGTGTGGCTCGTACCTTTGCCTTTGAGAAGCTTCTCAAATCGCTCTGGGGTCGCGCTGATACCGACAATCAGAGGGACGGGTGAGATCTCGTGCGAGCCCTTGACGAACTTCTGCACAATCGTTGCCGCCGCCTTCTCGTCTCGTTCGCTGCGCATTCCCCGATGTGCCTCATCGATGATCAGCCAGAAGTGCGTTGGGGAATCATTAATCGTATTCTCGATCGTCTGCCAGATCGTGTATTTGTGCACGTCGCCACCCTTGACCAGGTTGCTGCTCTTGCTGAGCTTCTGGATGTTGAGAAAGTAAATCTGCCCCGGCGTGAAGCGGGGCTGTTTGAACTTCTCCGCATCGATCACTTCAAGGTCGCCTGACACGAACTCAGACGAATCACTTTCGATCTTCTTCTTTGACTGTAGGTTCAATTCCGGGTTATCGCTCAACCAGAGGAAGCAGGCGTGCTCGTCCCCGGCGTGCGTGCCCTTGCCGTTCATGATCAGCTCCATAAGCCCTGTTGCCATGACAGTCTTGCCAGAGCCGGTGGGGGAGACGAGGACGATCGCCTGGTCCTTGCCGCCCGCCTCTATCTCATTGCGAGCGAGGCGGGCCTCAGAAAAGAGCTCGTCAACGCGCGTATCCTGGAAATTCTTCAGCTTGATGTTCACGATTGTGCTCTCCGACGGTAGTGGCGGAGGAAGTCGCGGTATAGAAGCATTGTCGTGCGCTTGCCTCCGAGGGCCTTTCGCATCTCGACGTACGCCTCATCGCTGTCGGAGATCAAGAAGATGTGAGTTACGCTCGGCTCATCCTCGAGCTCCCGCCGAAAATCCGTGAATGCAGCATCGTCGAACAGTATCGCATAGCCGCCCTCCGGCGAAAGGAGATACTTTTGTCTCTTCTGTACCTTCGGCCGCGTTCCGCGCGCGCCTGCTGCGAGCCAGAGCAAGGGATGAATCCCCTCAAACTCGAGTCCGAGATCGACATGGTTGCCGTCAAGGTAGTCGAGCCGGAAGAACTCGACGTTCTCCTCGAAGCCCTGTCCGAACGAGCGCCCGTCCAGATAGCGATACGACTTGGTGTCCGGCATCGGTGAGCCGTCAGGGTGCTCTCCAGTCACTGCAGGCTTCGATGCGCGGTCTGGTCGCCGACTCGAAGATACCGTGTCTCTCGAACTCTGGGTCCGTTCGGTAATGGCCCTGCTCGTTCAGCTTCGCAGCCTGCTTCTTCGCAACCTCATTGTTCGTCACGATGATACATCGGCGGTTGCCGGCGTCGGCCTCGTTTAGGAGCATCGTCGCATGCAGCGTGGTCCCTGACCCCGCAAAGAAGTCAATGATCAGCGCGTCAGGTCGATTCTTGACGACGGTCTCGAGCGTGTCTCTAACCGCGTAGAGCGACTTTGGAAACGGAAATGGATTCCTCCTTCCAAGCAAGCGGGTGATCAGCGTCGTGCCATGCGTGCCGGCGTCATGCGAGGTGCGCCACCACACCGTACGGACCTTTTGAAGCCCGATCTTCTCTTTCGAGACAGGCTTCCAGTGGTTCAGTGTGTAAGTGTCCTGCTTCTTGTTGTGCCTGCCAACTCTGATCTCGCCCTTGTCGATCAGGGTTGCCATCGTGTCACGACCGTAACGCCAGACGCGCTCGTTGCCTTCGCTGTCGATCGGATAAACGGTGAGGATGGCGCCGTCGCGCTTGACCTCGTAGGGGTCGCCCAACTGGAGAAGCGGCCCGATGCCCTCGACCTGTCTTGTGCTCTCATTCACATAGATTGCGTAAAACTGCCGCCAGCGGTCTTGGCGGGAGCTTGACTCGGCGCCTCGGCGACGGAGATAGAGAACGCTGAAGTGCTGCTCCCCCTCGTCCTCGGAATCGTCTTGGTCTGCGAGGGTAACAGTAACATCCTCGATGAGATCCTCTTCGTCGGCGAGCGGAGCGGTCCCGGGCGTCGTTGCGTCCCGGCGGTCCTCTGCATCGCTCTCTGGCTCCTCCTCAGCCGGCATGTGTTCAGGCTGGTCAAGTCCACCAGGCAACTGGACGATCACGTCCGTGCCACCAGGCGTCTGTGGGACCACGAAGAAGGCATACTCCTCGACCCGCGCAAAGTTGGCCCTGGCGGTCCCCTTCGGGTTGACGACTATGGTCACCATCGTCCGCTGATACTCGGGGAAGATCTCCTCGAGCAGGAGTCCGAGCGGATTCACCTCGTTCTCGTCGATTGTTACGATCAGAACGCCATCTTGCTTCAGGAGGCGCTTTGCCAGCCGAAGTCGCTTCTCCATGAAGCTCAGCCACTTGGAGTGACGGAACGTGTCGTTGATGTCGACGAAGTTGTTGTTGTACTTCCAATCCGCCGCGCCTGAATTGTACGGAGGGTCGATGTAGATGCAGTCGGCCTGCCCTTCGTAGATAATGGTCAGCGCCTGGAGCGCATGGTAATTCTCGCCATTTATGACGGCGTGGAAGGGACGTACTGCACTCCGACAAAGGCTCCCGAGCGACTGGAGGCCTGCGTAGGCGGGATCGCCGAATCGCTTTACAACAAGTAGCTCATCGAGCCCCGCTTTCTTCTCCTCGCCAGTCTTCAAGCTCTTGATTTTGGCCGTCGTGTCGTCCAGGGAGAGGATGCGGAAGTCCTCGCTCCCGTCGAGACTCCGGCTTGGGTCGAACGTGGTCGCCCACCTTGAGTGGATCTTTGTTGCCGACGATCACCGTCTCTGGCAGATGGCGCTCGTAGAGAAGCCCATAGCCAGAGCGATTAGTGAGAGTCGCAACCGTGGCCTCGATCTGCGCGCGCAATGAGTCGTCCGCGATTGCGGCGAGCAAGTTCCCGAGTCTTCCAATTCTTGGCACAGTTGATAACTCTCGTGCGTGTCGGCGTGTCCGCCTCGGCCCCGAACCATGGTCCGCCGATCGGAATCGCGGCTATCCTATGGCACTACCAGAGGGCACGGGCTCCACAGAGGCGCCTGAGCCGCTTGTCTGTGATAACGTACGTTCGTATGACGACGACGAAGGCAAAGCGACGTGAGTCGCGATCGCTCTCGGATGTGCCTTGGGAGGTATTCGACTCCGCCGTCATCGGTGCGCGGGTGAGGGCTTTGCGCGAGGCCTCCTCGCTGTCCTTGCGCGACCTTTCCGAGCGCAGCGGGGTCAGCGCCCCGATGCTTTCGCAGGTGGAGCGTGGAGAGACGAGCCCGACGCTTGCAATCGCCGCGCGGATCGCCGGCGGACTGGATTTGAGGCTTTCGCAGCTGTTGCGCTTGGACGAGGGCGACTCGGTCACGATCGTGCGCGCCGATGAGCGCGGCAAAGGGGGAAGGGCCGAACGGGGCCACAGCTTCGACGTGCTTACTCCTGCGCAGCCTGGCCAGCGCTCGGAGCTTTCACGCCACACGCTAGCTCCCGCCGGCGCAACGGGGGCTCCCGACGACCCACCAATGCATGAGCCCGGTTCTCGCGAGACGGCTCTCATCGAGCGAGGATCGGTTGTGCTTGTTTGCGATGGCCGGCGCCACGAGCTTTCCGAAGGCGACTGTGTCACTTTCGACGCCGATCTTCCCCACCGCTTCGAGAATCTCACCGAATCGGAGGCTGTGTTCCTGGCCGTCGTCAGCGCCGGTCTGCGTCGCAGCTGAAAGCAACGGCCCACCCAGCAAAAGAGAGACACGATGAGCACAGCGAAGACGATGTTCGAGAAGATCTGGGAGGCCCACGAGGTCGCCGACGGGCTGCTTTACATAGATCTGCATCTAGTGCACGAGGTGACAAGCCCGCAGGCCTTCGATGGCTTGCGCCTGGCGGGTCGCGGAGTGCGCCGGCCCGATCGCACGTTGGCCACCGCAGACCACAACACCCCCACCGACGGCACCCCCGTCGCTGCACGCATCAAGGACGAGCTCTCGCGCGTGCAAGTGGAAACCCTGGAGCGAAACTGCGCCGAGTTGGGCGTGCCCGTCTACTCGCTTGGCTCCGACCGCCAAGGGATCGTGCATGTGATCGGCCCCGACTTGGGCGTCACCCAGCCCGGCATGACCGTCGTTTGCGGCGACTCCCACACCGCCACCCACGGCGCTTTCGGAGCTTTGGCCTTCGGCATCGGTACGAGCGAGGTCGAGCACGTCCTGGCCACCCAGTGCATGGTCCAGCAGCGCCCCCGCTCGATGCGCATCTCCTACGAGGGTCAGCTCGGCTTTGGCGTCACCGCCAAGGACCTGATCCTCGGCACGATCGGCCAGATCGGCGTCGGCGGGGCTTCGGGGCACGTCGTCGAGTACGTCGGCCCCGCGATTGCCGCTCTCTCGATGGAGGGCCGCATGACCGTCTGCAACATGACGATTGAGGCCGGCGGGCGCGCGGGCATGATCGCCCCTGACGAGACCACCTTCGCCTGGTTCACCCAACCAGGCGAGCGTTGGGCAGAGGGGCGTCCCGGGGCGCCTCGGGGCGCCGCCCTGGAGCAGGCGATCGCCGGTTGGCGCGGTTTGGCAAGCGATGAGGGCTCCTTCTATGACAGCGAGGTGGTGGTCGACGCCGCGGCACTCTCCCCGCAAGTGACCTGGGGCACAACGCCTGCCATGGTTGCTCCCGTCGATGCAACGGTGCCCGCCCCCGAGCAATTTGATGAACCCGCCGACCGCGAGGCAACCGAACGTGCCTTGGCCTACATGGACCTGCGTCCCGGCACACCGATCGAGCAGATCTCGATCGACCGGGTCTTCATCGGCTCCTGCACCAACTCGCGCATCGGCGACCTGCGTGCCGCCGCGGAGGTCGTGGCCGGACGCAAAGTCGCGCCCACCGTCAACGCGATGGTCGTGCCCGGCTCTCAGCAGGTCAAGGCCCAAGCCGAGTCCGAGGGCCTCGACGAGGTATTCCGAGCCGCCGGCTTTGATTGGCGCGTGGCCGGTTGCTCGATGTGCTTGGGCATGAACCCCGACACACTGGCTCCGGGCGAGCGCTGCGCCTCCACTTCCAACCGCAATTTCGAGGGGCGCCAGGGGCGGGGGGGACGCACGCACCTTGTCTCTCCCCAGATGGCCGCCGCTGCTGCCATCGAGGGTCACTTCACCGACATCAGGGATTGGAGCTGAGCATGGAGCCGATACACACAATCTCCGGCAAGGTCACCCATCTGGACCGGGCCGACGTCGACACCGACCAGATCATGCCCAAGCAGTTCCTCAAGCGAGTGGAGCGGACCGGCTTCGGCCAGTTCCTGTTCTACGACTGGGCCAAGGAGCCCGGTTGGGACTTGCCGGCCAACCCGATCCTCGTGGCCGGGCGCAACTTCGGCTGCGGCTCCTCGCGCGAGCACGCCCCCTGGGGTTTGCAGGACTACGGCTTCCAAGCGATCGTCGCGCCGTCCTTCGCCGACATCTTCTACTCCAACTGCACCAAGATCGGGCTCTTGCCGGTCGTCCTCTCCGAGGAGGATTGTCACTCCTTCGCACAAGCCGGCGAGGGTGATGTCGATCTCCAAGAGCAGGAGGTCCGCTTCGCTGGGCGCCAGGTCCCCTTCGAGATCGACCACGAGATCCGACATCGCCTGCTGGAGGGCTTGGATGACATCGGGGCCACTTTGCTGCAGGAGCAAGCGATCACTTCATACGAGCACGATCGCGAGCGCTCTGGGCCTGTCACGACCGCGTTGTAGGGCGGGAGATGACTTGAACCGCGGCCTACCTGTAGTCCGTGATCTCGATCTGAATAGTGGGAACCCTTGCTACGATCGGGCGCTTGCCCCTACGCGAGTGCAAGCATCGCCAGACCGCCTTACAGCTACTAGCGCTGCTGGTGGCAAGCGCCGCACTCGCGCTAGCTCTAGGCGGCTGCGGTAGCGCTTCACGACCTCGCAGACCGGCTCCCACCGCGTCTTCGCTACCGGGTATCAACACATCGTTGCCGCCAGCGGCGGAGCGGGGCACGCTCATCACCAGCAGGATCCCGCCTGGTCAGCGTGTCAGAGGGGATGGCGACGCCGACAATCCTGGGGACATCGACGGCAATGGCGATATCGACCCCGAAGACAGCGACTCGGATTATCCCGTCCCGGAGAGCTACAGGTTTCCGGACACCGACGATCGTGCCACCTTCCTCTATGGTCACTCACCCAGCGTTGTCGAGCGAGCCGCTATCTCTAGGATCGTCAAGCGCTACTACGCAGCCGCGATGGCGGGCGAAGGCGCGGTCGCGTGCTCGATGCTGCTCCCCGCCTACGCCCACTCGATCCCCGAAGACTACGGCCAGGACGGCGGTCCCTCCTACCTGCACGGCGGCAAGACGTGTGCGGCTGTGATGTCGATGCTCTTCAAGCACTCTCACGAAGAACTGGCGGAAGCGGTCTACATTGCCGAGGTTCGTGTCGACCACGCCACCGCTCAAGTGGTGCTGGCTTCGAGGAAGATGCGTGCCAGCAGCATCTCGCTGACCCACAGTACTGGCTCGTGGAAGGTACAGGAGATGCTCGGTCAGCCATTGCCCTAGATCTGCCCTGGCGGCCTAGCCGGATACAGTCCCGCTTGTCGCAGCGAGCTAGCTCGCGAATATGCTCGCCCGTGGGTCAGAGAGAGAGGAACAGATGGCATATAAGATCGTCGTCCTTCCCGGCGATGGAATAGGTCCAGAGATCCTTGCGCCGACGCTGGAGGTGCTGCGAGTCGTGGGCGAGTTCCAGTTCGACTCCCACCCCTTCGGCGGGGCTTCGATCGACTTGCACGGCACCGCGCTGACCGACGAGACGCTTGCTGCTTGTCGTGGCGCCGATGCTGTTCTCCTGGCGGCGGTTGGGGGGCCAAAGTGGGACACCACCGATCCCCGCGCCCCCCGCCCGGAGCAGGGCCTGCTCGGTCTGCGCAAGGGACTTGGACTGTACGCAAACCTACGCCCCGTCAAGCCCTTGCCAGCCCTGTACGAAGCCTCGCCCTTGCGGCGGGAGCGCATCGAGGGGACCGATCTGCTGGTCGTGCGCGAGCTGACCGGCGGGATCTATTTTGGTGAGAAGACCCGCACCGAGGACTTCGCCTCAGACGTCTGTGCCTATTCGCGCGAGGAGATCGAGCGCATAGCTCGTACGGCGTTCACGGCCGCGCGCTCGCGTGTCACGAGCGTCGACAAGGCCAATGTCCTCGAGACATCGCGCCTGTGGCGCGAGGTGGTCAGCGGCCTGCACGCTCGTGAGTTCCCCCATATCGAACTGGAGCATGTCCTGGTCGACAACGCAGCCATGCAGCTCGTCTCGGCCCCGCGTCACTTCGACACGATCCTGACCGAGAACATGTTCGGCGACATCCTCTCCGACGAGGCCGCCATGATCACCGGCTCGATCGGGATGCTGCCCTCGGCCTCCCTTGGTGCTCCTCCATCTTCCTCCCACTCTCCACAGGGTGGGGAGAAGGGTCGGAGTGTCGCTCGCGGAGGCCTGTTCGAGCCCGTTCACGGCTCCGCTCCCGACATAGCCGGGCGCGGGATTGCCAACCCCTTGGCCATGTTCCTCTCGGCCGCTTTGATGCTTCGCCACGGCTTGGCCTTGGAAAGCGAGGCCACGGCTGTAGAATCGGCTGTTCAGAGTGCGCTCGACAATGGTCTGCGCACCCCCGATTTGGGGGGCGAGGCCGGGACCGAAGAGGCGACGCGCGCGGTGCTCGCCGAGCTCTAGACCAGGAGACGACCACGTGGACACAAGCGACTACATATGGATGAACGGAGAGCTCCTCGCCTGGGAGGACGCCAAGGTCCACGTCCTCACCCACGGTCTCCACTACGGCACCGGGGTCTTCGAGGGGATTCGCTGCTATGACACCGAGTTGGGGCCGGCGATCTTCCGTAACGCCGAGCACATGGAGCGGCTCTTGCAGTCCTCAGAGTTGTATTACATGCCCGTTCCCTACACCGCCTCAGAGCTGCAGGCGGCGGCGCGCGAACTGGTTGGTGCCAACAACCTGTCCTCTTGCTACATCCGCCCGATCGTCTACCGCGGCTACGGCTCGATGGGCCTCAACCCGATGGACGCACCCGTGGACGTCACGATCGCCTGCTGGGAGTGGGGCACCTACCTGGGTGAGGACGGCATGGCCAACGGCATCCGTGCCAAGGTCTCCTCGTGGCGGCGCATCTCGCCCGACTCACTGATCCCGCACGCCAAGGCCTCCGGGCAGTACCTCAACAACGTCTTGGCCAAGGTCGAGTCGATGAACGCCGGCTACCAAGAGGCGATCCTGCTCGACGATCACGGCCACGTGTGCGAGGGGACCGGCGAGAACATCTACATCGTCGTCGGCGGGGAGATCGTGACGCCCGGTCATCACAACTCGATCCTCGACGGCATCACGCGTCGCTCGATCATGCAGTTGGCGGCCGACCTCGGCTACAAGGTGATCGAACGCAACATCGCGCGCGCCGAGCTGTATCTGGCAGAAGAGGTGTTCATGTCCGGCACCGCCGCCGAGCTGGTGCCGGTGGTTGAGGTCGACGACCACAAGATCGGCTCAGGCAAGCCTGGCGAGGTTACGCGCCTCTTGCAGGGCGCTTTCGACGATGCGATCCACGGCCGCTCAGAGCCCTACCGCGAATGGCTCGATGTGGTCAGCCCATCCGCGGCTGTCACGCCGGCCGCCAACGGTGCCGCTACCTCCCCCATGTCGGGGGTCCCCCTTGGGGGATCTCCGAGTTCCTGATGAGCCAGATAGAGCTCTACGACGCCACCTTGCGCGATGGCATGGGGGGAGGCGGAATGAGCCTCACCGTGCAGGAGAAGCTGCGGGTCGTCCAAGCACTGGACTCACTCGGAGTGCACCTAATCGAGGCAGGCTTCCCAGCCTCAAACCCCAAGGAGCGCGAGCTGTTCGACCTGCTCGCCGACGAGCATCTGGCCGTCGCCGAGATCGTCGCCTTCGGCATGACTCGCCGGCGCGATGTCGCCGTCGAGCGCGATGAGGGACTGTGCGTTTTGGCCGAATCGTTTGCGCCCGTCTGCACGATCGTGGGCAAGAGCTCGCGCATGCAAGTCGAGACGGTCTTGGGCGCCACCTACGAGGAAAACATCAAGATGATCGGCGAATCGATCAAATTCCTGATCGGCCAAGGCAAGCGCGTGCTCTTCGATGCCGAACATTTCTTCGACGGCTACGCCGCCCACCGCGGCTATGCCCTGGACACATTGCGGGCGGCGGCTTTTGCGGGCGCCGAGCGGATCGTGCTGTGCGACACCAACGGTGGTGCTCTGCCCGGATATATCCGCTCGGTCATCGACGCCGTGCGCTTTGACATGCCCGACACTCCGTTCGGCATCCACACCCACGACGACTCCGGTTGTGCTGTCGCCAACACCTTGGTGGCGGTTGAAGCGGGAGCGACTCAGGTGCAGGGCACAATCAACGGCATCGGAGAGCGCACCGGCAACGCCAACCTGCTCACAATCATCGCTGACCTGCAATTGAAGATGGGACTGGAGGTCCTCGAGCCCGAACGCCTGGCTCGCCTGACCGAGACCGCTCACCTCATCGACGACCTGCTCAACCGCACGCCCGACCCGGCCCAGCCCTATGTGGGCAAGCATGCCTTCGCCCACAAGGCTGGCCTGCACAGCGCCGCGGTGCGCACCGATGCCGCTACTTTCGAGCACGTCGATCCCGAGCTAGTCGGCAACACCCACGACGTGCTCGTCTCCGAGCTTGCCGGCCGCGGCACAATCCTCAAGAAGGCCGCCGAAGCCGGCATTGGGCTCAGCGGCGAGGAGGCTGCCCGCACGCTGGAGCGGGTCAAGCAGATGGAGCACGAGGGTTTCCAGTTCGAGGCCGCTGACGGCTCCTTCGAGCTGCTCATGCGCCAGGAGGCAGGTTTGTATGAGCCTCTGTTTGAACTGGACTCGTGGAGGGTTATCGTCGAGAAGAATGTGCGCGGCGAGGTGCTGACCGAGGCGACGATCAAGATCGTGGCGCCACCTGGCCCCAAAGAGCGGCGCATCCTTTGCACGGCCGAGGGCAACGGACCGGTCAATGCCTTGGACAACGCTTTGCGCCAGGCTATCGGCGAGATCTATCCCCACCTGCGCGACATCGAGCTAGTCAACTACAAGGTGCGCATCCTGGATGAGGCCAAGGGCACTGGGGCCGTCACCCGGGTCTTGATCGATGCCTCCGATGGGGCGCGCCTGTGGGGAGCCATCGGAGTCTCTGAGAATCTGATCGCAGCCTCGTGGGACGCGCTTGTGGACTCATTGGAGGTGGGTATCCAGTCCCAGGCCTCGGCGAGCACGTTGCTTCGCCCGTCGGGGGACTGACGCCGGTCGTGGTTGGACACGTTTCTGGGAAGGCCTCCCGCCGGGCGAAGAACGTGCTCGCCAAGGCCTTGCTATGAGGGATGGGGAGCATCCTACCTCGGATACGCCGGGTGCTCACCGAGACCTTGCTTTGAGCGACGAGACGCTTCTGACGCTCGCCAAGCCCCTGCTCGGCCCCGAGGAGGAGGAGCTTGTGCTGCAGGTGCTTCGCTCCGGGAGTCTCTCGCTTGGGCCTCGCGTTTCCCAATTCGAGCGGATGTTCGCCGCATTCGTTGGCGCTCGCTTCGCATGTGCGGTCTCCAGCGGCACAGCTGGCCTACACCTCGCCCTTAGGACCGTTGGAGTGGGGGAGGGCGACGAGGTGATCACAAGCCCTTTCTCGTTTGTGGCGTCGGCCAATGTGGCTTTGTACGAGCGGGCTCGACCGGTCTTCGCCGATATCGATCCGGTGACACTCAACCTCAATCCGGTTGCGGCTGCGGCGGCCGTGACCGAGCGCACGCGGGCCTTGCTGCCGGTGCATATCTTCGGATATCCGGCCGACATGCCCGCCTTTGAGGATTTGGCCGCAAAGCACGGGCTCGGGATCGTGGAGGACGCCTGCGAGGCGCTCGGCGCGGTTCACGCCGACGGGACGCCGGTGGGGGGACGCGGGAATCCGGCCGTGTTTGGCTTCTACGCCAACAAGCAGTCTCACGACGGGCGAGGGGGGGATGGTCGCTGTTGGCGAGGCCGCCTTGAAGACCCTGATCGACTCGGAGCGAAACCAAGGGCGAGCGCCCGACATGGATTGGCTCGACCACAACCGGCTCGGCTTCAACTATCGCCTGTCGGATATCGCCTGTGCGATCGGCGTCGCTCAAATGGGGCGCCTACCGGAGATGCTTGAGAGACGTACTCGCGTCGCGAGCCTCTACCGGGAAGCGTTGTCTGAGATCGAGGATCTTGGTCTGCCGTGCGAGGACTCTCAGGGCAATCGCAGGGGCTGGTTCGTGTTCGTGGTCCAACTGCCATCGGATGTGGAGCGCACCAAGGTCATCGGCGCCCTCTCGCAAGCCGGGATCCAAAGCAAGCCCTACCTGCCCGCGATCCACCTGATGAGCTTCTACCGGGAGCGCTTCGGCCATCGCGAGGGCGAGTTCCCCGTATGTGAGGACGTGGCGGCGCGGTCGCTTGCGCTGCCATTCTTCTCGGAGATGAGCGAGGGTGATGTCGAGCGCGTGGCTGAGGCCTTGCGGATCGCCCTGCTTGGGCTCTGATTGCTCGCACAAGATTGTCTCCTACTTTCGCGCGAGCGATGAGCTCCTGAAAAAGGGCTTCTACGCAGGGGAAACATACAATACTTCATCCGAAAAATTCCATTATTTAGACCAACAGCACGGAGTCGACTCGCACGGAGCTGCTGTTCTGTGATAGGAATTTCTCTGGCGTCTGCCAACCAACGCACAGGACAGAATGGGCAAGGCTGAGTCGGGGCGCTGTTCGGGCGCCCCGACTCACGCCAAGATGGGTATCACAGGCGATTGCATGGCTTCTTCTACCTTCATCACGCTTGGGCCAACTGGGACGTGTCACGAGAACGCTCTGCTGCGTTATCTCGAGTTTCAGGAGATTGACGATGCTCGTGTAGAGTTTGTGCCCGACTTCGAAGTGGGCCTCGAGCGTGTGCATGAAGACCCCAACGGGTTCCTGCTTCAGTGCAGTTCCCATCCAGATGTGCACATCGTCACCGAGCGCTATCGCCAAGAAGTGTTCGTGGTCGATACCTTCATGTTCCCCGCCAAGGAAATGGGCTTGATCGCACGCAAGGACGTCGAGCATCCGCGTAGCCTTGGGATAGTCGCGGCAGCGATGGGGTATCCGGACATCACGCGGTGGGAGACGGTGGTGCAGGAGCCGGCCAACCCGATCGTGGCGGAGAACCTACTTACCGGCAAGTACGACGCTGGCGTGACGTTCGTGGAGTTCGGCGAGGCGCATCCGGAGGCGTTGCGCGTGCTCGAGCGCTATGGCGAGGTCGATACGACCTGGCTCGTCTATGGGCATCGGCGGCGCTATCGCGGGGAGCTGATCGGACACCGTATCCCGTGGCTGTTCAAGGGAGAGCCACCTGACCAAGCAGGGCTGCCCGCGTGAGTCAGGCTCAAAGTGAGGTGGTCGTGGGGGAGGGATATGCAGTGGGCCACATCGACGCGATCGGCGAGGGCTATGGCTTTCGCAAAGTGCGCAAAGTTCTCGAGGTGAGCGCCTTTGGTGTCAATGCACTCGTGCGGCCGCCCGGGTATGAGACGAAATGGCACTATCACGACCTGCAGGAGGAGCTCTATTTCGTTCATCGCGGCTCGATCGAGATGGAGTTCGGGGATGGAAGCACACATCTACTTGGCCAGGGCTGCTTCGCACGCGTCGATGCTTCGACCATTCGCAAAATCCGTGTGCTCGGGCCGGGTGACACCGTCTATGTGTGTGTCGGGGGCAAGGATGGCTATATCGGGCATGACGGTCGCACACCTGAGGGCATGTAGAGCGAGCGGTGGATCTCGAGCTCTCCGGCAAGGTCTTTCTGGTCACGGGCGGCTCGAGCGGGCTCGGCCTGGCGCTTGCACGACGCCTGGTCGAGGAGGGGGCGCTCGGCGTGGCTTTGATGGCGCGCGACGCTGACCGGCTGGCGGATGCGGCGAGTGGATTGCGTGAGATGGGCGGAGATGTCTCCGACTTCGCTGGAGACGTCAGGCGAGTTGAGGACCTACGAGACTTCGTCGAGGCGGCAGCGGCTCGGTGGGGGCGCATCGACGGATTGGCCAACAACGCGGGCGAGCTCTCCGCCGGGCCTTTCGCCGAGCTTGACGACACTGTCTGGGAACAGGACTTGGCTCTGAAGCTGATGGGAAGCGTGCGCCTCACACGCCTGGCCTTGCCTGCCCTGCGTGAGAGCCGCGGAGCCGTGCTCAACACGCTGGCCATCTCCGGCAAGGCGCCGGATGCCCTCACCACGCCGACATCGGTCTCGCGCGCGGCGGGACTCGCCCTCACAAAGGCACTCTCGCGTGAGCTCGCGCCCGAGGGTATTCGCGTTAATGCTGTCTTGATCGGAGTAATCGAAAGCGGCCAGTTGCGGCGCTACGCGGCCGAGGCTGGAATTACACCGGAGGCCTATTACGAGCGTATGGTCATGAGCAACAAGATTCCGCTTGGACGTGTCGGGCACCCTCGAGAGTTTGCCGATCTGGCCTCGTTTCTATTGTCCCGACGGGCCTCTTACCTAACTGGCGCCGCTATCAATTTGGACGGCGGACTCTGCCCCGTAGTCTAGCCCACGGCTCATAGTTGGTGGCTCCATAGTAAACACGCTGGCTCCTCCAGATAACGGAAGTAGCCAGGTTGCGTCAACATCGAGGAATGGGCAGGCTCGTAGGTTGTCTGAGCAAACGCCTCATTACGAAGCGTCGCTGATCCAGCGCTTTCTCTACAAAAGTTGTGTTCATCGGGGCCAGTCGCGGGCAGGGACTGCGGGTATCGAAATCGGCGGTAGGGCTTGCATTGCGGCGGGAGACGTGCGAGGCTTATGATCGAACTAATGGGATTCTCCGATTAAGCAGTATTCAGGCCGAGTGGTCCGCGTCTAAGGGATCGTTTCTACGAAATGCTGTTGCCCGGTCCATCCAGGTCGAGGAATAGATTGTTCATTGCACACAACGGAGGTAGCTATGAAAAAGATTCATATATTGAGCGTCGCGGTCGTTATGCTCGCTGTTGGTACGGTGGGCGTTGTGTCCGCATCCGCTGCCGAATGGTTAGCCGAAGGTAAAGGGATCACAGCGGCCTTAGCAATGACAACAGTAGGGGAATTCACGATTGGCTCCACGAACGGGCTCAAACTCGGCATTAAATCGGCTGTGTTATGTAGCGGTAGCCTCATTGGTACGGTTGGTCCCGGCGCAGCAGACCAAGTTGCGGAAGTATTATCGTTAGCCGGCGTTAAAGTGACATTAGCCGCACCGCTGACGTGCACCGAGGTTGAAACGTGCACGACGTCAGAAGTCGCTCCCGTGAACCTACCGTGGTTAACAACGTTGCTCGACGCGACACACGATCTTCTGGTGGATAGTGTAAGCGGCGAACCGGGTTGGGAGATAGTCTGCAAAACGTCTCTGGGAACCGTCGAAGAAACTTGCACCACTCTGACTCAAACAATTACGCTGGAAAACGATGCGACTGAAAAAGACGTGTTAGGTGCATTCTTCAAGGAAGTCAACGGCTCATGTACCATTGGTGGTGGGGATACTGGCTTTATGCAAAGCAGTGTCGCTGACGGCGACGTCTTAATCTCGCTGACGAGCGGAGAAACGCTCACAACGTCATAACAAGACAGAATCAAAAATAAATGCTCGAACAAATGTGCGCGCTGGATGGCAATAGTCGTTTAGCGCGTGTTTGACCACGGGGGTCAGGTCCGCGATCCCAATTGGGATCATCTCTGGGTAGTCCTCAGTTTCCCCGAGGGGGAGATGAGATACCAATGCCCGCCATAACTGTTCAGACCCTGACCGACAGCGCTTCCGGGTCTAGGTTCACGAGTGTAGGTGTGGACCACGTGTCCACCGAACTTGACGACGCGGTCGCCGATGGTATGGCGTTCCGGGTCGGGTTCGGTGGTGAGAAGGGACTCTGCGAGCAGCGGTGAGGTGTCGATCACCATTTCGATCGTCAATCTGACTGGCGGCCAGAAGTGGGCGCACCGGCCTGGTGCAGGCTCTTGGCCCGTGCTTGTCCGGCACGAACGCGTACAGAGCCTGCCCTTTGCGATCGACGAGCACGCTGCCCACGTGTGGAAGCTTGCCGATGACGATATGTCTGGTGTTGGCTTCGCTGACCGGACCGCCAGGATGCAGGTAGAGGGTTTCTGTCGTCGTGCCGACCGTTCGCGTGCCCAAATACACCGTGTGGTTGCCGACGCGGACTGTGCCCGTATAGCGCTGTGTCGGCACGCCCACGGATCGCGACACGCTCCCTGAGTCTCCGCAGCCGACCAGCAGAAGGCCTATGAAGGCCGAAGCAAGGAGATATCGTGGATGACTGTTTCTGACTTCTGGGTCGACCCGGGGGGTTGTCTGGGGCCGTCCTAATTTGACTGACATTACCAGTATCTCCTGTTCTATCCTAGGTTTCTGCGGATCGTCGCACCGTAGCAAGGATCTCGAATATCGGAAATTCTCGGGACGGCATGGAGGTAGAGCAGGTAGGGACCTTGCACGGCGGCCGACCCTATGCAAGACTCGATCCAAGCTCGATATCCAGAACTTGGATGGCGAGTAGACGAGCTAGGTCTATCGGTAATAGATGCACGGTTTAGCCGGGCTCTCGGATCGAGACGACGGCTCCTAGAACGATGACTGGCGAAAGGGAGGTTGGGCCGAGAGTGCGCAATCGATCGCAAGCAATACCAAGTCGCGATATGCGCGGGCTCGAGGCAAGACCGAGCTATCAGTGAGAAACACTGCTCGACAGTGGATGTCACGCTTTGGGACAGTGCTCGTCATCGGGTCGATTCGCGTCGTATTGGCGTGCTTGTGGTCCGAGTAGGGAGTAGCAGCAAGTACATAAGGGTCGTCTTGACACTCTCTGACCTAGTACGGGTGTTTAAGTGCGGCTGCATCGAGCCTCGGAAGAGGTCAACCAGCCTCGGATGAGCGAAAGGTAGAATGAGACACATGAAAAAGATCCATATATTGGGTGTCGCGATGGTCGCGGTGCTCGCGTTCGGTGTCGTGGGTGCCGTATCGGCCTCTGCCGCTGAATGGTTAGCCGAAGGTAAAGTGATCACTACGCCTTTAGCGTCGACAACTGTCGGTGAAATCACGCTTGGTTCTACCAACGGCCTCAAAATCGGCATTAAATCTGCCGTGTTATGCAGCGGTAGCTTCATCGGTACCGTGGGCCCTGGAGCAGCGGACACCGTTACGGAAGTCTTATCGTTAGCTGGAGTGACAGTGACATTAGCCGCGCCGCTGACGTGCACCGAGGTTGAAACGTGCACGACTTCGGAAGTGGCTCCCGTAGACCTGCCGTGGGCGACCGAACTCACAAGCACGACGAAAGATGTCCTGTTAGCAAATGGGAAAGGAAACCCCGGCTGGGAGGTCGTCTGCAAAACTGCTCTGGGAACGGTTGAAGAAACCTGCACCACCCTCAGCCAGTCGTCTACGCTAGAAGCTGATGCGACTGAAAAAGACATGTTAGGTAAATTTGTAAAGGAATTGACAGGTACCTGCACCATTGGTGGTGCGAATACTGGCTTTGTGGAAAGTAGTACTGCTGACGGGGCGGGCTTAATCTCGCTTACAAACGGAGAAACGCTGACGACGTCGTAAGAAAGATAGGATCTAGAGAGTAATGCTGTAACAAGTACGCGCGCTGAGTAAGAAACACTGAGTAAGAAACAACTACTCAGCGCGCGTACGATGTTTGGTATGGTAGCCTCTGCGGTTACAGCCGACCTTTGCTTGAAGTTGGGGGGTATCTGATGAGGGTGAGTCGAGGAGTGGGATTTCTGGTAGGACCAGTCGTTGTGGTCTGCCTGGGTCTTGTCATGGGCTCGTCGGCAGCTTGGGCCGATGCATCGGAACGCGCATATGAGCAGGTGTCGCCCGTGTACAAGGGTGGGTATGGCGCAAAGGAAATCGTCGGCATTAAGCCTGACGGCGAAAGCGTCACATTTGCGTCCTTTGGTGTGTTCGCAGGCGATTCGGCGCCGGATGTCTTCAACTATTATCAGGCGAGCCGCACCGATGCTGGGTGGACGTCTCTGGCTTTGAATCCGCCGGCCCTACTATCGCCGGTGTCGAGCTCTGGCGGTTTCTCGCCGTCCTTGGAAAGCTCTTTGTGGACCTTTCATCTGCGCGCCAAGAACAAAGCGTTAGCATCAGACATATCAAATGAAGTCCAGTTTTACGTCGAGTCAGGTGGGGAATTTCGAGCGGCAGGTCCGGTGCTAAAGGCTCAGAACGAACAGCCTTTTGAACTCTTCGAAGAAGGGGTCAGCGACGATTTTTGTCACGTCTTCATAAGTTCTTTCGCCTCTAGTCCGCTCACGCCGGAAGCTGTTGGTCATGAAGCCCAGATTTATGAAGTCGATACGTGTGATGCGGGTTCGAGTGTTCCCAAATTGGTTGCGTTGACGAATAGTGGTGCTCTGCTTTCGCCTAACTGTCCACCCGTCGTTGGCGAACAAGGTAATAAGACGAACGCCGTGTCGGCTGATGGAAGCACCGTGTATTTCAGTGCTCCGCTACCCAGTTCCGAATGTTCAAAAAGAAATCAGCAAGTACTCGTTCGCCTCGGTGGCGAGAAGACGTTGGAAGTGTCTAAGCCGCTGGGTGAATCGTGCACGGAAGTGCCTTGTCCGGGCGCAGAAACCCGAGCATCTGCCAGGTTTCGCGGCGCCTCAGAAGACGGTTCCCGAGTGTTCTTCCTGACCGCGGCAAAACTCGATCCGTCATTGGATAAGGACGGTGCTAGCGATCTCTATATGGCGACGATCGGATGTTCGTCCTCCAGTGGGTGTGCACCTGCGCAGCGAGTCGTGACGTCGCTCGTCCAGGTTTCGCACGACTCCAACGCAGTCTGAAGCGGCCGAAGTGCAAGGTGTCGTTGGCTCCTCGCGCGACGGTTCTCATGTGTACTTCGTGGCGCACGGCATACTTGGAGAAGAAGGCCCAACAAGCGGGGGCGCTCAGACTCGACCTTTGTCGGGAGCGGAGAATTTGTATTCCTATGAGATCGATGCGCAGTACCCGCAGGGTCATGTAGTTTTCATCGGAGACTTGTGCACGGGGCCGAACTTGTCCGGCGAGGTCGGGGATCTCCGCTGCCCCGGTGACCTGGAAGGCCAAAATGGAGCGACGAATCCAAGGAACGATACGTCGCTCTACGAATCTTTCAAGCAATTTGCGCAGGTAGGTGGACCCGACGGGGAGAGTTTGGTTTTCTCAACATACGGTCAGTTGATTTCTCAAGGAGCGGAAGCAGACACGGACAATGCCCAGGACGTGTATTTGTTCAATACCGCCACACGCTCTTTGCAGCGCGTCTCGACCGGTGAAAACGGGTTCGATGCAAACGGAAACCATGATGATGAACGATCGCTTGGGCTTTCCGAAGAATTCGCCGGCATCTACAATAGTGACGCGAGAGTACAGGCTCCTTTTGGTCGAACCACTCGCGACGAAGAACGTAAAGTGATCAGGAACGCTATTGACGAAAACGGAGAACGCGTTGTCTTTACGACTGCCGACCAGCTTTCTCCACATGCGTCGAACGGGCAGCCGGATGTCTATGAATGGCACGATGGAGATGTATCTCTGATCTCGAGTGGAAGTGCGATCGAACCGGACGAATTACCGGTGATCACGCCGTCGGGGAACGACGTGTTCTTCGTCACCTCTGCGGGACTGGCACATCAAGACACTGACGGAGCCCCCGATATATATGACGCCCATATCGGCGAGGGACTTCCGCAGTCCTCAACAGAACCGGCACCCTGCGCCGGCGATGCTTGCCAGGGGCCGCTGACGAATCCGGCGCCGCTGCTGGTACCAGGAAGCATTTCCCAGGCGCCCGGAGAAAACCTTCCGCCGCCGCCGAAGAAGCTAACGAAGCCAAAGAGCAAGGTAAAGCATCCGAAGAAGAAGGCAAAAGCAAAGCATCCCAGGAGGAAATCCAAGCGGGCGGGCAAGGCGCAGACCATGAAGCGAAGGAAAGGATGATGACTGTGCACTCCGACCAGAATCCTGGGAATTCGCATATTCGCTCGGCGGTCCTTGTGATCCTTTGCGGCATCAGCGCGCTGGCGATGGTTCCGGCGGCCGCACACGCACGACCGTTTGGGATCGAACAATTCTCCGTCCAGACGACAGTGGCGGAAAAGGTAGCTGAACATAACGGATACCGCGTGGTGAATAGGCCTTATTCGTTCACACAGGCCGGCGGCCATCCCTCAGGTTTGACCACCAAGATCGTGTTCGATAGTGAAGAATACAATCACGGACCGAGCGGTGAATTTCACGCGGTGGTTCCGACACAGGACCCGAAGGATGTCGTCGTAGACATACCTCCCGGACTTATCGGCAATCCTCAAGCCACGCCGCGTTGCTCTCTGACGAATGTAACGGACAAGCAGGCCCGTTGTCCGGCTGCTACACAGGTTGGTACGATCCGAACTCGTTTCAGCGAAACCGCGAAAGAAGCTCTCGGACCCATATATAACGTCGCGCCCGAAGACGGTCAAAGCGCCGAGTTCGCGCTGGTCACACAGGGCGCTATCTTCCTGGCGGACGGTCATCTCGTGCGCAGCGGTCCGCCGGGGCCCGAAGGGCAGCCTGCGCCCTATGCCGTCACGGTGGTAAGCAACGGCATTCCAGGCGTGGAGATCCCCGAACTAGAAGTGACCTTCTGGGGCACGCCCGCCGAAGCGCAAAACAACTGGCTGAGAGGGTTGTCATGCTCTAGGCCCGAAGTGAGCCAAGCTTTGTGCGGTTCATTCACGGTTGGCGGTGATGAACAGTCAGGAGTGGCGCCTGTGCCATTTCTCACGATGCCCACGGATTGCTCCGAAGGCGCAGAGACGGCCACCGTTCGAGCCGATTCTTGGGAGCATCCAGGTCATGTCGAAGAAGGCCATTACGAAAATTACATAGAGCGAAGCACCACCATGCCACCCGTCACCGGCTGCAACCTTTTGAAATTCGAACCCGTAATAGGTGTGGATCCAGATACACTGCTCGCAGATGCACCTGTGGGCCTGGGCGTCGATGTGGTGGTGCCGCAGAACGAGGAGCCAGGCGCATTGGCGACGCCTCATTTGCGCAAGGCGACAGTGACGTTGCCACTCGGCATGTCCATCTCTCCAAGTATCGTGGACGGTATCCAGGCGTGCGAAAGATCCGGTCCGAGTGGGATCGACTTCACCGGCCCCGAATCGGAAGAACTCGCCCTCAACGGGGAACTGCAGCTCGCGCCAGGTCATTGCCCGGCTGCTTCGGTTGTCGGTGAAGCGGAAGCCGAAACCCCGCTGCTGCCAAGCCCGGTGAAGGGCCACGTATACCTTGCGCGACCCGGCTGTGGCGGCGCGGGTCAGGCGCCGTGCACCGAACAGGATGCGCTCGACGGCAACCTCTACAAACTGTATTTGGAACTTGGAGGCGCTGGGGCGCTCGGGGATGCGGGCGTGAACATCAAGGTGGAAGGAAGGGTGCAAGCCAACCCGGCGACAGGTCAGCTAACTGCCGTGTTCGACGAAAACCCACAAACACCGTTCAACGAATTGCGTATCAGGATGAACTCCGGACCGCGCTCTCCCTTGGACAATCCAGCTGTGTGCGGAACTGCTCGTACTGTCGCGGATTTCATGCCTTGGAGTGCACCCGGTCTGACGCCCGAAGGACTTTTCGTACCAGGGACGCCCGATGCGACGCCTTCGGCTTTCTACGACGTCCAGGGTTGCGCTTCGCCGCCAGGTTTGAAACCGGAATTCGTGGCCGGCATGGTTGCGCCTCAAGCGGGCAAGTTCAGCTCATTCACCCTAAATATTGGGCGTGCGGACCGGGAACAGTACGTGAAGGGTGTTCAAGTTCATACTCCGCCGGGATTGTCTGGAATACTGGCTAGCGTTCCACTATGCGCCGAACCGGCGGCTGACGAGGGCGAATGTCCTGAAAGCTCTAAGATCGGCACAACGCGGGTTGCCAGCGGGGCAGGATCTCATCCATTCGAAATAGAAGGTAACGTCTACCTGACGGGTCCTTACGAGGGCAGTCCATTTGGGTTGAGCGTGGCCGTGCCTGTTGTGGCTGGTCCGTTTAACCTGGGATTAAAGGTGGTGCGCGCACGGATCGCTGTAGACCCAGAAAACGCGACACTTACTGTCACAACCGACGAAACTGGCCCGTACGCGGTACCACAGATCGTCTTCGGTGTTCCTGTGCGCTTGAAACGAATCACGGTGGATGTCGATAGGCCTGGCTTCATGTTCAACCCGACAGACTGCAAGGCACAGCAGATCGGTGCGAGGATCTCCGGCAACCAAGGAACTGTCACGGACGTGTCGAGCCCATTTTCGGTTGCCGGATGTCGAAGCCTGTCGTTCAAGCCCAAGTTCGCGGTGAGCACGTCTGGAGCCACGAGCCGGACGAAAGGCGCAAGCCTCGACACCAAGCTCACTTATCCGAAGGACGCGATCGGTCAGCAAGCCAACATTGCGAGAGTTAAGGTCGATCTGCCAAAGCAGTTGCCGTCGCGGCTGACGACGCTGCAGAAGGCGTGCCCAGCGGCTACATTCGAAGCCAATCCCGCGGCCTGCCCCCAAGCCTCGATCGTTGGGACCGCCAGGACGGTTACCCCGCTGCTGCCGGTCAAGTTGGAAGGACCCGCATATTTCGTGTCCCACGGCGGCGAAGCCTTCCCTTCGCTGATAGTTGTGTTGCAAGGGTATGGAGTCAGGGTCGATGTGATCGGGACGACGTTCATCAATAAAGCCAGCATCACGAGTTCGACGTTCAAGTCCGTGCCAGATCTTCCCTTTGAAAGCTTCGAGTTGTATCTGCCCGAGGGCAAGTATTCAGCTCTGGCGGCGCATGGGAACTTGTGCAAGCTTTCTGGCAAGCTGAAGATGCCGACCGAATTCGTCGCACAGAACGGAGCCGTGATCAAACAGAGCACGAATGTCGCGGTGACCGGTTGCGGCAAAAAGAAGGCCAAGACGGCGCAACGGCACACTAGGGGAGGGTCGGGTCGATGAGGCACTCTACATTTGGTCGCGGTCGCCCTGGATTGATGGCTGGCGTGACGATGGCTTTGGTATTGCTCGGTGCGTTGCTGGGTCCTGGCTCGGCCATGGCCGCCGAACCGACGAAGTGGCTCTTCAGCTTTGATGTCGGTCGCAATGTCGACCAAACCAAGGCTGGCAATCCAAGTACGTCGCAGGAAGAACGGAACGAATGCACCGCATCCTCGGAAGACCAATGTCAGGCAGGTGAAGAAGGAGTGGGGCCGCGCGAATTCTCATTTGATAAAGGCATTGCGACGAGCAAGCTCTCAGGAAGCTGCATATGTGGGCGACAACAACCATCGTGTGCAGGTTTTCGGGCCGCAAGGGGAATTCATGTTCATGTTCGGCTGGAACGTGAACAAGACCAAGGTGGCAAATGGCGGTACGCAAGAAGAAAAGAACGTTTGCACCGAGGCCGAAATCACCGGTGGAGTCACTTGCGGTGGAGGTGAAAGAGGCACAGGCCTCGCTGGACAGATCGAAAATGCCGAGAGCGTGGCCGTCGATCCTTCGTCTGGAGACGCCTACGTGCTGGATTCGGAATACCATAGGGTGGACAAGTATTCTGCCACCGGCGAATTCCTGTGGATGGTAGGAGGAGATGTCAACAGGAAAGGCGGAAACCTCTGCACAAAAGCCGAAGAAGACGAATGTCAAGCGGGCGTCGAAGGAGGCGAACATCTCGCTTTCGCCAAATTGCAGCCAGGTGGTCATGGTAACTTGATGTCGATCGGTGGCCCGGAAGACCATCTTTTTGTCGCGGACGAAGGCCGTGTGCAAGAGTTGGATACAAACGGTGGTTGGGTCGGGCAGATACCTGTGCCTGGCGAAGCATTGGCCGTAGCGGTAGACGAGACCGGGGGTATATTCGTTGTCGATAGCTCTCAGCCGGGTGTGCACGAGTACAATACGGGCGGTGCGCTACAACCTTGTGTGATCGATCCGACGGGGGAGGGAATTCAGAGCTTGGCTCTAGATTCCGACGAACGCCTCGGTCTCAGCGAATCCGGATCGGGTCACGCTGCCATATACGACGCACTGGGCGCTGAATGTGGCAAGCTGGTGACCCAGATCCCTGGCTTGTCGGGAACCGCCATGGCTTTCAGTCTTCACGAAAACAGCAACAGTGAAGCGGAAGATCTGCTATACGTGGCCGACTCTGGTGATCAACGAATCGAAGGCTATCTGCCTGTCGTCTTTCCCGAAGTTAGGACCACGGCGTGCGTACCGGAAGTAGTGGGGTTTACGAGCGCGAGTGTGTGTGGTGAAGTAAATCCCAATGGCATTCAGGCTCGAGCATTTTTCAAGTACGGCGTCCAAGAAGATCATCTCGAAGAGGAATCGTCTACGGCTTTCGTAGGTGAAACCACTGCGTTTGACCGTATCGCCACTGAACTGACCGAACTCATTCCCAATCAACGGTATTTTTACCAGACGTGGGTTGAAGCTCGGAGCGAAGGGGTAGAGCAGCGACAATCTGCCAGTGAAACGTTGGACTTCAGGACCCGGGGTCCTCCGCCGCAGGTCCCAGGTCAGCCTGCGGCATCGTTGGTCGGGAGTGGGTCGGTATCGTTGAGCGCTAGCGTCAATCCCGAGCATGCCGTCACGTCATACCACTTTGAATATGCAAGGTGTGAAAGTGAAAGCCAGGCCTTTGCCACGTGCCAGGAACCGAAGAGCACAAACACACTTTCATCGGCGACATACGGTTTGATGGGCGTGACTCAGGAAATTTCGGGGCTGATTGCGCAGACTACCTATGCCTACCGTCTGGTGGCCGATAACGAATTTGAAATAGAAGGCCATGCGGAAGGCGGTCGAGCTGTGGGTGCCGAAGGTCACTTCACTACCACGCCACTGCCTGTGCCGAGTGCCACTACGGGAGGGGCCAGTGCCGTAACGTCGACCGGTGTGATTATCAGCGGTACGGTCAATCCGGAGGGTCCTGCTGCCACATACCTATTTGAACTCGGTGTGTACGCGGGTGCCGATACGCAATATGGGATCGTATTTTCCGGTCCTGTGGACGAAGGCACACAGCCATTTGAAGAGCAGCTTGCCCTGGCAGGGCTGCAGCCAGCCACGACCTATGCATATCGAATCACGGTTGAGAGCGGCTATATCGTGAAATCGGGCGAGACACAGGGTGCGACAAGGGTCTTCACCACAGGGGGGGTTCCGGTGCTGCTTGAATCGCCACCTGCGCCGGTTATGCTGGGGTTCCTTCCAAATCAGTTCCCAGAAACTGCCAAGCCGCCGTCGAGGAAACCGCTCGCGAAGTGTAAGCGCGGGTTCCAACGAAACAAGCGCAATAAGTGCGTAAAGATCAAGCGAGCCAAAAAAACCGCACGTTCTGGTAAGCAAGCCAGGGTGACGGACAAGTGGCAGGCATAATGAGGCAGGGAAAGGTTAGGGGAGGAGAGGAATGTTGTCTATGATACGAAAGCGTATCACTTTCGCAAACGTCGTCTTGACGCTTGCGCTTGTGTTCGTCATGACGGGCGGAGCATACGCAGCCAAGCGTTATTTGATCACATCCACGAAACAGATAAGCCCTAGCGTGTTGAAGTCCCTCGCGGGCAAGGCGGGACCGGCGGGCAAAGAAGGCGCGTCGGGTAAGAACGGTACGAACGGGAGCCAGGGCCCGCAGGGTTCACAGGGTTCACAGGGTGTGGAAGGCAAACTAGGCAAAGAAGGAAAAGAAGGCGAAGAAGGCGAAGAAGGAAGGGAAGGCAAAGAAGGAAAAGAAGGTAATACAGGCAAAGAAGGTCCTCAAGGTCAGCCCTGGACACCGGACAATACGCTTCCGGCAAAAGCAACCGAGACGGGCACATGGGGCGGAAGGCCGACCGAAGGGCAGATAGATTTCGTCTCGCTCTCGTTCCCGGTCAAGCTCGCCAAAGAAATCGAAGAATCCAACGTACACATTGTCACGGTCGAAGAACAGAAGAAAGAAAACGGCAAGGAACCGCCTGCCGAGCTGCCAGGGCACCGCGGAAGCGCCCACGGCGGAACCGGGCAGCCTCTGCGTCTACGTAGGGACCAATCTCTTGAGCAATATAGAAGTCAAAGCGATCTATAAGCCTTATGAAACGATCAAAGCCGGAGCGGGTGTCGCAGGCGCGCTCTTGGAACTCGTGGGCCTGCATGGAGAACCTCCGATCTACTATGCGGTTGGCTCCTGGGCGGTAACGGCTGAATAGCTCGTGATTGGCGTGAGGCATTCGTGGCATCGAAGCGCGAATGTCTCACGTGTCAACCCGGGTAAGATATGTTCCAGATTGATCCAGCTTAGGAATATGCGAGAATAGTTGATGTCATGGGCACGTCGATCTCGTGGAGGCAGCTCAGGGGTTTTGCAAGGTTTGCGTGTTTGCCATGGTTGATCGGCGTCTGTGTATGGATGACCGCGTGCGGTCAGTCGGATAAGTCAAATAGTCTTGCTTCCAGGAGACCGTCCCTGGCCCCGAGTGAAACAAGGCCCACGAATGCGAGTGTCCATGTGCAGGCTGCCACGGGCAGGCTCGAGGGCGACGACGACGACGACGACACTCCTGCCGGTTCTCTGGAAAACAACAAGGACGACAACGACGCGGATGGAGACAACGACTCGCGGGCCGCGCAGAATAAGGGTTATCGTGACGGTGACGATCGCGCTTTTGTCGATTGGGGCCAAGCGGCCGGCGTGGTCGATCGCAACTTCGTCGGAAGGCTTGTCAAGCATTACTACGCGGTTGCGGTGAGCGAGGATGGGAATGCGGCCTGCGGACTCATCTACGTCCCGTTTACCGAAGCGATACCGGAAGATTATGGTCAGCCGCCGGGTCCGCCTGCGCTCCGCGGTAAGACTTGCGCGACAGTTCTGACGAAGCTGTTTCGCATCGAACACGCAAAGCTCGCCAAGACCAGTGGCTCGGTCGAGGTTACGGGTGTACGCGTGCTGGGCGATGAGGGGCGCGCACTCATCGGCTTTGCAGGGTTGCCCGCTTCGTATCTGCAGTTGCACCGGGAACGGAAAACGTGGAAGGTGGAGGGTCCTTTGGCGGTGTCACTACCGTGAGACTCGAAGGGCTCACTCGGATCATTTGTATGCGACGGCGCTACATGCTTCTGTTTTGGTCTGTGTCTATTGGGCTGTGCTGTTGTGGTCTTGGCGCCTGTGGCTCTCAGCACAGCGACTCGGCTTCCACCGCGGATGCTCGTCATGCCGCGGTGAGGAAAATAGAACCCGGCTCGCCGGCTACCTATACTCGCGGGCCGGATGGGTATGTGGTAGGCGACAGCGATACGGATGACATCTTCCACAGCCACAGGGATGAAGACGACAGTGCGATTCGTGACTACGGGCACGAGGGTAGTGCGAGCGAGCTGTCAGCCGTCGATCGTTTGATCAAGCTCTATTACAGGGCGGGGGCGGACACGGAAGGAGCCCGTGCCTGCGCGCTCGTCTATGCGCCCATCGCCGGGAGCAAAGACTTCACGAGCGTGGTTCCCAGAGCATATGCCGGCGTGTCCGGGTCCTCACTGTTTCGCAACAGGAGTCTGCACGGAAGTAGAGTCGGAGCTGTTTGAACTCAACCGACACACATTTCGCGAAGGTGTTGCTGGCGTGAGAGTCTCGAGCTTGAGGGTACAGGGCGACCATGGAATCGCCCTACTGTCGTTCAAGGCATTGCCCGAACGCGAAATCTCGGTCGAGCGCGAACACCATCGCTGGACTATCGACGCCCTGCTCGACAGCGGGATCATCTGACTAGTGAAGATGCGTCGGGCAAGCGAGTTGCCCGACGCAGATCGATTAGGCGATCTGTGCGCAATCTTCAAAGCCTGCGCTCTTCGCGACAGCGGCCACTTCGCGCTGGTCTTTGACGCTTACGATCAACAACGAATTGATATGGCGATATTCGTGTTTGGCGATCCCTTGCTTGATCTTGTCGATTGTCCTAGCAAGCGACTTGTATCCGTCGATCATCTGGTTCCAAGCGCTCGTCATCGCCGCGGGCGGTGCGATCAGGGCCATTTCTCTAAGGGCGTGTCGTTCGTCCATGGAGATGGCGTAGACGGACTGTATGAAAGCCTGCGTGGAATTGATTTTGTTGGCCGCTCGAATAGCGTTGAGCCGAGCGCAGATGAGATCCGCCTTGTTAATGAACTGTGTGCGCGTGAGGGACGCTCCCGCTGATTGAGTTTGCGCGCCAGTCGTTGTCTGAGCAGTCGTAGATCCTGTCTGCGTTTCTGCTGATGTCTGACCGGACGATTTCGAGGATCCACCGCAACCAGCGACGATCAGTGAGGCCGTGGCGAGCGCAGACGCGACCACGTATCGCGTTGACATTTCTTATTCCTCCCTGGGATTGGTTCGAAACCTGATTCGGTGTGCAGGCTCTCGGAGTATCCTACAGGCTGGAACCTGCTTCTGTGCGTCTGAAGAGGTACTTCAGGGTGAGTATGTGGAGTAGTGTTTCCTACTATTGGATGGACACGGTCAGGGACGGCTATCAATATGGACGGAGGCCTCTGCCCAGTCACGTAGGACCTACCCGTCCCCCAGTTGTAGGGTCTACCCCGCCGCCAGTTCCGCGGCGTCGGTCACCCCGACATAGGGCGCCAGCGCAAGGTAGGTAGCCTCGCGCGAAAAGGAGCTCAATTCTGGTATCTGGTTCTGGGCGGCCTGGTGGAAGGCGAGCTCGAACAGGCCTTGCGCGGTTGCTTCCGGAGCGATGGCCGGCGGTCGCTTGCGCTGGGGCGCGCCGTCGAGCATCAAGCGGGCGTAGGCGCCGGCCTGTTCATGCGTCCGCTTAGCCATCTTTGGCCCAGCCAGCGGAGCGTCGACGAAGGCCAACCTCGTGAAGTATGGCTCTGAGGCCAGGAACTCGAACAGGGCTCCCACTGAGTTACGAACACCGGTACGCCAGTTGGGCGCTCCCGACTTGGCTCGCTCGACAATCGCCTGGGCCTTCATGTGGCCTACCTCCACGGCTGCCCTGAAGGCCTCGTCCTTGCTCTTGAAGTGAGCAAGGAACGCCCGTTCTGAAATGTCCGCCTTTTCAGCGATGGAGACAGCCGTCAGCTCGATGTAGCCTCGCTCTGAGGTGAGCTGGGCGACGGCGTCGAGGATACGTTCCCGGTTGGCATGATGCACGAATCCTCTCGAGCTTACGTCTCGCGGCGCCTCATAACCGTCTGGCGCCAGGATCAAGGTCCCAGGCGCGCGCCCTCCCAAAAGCCCGTCTCCGCCGAGCCAGCGCCAAGGTGTGGGCTGCTCCTGCTCGACCATCAAAGCGGGTGGTACCGGATGGTGGCTGCGTGTCCATCGCGCCAACTGGGCCGAGACGGCGGTCAATTCCGAGCTGCGGCCCAACCGTAGTAGCGCGTCGAGAGTGCGATAGGTCCCTCCCGCCAAGGCCCTCGCCAAAGTGGCAGGCAAGGCGTTGCGCTCGCCGTCGGCGTCCAGGCATTCGCCGATCAGCTGCCCATAGGCGCCCATCAGTGCTCCCTGCGCCGCACTCCGTCGGGGTCCACCGCCGCGATCTCGATCGCCGACAGGGCGATCGTGCCAGGGCTTTCGCGAGCCAGCTTGGTCAGACGCCGCATCATCGCCTCGAACTGGCGCGTGGGCCGCCGGTGCGCCGCGCGGCCAGGCTCACCTCTTCGAAGGCGGCCGGGGAGACCGTGTCGAAGGCGGCCAAGAGCAGGTCCTTACGCTCGGAGAAGTGCTCGTAGAAGGTCTTGCGCGAGACCTGTGCCTTGGCGATGATGTCGGCGACCGTGCTGGCCGCGTAGCCGCGCTCGCCGGCCAGTTGGACCATCGCGTCGATCAATCGCCGGCGCTGGTCGGCGGCAACTTGTTCTTCGGTTAGGCGGTGAGGGCCGCGCGGAAGCTTCCCCCTTGTACGCCGACCATGAGAGTTTGCGGTCATCGCGCCTCCGACACCTTCTCCAGCCCGCACCGACGATCGTACTCTTCGAGACGCTGGAAGGTCAAGGAAGTCCTCTCGAAAGTCCAGTTCACCCACTGGGCCCAGATATTAGAATTATATGATTCGGGCAAAACAGTATCTATGTCGAGCGAATGCGTGCTGCTTGGGGTCGTGACATGTGGCGGGGGAACGCGACTGCGTGACAGTTCATCGGCGAGGTGGACCGCCGTTGGTGGACGCAGAACCTTAGAGACGTTTCGTAACTTATCGTAGCTAGATCATGTGAGGCATGTATGCCGCCTCTGGGTGAATTTGCGCAAAAGTTCGGACCAATGGATATTCTCCGACTGTGGTACGGCTCTGGCTGAAGCCCTGCTTTCCGGCTGTGGTATGGCTGTCCAGCCTGGCTTTGGCGGCATGCGGGCAGACCGGTAAGGGCGCCACGACAGAGTCTCGGAGGCATCTCGACGCGCCTGCCTCGACCGTGACATTGCCCCAGCCCGAACTGAAAATCGACGCCGAGTTAGACTCCGACAGCTACCCCGGCGAACCCGACAACGACAACAACCACGTCTTCGGACACGCTGCGGATTGGGCGACCACGCGCTCGGTCACGAAGCTCGTCAAGCGCTACTACGCGGCCGCGGCGGCCTCTGACGGAGCCGCCGCGTGCGTCCTGATCTACTCGCCGACGGCAGAATCGATTCCTGAAGCCTATGGCGGCGCGCCGGGTTCGGCCGCGGCTGACGAGAGTTGCGGGCGGGTCATGTCCAGGCTGTTCGAGCAGTTCCATGGCCGGCTGAGGATCGACAGCGCCAGGCTAAAGGTGGCCGCCGTGCGCATCATGGGAAGCAAGGGATCGGTACTGCTGAGCTTCGGCGAGCGCAAGCCACGGCACTACCTGCTGTTGCATCGTGAACGCGGCGCCTGGAAAGTCGACGCGCTATTCGCCAACGAACAGCCCATCTACGTCGAATGACGAGGACGCCGATCTTGGCGCTCGCGGCTGCCTCGCTCTGCCTGGGGATGGATGCGTGCGGCGGCGCGGAAAACGAGGGGCGCGCCGCCCCGAAGAGGCCGGCTGCCGAGCGCGGCGCGGCGGGCTCGCCGATGGGCGATCAAGACGACGATAATCCCGGCGGCGGCGGCTACTACGACGGCGACGACGGCAGCGTGCGCTTCTACGGCAAAGCGGCAAGTCGCACCGACACGAGGGCGATCGCGGCGCTCGTCAAGCGCTACTACGCGGCCGCCGCCGCGGGTCGCGGCGCGCAGGCGTGCGCACTCACGTATTTCATCGACGTCGAAACGCTCCCCGAACAGTACGGCCACCCGCCGGGGCCGCTTTGGCTGCGCGGGGCGGACACGTGCACCGCTGTGCTGACGCGTGTGTTCGCGCACTACCACCGTCAGCTGACCGTGCCCGTCCAGGTCACGGGTGTGCGCGTCAACGGCTTGCACGCGGATGCGCTTGTGGGCTTCGCGACACTACCCGCCGGCGTCGTGAAAGCCCGCCGCGAAGGCGCTTCCTGGAAGATCGAAGGGCTGCTCGCGGTTCCCCTGCCGTAGACGTCGGGCGTGCTCTACCCGTAGTAGCGGGCGATCGTCTGCAGTTGGCTGAAGAGATCGTGCGCCAGAAAGAGCACCAGGATCAAGGCGCCGACCGAGGGTGCCCACCGTCGCCCCGCTCCTCGCGCCGCCAGCGCCACGACGACGCCCAGCAGCGGGAGCATCGGCAGCAGATAGCGCGGGTCGCCGAAGCCCTCTACGCCCCCGGTCGAGTTGCGCGAAGCATACGAGGTGGCGCCCACGAGCAACAGGATCCCGACGGTCATCGTCGCGTACGTGGCCAGCTCGGCCAGGCGCGAGCTGAGGGCCTTGCGCCTTACCACCAGCTCGCGGCCGCACAGCAGCGCGATCGCGGCGGCCAACACCAGCGCGATGTTCTCGACCCAGCCCGGGAACTGGGTGTCGAGCCAGCCGTAGAGACCGACGAAGCGGTCGAACCAGATATCGCGAGGGGTGAACATTCCCGCGAAATAGTGGGTCATGCCCGGCAGGGTCGGCAGATAGAGCTCCCACACGTAGTCGATCTCTTTGAAGATCGATCCGCCACTCGAGCTGAGCGCCGCCTGGGAGGTGGACCCGACGGCCGGGTGGCTCGACAGGCCGTTTACCAATATGTAGATCAACACCGGCGAGGCGCCGATAAGCGCCGCGATCGCCGGCTCGCGCAGCGCCCGGGCGCCCTTGGCACGAGCTTCGCGCAAGGCAAGCAGGAGCAGGCCGAGGAACGCGCCGGGAGCGATGCCCACGAAGTTGAGCTTGGTCAGGAAGCCGGCCGCGATCAGCGCCCCGGTTACGAGCACAAGGCGCCGGGTGAGGCCTCGACGAAAGCCACGTGCCAGGCACAGCAGCACGCCGGCAGTCACGGCATAGAGCATCGTGTCCGGGTTCACCGTGCCGGACATGAACCCGAACAACGGCTGCAGCGCGACGCACGCCGCCCCGATCGTGGCCGCCCAGGGCACTCCCGGCAGGACCTCGCGGATAAAGAGGAAAGCAAGCATTGCCGTGATCGCTGCAAGCAGCGCGCCGAGCAGGCGCATCAGCTCGAGCTGGGTGAGAGTGTTTCCCCCGCCGAGGGCGTAGGGGACCGTCTCGATCGCGTAGTAGAGCGGTGGCTCGGACGTGGCCACACCGGCAGCTCCAGAGCCCACGCGCGAGAGGCCCGCGCCGAGATCGTGGGAGAGCGTGCGTTGCTCGCTTTGCGTGGAGATGGCCGTGACTTCGGGTGAGAGCTTGATCTGTTGCTGGTGGACGCCCTCCAGCACGAGCGCCTCCTCGGGCGAGTTTTCAGACTGTTCGCCTTCAGTCGTGTGGGGAAGCGACCCGGTTTCCGCGAGCAGTTGCACGTAGGCGAAATGGGCCGGCTCGTCGCGGCCTTGAAATGGGGGAGTGACGAGCGACCAGGCGGCGCCGTTGAGGAAGGCGATCAGCGCGCACATCCAGGCGGCGGTCGGGATCCGCGTGAACGCTGCGCGCAGCCGGAGCGGCGACCTGCCGCGCGTGAAGGCCAGTCGCCGGCGCGCCGCCTGCCGGCGCGCGGCACGGGTCCGCTCCGACGTCGTCCTTCTCTGGAAAGCTCGCGAGCCGACCGAAGTCTTCTCAGAGGATCCACGCGATGGGCGAGTCTTGCTCACGGAAACGTCCTCCATGCCAGTCCAATCGCCACAGCGGAGGCCGCCAGCGCAAGCAATGCCGCGAGCAATGCCACCCACGTCCCGTCGAGCGCGCGGCCGAGGCCCATGTGCCGGGCGACGCTCTGCGCCCGTGACCACCACGACCCGCCCCCGGGTGCCAGGTATTCGACGCTGACGCGCCCCGAGAGTGCTTGCCCGTCACCCTCCACTGCTGCTTTGCTTGTGGAGGCGGGGGCGCCGTAGAGCTGCAGGTGCCCGCTGTTGGCCGGGACCTGGAAGCAGATCTTCACCGGTGCGGCAGCGTGCTTTAGGGGGTCGACCGGCACTGTCACCGTGCTGCCCGTCCAGCCAGCACCGCGGCCCCCGGTCGCGATCACGCGAGAGCCCGAGTACGCCTGCAGGAGCACCTTAGGCCCAAACGAGGCTTCCAGGCCGAGCCGGATCGCGGACACGCTCGCCGGCAACGTTTCGCCCTGCTGGCAGACCGCCGCGCTCCCGGTGGTTGTGCCCAGCGATTCCACCGAGCTTCCACCAATTCTTACAACGCGCAGAGGAGTGCGTGCGAGGACCAAAGCGCCCACCAGTAGCATCAGCGCAAGGCTCGCGACGAGCGTCGCCCTGGCCCGTGTCATCCCCTCACCATTTTCGAGGATATCTCCGCATAGCCGAATAGTACAGGCCAGCCGTCGATATTCTTGACAGTTTTTTGCCCGTCTGCGACGGTGCCCTGAAGGGTTTCAGGTCAGGTCGACGCTGAGCGGTGCGTCGACCTTCCATGTGCCGCCTTCGCGTTCCACGATTAGCTCCTGTTCGGGCGTCTTCCTGAAGCCCAGCTCGGCCACGCCGAGAGTGCCCTTGACGTACACCTTGATCACGGTCATCGTGGCGACGTCCTCGGCTACTAGCCGGCGATGCTGTTGGCGGAACATCGGCGTGATGGAGCTCACGCAGACTCCCGCGGGAGTGTCCGCTTGACTGGGCGGCCGATTCCGCGAGCCCCTGGGCAACAGCGGGGATGAGCAGCGCGCACGCGCTCGTCCCGTCGCCTGCCGCCGCTGCCGCGAAATAGCGCTTGGAGAGCGCCGCGATTGCGCGTTTGTCCGCGGCGCTAGCTCCAGTTCCGTAGTTGGCGAAGAGACTCTCGTCGTCGTTCTCGGCCTTGCTGTTGGGTTCGTCGTCGAGATCGTTGTCTCCATCTTCGTGCAGATAGCCTTTTGACGTGGCAGATGCTGTGTTCGCCTTCTCGCTGGCGCCACCGCACCCGGCGAAGAATACGAGTGGGGCGGCCAGCAGCAGAATGAGCGGTGGTCTTATTTTGGTCTGCATAGGACAATCTCAACCTTTGGATCCAATGGTATAACTCGACACAGGCAGATGGATCTTCTCAAGCGGCAGCATAGAGTCACGTTAATCAAGCGGCAGCATGTGCGCCCCCGGCTCAGGTCGCTGCTCGCGTATGCGGCGGTCGCACTGTCGGCGCTCGGCGCGGGCGCCTGTGGCGCGGAGCATAAGGATTCGCCAAGCGCGTGGATTACCGTCCACGGGCTGCACGACAACGACGGAGATGTCGACAGGCTCACGCCCAGCCCACAAGACATCGACAACGATGCGATCCCCCACTTCGGCCAGACCGCCAACGCCGCCGAGCGGAGCGCAATTGCCACCCTGATTGGGCGCTATTACACTGCAGCCGCCGCCGGCGAGGGAGCGAAGGCCTGTTCGATGCTCGATCCGCGCATCGCTGAATCGCTGGTGGAAGAACACCATTCGGGGAAGGGACTCCCAGCGCTGCAGGGCGACACGTGCGCGCAGGTCATGTCCAAACTTTTCCGTTCGCGTCACCGCGAACTGGCCGAAGACATCAGCGGCTACCGAGCGCTTGTCGTGCAGGTCAGGGGTAACAACGGATATGCGCTTGTGCGCTTCCCGGCGAAGAGGGAACTACGCGAATTGCAGGTGCTGGTGCACCGCGAACAAGGCGAACAAGGCGTCTGGAAGATGGCGGTTGCGTTCGACAACGGCGCGCAGTAGTCGACCCGGCCGGCGGACTCCTACGGCAGTTCGCTGTCGAGCAGGGCGTCGATCCGCCAGGTATGCCCTTCGCGAACGGCACCGAGCTGGCGTTCGGGCAATGCTGCGCCGAAGCCGAGCAGCACAAGCCCGTTGCGTTCGAGCACACGGACGCGCCTGATCGTGAGCTTGGGCACCTCGAGCGCGAGCTGTTTGTGGAAGTGCTTGAACGTGAGCGTCATTGCGGCAGGGCAGGTCTTGACGCCGCGCAGATAGGACGGCCCGGGCGGCAGGCCATAATCTTCCGGGATCGCTTCGGCAAACGTCGAGTAGAGCATCGCGCAAGCCTTCGCACCATCGTTGGCAAGCGCAGCCGCGTAGTAGCGGCGCACGAGCGCTTCGATCGTGCGCTTCTCGGACACGTTTGCGGCATGGCCGAAGCCAACTACGCTGCTGTTCTGCGTATCGTCGTAGCTCCCCGCTTCGACGTCGTTGTCTTTGTCGCCGTCCACCGTCGTGAACGAGGGCGTATCGCTCACGTCGGGCGTGGCTACAGGGTTTCTCGCGACCGTGGACGAGGAGCTGGAGTCACTCGACCCGGTGCTGCTTGTCGATTTGCCGGATCCTCCGCACGCGCTTGCGCCGGCGCTCAGCAGCGCGACGGTAAGCAACGCAAGTAGCGACTTCGGACGAATCTCTACTGGGCTTAGATTCACACGCATCAGGAGCCCGATAGTAGCCAAGATTCGCATTGGTAGGATCGCTCATTCCAAAATTCCGTCGAGCAACTCCTGGAGCTTCCAGGTGCGGCCCACGCGCCGCTCGACGAACTGGCGCACTTCTGGAATCGTGGAGAAGTCGAGCACAGCTAAGGCCTTGTGGCCTTCGACGCGCACCTCGATGACCCGGAGCGTGGCGTGCTTCAGCGCAAGCAGACCGGTGGTGCAACCGGAAGAGCTTGGACATGACGACTGCGCACGTCTTGCCCAGCAGCGGTGGAGATTTGCCGTCCTGTTCAGCCACCGCTTCGGCGATAAACGGAACGAGCATCGAACAGGCCGCGGCGCCGTTCTCGGCCGCCGCTACGGCGAAGTAGCGTGTGACGAGCGCGACCGACGCGCGGCGATCGGATGGGCTGGCGGCGTGGCCGTAGTGGAGGACTTTTTCGTCGTCGTCGTTGTGGTCGCCGTCGTTGTCGCGGTCGTTTTTGTGGGTTGAGAAGTTGGGCGCGGCCGTGGTCGAGGCAGAACCGTGTTGACTGGCAATGGTGGCTGAGTCACGAGACGCAGTGCTGCCGCCTGCGCACGATGTCGCTCCCAAGCCAAGTAGCGCGACGGCCAAAATTCGAGCAGTCGATCTCATCCAAAGAGTCCGTTTATCGGCATGAATCCAAGAGTCTATGCAAATAGAGAGGAAACATTAGCTGACCAAGTTAGAAACAATTGCGTGCGAAGCCCTTGACGCGGTGGGGCAAACTTGCAAGGGTGGGCCTTGGTCCGTTATCCAGAACTTTGGACGGGCCTGTAGCACCCTGTTGAGCGCAGACGATCCGCGCCATGAGTCGCTTACGGCTGATTGGTACGGACGAAGGGAGACTGGACCGATGGCGCAGGGAACTGGGGCGGGGAAGTGTTGTTCGCGGCTGGCGAAGATTCCGGTTGGCGAACGTGTCTTCTTCGGTTCGGCGGCCTCGCTGGAGTGGGAAACACTCCTAGATTTAGGCTCTCGCTTTCGACAGAGTGCTCTTTGGGGCGCGGGAGCAGTTTGTGCTCGTTACCGCGACTCGAACCGGCAGTACAGCAGCATAAGGGGCCGTATTCGGCGCTCTCTGACCTTGGACGAGTGCTCGGACCGGCCTATCTCAAGCCTCGGAAGAGGCCCAACCGAGCCTCGACGAGGGAAAGGTTAGATACGAGATGAAGAAATTCCAACTATTGGGACTTGCATTGGTCGCGATCTTTGCGTTCGGCGCAGTCTCTGCAGTGACGGCTTCCGCCGTTGAATTCTTATTAGCCGAATGGTTACTCAATGGCGGTACTGTAACTACGGCGTTATTAGCAGATGTCGAAGGGGAACTGGCTCTCTCGGAGACGATCCCTATTATCAATGTGAAAATTTCGGCATTATGTAGCGGAGCACTCGACGGTACTATCGGTGCCACAGGTGAAGACACGATCACAGAACTATTAACTTTAGGGACTGCGGGAACACTCGTGAATCACACTCCATTAGCTGAGCCGGGGCTTTTGTGTACCAATACAGAAAACTGTCCGGAACCATTAGCGTGGGCCGATAATCTACCTTGGAATACGTTACTTGAGTTAATGGTGGATGGTACTGAAACTTTCTTTGTTGACTTACTGACGGCGGCAAGTGGAAATGTTGGGTACCATGTGGTGTGCATGGGCTCAACCGGACTGGAAGATTTATGCCAGTCCGCAGAAGCTGGAGCCAAGGCTACCAATACTGCAGAAGGACTCGACCTTGAATTCAGCGAGGCGTTTAATACATTAGCTGGCTTCAAATTAGCCAATTGTGAAAAAGCAGGAGTAGAAGCAGGGACCGTAGAAGGGTTAGGCTTTATCTTAGTGACTGGATCGATGGAACCGCTTACCGCTTCATCGGAAGGATGAACGCAACGCTGAGCTTGTTGTGATCAAGGTTCATGTGTTGACCAGGCAGGGCGGATTGACCGCCCTGCCTGGGTCATGAGTGGCGATGCAGTGAGTGCGTAGGTGAGGAAGGCTTTGACCGTGCAACTTGTGGATCATTAAAGTGGGTGTGGGGGATGGAGATCGGAGGGAGTATGAGGAGAAATAGGCTCGTGCTGGTCGGCGCGCTGCTGGGGATCGTGGGAGTCACGTTCTGCGGGGGTGCAGTCGTAAGCGCATCCGCCCTCCCCCCAGGTCGTAGCTATGAGATGGTGAGTCCTCTTTTCAAGGGCGGCCAGGGGGTGTCGAACATCCGTGCCGTGGCGCCCGACGGCGAAGCGGCTGCCTACTATTCGCCGGGTGTGTTCGCGGGATCGCCGTCCACGCCGCCCTTTGGTCCTTCGGCTCCGCCATATATAGCCCGACGCGGGGCGTCCGGTTGGTCGACCGTGTCATTGACCGCGCCATTGGCGCTCGTTCACGGCCGGGCGGGGGACCTGTCGCCAGATCTTGGCTTGGAGTTTGTTTCCGGTCCCCCTGGGCCAAATGCTCAGAACGAATTCTTAGAGACTGAAAATCTGTTCTTGCACTCCACAGGCCTACCGGATGCGCCTGAAGCGTGGCAGTCTGTGGGAGAAATCAAAGTGCCGAGCGGTGAAATATCGATGGAATATCGTGGGGCAAGTCCCGACTTCTGTCACATATTGTTTTATACCGACGCTGCGTTGGTGGCGGAAGCGGAAGGAACAGGCAACAATGAGTTCTATGAGTTGGATCGTGGTTGTAATGGAGAACCTGCCTCTTTGGAGCTCCTTGGCGTGAATAAGCAGGGAAAGATTATAAATCCTGAATGTGCGGTTAAGGTTGGTGTTCAGGCCTATGGTCCCGGCAGCGAGTTTAATGCCGTCAGCGGGGATGGTGAAGATGTCTTCTTCACAGATTGTCCGAGCGGTGTGACGTCCCCTGGGTCTCCAGGGCCGGGGGTTCCGCATCAATTGTTTGTGCGTCTGGGCGGGTCGCGCACGCTCGAAGTATCGAGGCCACTTGAAGCCGGGAAGGAATTTGGTGGTTGCGTCGGCGAAGGTACATCGAAAGCGGCGGGAGAAGTCTCCTGCGAAGGCGCCCTGACACGTCCCAGCGCCGATTTCGTGGGAGCCTCGCAGGATGGGTCGAAGGTGTACTTCACGACGGCTGCGCCGCTTGCCGCATCGGACAAAGACGCGAGCAACGATCTGTACATGGCGACGATCGGCTGCCCACAGTCCAAGCCTGGCTGCCTAGTCGCCGAAAAGGAAGTCACGTCGCTGGTGCAGGTCTCGCATGACCCGAAGGGCGTCGCTGCGGAAGTGCAGGGAGTGCTGCATGTGGCACCAGACGGACAGCGCGTGTATTTCGTGGCAAGCGGCGATCTGCTGAGCGAAACGCAAAGGCAGGTGCTCGAAGGAGAAGGGCGCCCGTTGCCAGTCGCCGGTGGAGTCAATCTCTACGTCTACGATAGCGCGACTGGCGGGACTATCGGGTTCGTTGGCGATCTGTGCACAGGCAGGCAGGAATCGGGGGCGAGCGAAGATATCCATTGCCCCAGCACAGAAACGGATGTGCATTTGTGGACGAGCGACGCGCAATCGGGCGGGGAATCGCAGACCGCCAGCACGGACGGCAGGTTCCTCGTGTTCGCGACTGACGCCCAGTTGACCGGCGACGACACAAACGCGGTCAAGGACGTTTATCGCTACGACGCCGGCACCGGGGAGTTGGAGCGCGTCTCGATCGGCGTAGGCGGTTACGACTCCAATGGGAACGCCGACCGCTCTCCGTCCGGGCAGCCCTCAGGCTCCTTTATCGCGGAAGGCCATCACGGCGGGGAGAGCGTGCTGGAAGAGTACGAACTGAACAATCGGGCGATCAGCGAGGACGGTCTCGCGGATCGTGTTCACCTCAGCTGAGCCCCTGTCCTCTGCCACCACGAATGGGGTCGTGAACGCATACGAATGGCACGCCGGCTCCAACGAAGGCGAAGGCAGTGTGAGTCTCGTCTCGACTGGTAGCGACGAAGAACCTATAAAAGAAGTAGTGATCTCGCCTGATGGATCAAGTGTCTTCTTCGTCACGGTGCAGGGTCTGGTGCCGCAGGACACAGACGGCCTGCCGGATCTCTACGACGCGCGTCTGGGAGGGGGCTTCCCCCCGCCGCCGGCCGAACGCCGGCCGTGCGAAGGCGACGGTTGCCAGGGTCCGTTGACTAATCCCGTCCCGCTGCTGGTGCCCGGCAGCGTCACGCAGGCACCGGGAGGGAATTTTCCAGCGCTGGCGGTGGTCGTCAAGCCGAAGAGCAAGCCGAAGAAGCCTGCATGCAAGCGTGGGTACAAACGTGATAAGCGTGGCAAGTGCGTAAAGGTCAAGCGGAAAGCCCGCAAGGCCGCGGCGCATCTCCATCGTCGTAGCTCGATTGGGGGAGGAAAGTCGTGAGGGGGATGAGATCAGAGAGCACGCTTGTGCGCAGAGTTGAGACGATAATTGTGGCCTTGGTGGGGATTATTATGGTGCTCGGCGCATGCGCCACCGGAGCTGTCGCGGCTCCAGGCTGGAGCGTCGAATCGGTCGCACCTAACTATTTGGCCACTGGCAGCAGCAGTTCCTATGCAGTTATCGCGAGCCCTTCCGTTTCCTCTGGGGAAGTAACCATCAGCGACGAACTTCCGTCGGGGCTGGAAGTCAAGTCCGTCTCCTTCTACTGGTCGGGAGCGGGTTTTGGATTTGGCAAAACTGACCTTAACGCGCTTGTGCCGGTGTGCCCGGCATCGACCGGACGCCAGCTCACATGTCAATTCACCCCGTCTGCAGTGTTTGGTGGCCTATTGGGCAATCAAATCGAACCGGGACAGACGGTGCGGATGGTCGTCCGTCTCGCGGTGCCGAGTTCTGCTAAAGAGACCCCCGTCGCGAGCGAAGCCGCGATCGAAGGTGGTGCCCAGGCGATCGCGTTGACGTCGTGGCAGGGCGCCGTCAGCTCGCGTCCTCCGTTCGAAATCGCAAAGCTCACGGTGGAACCGACCGAAACGACGCGTGAAACGTCGTTCGGTGGCTCCGGGCCTGGCGAAGAATTTTTCGAATTTGCAAACGAACCGTACAAGCAGCCGTTCACACAAGCCGGCGGCCATCCATGGGCGTTGACGACCGTACTTGAATTCGCCAGCGAAGCGAAGGAAGCAAACTCCGCAGGCGAAATATCGCTAGTGCCCACGCGAGACGCCAAGGACATTGTGGCGGACCTGCCGCCGGGACTGCTCGGTGACCCACAGGCGCTGCCGCGCTGCCCGCTGTCCCGGATTGCCAGCGTGAAGAAAGAAAACGCTGATGAGACCAAGCTATGCCCAGCGGACTCGCAGATTGGCGTGTGGCGCGTCCATTATTTTTCGGTGAAAGAAGAACTCGCGCCGATCGTCAACGTGACGCCCGAAGCAGGGCAGTCTGCCGAGTTCGCGCTCGAGACAGCGACTCCAGGTGTCGTGACGCCACTGCTGACCGCCCATTTGGTTAGGACGAGCAGCGGGTACGGTTTCGATGTCACCAGTAACGGTGTCGCGGCCGTGGGGATAAGGAGCGTGGAACTGACGTTCTGGGGAGTGCCCGCCGATCCCAGTCACGACGCGATGCGGGGTCGTTTCTGTGGCAAATCTTTCGAACTTTCTGAAACGCCAAATTCAAATTCAACCCGGCTGTCAAATTGCAAGACAGTGGGCCACGAATCCGCGAATCTCCCGCCGGTTCCGTTCCTGACGATGCCAACGGACTGCATCGCCGGACCCGAGAACTTTACAGTGCGCTCCGACCCTTGGCAGGAACCGGGTAGCGTCAGCGTCAATGGGCAGTATGCAGGCTACATTGAAAAGACAGTGCCTTTCCCCGCCGTGACTGGCTGCAACCTAGTGCAGTTCAACGCGGGCACCGGCGTGACGACGGAACCGGATACCCAGGCGGCGGACGAACCTGTCGGTCTGGGAGTCGGCTTGCAGATACCGCTGAACAACTCGCCCGCGACGAATGCGACCCCGCAACTACGCGACACGGTCATCACGCTGCCCGAGGGTATGTCCGTCTCGCCAGGTGTAGTAGATGGGATCCGTGCATGTGGTGCCTTCGGCGCTGAAGGGATCAACATCACCGGTCCAGAATCTGAAGTGCCTGGCCTGAACGGCGAATGGAGGCTCGCGCCCGGGAAATGCCCCGACGCGTCGATTGTCGGCACCGCCGAAGCGATCACGCCGTTCCTGCCCGTCCCGGTGAAGGGCCACGTGTACCTGGCGCGTCCCGGCTGTGGCGGTTCAGGTCAGAGCCCGTGCGGCGAACAGGACGTACGAGATGGCAATCTCTATAAGTTGTACCTGGAACTGGGAGGGACGGGTGAATTCTCGAACACGGGCATCGAGTTCAAGGTCCCGCTCGAAACCGACGTCAACCCCGCGACCGGGCAGCTGACGGCCGTCTCGCGCGAACTGGTGCAGGCTCCCTACAGCGAAGTGAAGGTCCATCTCAACGGCGGCCCGCGGGCCCCGATCGCCAATCCTGCGGTGTGCGGTCAGGCGACGACGACGGCGGACTTCACGCCGTGGAGCGAGCCGGGCACGACGCCGGAAGGCCCACTGGTGGCCGGTACGCCGGATCTACTGTCCTCGTCCTACTTCGACGTGAACGGCTGCGCGAGCGGCCAGTCGCCGTTCAATCCCGGCTTCGTGGCCGGTACGGTGACGGCGCAAGCGGGTCAGTTCAGCCCCTTCACGATGAACCTCACACGTCAGGATCGCGAACAGTATGTAAAGGGCATCCAGATCCACACCCCACCTGGGCTGCTGGGGATGCTCTCGAGCGTGCCGCTGTGCGGAGAACCGGAAGCCGACAACGGGCACTGTCCTGAATCGTCGAAGATCGGCACGACACGGGTAGCCACGGGCGCAGGCTCGCACCCCTTCGAAATTGGAGGCAACGTCTACCTGACTGGCCCATATGAGGGCGCGCCGTTCGGGCTGAGCGTGGTCGTGAACGTGGTCGCGGGCCCCTTCAACCTAGGCCTGAAGGTCGTACGTGCGCGGATCGCGGTCGACCCCGAAACCTCGGAGTTGACGATCACGACCGACGAAACCGGACCCTATGCGGTGCCGCAAATCGTCTTCGGCGTGCCCGTGCGCCTGCAGCGGATAACGGTCGACGTCGACCGGCCTGACTTCATGTTCAACCCAACCAACTGCGCCACGCAGCGGATCGGCGCCAACATCTCCGGCTCGCAGAACGCGGTCGCGAGCGCGTCGAGTCCGTTTGCCGTCGGTGGCTGCAAGAGCCTCGCCTTCAAGCCAAAGTTCACGGTCTCCACGAGCGGGCACACCAGTCGCAAGCAGGGGGCGAGCCTCGACGTAAAGCTGTCCTACCCCGCAGGCTCGATGGGTAGCGAGGCGAACATCGCGAAAGTGAAAGTGGACCTGCCCAAGCGATTGCCTTCGCGCCTGACAACGCTACAGAAGGCGTGCACTGCTGCGACGTTTGCCGCTAACCCGGCGGATTGCCCGGCCGGCTCTGTCGTGGGCATCGCGCGGGCAACGACGCCTCTGCTGCCGGTGGGATTGTTAGGTCCTGTTTACTTTGTCTCCCACGGCGGCGAAGCGTTCCCGTCGCTGATCGTTGTCCTGCAGGGCGACGGGGTGCGCGTCGACCTGACCGGCACGACGTTCATCAACAAAGCGGGCATCACGAGCAGCACGTTCAAGTCGGTGCCCGACGTGCCCGTGGGCACGTTCGAGCTGTACTTGCCCGAGGGCAGGTACTCGGCGCTGGCCGCCAACGGCAAGCTCTGTCAGGTACAGGGTAAGCTGAAGATGCCGACCGAATTCACGGCTCAGAATGGCGCTGTGATAAAGCGGAGCACGAATATTGCTGTGACAGGATGCGGCAAGAGCAAAGCGAAAAGCGCAGGGCACCGCAAGCAAGGTAGCGCCGCGCGCATACCACCTGGGCACGGCTCCAAGGGGAGGCGATAGGCGATGTCTAATGTCAAGCCAATCAATGAGATGCGCGTAGCGCTCATTTTGATCGCATCGTTCGTCTTCATGGTTGCAATGGTGTCTACCGCCTCTGCAACACCGTTGCCTAGCAAGTTTCTACTCTCCGGCCACATTGGCCTGAGAGTGGATGCCACGACAGGTGGGAATGTCTGTACCGTGGTTTCTGACGACACATGTGTGGAACCGCCATTAGAATTTTTCGAACCGATTGAAACTGAGATGCCCGGGAAGCGTTTAACTTTCCACACAGCGTGGCTGTCGCGCCGAACGGCAACGTGTATATCACGGATGGAAACAGCCACCGCGTGCAGGAGCTCGACTCCAGCGGCAACTTTGTGGCGATGTTCGGTAAGGAAGTCAACGGAACGACCCACGCCGACGTGTGCACCGAGCAGGAAATCGAAAAATCGGGCGTGCAATGCCAGGCTGGTGTGAGCGGTGGCTCCCCCGTGCAATTCGCTGAACTCGGCAGTGTCGCTGTCGATCCCGTAAGCGACGATGTCTACATTATAGACACCGTGAATGGCGAAGTAGGCGGAGAATTCGCGTTCGCCCAACGGGTTCAGGTGTTCAGTCCCGATGGGCAGTTCCTGTTCGCGATCGGTAAGAGCGTCAACCGTACGAACAACACAAACGCGTGCGCAGGCGCTGAATGTCAACCTGCCGCGCTTCAGACAACGGTTGCTGCAGAAGCGAACACGGAACCCGGCGCATTCGATGTGGCTGCGCAGGATGGGAATCTACTCGCGTTCGGTGGAGCCAAAGATGACCTGTATGTCGGCGACCGCGCGCGTGTGCAGGAGTTCAACTCATCCACGGGAGCGTCTGTTGGCGGAGTTTCCCTGGCTGAAATATCGCCAACTGGTCAGGCGAGTGGTGTGGCTGTCGATTCCGCGGGCGATGTGTTTGTCTCCGATAGCGAAGCCGCAGGGGTTCACGAGTATGACTCGAGCGGCGTTCTGCAGTCCCTGGTGATAGACGGAGCGAGTTCGGGCTTGAGGGGTCTTGCTCTGGATCCTCATGGTCGTCTGGGGGTCCTTGATCCCAAAGAGGGCACACATGGAGTGCTTTACAACTCCACGGGCGTGAGGATCAGCGAATTTGCACCTGCGTCAGGCCAGATTCCAGGCTTCGCTGGAGGGCTTGCTTTCGGCCCTTCGGACGAGGCCTACGTGGTGAACTCCGGAACGCAACAGCTCGAAACGTACACGCCTGTCGTATTCCCCGAAACTCGTACATGCGCACCAAGCGAAGTCACCGGTACGAGTGCGAAGCTGTGTGGGGAAATCAATCCCGATGGGGTTCATGCGACCGGGTTCTTCCAGTACGGTAAGACTTCTGCTCTGGGCTCATCGACTCAATCGGCTTTCGAAGGCGAAACGGAAGCCTTCGAAAGTGCCTCCTTGCTGCTGACGGGTTTGGTGCCGAACCAGGAATATGAGTACAGGGTAGCAGTCGAAGCACAGGCCAATGGCGAAAAACTGCAGGGGCACGGCGAAGAGGTTTCATTCCATACCCCGGTTGTCGGCCCGCAAATTCCCGGCTCGCCAAATGCTTCGTTCGTGACGTCGCAGCGCGCGGATATCGAAGCATCTGTCAATCCCGAGCATACGGCGACGAGCTACCACTTTGAATATGGCGCTTGTCAGGCATTGTCCGATTGTGTCGCTGTCCTCGATACGCCTAGTCAGGAATCGTCGCTATACGGGATCGTCGGCGCGACAAGTGAAATCAGTGGGCTCGCACCGTCGACAACATACAGCTATCGTTTGGTCGCGAGCAACGAATTCGAAGAAGCCGGGAAAAAGGTAGGGGGCCAAACGAGTGGAGCGGAAGGATCGTTCACTACCGCCCCAGCGACCGCGCCGAGCGCCGAAACGGGTGGATACGCTGCGGTCACGTCGACTAGCGCCGTCATCTTCGGTGCCGTAAACCCCGACGGTCTGCCTGCTGGCTACGCTTTCGAACTGGGCGTTTACGACGGCGCCGCCACGCAATATACGATCGTATTCTCAGGACCAGCCGGCTCCAGCAGCGTTTCGACCCAGGAGGAGGTCGCGTTGACCGGCCTGCAACCCGGCACGACATACGCCTATCGGATCGCCGTCTCCAGTGGATACATCGCCAACGAATCGCACACGTTGCAGGGTGCCCCCCTCGCGTTTACGACCGCTGGTGTACCCAGCGTGCTTCTCTCGCCGGCCACACCTTCAATGCTGCCCCCACCGCCCATTGCGTTCCCGAAAGTTCCTCCGCCTGTACCGAAATGCAAGCGAGGTCTCGTACGCAACAGGCATGGCAAGTGCGTCAAGGTCAAGCAGAAGAAGCGCAAGAAAAAGCGTCATTAGCGAATCCTGGGAGAGTGTGAGGGCGCGGGGCGTCTTCACTTCGGTCTAGGATGAGGCAGGCTAGGAGCCTACGTATCCTGGGCAGAGGCAGGTCAAGGTCCCGATCAAGGGATAACGGCGCCACGCGCCTGCTCCATCTCAACATAAGTGTTCCAGGCGCGGTTGGTCAAAGGCAACGAGATCGATGATTCTCGTGGCCCTTGACGTCTCTAACGCCTTCTGCAATAATCGATACTAGTCTGGTCGACGGAATTTTGCCAGACAGTCAACAAGCTGCGTGGGAGCGAGCAGGCACGCTTGGTATCTCTCACTGAGCGGGCCGGTCTCTCATGGCAGGAAAGGTCCGATTTGGGCCGTGATGAGAAAGGCGAACAAGATGAAGCATCTCCGACTATTGGGAGTCGCATTGTTTGCGATTTTTGCGTTCGGCGCGGTCTCGGCCGTAACAGCTTCGGCTGTTGAATTCTTATTAGCAGAATGGTTAGTTAGCGGTTCCCCTGTTACCTCGACGTTATTAGTCGACACTGAAGGGGAACTAACTCTCTCAGAGACAATACCTATCATCAATGTAAAAATTTCGGTGTTATGCAGTGGCGTATTCGACGGGACAATTGGTCCCACGGGTGAAGACACAATCACCGAACTATTAACGTTAACTACAGGAACGCTTGTAAATTCTACGCCATTAGTCGAGCCGGGGCTTTTGTGTACGAATACGGAAAACTGTCCTGAACCGTTAGCATGGGCCGATAATCTACCTTGGAATACGTTACTCGAGTTAATGGTCGATGGTACTGAAACTTTCTTCATTGACTTACTGTTTAAGACGGGTGGACAAGTTGGATACCATCTGATATGTATGGGCTCATCCGGTTTGGAAGATTTATGCTCGCAAACAGAAGGTGGATCCAAGGCCACCAATACAGCGGAAGGCCTCGACCTTGAATTCAGCGAGGCGTTTACTACATTAGCTGGGCTCAAATTAGCTAATTGTGAAAAAGCGGGAACTGAAGCGGGAACCGTAGAAGGGTTAGGCTTTATCTTATTGACTGGATCGTCGGAACCGCTCACCGTTTCGTCTGAAGGGTGAGACTAAAGTTGCTGTGATTTAGGAGAAGAGACGCGTGTGCCTAGGCGGAGTGGTAAGCACTCCGCCTAGGTAGCGTCCGATCACATGTAGCGCCCTCGCCGAGCGCGAGGATCTGGTCTCGGAGCACCCTTGGTTGGTCGCATAGTCGCGCGAGAAGTGGATGCGGCACTCCCGGCTACACGCCCTGGAAGCCAGTGCTTGGGCCCACACAGCGGGCGCTGTTGAATTCTTATTAGCCGAATGGTTAGTAAGCGGCTCCCCCGTTACCTCGACATTATTAGCCGACATTGAAGGGGAACTCTTATTTGAGGAGACAATTCCGATTATCAACGTGCAGCTTGACTTTTTATGTAGTGGTGTCTTCGACGGGACGATCGGTCCCACGGGTGAAGACGCAATCACTGAACTATTAACCTTAACTACGGGAACACTTGTAAGTTCTACGCCCTTAGTTGAGCCGGGGCTTTTGTGTACGAATACGGAAAACTGTTCTGAACCGTTATTTTGGGCCGATAATCTACCTTGGAATACGTTACTCGAGTTAATGGTGGATGGAGCCGAAACCTTCTTTGTCGACTTACTGTCGAAGACAGGTGGAAGCGTTGGTTTCCACCTGGTATGTATGGGTTCAAGTGGCTTGGAAGACTTATGCACATTTACAGAAGCCGGACCCAAGGCGACTAATACGGCAGAAGGCCTCGACCTCGAATTCAGCGAGGCTTTCACCGAATTAGCTGGACTAAAATTGGTAATTGTGAAAAATCCGGCGCCGAAGGTGCGACAATAGAAGGATTAGAGTTTATTATTATTGGTAGGATCGTCTGAACCGCTCACTGTTTCCTCGGAAGATAACGCTTTGGGGGAATGATCGTGTCTGCTCGGGCGGGTTGCGCGTAACCCCGCCCGAGCTGGCGCTTGAGTTGGCCGGTCGGGCTGTGGGTGCGCGCCCGTGATGCGGCTGGTGGCGAGCCGCGTCCGGCGGGCCGGGCGCGGCCGGTGACGGACGCGTTCGTGGAGAAGGTCGAGGAAGCTGGTGGATCGCTCGCACTGTCAAGGCCGCTTTCAGCCCTCCAGAAACCTCACATTCCGCACTGCTGACGAATGCAGGCTAGGCGTAGGCATTCAAGCTAGGTTGGGCAAGGGCCGCGAGAATAATCGTGCTCGCGGCCCTTGCCCTTTCCCCGAGTGTGTGCGATTATAGGGACTAGTCTGGTCTTCTGGATTTGATCGGACGCATCCCAGATGCCCGTGGAAGGCAGTGCTCGGTACCACTTGGTGATTGACCTGAGCTTGTGCTCGAGCGGGCGATCTCAAAGCAATGGAAAATCTTTAGAACCTTGAAGAGAAAGAATAGGTGCGAGATGAAGAAACTTTCGCTACTGGCTGTAGTGTTGGTTGCGGCGTTCGCGTTTTACGCTGCGTCCGCCGTGACAGCGGGCGCGGTTGAATTCTTATTAGCCGAATGGTTAGTAAATGGTTCCCCCGTTACCTCGACGTTATTAGCCTTCACCGAAATGGAAGTGCTTTTCTCAGTGACTGTTCCGATCCTCAAAGTCAAAATTGTGGGATTGTGTAGCGGGATATACGACGGGACAGTCGGTCCTACAGGCGAAGATACGATCACTGAACTATTAACTTTAAGTACAGGAACACTTGTAAGTTCTACGCCATTAATTGAGCCGGGACTTGTGTGTACGAATATAGAAAACTGCCCAGAACCGTTATTTTGGACCGATAATCTACCTTGGAATACGTTACTTGAGTTAATGATAGATGGCACTGAAACCTTCTTTATTGACTTACAGTCTAAGACAGGTGGAACTGTCGGCTATCACATTGTGTGCATGGGTTCAAGTGGCCTGGAAGACTTATGCACATTTACGGAAGCCGGGTCCAAGGCGACTAATACGGCAGAAGGCCTCGACCTCGAATTCAGCGAGGCGTTCACCGAATTAGCTGGACTAAAATTAGCTAATTGCGAAAAAGCGGGAACTGAAGCAGGAATCATGGGCGGGTTAGGGTTCATCTTATTGGTAGGGTCGTCGGAACCGCTCACCGTTTCGTCGGAAGCATGACGCTTTGAGGAAATGATCGCCTGTGCTCGGGTGGAGTGGTGAGTACTCTGCCCGAGCAGGTGCCGGAGTTGGCCGGTTTCAAAGACAAGGTGAGGCGGGGATGTGCATTGATAAGAGAAAGGATAGACGTGAAATGAGAAGATGCCGGTATCCACATAATATGCATGGGTGCGGCGGGTCTGGAAGATTTATGCACATCCACAGAAGCAATAACCAAGGCGACCAACACCACGGAAGGCCTCGACCTTGAATTCTCAGAGGCGTTCACCGAATTAGCAGTCCTAAAATTATGGGAAGCTGTGAAGCATTCCAGGTGGCGGAAAGGCTGGTCGTCGAAGGTTTAGAGTTCGTTTTATTGACAGGATCGGCCGAAACTCTGTCTGCTTCGTCGGAAGGGTAGTGTGATTGGTCTGCCTGTCGTAAGAGTCACAACGTAAGACTGGTTATAGAAAGGATGATGCGAGAATGAACGAATTAAAAATACTGTGCGTTGCCTTGTTTGCAGTGTTTGCGTTTTGCGCAATCGCCACGGCAGCAGCAGGTGCGGTTGAATTCTTATTAGCCGAATGGTTAGTGAATGGCAATCCGGTAACCTCAACGTTATTAGTGAATGCGGAAGGTGAAGTATTAATTGCAGAGACTATACCCATTATTAACATTAAAATTGATGCGTTATGTAGTGGGATTGGGGTCGGTACAATTGGCCCGAATGGAGAAGGTACGGGGACAGAACTATTAGATTTATCTGGAACACTTGTAAGTTCGACGCCGTTAGTTGAGCCAGGCCTTACGTGCACGAATACGGAAAACTGTCCGGAACCATTAGCTTGGGCGGATAATCTGCCCTGGCAGGGATTACTGGAGTTAATGGTCGATGGTACTGAAACCTTTTTTGTTGGCTTAGCATCCAAGGCCGGCGGAACAATCGGCTATCACCTGGTCTGTATGGGCTCCAGCGGCTTGGAAGACTTATGCACAGCTACGGAAGCTATAGGCAAGGTTACGAACACCGCAGAAGGTCTGGATGGCGAAGCCTCTGAGGCATTCGCCGAATTAGCCGGACTGAAATTAGCCAATTGTGAAAAAGCCGGGGCAGAAACTGGAGTTGTGGAAGGGTTAGGCTTTGGTTTATTGGTTGGTTCGTCTGAATCCCTCACGGCTTCGTCGGAAGGATGATGACAAAGCCGTAGAGTCAGCTCCAGATATGGAGCTATAATCCGGCGCCGGGCGAGACGATCTTCGCCCGGCGCCGTTCTATTTGCGACTCCCTACGCTGCTTCCCCTCAGCTACTTATCGAGCACCGTTTGAACCCGGCATGCCTTGCGGTGACCATCTCGTCTTCGATCGCGACCGTCGCCAGGTGGTAGGGACGACCGGCGTTGGTCGATTTGATCTGGATGTCGTGTGCGACTTCGGTCACGTAGCGGCGATGCTGTTCGATGTCGCTGATGATCCGTTTCCAGTCGGCCGCCATCGAGGAGGGCGGTGTGAGTTGGCTCAGTTCTTTCGTCTCGGTCCCCTCATACAGCGCGATCTGGGGGTAGATGGTCTCCAGTTCCTGTATTTTTTTGGCGAACAGCACGGAGGTCTTGGCATTCGAGCGCGCGCAAATAGCGTCCGCCGCGGCGATCAGTTCTGAGCGGCTCAGCGGCTTGCCCGTAGCGGCACTGGTCGTGGTGGATTCGGCCGGCGCCGTGCTGGTCGTTGTGGGCGTGGTGGCTGCCGCGGCGGTGCTCGTCGATTCCGTTTTGGATGATTTCCCGCAACCGGAGACCAGGAGCGTGAGGCCCATGAGCGCCACTGCGGCTAGCTGTGTATGTAACATCAAATCCCTCCCGAGGGTGTTGGTTGAGTTCTGCGGTGTTTCGTATAATTCTACAGATTCGCCCGTTCGTTTTGGTAGCCAGGAAGGTGCTCAGCTCGACGCGAGGGTGCTTTCATGTCGTTGCGGCTGCAGGTCTTGCGACCCCCGCCCCCCGGTGCACCAGATGGACGCAGGGCGCCACAGTCTTGCCGGCGGGAAGCGTGTGGCCGCCGAGCTGCATCGGCTCGAGCAGCCTGCGCACCACGATCGGCGCGGCTGGGCACAGCCGCATCACCTCCTTGACGACGGCGTCGAGGTAAACGTCCTCCTCACCGGAGTCGACCTCGGCCCGCAAGCGCGCATACACCCGCGGGTGCCTCAGGATCCGCTCGAACGCCCACGAGAGCAGGCTGGACGTGGGCCCGTCGGTCAGCAGAGTGACGAGTTCGTCGCGCAAATCCTGCTCGCTCATTGGCGAGCCGTCCTCATACCTCGCCTCCGCCAGCATCGCCGCGATATCGCTCCCGCCTGCCTGCGCACCACGATAGGTGCGGCCGGACAAAGTCGCATGACCTCCTTGACAACCGCGTCGAGGTAAACCTCCTCCTCCCCGCGATCGATCTCGGCTCGCAACCTCGCGTATTGTCTGGGATGGCGCAGGATCCGCTCGAAAGCCCAAGACAGTAGGCTCGAAGTGGGCCCGTCCGTAAGCAAGGTCACCAGTTCGTCGCGCAGGTCCTGCTCGGTCATCGGCGAGCCGTCCTCATACCTGGCTTCCCCGAGCATCGCGGCGATATCCGTCCCGTCTCGGCGCCGCCTAGTATCCGTGTGGGTTGCCACAGAAGGGGTGGAGGGCTTTGGCGATCCGCGCTATCTGCTGCCCTTGATGGGCTTGCTTGGTGGGGCGGTCACCCTGGCGGTACGCGGAGTCGGCCGACGCTGGGCTCCTGCGGTCGGCGCGCTCATCCTCGTGCTGTTCCTGGCGCACGACCTATTCAGCTAGCTGCAGACGATTGCCCGCTACTACGGCTAAGGCAGCGGCGCCGCGAGCACCCGGTCGATCCTCCAGCGGGGACCTTCGCGTCGCACCGCCATGTAGCCGGCGGGCAGCTTCGCCCACGACAGCAGTGCATAGGCGAGATTGCCCTTGACGCGAACGCCAGTCACCCGTGGAGCTTCAGTCAACTGTGCGTGGAAATGGTCGAACACTCGCGAGAGGACCGCCTGGCAGGTGGCGGCGCCGCGCAGATACTGCGGGCCGGGAGGGCCACCGTATTCTTCAGGGACCGATTCGGCGAGAATGTAGTAGGTGAGCGCGCAACCTGCGGCGCCGCTCTTCGTGGCCGCCGCGGCGTAGTAGCGGCTGAGGAGCGTCGCGATCGCGCGATAATTGGCCGGGCTCGCGGCCGTGCCGAAGCTCCGGATCGGGTTGGCGCGGGAGCGGGCTGGCGAGGCCGATGCGGTAGAGCCGCTCACCGCGTGCCCGTTGCCGCACGCGCTCATCTCCACACCGAGCAACGCGACCGCCAACAGCACTGTTGCCGGCCTAAGAGGGGAACGCACCGCGCTCCGTCATTCGACCCCGATCGGCCGGCCGACGTCCTGCAGCACGTCGATCTTCCAACCACCGCGTTCGCGGTGGGCCATGACGTAGCGGTCGGGCCGCGCGCCTCTGAAGCCCAGGCGGGCGACACCGCGGTTTTGATCGACGCGAACGCTCGCCACCCTCAGAGTCGCGTCGTCCGTGTGCCAATTCTCGTGAGACTGTTCGAACAGCTTTGACAAGACCGCCGCGCAGGTATTGCCGCGTAGACCCGACGGCCCGGTCGGCGCGCCCAGGTCTTCGGCGACCGATTCGGCGAACGGTGTGTAGATCAGCCGGCACCCTGCCGTGCTGTCGCCCGTGGCCGCGGCTGCGTAGTAGCGCCTGATCAGGGCTGTGACCATGTGCGTGTCGCGCGCGCTCGCGGGTCGCCCGAACACTTCGTTCTCGTTGTCCGGTTCGCTGCCGTACTTGTCGGAGTCGCTGTCGGCGTCGCCTTTGACTTCGATCTGAGGCAGCGTCGCACTCGAAGACAGCCGAGCGGCGACTTCGTCGCTTGCGGAGACCTTGCCCGTGTCGCATACCGCCGCCGTCGTCTTGAGCAGGTCTCGATTGGACAGCTTGAGCACGTCGTCGAGCAGCGCTTCGATTTCGCTGCGGCTGGCGCCCAGGCCTTGGGCGTTGCGCAGGACGCCACGGCGATCGTTGGCGTTGAAGTTGCCGATGCTGCCGAGTTGTGCCGAATCTTCGGCGACCTGACAGGCCCAGGCCTTCCCCTCCCGGCGCAACCTACGGCCCAGGTCCTGGATCGTGTTTCGCTCGACCCAGACACGATCCGCATCCTTGCTCGCCCCGCCGGCCAGGCGCCAGCCGGCGATCTTGCCGCCGTGGGCGACATCGACGACGAACGTGTCCGCTTGTTCTGAGGAGTCCAGTTCACCGGAGTGAGAGCAGCCGCTCAGCGTTGCCACCGTCAAGACCAAGACGAGAATCAATACGGGTGGGCAAGTCATGGCATGTAGGTGGCGAGCAGCTCGTCGATCTTCCAGGTGTGGCCTTCGCGCTCGACGATCATCTCGCTCTCGGGCGTCTTCTGAAAGCCGAGCACAGCCAGTCCAAGGTTGCTCTTGACGTGTACCGCAACCACAATCAGGGAAGCCTTTTCGGAGGCCAGCCGCGCGCGTTGCTGTCCCAGCAGCGCAGCCATCGGACTGGCGCAGCCCTGCGTCTGCTCGCCCTGCTGGTTGGTGAGTCCCGTGGCAAGGGTGCCATAGAGCATTGAACAGGCCGGTGCTGCTTTGTCGGCGGCGGCCGCCGCGTAATAGCTCTTGACCAAGTTGGTGATCGCGAGCTTGTCGACTCGGCTCGCTTCGCCGCCGTAGGCGCTGAGGAGCGGCCGCTCGTCCAGGCCGACCACTTTCAGCGGGCTCTGGTCGTCGCCGTCTTCGTCTCCGTCGAGTCTCAAGTAATCGCCGGAGCGGGTGGCGTGAGAGGCGGCGCTTGTCGTGCCGCCACAGCCCGCTGCGGCGAAACCGAGCGCGATCGTCGCAAGCAACGTGACCGGCATGCCTTGCAAAGCGTTATCGAGCCTGCTTAGCGCCATCAGCTGCTCCTAGGGCAGAGCGTTATCGAGCAGCGCCGCGATCTTCCAGACATGACCTTCGCGGGTGATCTGGATCTCGCGTTCGGGCATGGCCGCAAACTTGAGCAAAGCGCGTGCTTGGTCTGCCTGAACGCGGACACGGGTCACCTCGAGGACGGGGACCTGGATCGCGAGCTGGCTGTGGAAATGGGCGAAGAGCTTTGTCAGGATCGCCTTGCAGGTGGTGGCGCCGCGTAGATAAGCCGGCCCGGGCACCTGACCGTAGTCTTCGGGCGCGGCTTCGGCAAGCGACGAGTAGATCAGCGAGCAGGCCTTTGCGCCGTCGCCGGCGAGCGCTATCGCGTAGTAGCGCTTGACGAGGCTCGTGATCGTCCGCTCGTCGCTCGCGCCGGTCGCATGACCGAACAACAGCGCTTCGCGATTGCTCTTGTCGTCATGGGCAGCACCGATGTCGTTGTCTTTGTCTGCGTCGACCTTCCTGTAGTCGGTCGGCGCTTCTTCGGTGGTGCTGATCGCGGCTTCTCCGGTGGAAACGTTATGAGAGGCGTTGCGGGAGGAATCGGTTGCGCTCGAGCTGCCGCACGCGGCCACGCCGCCGCCAAGGCCGAGAACCGCCAACAGCGCAAGCGAGCCCTTCATCCCTGCGAGCGTCTCCCCTGATCTTTCGATCCCCCTCATATAGTCCGATAATAACAAGGATTCGTCTCCACGGCATCCCCATTTCGGCAGCTTTTGCAGTCGTACCAGACGCTATTCGAGGATGCCGTCGAGCAGATCCATCAACTTCCATGCGCCACCAACGCGGCGCTCGGTCAACTGGCGTACTTCGGGTATGGTCGGAAAGTCCATGATCACTAATCCTCGGTTGCCTTCGATGCGTACAGCCATCACCCTGAGCGTGGCGTGCTTCTCGGCGAGTAGGCGATGGTGCAGCTCGAACAGCCTCGCCAGTGCCGCCGGGCACGTCTTTGCCGCCAGCGTCGGGTTTTCGTCGGCAACCGATTCGGCGATGAAGGGGACCAGCAGCGCGCAGGCCGCCGCGCCGTTCGCGCCGGCCGCCGCAGCGAAGTAGTTGGTTACCAACGCGCCCCCGGCTTGCCGGTCGGCTGCGTCGGCGGCGTGGCCGTAGTAGAGGACTTTTCCATCGTCGTTATTGTGGTCGCCGTCGTTGTCCCGGTCGTTGTTGTGCGTCGTGAAGTTGGACGGGACGACCTTCGAGAGCCCTGAGGACGCGGTTGAAGCGCTATTTGCGTTCGAGCCGCCGCATCCCGCGAGGCCGAGGCCGAGCGCGACAAGCGCGATCACAACGGGCCATGTTCTCACTTGTCGCATGCTCCCCTGGCCGTGCGAGATGGATAGGGTAGGCCGCAAAACATTGTGGAAACAGTATCTGACTTTCCACTTGACAGAGACGGGGCAGTCTGCAAAAGTGCGTCTTGGCTCGCTATTTAGAACTTGTAGTCGGGTCGAGGAGTTCTGCCAATCGGTACAAAGGCCTGCAGCTAGGCTAAGGGAGCGGTTGCAGCCTCGTCGAAGGGAGCGATGCATGAAGGTGGGAGACATACCGGTCGAAGTGCGATGCGTAGCTGGAGGCGATAGTGGATCGCCGGACGCATCGGGGTTCGAAGTAGTCTGCCCCAGAGTGGGGAACACATCTGGACTTCGTGTGCCGCAACCTGAGAGGATGGTCATGTGTCGTGGTGTGGGCCTCGGCTCGCCGACGGCGCGGATGCGGGACAGCAGTTCAAGGGGCCGGATCCGGCGCTCTCTGACCTATGGACGAGTGCTCAGGCCAGCCTATCTCGATGCCTCGTAAGAGGCTGAACCAAGTCTCGACGAGGGAAAGGTAGAAGAAACATGCGTAGATTCAAGGTACTCGGCGTGGCGATCTTCGCCGTGCTGTTGCTGAGTGTGGCGGTTGCTGCGACGGCGTCCGCCGTGGAATTCTTATTAGCGTTGTGGTTATTAAATGGCGCAAATGTAGTCTCGCCGGTGTTAGTAGACCAGGAAGGCGAATTGGAACTCAGAAGCCTCAACGGTGGGGGTTTCGGTGTAAAAGCCATAGCCTTATGTAGTGGGATTCTGGATGGTTTCGTCGAAGCGAATAGCCTAGACTTAATCACAGAACTTTTAACATTAACAGGAACAGCGGTTTCGTTAACAGAATTAGTCGAGCCTGGCTTGGCATGCACGAACGTAGAAAACTGCACAGAACCGTTAGCTTGGGCTGACCTCCCTACAACAGGATGGGTAACCGAAGCAGAGTTAATGGTCGATGGAACGGAAACGTTCTTTGTCGACTTACTCTTAGGTGCTGGTTATTACGTGAACTGTATGGGTGGCCTTATCCCATTCTCCGAATTATGTGCAACACCGGAAACGGCAGTGAAGCTCACAAACGAAACAAACGGCACGATCGACGCGGAATTCACTGATGCATTCCAGACGTTAGCGGGACTACCGTTAGCAGAATGCAGCGCTGGTGGTGCGAATTCTGGTGAAGTAGTAGGATTAGGAATCATATTAGATGCAGAAGGACCGACGCTCGCAGTTTCCTCAGAATGAGGTGACGTTGAGCATGTAGCAACGATGTAGACGCAACGGTCCGGGTGGGCCTGCTGGTCCGCCCGGACTCTGCGTCCAATAGGAAGGTTCGGGGTTCACGTCGTTGTTGGCGTGGGTTTTATGTGTCTTGAGGAGTGAGGAGTGGGGAATGAGGCGTATGTTCGGAGCGTTCAGTGCGTTTGTGGCTGCGCTGGTTGTTTGTTGCTGGATCGCGGCGGTGGCGATTGGGTTGCCCGCCGAACGCCAGTACGAGATGGTGACTCCGCCCTATAAGGGTGGCTTCCCGGTCACGGCTGAACTCACTAAGCCGGGCATCAGCGCTGTCGCGCTGAACGGCGAAAGCGTGGCGTTCGTCTCGGGTGGCGCGTTTGCGGGCGCCCCCTCCGGTCTCCAATCGATTGACTATCTCGCGCGTCGCGGAACATCCAACTGGTCAACCGTTCCTCTGATGCCGCCCGCCTCGGTACAGCCCACCCTGCAGGGCAGCGATGTGTCACCGTCCCTGGATCTCGTGCTCAAGCTGGGTTTCCCCGGTTCGAGCTTTGCCAACACATCATCTGAAATGCAGATGCTGCTGCACCCGACGGAAACTCCTGACACTCCGCCCGGCTGGGAGTTGGAAGGAGAATTTGCTGGGCTGAACGAAGAAAAGATCAATGCGGTGGAGGCGGCCGCAAGTCCTGATTTTTGTCATGTGCTGATGGATTCGAACACTTCTCTCCTGCCTGAAGCAGCCGGAACGAGCGGACAACAAGAGCTCTATCAGTACGATCGCGGCTGCGGCGGCGAGGCAAAAACCTTCGTACTCGTCGGTCTGAACAACGCGGGTAAACTGATCGCCCGCGGGTGCTATACGGCTATTGGCGACAGATATTATTCCTCTAGCATGCCAGATGGGTTCAATGCTGCGAACGCCGATGGCAGCGAGGTGTTTTTCAGTACTTGCGTGAAAGCTACTACCGAATCGGCTGGGCCAAATGTGCCTCACCAGGTCTTCGTGCGTCTCGCGGGATCGAGGACGCTTGAAGTGTCAAGACCACTCGAAACCGGAAAGCCTTTTGGGGGTTGCGAACGCGAAATCTCTCCCGGCGATTTGGTGCCGGCGGAAGTTCCGTGCGACGGCGCGGGCGAACGGGCAAGCGCCGATTTCGCGGGAGCCTCGCAGGACGGATCGAGGGTGTACTTCACTACCACCGCGCCGCTAGCCGAAAGCGATAAAGACTCGGGCGACGACCTTTACATGGCGACAATTGGCTGTCCGACAAGCAGCCCGACTTGCACCGTGGGCCAGCGGGAAGTAACGTCGCTGACGCAGGTATCGCACGATCCGGACTCTAGCCAGCCCGGGAATGTCCTCGGTGTCGTCAGGGTCTCCTCGGACGGGACACGTGTGTACTTCGCGGCTAGCGGGGACTTGTTGAGCGACGCCCAGCAAGCGGATTTGGAAGGCGAAGGGCGCCCCACGCCGCAGGTGGCCGCGGCAAACCTGTACATGTATGATGCGGCTTCGCCGGGTACCGTGGCCTTCGTCGGCGACCTCTGCTCGGGATCGAGCCTGTCCGGTAGGGTCGCCGACGCGTCCTGTCCCAGTACGACCGGGGACGATGAAGGACTGTGGACGCACGAAGAGGGCGAGGCGCAGACAGCCGGCTCGGACGGTCGGTTCCTGGTATTTGCAACATATGCTCAGCTGTCGGCAAGCGATACGAACGTGGCGAAGGACGTGTATCGCTACGATGCCGTGACGGGTCGACTCGAGCGCGTGTCCAACGGCGAAGGTGGGTACGACTCCAACGGAAACCGTACCGTACTTGACGAAAACGGTAAAGCGCTAGGCTCGAGTATCGTCCCCGGTCACTACGGTGGCCTCTTGCAGGAACAGTATGAAATGAATAACCGTGCTATCAGCGAAGACGGCTCGCGGATTGTGTTCAGCTCCGCCGAGACCGCTTTCGCCTGACGCGAGCAACGGGCAACTGAACGCATATGAATGGCACGAAGGGCCAGGTGAAGGTAGCGTGTCGCTGATCTCCGACGGCAGCGGGTCTGGTGGGGTGCCGCAGGTTGTGATCTCGCCTTCAGGCAAAGATATTTTCTTTTTGACGACGGATGGCCTCGCGCCGCAGGACACTGACGGCGCTATGGATATTTACGATGCACGTATAGGAGGCGGATTCCCGTCGGCGCTGGCGACGGAACAGCCCTGCTCTGGCGACGCTTGCCAGGGGCCTTTGACCAATCCGGCGCCGCTGCTCGTGCCCGGCAGTGTCTCCCAGGCGCCGGGCGGCAACTTTGCCGCTCCTGTGGTCAAGGTAAAGACGACGAAGAAGGCCAAGCCCGCGAAGTGCAAGCGGGGTTATGTGCGGAAGAAGACCAGATGCGTCAAGCGGACGAAGGCAAGGAAGTCCAATCGGGGGGGGTAAGTAGCATGTTGAAGACGCACATCTTTTTGGTTTGTGCCGTAGCGGTTGGAGCCTTTGCCCTCCCATCTACGGCAAGCGCGACGATCGAAGCCAAGCCATTCGGCATCAAGAATTTCACGATGCAGACAATAGAAGGCGTCGAAGAACGACCTGTGGTGAAGAACGGCGAAGAAGGGGTCGAACTGATCAACAAGCCGTACACGTTCACGCAGGCGGGCGGGCATCCGTGGGCGCTAGTGACATCCGGCGAATTCACGAGCGAAGAAGACAGCCAAGGACAGCCGATTCCTACCGGCGATCCAAGGGACATAGTGACGAGCCTGCCGCCGGGACTCCTGGGCGATCCACAGGCGCTGCCACGCTGCCCGCTGACATTGCTCACAAGCGCCCAAGGCACGAAGTGCCCGCCCGCCACGATTGTGGGCTCGTACCTGCTCCACGAGGGCAACGCGCGGGAGACAGTTGGCCCGATCGTAAACGTTCAACCCGAAGCGGGACAGTCTGCCGAGTTCGCGCTTGACTTCGGCGGTTCTGGCGCAGTGTTTACCCCGTTGTTGACGGCGCATCTCGTGCGCACGTCACAGGGGTCCTACGCTTTTACGGTCGAGAGTAATAAGATTCCTTTGCTAAACAGCATTGTTGGGTTCGAAACGACGTTCTGGGGCGTGCCGGCCGACCCGAGTCACGATCTGATGCGCGGAAGATTTTGTTTATTGTTGGCCGGAAGGCCGCTGGTGTGTGACGCAAACCCGGAAGAAACAGGAAACAGGCCCGCGGGCGTCTCGCCGGTGCCTTTCCTGACGTGGCCGACGGATTGCTCGGCGGGGCCTCTGACCGCTACGTTGCGCGCCGACTCGTGGGAGGACCCGGGGAGCGTCCAGGAAGGGCATTACAGTGAACAATACAAGGAAAAGACGGCCACACTGCCAGCCGTGACAGGCTGCAACCTGTTGCACTTCGAACCTGGCACCGGCATCGAACTTGAACCTGATACGCGGCTCGCGGATGAGCCGGTGGGCTTGGGTGTGAACCTACATGTGCCACTCAATGAAGCCCCCGAATCGACGGCGACACCGTTGTTGCGAGACACGCGCGTGACCTTGCCAGAGGGCATGTCGGTCTCACCGGGGGTCGTTGACGGTGTGCAGGCCTGCGAAGCGACCGGTCCCAACGGGATCAACATCGGAGGCCCCGAATCAGAAGAAGTGGGCCTGAACGGGGAACTTCAGCTCGCTCCGGGTCATTGCCCGGACGCGTCGATCGTGGGCGAAGCGGAAGCGGTCACACCATTCCTCCCCTTCCCGGTGAAGGGCCATGTGTACCTCGCGAGACCCGGCTGCGGCGGCGGTCGACCCGGCGAAGGGTCTTGCACCGAACAGGACGCGCTCGATGGCAATCTGTACAAGCTGTACCTGGAAATCGGCGGCAAGGGCGTACTTGCGGGTGAGGGCATCGTCTTCAAGGTGCCGTTCGAGACCGAGGCGAACCCGGCCACCGGTCAGCTCACGACAAACGTGCGCGAACTCGTGCAGGCGCCCTATAGCGAAGTGAGGATCAAGCTGAACGGTGGCCCACGCGCACCGATCGCCAACCCGGCTGTGTGCGGCTCTGCGACCACCACGGCCGACTTCACGCCGTGGAGCGCCCCAGGCACGATCAGCGAAGAAGGCGGCCCGAACAACGGGTTGTTGGTTGCGGGCACGCCTGATTTGCTGTCCTCCTCGCGCTTCGAAGTTGACGGTTGCTCGAGTTCGCCGCTTTTCAACCCCGGTTTCGTGGCGGGAACCGTCACGCCGCAGGCTGGACAATTCAGCTCGTTCACGATGAACCTCTCTCGCCAGGAACGCGAACAGTATGTGAAGGGCATCCAGCTACACACCCCGCCGGGTCTGTTGGCGATGCTCTCCAGCGTGCCGCTGTGCCCGGAAACGCAGGCCAATAGTCCATCCGTCTATGGCGAATGCACCGCCTCGAAGATCGGTACCGCACGAGTGGCTTCCGGCGCGGGTTCGCATCCGTTTGAAATCGAAGGCAACGTGTATCTCACCGGCCCGCACGACGGCGCTCCGTTCGGCCTCTCGATCGTCACGCACGCGGTGGCGGGCCCGTTCAACCTCGGGCTGGTTGTCGTGCGCGCGCGCATCGACATCGATCCGATCGACTCGACAGCCACGATTACCACCGATGAAAGCGGCCCGTACGCGGTGCCGCAGATCATCTTCGGCGTGCCGCTGCGGCTGCAGCGGATCACGGTCGACATCGACAGGCCGGGCTTCATGTTCAACCCGACCAGTTGCGCTTTGCAACATATCGATGCCAAGATCTCGGGCTCTCAGGACGCGGTGTCGGGTGTGTCCAGCGCATTTGCCGTTGGTGGCTGCAAGAGCCTTGCCTTCAAACCGGTATTCAAGGTCTCTACCGCGGCTCACACGACCAGAGCAAAGGGCGCCAGCCTCGACGCGAAGGTCTCCTACCCGGCGGGCTCCGTCAGCAACGAGGCGAACATCGCACGCGTCAAGGTCTCGCTGCCAAAGCTGTTGCCCTCCAGGCTCACGACGTTGCAAAAGGCATGCTTGGCCGCGACATTCGAGACCAATCCGGCGGCGTGCCCGGCGGCGTCGGTCGTCGGGATCGCGCGCGCCTCCACACCGCTGTTGCCGGTGGGCCTCGAGGGGCCCGTGTACTTCGTCAGCCACGGCGGCGAAGCGTTCCCCTCACTGATCGTGGTGCTGCAGGGCGACGGCGTCAGGGTCGATCTGACCGGCACGACCTTCATCAACGAAGCTGGGATCACCAGCAGCACCTTCAAGACCGTCCCCGACGTGCCCGTCGGCTCGTTCGAGCTCTATCTGCCGCAGGGCAGGTTCTCGGCGCTGGCGGCCAACGGCAACCTGTGCAAGTCGCGGGCCAAGCTGGTGATGCCGACCGAATTCGTTGCGCAGAACGGTGCCGTGATGAAACAGAGTACGAAGATTGCGGTCAGCGGCTGTCCGCCTGCTGTGCATGACAAGAAGGCCCGAAGAGCCCGAGCCGCTAAAGCCTTGAGTCACGATCACCGCAATCGAGGAGGTAACCGATGAGCGCCTCCAACCACATTCGCCGCATCTGGCTGGCTGCGCTTGCTCTACTCGGCGCCGTTGTCATGACTGCGCAGGCGCCGTCACTGAGTCCATCAGCGCTGAGTCTGTCCGAGCTCAGTCAGTCGGTGTTGAGCCGTTCCGCGCTCGTCCTGTCTGAGGCGAGCTTGCCGAGGTTGAACCTGTCCGCGCTGATCCACTCGGCCTTGATTGTCTACGGCAACGGCACAGTGTTCGGCGCTGGCGGCTCCGGCGCGGGTCAGTTCGACGAACCGAGCGGCGTCGCCGTCCACGACGCCACCGGCGACGTATACGTATATGACGCGGGCAACCAGCGCGTGGAGTGGTTCGATGCCGGCGGCGGCAAATTCGAAGGGCAGTTCGACGGCAGTGGCTCACCGACCGGCCGATTCGCCCCGCCGGCAAGCGTCTCCGAACACGCCGCACACGGCACGCTGTTCAACCTCGCCGTCGACAACGACGCCTCCAGTCCCTCCACGGGCGACGTGTATGTCGTCGACCCGGGACACAACGTAATCGACAAGTTCTCGGCGACCGGCACGTACCTCTCGCAGGTCACAGGCTTCAACGCACCGATCTTCGGCGTGGCCGTCGACACCTCCGGCGACGTGTGGGTTGCCGAAGAAGGCAGCGAAGCGGGTGGCGGCAACCACGGTCCGGTGCAGGAGTTTGACAATGTTCTCGTGAACAAACAAGTGACGGAATTCCCCAACCTCGAAGCGCTGCGTAGCCCTGGCATCGCGGTCGACTCAGCACAGAACCTGTATCTCTTCAGGGGCGAACCGAACATAGTGAAGTTCAGCAACATGGGCGCCACGCTCATACCACAGCTGACCGTATGCGGGTGTGGCAAGGCGCTTGCGTTCGATACTTCGTCGAAGAACAACTTGTTCTTCGACGAAGGTAGCTCGATCGCCGTGTATCCCGGGTCCGCGGCGGCATTCAGCGAACCCACGGAAATCATTCCTGGTCTCTCCAGTTCCTATGGCGTCGCAGTGAACGCCACCACGCACGACCTGTATGCCTCCCAGCGGGAAGCGAACATAGTTGAGACATATGAACTCGTCTCGGTCCCCAACGTGATCACGGGGTCCCCGCCCGGCGAAATCAACAGGACCAGCGCAAAGCTCGAAGGCGAAGTCAACCCCGAAGGGGAAGCGGTGACCTCGTGCCAGTTCGAATACGGGACAGACACATCCTACGGTCACATCGCGCCGTGCGCACAGGCCCCGGGCTCGGGACCCAGCTTTGTGCCGGTCAGCGCCGAAGTCACGGGCTTGACGGCCCAGACGAGCTATCACTACCGGCTCGTCGCTGGCCACAGCGAGGGCTCGCGCACGGGAGAAGACCATGAATTCACGACGCTCCCAGCGGTGGAAAACCTGCTCACAGAAGCTGCCACAGAAGTCACTGGGATGACCGCAACGCTTCAGGGTTCGTTCGAGAACGAACCTGGCGAAACCAGTTATCAGTTCGAATTCAACGCGATCGGGTCGTCCCCGATCGTCACTGCATCGAAAGGCGCTGGGTCTGTCGGCGGCGTAGAACATGTCAGCGCCGATCTCACCGAGTTGACGCCCAACGCGCTCTATCTCTACCACATCGTTGCTAAAAACAAATTCGGCCAGACCACCGGCGGACTTGGGCTCTTCAAGACCCATGTGATTGCGCCCGTGATTCCTGAGACCCCGGCCGCCTCGTTCGTTGCCGCGCAGTCGGCGGACCTGAATGCGACGCTCAACCCAGAGCACACGACAACCCACTATTACTTCGAATACGGCGCCTGCCTTACGCTGTCCGGTTGTGCAGGCGTCCAGAGCACAGCCACAGAAGCCTCCGCCGTGTACGGACAGGTCGGCGCGACCGTCGAAATAGCCGGTCTCACACCCGCCACAGCCTACTCCTACCGGCTTGTCGCAGTTAATGAATTCGAAGAAGCGGGTGAAACGCGCCACGAAACGACGATCAGCCCCGAAGGCAGGCTCACCACCGGCCCAGCGCCCGCACCGCGTGCGGAAACCGGCGCGTACGGCGCTATCACACCGACAGGCGCTGTCATCTCGGGCACGGTCGACCCCGACGGTCTGCCGGCCAGCTACGCGTTCGAACTCGGCGTGTACAACGGCGCCGCCACGCAATACGGCGTCGTGTTCTCCGGGTTCGCGGGCAGCGGCAGCGTGCTACTCGAAGAGACACTCCCATTGTCCGGTCTTCAGCCCGGCACCACCTACGCATATCGCATCGCGATATCCAGCGGCTATATCGACAGCGCATCGCACACGGTTCAAGGGCAGCCGGCTACATTCACGACGACGGGCCTGCCGACCGTCCTCGCGCCGCCTCCTCTATTCACCCAGCTGCCAACCCCACATGTGGCGTTCCCGAAAGCTGGGAACAAACCTCCTAAGAAGAAGAAGAAGAAGAAGGCCAAGGCCGCTCCTAAGAAGGGGCACAAGAAAAAGACGGGGAAAGGCAGGAAAGCCAAGTAAACTAACCTCGAAAGAAGTGTGGAATTCAGATGGCAAATAGATTTAAGATACTTGGTGTGGCGATCTTCGCCGTGCTGTTACTGGGCGTGGCGGTAACTACGCCGGTGTTAGTGGACCAGGAAGGCGAACTGGAACTCATAAACAACAACGGTAGGGTTTGGTGTAAAAGCTATAACCTTATGTAGTTGGATTCTTGGATGGCTTCGTCGAAGCCGAATATCCTAGACTTAATTACAGAAGTGTTAACGTTAACAGGAACAACAGTCTCGTTAACAGAATTAGTCGAGCCTGGGTTGGCATGCACGAACGTTTCAAACTGTGCAGAACCGTTAGCTTGGGCTGACATCACTGCGACAGAGTTGGTAACCGAAGCAGAGTTAATGGTTGATGGAACGGAAGCGTTCTTTGTCGACTTACTCTTGGGTGCTGGTTATTACGTGAACTGTATAGGTGGCATTCTCCCCATTCTCTGAATTATGTGCAACACCGGAAACGGCGGTGAAGCTCACAAACGAAGCAAACGGCACGATCGACGCGGAATTCAGTGATGTATTCCAGATGTTAGCGGGACTCCCGTTAGTAAAATGCACCGTTGGTGATGCGAATTCTGGTAAAGCACTTGGGTTAATGATCATATTAGATGCGGAAGGACCGACGCTTGCAGTCTCGTCGGAAATGATGGACGTTTACGCATAAAGTCGAATGTGTCCGGGCGAGAGTCATTACTCGCCCGGACACCAACCCGATAGCCTGGTCAAATACCCCGTGAACAACGCTTGAAGCCAGCCTGCTTGGCTATGGCGATCAGCTTCTGGTGAGACGCTTCGCCCTTAGGGTAGAGAGTGCGGACGGACGTCAGATTGTTGGCTTGCGAGTCCTGTGCCATCGTACTCACGTACTCCCCCACGGCCTGGAAGTCCGCAAGTATCTGGGCCCATTGGTGGGCCATAGAAGCAGGGGGTACGAGTTCGCCCAGTTCGTTTGTCTCGGTGTTGTCATAGATGGCGATCTGTGGGAGATTACGGGCAAGGTCCTTTGGTGTAATTATGACTACCGCCCGCCGCTTTGTGTTCGCCTGAGCGCAGATCGCGTCGCCGGCGGCAATCAACTGCGCGTGCGTCAACGGCTTGCCCGTCGCAACTTTGACCGCCGTCACGGTGTGCGTGGGTGTTGCTGTGCTTGTCGTTGTTGTGGTCGTCACCGCGGATGTGGTGTTTGCGACTGTGGCGGTTGAGTCCGTTTTGGACGAGCCGCCACAGCCGGAGGCAACCAACATGGTTGCTGCGAGCGCCAGGGCGACCGGTTGTATAGGTAACATCGAAATCCCTCCGAGAGTCTGGTTTAAGTTCTGCTGCGTCTCGGATAATTCTACAGCTCGGGACCGGCGCTTGTCGAGCTATTTTGGCCTATTCGTGAGCGCTCGCGCTGGGATCTTCTATCGATCTTGGCCGGCGATCGCGAAGGGGGCGTCGGCTCTTGGGTGGGCTTGGGTCTCACGCCGCTTTGCGGATCACCCGGGCATGCTTGTGGGGCACGAACGCGATAGCGCTCTTGCGGGGTTGCTCGGAGGGCGGGTCGACCGTTTTCAGGTCGACGTCGGCGATGGTGGTTGATATCACCTGCTTCATCAACAGTTGTGCGTAGCTGGCCGCCAAGCAGCGCCGTACACCCCCACCAAAAGGAATCCACGTGTAGGTTCCCGCCGGCTGCTCCAAGAAGCGCTCGGGGCGGAAACGAAGCGGCTCAGGATAGACGTCGGTACGTCGGTGAACGAGATGCACACAGGGCGCCACGGTTGTGCCGGCGGGGATCGTGTAGCCGCCCAACTGCATCGGCTTGAGTAGTCGCCGGACCACGATCGGGGCGGCTGGGCAGAGCCGCATTACCTCCTTGACGACGGCGTCCAGGTAGATGTCCTCCTCGTCGCGATCGATCTCGGCTTGCAACCGTGCGTATTGCTCGGGATGGCGCAGGATCCGCTCGAAAGCCCAAGACAGCAGGCTCGAAGTAGGCCCGTCGGTAAGCAAAGTAACCAGTTCGTCGCGCAAATCCTGCTCGGTCATCGGCGAGCCGTCCTCATACCTGGCTTCCCCAAGCATCGCGGCGATATCCGTCCCGTCCGTGCACCCCGGATCGAGACTGTCTGCGGCGCACCTCCTCCAGGACTGCGTCCTCGACGGGCCCCATCATCCCTCTGTAGTCGCTGTTGCCGGCAAACCGAGCAGGTCCCGCGGCGGCCAGCAGGTTCAACCGCCGCGGGTCGTTCATCCAGTTCGTGAGCCTCCGCAACAGGTGGCGTAGCCTGTGCAGTCGGTCGGTTTCGACCGGTCCGAACACGACCCTCATGATCGCCTCGAGCGTGATCTCCTGCATTCGCGGCCACAGCTCGAACGCCTCACCGATCGGCCACGTCGCGACCTCCTTGCGGGTCACGGAGGCCATCATCTTCTTGTAGCCCTGCATCCGCTCGCCATGGAACGGCGGCAGCATCAGCTTGCGCCGCTTGACGTGCTCAGGCTCCTCCAGGAGCATCACCGAACGCGGCCCCAACAAGGGTCCCAAGATGGAGTTGGCCAAGCCCACGCCGAGTACCGCATGGTCGGCTGTGAACACCTTCTTCACATCTTCAGGGTCAGCCAGGATCACCCATATGCCGGCGTGCTTCACGTCGATGGTGAAGATGTCACCAAAATGTTTCTGACATCGCTCCAGGAACGGCAGCGGCCTGCGCGCCCATGCCACGGCCTGCAACGTGCTTGGCATCTTAGGACCGGGCGGAAGGCCTTTATCAAGAGTACGATCAGTCAGAAAATGTGGTATTGTCGCGCCCCTCATTTCACCGGCACCAGTACCTTAAGCGGTGAAAGGACCGGACTTAAAATCCGGTGATCCGGGTTCGAGCCCCGGCTGGTGCATCGGGTTAGGACAGAGGAGGGAGGCGGGAGCCGCTTCACCGAAGGCTCCCGTCTCCCGGAGCGCTCGGCTGGGCGATCAATTCGTCCTCCAGTTTGCACGTTGCTCCGATCAAGAGCTCGAACAGGGCGGCGGTGAACTCAGGTGGCAGGTTTACCTCGCTGCCCCGCTCCAAGTACCGTTCGCGCACCTCGATCACGCGCTCGGGCTGCATCATCGGGATGTCGTGGGTGCGCTTGTGGTGGGCCACTTCGCGGCAGATCTCAAAGCGCTCGCCCAACAACCTCGCGATCTCGCTGTCGAGCGCGTCCAGGCGCCGGCGAAACGGCTCCAGGCCTGTGCTTGGCGTTGAAGTGCCGCCGAGCGGGGTGTTCTCGGGCGCGCTCACCGTGCGCTCCCCGGCGCTTGGCCGTGTGCTGCGGTGGCAGTCTCCTCGCCTCCGAGCAGGCCGCGGGCGAAGGCGCTGCTGCACTCGGCCAGGGCCTCCAGGGAGTAACCGCCCTCTTGGACCACGCAGATCGGCAAGCCGGAGGCAGCCAGGCGGGCGCCGATGCGCTCGAAGATCGAGGGCGGGAAGTCCCACGAGCCGTGGGGGTCGCTGGCCACCGTGTCGTAGCCGAGCGAGAGCACCAAGGCATCGGCGGTGCGAGCTAGCTCGTCCACGATTTCGCCGAAGGCCTGCATATAGGTCTCGGTCCCGGGGCAGTTCGCGAACTCGACGAAGGTCTCGCGCTCGCCCGCTTCGACCATCTTCCAGGGGACCTCCGCGATCGTGGAGGCGTGCAGTGAGCCCAGACTCACATTCTCCAAGGGCTCCACGATCGCCGAAGTGCCGGTGGGGAAGTGGAAGTCGATATCGAGAATCGCGACGGGGGCAAGGCCACCCTCGCACAGGGCGTAGGCGGCCGCGGCGGCAGTGTTGAGATAGCAATAGCCACCCAGCCACGCCGGTCCCGCGTGGTGGCCGGGTGGGCGACACAGGGCATAGGCGAAGCGCTCGCCCTCGACGATGCGCTCGGCTGCGGTGATCGCGGTGCGCACTCCCTCGAAGGCGGTCGCCACGACACCCGCCCATACGGGGCTGTCGGCCGGCAGGCCGGGCGGTGCCCACTCGGGCATCATCGTCGGCTCCTCGGAGTCCACTGCGCGCAGGGCGCTCAGGTAAGCGTGGTCGTGCAAGGCGTCAAGGATGCGCTCCATGTCCTCTTGGGGACAATCAGAAACAGTGGGCCTCACTTTCGCGTGGTTCGTCAGACCGGAGCGCAGCTCGGAGGTGCGCCGCTCGTCGTCGCGGCCCTCCATCATGTTGCCGTGGCGGTCGAGGATGTAGGGCGCGCTGCTGCCATCTTCACCGTTGTGGGCTTGCCTCTGTTCGACTAGGAGCAACTCGCTCATCTTTTCATCCTCCTCTCCGAAAGGCATGGGCCGATCGGTTTGGGTATGACTCGTTTCCGGTGCGGACAATGATCAAAGTAGCCTCCGCATGCGCATCCCGATCGCCTTGAAGCCGCAATTCACATAGAAGGCCTCGGTGGCGGGTAGGTGGGAGAAGCCTTCGCTGGGGAGCCCGACCTCCAGGCGGGTGACCTGCTGACGGCGTGCGAGCTTGAATAGTGCCGCCAGCAGGTCACCTCCTATTGTCCTCCCCCTCCACTCGGGGTGAACCCAAAGCTCTTGGATCAGGCCATAGCGGCCGGGAATGCGGATCGCGACCTGCCAGCTGACGCCGAGCACGCCCACGATCTGGCCTCGCTCTTCGGCAACGAGTAGGACACCCAGGCTGCCGTCTTCGATTAGGGCTCTTGCCGGCACTTCCAGGGCGGCGGGCAAAGTGGGGTTGGCACCCAGCTCGATTAGCAGCTCGCGTAGGGCGATCGCGACCTGCGGTACATCCTCGTGGGTGGCCTCGCGGATGTCCCAGCTGTCCGCTTCCCACTCCTCCTCGGCGTCTGGTTCGATCGGTGTCGGTTCGCTCATGAGACGCTCACGGCCAAGGTTTGATCCACGTCCACCGTCCACGCCTCCGGCGCGTCGCTGCCTGTGACAGCCTTTGCGATTGCGGCCATCGGCGCGCGAGCCTTCAAGAGGATCTCGGCGAACTCGTCCTCGGGGTCCGACTGCATCACGATCGCCCCGCCGGCACCGATCGTGGTCGTTTTAGCGCCGTCACCCGCCCGCAGGACGATCGTGCGGATGACGATGCTCAGGTCGACGACCCCGTCGGCGCCGAAGTAGCCGATCGCGCCTGAGTAGACGCCTCGCGCCTCGCGCTCGATGTCGTCGATGATCTCCATCGTGCGCAGCTTCGGCGCGCCGGTCATCGAACCACCCGGAAAACAGGCCCTGACACAGTCGACCGGGGAGCGGCCGGGCTCGAGAATGCCGACCACGTTGGAGATCATCTGGTGCACGGTGGCGTACTGCTCGATGACCATCAATTCGGGCACTCTGACCGAGTCGACTTCGCACACCCGGCCCAGGTCGTTGCGCAAGAGATCGACGATCATGAGGTGCTCGGCAAACGTCTTTTCGTCCTCGGCAAGCTCTTTGCGGGTGGCCTCGTCCTCGACGGGATCTGGCGAGCGCGGTGCGGTGCCCTTGATCGGCCGCGCCATCACCTTGCGATCGCGATCGACCGACAGGAAACGCTCGGGCGAGCTGCTCACGATCGCGACCTCGCCGAGCTTCAGGTAGGCGGCGAAAGGCGCCGGGTTGGAGCGCCGCAAGCCCCGGTACAGCAGCCACGGGTCGGGCGAAGCGTCGGTGTGGATCTGGTCGGTGAGGCACACCTCGTAGGACTCTCCGGCCGCCAGGGCGCTCTGACAGCGGGCGATGTCGGCCAGGTATTGCTCACGTCCCCGCCCCGGGCGGAAGATCACGGGCGGTATGGATGAATCCTCGTTCGTGTCGCTCGGTTGAATAGGGGGATCCACATTCCTGGCGCTTGCGAGCATGTCGTCATCGGAAACAGCGAGCGTGTCATGCACAGCCCGCTCAGCCTGGTCGAGCCAGTGGGAGGCGTCGGGCTCCTCTCCGAGGCACAAGGCCATGACGTACGTGCGGCCCGTCGTGTGGTCAACGGCGATTACACGGTTGGCGAGCATCTGCACGGCGTCGGGAATATCGGACTTATGGGTGTTGGAGGCGCCGCAGTCTGCCTTGCACTCGTAGCCGAGATAGCCCACGAAGCCGCCCACCAGTCCACGTGCCGGCTCGCTCGGGGGCTCGATCGAACGAAGCTCCAGTTCGCGCTCGACCACCTGAAAGATCGAACCGTTCTCCATGGTTGCTCCACTGGCATCGTGGCGCGTGACGATGCCCCCGTCCACGTCGTATTCCAGTACCAAGCGATTTCTACCCAGCGAGGAGCCGAGGAACGAGCGCTGGCCGAGCTTCGTCGCCGTGCTCGCGCTGTCCAGCCAGAAGGCGTGCTCCAAATTCCCGAACAATGCTTCGAATAGGGGCTCAGTCCGCGGTTCGCCCTCGATCGTACGTACTTGCAGGCTCACCTCGGAATTCTCGGTGCTGCGCTTGCGGCAACGTCTGGGCGGAACGCTCGGCCGATTCAAACGCCTGCCCCCGGGTGGACGGGCATGCTCGCGCGCCAAGGCATAGAAGTTCTCGAACAGCTTGTGCCCATGCTCGGTGCAGATCGACTCGGGGTGGAACTGCACGCCCCACATAGGGCGGTGGGCGTGTTCGATACCCATCACGACGCCGTCCTCGGTCCAGGCGATCTCGCGCCCCTCATCGCCCAAGGAGCCGGAGACGGCGAGTGAGTGGTATCGGACTACGTTGAAGCCTTGCGGAATGCCCTCGAATAGCCCCTCGCCCGAGTGCTTGACGGGGGAGAGGCGCCCGTGCATGACCGTGGGCGCATAGGTCACGGTCGCTTTGAGTACATGGCCGAGTCCCTGATGGCCGAGGCACACGCCGAGCACTGGCACTTCGCTCGAGCGCAGGATGTCGGCGCAGACCCCGAAATCGTGCCAGCGCGCGGGATGGCCGGGGCCGGGGGAGAGCACGATCGCGTCGAAGTCCCAGCGCGAGAGGGCCTTCCAGGAGACCATGTCGTTGTGGACCACGATCGGCTCCTCCCCGCAGGCGGCTGCAAGCAGGTGGAAGACGTTGTAGGTGTAGGAGTCGTAGTTGTCGATTAGGAGCGTGCTCACTTCATCGCCCCGCTTCCAATCCGAGTCCCCGCGCGGAGCGATCGAGCAAGGTGTGGATGACCCGTTCGACATGGGAGGAGCGCTCTCGTTCGGTGTACCAGCGGGCCAGATGGCGCAAATACAAGGCCAAGGGCGTGACGTCGTAGCGCTCGACCGCGAGGCGCAGGTGGCGGCGATAGATCTCCGATTGGACGACCGCCGAGCGGTAGTCGGGATCCTCGGCCGGGCGCTGGCCGGGCGCGCTAGCCAAAGTGCCGCGCGTGGCCCGGGCACGCACCAGATCCCAGCCGAGCGACTCGCGCTCCGTCAAGAGCTTGCCGGTCTCGAAGTCCACGCGCGGGGTCATCGGGTAGGGCAGGAAATAGCCCAAGGCGATCTGCGCTGGGATCCGTTCGGGCGCGTGGTGGGCCCTGCGCACCTCCCGCATGTCAGGGTCGGCGTCGATCTGGGTCTCGATCCACTCGATCAAATCATCGATCAAGAGGCCGCCCTCGTCGCTCGAGCTGACCGCTCGCTTCTGCTGGGCGACCATGCCGTGGAAGATGTCGTGAGTGGGATGGATGCCCCTGGTCAGGCTGCCGTTCTCGGCCGGGGTCAACTCGCCCATCAACTGGCGAATGCAGGTCGAGTGCGCCACCCACTCAGTGCCGGTGATCTGGATCGTGGTGACGCCCTCCAGGTCGGGGGCACCCATCCAATAGGAGACGGCGCGCATGTGCTGGGTCGTTTGACCGTCGGCGCGCAGCAGCGGCATCTCCTCCATCTCCTCGACGCCGGTCTCATACAAGACGACGCCGTCCTCGCGGCGCTGCAAAGTACCTTCGCGCAGTCCCTGCTCGGTCAGCTGGTTGCCCTCCTCCAGGAAATCGGACTCGAAGAAGACGCGGTCGAAGGCCACGCCGAGGCGCGCCAAGGTCTTGCGCTGGCCGGAGATCACCCAGGCCCTTGTCTTGAACCACAGCTCCAGGGCCTCGCCCTCGCCGGACATCACTCGTTTGAGCAGCTCGTCGGCGGCGTCGTTCTGCATCCGCAGCTCGCGGGTGAGCGAATCTTCGCGCTCCTCGATCCCCTCCTCGGCAAAGCCCCCGGCGGCGACATAGTCGGCGTAGCAGAGGCCCACGAAGTGGTCGCTCTTCTGGTCTCCCTCAGGCCAGGCGGAGGTGTGGTGGCCGCTGCGGATGATGCCCGCCATCGCCTCACCCATCGAGCGCCCGGCGTCGGAGATGACCGAGCGCCGCTCGACCTCGCCACCGCCCTGTTCGAGGGAGGCAGCGAGCGCGTTGCCAAGCGTGAGATTGCGCAAGTGGCCGACGTGCAGGGCCTTGGTCGCGTTGGCATCCCAGAACTGGATCGCATAGCGACCGCCGCGCGCGAGGTCCACGAGCGCCGCTTCGGCTCCTCCTCCGGCCTCCAGGGCGGCGCCGGTGGTCTCGATCCAGGCGTCATCGAGACGCAGCTCGACGCCGTCGTCTCTGCTGGTGAGCGTGTCCGTCCACGGCTCGGCTTCGATTCGCTCGAGGACCTTCAACGACTCGGGATCGTTGCGCCAGTCGGGTGAGCGCGGCACAAGCTTGATGTCGAAGCTCGCATTGGGCCGCCTCGGAGCGCGCGCAGCCCACGGGGCAGGGCTTGTCCCATCCTCACCCGATGCTTCCTCGAAATAGTCAAAAAGGTTGGTTGTCATGAGCTAGCGAAGAAGTCTCGTCGAGCATACCGAAACCGTTGCGTCGTGCGACCGAGAAAGTGGGAAACACTGGTTGAAAAGTGGAGCCTGCTTTTCACTATGAGCAAAGGCCGCCGAGAAGTGGGAAACAGTTCCGTTGTTTTGCTTGCTTTGGGCCATTAGGCGTGATAGGAAGGCACGCGGCCCCTCCAGGCTAACCGGCGTCGGGGTGTTCTCTGACCTGAACTAGACGCGCACCCTGGCGCCGGTATTTAACCCACTCTCGGAAGGACAGGGTCGTGCGAAGGCATAGCCAATATGGGTGGCAGTGGACTCGCTCTCTGCCACTCGACGGATGCGAGCGTTATACGGTCGCGCGCCGTCCCTCTTGGGACCTGCGCTGCGAGGAGCCCGGATGCGTGTGCGGTGGTGGGAGGATGACTGCACGCTGGCGAATTCGGCGACATCGGTGGAGGGCAGGTGGCCGCAACGGTTGAGCCATATTTTGGACCGATCCGAACAGCTCACATATAGGCTGAAATTGGCCAGATTTTCACCGACGACCCCCTCGGGAGGTGTAGTCTTAGGCCGTGCGTGAGATACGCCTGTACGACTCGCTAAGTGGAGAACTGGTCCCGGTTGGCGCCGGGGACGCAATCCGGGTCGAGGTGCGGGCCTCCCCGAATGGGGGCGATGGCATCGTCGACGTGGAGTCCACCCGTCCGCTTGTCTTGTTCAGCTTCCTGGAGCGCTTCCTACAACGCGAAGGTTTCGGCACCAAGTTCTTGTTCGACTCGCCGAGCGGTGAGGACATGCTCTACGAGCTCTCCGAAGGCCGGCGTCCGTCCTCGTTCGGCATACCCGAGACAAGCTCGGAGCTGGACGCCGAGATGAGCTTGCTCGAGATTCCAAGGGCGGATGTCGAGCGCTGGGTGAACGTTTGCTTCGGCGCTGGACGCGATGGTGAGGAGTGGGAGCCCGTCGAGCCAAGCTCGCGCATCCTGTTGCGCGATGCTCTGAACCACTTTGGCCATTCGGCCGTGGCCATCTACATTCTGGGCACGCACTACTCGCTGCCACTTGGCGACGCCTTCGAGGGACTCGTCAAAGGCTCCAAGAACGCGGGACGCATTCGCGATGTCTTGAAGAAGCTCGTTCCGGAGAAGCCGAGCCCGCCTGACATGCACCACTACGTGGAATCCTTCAGGGAAGCGCTGGCCGACGATCTCGACACGCCCTTGGCCTTTGTGATCCTGTTCGAATGGGTGCTGGAGGCCGAGCGTCGCGGCGGCGAGATCGGCGACAACGATTTGCGCGTGATGCTCGAGGTCCTCGAGCTGGAGGACCTGGCGGCGCCCGCCGCCGCCGTATAGCTGACCTGTGTCTGTCCGGGCGGATCACTCGCGAGCCACCCCACGTAGCCCGCCCGGCGGCTAATAGACTCCGCTCCAATGTCCCGCTTTAGCGAGCCCCAAAGCCCTGACTTCGTGCGGATGAATACGTCGGTCGGCTTTGACCGACGCCTTTGGCCGCAGGACATCGCTCAGTCCCACGCCCATGCCGCGATGCTGGCCGCGCGAGGCATCATCTCCTCGGAGGATCGGGACGCGCTCTTGGACGGGCTCGACCGGGTACGTAAGGAGTTCGAAGCGGGGCGCTTTGTGTTCGTGGCCGAGGATGAAGACATCCATATGGCGATCGAGCGTCATCTGACGGAGTTGGTGGGTCCGGTGGGCGGCAAGCTGCACACGGCCCGCTCGCGCAACGACCAGGTGGCCACAGACTTGGTTATGTATACCCGAGAACGCTCGCGTGCAGCGGTGGAGGCGGTGGAAGGGCTGATGGGCGCCTTGCTGACGCGCGCTGAAGAGCACCTAGATTGGCCCATGCCGGGCTACACCCACCTGCAGCGCGCTCAGCCTGTCTATCTGAGCCATCACCTGCTCGCCTACTTTTGGATGCTGGCGCGGGATCGCGCGCGCTTTGCCTTTGCTGAGAGCCAGTGCGAGCATCTGCCCCTGGGCGCGGGCGCCTTGGCGGGCGTCAACTTCGATACCGACCGGCGGCTGGTCGCCTCGGAGCTGGGCTTCGTGGAGCCGGCGCCGAACTCGATCGACGCTGTCTCCAATCGCGACTTCGCCTTGGACTACTTGGGTGCGGCCTCGACTTGCGCCACACACCTCTCGCGCCTGGGCGCCGAGCTGGTGTTGTGGTCGAGCGCCGAGTTCGGCTTCTGCGAGCTGCCGGACGCTTGGAGCGCGGGCTCCTCGATCATGCCTCAGAAGAAGAATCCCGACGCGGCGGAGCTGCTGCGAGCCAAGGCCCCCCGCATGGTCGCCCACTTGACGGGCCTGTATGGGGTGATGCACGCGTTGCCCCTCACCTATAACAAGGACTTGCAAGAGGACAAGGAGCACCTGTTCGACGCCGTCGACACACTCGAGCTGGCATTGACGGCCGCCCAAGGGATGATCGCGGGCGTGAAGTTCGATCGCGAGCGGCTCGCTGGGGCTGCCGGCGACGAGCTGATCGCGGCCACCGACGTGGCCGACCTGCTCGTCAAGCGAGGGTTGCCTTTCCGTGAGGCCCATGGAGTGGTTGCCGGATTGGTGCGACTGGCGCTGGAAAGCGGCAGGCAGCTCTCCGAGTTGGACAGCGACGATCTAGGAGCCCAGAGCGCCTTGCTCGCCGACCCTGAGACGGCAAGCGACTATTACAAGGTGCTCTCGCGCGACTCGTGGCTGGAATCGAAGGTTTCCCAGGGAGGCACAGCGCTGCCACGCATACGCGAGCAGTTGGAGCTGGCGCGCACGGTGCTCGAGCGTCGTGTCGTGGTCTGATGGCGACCGCGGGAGTTCTCATCGAGAGGGGATCCCGCGGCACGGGATCCCGCGGCTCGGGGGAATCCCGGGTGAGCGAGAGCGCGAAGATGCCTGCGATAGGAGCACTTGCATCTACCTGCGAGGTGCTGCCGGTCGAGTTCTACGATCGCCCCGTGCTTGACGTTGCTCGTGCGCTAATCGGGTGCGTTGTCAAATACGGCGGTTGTGCAGGGAAGATCGTTGAGACCGAGGCCTACCATGAGAGCGAGCCTGCCTGCCATGCCTTCATCGGTCTGACGCCACGGACTCGCCCCCTGTTCGGCGAGCCCGGGCTTGCCTATGTGTATCGCTGCTACGGCATCCATACGATGCTGAACGCCGTATGCGAGCCGGCTGGGGTCGGCGCGGCGGTGTTGATCAGGGCACTCGAGCCTCTGGCCGGGCTTGAGCAGATGCGCATGCGTCGTGAAGGTGGGCGTGAGCGCGGTCGGTTGCGCGATCGCGATCTGTGCTCCGGGCCGGGCAAGCTCACCGAGGCACTGGGGATCACGCTGGGCGAGAATGGCACGAGTCTGTTGGACGGACCGGTCACCATCGGGGCGATGCATGCCCTGGATGCCCTCGACGACCTTGACAGTCGTTCCTCTAGACGCTCCGCGAGCGCACGGACGCGAGTCGTCGAGACCACGCGTATCGGCATCACCAAGGCAGCTGACTTGCGCTGGCGCTTTTACGCGGCTGGCAATCCTCATGTCTCTGTTGCGGCGGACACGGACCGGAAAGCTCCCACGAACCAAGCGCCCAAGAACCAGAAAATAAGAAACCCGTAGCACCGGTGTTCGCCGGCTCACTCGTGTTTCTGGTCAACGATTGGGGCCGCTTGCACAGTTGATACACGCCTTGCCGATCACGACGCTTAGCTTCCATTTGGTGCCTTCGTGCACCACCGCCACCTGCGCTGTCGGGGTGGTCTTGGAGCTCAGCTGTGCGAATCCGTGGTTGTCCATAAGGCGCACCCCGGTAACTTTGGTTGTTGCCAGGTCGGTTGAGTTCTGTCCGTCGAGGGACTTGAACAGTCCCGACAAAACCTGGGGGCAGGTCGTGCCGCGCATGTAGGCGGGATTTGGCGCCCGACCGTAATCTTCGGGAACCCCCTTTGCGAGTTCGGGCGTGATCAGCGTGCAGGCGATTGTGCCGTCGTCTGCCAAGACCGCTGCGTAATAGCGGTCGACCACGCTTGTGATCTCTGCCTTGTCCGGTTCGGAGGCCTCGTGGCCAAAGGTCGAAATGTAGTAGTCGGGTCCTGGGGGGGACGCCTGGGAGCCGCTCGCGGGCTGTGTAGCCGTGGCTGCGTCGGTAGAAGTAGTCGGGGCGAGTTGAGAGCTCCCAGAGGAATTGTTTGAGCCGGTCTTGGCCGCGCCGCATCCGGTCGACGCCATCCCGATCAGGAGCATTGCGAGGAGCAGCGAGGGTCTGGGCATTGAGGGAGCGGTGCTCGTGGGATCCATGACGGCGTCATCTAGCTGGGTCTGGTCTCGAGCTGGTCGACTGGCGCATAGTCGTCGCTGAGCGGTTTGGCATCGCCGGCTAGATGGGAGACTGCTGCGCGGTCGAAGAGGGCTGCGCCTTCTTCTGCGGATGACGCCCGCTCCACGGGGAGTGGCCCGTTTGACGCAAGTAGGACCGCATTGCCTCCACTCGGGCGCCCACCCTTGTCGACGAATGTGATCATGCTGACATTGGTGAAGCTCGCAAGCAGTGTCGCGGCCTCGGCGCGCAGGAGCTTCAGGGGCGGCAGGTCGATCATGTTGAGCGCATATAGGCCCTTGGGTCGAAGGACGCGCTTCACTTCGTGCAACCATTCTGTTGTCATCATTTGCCAAGGGACCGTCAGGCCGCTGAAAGCGTCTCCCACGACCACCTCGGCGCTTGCCGTCGGCTCGTGCCGCATGCTGACGCGTGCGTCCCCAACGATCGCACGTAGATCGGGCGATGTGCGCAGTCCGAAATGCTGACGGTCGAAATCGACGAGCTTGCCGTCCACCTCCAGGACATCGGCGTGAGAGCCGGGCCTGGTCGCCTCGAGCCAGCGCGGCAAAGTGAAGCCTCCTCCTCCGACGAACACAGCGTCGAGTGGCGTGCGTGGCTTTCCGATCGCGGCGATCGCGTTGGCGATCCAACGGGTGTAGTGAAAGCCCAGGAATGCAGGGTTACTCTGTTCGGCCTCTGAGTTGTACTCTCGGTCGAGTACGAGTAGTTCGGCCGTGGGTCTTTCGGGATCGATTTCGATTCGCACGCAGTGATAAGTCGTTTCTGCTTCGCACGGTGAGTGTTGGGCGAGCGTGAACAGGGCGAGCGCCACCGCGATCGTCAAAGCGCCGGCTGTCGAGGCGGGCCTGAGCAGTCGAAGGTATAGGCCTAGTCCGACGCCGATGACTACCAGGGCTATGCCTATGGCAAGTACTGAGCTTGGTGACTGGTAGCAGGGGCACGAGGACGAAACCGGTCGCGAATGTGCCAACGAGCGCGCCCGCGGTCGCCCAAGCGGAGAGTCGTCCGACGATGGTTCCACTTGCTTGCAGATCGCGCAACTGTAGTCTCGCGACGGTAGGAGTGACCGCGCTCAGTACCGCGGCTGATGGGACCAAGGCGGCAAATGTGACGCCGACCGCGGAAATGCTTCCGCCTTCGCTGGCCGATGGTCCGAGCGCGCGAATGATCGGGACAGTCAGCAACACGAGTAGGCCACCGCCGATCAGCAATCCCACTACCAGCCAGTAGGGGTTGACCCGATCGGCGGCTCGTCCGCCGAGAGCGGCTCCGACGGCGATCCCAAAGAGCACCGCGCCAATAATCGAGGTTGTGGTTTGCAGGGTGAGCCCGACATAGGGTGTGAGCAATCGAACCGCGAGAATCTCCAGTACCAGGACAGCGCAGGAGGCTCCGAAGACGATCCCGGCTGCAACAGGGTGCGGGAAGGCGCCCTCGATATCGCTCGGCCTGGCCTTGTGCGTGTCTGTGGGGCCTGGGGACGCTGCGGTAGGGGGGCTCGATAAAGATCTGATGGCCATCGCTATTCAGCAGACGTGGGCCCGACTTCGGCGCCCTAAGTCAACATTTTGTTCCACCAATATGAACGATGTTGCGTGGCAGCGCAAATGAGGACTACCTTTGGGATGTTGCCTCGGGTCGCGGGGAACCTCGGCACAGAGGTTATGAGCGACATCTGCCCGCAAATCGAGTCGGAGACAAAATGATCGAGGGGAAGAACTGGGAGTTCGAGCGGGAGACCGGGGAGCTGATCAACCGCCTGGGCTGACCCCTCCGGTCGCGCCCGCTCCACCCGTTTTGGAGCTAGGAGCTTCGGTGGAAGGTGCGGTGGTAGCCGCCGGCGGCGCTGCTGGAGGCGGCGTGGGCGTAGGTGCGGGTTTGGACGCCCCGCCGTTGACTTCTGCGCCGCCGCCGCTTTCACCGCTTGCGCCAGCGCCGCTTCCTGAGCCGGTACCCGGGTGCGTGGCCGGTGTGACGCTGGTGGTTTCGTTCGATCCCGCGGCCGATTTACTTGCCGGTGAGGGCGTGCCGGTTGTTTCGCTGGGTCCGCCCGATTCTCCCGACCCACCCACGTTTGTCTTCTTCGCGCCGGCCCCGGCCTTGGTGGCGTTAGCCAATGCGGCTTGGCTTGCGCGGTCCCTTTCAACCTGAATCGCTGAGAGCATGAAGTTGTGCCAGATGAGCGCCGGGAAGGTCCCGCCCAGCACGGGGGTACCGCCAAAGTCGGTCGTCATCGGCACCAGGCTGTTGGGGTAGCCGACCCATACGGCGACCGTGTACTTGCCGTCCCAGCCCACGAACCAAGCGTCTCCGTAGTTGGAGGTCGTGCCGGTCTTGCCGGCCGCGAACTGCCCGATCGCCGCGGCGCGAGCGGTGCCGTACTGCAGCACGGTCTCCAAGACCGAGGTCTCGGTTGAAGCCACTTCGGGTGGCAGCACGCGCTTGAGGCGCACCTCGTTGCGATCGGTGTGGTACCCATCGGAGAGCGTGCGGTGGCCGGCGCCCACTTCTTGGATGCCCACCGGTTGGAAGTCGGATACCAGCGAGCCGCTTACGCGGTCACCACCGTGCGCGATCGTCTCGTAAGCGTGGGCCATGTCCAGGGGTGTAACCCCGACCTTGAGCCCTCCGATCGTCATAGCTGGATTGGTCGAGAGAGGTGTCGTGATCCCCATCCTGTGGGCCAGCGCGGCGATATGGGTGGTGCCCACCTTCAGGCCCACTTCTGCGTAGATCGAGTTATCGGAGTAGGCGGTTGCGTTGGTCAGTGAGTCCTCGCCTGTGTAGGCACCTTCGTCGTTGTGGACCACGAACTTTTCCGTGCCGTGGCGGGTGTGTACGAAGAAAGTCTTCTGGCGCGAGGGCCACACTGAGCCCGGGGAGATCCCGTCCTCCAAGGCTGCTGCGAGATCGAATGCCTTGAAGGATGATCCCGGTTGGCGCTCTCCCTCGGTGGCCAGGTTGAAAGGCGTTTCGTCGTAGTTGCGCCCACCCACCATGGCGCGCACTTGGCCGGTCGAGTTTTCGATGGCGACCAAAGAGGCCGTCGGACCCCCCGGACCAGGCAGGTAGCCGTCGATCGCTTGTTCGGCGGCTCGCTGCATCCCCAGGTCGAGCGTCGTCTTGATGCGCAGACCACCGTTAAACACGCGCGGGGCCCCATACCGTTCGATCACTTGCTGTTGGACCCAGCTTGTGAAGTAGCCCACGTCGACGCCTTCCACCAGGGGTTGATGGGGGGTCTGGATGTCCTTCGGGGCGGGCAATGCTTGGTTGACGCTTTCGTTGTAGACCGAGCGCCTGATGTAGCCCTGCTGGAACATCTGGGCCAACACGACATCGCGGCGTTCTCGGGCCGCGACCGGATGGTTGGCGGGGTCGTACTCGGTGGGGGACTGGATGATCCCGGCGAGCAGGGCCGCTTCGGCTGGCTCCATTTCCTGTACGCACAACCGGTGCCCGGGCGTGCCGCAACCGAGATGGTTGACGTCCGAGCCGAAGTAGGTTTGCGCGGCCGACTCGATCCCGTAGGCGCCGTTGCCGAAGTAGATCGTGTTGAGGTAGGCGGTGATGATCTTTTCCTTGGACCACTTGTGCGAGAGCTGGTAGGCCAAGGCCGCCTCTCTTAGCTTCTCCAGGATCGTCCTGTGAGACTGGGCTTGGAGGGCGTTCTTGATGAACTGTTGCTCGATCGTGGAGGCGCCCTGGATGGTGCCTTTGTGCATCACGTCTTGGACGAAGGCTCTGGCGATGCCGCGGATGTCGACGCCACTGTTGGTCTCAAAGCGCTTGTCCTCGATCGACATCACCGCTTGCTTGACGATCGGGGGGATCTGCTCCGGCGTGACGATCACTCTGTTCTGTTCTGAGATCACGCCGATTGGGTGCCCCAGGTCGTCGAGTAGGACCGAACTCTGGGCTTCCTTGAGCTGAGAGAACTTCGTCAGGGAGGGCAGGTCGGACGCGACGGCCACGAAGATGCCGAACACGAACGAGATGAGGCCGAGCAGCAGGACGGCGAAGAGGATCAGCAGAAAGCGAAGCCTCTTCAAGCGCGGCCGACTGCCGGCAGGCGATGCGACCATCTCCACCGGGAGGCGAGAGTCTAGCATTGGGCCCTCATGGCGAACCCCATCAACACGGCCGCCCTGCCGGGCTCAAACGCGGTCGACAAGGTCGCGCCGGTCGGCGCGGATGCGCCTCACTCGGACATGTCCCCTCGCGCGGATGTCGTCGATATGGCCGCGCGGCTGAGCGCAAACGCCGTCGACAGCCTTCCGGCGGGAGCGCTCGCCGAGAAGCTGCGGGCCGCTGAGGCCGAGGGTCGCCAGTTGCGCGTGAAGTTGGGGATCGACCCGACCGCCCCTGACATACACCTTGGGCACGCCGTCGTGTTGCGCAAGCTGCGCGAGTTCCAGGACGCCGGGCACCTGGTGGTCCTGATCATCGGCGACTACACCGCTCGGGTGGGGGATCCTTCGGGGCGCTCGAGCTTGCGCCCGATGTTGAGCGAGGCCGAGATCGACGCGAATGCCGCGACCTTCCAAGGGCAGGCTTTGAAGATCCTGGATGGGGCCCCGGGACGTCTCGAGGTCAGGCGTAACGGAGAGTGGCTTGACTTGAGCATGGCCGAGCTGTTGAAGCTGGTGAGCACCACGACCGTGGCCCAGTTGCTCGAGCGCGACGACTTTGCCAAGCGGATGGCCGCCTCCGAGCCGGTTTCGATGCTCGAGCTGATGTATCCCCTGCTACAGGGCTATGACTCTGTCGCTATCCGCTCGGACCTCGAGCTGGGAGGCACTGACCAGAAGTTCAACCTGTTGATAGGGCGCGATCTGCAGCGCGCCTATGGCCAGCCCGAGCAGGCGATCATGACGATGCCGATCTTGGTGGGCACCGACGGGGTACAGAAGATGTCCAAGTCTTTGGGCAACCACATCGGCGTGACCGACGAGCCCGAGGACATGTATGGCAAGACGCTGAGCATCCCCGATGAGGCAATGGGCGAGTACTACCGCTTGCTTTTGGGACGCGAACTCGACCCCGAGCAAGCGCCGCGCGAGGCCAAGCGTGCGCTGGCGCGAGCACTCGTCGGCTGGCTGCACTCGCCCGAGGATGCTTCGGAGGCCGAGCGTAAGTTCGATCGAGTGTTCGTCGAAGGTGGCGCACCGACAGAGATCGAGGAGCTGGCTTTCAAGGCCGACGACGTCTCGATCCATCTGCCCGAGCTGATCGCCTCGGCATTCGGCTTGTCCCGCTCGGAGTCCCGGCGCTTGATTGACGGCGGTGGGGTGTCTTTGGACGAGCAGGCTTTGGCCGCTGGCGAGTATGACCTCGGCGTGGAGCGCCTCGATGGGGCTGTATTGCGTGTGGGCAAGCGCCGCTTCCGCAGGTTGCGCGCTCTCTGAAGACGCCCGTCCGCGGGATGCCCTATAGTTGGCGCTACAGCAGCTCGGCTCTGCGACCGAGACGGTGGGCTACGCTCACGTCACGAAGCGGGGAAGAGCGCTATACTGTACGGTCGGCCCGAAAGCGCCCGAGGGCGTGGGCTGAACGGTCTCCTCTAACGAGAAGTCCTCTCGAAGAGGCTACGACGGTCTTTGAAAACTCAACAGCATGCGCACCTTTGATCGAGAATCGATCTTGGTGTGCGTCCAGGTTCGACCCGTCACGGGAGCGCTTCGGCGAGCCCGGTGACGGCAAAGAGTCAAGTAGAGAAGTACCCCGTCATAGAGGGGACCACGGTGTATGGGTCCCTATCACCTATGACAGCTTTTCGTGAAGTTCTTCACGGAGAGTTTGATCCTGGCTCAGGACGAACGCTGGCGGCGTGCTTAACACATGCAAGTGGAGCGACGAACCAGGGCTTGCCCTGGGGCAGAGCCGCGAACGGGTGAGTAACACGTGGGTTACCTGCCTCGATGACCGGGACAACCCGAGGAAACTCGGGCTAATACCGGATGTGCCCGCAAGGGGAAAGGAAGCTTCGGCCTCCGCATCGAGATGGGCCCGCGGCCCATTAGCTTGTTGGTGAGGTAACGGCTCACCAAGGCTTTGATGGGTAGCTCGGTCTGAGAGGACGATCAGCCACACTGGGACTGAGACACGGCCCAGACTCCTACGGGAGGCAGCAGTGGGGAATCTTGCGCAATGCGCGAAAGCGTGACGCAGCAACGCCGCGTGGGGGAAGAAGGCTTTCGGGTTGTAAACCCCTTTCAGTTGGGACGAAGCCTCATCGGTTAATAGCCGCGTGGGGTGACGGTACCTTCACAAGAAGCACCGGCTAACTACGTGCCAGCAGCCGCGGTAATACGTAGGGTGCAAGCGTTGTCCGGAATTATTGGGCGTAAAGAGCGTGTAGGCGGCTTGATAAGTCTGCTGTGAAAGTCCAGGGCTCAACCCTGGAATGCCGGTGGATACTGTCAAGCTAGAGTCCGGAAGGGGCGAGTGGAATTCCTGGTGTAGCGGTGAAATGCGCAGATATCAGGAGGAACACCAATGGCGAAGGCAGCTCGCTGGGACGTGACTGACGCTGAGACGCGAAAGCGTGGGGAGCAAACAGGATTAGATACCCTGGTAGTCCACGCTGTAAACGATGACAACTAGATGTGGGGGGTGTCGACTCCCCCCGTGTCGAAGCTAACGCATTAAGTTGTCCGCCTGGGGAGTACGGCCGCAAGGCTAAAACTCAAAGGAATTGACGGGGGCCCGCACAAGCAGCGGAGCATGTGGTTTAATTCGACGCGACGCGAAGAACCTTACCTGGGCTTGACATGTGCCTGACCGCCATGGAAACATGGCTTCCCTTCGGGGCAGGTTCACAGGTGGTGCATGGCTGTCGTCAGCTCGTGTCGTGAGATGTTGGGTTAAGTCCCGCAACGAGCGCAACCCCCGTCGCATGTTGCCAGCATTTAGTTGGGGACTCATGCGAGACTGCCGGTGACAAACCGGAGGAAGGTGGGGATGACGTCAAGTCATCATGCCCCTTATGTCCAGGGCTACACACGTGCTACATTGGCGCATACAGAGGGCTGCGATACCGCGAGGTGGAGCGAATCCCTTAAAGTGCGTCTCGGTTCGGATTGCAGGCTGAAACTCGCCTGCATGAAGGCGGAGTTGCTAGTAATCGCGGATCAGCATTGCCGCGGTGAATACGTTCCCGGGCCTTGTACACACCGCCCGTCACACCACGGGAGTGAGCAACACCCGAAGCCGGTGGTCTAACCCGCAAGGGAGGAAGCCGTCGAAGGTGGGGCTCGTGACTGGGGTGAAGTCGTAACAAGGTAGCCGTAGCGGAAGCTGCGGCTGGATCACCTCCTTTCTAGGGAGCACATAACAGTGCCCCGAGCGTAACGGCCGTCAGGTCCCTGGCTCACTTGTGAGCCTTGAGATCCTGCCGGTGACAGAACACTCGGGCCTAGCATGTCGACCGAACCTGGCTGGGTGGAAACGCGCGGCGAGGATCTCCTGACTACTTGGAGTCCGACTCGACGCGAGTCCATAAACAACGCCAGCATGCTGTTGAGTTTTGAGAGACCGGCGTCCGCCGGCGGTGGGGCAGACGCGCAAAGAGCGCGCCCGCACTACCCAGCGCCGACCGGCGTTATACGCCTCTCGACGGTCCTTGAAAACTGCACAGAAGCCACATCAGCCGCCATCGATAAGCGGCGGCTGAATAACGGGTATCACCGGACCGGTGGAGCCCGCTTCTTCGCAAGAGGAAGTGATCGAAATCGGTCAGATCACCGTCAAGATAGTAAGGGCGCATGGTGGATGCCTTGGCACCAAGAGTCGATGAAGGACGTGAACGGCTGCGATAAGCCACGGTTAGGCGCTGAATAGCCTATGACCCGTGGATTCCCGAATGGGGAAACCCAGCGCTGGTAATGCGGCGTTATCCCCGGTTGAACACATAGACCGGGCGAAGACAAGCGGGGGAAGTGAAACATCTCAGTACCCCGAGGAAAGAAAATCAAAAGAGACTCCCTGAGTAGTGGCGAGCGAAAAGGGATCAGCCCAAACCCGGCAGGTGTAAGCGGACACGCGTTGTCTGTTGGGGGTTGTAGGGCGTTTGTTCCGGGTCGTGTCCGGCTCGGCGGAAGTTACAAAATCATGTGGTAGTCGAAGCGTGTGGAACCACGCACCATAGAGGGCAACCGTCCCGTAGACGAAACTGCATGGTCTTCCGTCAGACGTTCCTGAGTAAGTCCGCGCCCGTGAAACGCGGACTGAACCTGGGGGGACCACCCTCCAAGGCTAAGTACTCCTTGGTGACCGATAGCGGACTAGTACCGTGAGGGAAAGGTGAAAAGTACCCCGGAAGGGGAGTGAAATAGTACCTGAAACCGCGCGCCTACAAGCGGTGGGAGCAGACTTGTTCTGTGACCGCGTGCTTTTTGCATAACGAGCCGGCGAGTTACTCGTCTGCGGCAAGGTTAAGCGATGAGCGGAGCCGTAGCGAAAGCGAGTCCTAATAGGGCGACATAGTCGTAGGCGGTATACCCGAAACTGAGCGAGCTATCCATGGGCAGGCTGAAGCGGGGGTAAGACCTCGTGGAGGGCCGAACCGACCTAGGTTGAAAACTGGGCGGATGACCTGTGGATCGGAGTGAAAGGCTAATCAAGCTCAGTGATATCTGGTTCTCTCCGAAATATATTTAGGTATAGCCTCGGATAAATTACGTAGTGGCCGTAGAGCACTGTTTGGATAAGGGGCCCTACCAGGTTACCGATTTCAGGCAAACTCCGAAGACCATTACGTCTACTCCGGGAGTCAGTTGCTGGGGGATAAACTTCAGCGTCGAAAGGGAAACAGCCCAGACCGCCAGCTAAGGTCCCTAAGTACTAGCTAAGTGGGAAACGATGTTCGAGTGCATAGACAACCAGGAGGTTGGCTTAGAGGCAGCCATCCTTGAAAGAGTGCGTAACAGCTCACTGGTCAAGTGTTCGAGCGCGGACAATGTAACGGGGCTCAAGCTAGTCACCGAAGCTGCGGGTGTGTGAGGTCTTCGGACCGATCACGCGGTAGGAGAGCGTTCCCATGCCAGTAAAGCGGCGGCGTAAGCCAGCCGTGGAGGCATGGGAAGTGAGAATGCCGGCATAAGTAACGAAAGAAAGGTGAGAATCCTTTCCACCGATTGCCCAAGGATTCCTGAGTAAAGTTCGTCTGCTCAGGGTTAGTCGGGACCTAAGGCGAGGCCGAAAGGCGTAGTCGATGGCCAACAGGTTGATATTCCTGTACCACGTCGCTTCCGTTTGACCGATGGGGGGACGAGGAAGGCTAAGGGAACCCAGGCGATGGTTGTCCTGGGGTAAGCATGTAGGGGTGGCCCATGTTAAATGCGGGGCCGCATAACCTGAGGTGCGATGCCAGCTGGCACTAAGCCGGCGAGTCCCTAACGCCATACCTCCGAGAAAAGCCTCTAGGGAGGAAGCGCGTGCCCGTACCAAAACCGACACAGGTGGGCAAGTAGAGAATACTAAGGTGATCGAGATAACCATCGTTAAGGAACTCGGCAAAATTGCCCCGTAACTTCGGGATAAGGGGCGCCCCAGTAGGGTGATGTTCTTCACGAACGGAGCCCGAGGGGGCCGCAGTGAATAGGCTGAAGCGACTGTTTACCAAAAACACAGGTCTCTGCTAAGTCGTAAGACGACGTATAGGGGCTGACGCCTGCCCGGTGCCGGAAGGTTACGTGGAGTTGTTAGGGCTTGACCCGAAGCAGCGAAGCTAAGCCCCGGTAAACGGCGGCCGTAACTATAACGGTCAATTTAGAGGCTGTTGTAAAATCTGGCTATATGCTGGAACATCCGAGTATCCCGCACTACTGATGCGCGAGATTCCGTCCGAATCGGGTGTTACAGTGAAAATGTGACGGGTGCGGACAATCAGCAGGAAAGACTGTCGAAGATGGCAGGAATCCTCAGAGGCCATACGCCAGACATCTCTTAGAGCGTGAAGATATGGTCCGACCTCTACGGCGACGTGAGAGAGCTAGGCGGGAACGAGAAACGACCTAGCCATTTCCGTAAGGAGATGTAACAAAACGTGCCTAAGGTAGCGAAATTCCTTGTCGGGTAAGCACAACACTTGCCCCACCGCCTCGCGAGAGGCGATCGAGAACCGGCTCATATCGGGGAAACCCTCATGTCGACGTTGACAAAGGGCAATCCCGAGGGAAGTCCTAGTGACCCCCTAACGACTGATCCGAAAGGAGAGGCGTGTCACGCTCCGGAGAGTCCGGAAATCTATGTGATGCGCAATACGCCGGCCCTCATCGAAAGACAAGGCGCCTATGGAGTAGTAGTACCGCTGGATCCCTGGTATGTCACAGGTCTTGCGGATGGCGAGGGATGCTTTTGCATCTCGCTAGCCATCCGTGCGAAGTTGCGTCTCGGCCTCGAGGTGAGGCCGTCATTTTCGCTCTCGCTCAACGAGAAGGATCTGCGACTGCTGGAAGATCTGCAGACGTTCTTTGAGTGTGGCTGGATTCGTGAGTCAAAGGGCGATCGCACCTTCAAGTTTGAGGCGCGTTCGATTGGAGATCTCACGAGTAGGATTCTGCCGCATTTTGAGCGTTACCCCTTGCGGGGAGACAAGGCGAGAAGCTGTGCAGGCTTCTCCCGTGTCTGCCGGATGATCGAACAAGGAGATCATCTGCAGCGCGACGGTCTGAGAGAGATAGTGGGCATCGCTTACGAGATGAATCTCGGGAAGCGGCGTCACTCGAAGACCACGCTCCTAAAGGTGCTTGATGAGGTGAAGGGATAGTCTGCGCTCTCGGATAACGAGAGATCACGTGAAGTTCCGACCTGCACGAATGGCGTAACGACTTCAGCGCTGTCTCAACGATGGGCTCGGTGAAATTGCAGTCTCGGTGAAGATGCCGAGTACCCGCGGCTAGACGGAAAGACCCCGTGAACCTTTACTACAACCTGGTATTGGAGTTCGGTGCATTTCGCTCAGGATAGGTGGGAGGCTTTGAAGCGCTGGCTGCGGCTAGCGTGGAGCCAACCTTGAGATACCACCCTTGGTGTATTGGGCTTCTAACAGCATTCCGTGAATCCGGGTGCTGGACAGTTCCAGGCGGGTAGTTTGACTGGGGCGGTCGCCTCCCAAAATGTAACGGAGGCGCGCAAAGGTTCCCTCAGCACGGTCGGAAATCGTGCGTAGAGCGCAAAGGTAGCAAGGGAGCTTGACTGCGAGACCGACAGGTCGAGCAGGTACGAAAGTAGGTCTTAGTGATCCGGCGGTAGCAAGTGGAAGTGCCGTCGCTCAACGGATAAAAGGTACTCCGGGGATAACAGGCTTATCGGGCCCAAGAGTCCACATCGACGGCCCGGTTTGGCACCTCGATGTCGGCTCGTCGCATCCTGGGGGTGAAGTCGCTCCCAAGGGTTGGGCTGTTCGCCCATTAAAGCGGTACGCGAGCTGGGTTCAGAACGTCGTGAGACAGTTCGGTCCCTATCTGCCGTGGGCGTTGGAGAATTGAGAGGATTTGTCCCTAGTACGAGAGGACCGGGATGAACGCACCTCTGGTGTATCTGTTGTCCTGCCAAGGGCATAGCAGGCTAGCTACGTGTGGATCGGATAACCGCTGAAAGCATCTAAGCGGGAAGCCGGCCTCAAGATGAGTTCTCCCATCCCCTAGAGGGAGTAAGGGCCCTGGTAGACCACCAGGTTGATAGGCCGGATCTGGAAGCGCGGTAACGCGCGAAGGAGACCGGTACTAATGGCCCGAGGGCTTGACGGATTTTTTTGATTCCAAACATGTGCATGTTTGGAGTGATACTCGCGTGTGCCCCGAACGGGGTATTGTGGCGCTGTGCAGTTTTGAAGGACCCCGAGAAGCGTGGTCTCTCACGATTTTCCGGTGGCCTTGGCGAGGGGGAAACACCTCTTCCCATTCCGAACAGAGAAGTTAAGCCCCTCAGCGCCGATGGTACTTGGCCCGCAAGGGCCTGGGAGAGTAGGACGCCGCCGGTTTCTTTTAACGCACACGAGCCGCCCCGCAAGGGCGGCTCGTGGCGTTGGTTGTATGGCCATCGTGACCAGGCCCATTCGGTACTAGGGGTTCCTTGACGACCCCGCCCCGCGCGGCAAAGCCGCGCAAGATCTCTCCGGCGAGAAGGAGCCGCGCGACACTCCGGCGCGAGCCCGTCCGCCGACAGGACACAAACACACCTGTTCGTGAGACACCACGGTCCCCGGACGACGCGCGCTCAACCGACTCTCCAGAGCCGTCCGGTGCGGATGGCTCCCATCGCTCGAGTCACAACCGTCATCCGCCAGCTCGTCCTGATCGACATCCCAGTCGACCTCGTAGTCGTCCTCGAGCAGCAGGAACGAGCGAGCCAAACGCAGCGCTCCGAGAAGGCGCTGGTTGAGTCGCGGTGCAGGTGATGAACAGAACATGTGTTCGTACAGTAGGACGAGCTTCGGACGGAATAGATGCGAACGCGTGTACGTATCCTGTTTTGGCCGCCTGGAAGTGCCCAATCCCGCCCAACCATGCGGAAATCAAGCTCGCGCTAGCTGCAACGGGAATTGCAGATTGTGGGTCGCGCTGTTGTAGATCGCGACTTGGGGTCACCGAGGGAGGCAACACCCCCCGCGCGCGTAGGCACCCCGTTGAGAGATATGTCCAAACGAGCCCCTTGTCCAACGAGCCCGTCTCCACCTGCGCCTTGCGGGAGGTTCTCGGAGCCAGCGGGAGGTTCCATGGCCAGTAGGAGGTTCTACAGGCCACAGAAGGTTCTCGGCGCCAGCGAGCGAACTACACCGGGATGGCTGTTACGCTAGCCAAGCGCTCAGACCCGGAGCCCGTCCAGGCTCCCAGGCGGCGCATTCAGCTCATGGAGAAGTTCGTCATCGAAGGCGGCGCCCCGCTCTCCGGCACCATGGTGGCTGCCGGCAACAAGAACGGTGCCCTGCCCATACTCGCGGCCTGTCTGCTCACCGACGAGGATGTCCTCGTCGAGAACGTGCCCCGCATTCGCGACGTAGACGCGATGATCGCGATCCTGCGGTCCTTGGGAGCCTCCGTTGAGTGGCGAGGCCCCAACGAGGTCGCCGTTTGCGCCGCCGACGTGCGCGACACCGAAATCGATCCAGATTTGGCCGAGCAGATCAGGGCGTCCTTCCTGCTCGCCGGACCCCTTTTGGCGCGTTTCCACCGCGCCGTCATGCCTCCGCCTGGCGGCGATGTCATCGGTCGCAGGCGCCTGGATCCCCACCTGGACGCCTTCCGCGCGATGGGCGCGTCCGTAGAGTGCAACCGCGAGATCGTGCTCGACGCGCCCACCGGCCTGCGTCCGACCGACGTCTTCATGGACGAGCCATCCGTCATGGCCACCGAGAACGCCCTCCTGGCGGCCGCTTTGACGCCCGGCACCACAGTGATCGGCAATGCCGCCTGCGAGCCCCACGTTCAGGATTTGGCGCGGATGCTGGTCAAGATGGGAGCCGACATTCAGGGCATTGGTTCCAACCTGCTCGCCGTCGCCGGCGCCAAGCGTCTGCACGGCTGTCATCACCGGGTCGCTCCCGACCACATCGAGATCGGCAGCTTCATGGCCCTGGCGGGTGTGACCGGCGGAGAGCTGCGCATCAAGGACGTCGTTCCCTCCGACCTACGCATGATCCGCCTGGTGTTCGAGCGCCTCGGATTGCGCAGCACGATCGATGGTTGCGACGTGTACGTACCTCCATCCCAAAAACTCATAGTCCAATCGGACGTCGGCGACTACAAGAGCAAGATCCAGGATGGTCCCTGGCCCGCATTCCCGGCCGACCTAACCTCGATCGCCGTGGCCTTGGCCACCCAGGCCGAAGGCTCGATCCTCGTGCACGAGTGGATGTTCGAGAACCGCCTCATCTTCACCGACAAGCTGATCCTGATGGGCGCCGATATCGTCATGTGCGATCCCCATCGTGCGATCGTCACCGGTCATCGTCGTCTGCGCGGAGAGCGAGTCGAGTCGCCCGACATCAGGGCCGGCATGGCGATGCTCCTCGCGGCCCTCTGCGCCGATGGGCGCTCTGAGATCGGCAACATCCGCCAGATCGATCGCGGCTACGAGCGCATCGACGAGCGCTTGCGCGAGCTCGGCGCGCGCATCGAGCGCGTCGCGACCGAGCCAGTCCACGCATAGAGTCCCGCCCGTGATTCACCCGATCCCCTCCGGCACGCGCGACGTGCTGCCCGATGAGACCCGCGAGGTGCGTGCCATCACCGATTCTCTGCGCTCGGTGTTCGAGCGTCACGGCTACGGCGAGGTCTACACGCCTGCGCTCGAGTACGAGGCTGTCCTGGCGCGCGCCGACATGGCCGACGCCCAACCCGCCTACCGCGTATTCGACGAGACCGGCGCGGTGCTCGTCCTTCGCTCCGACATGACCGTCCCCATCGCCCGCGTCGTCGCCACCCGCTATCCCAAGGTCGAGCCGCCCTTGCGCTTCTGCTACCTGGCCCACTGTTATCGAGGTGTGCGCCCCTCGCGTGGCCAGCCCCGCGAGCTCCTGCAGGCTGGGATCGAGCTGATCGGCTCGCCCGCGCCCGAGGGGACCGCTGAGGCGTTGACCGTCCTGTGCGCCGCCCTGGATGCCGTCGGCTTGGAGGGCTATCGCATCGGCCTCGGCGACGCGTCGCTGTTCCCGTCCTTGATGGCGAGCCTGGGTGTGCCCGAGGAGATACGCCCCTTACTCTTGGATGCGCTCGTCCAGCGGGACTTCGTGGCATTGGAGGGGGCTCTCGCCGGGCTCGACCTTTCCGCCGAAGCGCGATCCCTACTGCTCGAGGTGCCCCAAAGACGGGGAGGTTCCGAGGTGCTCGACGCATCGGCGACCGCCGTGGCAGATGCCGCTGCCAACATGCGCCAGGTCCATACTTTGCTCGCCCCCGACGTTGCCGCTCGCGTGATCTTCGACCTGGGCCTCGTGCGCTCGATTGGCTACTACACCGGCGCAGTCTTCGAGGTCTACGACCCCGCTCTCGGCGCGCCTATCGGAGGTGGCGGGCGCTACGACGACCTGCTTGGCCACTACGGGCGACCGTTGCCCGCGGTCGGCTTCGCGCTGGGTGTCGAACGCCTACACATAGCCTTGGCCGGCGAGGAGCGAGGCGAGCCGGGCCAGGCCCATGCGGGGGCCCCGTGAGCGCGATCAACGGCCTGACCATCGCGGTGCCCCGAGGAGCGCTGTTCAAGGAGACCGTCGACCTCTTGGACGGTCTCGGCCTTGATACCGCCGAGCTGCGCTCCAACGACCGCAAGCTCCTGTTCGATGCAATCGGCGTGATCACGATGCGGCCGTCCGACGTGCCTACCTACGTGGAGTCGGGTGCCGCCGACATCGGCATCACCGGCAAGGACGTCCTGCTCGAGCAGGCAGCCCAAGGATCCGGCGATCCCGCCAGGCGGGAGGTCTACGAGCTGCTCGACCTGGGATACGGACGCTGCACGATGGTCTTGGCTACCGAGGCCGGCCCGGACCCCGCCGCCGAGGCTTTGAGACGCTTGGGCGTGATGAGGGTCGCCACCAAGTATCCGCGCATCGCCGCCCACTACCTGGAGGAGACCGGTCGCCAGGCCGAGATCGTCGAGGTCAAGGGCTCGGTCGAGCTGGCTCCGCTCACCGGCATGGTCGATGCGATCGTCGACCTCACCGCCACCGGGACCACCTTGCGCGAACACGACCTCATCGTGCGCGAGGAGATCGTCGAGTGCACCGCCCGTCTGATCGCCAACCCAGTCGCCCATAAGCTGCGTGCCGGCGCGATCGACGATTTGCTGGGACGCTTGCGTGATCGTTGAGCGAGTCACGTTCACCGACGATGAGACCGGCCCCCCTGCGCTTGCCGCAGCCAATCTACGCCGCTTGATCGGCGGCGTAGAAGGCGTCGAAGAGGCAGTCGCCACGATCGTCGCCCACGTGCGCGCCGAGGGAGACGAGGCCGTCGAGGAATACACACGCCGGTTCGACACCGGTGGGGCTCAGCCGCGCGAGATACGTGTCGCCGCCCATGAGCTGGACCATGCGTTGGAGTCGATGCCCCTGGACGTGGTGGCCGGATTGCAGGTGGCGATCGCCAACGTGGCGCGTGTTGCCGATGCTTCGATCGGCGCCGAACAGGTCACGGTCGAGCTGGCCCAAGGCCATACCGTCGAGCTGCGCGAACTGCCGGTCTCCGCCGCTGCCGTCTACGCTCCGGGTGGTCGCGCCGCCTATCCCAGCACGGTCGTCATGGGCGTCGTAACCGCTCGCGCCGCCGGTGTCTTGGACGTCTCTGTATGTACCCCGCCCGGTCCCGACGGCGAGGCCCATCCCTCGATCCTGGCCGCTTGTCGGCTGTGTGGAGTGGAGCACGTCTACCGCATGGGAGGCGCACAAGCGGTCGCGGCATTGGCGTTCGGCACAGAGTCGGTAGGGCGTGCCGATGTGATCGTGGGACCGGGCAACCTCTACGTACAAGAGGCCAAGCGACGCTTGTCCCATGTGGTCGGCATCGACGGCTTCGCCGGCCCCAGCGACCTGATGGTGGTGTTCGGTCCCGACGCCGACCCTCGCCTCCTCGCCCTGGACCTTCTCGCCCAGGCCGAGCACGGTCCCGGTAGCCTCGTGGCCGGCGTGTCCAGCTCGCGTGCGGCTTTGGACGCAGTGGCGGGTGCGATCGAGCATGAGCTGACGGGCGGACCCGAGCTCGAACCGGACGCTTGCGTCCTGATCGAGACGTCCACACCCGCGGCTGCCGTGGCCTTGGCCAACGAGTTCGCCCCCGAGCATCTACAGCTCGTTGGAGCCGCCGAGGAGGCTTTGGCGATCAAGGTGCGCACCGCCGGCTGCTTGCTGCTCGGTCGCAACGGGGCGACCGCCTTCAGTGACTACACCGCCGGTTCCAACCACGTTCTGCCCACCGGCGGCGCGGCTCGTTTCGCCTCGGCGCTCTCGCCCAGACACTTCCGCAGACGCATGTCGGTCGTCGAGATCCCTGATCCCGCCGCCGCCAAGCTTGCGAGGGCGGGCGCGCCGATCGCCGATGCCGAGGGCTTCCCTCTGCACGCCAAGTCGATGTTGGCGCGAGTACGAGAGAATGAAGCTTCATGAGCCGCGAAGCGACGATCGAGCGCAAGACCGCTGAGACCGATGTGCACCTCGCGCTGAACCTCGACGGTACCGGCCAAGGCACGCGACAGACAGGGGTCGGCTTCCTCGACCACATGCTTGACCTCTTTGCTCGTCACGCGCGCATGGACCTGGAGGTCAAAGTGAGCGGCGACTTGCAGACCGGCGCCCACCACACCGCCGAGGACACCGCAATCGTTCTCGGTCAGGCCTTGGATCAGGCACTGGGTGACAGGGCCGGCATCTATAGGTACGGCTCCGCGCTCGTGCCCATGGACGAGGCACGGGCAAGTTGCGCTCTGGATATCTCAGGACGCCCCTTCACCGCCTTCGATGCCGACCTGCCGCCGGGCGCTACCGGCGGCTTCGAGCACGAGCTCACAGAGGAGTTCTTCAGGGCTTTGGCCAACGCCGCCAAGCTGACCTTGCACCTGGAGGTGCAGGCGGGCACGAACGCCCATCACATGATCGAGGCGGCCTTCAAGGCCTTCGCGCGGGCTCTGCGCGCCGCCGTGGCGATCGACCCAACCGAGACCGGTGTGCCGAGCACGAAGGGTACGCTGACCTCATGAGCTTTTGTCGGACAACTCGGGACGCAGGAGACGCCTCATGAGCGCTGAGGACGCCCGTCGACTTCTAGAGGAACCGGTGGAGATCGCCGTGGTCGACTATGGCATGGGCAACCGTCGCTCGGTCGAGAAGGCCTTCGAGCACATCGGCGCTCGTGTGAACGTCACAAACGATCCCGACTCCTTGCGGAAAGCCGCCGGTCTGGTGGTGCCGGGCGTTGGCGCCTTCCCCCGCGGCATGGCGAACCTGCGCGAACTGGACCTCGACGAGCTTCTACACGAAAGCGTCGGGCGAGGCACGCCGGTCCTGGGCATCTGCCTAGGTATGCAGCTCGGCTTCGAGCGATCCACAGAGCAGGGCGGCACGCCAGGGCTCGGACTGATCGAGGGCGAGGTGCGCGAGCTCGAACACGGCAAGCTCAAGCTGCCCCACATCGGTTGGAACGAGGTCGCTTTCACGGGCTCCTCACCGCTGACCGAGGGCTTGCCCGAGCGCTGTGCCTTCTACCACGTGCACTCTTTCGCGCCTGTGCCATCCCGACCCCAGGACATCCTTGGAACCTCGGTATATGACGCTCCCTTTGCGAGCGTGGTCGCACACGAGAGCTTTTATGGCGTGCAGTTTCATCCCGAGAAGTCCTCGGCCGGCGGGTTGCGCTTGCTGGCGAACTTCGCGCGCATCTGCTTGCGCTCGGCAGTAACCGTCGCCCAGTGAACCTCTACCCGGCGATCGACATGCTCGGCGGTAAGGCCGTGCGTCTCGTCAAGGGCGACTTCGAGGCCAAGAAGGTCTATGACGAGGATCCCCTCTCGGCCGCGCGCGGTTGGGTAAGCGCTGGAGCGCGCCGCTTGCACGTAGTCGACCTGGACGGCGCGCGCGAAGGCACACCCGCCAACGTGGATCACCTGAGGCGCATCGCTGGCGAGCTGGACGTGCCCGTCCAGTTTGGCGGCGGCCTGCGCTCCTTGGAGGCGATCGACACGGTTCTGCAGGCGGGGGCTCAGCGTGCGATCTTGGGAACCGCTGCTTTCACCGACCCGGACCTGCTCGAGCGTGCGCTCGAGCGCTGGCCGGGCCAGGTGCTCGTATCGGTCGACGTGCGCGGCGGTCGCGTGGCGACCGCAGGCTGGACCGAGACGATCGACGGCGATCGCGAGCAGGTCATCGCGGACCTCGCCGAGCGGGGCGCCACCGATCTCCTCTACACCAACGTCGATCGCGACGGAATGCTCGAAGGCCCCGACCTCGAAGAAGTGGGGCGTGTGGCACAGGCCATACCGGGCACGTTCATCTACTCGGGTGGCATCGGCGCGCTTGCCGACCTGGAGGGGCTTGCGGGCCTCAAGACCCCGAGCCTGACCGGAGTGATCGTGGGTAAGGCTCTGTATGAGAAGCGCTTCACCGTTCCCCAGGCTTTGGCGGCGCTGGACGATTCAAGCATCGAGTGAGCCGTGTTTGTATCCATGATTCGAGTAGTTAATACCCCGAGCACACCCGAGATTTGAGCAATTAGCCAATTCGGGTGGGCAGACGGTCATTCGGCCCGCTACCGTGAGGCGGATGCACTACAAGCGCGTGATCCCTTGCTTGGACGTGGACGGCGGTCGCGTAGTCAAGGGCATTGAATTCGTGGACATCCGTGACGCCGGCGACCCCGTCGAGCTGGCCGCCCATTACGACCGCGAGGGCGCCGACGAGCTGGTTTTCCTGGACATCACAGCCACGCACGAGCATCGCGACACGATCGCGGCGCTGGCTCGCTCGACCGCCGACGATGTGTTCGTACCGTTCACGATCGGCGGAGGTATCCGCTCGATCGAGGATGCCCAAGCAGTGCTCGACGCCGGGGCCGACAAGGTCTCGGTCAATTCGGCCGCCTTGGCGCGGCCTGAGCTGCTCGACGAACTGGCGGGAGTGTTTGGCGCGCAATGCATCGTGCTCGCGATCGACGCCAAGGCGGTCCCGTCTGAGGCAGACGAGCGCTGGCAGGCATACGTTGCAGGCGGGCGCACGCCCACCGGTCGCGATGCCGTGGAGTGGGCGCGCGAGGGGACCGAGCGCGGAGCGGGGGAGATCCTGTTGACCAGCATGGATCGCGACGGCACCAGCGACGGCTATGACCTGCCCCTGACGGCTGCCGTGAGCGCGGCGGTGGATGTGCCCGTGATCGCATCGGGTGGCGCAGGAGAGCCCGAGCACTTGGTCGATGCGTTGCGGGCTGGCGCCGACGCTGTGTTGTGTGCTTCGATCTTTCATTACAACCGTCACACCGTGGCCGAGGCCAAGAGTCACATCGCAGCGGCCGGCATCCCGGTTCGTCTCGACTGAGCGAGATCGATACGAGTCCGGTGCAAAGCAAGTACCACAGTGGGCATGAGGACGAGCGAACACCGATGAGCGACGAGCATCCCGAGGAACGATCGGAGGATGCCGTCGGCTTGCCCGCCGGCTACGGCGCGGAAATGCTCGAGTACGTAAGGGGATTGCCGGGGGGAAAGGAGCTGCTCGACGCTTCCGAGCGCCATGGTGGCTGCGTGGAGCTGGTGGGCGGCGCGGTGCGCGACATCCTGCTCGGTGGGACTCCACGTGAGCTTGACGTGATCGTGCGCGATCGCGTAGAGGATCTCGCACGCGAGCTGGCAGAGAAGCTTCAAGGCGAGCTGACATTGCACGAGCGCTTCGGAACCGCCGCTGTTCGCTCTGATGTCGCGAACATCGACCTGGCAACGATTCGTGCGGAGAGCTACAGCTCTCCCGGGGCGCTCCCCGATGTGGCACCGGGCGCGCCCGAGCAGGATTTGGAGCGGCGCGACTTCACCGTCAACGCGATCGCGCTCGGACTGACCGGCGAGTGCGCAGGCCGGGTCAGGGCAGTGGAGGGGGCGATCGAGGATCTCGGGTCACGTCGTCTTGCGGTGTTGCACGACGACAGCTTCCGTGACGATCCGACGCGCATCCTGCGCCTTGCCCGCTATGCGATACGCCTCGCGCCCTTCGGTTTCCACGTCGACGAGTACACGGCCGCCCTGGCGGAGGACGCCTTGCGGGCAGGTGTCTTGCACACGGTCTCGGGCGAGAGGCTCGGCGCCGAGTTGCGCCTGGCGATGAGAGAGCCCGATCCGGTGGCGACTTTGGCCGAGATCGATCGCATGGGAATCCTCACAGCCTGGGAGCAGGGCTTGAGCTTTGACCCGGAGGCGACCCGCATTGCCATGCAGCTCCTACCCCAAGACGGCTCGGTCGGGGTCACGCTTGCGGGCGCTCTACTGCTCGAGCTGTGCGAGTACCTCGACAACGAAAACACCGAGCCCGCGATAAGGGGCTTCTTGCAGGATTTGGCGCTCCCCGCCGGGGTCGGCGATAAAGCCTTCGGCGTCGCCGTCACCGCGTCGGTGGCGATCATGAGACTGGCGCGCAGCGACACCACGTCCGATCTGTTGGAGCTGACGATCGGCGCTCCAGTAGAGGCATTGGCGCTGGCGGGTGGCGTCTGCGAGGTAGACGAAGGCCCCGATTCCTACGGCAAGCGCCTCGCCGAAGAGTGGATCGACGATCGCAGGCACGTGACTTTGGAGGTGACCGGCGACGACCTGATCGCCGCCGGGGTCCCAGAGGGTCCGGAGGTGGGGGTACGCCTAGAAGAGTCCTACAAGCTTCTGCTCGAAGAACGTATCGCCCCGGGACGCGAGAGCGAGCTGAGGGCCGCGCTCGAAGCGCGCATATGAGGGTCCTCAGTCTGCCTGGCGGAGCCAAGGCCCTCTTTACAGATCGCGCACACGGCAACCTGTCGAGCGTGGGCGGCGAGCACGCCGAGGAAGGCTTGCAGTCACGCGAAAGCTTGCGAGTGCGAATTGGCGTCGAGCGGCTTGCGCGCAGCTATCAAGTGCACGGGACAGTTGTCTGCCGAGTGCTCTCCAACGATTCGCTCGAGGCGATTCGCTCCGACAGCGAGCACCAGTCGGACTTCGAGGCCGACGGTCATGCCGTGGCGGTCAAAGGTGTGGCAGCCATGGTCTTGACCGCCGACTGCGTCCCGGTCGTGCTCGGCGCCGAGGGCGCCGTGGCGGCCCTGCACGCAGGCTGGCGCGGTTTGGCGGCCGGCATCTTGGAGGAGGGCGTAAGGGCGCTGCGCGAGGTGGGCGGCAGGGGAGGGATCACGGCGATTGTGGGGCCCTGTGCGGGCGTGTGTTGCTACGAGGTGGGCGAGGAGGTGCACGGCGCATTCGAGGGCGCCCATCGCGTGGGCCGCAAGATCGACCTGAGGGCCATCGCACACGACCGGCTCTTGGCGGCCGGAGTGGCAGAGGTGAGGGACGTGGAGGCGTGCACGATCTGCGACGAGCGCTATTTCTCCTATCGCCGCGAAGGTGCCTCGGCTGGGCGCCAGGCGGGCTTGGCATGGTTGAGCTGATCGAGGGACTCTCGCTCGAGCGGGTCAAGGCCAACCTGGAGGCCGTGAAGGCCGAGGTGGCCCACGCAGCCTCCCTCTCCGGGCGCAACCCCGCGGACGTCGAGATCCTGGCTGCCACCAAGTACATCCCCTGCGAAGAGTTGTCTGTCCTGGCGGCCGCCGGGATCGGCCTGGTGGGGGAGAATAGGGCCCAGGGCCTGCAAGAAAAGGTGGCCGTCCACGGCGCCCTGTTCACATGGGATTTCATAGGCCGCTTGCAGAGCAAACACGTAAAGACGATCGTGCCCCACGTGCGCTACATCCACTCATTGGACAGCGAGTCGGCCTTGGAGGCTTTGACGCGCTACGTCGATCGGGCAAATCCGGAGCTAAAGGTGCTGGTCGAGGTCAACCTGGCCGAGGATCCCACCAAGGCGGGCGTCGCACCGGAGCGCCTGGAGGAGTTCATCGAGCGCTCACCGGTCCCGGTAGCGGGCCTGATGACGATGCCACCGCGGGCGCAGGACCCGGAGCAGAGCAGGCCTTGGTTTCAGCACCTGCGCGAGCTGGCCAGGACCCATGGTTTGGAGGAGCTCTCGATGGGCACGACCCAGGACTTTGCGGTGGCCGTACAAGAGGGCGCCACGATCGTGCGCGTCGGCTCCCGGTTGTACGCTTGATGACCGGTTTGCGGCGCGGATGAGCGATTTCAAGGATGCGTTATGTGCCTGGACTTGCGGTTGGCGGCATGGAGGATGACTAGCATGAGCAGGGAAACGTCCCTTTTCACCGAAAACGCCCTTTGAGATGGCATTTCGCGATTCATGGCACCGCGCGCTCGTGTACTTCGGCTTGGCCGAGGACTACCACGACGACTATGACGAGCCTCCCCATGAGGAGGAGATCGCAGACCGTTATCGCGAGCGTCCCAACGTACGCCGGCTCTCCCCCAGACGTAGGCGCGACGAGTTCGACGAGATCTTTCCCGAGGACGAGCCCCGCGGGCGTCCCACGACCACGGCCTTGCGCTCGGTGGGGAAGGGCAACGGCGACGTACGCGTGCACTTGGTCATCCCCAAGTCCTTCAACGACGCCCAACAGATCGCCGACAAGTTCAAGGACTCGATCCCGGTGATCCTGAACTTGCAGGGCGCCGACACCGACCTGTCCAAGCGCTTGATCGATTTCGCCAGCGGTCTCACCTATGCGCTTGACGGCGGTATGCAGAGGATCGCCGACAAGGTCTTCATGTTGACCCCCCGCAACGTCGAGATCTCCGCGGAGGAGCGCGCACGGTTGATCGAAAAGGGTTTTTTCAACCAGTCCTGAACCCTCTCGCCCCGATGGCCGGTAGCCTGGAGCGCCCATGAACGTTGGTTTGATCGGTTGCGGCAACATGGCCCGCGCCTTGGCGCGCGGTTGGGGTAGGCCGGTGCTCTGCTTCGATCCGCTTGCCGAGCGAGCCCAGGCTCTGGCGAGTGAGAGCGGCGGGCGGGCTTTGACTTCCGGTGCGGCTGTCGCTCAGGAAGCCGACTTGGTAGTGCTGTGTCACAAGCCGGCCCAGCTCGAGCAGGTCGCCCATGAGGTGGCACCGCATGCGAAGGCGGTCGCCTCGATCCTGGCGGCGACCCCTTTGGCGGCCTTGAAGGCCGCCTATCCGGGGCTGCCCGTCTACCGCTTCCTTCCCTCACTGCCGGTGGAGGTGCGCAAGGGCGCCGTCGTGCAGGCGGCTGACGCCGGCCGGGAGCCCACGCTAAATCGTGCCGACACCGTGGGCCGACAGGTCCAGGAATTGTTCGCCGAGTTGGGCACGCTCGTCGTCCTGGACGACGGGCTCGTGGATGTCGCGATGGGCTTGATGTCGTGCGCGCCCGCATACATCGCTCTTATCGCCGAGGCCCAAGTAGATGCGGGCGTGCGCAGGGGGATCGCACCCGCACAAGCCTCGGCGCTCGTGATCGAGACGCTTGCCGGCACAGCCGAGCTGCTGCGTAGCCGCGAGTACGACACTTTGGCGGTGCGACGCGAGGTCACCTCTCCCGGTGGGACCACGGCAAAGGGTTTGAATGCTTTGGAGAGGGGGGGCGTGCGTACGGCGTTCAGCGACGCCCTCGATGCGGTACTGGGCGGATGATTCTTCAGATCGCAAGCGCGCGCACGGAAATCGCCGGCTACCTGTCGACGCTCATCTACGTGTACACGCTGCTGATCGTGCTGTACATCGTCGTGCAGCTCCTGTTCGCGTTCGGGGTCAGACCGCCCTATTCGCGTGCCAGTGACGCGGTGTTGTCGTTCTTGCGGGACGTGTGCGAGCCCTACCTGCGCATCTTCAGGCGTGTGATCCCGATGGTTGGCTCGTTTGACTTCAGCCCGATCGTGGCGATCATCGTGCTCTCGCTCGTGGGCAACCTGATCGTCAGCCTGATCCACGGTTGAACCGCGTGTCCGCTCCCGCTTCTGAGCGGCCTGTCGCGCTGGCCTGGCTGTGGGCAGGTTTGGTGTGCGCCGTTGTCGTGGCGCTCGACCAGTTCTCCAAGTCGGCTGTGCGCAAATCGATCGTTCCTGGTGAAACTCGCTCGGTGCTGCCGGGCTTGCAGCTGGTGAACACGCGCAACCAAGGCGTGGCGTTCGGTTTCCTGCCAGGACGCCATATTGTCGTGAGCCTGCTGGTGGGTGCCGCTTTGCTGGTCCTCGTGGTCTACTTCGCACGTCATCTCGACAAGCCACTGATCTGGCTACCGACCGGGATGCTGCTCGGGGGCGCCTTCGGCAACATCCTCGATCGGCTGAGGGCCGGGTCGGTCACCGACTTCGTGAAGTTGCCCCTCGGCTGGCCCCCCTTCAACCTGGCCGACGCCTGCATCACGCTAGGCGTATTGCTCCTGTTCTTCGTGATCGAGGCGCATCGCAGCGATACGGATGCCTCCGATGGCCGATGAGCTGAAGATCGCCTGGCAGGACGAGCACCTGCTTGTCGTGGACAAGCCGCCCGGCCTTGTCGTGCACCCTGCTCGCGGCCACCGCGAGGGCACGCTCTCGCAACTGTTGGCCGGTGCCGGCATGGGGGGCACGGGCGGCGGCGATCCAGATCGGCCTGGGATCGTGCACCGCTTGGACCGCGACACTTCGGGCCTGCTCGTGGTGGCTCGCAGCGAGGAAGCCCATCGCCTGCTCCAGGCCGCCTTGCGCGAAAGACTGATCGAGCGTGAATATGTGGCGCTCGTCGAAGGGCGCCCCCCCTCGCGCACGGGCACGATTGAGGCTCCGATCGGGCGCCATCCTCGCATTCGCACGCGCATGGCCGTCGGCGGCACAGGCGCACGCGAGGCGCGCACCCACTTCACGCTCGAACGCTCTTTGGGTCAAGTGTCTTTGTTGCGCTTGCGCTTGGACACGGGGCGTACCCACCAGATTCGTGTGCACTTGCAGGCGATCGGATATCCGGTGTGCGGCGACCCCGAGTACGGAACGGCTGGAACGTTGGGCTTGGAGCGCCAGTTCCTACACGCCACGCGCCTAGCCTTTCCGCACCCGATTACGGGTGCTCCTGTTGAAGTGGAGTCGCCGCTACCGCCTGACTTGCAGGATGCCTTGGCGCGTGCCGAAGCGCAAGCCAAGCGATAGACTGAGCCTTCGTAACCAAATCCAAGACGCCGTGCGTGCACGCAACGCGGCCCTGCCCGAGACGCCTGGAGCGCTCGGGTCCGCGACGAGTCGCTCGGATCCATCAAGACCACACTAAGGGAGTACCCGTGAGCCAAGTAGGAATCGCGGACCTGCTGGAGGCCGGAGTTCATTTCGGCCATCAGACACGCCGCTGGAACCCGAAGATGCGCCGCTTCATTCATGGCGAGCGCAACGGCATCTACATCATCGACCTGCTGAAGACCGCTGCATTGCTGCAGCAGGCCCAGGAATTCGCCGCCCAAGTCGCCCACAGGGGCGGCACCGTGCTGTTCGTGGGCACCAAGAAGCAAGCCCGTGACGCCATCAAGGAGGTGGCCGAGGCAGCCGACATGCCTTATGTCAACCACCGCTGGCTCGGTGGCTTGCTCACCAACTTCCAGACGATCAACCAGCGCATCAGGCGCCTGCACGATCTCGAACGCTACGAGACCGAGGGCCAATTGGCGCTGCTGCCGACACGTGAGCGCATGGCCGCCCAGGCCGACCTGGCCAAGCTGCGAGCCAACTTGGGCGGGGTCAAGAACATGCAGCGCACCCCTAATGCCCTGTTTGTGATCGACATCAAGACCGAGGCGATCGCGGTACGCGAAGCCCAGCGTCTGCGCATCCCGATCATCGGGCTGGTGGACACCAACTGCGATCCCGACGGGATCGACTACGTGGTGCCCGGCAATGACGACGCGATGCGCTCGTGCGCGCTGATAACCAAAGCGATCGGCGACGTTGTGGCCCAAGGCCATGCCGTGTTCCGTGCCGAGGAGGAGAAGGCCAGGGCCGAAAGAGCCGAGCAGGCCAAGCGCGAAGCCGAGGAGCGCGCCAAGCGCGAGGCTGAGGACCAGGCCAAGCGCGAGGCCGAGGCACAGGTGGCCAAGGAAGCTGCGGAGAAGCAAGCCAAGGAGGCAGCGGAGAAGCAAGCCAAGGAAGCTGCCGAGCAGCAGGCCGCGGCTGCCGCCGAGCAGCAAGCCCAGGCTGCCGCACAGCCAGCCGCGGCTCCGGCCCAACCCGCTCCGGCTGAGACGCCGTCCGTCGAGGCTCCGACCGATGCCCCGTCGGGCCAGGCGCAAGCCGAGGCACCGGCAGCCGGGGCGCAAGCAGCGGGTGAGACACAACCGGAGACAGCCTCTACCGAGCCGCAAGCCGAGGCACAGGGACAGGCACCGACGCCCGACGTGCCGACCGAGGCGCCTGAGCCCGTGGCAACCCCCGAGACGACCAGCGCCGAGGCATCCGCTGAGAAGACACCCGCAGAGGAGGCGAGCGCATCGTGAGTACGACCGAGATCTCGGCCAAGGACGTCAAGGCGCTGCGCGATCGCACCGGCGCGGGCATGATGGACTGCAAGAAGGCACTCGCCGAGAGCGAGAACGATGTCGAGAAGGCGATCGAGATCCTGCGCCTGAAGCAGGGCAAGAAGATCCAAGACCTTGGTGAGCGCACAGCCACAGAGGGCACGATCCAGGCATACATCCACGCCGGCGCCAAGGTGGGGGTCCTGATAGAGGTCGATTGCAACACCGACTTCGTCGCCACCAACGAGGACTTCGTGGGCTTCGCCCGGGATGTCGCCATGCAGGTGGCCGCGACGCCCACCGTCAAGTACGTCTCACGCGAGGATGTGCCCGAGGAGGCGCGCGAGGCCGAGGGTTGCATCTACGAGCAAGAGGCCGCCGAGAAGCCGGAGAATGTGCGCGCCAAGATCGTCGAAGGCAAGCTCGACTCGTGGTATCGCACGATTGTGTTGCTCGAGCAGGAGATGCATAACCCCAAGTTCGAGGGCAAGACCGTGCAACAGCTGCGCGACGAGCTGACCGTCAAGACCGGCGAGAACGTAGTGATACGCCGCTTCGTGCGCTTTGCCGTAGGCCAGTAGCCAAACCTCTATAGGCTCTCCCCTCGATGGGCGCGCCCACCTTCAAACGTATCCTGCTCAAGCTCTCCGGCGAGGCCCTGATGGGCTCCCTGGATTACGGCACCGATCCAGATCGCGTGGCGGCAGTTGCGCGTCAGGTATCGGAGGTGCGCGACCAGGGTGTTGAGGTCGCGATCGTGGTCGGAGCGGGCAATATCTTCAGGGGCATGAAGGGCGCCGCCGAGGGCATGGACCGCTCGACCGCGGATTACATGGGGATGCTCGCCACCGTTCTCAACGCGCTGCCTCTGCAGGATGCTTTGGAGAAGGCGGGCACCAACACGCGCGTGCAGTCGGCTCTGGGCATCTCTGAGGTGGCCGAGCCCTACATCCGCCGCCGTGCGATGCGTCACTTGGAGAAGGGACGAGTAGTCATCTTCGCGGCCGGCACCGGCAACCCGTTCTTTACCACGGACACCGCAGCTGCTTTGCGCGCCGCGGAGATCCACGCAGAAATGATCCTGATGGCCAAGAACGGGGTCGAAGGGGTCTACAGCGCCGATCCCGCACTGGACCCCACCGCGGAGTTCCTGCCCGAGATCACACACATGCAGGCGCTCGAGCGCCGCCTGCGCGTCATGGATTCCACGGCGCTTGCCCTGTGCATGGAGAACGGTATGCCCATCAATGTCTTCAACATGGACGATCCCGCCAACATCGCGCGCATCATCGCCGGGGCCCGCGTCGGGACCTTGGTGAGGACATGACCGCGACCGAGAGGAGTCAAGATGGCAGCTGAGATGATCGACGGCCTGCTCGAGGATGCCCGAGAGCGGATGACCAAGTCCTTGGAGTCCACCCAACACGAGTTCTCCACGGTGAGGACCGGCCGTGCCAGCCCGGCCCTGTTGGAGCGGATCGTGGTCGACTACTACGGCGCCCAGACCCCTTTGAACCAACTTGCCACGATCTCCGCGCCCGAGGCGCGTCTGATCACGGTTCAGCCGTATGACAAGGCCTCGATCAAGAACATCGAGAAGGCGATCAACGAGTCGGACGTCGGTTTGAACCCTTCCAATGACGGCAACCTGATCCGCTTGGCGGTGCCCGAGCTGACCGAGGAGCGGCGCCGGGAGCTGGTCAAGGTCGTGCGCAACCTGGCCGAGGACGGACGCGTGGCGATCCGCAACGTACGTCGTGACACGATGCAGCACCTGCGCGACCTGAAGGCCGAAGGCGAGACCGGCTCCGACGACGAGCACCGCGCCGAGGTCGAGCTGCAGAAGCTGACCGACGGACGCATTGGCGACCTCGACGTCATCCTGAAGGCCAAGGAGGAGGAGATCCTCGAGGTGTGATGCTCCGGATCGTCGCACCCCGCCCGCGGGCGATGGCGGAGAGCACCGGCACCTGATGGGGGACTCCGTCCAGAGCAGTTGGTCAGGCGCCGCGGGCGAGGACGCCGCCCGCGCGCGCTACGTGGCGATCATCACCGACGGCAACGGGCGCTGGGCTCAGGCGCACGGATTACCCGTCAACGACGGTCACAGCGCCGGCGCGGACACGGTCAAGGCCCGTCTGCGCGATGCCGCTGAGCTGGGCGTCAAGGAGCTGACCGTGTACTCCTTCTCGACCGAGAACTGGTCGCGTCCCCCCGAGGAGGTCCAGGGATTGATGGAGATGTTCGCCAGGCGCATCTCCGAGGAAACCCCCGAGCTGCACGCCGAAGGAGTGCGCATACGCTTCATCGGACGGCGTGAAGGCGTCGCCCTCGATCTGGTGGAGCGCATGGCCTGGGCCGAGGGCTTAACCGACGCGAATACTCGCATCACATTGTTCGTGGCTTTCAACTACGGCGGGCGCGCCGAGATTGTTGACGCGGCGCGCGCGTTCCAAGGTGGTGACGAGGAAGAGTTCCGCAAGCTGCTCTACGCGCCCGAGATGCACGACCCTGACCTGATCGTTCGCACCAGCGGGGAGCGGCGCCTCTCCAACTATCTGTTGTGGCAGTCGGCCTACTCAGAGCTGGTGTTCCGCGACGAGCTGTGGCCCGACTTCTCACGTGAGGCACTCGAAGAATCCTTGGCCGAGTTCTCAGAGCGACGGCGGCGGTTCGGTGGCCGGTAGCGCTTCTGGCCGCTCCGACGTCGGCGCACGCGCCCTCGTCGCCCTGCCCCTGATCGCGCTGGCCCTGTTCCTTGTGATCTCGGGAGGCGCCGTTTTTGCGGCGGGCGTGTTCGTGCTCGGATGCCTGTGCATGCACGAAGCTGTATGCCATGTACGAGCGCGTCCATCCGGTCCGCTTGGCCGGTTTCCTGGTGCTGGCCGGAATGCTTGTGGCTGCCTCCGACGGAAGTCAAGCCCAGGTGCTGCTCGCGGCCAGCGTGGCCTTGCCTGTTCTGTTCGCCTTGACCTTGCTCCAGCGTCGCCCCAGCGTCGCCGGGATGGCACTCACCTTGCTGGGCATCTACTGGATCGGGTTTGGCTTGGCCCACGCGGTGCTCCTGCGTGAACTGCCACACGGAGAGGGCATCGTGATCGATGTGCTCGTCGGCACTTTCCTGGGCGACACCGGTGCTTACCTCGGTGGGCGCCTGTTCGGACGACGTCCCTTGGCGCCGTCCATATCGCCGAACAAGACGGTCGAGGGCTTGGTGATCGGGATGGCTTTCACGGTGCTCGGGGTGTGGTTCGCCGGGCGCTACCAAGACTGGCTTCCTGGCTCCCACGCGCTGGTCCTGGGCTTGGGTGTGGCCGTGTTCGCGCCGATCGGCGATCTGTTTGAGTCCTTCGTCAAGCGCCAGGCCGGCGCCAAGGACACCGGCACCCTCTTGGGCGCGCACGGTGGCGTACTCGACCGGCTCGACGCGGTCCTGTTCACCGCGGTGGTCGGTTACTACATATGGTTGGCCTATGTCTAAGCGGCTCCTTATCCTCGGCTCCACAGGTTCGATCGGCACCCAAGCTCTCGACGTCCTGAGCCGCGACGAGGAGGAGTTCGAGCTTGTGGGCCTCTCCGCTGAGCGCTCCTGGGAGACGCTGGTCGCGCAGGCGCGTGCCCACGGGCTCGCGCGGATCGCGTTGGCGGACGCCGATGCGGCCGAGCAGGCGGCGCTTGCCTGGCCCGAGGGGGAGGTGTTGGCCGGCGCCGAGGGCCTGGTTCGGCTTGTCGTGGAGTCGGGCGCGGATCTTGTGCTCAACGCGCTGGTGGGCTCGGCCGGACTCGGCCCGACGGTGGCGACACTCGGCGAGGGCATCGATCTTGCCCTGGCTAACAAGGAGTCGCTGGTAGTCGGCGGCGAGCTGGTGGTGGCACTCGCTGAAGCGACCGGAGCCCAGATCGTGCCCGTCGATTCCGAGCACACCGCGCTCCATCAACTGCTTTCAGGTCAGCCGCCAGGCGCCGTTGAGCGTCTCACGATCACCGCCAGCGGCGGCCCGTTTCGAGGCCGCTCCTCCTCGCAGCTGTCGGCAGTGACCGTCGAGGAGGCGCTCGCCCATCCCACCTGGGCGATGGGCGGCAAGATCACGATCGATTCTGCCACGCTCATGAACAAGGGCTTGGAGCTGATGGAGGCCCACCATCTGTTCGGCCTTCCCTACGAGCGCATCGACGTTGTGGTTCATCCCCAGTCCTTGATCCACGGCTTGGTTCAGCTGCTCGACGGAGCGATGCTTGCCCACATCGGGCCCAAGGACATGCGCATCGCGATCTCCTACGCCTTGCACGGCGCCGCCAGCGTGGATTCGGGCGTGCGGCCGCTGGATCTGGTCCAGGTGGGCGCCCTCACCTTCGAGCCGGTAGATCTCGACGCCTTCCCCTGCCTGCGCTTGGCGCGCGAAGCCGCCCAGACGGGGGGTACCGCGCCGTGTGTGCTCAATGCAGCCAACGAGATTGCTGTGCACGCGTTCCTTGCGGGGCGCCTACCCTTCCTCGGCATCGCCGAGGTGATCGAACGCACGCTCGAGGGGCTCGGCAGCTCTCCCGTGAGGGCCTTTGAGTCCTTGTATGAGGCCGACCGCGAAGCGCGAGTCGTCGCCGAGGAGGCCTTGAGCCTGCCAAACTGAGCATATGGATTGGCTGATCACGATTCTCGGGATCATGGCCCTGATCGTCCTGCACGAGCTGGGCCACTTTGCGGTGGCCAAGGCTGTGGGCATGAGGGTCGAGCGCTTCTCCTTGTTCTTTCCGCCCAAGATCGTGGGTGTTAAGCGAGGGGAGACCGAATATATGATCGGCGCCTTGCCCTTGGGGGGCTACGTGAAGATCACGGGCATGAATCCCGAGGAGATCGAAACGCTGCCGCCCGAGGTGGCCAAGCGCGCCTATTACGCCCAAGTGCCTTGGAAGCGCATAGTGGTGATCTTGGCGGGCCCCGGCGTGAACCTGGCTATCGCTTTCGCCCTGTTCTGGCTCGTGCTATTCGCGGGCTCCATGAACGGGGCCCTTGTCTTGGAAGGGATCAATCCAGGCATACAGACCTTGAAACCGACCACCACGGTGGTGGGGGCTGTCGAGCACGGGATGCCGGCTGCGACAGCCTTGCACCCAGGAGACCGGATCGTCGCGGTCGACGGACGCCCCGTAAGCGTGGGTGGCGCGATCGAGGCGATCTCCTCACACCGCTGCGCCGGCGCCGCCGTCGAAGGCTGCCGCGGGAGCACGCCCGTCGCGGTCACGGTGCGTCGCGACGGGCATCTCGTGAAGCTCTCGATCGTGCCGCGCTACAACGCTGAAGCCAAGCGAATGCTGCTCGGCTTCAGCTTCGCCCCACCGACCGCGAAGTCGTTCGGCGTGCTGGGGGCCGCGGGGGCTTCGGCCAAAGAGATGTGGGCGATGACAACCCAGACCTTTAGCGGCTTGGCCAAGGCTTTCACGAGCGCCAAGCAACGCCACCAGATCTCAAGCATCGTGGGTATCGGCCAGGTGACCGAGCAGGCCGTCGCGTCCGGTGCGGGGCGCGCGCTTGTGGTGATCGGCTACGTCTCGCTTGTCCTCGCCGTCCTCAACCTATTGCCGTTCCTGCCGCTTGACGGCGGTCACGTGCTGTGGGCCGTGGCTGAGAAGGTGCGCGGCCGACGGGTCTCCTTGGCGGCGATGTGGCGCTTCAGCTCAGTGGGGATTGCCTTGCTCTTGTTCCTCGTGATCAACGGGTTCAGCAACGACATCGGGCGGCTCGGGGGCTGAGTTGTAGTTCCGCGATCGCGAGATCGTTAACGGATGTAACGATTAGCGGCGTACGCACACCCAACTCTTGACGAAGGGCCCGAATCGCTCCGGTGAGGCCGGCCCGAACAACGCTTCCATCTCACCGCGGGACAGCAGCGAAATATCCTCCCAAGCCCCCGCGGCCCCCAAGCGCCAGTAGGGGCGGCGCAAACGCGGAGGCAGCCAGTGGGCGAACGGCAGCAGTGCGTGCGGCTCGATCGGAAACGAGCGCGCGGGCGTCTGTACGAACCAGCCGCGACCCACACGGCGTGCCTCGTCCGCGAAGGCGGTGCGCTGGGCTGGCGGCACGTGCTCGATCACGCTGGAGCAGTACACGAGGTCGAACTCGTCGTCTGAGAACGGCAGCCCCGCCGTGGCGTCGGCTCGCACGAACGGCCCCGGATAGCTTGGGCGCTCGACCAGGTCCACGCCGGTGATGTCCAGCTCGGGCTCCAACGCGCGCAGGCCCAAAGCGCCGCAGCCGAGATCGAGGATGTGTGCGTCGCAGGTCACGCCCGTGAGCGCGAAGAACAACTCGTGACGGCGCGCCCTCGCGCGCGACGCAAGCGGCGAGGCGAGCTTGGCGAAAGGACCACGTGCGGTCGCATAGACCTTCGTCGTGGGCTGTGAGGAAGGCGCCATCGGCTTGCAGGTTACGCACGCTGAGAGCAAGGCGACCCGGTGGTGGGACGGGTGCGACCCGCGCGTTCACGAGTCCCGGCGTGAGCGCCCATACAATGTGGGCATGGCCTCAGAACGTCAGATCCACGTCGGCTCCGTCCCGATCGGCGGCGGAGCGCCCGTGGCGGTGCAGACGATGACCAAGACCGAGACCGCCAACTTGGCGGCCACGATGGAGCAGATCCGCAAAGTGGCCGACGCCGGCGCGGACATCGTGAGGGTGGCGGTGCCGCGCGAACCCGACGCGGAAGCTTTGAAGCACATCGTCAAGGAATCGCCGATTCCGATCATTGCCGACATCCATTTCAACCATACGCTTGCCCTCAAGGCGATCGAAGCGGGCGCGCACTGTGTGCGCTTGAACCCCGGCAACATCGGCGGTCCCGAGAAGGTGGCAGAGGTGATCGCGCTCGCCAAGCAGACCGGCACGCCGCTCAGGGTGGGTGTCAACAGCGGCTCGTTGCCCAAGCATCTGCGCGATCTGGAGTACGCCAACCCGGTCGAGGCGTTGGTCACAGCGGCGCTTGAGACCGTCGAGCTGATGGAGCGCCTCGACTTCGAGAACTTCAAGGTCTCGATGAAGTCCACCTCGGTGCCCAACACGATCGCCTCCAACCGGATGCTGGCGGCCAAGATCCCCTATCCACTGCACTTGGGCGTCACCGAGGCCGGCACCAAGTGGTCGGGTTCCTTGAAGTCGGCCGTTGGCTTGGGGACCCTCTTGGCCGACGGCATCGGCGACACGATCAGAATCTCCCTATCCACCTTCCACGCCGAGGAAGAGGTCAAGGTCGCTTGGGAGATCCTCAAGGCCTTGAAGCTGCGCGAGAAGGGTCCCGTCCTGATTGCCTGCCCCACCTGCGGGCGATTGCAGTTCGACATGGACACCGTCGTGGCCGAAGTGGAGAAGCGTCTTGAAGCCTATGAGGACCCGATCGAGGTTTCGGTCTTGGGCTGTGCGGTCAACGGCATCGGCGAGGCGCGCCACGCCGACTTCGGCATCACCGGCGCCAAGGACATGGGCATGATCTACTCCAAGGGCGAGCCGCTCAAGAAGGTGCCGACGCACGAACTGGTCGACGAGTTGTTCAAGGAGATTGACCGCTACTACGCCGCCGGCAAGACCGTCGAGCGCGACGAACGCAAGGCCGCTGAGGCGCGCGAGTGGCTGGCAGCCAACGAGGACGCCGAAGCGATGACGCCAGAGAAACTGGCGGCCCTGGAGGCCGCCGCGGCCGAACAGGAAAATGAGGCCGACGCCGTGCTCGAGTCGATGCTGCAACCGGCAGGTTCAAGCGTGAGCACCGTCACTCTCGACGAGTCCGCCTCGCCGGTCGCCGGTCGCCGTTTCAGCCGCAACTGAGGCCGCCCGTGAGCGGGTCGACCGCTGGGGCCGACCCACCCGTGGGATACGAAGGAGTCAGGAGGCGGCGCTGAAGCGCTCTGAGACCTTCGCCCAATCGACCGTGTTCCACCAAGCGTCCAGGTAGTCGGGCCGCTTGTTCTGATACTTCAAGTAGTACGCGTGCTCCCACACGTCTACGCCCAACAGCGGTGTTGAACCGGCCGAGATCGGGTTGTCTTGATTGGGCGTGCCTACGACGGCAAGGCCTGAGCCGTCGTGCACGAGCCAAGACCAACCCGAGCCGAACTGGTTGACGCCGGTTTCCTTCAGCTTGGCCTGGAAATCTGAGAAGGAACCAAAGGTAGAGGCGATCGCCTCGGCCAGGGCGCCCTCGGGCTCGCCGCCGCCGTCGGCCGACATGGACTCCCAGAAGAGCGAGTGGTTGTAGTGGCCGCCGCCGTTGTTGCGCACTGCTGTGCGCTTGGCCTCGGGCACCTGTGAGAGGTCCTTGAGCACGTCCTCGATCGAGGTGTCCGCCAGAGGCGTGCCCTCCAGCGCGGCGTTGACCTTGTCCACGTAGGCCTGGTGGTGCTTGTCGTGATGGATTTCCATCGTCAGCTTGTCGATGTGGGGCTCCAGCGCGTCATACGCGTAGGGAAGCGGCGGTACGGAGTAGGCCATCGGGGCTCCTTTGTCGTGGACGGTTGTTCGCAACGCAGCATAGGATGTCCGGCACGCCATGCCCCGACTGACCGAGTACCTGCTGCCCACCGAGAAGCAAGCTCCCGCCGACGCGGAGGCGATCTCGCACAAGCTGATGGTCAGGGCCGGCCTGGTCAGGCAGATGGGCACCGGCATTTGGACTTGGCTGCCCGCCGGCTGGAAGGTCCACCAGCGCGTCGTACAGATCGTCCGCGAGGAGATCGACGCGATCGGCGGGCACGAGATGCTGATGCCGGTGCTACAGCCGGCCGAGCTGTGGCGAAAGACGGGGCGGCTCGGGATCGATGAGCTGTTCAAGCTGCAGGATCGCAAGGGCTCGGAGCTTGTGCTCGCCCTGACGCATGAGGAGGCGGTGACCTTCCATGCCGCGCAGACGATCAACTCATACAGGGATCTGCCGCTGATCCTGTACCATTTTCAGGTGAAGGAGCGAGACGAGGCACGCCCGCGCGCGGGCGTGCTGAGGACGAGAGAGTTCGTGATGAAGGACTCCTACAGCTTCGATCGCGACCAGGCGGGCTTGGAGGAGCGCTATGCCTTGCACGTGGGCGCCTATGACCGCATCATGGGACGTACCGGCTTGCGCTTCTATCGAGTGGAGTCGGATGTGGGCGTGATGGGCGGCCACGGCGCGCACGAGTACATGGCGCCCTGTCCAGCCGGCGAGGATGAGGTGGTTCTGGGCGAGGGCTATGCGGCCAACGTCGAGGTTGCCCGAGTCAGCTCCGAGGTGGAGCGGACAGCCGATGGAGGATATGTGCGCGGCGGCGAAGCCTTGACTGTGGTGCCGGCGATCGAGATCGGCAACATCTTCAAGCTCGGCACCCGCTACTCCGAGCCGCTTGGCGCCACCTACCTCGACGAGAAAGGCGATGCGCTGCCGATCTGGATGGGCTCCTATGGGATCGGGCCGGCGCGGATCGTGGCAGCGGCAGTGGAGCAGTTCGCCGACGATCACGGCATCTCATGGCCCAAAGCGCTGGCGCCCTTTGCGGTGCACCTGGTGGCGCTCGGCAAGCCCGGCACGCCCGAGCGCGACGCGGCCGAGAGCCTGTACGAGACCCTCCTACAGGGTGGGGTGGAGGTCCTCTACGACGACCGCGAAGCGGGCACCGGTGAGAAGTTCGCCGACGCCGAGCTGCTGGGCTGTCCGGTGCGTTTGACGGTCGGGCGGCGTAGCCTGGAGTCCGGCGAGGCCGAGGTGCAGTTGCGGCGCGGGCGCCAGGAGGGCCCCGGTCTGCCTTTGGGGGGGGAGCCGGAGGCTCTTCTGCGTGCTTTGGACGAGCTGTGCCAAAGCGCCCCTTGAAGTCCTCCTCGGCGGAACACCCCCCGCGTACGCGCGCGCGCGTAGGGCACCCCTCAGGCGGACAACTAACACTCCGGCGCCTCGTCGGCCTCGACCGCTCCGGGCCGCCTCCGCCGCAGACCTTGGCCGGGGAGCCGCTACGGCCGTGGACGGTCCCCAACATGATCGGTTTTGCCAGGCTCCTGTTGATCCCCGTGTTCCTGGTGGTGGCTCTTTCAAGCGACGATGGCGTGGACGCGCTCGCGGCGATTCTGTTTGCGGTGATCGGGTGGGGCGACTATGCGGACGGGATCGCGGCGCGCGTCACGCGCCAATACAGCCGCCTCGGCGCCCTTATGGACCCGGTCACCGATCGCCTGTTGGTCGTCAGTGGGGTCGTGGTGTGCTGGCGCTTCGATTTGTTGCCTCGTTGGGCCTTGGCGGTGCTCGTCGCGCGCGAGCTGGCGATGGTGGCACTTGGCCGCTACGGACTGAAGCGAGGCGTCGAGCTGCGCATCAACTGGCCCGGGCGCATCTCGGTGGCGCCGCTGATGGGGGCCCTGTTCTTCGCGATGACAGGGCTCGGCGGGCTGGCAGAAGTGCTCCTGTACATCGGCCTGGTGCTGGCCCTGTGGGCTAGTGCGCTGTATATGCGCTCGGGACGGGCTCAGCTTCGCGAGCGCGCCACATAGCGAGCAGCCGTTCGCCCGCCAACCACGCCCCGATCGTGCCCGAGCACAGGAGCAAAACCATCAGGCTCACGTTGTAGCGCGGCTGGTCGTTGAACAGGGTTGCCAGGCCCGCCACGCTGATCAAGACCCCGGCACTCACCACCAACATGAAACGACGCGTCAAGATCAGGCCCGCCAACAAGCCGATCCAGGCCACCAACAGGTAGATCATGTGCTGGGTTTGGCTCGTGTCCGGATGGTAGGTGCCGTTGCCGCCGCTCCACACGTTGTCCCACATCTTCCAGTACTTGCCCCACAGCATCGCCGCGAAAGCCGCCGGTTTGCCGAGCGCGTACTTTTCGATGTTGGCCACGTTTTCCTTGTTGACCGCATCGTTCTCGGACATGCCGGGATGGCGTGCTTCGATCAAGCGGAACACGGGTGCGGAGCTTTGCTGCCAGTAGCGCCCACAGTCCTGGGGGAAGTGGCGGCAGACTTCGGGGGCCAACTGCTCCTCGGTGGGCACGAGCAGGCCTTTGCCGGGTAGGTAGGAGCCGATGAAAAATGCGTCTGGCCCGGCGTTCGTGATAGGCACGAACCTTCCCTCCTTGTCTGAGGCATATGCAAGCCAAGGCGAGAGCGTGAGCAGCAACGCGCCCAGATACACGGCGCCCCGCAACAGGCCCGTGCGCCACCCGGGACGCCCGACCAAAGCCAAGGCCAGGGCGATGAAGCCCATGCCGACGGCCAGGTCGCTGCGGGTGAGGCAGGCCAGGGCTCCGACGAAGCCGGCGACGAGCAGCCACAACAGCTCGTGGCGGGTTCCCAGGCGTCGCTGCGCCAAGACGGCCGCGCCGACGGCCGCCAGCAGCACGAAGGCGCCCAGAGGCTCGCTCAAGAATGTGCGAGTGGCCTCGATCAAAGGCTCATAGGAGGCGACCAAGGCCGTCGCGATCACCGCCGCCCACGGCCCGGCCAAGAGCCAGGTCAACACCGCCACCAAGAGCAGTGTCGCGACCCCGATCGCAAGCTGTGTGTACTGGGCTGGGCCTTTGGCGTGGGTGGCCAGGCGCAGCGAATGGTGGCCTGAGAGGCGCGTGGCGATCGCGAACGCCACCGAAGTGCCCGGCGGCCACTTGAAGGTGGCATAGCGTTCGTCGGCCAAGATCCGGTTGGTGTTGCCGACGTAACCGTTCTCATCGGCGGACAGGTGTGTGTTAGTGCCGATCGCCCCGGCCCGCGCGATCCCGCCGCCGATCGCGATCAGGGCGATCAGGACCGCCGCGATGACCTGGGTGCGGGTCAGATTAGGTTTTGAGAGTCTCAAGCTCAACTTCACCTTTTGGTCTATACTCGGGCTGGCAGACGGCAGTAGAAGCAGTTATTTGACCTGCATCCTTGCGCAAGAGGAGATTGCCCGCGATGGACACGTTCCCGGACCTCGGCTCGATGACCGATAGTGAACTGAAGGATGTGATCCGTCAGCTCACCGAGGAGGAGATGGAGATCTCCTATAAACGGCGCATCTTGCACGGCAAGATCGACATTCTCAGGGCCGAGCTGGTGAGCCGTTTGCGCGAGCAGCACCGCGACGGCGAGCCCGCGATCTCCGGCGATGACGTCAAGCGCCTATCGGACATCCTCGCTAACCGCGCGGGCGGAGTCTCGACCGACGAGCTGTAAGGCCTGCGATGGCGGTGCACTGTCCCGAGTGCGGTTTCGTCAATGACGAGGGCGCCAACTACTGCCAGCGTTGCGGTGCGCTCTTGGCGCGAGGCGAGGGCAGCGCCGGCGAGCCGGTAACGGCGACCTACCGTATTGACGAGGACGGTGAGCTGGTGCCGGTCGAGATGGAGCAGGTCACGGCCCACGGCCCCGCCCTGGTGATTCGTACCGGGGGAGGTCGGGCGGGCGAGAGCTTCCCTGTGGATCGGGAGCGCATGACGATCGGTAGGCGCCCCGACTCAGACGTGTTCCTCGACGACGTAACCGTCTCACGCGACCATGCCTTGCTGGTCGCAAGAGGAGACCACTGGTATCTGGACGATTGTGGCTCCCTGAACGGCACCTACGTGAACCGCTCGCGAATCGACTCTCATCGCCTTGAGGAGGGTGATGAGCTGCAGATCGGCAAGTACAAGCTCACCTACCACGCGCGCTGATGGCCTCCTCCCAGATAGAGATCCCCGAGGTGGACGCGCCTAACGGCGCCGGCGCCGCATCCGCGCCCCAGAAGGCTTTGACGATCGGCGCCGTATGCAAGGCGCTGGTACAGGAGTTTCCCGACATTTCGATCTCCAAGATCCGCTACTTGGAGGACCAGAAGCTGCTCACGCCTAGGCGCACTCCTGGCGGCTACAGGCTCTACTCCCAGAGCGATGTCCAGCGCTTGCGCACGATCCTGCGCATGCAACGCGACGAGTTTCTACCCCTGCGCGTGATCCGCCAAGAGTTGGCGGCGGGGCGCGCCAGCGAGATGCAAGTTCCGCGTTCGGGACGCGAGGGCGGCAAGCGCGCCTGGCATTCGAGCGTCAGCGTGCGCGAGCAGGAGGGCGGGCTCTACTCGCTCCAAGACGTCCTAGAGGAGACCGGCGCCGAGGACAAGCTGGTACGCGAGCTCGAAGAGTACGGCGTCGTCAAGGGCGAGATGCGCGGCGGGGTGCGCTATTTCGATGAGACCGAGCGGGAGATCATCAGTGCCGTCTCAGAGCTGGCCCGCTACGGGGTGGGGGGACGCAACCTGCGGGTGTTCCGCTCCTCGGCTGACCGCGAGGCCAGTCTGCTGCAGCAGATTCTCGCCCCGGCCCTGCGCTCGCGCAACCCGCAGCGGCGCAAGGACGCGGTCGACGCTTTGGAGAATCTGGCGGCGGTCACTACGCACCTGAAGCACTTGCTGTTGGTGCGCGACTTGCGCAAGATCGTCCGCTAAGACGGTCGTTGCGCGGCGCTCATGCTCGTGACCGACGACCTACGCGCGCTGATCCGCGACATTCCTGACTTCCCTAAGCCGGGGATCGTGTTCAAGGACATAACGCCGCTCATGGCCGACGCCGCGGCGCTTGAGCAGGCGGTAGAGGCGCTCGCCGAGTATGCGCGCCCATTGGGCGCCGAATGTGTGTTGGCCGCGGAGGCACGCGGCTTTCTGCTGGGCCCAGCTTTGGCGCTTGCGCTCGGCGCCGGCTTTGCCTTGGCACGCAAGCCGGGCAAGTTGCCCTGTGAGACGGTCAGCGCCGAGTACGAGCTGGAGTACGGCGTGGGCAGCCTAGAGCTGCACAGCGATGCGATCAAGCCGGGAACACGCGTGTTGGTTCACGACGATCTGCTGGCGACGGGGGGCACTGCACGCGCATTGTGCGACTTGGTCGAGCGCTTGGGCGGGATCGTAGTGGGCTGCGGCTTTCTCGTGGAGCTCGCCTTCCTGGGTGGGCGCGAACGGTTGGCTCCCCATGAGGCCCACGCTCTGCTCACCTATGAGGCTTAGGCAATGAGGCTCACGCTCTGCTCGCATATGAGGCTTAGGTAATGCCCACCGCTCGGTGCACGCGCGCAATCCATGCTTCGCCTCGGGAGCTCTGGGAAGTGCTTGGCGACCCCCACCACTTGCCGCGCTGGTGGCCGCGCGTGAGCCGGGTCGAGGCGGTTGAGCCACACGCGTTCACCGAGGTCCTGATGAGCGAGAAAGGGAAAATCGTGCGCGCCGACTTCCTCCTCGTGGACGCCGTGGCGGGGCAGCGAATCGTGTGGGCTCAACAGGTTGAGGACACCCCGTTCGCCAAGGTGCTCAAGAGCGCCGAGACTGAGGTCAGCTTGGCGAGCGTGGACGATGCGCGCGTCACCCAGGTGACGGTCGAGCTGCGCCAGAGCTTGCAGGGCTTCCTCGCGCGTCTCGGTGGACATCTGGTGCGCCGAGCCGCCACCTCCACGATCGAGGAAGCATTGGACGGATTGGAGCGGATCGTCGGAGGGCCCGCCCAGTGACCGCTTCGGAGGCACGCTTCATGGGAACCGCCGAGGCACGCTTGGCGACGTCCGGCAAGGGTCTCGCTGCGCCCGCGCCGATGCGCTGGTGGGGCTGGGGCGATCCCGCCCATCCGCCCGGCCTGCCGCGACATGCCATGGAGTTTCTGCGTGAGACCGTCGGCGTGGCGGCGCGGCCGAGACCCCCGGTGGCCTTGGAACACGTGCGGATCGAGCAGTCGGCGATTACGCGGGCGATGGTCGAGCGGTTGCGGGGCGTGGTTGGCTCCGACGGGGTGCGTGTGGACCACGCCGACCGCGTTGGGCACGCCGCCGGCAAGGGTTACCCCGACCTGGTGCGTTTGCGCACGGGCGCACCGGAGGGAGCACCCGATGCTGTGCTCTACCCGTCCTCGCGCGAGCAGTTGCGTGCCTTGCTCGATCTGTGTGCGCGCGAGTCCTTCGCGGTGGTCGCATTCGGGGGCGGAACCAGCGTCGTCGGCGGAGTCGAGCCTTTGCGCGGAGAGCACCGGGCGGTGGTGGCCCTCGATACGGGTCGTCTGGCCGACGTGGTCCGCCTCGACGAGCACTCCGGAATCCTGACCGTGCAAGGCGGCGCTCGCGCTCGCGAGGTCGAGGCTTGGCTTGGCGCGCGCGGCTTCACACTGGGTCACTTCCCTCAGTCCTTTGAGTACGTGTCGCTTGGCGGCTGTGCCGCCACCCGGTCAGCCGGTCAGGCTTCGACGGGCTACGGTCGCTTCGAGCGCATGATTCTCGGTCTGCGCATGACGGCCCCGGCCGGCGAGCTCGACTTGGCGGCCCTGCCCGCGAGCGCGGCGGGGCCTTCGCTGCGTGAACTGGCGGTCGGCTCGGAGGGCGTGCTTGGGGTGATCGATGAGCTCTCCCTGCGTGTGCGCCACACTCCGGAGGAACGCATCTACGAAGGCGTCTTCTTCGAGAGCTTCGAGGCGGGCGTGGAGGCCTTTCGGGGGCTCTCCCAAAGCCATTGCGCCCCCGATGTGGCCCGACTCTCCGACCTGCAGGAGACGCGCATGTCGCTTGCCTTGGCCGGCTCTGGCGGCGTCAAGGGTCAGATCGGACGAGCCTATCTGGGGGCTCGCGGGCGCGGCGAAGGTTGTCTTGCGATCCTTGGTTTCGAGGGCGATCCCGAGGAGGTGGGCGCCCGGCGCGCACGAGCGAACCGGATCGTGCGTCGCGAAGGCGGTGTGCGCGTGGGCCGCTCGCCCGGCCGGGCTTGGCTTGCCTCGCGTTTTGCGGCCCCGTATCTGCGCGACGAGTTGCTTACCCAAGGCGTGATGGTCGAGACGCTCGAGACCGCCACCAGCTGGGCGAACGTGGTGGCCCTACACGCGCACGTAGGTGGGGCGATTGAGCAGGCTCTGCGCGTGGCGGGCACACCGGGACTGGTCATGTGTCACGTCTCGCACCTGTATGAGACCGGCGCCTCGCTCTACTTCACTTTCCTGGCGGCCCAGTCCGAGGGCGAGGAGATCGAGCAGTGGCGCGCGGTCAAGCGGGCCGCCAGCGACGCGATCGTGGAGTGGGGCGGCACGATCACCCATCACCACGCGGTCGGTCGCGATCACGCGCCTTGGATGGAGCGGGAGGTAGGGGTGGAGGGAGTTCGTGCCCTACTCGCCCTGAAGGCCGACTTTGATCCGGCGGGAATCATGAACCCGGGCAAGCTGGTTTTGGCCTGAGCAGTGTCGCCGCGGGCCTAGGCGCACGGATAGCGGTTGGTGGCCGAGCCGCGGTCGGGGCGCGTGCCAGATCAGTGAAGCGCGAAAGTGCCTTGCAGCACGATTGGCCCGGGATGGGCTGGGTGTGTGCTCGTCTCACGCGTCACGACCAGCTGGTGGTACAGGCTGGCGTTCGATGGCAGGGGGTTGCCGCCCTGCATCTTTCCGTCAGAGCCCACGTCGGAGGCGCGTCCCAAAGGCGTCGAGCTGGATGTCGAGTTGTAGAGCCACACCGCGTAGAAGAACCCTTTGGATTCGGGCAGGCCTTGGGCGGCGATGTAGAAGGCGCTGCGGCCCCCCTCGGAGAGCACATAGGCCGTTCCGGACGCTTTCAGTTCGGGGTCGGGCGAGCTGAGCGAGATCGTCTTGTTGAGCTTCGGCTTGGCGGAGCTTGTGCTCGTCGAGGAGGTCGTGTTGGAGGAGGTTGTGCCCGTACCTGTGCCGGTGGTGCTGGCGCCTTTGTTGCCACCGCCTGTGGAGACCAGGACGATGACCACGATCACCACCACGGCGATCGCCCCCAGCAGGATCGCTCCGGCGCGGCGAGAGCCGGTCGGCGGGCGGCGAGGGGCTCCGGGCCCGCCGGGGCGCTCCCGACCCGCGGATGTCCTGAGCACGTCCTCCGCGCGTGGACCCGCTGCACGCTCCGTCGTCGGGCTTCCCGCAGGTACAGCCTCCGCACGTCCGGTTGCTGTGGACGCGCGTTCCGTGCGTGGGCGGCCCGCTTCCGCAGCAAGCGCGTCGAGTGCGGCGTGCGCCCGATCGCGCACGGCGCTCTCGGGGAGACCCAGCATCTCCGCGACCTCGGCGTAGCTGCGGCCACGGTCGAGCACGAGCGAAAGCACGGCGCGCTGGTCGGGTGGCAGTCGGTCGAGCTGGCTCATCTCAGATGCCCGTCGCTGCGTTTGTGCTCACGACGGGGCTCGTAGGCTATCGTGGCCGCCCGATGCCCATCCCACCTGTCGCGCAGATCAACGAGTACCTGCATGGCTTTGACCGCTTGTATGGACTCGAGCTGTTGGAGTGCTCGGCGGAGGAGGTGCGCGCGCGGGTCGTCGTCCGCGACGAGCACAAGCAGCCGGCCGGGCTCGTGCACGGGGGCCTGTATGCGTCGGTGGCCGAGTCGATCGCCTCGCTTGCGACCGGCATGACGGTGCTGGAGGACGGCGATGTGGCGATGGGTATGTCCAACAGCACAAGCTTTTTGCGCCCGATCACAGAAGGCGCCGTGCATGCTCACGCCAAGCGCTTGCACCGTGGGCGCACCACGTGGCTGTGGGACGTGTCCTTCAGCGATGACAGCGGTCGCTTGTGCGCGCTGACGCGGATGACGATCGCGGTCCGCCCGCTGCGCGTCTGATTCAGCCGCCGTGCTGTCTGGGCACACTCACTCCGGCCGGCACTTGACCGGGCAAAGGGACGCGATCGAAGCCGGTGTCGGGCAGAGCTACCGGCAGCGGCGCTTGGGGCAGGCCGACTTCGTTGAAAGGCGTCATCGTGCCGGCCGCCTGGCGGGCGAGCACGGGATTGCGGGCGTACACGTTCACCACCACCGGCCCGGTAGGGATCGCCAGCGTGGCGCCGCCCTGGGCGAGATTGACGACGGCGCTTCGCAGTGAGGCGGTCCGCGTGGCGGGTGTCGCGCCGGGAACGAAGCTGTTGTCGGGCGAGCTGACGATCGTGACAGGCGTGACGCACGTGTACTGACCGCCCAAGTCACAGTCGCCGTAGTGGATCGTGACCGCTTCGCTGGGATCGATCGACACGCTCGTGATCTGCATGCTTTGGAAGTCGAGCCCGAGCCAGTACACAGGAAAGTGGCTTTTGACCATGACGCTCTCAAGCGACGACGCTCCGATCGGCTGATCTTGGAGCGTATTCGCGCCACAGCAAGACAGCACCAGCGCGCACAGAGCGAGCGCACAGCCGGGCAGCACAGCGCGCGCGAGCGCTCGTCCCAGCGGCACTTTCGGCAATGGGTGGGGGGAGGTACGTCGTTGGCTCACGCGAGGCAGACTAGCGGCGCTCTCGCCGCTCAGCCCCTGTATGCATTGGTGATCGGCATACGTCGGTCGCGCCCGAAAGCGCGCTCGGTGATCTTGATGCCCGGAGGTGCCTGGCGGCGCTTGTACTCAGCCAGATCCACCAGGCGAGTGGCGCGCTCCACATCCGGCGCGGGCAGCCCTTCGGCGATCAACTGCTCGCGGCTGCGATCGAGCTCGATATAGCCGTGCAGGATCTTGTCGAGCACCTCATAGGCGGGCAGCGAATCCTGGTCGGTCTGGTCGGTGCGCAGCTCGGCGGAGGGGGCACGGTCGATGATCGAGTCGGGAATCGGCGCCCTCGCACGCACGTTCACGGCCGCCTCGCTCGGGTCGCTCGATAGGGCATCGGGCGAGTTGCGCCAGCGCGCGAGCCGGTATACCAGCGTCTTTGGCACATCCTTGATGACCGCAAAGCCGCCGGCCAAGTCGCCGTACAAGGTGGTGTAGCCGACCGACATCTCCGACTTGTTGCCGGTCGCGAGCACAAGCCAGCCAAACTTGTTGGAGAGCGCCATCAAGAGGTTGCCCCGGATACGCGCTTGTAGGTTCTCCTCGGTCAGGTCTGGAGCAGCGCCGGCGAAGTCCGCCGCCAAGGTCTGCGTATACGCATCCATGGCGGCTTGGATTGGCAGCTCGTGCGCTTTGACGCCCAACGCCTGGGCCAATGCGCGAGCGTCCTGTTGAGTGGCACTCGAGGAGTAGGGGGAAGGCATGACCGCGACGTTCACACGCTCGGCCCCGAGCGCGTCGACCGCCAGGCAGGCGACGAGTGCCGAGTCGATCCCGCCGGAGAGCCCAAGCACGACCGAGCCGAAGCCGTTCTTCTCGACGTAATCGTGCAAGCCGAGCAGCAGCGCCTCGTAGACCTCCTGCTCTCGCGAGGCGATCGGGTCGCTTGGAGGGGGGGAGGGGCTGAGTTGTGTTGTATGCGCCAAGGGGTGCCCTACGCGCGCGCGCGTACGCGCGCGCAAGGCACCCTCCAGAGATACATCGACATCACAGACAACAAGGTCCTCCTTGAACTGGGTGCCGCGGGCGATCGTCTCGCCGCGAGGGTCGAGCACGAAGGAGTGCCCATCGAAGACGAGCTCGTCCTGGCCGCCAACCATCGCGCAGAAAGCCACATGTGCGCCCGTTTCGCGGGCGCGCTCGCCGAACAGGCGCTCGCGCTCCAGGCCCTTGCCGGCGTGATAGGGCGAAGCGGAGATGTTGACGATCAGCGTCGCTCCGGCGCTTGCCTCCGAAGTGGCGGGTGCTCCGGCCGCCCACAGGTCCTCGCACACCGTCACCCCGATCCGCCGATCAACCTCGATCTCCAGTTCTGAGCCTTCCTGTTGTCCAATTCCGACTCCAAGGCCGGCAAGCTCGATCACCGTGCCGCCGGGGTCGCCGGACTTGAAGTAGCGCTGCTCGTCGAACACGCCGTAATTTGGCAGGTGAACCTTGCGGTAGACCTGCGAGACGGCGCCGCCCGCGAGCACGGCGGCGGCGTTGTAGAGGACGGTTGCGATCGGCCCCGGCGACCCGGGCTCGGGACTTCGCACGGCGTCCGGAATGCGCTCGGGAAAGCCGACGATCGCCACGATCCCCTCGGCGGCCGCGGCCAGCCGCTGTAGCTGGGCGCCCGTGTCCTGCAGGAAGTGCTCGCGCAGAAGCAGGTCCTCGGGCGGGTAGCCGGTGAGCGCCAGCTCGGGGAACAGGACCAGCTCGGCGCCGGCTTGCTTGGCGGCCTCGATGCCCTCCAGGATGCGTTGAGCGTTTCCGGACAGGTCGCCGACGGTGGCATTCATCTGACAGAGGGCCAGGCGCACGCCGGTCCTCACGCAGCCGCGCTGGGCGCCACTAGTGGGCTGCCACCGTTCGCGGACGGCTTGCGCGCTTGCGCTTAGCCGCGCCGGCGGGCTTCGCAACGCCGGCCGCCTTGGTCAAAGCCGCGATCGAGCGTTCCAGCTCGCGCGCCAGCGTCTCGAGCTCGGGGAGGGCGTCGTAGTCGGCGATCAGGCCGAAGCCAAGCTGCCCGTCGTAGCTCATGACCGCGATTCCGAGCGCCTGGCGGTGGGCCAGCGGAACGACCGGGTAGAGCGCCTTCAGGCGACGTCCGAGCAGATACAGCGGAAATTGGGGGCCGGGCACGTTCGTCACAACCAGGTTGAAGAACCGCTGGCGCGCCTGCAGACGCGCTGCCTGGCTGAGGATCGTCGGCGGGGCGAAGCCCGCGAGGTTGGTCAAAACCTCGGCACCGACAGCTTGGCCGGAGTGCTTGAGGCCGTCCATCTCTAAGCGCACCGCGGCAAGGCACTCGACCGGGTCCACCACGCCGACTGGCAGCGGCGCCCACATCGCTGCCACCTTGTTGCCGAGGGCGCCGCGCTCGACGTCGGCACGTATCGATACGGGCACCATCGCCTTTAGGACGAGGCCCTCCGTGTCGAAGCCTTGGGTGCGCAGGTGGCGTCCGAGCGTCAGGCTTACCGCCGCCAGGACGACGTCGTTGAGCGTGCCCCCGAGCGAATCCTTGATTGCCTTGAACTGGGCCAGGTCCGCGTCCACCCAGGTGTAGCGCCGGTGTGAGCCGATGTCCACGTTGAGCGGGCTCGGCGGTGCCGGCGCGTTGATACCGGCCAACGTGGTCGCGCCCACCCCCACCAGCGCGTCCTTGACGCGCTCGAAAGCACGCCGGGGTCGGCGCATGACCGCGCGCGCGCCGCGCGCCATCTCCGCCGGCGCTGTGGAGCGCTCGACCAACGCGTCGGCCAGTAGCTTGGCCGAGCCGGGCAGGGGGCGCGCAATCCACGGCACGGGGGGGCGTGGTGTGCCGGCCGGCTCGGGCGAGGCGTCGAACAGCACTGTGGTGATGTCAACGCCGGAGATCCCGTCGACGAGGGCGTGATGGGTCTTGGCGATCACCGCGAAGCGCTCGCCCGCCATGTGCGCCACCAGCCACATCTCCCACAACGGCTTGGAGCGGTCCAGGCGCTGGGAGATGATGCGACCCGCCAGCTGCTTGAGCTCGGTCTCGTCTTCGGGACGCGGAGAGTCCGGTGTGGCGGATGTGGTAGCGCGGGTTGAAGTGAGGATCGTCGGTCCACACCGGCCTACCTTGGTCGAGCGGGACGAAGGCCAGGCGCTGGCGGTAGCGCGGCACGAGGTGCAGGCGCGAGAGGATGTGCTCGACTAGCTCGTCGTAAGTGGGGGCCTTTCCCTCGAAGACCATCACCGAAGCCACGTGCATGTGCGCGGTGCCGTGGTCCTCCAGGTGTAGGAAGGCCGAGTCCAGGCCGGTCAGTCGATCAGGGTTTGACATCGGCTTCGATTGTCGCGGGTCTGGTGTCGATCGTCAACGCTGATCCTCGCACCGCAACGGTGTGACAAGCGTGTGCGGGCCGACCTCGTCGATGCTCGCGTGCCCGGACAGGGCCATGTTGAGATCGAGCTCGGCCAGGAAAGCCCGCAGCACGTCGATCACGCCTTGTTCGCCCCCGAGCGCCAGGCCCCACACGTAAGGGCGACCAAGGCACACTGCGCGCGCGCCGAGGGCGAGCGCCTTCAAAGCGTCCGAGCCCGAGCGGATGCCGCTGTCGAACAGCACCTCGCAGCGCTCGCCGACCGCCTTGACCACGCTCGGCAGCGCCTGCAGGGAGCCGATCGCCCCGTCCACCTGACGACCACCGTGGTTGGAGACGATGATCCCCTCGATCCCGTGCTCCACCGCGAGCGAGGCATCCTCGGCGCTCTGGATGCCCTTCAAGACGATCGGCAGCTTCGTGCACTCGCGCAGGAACGCCAGATCGGCCCACGTGACGGATGGGTTTGAGAACTGCCACGCCCAGTAGGCCACGGCGGTGGGCAGGTCCTCCTCCGGCGGCTTTGGTAGCGCGGCGCGGAAGCACGGGGTCTGCAGGTAGCTGGCGTTGCCCTCGCCGCGCAGGAAGGGCAGGAAGCCGTCGGTGAGGTCGGCTGGGCGCCAGCCGAGCAGCCACGTGTCGAGCGTCACCACGATCGCCTCATAGCCCGACTTCTCCGCCCGCGAGATGAAGCTGCGCGCCAGCTCGCGGTCGCGCGGCCAGTAGAGCTGGTACCAGCAGGATTGCTCTCCTGCGGCCTCGGCGATCTGCTCGATCGTGTGCGAAGCGGCGGTGCTCGCGATCAGCGGCAACCCCCACGTGGGCGCATGCGCGTGCGCTCGCCAGCTCGCCGTCCGGGTGGGCCACCGTTTGCACCCCGATCGGCGCCATCAGGACCGGCGCGGGCATCTTGGTGCCGAGCACCGTGCGCTCCAAGGTTCGCTCTGACACGTCGCGCAACATGCGCGGCACGATCCGCCACTCGTCGAACGCTTCGCGGTTGGCTCTTATCGTGTGTCCGCGCCCGGCGCCGCCTTGGATGTAGCCCCGCGGTCCGCGCGAGAGCATCGCGTAGGCGTCGCGCTCCAGTTCACGCCAGTCCACTGGCCGCGATGGCTTGCGCCCGGCAAGCATCGAGGCGGCGTAGATCTCGTGCTCGTAGTTGGAGAAGGGAGGATCGAGTGCCATCGCGACTGGATGCTATTCGGCGATGGGGATCGCCGTCTCTGTGATTTGCTGTAGTCGTAGTTATGGGGGAGTCAAACGCAGCGTGCTGGGACCAAACCAACCCCTCAGGAGGCGAGGACATGACATTCGACCAATCGAAGATCGGGCAGGTGGTGGCGGCGCAGATGGAGGCGCTCGAAGGTCGCTACGGCGACGACTGCGAGATCGGCAATGTGTGCACGATCGTCGAGGTGCTCGGCCCTCACGGCTCCGACGTATCGGTGCGCTCAAGCGAAGCGCGCCCGCACACCACGATCGGCCTGCTGCGCATGGCCGAGGCGATGTTGCTCAACCGACTCGGCTCCTCGCCGCGCGCGGATGAGGAGTAGCTCGCTACTTCAACTGCATTTCCACGCGCGCGGGCCAGCGACAACTTGCGGATTTGTACGCAATAGGCATCGTTGATGAGGATTGAGGATGTGTGCGCACGATCACACTTTGCGCACAGAGGCGTCAACTAGCGTCTTCCTGACTGATTGATCTCTGCCGAGTCGTCTCCGTGGATGGAGGCGAGCGGGGGACCCACTGCCGGGCTCAAGGAGAGGGCCCGGATGGGGCGAATCGGCCGCCACAGGCGCGGCTGTAACGCCCGACTGGCGCACGTATGGACGCGTGCGACCGGCGGACGTGAGCCCGACAGCTAACCCCGTAGGCGGCTACCCAGGAGGACTCTTTGCTTCCCATGCTTGCGGGAATTCCCGCAACACCGGTCACCGAACCGGTTGCCCAGCTGATCGATCCCGCGCCTTTGTCTGTTCCACTCGCGCGGGTTCCACTCGTGCGAGTCAAGCTGCGGCTTCGCAGGATCGACCTGGACGTACTTGACGGCACCACGGCTACGGTCGCCGGTACGTTGCGTCCGACACCAGCCGGCGCCTCTAGCTCGACGGCCGGCGCCTCCAGCTCGACGCTCCCCGGCGCATCGCGCTCGACGCTTTCCAGTCGCGATGTCGAGCTGCAGCGACTTGGCCGCCACGGCTGGCGCGTCCTTGCCCATACAGTGACCGGAGCCAAGGGACGCTTCGTACTGCGCTACCGGCCGCATCGACTGCTCAGCGAGCGAGTCAGGATCGTGTTCGCCGGCGATGCTCGCGACCGCGGCGTCAAGCGCTACCTCGGGCATCTACGCTCCTACCGGCTCGCTGGAGCGTCCTGGTACGGAGGCGGTGGCGGCCTCGCCTGTGGCGGGGAGCTCACGAGCTCCACGATGGGGGTCGCTAATAAGACGCTTCCCTGCGGCACGCTCGTGAGGTTGCGCTACGGCAGGCGTGAAGTGAGCGTGCCCGTGGTCGACCGCGGGCCCTATGTCGCGGGCCGCGAATTCGACCTGACCGAAGCGACCAAGCGGGCGCTCGGCTTTGAAGGCGTGGGTGAGGTTTGGAGCACGCGCTAGCCTGATGGGCAGCGATGAGCAAGTTGGCAAGACAACAGCAGCGAGGACGCCGCCGCGCGAATCGGAAGCCCGCTCACCCGGCACGGCGGAAAGCGGTCGCGGCGGCTCTCGTTGTCGTGCGTTTTGCGCGGATGCTCCGCAAGCTCAGAAGAGCCAACCGCAAGACTCGCAAGGCGCGCCGTCGCGCGACGCTCGCGTTGGGGGCTGTATCGCTTGGCTCGTTCGCGATCGGCGCGTTCGCGATCGGCGCATTGGCGATCGGGGCGCTTGCGATTCGCCGCCTGGCGATCAAGCGTGCCGCCGTCGGGCGTCTCGACGTAGGCGAGTTGAAAGTCGGTCGCTTGGAGGTTGACGAGCTGGTCGTGCACAGCAGGAACGTGCATGGATCTGACGTTTAGCGCGCACGAGAGCGCGTTTCGCGACGAATTGCGCGCCTGGCTAGCGGACAACGAGCCTCCACCGGAGCCGACCGAGGGTGGCGAAGACGCCCACTACGGGTGGCGCCGGGACTGGCAGCGGCGCTTGTATGACGCGGGCTGGGCGGCTCCGGCTTGGCCGGTCGAGTATGGCGGGAGGGGCGCGTCCTTGAGCGAGTCGGCGATCTATTTCGAGGAGCTGGGTCGCGCTCGCGTGCCTTTGCCGGCCAATGTGTTGGGCCTGCTCTTGGGTGGCCCGACCCTGATGGTGTGGGGCACCGATGCCCAGAAGGAGCGCTACCTGGCGCCGATCCTCTCCGGCGAGGAGATCTGGTGTCAAGGGTTCTCCGAGCCCGACGCGGGCTCGGATCTCGCGTCGTTGAAGACACGCGCGGTCAAGCAGGGCGAGGAGTGGGTGATCACCGGGCAGAAGGTGTGGACCAGCGGCGCCCAGTATTCGAAGTGGTGCATGCTCGTGGCCCGCAGCGACTCGGATGCCGCCAAGCACAAGGGTTTGACCTACTTCTTGATGGACATGGATCAGGCCGCGGTGCAAGTCCGTCCCCTACGACAGATCACCGGGGAGGCGGAGTTCAACGAGCTGTTCATCGAGGAAGCGCGCATACCCGAGGAGAACGTGGTCGGGGGTGTGGGCAATGGTTGGAAGGTTGCTTTGACCACACTGATGAACGAGCGGGCGGGTCTCGGCTTCCTGTTGCAGGTGCGTTTGCGCCAGCTACTCGACGACACCTTCGAGGCCGCGCGTGAGCGCGGCCTGTTGGACGGGGCGGATGGGTCCGTCATCTCCGACGCGCTCGCCGACCTGCACATTCGTTGCGAGCAGATACGTCTGTTGGCTTGGAAGGGGTTGACCGACATCGAACGCTACGGTCAGCCTGGCCCGGAGGGTTCGTTGGTGAAGTGGCTGTGGTCGGACACCAACCAGCGGTTGACCGAACTCGCCGCGGAGATCGTAGGCGCCGAGGCGCTCACCGACGGCACCTCTTGGAGCTACGAGTTGCTGCGCGCGCGGGGCAACACGATCGAGGGAGGCACGACCGAAGTGCTCAAGAACATCGTGGCCGAGCGCGTCTTGGGCTTGCCGCGACTGAAGGTTGCCTGATGGATTTCGGCCTGAGCGACGATCAGCGGGAGATTCAACGCACCGCACGCGAGCTCTTGGCCGAGCGAGCCCGGCCCGAGAAGGTGCGGGCATGTGCCGAGGAGAGGCGCCTGGACGACGGCTTGTGGAGGGAGTTGTGTGGCTTGGGCTGGCCGGGTATCGCCGTCGCGGAGGAGTACGGCGGTCAGGGGCTGGGTCTCGTCGAGCTGGCGATCCTATGCGAGGAGCTGGGTCGTGTCGTGGCGCCGGTGGCGTTGCTGCCGACGGTCATCACCGCCCTGGTCCTCGAGCGGGCCGGCTCGATAGAGCAGCGTGAGCGCTGGCTGCCCGCTCTCGCGAGTGGCGAGAGCCTAGGTGCGCTCGGGGTCGAGCGCGATGGGGTTGCCGAGTTGGTGCTCGGAGCGCCCGAAGCGGAGGTGTTGGTGCTTGCGCAAGATGGTGCCCCGCGCGCGCGGGTGTGTGCGCGGGAGGACACTGTCGTGGAGCCCGTCGACTCGATCGACCCGACACGACCCACCGCTCGCGTGACGGTTCCGGTGGATGCGGGCGAGGCGTTGGAGGGCGATGTCCAAGCCGGCCTGGATCGCGCGCTGGTGGCGGTCTCAGCCGAGCTGGTCGGTGTGTGCGAGCGTGCGCTCGATATGACCGTGGCCTACGTCAAGGAGCGCAAGCAGTTCGGCGTCCCAGTCGGCTCCTTCCAGGCCGTGTCCCATCGTTGCGCGCAGATGCTCTTGGATACCGAGCGAGCCCGCTCGGCCACCTCCTACGCCGCTTGGGCGGCTGACGCTGACCCCGAGCGCTTGCCTGAAGCGGCCGCGATGGCCAAGGCGTCGGCCTCACAAGCCGGCGTTGAGGTGACCGCAAGCGCGATCCAAGCCCACGGCGGCATCGGCTTCACCTGGGAGGCCGACATGCACTGGTTGTACAAGCGGGCTTTGCTGGATGCTTCGCTGTTGGGCGGCGCCAAGCGCCACAGGGCGCGCTTGGCGGGCATCCTCGCGCATACGTGATAACGTACATACGTATGTCGTCTATGCGACAGTGGGATGGAGTCAGCTACGACCGCATCTCCGGTCCCATGGAGGCCCTCGGGCGTGACGTACTCGAGCGCTTGGAGCTAGTCGGAGACGAGACAGTGCTCGACGCCGGATGCGGATCTGGACGGATCACCGAAGCCTTGATCGAGCGACTGCCGCGAGGAAAGGCGATCGCCGTCGATCAGTCGCCCTCGATGGTCGACGCCGCCAGGCAGCGGCTTGGCCCCGACGCCGACGTGCGCGTCGTGGATCTGCTCGAGCTCGACTTGGAGGAGCCGGTCGATGCGATTCTCTCGACGGCCACTTTCCACTGGATCTCCGACCATGATCGTCTCTTCAGCCGCCTGCACCACGCCTTGCGTCCTGCAGGGCGGCTGGTGGCGCAGTGCGGGGGAGAGGGCAACATCACCGTCCTGCGGGGCAAGGTCCTGCCCCTGCTCTCACAGGAGCCCTACGCGGAGCACTTCCGCGATTGGAACCCGCCTTGGAACTATGCGGGAGTAGATGTGACTGAAGAGCGGCTGATTGCCGCGGGCTTCACTTCGGCGCGGTGCTGGCTGCAACCTGCGCCGCGCGAGCCCGAGCACCCACGCGAGTTCCTTTCCACGATTGTGCTTGGCCCGCACGTCCAACAGTTGCCCGAGGAGTCTGCGTGAGCGGTTCGTGGATGACGTGATGCAGGCGATCGGCACTCCGGTCGTCGTGGATTACGTGCGTCTGAATATCGACGCCGTCGCATAGGTCACTTGGCCGTTCCAGACGCCGTGGGTCGCGCTAGATTCGGATGAGGTGTCATCGGCCATCCTCGAAACCTCGGAAGGGTCCGCCAAGCCATCCCAAGGGCAGGCGGCAAGGGCATCTGAGGAGCGGGCCGAATCGTGCGTCGCCCACCTCGACGCCGACGCTTTCTACGTTTCGGTCGAGCTGAATCGCAGACCCGAGTTGCGTGGCAAGCCGGTCGTCGTCTCTGGCACCGGCCCCAGGGCGGTCGTCACGACCGCGAGCTATGAGGCGCGGCGCTTCGGCGTGGGATCGGCCATGCCGGCTTCGCGTGCGCGCAGGTTGTGCCCGCAAGCGGTGTTCTTGGCTCCCGATTTCACTCACTACCGTGAGGTTTCGCGGCGGATGATGGGGATCGTGCGTGAGAGCGTCGAGCGCGTAGAGGTGGTGGGCTTGGACGAGGCTTACCTGGACCTGACAGGCCTGTTTTCTCCACGCGCGGCTATGCGTCGCATCGTGGAGCGGATCAGGCAGGAGACGCAGCTGGTCTGCTCGGTGGGGATTGGGCCGAACAAGCTCGTCGCCAAGGTCGCCTCCGACGCCGAGAAGCCGGCCGGATTCTTGGTTATGACACGCGAGGAGGCGTGTGCTCGCTTTGCCTCTGCGTCGCCCGGCTTGATTCCCGGGATCGGACCGAAGACCACGCTCAAGCTGGAGCAGATGGGGCTGCGCACGCTCGGCGAGCTGGCGCGTGCCCCCGAGTCGATGCTGGCCGAGCGTTTCGGTCCCAATCACGGCCGCGACCTTGTGCGCAGGGCACGTTTTGAACACGACGGGGCGGTCAGCGAGGAACGCAAGGTTGTCTCCGAGTCGCGCGAGCGGACCTTCGACCACGACATCCACGACGCCTCACGCTTGCGTGAGGCGCTTGCCCAGATGTCTGTGGAACTGTGCGAGAGTCTCGTCGCACACGACAATCACGGACGCACGATCGGAATTAAGGTGCGGCTCGACGATTTCTCGACAGTCACACGCGCTCGTACGTTGACGGCGCCCACTTGCGAGGCCGAGCAAGTCAAGCAAGTGGCGCTCGCTTTGCTCGAGGAGTATGCGCCCCCGCGACCTGTCCGCTTGCTTGGGGTGCGAGTGGCAGGGCTCGTGTCGCGTGATGTGCCGGCGGCACGGATACCCGATCGGGACAGCACAGCAGACCAGTTGGCCCTGCCGATGTAAATGGGTTGAGGTGATGCAACGCGTTGCGGGGTGCCCGCGCGCGTACGCGGTCTTTAACTAGGCCCAGCTTGTTCCCTGGCCGCGTGCGCGCGCGAGTCATTGCTTTCGCGCAAAATACCGTCCGCTCCCGCGCGGTAGTCTTCCTCCACGATGCCACTCGCCAAAACAGGACAGATCGAGCTGAGCTATGACCGTGGCGGCGAAGGTCCGCCATTGCTGCTGATCATGGGCATGAGCGGCACCAAGCACCATTGGGGCGAGCGGGTGCTAGAGCAACTGCGAGGCGATTTCGAGACGATCGTCTACGACCATCGCGACGCCGGCGACTCCACCAGGACGGGGGAGCCGTTCACGATCGTCGACCTGGCC
>CAVSCQ010000024.1:0-19954 GCA_963726465.1 uncultured Solirubrobacterales bacterium
CATCTCTACTCAAAGATAAGGTTGCATCGGTTTGGTCGCATCCTGATTTCAAGCGATATGGTGGGGGCGGAATCAATCCGACGACAAGGATTCCGCGGACTGTGTCACTCGGGCGTAGTCTGTTCTCCTCTGTAACTTGAATCCTGGTTTCGATGAGCGGGCGGGTTACCCGAGAGTCTCTGCTCGACAATCTTGATGCCGAGATTGGTTGGAGACGGGTGGAGTTTGCGGCATTGCGAAGTACGCTTACGCAGGCGACCGGCCCAGCACAGGAAACTGCGGCACGCACGGCTGTTGCACTTGCGTATGCTCACTGGGAGGGCTACGTTGTAACGGCGAGTCGCGCGCTACTTCGCTACGTCATTGGCCTGCGCTTGAAGTATGGAGAGTTGTCAGATACATATCTTGCCCTATGCCTCGCCGGTAGCCTCACGCAGGCGGAGGCGAGTGTACGGCGCATTCGTCGTCATATTGATGTCGTAGTTCTTCTACGAGGTTCTAATGACAGGGCTATCTTCCCCTCGCCAGAGCGATCAATACAAGGCGAAGGCAACCTCAAGTCTGAGAAGTTCGATGACATCGTCATGCGCCTTGGTTTGAATGCCGAGCCATTTCAACTCCACTATAAGTGGCTGGACACAGAACTACTTCGGAGGCGTAACGGCATCGCGCACGGTGCAATTGGTTATGCCGACGCGGAGTTTGGTCAGAGCGCACTCGAGACCGTCGATGATCTCCTTACTCGCTTCCGTACAGCAACGCAAAATGCGGCGGTGCTCGAAGTCTATCGACGGTAGTAGGAACGATCACCGAGTAAATCTAACGACGCTGGTCGTCTGGTCCTTTCGAGTCGTTCCGATGTCTTTTGTGACGTACTTCATGTAGCGTATTGTACGCAGCGTCTCGGAAAACGGCAGGCGTGGCAGGCGACGGGTGGCGCTTGCTGAGGAGCGACCACCTCAAGGTTCCATTCAAGGTTCCATTCCGAGCAAATCCCAGCTAATTTCAGAACACCGAACCCCAGCAAACAAGCCATTCCGTGTCTAACAGCACCCCCGCCAACCGTTTCGAGCCCAGTATCGCCCATCGCAGCTGAAGCTCCAGACACGGCAGCCCGGCACGAGGGAGCCGGCGCTCAGCGAAGCGTCGCCTTTCGCCTTTCTCGCTCTCATGAGCTCGACTGGTGCCGGCGGCCCGAGCGCCCCGCCTCGAGCGCCTTGGGCTCGGTGGTGGCGATGAACTCGCCGAGCACTTCGACGAAGCGCTTGGGCTCGTCCAGCTGCGGGAAGTGACCCGAGTCCTCAAAGACCTCCAGACGACTGGAAGGGACCTGGGCGTGCGCGCTGTGGGCGTGCGAGACGGGGATCAGCGTGTCGTGCCGGCCCCAGACGAAGAGCATCGGCGCGCGTTCGGCCAGGTACAGGCGATCAGTGGCGTCGACCCGCTGACCACCGGGCTCGACGACCGAGCGCACCGTACGCAGGAACGCTTCACGGGTGACCCGGTCGGCGAGCGTGGCGTGGCCGCGGGCGCTTTCGCGCAGATCGGTGCCGGGCGGCAGGCCGACAGCTCCCATCATTCTTCCCACTATCCGCCCGGCATCGAGCAGCCGTCCGCTGGTGAGGATCGGCAAGACGTACTCGGCACCAGGAACTGTGGCTGCACGGAGCAGCAGGCTGACCTCGCGGCCCAGGCCGCCGCTGTCCACGAGGATCAGCCGTTCGCAGCGCTCGGGGAACTGGTAGGCCATCTGCATCGCGATGCCGCCCCCGAGCGAGTGCCCGACGAAAGTCGCCCGGTCATGTCCGAGCTCCTGCAGGATGTCGCGCACGAGGCTCGCGTGCGCGCCCAGTGAATAGTCGCCCGTCGGCTTGGCTGAGCCGCCATGTCCGAGCAAGTCGGGTGCGATGACCGTGAAGTGCTTGGCCAGGCCGGGCATGACCTGCGCCCAGGTCGTCGAGTCCGACGTGATGCCGTGAATCAGCACCAACGTCGGGCCGGCTCCTGCCTGGCGATAGGCGTAGCGGTTGCCGTGCAGGGTGACACTGCGAAGCCGGTACGCCTTCGTTGCAGTCAATGTCCTGCGCTTTGGCCGCCGTCGATGTGCAGGATCTCTCCGGTCACGAAAGACGCTGACTCGAGATAGAGGATTCCACCGACCACGTCCTCGGTCTCGCCGACCCGGCCGATGGGGTGCAACGCGTCCATCCCCGCGTAGGAGCTCACGTCGTGTACCGCCGTTTTGATCACACCAAGCGACACGGCGTTGACCCGTACGCCACGGGAGGCGTACTCGATCGCAAGTGATTTGGTGGCCGAAACTAGGCCCCCCTTGGTGAGAACCGACAGGGCGGCCGGTCGACCGCTATCCGCCTGCTCGACCAGTGTCGTGGAGATGTTTACCACGTGCCCTTTACCCTTGTCGAGCATGTGTTTGATCGTTCGCGTCGTGATGTGAAAGAAGCCTGCGAGGTTGACGGCGACCAGGGCGTTGAAGTCCTCGATGGTGTAATCCGTGAAGGGCTTGCCGATGTAGATCCCGGCGTTGTTGATCAACGTGTCGATCCGCCCATAGCGCTCGATCGCCTCCTCCACGACACGCTGCGCCGTCTCGGGGTCGGCGATGTCACCTCCGACTGTCACGACGCCGGAGTCCTCAGACGGCGTGATCGATCGGGCCGTCGCGATCACGGCGTATCCGAGCTCACGGTATGCCTTCGTCAGACTTGCGCCAATGCCCTGCGAGGCGCCGGTGACGATCGCGACCTTCCCATCGTTGCGCTCGGGTGAAGGAATCATTCGACGAGATAGGTCTCGGGGCTACAGGCGCGAGACAAGTTCGGCCACGATGTCGGCAGCGGGCTGTGACTGTTTGGCGAGTGCAACGCTCTGTCCGGCCCAGAGCGATAGCGCCTCGATCTCGCCCGTTGTTCCCACGAGCGGGGGCGCGGGGGAATATCGAAGGATCGGTTCGCCCGTGGCGAAGTGCGCTATCACTTCCCCTTCTCCCGGTCGACTGCCCGGTGGTGGCCGGCCCGCGGTCTCCCACGCCTCCGCTGTTGAGTTGTGGAGGGCGCGGTGGGGGGAGTCGGGCCATCCCACCTCATAAAGGTTGGCGTACCACTCTGCATCGGTCTCGGTTGCTGCTATCAGGCGGCGTCGATACTCGGCGTGGATCGGCATCTCCTCAGCCAAGAGAAACCTGGTGCCCAGCCAGGCGGCCTGTGCGCCGAGGGCGAGTACAGCCGCGACCCCTCGAGCGTCGCCAATCCCACCGGCCGCAATGACCGGCACTGGTGCCACTGCGTCGACTACCGCTGGCACCAACGGGAGCGTCGCCACGCCACCCCTTACGTGCCCGCCGGCCTCCCAGCCCTGCGCGACAACGATGTCCACTCCACATCCGGCCGCGCGCCGGGCTTCCTCGGCATTCCCGACCGTGTTCATGACAAGCCCTCCAGCGTCGTGCACCGTGTCGACATAGCTGTCGGGATCGCCCAAAAGAAACGACACGATGCGCAGGCCGGCCGTAAGCGCCTCATTGACCCGACGGTGCTGGTCGGAGGTAAGAACGAAATTGCCGGCAAAGGGCCGGTCGGTGAGTGCTGCCACTTTACGAACCAGGGCGCCGGCGTCATCGGCCCACCACAGCGCTACGCTGCCAAGAGCGCCGGCATTGGACACCGCGGCTGGTAGGCGGGGATCGTCAGCCACCGGAGCCTGAACGATCGGGTGTTCTATCCCCAACAGCTCGCACACCGGCGTGCGAGTACTCATTGGGATCGTCCCTTCCCTGGCGCCCGCGACGCCGGAGGACTAGGCTCAACGTGAACCCATGGACAGGAGCAGATCATGCGCAGCGACATCAACCCTGGCGGCACCTTCCCCGACTACGAGTTGCCCGATCACGAAAACGTTACTCGAAAGCTAAGTGAGATCCAAGGCGACGACCCCCTGATTCTCACGCTCGCACGCGGGCACTACTGCCCCAAGGAGCACCAGCAGCACCTCGAACTTGCCGCCAACTACGCCAAGATCGCGGTGGCCTATACGAAGATGGCCACCATCTCGACTGACACCCATCACACCAACCAGGAGTTCCGCGCCTCGGTAGGTGCGCAGTGGCCCTTCCTTTCCGACCCGGAGCGGACTGTCCAGAAGGACATCGAAATCCAGGAGTACACCGACCCCGAGCACGACCCGATGATCCCCCATACCCTCGTGCTCAAGCCAGGGCTGGTCATCCACAACGTCTACAACGGCTACTGGTTCTGGGGACGTCCCTCATTCGTGGATCTCTCACACGACCTACGGGACGTGACCCGCGAGATCCGCCCCGACTGGGACCTGAGCAAGCCTGGACTACGCGAATCGTGGGACACGGGGGACTACTCACCATTTCACGGCTGGGACAAGCGCTCTCCCCAGTCGACACCGTCGTCTTACAACTCTTAACACCGCAGCTGCATTCGCCTGCGGTCTTCGGAGTCCTCGTATGTTGGTCTAGCAGGGGTGGTATGCATGCGGTGATTTGCCGATGTGGTCGACGTAGATTCTGTTGAGCAATCGGATTTCGCGACACATTGGACTTGCGGTCTCGGTCCTGGCTTGGCTGTCGACGCTGGTCGGCCAGGTCGGCTGGGCCGGCGCACGCTCAGCTACACCCCACTTGGCTGTCGCAAGCTCTACCCAGTACTGCTCCCAGATCCCGATCGTGGGCGGCATTCCCCCATGGGGCTTTCACACGGGCGCACCGATCACAGGCGTGACCGGGAGCTTCGCCCGCGGTCACGGGGACATCAATCTGGACGCCAACACGGTCTCCGGGATCCTGTGTCAAGTTGATCGCGTTCGCCACGAGCCAGACCGCCTGATCATCATGACCGTGGAGCGTCGCTTGGCCTACCACTCGCACTACGCGGTGATGTGGGGCGTTCCCGGGAACATCATGAAGGTCCTGGTTCGCATACAGAGCAGCACCGACCCGCGATGTGAAGCAGGAACCGTCGGTCACGTGACCCTATTTGCCAGCTACAACGGCGTGCGCAGCGACAGTGTCCAGTTCAGGTTCCCAACCGCCTGCAGCGACCACGACCACCTGTATCACGGACCGCAGGTCAATAACCAGGTACCACCGCTCTAGACGTGGTGCTCCTTGGGGCTGACTTTCTGACTTTGTTGACGTCGCGATTGCATTGAGCAGGCGCCTAAGACCCCGCTCAGCTTCTGAGTGGCATGATCACGGGTAGATGCTCGCGGACAGCTTCCAGGAAACCACATCCCCGAGGAGGAATCGATGGGCTTCGACCAATACCACGAGCCGCCGCAGGAGCTCCCTGAGGAGACACGCACGTTTGCGCGACTGTGCGCGTCACTGACCGAGGAGGCGGAGGCGATCGGCTGGTACGAGCAGCGCCTGGCGGTCGAGCGCGACCCCGAAGCGCGAGGGGTGATGGCCGATGCGGTGGGCGAGGAGTACAAGCACTTCTGCATGGACCTCGAGTTCCTGCTTCGCCGCAAGCCGAGGTGGAGAGAAACCGCTGAAGGAGTGCTTTTCCAGGAGGGGGACATCGTCGAGCACGGCGAGGCGGCGGAGGCCGCCGCGGGGAGCGCCGCCTCAGCGGAGGGTTCTCACTCGGAGGGCTCTCATTCTGAGTCGCGCGAGCTCGCCGGCTCACTGGGTATAGGAAGCCTTAAGGAGGCACGATGAGCCATCTATTGCGCGAGCACGCGCCGATCACACAGGACGGCTGGAAGACGATCGACGAGGAGGCCCGCGAGCGCCTGCTACCCGGGCTCGCCGGCCGGCGGCTGGTTGATTTCTCCGGGCCTCACGGCTGGGAGCACTCAGCTACCAACCTTGGGCGTGTCGAGGACGCCGATGTGAGCCCGGTGAAGAGTGTGGAGGCAAATCTCCGCGTCGTCCTTCCGCTCGTGGAGTTGCGCGCACGATTCACCGTCTCTCGCGAGGAGCTCAGAGCGGGCGACCGTGGCGCCGAGGACATCGACTTCGACGCGCTCGACGTCGCCGCTCAAAGCATTGTCGAAGCCGAGAACCTTGCTGTGTTCCACTCTTGGCCAAAGGGGGTAATCGCTGGGATCGGCGAGCGCTCACCCCATGGTGCAATCAAGAGCGGGGGAGGCGTAGAGAAGTATCCTGAGCATGTCGCCCGCGCCGTGGAGTTGTTGTTGCGCAAAGGGATCGCCGGACCATACGGTTTGGCGCTGGGGCGCGAGGAATACACGCGTGTGGTGGAGAGCGCCGAGCATGGCGGCTATCCGCTGCTCGATCACCTGCGCAAGATCCTCGAGGGCCCGATCGTGTGGGCGCCGGGTGTGAAGGGAGCGATTGTGGTGAGCATGCGTGGGGGCGACTTCAGCTTCGAGTCCGGTCAGGATCTGGCGGTTGGCTACGAGTCTCACGACAGCGATGTGGTCACGCTCTATCTGGAGGAGTCCTTTAGCTTCCGTGTGCTCACGCCGGAGGCCGCCGTACCTATCTCGCCACTGAAGGCCTAGCGATTACCCGGGGAGGAAACGATTACCCCCAGGGGAGGTTCACAAACTGATCCGCCCATAGGCTGAATCGAGCATCAACTCGAGCTCGGCCAAAACATCGAGATGTCGGTGCGCCCAGGCGATAGCCAGTCCTGGCTGCAACCTGTCCCCGTCGCTCACGTGCTCGAGCACAACCAATCCGTTGGAGACACGCCCTTCTCCACCGGCATCTCTGGGCTCAGGGCCTGGCGAGGAAGCTGCCAGCGCGATTGCTCTCCCGAACGACTCGTACCACCCGCAGCGGGCTTGTCGTTCGGCGTCGAGCGCGTCGCGTGCCCTGGCCAACCGTGGCAGTGCGTCGTCGATCGGCGCCAGACGCATGAACGAGTGGGCGTCCTGGAGCAGGCGGGCGACCCTGCGCACGCGGCTGGCGCCGGTCGCGAGCAGGGTGAGGTCGTTGATGTGCCTGCGAGCGGAGCCGCGGTTGGCGAGATAGTCACGCATCGCCGCGTCCAGCAACTGCGCGGTATCGAATGCTTCGCGGGCGGCGAGACTCGACTGTGCTGGCTCGCCGTCGCCGAGCAGCGCCGTGATCGTTGCGTCGAGGTAACCGGCGGCGCCATCGTACGCTGCGCCGATCGCACCGCGCAGGATCGTGGTCGCCCCGCGCGGCCAGAGCAACAGGCCGACCAGCAGGCTGACAGCGGCGCCGATCGCGACGTCCTCGACGCGTACCAGACCAACTCTCCAGCCGGCGGGATGGATCAGGTTGAACAGCACGAGCACGACGATCGTGAAGGCGCCCTGGCCGGCTGCGAAGGAGATCGCCTGAGGCGCATATGCGGCCAGCAGCACGGAAAATGGCAGCACCGCCCAGAGCACGCCGTGATCGGCGCCCACCGCAACCACGATCAGCCCGCCGAGAACTATTCCCGCGAGCGTCCCCAGCAACGCCGAGGCGATTGTTGCGCTCGTCGAGAGTGCGCTCGAGCGCAGCACAGACATCGTGCCGAGCACGATCCAGAACGAGTTCTGCACGTCGGCCAGTTGCCCGACCAGCACCGCGAGTGCCAGCCCTACGGCCCAGCGCAAGCTGTTGCGAAGCCACACCGACCTGGTGCTGGCGTGCGCCAGCACCAGGCGGCGAGCGGTGTCAATGCGCATGCGCAGCGTCTGCTGCGACATCGTCTTGGCGCGATCCTCACAGGCTTGCAGGGTGTCTTGGCCCGCCTGTAGGACCCCATAGGAGAGTGCGCGCAAGCGGTAGGCCTCGTTCAGCTCGATCTCCGCCTCAGCCTCGTCGCGATCGGGTTGCATGTGCTCGAAGTGCTCCAGTTGAGCCCGGCCGAAGACCTCGTGCGCCTCTCTCAATCGAGTCATCTCGAGCGGCAGGTCGAATTCACCGCCTTCCAGGTGCGTCGCAATGCCGCGCAATACGGCGGCTGTCGCCGTCTCGATCGCGGTGCGCTCGGCGGGACACGGAGCCGCGGTGTTCGCCAGCGCCGGCGGGTGCTCGGCGACTCGCAGCACCCAGCCAAGGTCATCGATCAGACGGGCCAGCGCGGCAGTCGGGCCGGTTGTGCCACTTGGGCGTTGTGTCATCGAGACAAAGCGGCTACGCACGGCGACCGTTGCTGTATACGTATTTTGCGCTGCAGTATCGGCGGCGGCATGATCGCCCTGGGACATGGCCTTGACCAGACCAGCCAGTGTCTGCGCGACCTGTGCGACTTCTCGACGCAGCGCGCTGCGCGGACGAGCGGGCCACAACAGCAGCGCCGCCGGGATGCAAAGCGCTCCTGCGAGACCCCAGCCGGCCAATCGTGTGGGGATCTCCGCTGCGTCTGCCGGAACCATCACAGGCAGCACGAACGTCAGCGTCACAGCCGCACGCGCAGCCACGACATAGTCGTCAAGCACGCCGGCGAACAGGATCGGGAAGGCGACCATGCCCATCGCGATCGTCGCGAGCGAGGCCGAGCGCGAGCAGAGCGTTCCGAGCACGATCAACACGGCGCCAACCGCCATCAGCAGCAGATAGGCGCGCAGACGTGCGCGTCGAGAGCCACCGAAGTCCGCGAAGACGAGCAGCGCCATCGAGCCGAAAGCGGCAAACAGGGCCATCTGCTTGGCGCCGATCACTTCGAGCGACAGCACAAAGGCGAGCGGCATCACTATCGCCGCTCGAAGCGCGCTCTTGAGGATGAACATCCCCGGATCCGCTGCGCGCAAGCGGGCGATCGTCTGAAGCCTGTGGCGCTCGGGCATGTCGGCCACCGATTCTGGGCTCTTGCATCTCGGCCGTGGCTAATGTTTCCCGGCCCGGATGGAGCAGTATGGCGCCGATTCGCGTGGTGGGGCGATTCACGTGGTGGGGCGCGTACAGTCGTTGGCATGCGGATCGTCAGCCTCGTGCCTCACGCCACCGAGTTGTTGTTCGCGCTCGGACTTGGCCCTGAGGTGGTGGCGGTCACACACGAGTGCGACTACCCACCGGCCGCGATGGTGCTCGAGCAGGTCACGCGCGACATGCTGCCCGCAGGTCTCAGCGCAGCGGAGATCGACGCGGCGGTGCGTGAACGCACCCAGCGCGGCGAGGCCATTTACGAGCTCGACGATGATGTGCTCGCCGCGCTCGAGCCCGACTTGATCGTCACGCAGGCCCTGTGTCCCGTGTGCGCGGTCTCCTACACCGAGGTCGCGGAACTTGCCAAGGAGATACCGTCCTGCCCCCGGGTGGTCTCGCTCGATCCGCACACTTTGGGTGAAACTCTGGAGGACGTTCACACGCTCGCCGAGGCCACCAATTGTCGCGAGCGTGGAGCGGAGTTGGCGGGAGAGCTGACCGAGCGCATCGATCGGGTCAAGCTTGCGGTGCGCGGGCGGCCCCGCCCGCGGGTGGCGGCACTCGAGTGGCTCGATCCGGTCTACATCGCCGGTCACTGGACTCCCGAGCTTGTCGAGTTGGCTGGTGGAGAAGATGTGCTGGGCTCGCCCGGTGCGCCCTCGGTCACCGCCTCCTGGGAGGCGGTCGCCAATACAGAGCCCGAGGTCGTGGTGGCGATGCCTTGCGGCTATGACGCGCCGCGAGCGCGTGAGGAGGCGCTGGTTTACGCGACAGAGCTGGCTGGTCTGGGTGCGCGGCGAGTCGTGGCGGTAAACGCGTCCGCCTACTTCTCACGTCCCGGTCCACGATTGATCGAGGGTCTTGAGCTGCTTGCCCACTTGCTGCATCCAGAGAGCGTCCCTGAGCGCCGCTACGGTACCTCGCGTGCGGATAGCTACCTGGAATGTGAACTCGGCCAAGCAGCGCATGCCCCGCCTGCTGGGCTGGCTTGACGAACGCAAGCCTGACGTGGTCTGCCTGCAGGAGACCAAGCTCACCGACGCGGCCTTCGAGCAGTTGCTCGGAGAGGAGCTCTCAGGACGCGGTTATGAGGTCGCGGTGCACGGGGAGGCGAGTTGGAATGGCGTGGCCATCCTCTCTCGCGTGGGCTTGAAGGAAGTCGTGAAAGGTCTTGCCGACGCCCCTGGCTTTCCCCACCAGGAGGCGAGAGCGATCTCCGCGAGCTGCGACGGGATTCGGGTGCACTCGGTCTATGTGCCGAACGGAAGGACACCGGACTCCGAGCACTACAAGTACAAGCTGGCGTGGCTTGCCGCCCTGGGAGAGGCCGTCAAGGAGGGGCCGGAGGCGGTGATGGCGTGCGGGGACATGAACATCGCGCCCACCGACCTCGACGTATTCGACCCCGAGGCCTACATAGGCCAGACTCACGTCACTCCGCCCGAGCGGGCGGCCCTCGCCGAGCTGCAGGAGCTGGGCCTGCGCGACGTCGTGCGTGAGCGTTGGCCGCAGGAGCGCGTCTTCACCTATTGGGACTACCGCGCCGGAATGTTTCATCAAAACCTGGGCATGCGCATCGACTTGATGCTGGCCGCGCCCATCGTCGCCGACAGGATGAAGGCGGCATGGGTGGATCGCCAGGCCCGCAAGGGCACCGGGCCGAGCGACCACGCCCCCGTGATCGTCGACTTGGACGAGGCGCCCGACGGCGACATCGGGCCGCTCGTGCCCCCACCATCGGCGCCGAGGACCAAGCGCGGCAAGGCCAAAATCCCCCAGGCGCCCTGACTCCTTAGTGCCTCCTGGCGGGGCCGGGATACGCATACTCTTTCTTATGTTGCGTACGCCTGACCTTTGCGGCCGCGCCTTGGACGGACGCTATGAGCTGCAGGCTCTGATCGGCGAAGGCGCTTTCGGACGCGTGTACAAGGGGATCGATCTTCGCTTGGAGCGCCCGGTTGCCGTCAAGGTGATCAAGCCGTGGTGGGCCGAGGACAGTGCTTGGGTCGAGCGGTTCCAGCGCGAGGCGCAGATGCTGGCGCGTGTGAGCGACCCGGGGATCGTGCAGATCTACGACATCGGACATGCGGAGGAGGGGCCCTACTACGTGGCCGAGCTGGTCGATGGCGAGAGCCTCGCCGAGCGGCTGCGGGACGGCCCGCTGCCGTGGGCCGAGGCGCTGGAGGTGGCCGAGCGATTGTGTACGGCTCTTGCCGGCGCCCACGCCCAGCGGATCGTGCATTGCGACGTCAAGCCGGCCAACGTTCTGCTCAGCCTCGATGGCAAGGTCAAGGTCGGCGATTTCGGGGTTGCCCGCCTGGCGGAGGGAACCTCGCAGGCGCCGGCTGCCACGATTGCGGGCACCCCTCGCTACATGTCTCCTGAGCAGGCTCGGGGAAGGCCGACGAGTCCCGCCACAGACGTCTATAGCGCCGGCATCGTCTTGTACGAGATGCTCGTCGGCAACCCGCCTTTTGAGCACGGGTCGGCGGTCGAGCTGGGTTTGTGCCACGTTCAAGACGAGCCGCCTCCCCTCCCGGCCACGCTCCCGGAGGGGCTGCGCGAAGTGGTGGATCGAGCTCTTGCCAAGGCTCCGTCTGAGCGCTACGGCGATGGTGCCGCGATGGCGGCCGCGCTGGGTGACGTCGATGCGTCGAGAACGTCGTCCACAAGGGTGTTGGCTCGTGGCCCGAGAGTGTCAGAGCGGACCCCGCCGACCAGGGTCATGGGCGCCGGCGCGGGAGCGCCTACCTTGCCGCCCCACAGTGGGCGCCGCACTGACGTCGCGCCGCGTCGCCCACGACGAGCGGCTTTGCTGGTGGCGCTGTTCGCGGCGGTGGTCGGCCTCGTGGTGGTGGGGCGTGTCTTTCTCAACACCTCTCGCCCAGGCGTGAAGGTGCCCGAAGTGGTGGGGCGTCCCTCCACGACAGCCGAGAGCGCGATAAGGCGCGCCGGGCTGCATTACGCGGTGAGGCTTGTCGCGGCGCCGGGTTCAAGGCCCGACGCGGTTACGCATCAATCTCCACCGCCGTCCGCGCATGTGCGCCCGGGTTCGACGGTCGCGTTGCACATAGCCGAGGCTCCCCGTTGGCGCGAGCTCACCGGCTTCTCCGGCGTGGATGACGGCGAATCGGTTCCCTTGCAGATCTTGGGCGGCAAGTGGAAGATCGCTTACCACATGAGCTACGAAGGGTCTTGCACGCTGCTGCTCGTCTGTTTCGGTCCGAGCGCGGAGGTGGAAGACCTCCACACCGGCTCGACCTTCGACAGCTTCGAACTGGGCGAAGGGGAAAGTGAAACCCATACATTCGACAGCGGCCCCGGTCTCTACCGGCTGAAGGTCTCCGGCGGCCACGACTCGGCCCACTGGTCGATGACGGTCTACGACTACTACTGAGCCGCCCGCGGTCTGGTCCGCTAGGACCGGCCGAACAAGCGCAGGAACAGCAGGAACACGTTCACCACGTCGAGGAAGATTCCCGCGGCCAAGGGAATCGCTTCGTCGGTGCCGGCTCGGCGCAGGCGGTTGAAGTCCACGACGGTGTACAGCCCGAAGATCAAGAGCCCGAACAAGGCGTAGACGGTGTAGAGCGCGGGGATGCGCACGAAGATCAAGGCGATCCCGGCCACGATCAGGCCGAGCAGCAGGAAGAAGAGCGTGCGGTAGAGGAAGGAAAGGTCGCGGCGGATTGCGTAGCCACCCGCGCCCAGGCCTCCCACGAACAGGGCGGTTGCTCCAAGCGCTTGGCGTACCGCGGTCGGGTCGGTCGTGGAGTAGTAGTTGACGGTCGTGGAGATGCTTGCGCCCAGCAATAGGCCGAAGGCGAACAGCAGCGTCAACGCGAGCCCGTGATGGCCGCGGGCGTTGGCCACGTTGAGTCCGACCAGGCATCCGAGTGCCACCATCCAGGCGATGAACCAGCCGGCGCCGCCCATTTCGCGGGCTAGGTAGACGCCGAGGGTGGCGAACCCGACTGTGACGGCGACGAGTCCCATGACCCGTCCGAACAGGGACTGGGTGCGTGCCGCCGGCGCCTCTGCGGCAAAGCCTTGTGTGCTCATGGGCGAGATCGTAGGGATTTGCGAGCCTGCGTGACAAGCGCCTCGTCGCTCAGGTCAAAGCCGTGGCCCGTCGACGATCGGCGTGTCAGTCGATCAGTCGCTTGCCGAGTCGCCAGATCGCGATCCGCCACATAAGCACGGCGAACGCGATCAAGACGGCCGCATTCACCAGGTCGCCCGCGCCGAGCTGGTCGAAGGAGGCGTCGCGCACCGAGCTGCACGCAGTGATAAAGAGGATTGACCTTGGCGATTGCACGTAGCACGGAGGGCAGTTGGGAAACGGGGAAGAAGGTGCCCGCGACCAGGAACATGGGAGTGAGGACCGCGCTGGTGATGTAGTTGAAGTTGTCGATCGTCTTGGCGACCGCGGCGACTGTGACGCCGAAGCCGGCGAAACCAAAACCGGTGACGAAACCGATGAAGGGCACGAGCAGCATCCCCCAAGTCGGTTCCAAGCCGAAGGCGATCCCCACGAGCAGGGGCGCCATCCCGTAGACACCGGCCCTGATGGAGATCCACAGGATCTCGGCGGTGATCAGCTCCTCGACGTCGACAGGGGCGGCGAGGACGGCGTCGTAGGTGCGCTGGAACTGCCAGCGGATGAACGTGTTGAACATGCCCGGGAACGCCGAGGAGAACAGGACCGCGGTGGCCACCACGCCGGTGGCCACGTACTGCACGTACTTGACGCCCGCCAGATGGGGGAGCAGGGAGCCGAAGCCGAGGCCGAACGCCAGCAGGTAGATCGTGGGCTGCACGATCGAGGAGAAGGTGGTGGCCTTCCAGTAGCGACCGAAGATCGCAACGTCGCGGCTCATCACGCCCGCCAAGGCGGCTGGTTCGAGCCGACGTATGCGTCGAGGCTGGGCGCTCATTCGATTTCCTCTCCGGTCAAGGCCACGAATGCGTCCTCGAGGTTGGCCGGTCGCCGCACTCCCTCGGGCGCCTCGCCGTTGAGTGACTCGGCGCGCATGATCGCCACCGCGGGGCCGCTGCGCCGGCTTGTCCATCCTTCGCTGGCGGCCAGGTTGCTCACCTCGAGCAGGCGCTCGGGCGGCCCGTAGACCTCGACGACCTGCTCGCCGGCGTGGGCCTTGACGAGCTCGGCGGGGGTGCCTTGGGCGATGATCTGGCCTTTGCTCATGACCGCGACCGTGTCGGCGAGCCGCTCGGCCTCCTCGATGTAGTGGGTGCTCATCAAGGCGGTTACCCCTTCGGCGCGCAGACCGTCGATCAAGGACCACAGCTCTTGGCGGACCTGCGGGTCGAGGCCCACGGTCGGCTCGTCGAGCAGGACCAGGCGCGGCCGGTGGATCAGGCCGCGTGCAACAAGCAGGCGCCGGCGCATTCCGCCGGAGAGCTCGCGCACGATCGTCTCGGCGCGCGGGACGAGGTTGGCGATCTCCAAAGCACGTTGCACCGCGGCGGGGCGCTCGCCGCGAGGGACGCGATAGAGACGCGCGTAGACGGTCAGGATTTGCCTACAGGTCAGCTCCACGTCGAGGTTGTCGAGCTGCGGCACGACCCCCATCTCTAGGCGCGACTGCTTGGATTCTCGGGGCAGCTGGTACCCGAGCACCGAGAGCTCGCCCTCGTCGGCGATCGTCTGGGCGGTGAGCATCCTCATCGTCGTCGACTTGCCGGCTCCATTGGGTCCGAGCAGGCCGAAGCAAATGCCGGGCTGAACCTCCAGATCGAGTCCGTTCACGGCCACGATCGGGCCGTAGCGCTTGACCACGCCTCGCAGCGCGATCACGGGCGCCTGCGCTGAGCTCATTTGGATGATTCCTCGATTGCGCTGACCACGCCGGCTGCCGTCACGGTGACATGTGTACCAACTGCAAGGGCATGCTCGCCTCCGACCCGGGCCAGTAGCGGCGCCGTTGGGCTAGTCGGGTCGCTTTGGCGAATGGTGAGGAGGGCGTCGTGCCCGTAGTAGCGACAGCGCTCGACGATACCTCGCAAGCCCTCGTCGCTTTCGCTGATGGCTCGTACCTTGAGCTGCTCCGGGCGTATCACCACGATCCCTTGCCCGCGTATCTGTTCCTGTGCTGTGTGCCCGCGCAACTGGAGCGTCCCCAATGCGGTCTGGGCTCGACCGTCGGCCAGGGTCGCCTCGACCATGTTGGCCTCGCCGAGGAAGTTCGCCAGGTTCGCGTCTTGGGGTGTTGCATAGATGTCTTGGGGAGAGCCTTGCTGGATGATCTGTCCGTTGCGCAGCACGGCCACGGAGTCCGCGAGCGATAGCGCCTCCTCTTGGTCGTGGGTCACAAGCACGGTGGTCGTTCCCTGTCGGCGCACCAAAGCGCTCACTTCCTCGCGCACTGCGCCCCGCAGGGTGGCGTCCAACGAGGAGAATGGCTCGTCGAGCAGCAACAAGGCCGGCTTGCGCGCCAATGCTCGTGCGAGCGCCGCGCGTTGTTGCTCGCCGCCGGAAAGCTCATCGGGCATGCGTTTGGCCAGTGGGCTCAGTCCGACCATCTCCAGCAGCTCGCTCACCGTGCTGCCTCTTCTCTCTGCGCGTGAGAGGCCGAAGCCCACGTTTGCTTGGACGTCCAGGTGGGGGAACAGGGCGCCCTCTTGGGGGACGTATCCGATGTTGCGTCGCTCCGGGGCGATATGGGTGCGTTCGTCGTCGAGTACTCGTCCCGACAGTGAGACGTGTCCTTGCTGGGCGCCCTCGAAGCCTGCGATCACGCGCAGAAGTGTCGTCTTGCCGCATCCCGACAGTCCGAGCACCGCACTCAGCGACCCTTCGGGTACCTCCAGGTCGAGGCCGCGCAACACCTCGTTGCCGGCGTACCCCTTCCAAAGCTCGTGCACTTCCAGTGCGCTCGTCCTGTTCACGATGGAATTGTCCTCGAAGGCTTCGCCACGCGACGGCTGAGCAGATAGGCAGGAACGGCTGAGATGGCGACGATCAACGCGGCATATGGGGCGGCGGCGCCGTAGGCGAAGTCGCTTGTGTAGACCCAGAATTGGGTGGCGAGCGTGTTGATGCCGGTCGGTCGCAACAGCAATGTGGCCGTCAGCTCGGTGCACGATGAGATGAAGACAAGCAGGAAAGCGACTCCCAGGCCTGGGGCGATCAGCGGCAGGGTGACGGTCAGCCATACCGAGAGGGGGCGGCGGCCGAGTGAGCGGGCTACCTCCTCGAAGTGCGTGGGCGCGAGCGCCAAGGCCGAACGTACGCCGACGACCGCAAGTGGCAAAAACAGGATTGCGTAGGCCACGATCAGCTCCAAAGCACTCTGGTAGAAGGGCAAGGCGTAGCGGACCGAGAAGGACACCAGTCCGAGCGCGACGACCAGGCCGGGGAGTGCCTGGGGCAGCAATGCGAGGCGCTCGATTGTGGTCGAGAGGCGGTTGCGATGACGCATCGCCGCCGCCGTCACCGGGATCGCCATGACCGTTGCGAGCGCGGCGGCGGCGGCGCTCAGCTCGGCAGTGTGCAGAGCGTCGGTAAGGATCGAGGCCGAGGGCAACGTCGTCGAGCCGCCCCGGATCGACCAGTAGGCCAAAGCGGTGATCGGCACGCCGAGCGCCAAGGCTGCAAGCGCCAGCAGCCCAAGCATCACGGGTATCGTCAGCCGGCCCAGCTTGACCTTCGCGACTTTGCGCCGCGTGCCGCTCCCGATCCGCGCGAGTCGTCCGCTGCCGACGAGGATCAACTCCCCGGCGAGTGCGACTATGCCGAGTGCCACGAGCACGAGCGACAGCGCGCACGCGGCCGCCGTGTCGAAGCCGAGCTTGAACTCGGTGAAGATCGCGACGGTGAACGTTTGGTATTGGAGGATCTCGAACGCCCCGTACTCGGCCAAGAGTCCAAGTGTCACCAGCAGGCAACCGCCCAACACGGCGGGCAGCATTTGGCGCAAGGTGACCTTGAAGAATACCTGCCAAGGGCCCATGCCGAGACTGCGCGCCACCTCCTCCAAGGCTGGGTCGACTCCGGCCAAGCCGGCCATCGCCGGCAGGAACACGAGGGGGTATAGCGACAGCGTCATGATCATCACCGCGGCCAGGTAACCGTGCAGGCTGTGGTCGAGCGAGACCCAGCCGAAACCGACCACGAAGTCGGGAATGCCGAGCGGAAGCACCAGCACTACCGCCCATAGTCGCCTGCCCGGGATCGTGGTGCGCTCCACACACCACGCCGCCGCCACGCCGATCAGCAGGCACAGCGAGGCGCTCGCGAGCACCAAACGCAGCGTGTTCCACAACAGCACCGCCGTGTTGTGGCGGAAGAGCAGGCGTTCGACTTGATTCCAGCCAGATTGCTGGGCCTCTACGACGAGGAAGACGAGCGGCAAGAGCACGAGGGCGCCAACCAGCGCCGCGCCCAGTGTTGTCGTCAGGGGCAGGCTTGCTCGCCCAGCCCACATGCGCCGCCAGCGGGCCGGGTGTGGGGTGGGCGAGGCGAGCGTGTCCATCCTGGTCCGCGGCCCTAGAGCAGCCCGAGCTTCTGCTCGAGTTCCAACGACGCCGAGCCGTCGCCCAGTTCAGACAGCGAGATCGCGGCTGGCTGGAGCTCTGCGAATGGTCGCAATCCCTTGGCTGGGGCCACGCCTGCTCGCAAGGGATACTCGTAGCTGTGGCTGTGGGCCAGCACTTCTTGACCTTCGGCGCTGACGAGAAACGCAACGAAGGCTTGTGCCGCGGCCTGGTGTGAGCTTGACTTCAGAATGGCTGCTCCGGACACGTTGAGTAGATCCCCGGGACTGTGTGGGGCGTAGTAGGCCAAGGCGGAGTGCAGGCCTTTTTGGCCGACCTCGTCGCGCAGCCTGTACCAGTAGTAGTGGTTGATCAGTCCGACCGCGCTCTCGCCATTGTTGACCTGGGCTACGACGGTCTCATTGTCGGGGTAGATCTTGCTGTTCGCCTTCATCCCTTCAAGCCACTTTTCGGCGGCCTCGCTGCCGTCGAACTTGGTGATCGAGGTGATCAGTGGTTGGAAGTCGGTCTCTGAAGGGGCGATGCCCAGCTTGCCTTTCCACTTCGGTTCCGCAAGCGCGAGGATCGAGCTGGGCAGGCTGGACGGTGAGATCTGCTGGGTGTTGTAGACCAGCACGGCTACTCGTCCGGAGACGCCCACCCAATCTCCTTTGGCGGAGCTGTAGCGAGTTGGGACGGCTGCAAGTGTCGAGGGATCTATCGGTGCCAGCAGATTCTGCTCGCGCAGGTGTTCCAAGGCCGGCGTGTTCTCGGTGTAGAAGACATCCGCGGGGGAGTTCGAGCCCTCTTGCAAGATTTGGTTGGCAAGTTCGGCCTCATCTCCGGAGCGCGTGTTCACTTTCACGCCCGTCTTCTTTTCGAAGGCCGCCACCAGCATCGAGGTCGTCTGTTCGTGCTGGCCGTTGTAGAGCGTGATCGATTGACCGGAGATCGATTCCCCGGGAGACGGGGTGGTCGTCGCGGAGTGGCCGGACCCTCCGCAGGCCGTCAACAACGCGGTGGCGGCCAGCGCGATGGACGCGGTGAGCATGGGCTTGATGCTTTGCATTTTTCGGTGGTGTCCTCTGGGTTATCGCTGGACTGGCGAGCCATGTGCTCGTCATATCCGATTGCGTCGGTCGGGATTGAGCCGCAAGCTATCACAACAGTTAGGGTGCCCTAAGTCACGGTGACTTACTTGCAGACGCAGGCCGTCGCTGGACCGTCACCCGATCGAGGTGATGTCATGCTCTGAGAGCTGCTTTAGCGTCTGTGGGGGACCACCCTCGCAAGGCGAGCTGCGCCTTTTACGAGAGCGGCAATCTCTCTACATCTACCGACAAAGGAGTTCACGATGGCCGATCGACCTGTGTTCGTGTTTCTTGCCGCCTATGACAATGCGGCGGATGCGGAGCTCGACTACGAGGCGGTGTTCGACCTGCACGCCGCCGGGGTGATCGGCACGTTCGACGCCGCGGTTGTGGAGAAGGGCGAGGATGACAAGGTTCACGTCCACAAGACCGAGAAGCCGACCCAGCACGGTGCTTGGACCGGAATAGCTGTGGGGGCGATCGCGGGCATCCTGTTCCCGCCGAGCATCATCGGCAGCGCGATCGTCGGTGGCGCTGCCGGCGGGGTCGCAGGACACCTCTGGCGCGGGATGTCGCGCGGCGATCTCAAGGACTTTGGCGAGCTGCTCGACGAGGGCCAGGCCACGCTGGTGGTGATCGGACGCTCAAAGCTGGGCGAGCATCGCTACATTCGACTGCGACGCGCATGTCACCGAGCCGCCGGTGATCTGGGGAGCGCGCCGCTGAATACCTGACGCGTGAAGAGATGCAGGCACTGACGTTCGACGATCTGGTGGGATGAAGAGAGCCGGCAGCTCATCGTCAACGGCCGCGCCGGTGTCGGCATCGGCTCGCCCCGACGCGGCGGAATTCCCGGTCGATGCGGGTGATCTCCAACGCCGGCCCGGGGGTGGAGCATGACATTCAGCGCGCACTGAATGTGCGCAATCTCAAGGCTGCGACTGCGCTGACCCAGGACCAGGTCGGCTATATCGACTTCGCCGGCTCATACGAACCCGAGCCTCGCCTGCGCGACATGGACGTGCAAGGGATTGATCAGGTGATGATCATCCCAACCGACATCGACACCTATCCGTGGTTGCTCGACGCCGTCGGCGCAAAGGCGTTCTGCAAGGCCTACAACCAGTGGGCCTATGAATATACCAAGGCCGATGCGGACCGCCTGTTCTTCGCCGCGCTGCTGCCGATGCAGAACGCGCAGTTCGCGGTGCAGGAGGTATATCGCGTGGCGGCGCAGGGATGTCGCGTCGCGTTGGTGCGTCCGACCGACGCGATGGGGAATTACCCGTTGCAGCCCGAATACGAGCCGGTGTGGAACGCGCTGGAGGAGACGGGCATGGTCTACGGGATGCATCCGTTTCCTGCCGGCGGTGCGCTGAAGCCCGCAGGCTATTCGGAGCAGTATTCCGGTGCCGAGTTGATCCGGCGCACTATCTCCGCCTCCGGCATCCCGCACTCCTTCTTGACGAATGTGCAGAACTTTCAGTCTGAGGCGTCACTGTGGGTGACCACCGCGTTGATG
>CAVSCQ010000025.1:0-97937 GCA_963726465.1 uncultured Solirubrobacterales bacterium
CAACGTCCTGAATGTCGTCAACTTCGGCGGCGGCTCCTACGTTCTGTACGCCGAAATATTGGAGGACGAGGGTGAGATCGACGTCGACCCCGAGCCCTACAGCGACAACTTCGACCGCCCCGCGCGTCTGCTGCCGGTAGAGGCCAAGGCACTCGTCGCCGCGATCGACCTGATCGGCGAGCACATCCCCGAGGGCTCGCTCACGTGTGCCCGCTCGAAGATCGTCGCGGCGCTGGGAGAGGATCCGATGGAACAGGGCCTGCAGGTCGCGGCCCCCACTGGCGACGATTCCGAGGTGCGCGCGCCAGGTCTCCAGCGCGATCGTCGAGCGCATGATCGAGTTCGACTACTACAAGGAGAACGAGGACGAGTTCTCGATGCGGCGAGTCGAGCCCTACGCGCTCACCAACGGCCGCGAGGGCTGGTACGTCGCCTCGTTCGACCCCGAGCGCGAGGGCGTGCGGCACTTTCGCCTGGACCGCATCAAGCGGGTGACGGTGTGCGAGGAGAAGTTCGACGCCGCGGCCAGAGGTCGATCCGGCGGCGGAGGTGGACGGCTGGCTGCGCACGGGCGAGGTGGAGGCCTCGCGCGTGGCGCGCGTGTGGGTGTCTCCCGAGCGGGCGCGCTGGGCGCGCGAGGCGCGGCGCGTCGTCGAGGACTGGAGCAACGGCGTCGTCATCGTCGAGCTGAGCTTCGCCGGGGTCGACTGGCTCGTGCGGGAGATCATGCGGGAAGCGGGCGACGCCACCGTGCTCGAGCCCGAGGACGCGCGCGAGGCGGTGCACGCGGCCGCGGGGCGCCTGCGGGCCGACCTGCGGGCGTCTGGTGAGGAGTCGGGCGGGGATCCGCTGCGCCGCACGGCGCCGGCATCATGAGCCGCCGCGAGCAGATCAAGATGAGCAAGCAGGAGGCGGACGCTTTCCTCGCCGAGGAGCGCACCGTCACCTGTGCCACCGTCGGCCCGCGCGGCTGGCCGCACCTGATGCCGCTGTGGTACGTGCTGCGCGAGCCGGGCGCGGTGGGCGAGCCCGCCAGCGGCGGGCCGCGGCTGTGGGCGTGGACCTACGCCGCCTCGCAGAAGGTGCGCAACCTCGAGCGCGATCCCCGCACCACCCTGATCGTCGAGGCGGGAGAGCTCTACCAGCAGCTCCGCGGCGTGATGCTCGAGTGCGAGACCGTCGTGCATCGCGACCAGGAGGTCGTGAGCGCGCTCGGGCGCGAGATCTTCGAGCGCTACGCCTCGCCGCGGGGCGAGCCCGCCATGGGCGAGCTCCCGGCGGAGGTGACCGCGATGGTGGACCGCCAGGCCGCCAAGCGCGTCTGGCTCGAGTTCGTCGAGCTCCGCCGCACGAGCTGGGATCACGGCAAGCTCGAGGGCGTCTACTAGCCGCGCCGCCCGGGGTGGACTGCCACGCTCGCTCTGTAGGGTGATCCGGCGATGCAGCCACTCAAGGGACCGATCCTCTCCGGCGGTAAGGGCACGCGCTTGCGGCCGATCACGCACACGAGCGCCAAGCAGCTGGTACCGGTGGCCAACAAGCCGGTGCTGTTCTACGGGATCGAGGCGATGGCCGCCGCTGGTGTGGGAGAGATCGGCATCATCATTGCGCCCGAGACTGGCGAGGAGATCAGGCGGGCCGCCGGCGATGGTTCCCGCTTCGGCGTAAAGATTGAGTACATAGTGCAAGACGAGCCGCTCGGGCTTGCCCACGCCGTGCTTACCGCCGAGCCGTTCCTCGGCGACAGCCCGTTTGTGATGTATCTCGGGGACAACCTCCTGCAAGGGGGTATCGCCGACCTGGTGGGCGCGTTCCGCGAGCACACCGGATGCCTTGATCCTGCTCACGCCGGTACCCGATCCCGAAAACTACGGAGTCGCCGAGCTAGCCGACGCGGCGCCCGGTCAGGTTGGTCGCGTGGTCAAGCTTGTCGAGAACCCGCCGACCGGCGACCGACCTGGCGCTGGTGGGCGTCTACATGTTCACTCGCTCGAGCTTCACGACGCCGCCCGCGCGATCGAGCCTTCAGAGCGAGGAGAGCTAGAGATCACGGATGCGATCCAGTACCTCGTGGACGGCGGACGCCGGGTCGAGCCGCACATCGTGCGCGGCTGGTGGAAGGACACGGGACGCCTCGACGACATGCTCGAGGCGAATCGTCTGATCCTCGACAACTTGACCGAGTCCGTCCAGGGCGAGTTGATTGACTCCCAAGTCGACGGACGCGTCGTAATCGAGCCCGGCGCACGCTTGGAACGCACGAGCGTGCGCGGACCGGCGATCGTCGGCGCCGGCGCCCACCTGCGCGACTGCTACATCGGCCCTTATACAGCGATCGGTGAGAACTGCCGCATAGTCAACGCCGAGGTCGAGCATTCGATCCTCTTGGCCGGTTCTTCGGTATGCGATCTGGACGGACGCATGGAGTCGTCCCTGCTCGGGCGCAACGTGACGGTCAGGCGTGGCGATCGTCAGCCGCGCGCCTACCGCTTCATGGTGGGCGACAACTCCGACATCTCGATCTTGTGAAGATCCTCGTCACCGGTGCGGCAGGAATGCTCGGGGCCGATGTGCGTCGCACGGGCGAGCGCGCCGGGCACGAGTTGATTTTGGTGGACCTACCGGAGCTGGACATCGCCGACGAGCAAGCAGTCTTCTCCTTCTACGAGCGTGAGCATCCGCACGCCACAATCAATTGCGCGGCCTGGACCGACGTGGATGGTGCCGAGACCCATCGCGAGGCCGCTCACACGGTCAACGCCGAGGGCGCCGGCAACCTGGCTCGCGCCGCAGCCTCGGTCGATTCGCCCCTGCTACACATCTCGACCGACTACGTCTTCGACGGCACAGCCCCACTGGACGCCGACGGTCGGCCTCGTCCCTACCTCGAGTCCGACCCAACAGGACCACGCTCGGTGTACGGCGAGACGAAGCTGGCCGGGGAGCGCCAGGTGCTGAGCGCCTCCTCCGCTCACACGGTTGTACGCACGGCTTGGTTGTATGGGATCGACGGCCCCAATTTCGTTGCCACGATGCTGCGCTTGGCCGGCGAGCGCGATGCGGTACAGGTGGTCGACGACCAAATCGGCTCGCCCACTTGGTCGGGACACCTGGCCCCTGCCGTCATAGGTCTGCTCGAGCGTGGCGTGAGCGGGCTGGTTCATCTGACCGGAGCAGGCTCGGTCTCCTGGAACGGATTCGCCAAGGAGATCTTCCGTCAAGCCGAGCTGGACTGCCGTGTCGAGCCAGTATCTAGCGAGCAGATGGCGCGCCCCGCGCCCCGCCCCGCGTTCTCGGTACTCGAAACAGAACGCGAGGATGTCCTACCGATGGGCCCCTGGCAGGATGGTCTCGCTGGGTACCTGGCGGCGCGCATCGGAGTCAACCGCTGATGAAGACGGCGTCCGGCTCCGCTCTGTGTGCTCATGATGGGATGATGCGCGCATGAGGCTCTTGGTCTGCGGCGGCGCGGGGTTCATCGGTTCCAATTTCGTGCGCCTACGCCTGCGCGAGCACGACGACGAAGTGGTCGTACTCGACAAGCTCACCTATGCCGGTCGCGAGGAGAACTTCCACGACTTCGCCGAGGATCCCCGCTTTCGCTTCTTGCACGGAGCGATCGAGGATCCCCAGGCGGTGGCGAAAGCGCTCGAAGATGGAGCGCCAGGCGGGGCGGGTCCGATCGAGGCGATCGTCAACTTCGCGGCCGAGACCCACGTCGACCGTTCGATCGCCGAGCCGGATGCTTTCGTGCGCACACATGCCCAAGGCACATACGTTCTGCTGGAGGCCGCGCGCGAGCGCGCCCTGCGCTACGTGCAGGTCTCCACCGACGAGGTGTACGGCTCGATCGAGGACGGCTCTTTCACCGAGGATTCGCCTTTGCGTCCGTCCTCCCCTTATTCGGCGACCAAGACCGGCGCCGACCTGCTCGTACAAAGCTACTTCCACACCTATGGCTTGCCAGCCACCATCTGCCGGGGCTCCAACAACTACGGGCCTTACCAGTACCCCGAGAAGCTAATCCCTTTGATGATCCTCAATGCGCTCCACAGCGATCCTCTTCCCGTCTATGGCGACGGCATGCAGGTGCGCAATTGGATCCACGCAACGGACTTCGGACGAGCGATAGGGCACGTGCTCGAGCACGGCTCACCCGGAGAGGTCTACAACGCCGGTGGCCCAGACGAGTGCCCCAACATGGAAGTCGTTAGGCGCATCATCAAGTTGACAGGTGCCGAGGAGTCCCTAATCGAGCACGTCACCGACCGCCCCGGCCACGACCGTCGCTACTCGCTCTCCTCTGCCAAGGTCAGGGCACTCGGATGGGAGCCTCGAGTGCGCTTCGCTGAGGGTTTGGAGCAGACGGTCGCCTGGTATCGCGACAACGCCTGGTGGTGGGAGCCGATCCGCTCAGGCGACTATCGCGCCTACTACGAGCGCCAGTACGGCCGCTCGCTGGCCTAGCTCTTCTTCGCGGGAGCGGCTACACGGGCGTAGGAGATCCCGGAGATCTTCCAGTGGGAACCTTCCTTGACCAGCTTAAGGGTGGCGATCGCGCTCTTGCCGGAATAGGTGCTCTTGACGCGCGCCAAGGCGCTTGAACCGGTGACTGCGACCGATTCGATTGTGAGGCTGAGCGAGTCGATGTCCTTCAGCTGTTCTTTGATCGCCGCTTGGCAGCCACCGGCGCCGCGCAGTTGGCTAGTGAGCATCACGGCGAGATCGTTTTCGCACAGCTTCTTCTGATTGTTGGCGCTCGCGTCGGCTTGGAAGTTCGCCACCGTCTGCGCGACCTTCTGGCTTTCGCCTTTGAAGCCGCTCGTAGAGGCGGTTTCCCCGCAGGCCGCAAGGCCCACGACCAACACCAGTGCGCACAGGCCGCCAGCGGCCCGCTTTGTCGTGGCAATCATCGGCCGTAGCCTATGCGAAAGCCAACCGGCCGGCGTCGCGTGGACGGCGCCGGCCGGTGGAAGCCTCCCGGCAGTCTTGGGTGCTCAGCTCTGCTCGTCGTCGCGGCGGTAGCCCAGCCGCGCCGAGATGTTGTCGGCGGTGGCGACCAGGTGCGGGCCGAGCGCGTCCACCAACTCCTCCAGCGAGATCATCGAGCTGTGCGCCGCGATGTTCACAGCTGCCACGACCTCACGCGACTCGGTGCGAACCGGAGCGGAGATCGAATGCAGTCCCTGGGCGAGCTCTTCGTCGTTGACGGCCATGCCCTCTTCGAGGACGTGCTCCAGTTCGGTGCGCAAAGCCTTCTTGCTGGTGATCGAGTTGGGGCCGCGACGCGTGAGCGTCATGTCGCCGATCAGATCGCGCTGCTCGGTCTCGGGAAGATTTGCCAACAGGACCTTGCCCATCGAGGTGCAGTAGGCGGGCAGGCGTGAACCGGGACGCAGGTTGAAGTCAATCTTGTTCTGCCCCCGACGAAAGCTGCGCGCACGATCCACATAGAGAATCTCCGGTCCGTCGAGGACCGACAAGTTCACCGTGTAGGAGGTGCGCTGGCGCAGCTCTTCCAGGTAGGGGCGCGAATGCTCACGCAGCCCGGTCGAGTTCAGAGCGGACATGCCGAGGTCAGTCACCCGCAGGCCGAGCCTGTACTTGCGCGAGGCGCCCTGCTCGAGGAAACCGAGCGCGACCAGGGTGATCACGTAGCGGTGCGTCGTCGAGCGGCTCATGCCCAGATCATCAGCGATGTCCGCGATCCCGAGCACCGGACGCTCGGGTGTGAAGCAACCAAGAATCGCAAGCCCTCGCTCGAGCGACTGGGAATAACGCGGCTCGCGGAGGCTGGGTATCGACCACTCGCCCTCTTGGCTAGATTTGGAAGTATTCGAGCTTACTCTAGGCATCTTTGCGTGGGCCCCTATCCGTAGTGCCGAAGGTGCCTCTACAGTGGTGCACCTCTATTGAACAGTCATCATACTTGGGAATGCCGACGATCTCAATCGCGAACCACGACGTGAGCGACTCAATGTGGCCGACATGCTGCAGACTGCCCTGTAGCGGCTTCCCGAGTACCCTTCGATTTACCCTTCTGACAGCTCATCGCGATGGTGTATGCCCTGTGTCCGTGGGGAATATGCATGACGTCAGGAGTTTTCCGAATTGCCGTTCTTATGTCTCTCTTAAGATTTGTGGGGTCGTTTCAGTCAAATGCTCAGAACTGAATGTTCAGGCCGACAGTCGGAATGTTCAGATGCCTGATATCGATGAGTGATCGGCCGATGAGTGACCACGCCGACATCGTGATCGTGGATGGAGACATCCGCACAATGAGTACAAGCGGCGCCTCCCGTGCAACCGCTCTGGCCGCCCGCGATGGACGTATATTCGCGCTCGGGAGCTCAGCGGAGATCGAGCCTTTGCGAGGTCCTCTCACCACGGTCATCGATGCGCAGGGAACAACGGTGCTACCTGGCCTGATCGACGCTCACGGCCACTTCGGCCACGTCGCTCGCTCGATGGCAAGCGCCGTGGACTGTCGTACACCACCGGTGACTTCGATCGCCAACATCTTGGCGCGTGCCCGTGAACGCGCCGGTCGTGTGGTGCCGGGCACGTGGATCTTGTTGCAGGGCACCACATTCCAGGACGAGTTGTTGGCTGATGGTCGTTTCCCCACTCCAGAAGAGCTGACCGACGTCTCCGAAGAGCATCCGATCGTGTACAGGTCGAGCATCCACAACGTGGTCGCCAACCGTTGCGCTATGCGTTTGGCGGGGATCGATCGGGACACGGTCGAGCCGTCCGGGGCACGTATCGAGCGCGACGCCTCGGGAGAGCCGACAGGCGTTCTGGCCGAGATGTTCGACCGCTTCCCAATACCCCAACCCACCGACGCCGAGTTGGCGAGTTCGGTAGCGAACGTGGCCTGGAGTCACTATCTGGCCAACGGGGTGACGTCGATCCAAGAGATCTGGGATTCGGCACAAGTGATGCGCTTGCTTGCGGGTGCCACCGCCGCGGATGAGATCCCTCTGCGCGTTCGCGGCTTCGGTTGGGTGCCCTTGGCCGGATCGCTGGCCGAAGTGGCAAGTGGCGCGATCGCCGATGTGCCCTTGCGAGCCGACTGGTTCGAAGGAGGCGGCGTCAAGCTGTTCGTGGACGGAGGCAGCTCCTCGCACACCGCGGCCTTCTATGAGGAGTACCTCGACGCTCCAGGCAAGCGCGGCGCGCTCACCTACGAGTTGGGTGAGCTGACCGACCACATTCGCGAGGCTTTTGACGCGGGCGCCCAAGTGGCCCTGCACGCCGCCGGCGACCTCGCCCAAGACATCTCCCTCGCGGCCTTCGAGCTGGCCGGTGCGCGAGCTGGCGACGGGCGCCGGTCCAGGATCGAGCACGGCGCCAACACTGCTTGGACCGCTCGGCGCACCGCCTGGTGCAAGCGCATCGGAGTGCTGCCGGTGCCCAACCTTGGCTTTATCTACAACTACGGGGTGTTCTGGCCGCGCTCGTTGGGAGAGCGGCGCAGCCGCGCTTGCGTGCCTTTGAACACCTTGCTGGCGGAGGGCTTTGAAGTTCCGGGCACCTCTGACACGACCGGTGGCGACCCGCGTCTACTGAACCCGTTTCACAACATGTGGTGTGCAATGACTCGCACCACGTTTGCCGGACCCACGATCGACCCCGAAGAGCGCATCAACCGCGAGCAGGCGCTCACCATGTACACGCGCCACGCCGCTCACGCCGGCTTTTGGGAGGACTCGCGCGGCACGCTCCAGGAGGGTAAGCTCGCCGACATAGTGGTCTTGCGGCGTGCTATCGATGAGGTCGGCGACGAGGATTTCGGAGAGCTGTCGGTCGCGCACACGATCGTGGACGGCAAGCTCGTGTACAGCGCCGACGGAGACTTGCGCGATCGCGTCCTCAATTTCGACGAGGATCACGTGAACCGGATCGGGCGCTGAGATGGGCCGGCGTTTGATGCGGACTGGCGCTGAGGTGGATCGGCGTTTGAAACCGACCGACGCTGAGATGGGCCGACGCTGAGATGGACTTCTATCTGTTCCTGCCGGGACAGTGGTGGGACCGGAGCAAGCAGCCGGCTCAGCTGTACCAGGAGATGCTCGAGCAAGCGGTCCTCGCCGAGCAACTCGGCTACGACGGGATCTGGCTGGCCGAACAGAACTTGGTCAGCTTTCTCGCTGCCCCCGACCCTCTGCAGCTGGCCGCGATGATCGCCCAGCGGACTAAGCGCATCCGCATCGGTGTGGCGGTGCACGTGCTCCCTTTTCACCATCCCTTGCGCCTGGCAGGGGCGATCGCCCAGATCGATCAGCTCAGCGGTGGTCGCTTCGATGTGGCCGCCGGTCGCGGCGCCTCGCCCTATCAGATGCGCCAGTTCCAGGCCGAGCTGCCCGAAGCGGACAGCAGGGCTTTGTTCGCCGAGCACCTGGGCATCATGGTCGACCATTGGAGCGCTGGCGAAGGTCTCGCCCACGAAGGACGCTTCTTTACCTATCCGAACGCCACCGTCCTGCCTCCTCCGGTCCAACGACCACATCCCCCGGTCTGGATTGCGGCGCTGTCGGCGCGCTCGATGCAGTGGGCGGTGAAGCTGGGCTTCGATTCGAACTTCATCTTCAGTCCTTTCCGCGAGCCGTTCTCCCATGTCGAAGATGTCTATGGTGCATTCGTAGGAGCCATGCAGGAACAGGCCCGTCCGCGCGCCGAGGCAAAGTTCGCGGTCAATCGCATGACCTACGTGGGCATGCCGCGTGACACCCATGACGTGTTGGGCTATGTCCTGATGAATCACCGCATCATCGATCAGCAACTCGCCGGCGCCGAGCAGGTGAAGAGCGGCGACTACGCGGTCGAGCAGGCGATCAAGCAGGATGAGCCCGAGCTCGAGCAGATGCACGAGAACATCGCCTTCGGTGAGGTCGCGGAGGTGCGCGCCAAGCTGGAGCGCTATGCAGCCTTGGGCGTGGACATGTTCTCGGCGTGGCACAACGTCGGCCAACCGCACGAGCAAGTGGTCCGCTCGATGGAGTTGTTTGCCCGAGAGGTCATGCCGGGGTTGCGATGACCCTGTTCGCGCCGCTGACGCTGAGGGGCGTCACGCTACGCAACCGGATCATGATGTCGCCGATGAGCCAGCGGGCCGCTCTGGAGGACGGGCGCGCGGGCGACTGGCACCTCGTGCACTACGGCTCGCGTGCGGTGGGCGGCTGCGGGCTGGTAATGGTCGAGGACACGGCCGTGGCGCCGCTCGGTCGCACCAGCAGCAGTGCGCTCGGGCTGTACGACCAGGACCAGGCCCATGAGCTTGAGCGAATCGTGGACTTCTGTCACGCTCAAGGTGCGGCCATGGGCGTGCAATTGGCTCACGCGGGACGCAAGGCATTGGCGGACAGGCGCGGCGAGGCCGGTAGCCTCGCCGCTTCGCCGGTGGCGTTCGGTCCGGGATGGGTACAGCCGCGAGCGGCAAGCACGGAGGACTTGGCTGGCGTTGTGGATGGCTTCGCCGGGGCGGCGCTCATGGCCGCCGATGCCGGCTTCGATGTCGTCGAGGTTCACGCCGCTCACGGTTATCTGCTGCACCAGTTCCTCTCTCCCTTGACGAACCTCAGAGAGGACGACTACGGTGGCGATGCGGCGGGTAGGCGGCGCCTGCTGCTCGAAGTCGTGTGTGCGGTACGCGCTCAGTGGCCTTCGCAGCGGCCTCTGTTCGTGAGGCTCCCGGCCGGCGACGGTCAGGCGGGCGGACTTGGCATCGAGGAGATGGTCGATTGCGCTCGCGCGTGCCTTGCCGGTGGTGCGGACATGGTCGATCTCAGCGGTGGCACTCCCATCTTGGGCGGCGAGCGAGCCGGTCCGAGCGACGTGCTCGCGCTCGCGCAGGCGCTCGCGCGAGAGCCGGCCGGGAGGACTCAGGATCAGGCCAGGAGCGCCCAGAGTCAGGCCGGGAGGACCAGGGACGAGACCAGGAGCGCCCAGGACGAGGAAAGCTGGCGTGCGGCCCGGGACGGAGCGTTGACGGCAGGTTGGTCATCGGGCCCGCCGGTCGCACTGGGTGGGGGGATCGTTGACGGGGCCTCCGCGGAGGCTTTGCTGGAGGAAGCCTACGCGTCGCTGGTGTCGGTGGGACGTCCGCTGCTGGGCGATCCCTACTGGTCGGTAAGGGCGGCGCTCGAATTGGGCGCCCAGGCTCCGCTGCCCTCCGCCTACGCCGAGGCGCTCGCCGGTCAGGAGGGAGTTCCCGCACTGGCGTTCGGCAGAGCTGTATCCTCGCCCGATCATTCGAAGCACTTCGACGGTTGCACAAAGATGTAGACCAGGTGGGCTTAGCAGCGAAGACCGGATGGGGCTCGGTAGGCAGTCATTTGACAAAGCGCAGGTCTGTGGTCGTGGAGGCGGCCGCGACAACATCGGACGACCCCACTCATGGGTGGGGTCGCGGGGAGGAATAACAATGGTTGGCACAAAGGTTGTGAAAGCGCGCGAGTTGCTCGCGTGCGGTTTGGTCGCCGCGGTTGCGCTCACGAGCATCGGTTGCGGCTCCTCGGAAAGCAAAGAAACGCTCGCTTCGGGTGCGCCTTTGAAGATCGGTTATCTGGCGTCGTTGACGGGATTCTGCGCAGGGTTCTCTCAGGATTACGTCAAGGGCGCCCAGCAAGCCGTCAAGACGATCAACGCCGAAGGCGGAGTGCTCGGGCATCCGCTGCAACTGCTGGTGCGCGACGACAAGGCCGAACCGAGCGTCGGTGTGAGCCAAGCACGTGATCTGGTGTTGAGTGAACACGTCAAGTACCTGGCCGGGACCTGCACTAGTGCGGTAGGCAAGAGCGTGGCTCGCCTTGTTGCCAACCCGAGCCACGTGGTCTACACGGTGGGCGTTGCCGATCCGACCGTGTTCACGGGTGGCGGCTACGCGTTTGCCACGATCCCCACTGCCAACATCGAGGGCGCCAACGCGGCCGCCTACGTGCGAGCCCATCCACAGTGGAAAACGGTGGCGGTGATCAGCGAGGACTACAGCTACGGATATGAAGTCACGGTAGCCTTCCTGAAGGGCATGAAGGGCAGCCCGCAAAAGATCGTGAGCAAGGAATTCGTGCCGTCCGGGGCGTCGAGCTACAGCTCCTATATCAACAAGCTGGTGGCCGAGAAACCGGATGTCACATACAGCACGGTGATCGCCGAAGACACGATCACGTTCGTCAAGCAGGCATTCCCGCTAGGTCTGTTCAACGCGACCCAGCTGTTCGGGATTCTCGACTACGGCACGATTGACCCGATGCCCAAGCCACCGGTGGGCGCGCTCGGCTACACCTATTATCCGTCGGCCTCGATCTATGACACGGCGCTCTCCAAGAAGCTGGACCCGCTTGGCACCGAAGTGGCCAACAGCGGCGCCGCCGGCGACGGGTTCAACCAGATCGAGATGATCGCTCAAGGGGTTGAGCAGGCCAAATCGACCGACCCGGTCACGGTGCGCAACACCTTGGCTGGTGCCACGGTGCAGATGGTCCAAGGCAGCGAGAAGATCCATTCGTGCAACAACCTGACTGCCGTCCCGATCGCGATGGGCCCGGTGGTGGCAGCGACCAAAGAACTGCCATTCGCTCACTTCTCGCCGATCGAACTGGTGGACACCAACAAGTACTTCACCTGCTGAAGTCGGCGACTCGGCTTGGCGGAGAGACGCGTGCACGCGTGTCTCTCCGCGCAAGCCCGCGATGATTGACTGCGATGAGCTTTGCCACTTTCCTCGATCAGCTGTTCGCGGGGCTTGGCCTGGGCTTCATTCTGTTCTTCTCCGCGGCCGGTCTCAATCTTGTGTGGGGCGTCCTGGGGGTAATGAACTTCGCCGCCGGCGCCGTCTACATGCTGGGTGCCTATCTCGCCACCACGGTGATCGGGCGCGTTGGCGCCTCCACGCTGGGATGGGTCTTGGCGCTTGCGCTCGTGCCTCTGCTGGCCGCGCTAGGTGGGGCTTTGGTCGAGATGGCGCTCCTGCGGCGCACATATCGCGAGCACGACGAGAACCAACAGTTCATGCTCACGCTTGCACTCTCCTATCTGCTTGCCGGAGGGATCGTGGCGGTTTACGGCTCCGGCTTCAGGACCGTGGCCCTACCTGGCTCTCTAAACGGAAGCTGGGACGTTCTCGGTGCGACTTTGCCCAAGTACACAGCCGTGGTCATTGTGTTGGGAGTGCTCGTGGCGGCAGCGATCTGGGCCTTGATGTACGGCACGCGTACGGGTCTGCTCACACGCGCGGCGGTCGACGATCGCACGATGCTGTCGGTATTGGGTGTGAACGTGAATCGTCTCTATACCGCCGTATTCGCCTTCGGGATCGGCCTGGGCGCGCTCGGGGGTGTGGTGGACGCGCCCAACGGGGCGGTCACCACCAACTTGGAAACCGCGGCGCTCGTGCCGGCCTTCATCGTGGTTGTCACGGGCGGCCTCGGCAACATGACTGGCGCTCTGATCGCGGCGGTGGCGATCGGCGTGATCGAGAGCTTCGTGACCTTGCAAAGTCCCACGCTCGCGCCTTTGACCCCTTACGCGGTGATGACCGTGGTCCTGCTGGCGCGCGCTGCAGCTGGACGACGGCTGTTGCCGGGGCGCGCCGCGGTGGGCCGATGAGATCTGTCTGTGTCCCCAGCGCCCAAGGGCTCGCGTACGTAAGCGCATCGACGGGCGCTATGCGGGGGGACCGTCGATGAAGGGACTGCTCAGGTGGCTCGGGCCGGCGCCAGACTGGGCTCCGGTCCTGGTCTTGGTGCCGATCGCGGCAGTGCTGCCGGTGCTCGTCTCCAGCGAGTACGTCCTGTTGGCGGCAAGCATGATCGTGACGATGTTGCTTGGGGTCAGCTTCAACCTGCTGTTTGGCTACGCGGGCATGTTCTCCTTCGGTCAATCCACCTTCTACGGCGTGGGTGCCTATGTGACGGTGCTGGTGCTCAACAACAGCGGCGTCGGCTTCTACGTGGCCTTGCTCGCCGGGATCTGTGCGGCTGCTCTGGTGGCCGCTGTGAGCGGCACGGTCTTGGTCAGGCTGGAGCCGATCGCTTTCATCATGCTCACATTCGCACTCGCAGATCTGTTCGAATTCGCCGCTAACCACGCCCACACGCTGACCGGCGGAGATAGCGGCACGATCGCGAACCTGCCCGACTCCTTGAACGTGATCTTGGGAGTGAACCGGGTTTACTACGCGATCTTGATCGTTGCTTTGGTGGTGCTCGCCGGAGTGTTCGTGTTCGTGCGGAGCAGGATGGGATTGTTGCTGCGTGGCATCCGCGAAGACGCGCTACGAGCTCGTACGCTCGGCATAGCCGTGGACCGGCGGCGGTTGGGCGTGTTCACGCTTGCAGCGGCCGTGGCGGCGGCGGGTGGCGGTCTGTCGGTGCTGTCGGCCCAGATCGTCTATCCGAGCGTGTTTGCCTGGCAGATTTCGGCTAACGCCCTGATCGTGACCCTACTCGGCGGCGTGGGCTTGTTCTCGGGGCCCGCGCTTGGCGCGGTCTTGTTGGGCTTGATCGACTTCTATGTGGGGCGCCTCACAACGAACACCTTGCTGATCGACGGAGTTGTGCTGTTGGTGGTCGTATTGATCGCCCCGCGCGGGGTCGGAGCTGCCGGGCGCGGAAGCCTGCCGGCGGCGCTTGGAGCGCTGCTGAGCCGCGTGCGTGCCTGGGTCGCAGGAGCGCGACGTGCGGGCGCCGCGGGTTAGGCAAGCGCTCATGGAATGCGACGTAGGCGAGCGCCCGGCTGCCACGATCTGGGAACGCTCATGAGCGCGGCGGAGAGTCTCGCGGTGCTGGAGCTAGAGGATGTCAAGCGCCACTTCGGCGGCATCCGTGCCGTGGACGGTGTCACGCTCGCGGTCCAGGAGGGCGCGGTGGTCGCCTTGATCGGTCCCAACGGCGCCGGTAAGAGCACCTTGTTCGCCTTGATGATGGGCGAGCTAGCCCTACCTCTGGCACGATTCGCCTCGATGGGCGCGACATGAAGGGCCTCTCGCCCGAGGGACACAGTCGGCTGGGAGTGGGACGCACCTTCCAGACTCCGCGCCTGTTCGCCGGTCTTACCGTCGCCGAGAACGCGCAAATCGCCTTGCTCGCGCGTGGGACGGGCGAAGAACAAATCGAGGAGGTTTTGGGCGAGGTGGGCCTGTTGGAGGCGCGCGAGCTCCAAGCCTCGGCGCTCTCCCAAGGTCAACGCAAGCGCCTGGAGCTGGCGATGGTGCTCGCCTTGCGCCCCCGCGTTCTGTTGCTGGACGAGCCGACCGCCGGGATGGGTGTGGAGGAGCGCGCCACGATCATGGCGCTCGTAATGGAAGCGGTGCGGCGGCGGCGGCTCACTCTGGTGTTCTGTGAGCACGACATGGAGACCGTCTTCGCACACGCCCCGCGGGTCGTGGTCATGGACCGGGGAAGGACCCTCACCGATGGATCGCCCGAGGAGATACAGCGCGACCCGCGGGTGCAAGAGATCTATTTGGGTACACCGGAGGCCTCATGAGGCTGTCGGTCCAGGGCCTGCAAGCCGGCTATGGCACGAGCCAAGTCCTGTTCGGCATGGACTTGCGCGTCGCCGACGGCGAGACGGTTGCTTTGATCGGCCGCAACGGCGCCGGCAAGACGACCACCTTGCATTGCGTCATGGGTGTCCTGGGGTCTCGCAAAGGCTCGATCGAAGTGAATGGAGTGCAAACGATCCGTCTCTCCCCGCACCGAATCGCGCGGCTTGGGGTGGCTTTGGTCCCCCAAGGTAGGCGCGTCTTCTCAGAGCTGACGGTTGAAGAGAACCTGCGCACAGGGATCGGCGCCAGAGGGCGAGCCAAAGTGGACGTGGGTTGGACGATGGACGAGCTGTTCGAAGTCTTCCCCTTGTTGGCTAAGGTCAGGAAGTCCAAGGGTGGATGGTTGAGTGGCGGCGAGCAGCAGGTTCTCTCGATCGCGCGCGCTTTGATCACTCACCCCGGGATGTTGCTCTTGGACGAGCCGACCGAGGGCCTGGCGCCGCGTGTGGTCGAGACTTTGACCGAGCAGCTCTTGCGGATCAAGGCTTCGGGCCTGACAATCGTTTTGGCCGAGCAGCATTTGGGCCTCGTGCAGGAGTTGGCGAGCAGGGCCTACGTGATCGATAGGGGCCTCGTGCGGGCGGAGGGCGAGCCAGGCGCGCTGCTGGCCGACGAGCAGATCAGGCACGCTTACCTTTCGTTGTGAGGATCGTCACCGAACATCTGTGCGCGCCCGCGGAGTGTGCCCGTTTGATGCAAGTGCGTAGTTCGGGACCTGGGCCGCAAGCGGAGCCGAAGCAGTGACGCCGGCGCAGGGCCCCAACAATCGCAGGCTCTACGAGCGCGCCCGCCTTCGTTTTCCGGGCGGTAGCTCGCGCACGACTTTGGCCTCGGTGCCACCCCCTGCCTATGCGATGCGAGGCCAGGGCGCGTTCGTGGTGGATGTGGACGGACACGAGGTCATCGACCTGCATGGTGACTATTCGGCGCTCGTCCACGGCAACGCCTATGCACCGGTCTTGGCGGCGGCGCGCACGGCCTTGGAGGAAGGCTCGGCGTTTGGCTTGCCGACGGCCGCCGAGGTCGACTTGGCCGACTGTTTGGCCGCGAGGATCGGCTGGGCCGAGCGCTGGCGCTTCACCAGCTCGGGCAGCGAAGCGGTGATGGCCGCCGTGCGTGGTGCCCGCGCGGCATCGGGCCGCGAGAAGATGGTGCGTTTCGCCGATTGCTACCACGGTGGCTGGGATGCCTTGGCCAAGCCGGGTGCGCGCGGTGTCCCGGAGGGGGTGCGTCGCGATGTCCTCACGCTTCCGTTCGCAGACCCTTCGGCCTTGGTGGGAGCCTTGGACGAGCACGACGGCCAGGTCGCGTGTGTGCTGCTCGATCTGATGCCCAACCGGGCCGGCTTGCGTCCAGTGCAGCCTTCGTTTGTGCAACTCGTGCGCAATCAGACCCGCGAGCGGGGAGTGGCTCTGATCGTGGACGAGGTGATCACCTTCCGTATGGCTCCCGGCGGGATGCAGGAGCTGTATGAGATCGAGGCGGACATCGTCACGCTCGGCAAGCTGATCGGTGGCGGTCTGCCCGTGGGCGCCCTTGGCGGACGGCCCGAGTGGATGGACGTATTCGACCCGACCCGGCCCGATGGCGTGGCCTCGGCCGGCACGTTTGCTGCCAACCCGGTTTCGATGCGGGCCGGCCTGGCAGCCTTGCACAACCTCGACGCGTCCGCGCTCGAGCGGATTGGCCTGCTAGGCGAGCGTTTGCGCGGCGGCCTGGCAAGCTTGGGCTATGAGGTGACCGGAGCAGGTTCCTTGTGCAAGCTGCACGCTGCGGACTTGCCGGACCTGTGGCGGCGGCTGTATGGCGAGGGTGTTCTGATCGCCGCGGACGGCCTCATCTCGGTGTCCACCGCAATGGACGAGGCCCTCGTCGAGCGCGCGCTCGAGCTGTTCGGCCGGGTGGCCCGAGACGCGGCGTAACGCGCTTCGCGACGGCTGACTCGCGCGTGTGTACGGGCACGTGAGGGCCCGCGTGAGGGCCCGGTCAGCGAGGTGGCGGAAAGGCCGCCAAGACCCGCCGCGCGAGCTCGGTGTCGCCGGTGAGCTCCAGAGCCCCGGTGTCACGGTCGGGCCCGAGCGCCCCCGCCCATGCAGTCGCTGGTCCTGAGATGCTTGCCCACGGCACGCATTGGCCCGGCTCGACGAGCGCGATACGTCCGTCGTGGATGTCAAACAGCTGACGTGTGGGCGCTTCGAAGTCGTCGATCACCAGCTCCACGACGCCGTTGGGCAGCGCCGAGCCATCCAGTAGGGCGGGAAGCGCCCGTAGCGCGCTTGCGTCGATCCGGTCCAGCTCGCCCGCTGTCTGCTCGGAGGCTTCATCGTCTTGGCGGGGCGCTGTTCTGAGCCATTTGGCCCAAGTCCGCGGAAGCGTGCTCCACGCGACCCTGCCCTTAGCAGTCTGTCGCGTTTTGTCGTCGATCGACATCGCGCGGCAGTCTAATCGAATAGTCCCAAGAAACGACTTTGTGCGCTTTTTCGAGGTGTTCTAGCTTATGGACACAGTCCCCTGCCCCGGGGCGGGTAGCGCGCTAGCCTCGACAGACGTGGCTCGCTCCCTATCTAGTCCAGCTCCCACCAAGGTCGATCCTCTGGCTGCGTTCAGCCCCTCGACACGCGCTTGGTTCCGAGCTTCCTTCGCCGAGCCCACCCCTGCTCAAGTGCAGGCATGGCCGGCGATCGCCAGCGGCGAGCACGTGCTCCTATCGGCGCCCACCGGTTCTGGCAAGACGTTGGCGGCGTTCTTGTGGGCGATCGACCGGTTGGGTCTTGAGTCTGGCGCCGGTGCGGCCGGGCCGGCGGGTGCGCCCGACGATGTGGATCCTCCAACTGCAGTGCTCTCTGTGCGCGGTGCGGGTGTGCGTGTCGTGTACGTCTCACCCCTGAAGGCGCTCTCCTACGACATCGAGCGCAACCTGCGCGCTCCCTTGCGGGGGATCGGGGCCGAGGTGAAAGTGGGCATTCGCACCGGCGATACCTCTCAAGCCGAGCGGGCCGCGATGGCGCGCAAACCGCCCGACATCTTGATCACTACGCCCGAGTCGCTCTACCTGATCCTCAGCTCGCGCGCACGAGCGATGTTGAGCACGGTGGAGACCGTGATCGTCGACGAGATTCACGCGGTTGCCTCGACCAAGCGCGGCGCCCACCTCGCGCTCACATTGGAGCGCCTGGAGGAGCATGTACACGAAAGCGTCGGCCTCCTGGCGCGTGAGAGCGCCCTTGCCGGCAAGGGCAAGGGCAAGGGCGAGGGCGCCATTGCCGGCGAGCGTGAGGGGGGCCCTGTCGGCGAGGTACATGAAAGCGCCCGTCGTGCCGGCGAAGTACAGAGGGTCGGCCTCTCGGCCACCCAGAACCCCCTGGAGGAGGTTGGCCGCTTCCTGGTCGGGCCCACCCGCAAAGTGAAGATCCTCGATACGGGAGTGCGCAAGCCCTTGGACCTGCGCATCCAGGTGCCGGTCGACTCGATGAGCGATCTGGCCGGTCCCTCGGGTGGAAGCGGGGACCCTCTGGAGCCCGTGACCGGCGGCGAGTCAACCCACAACTCGCCTACCCGCGCCCCAGAGGGTGTCCCCGAACGGGGGATCTGGCCCGCCATCTATCCCGAGCTCTTGTCTTTGGTGCGCGAACACCGCTCCACGATCGTGTTCGTCAACAACCGCCGCTCGGCCGAGCGGGTCGCCTTGCGTCTCAACGAGCTGGCCGCCGGCGATCCCGATAGCACAGGGGAGCCGGCGCGCGATATTGGGGATAGATCGTTGGGCGTGCCCGTCAAGGACGGGGAGCCCCCGGCGCGGCGAGATGTCGCCAGGGCCCACCACGGCTCGCTATCGCGCGAGGAGCGAACCACGATCGAGGAGCAGCTCAAGGCCGGTGAGTTGCCTTGCCTTGTCGCCACATCCTCCCTCGAGCTGGGCATCGACATGGGCGCGGTCGACCTCGTCCTGCAGATCGAGTCGCCCAAGTCGGTGGCACGTGGTCTGCAGCGCATCGGCCGCGCCGGTCACGGCGTCGGCGACGTGTCCAAGGGACGCATCTTCCCCAAGTTCAGGGGTGACTTGCTGGAGTGCGCGGTCGTCTGTCGGCGGATGCGCGAAGGAGCGATCGAGCCCACAGTCGTGCCTCGCAACGCACTCGACGTTTTGGCCCAGCAGATTGTCGCGATTGCCGCGGCCGCGGAGGATCGCACGCACGTGGGACCACGGCTGGTCGCCGAACGCGAGGGGAGCAACCTAAGCGAGGCCAAGCACGACCAAACCTCCCCCTCCGAGCTGGACGGAAGCGTCTCCGTGGAGCGCTTGCACAGTCTCATCCGCCGCACTTACTCCTACTCGGACTTGTCGCGTCCCCTGCTCGAGAACGTGCTCGACATGCTCGACGGGCGCTATCCCTCCTCCGAGTTCGGCGAGCTTCGGCCCCGCATCGTCTGGGATCGCGTAGCGGATCGCATCAGGGCGCGCAAGGGCGCCCGCCAGCTTGCGATCGCCAACGCGGGCACGATCCCCGACCGGGGTCTGTACGCCGTCACCCTGCCCGACGGCCGGCGCGTGGGCGAGCTCGACGAGGAGATGGTCTACGAGGCGCGTCCTGGCCAGGTCTTCCTGTTGGGCGCCTCCTCCTGGCGGATCGAGGAGATCGGCCGTGACCGCGTGATCGTCACACCCGCGCCTGGCGTGCCCGGCGCGGTGCCGTTCTGGAAGGGAGACGGGATCGGGCGCCCGAAAGAGCTGGGCGAGGCGATCGGCAAGTTCGCGCGTTGGGCCGTCGACCAGGACGCCGATCTACTTGTGCGCGACTACGACCTCGATGAGCGCTCCGCCGCCAACCTGCTCGAGTACTTGCGCGAGCAGCAGGCCGCCACCCAAGTGATCCCCAGCGACCGCACGATCGTGCTTGAGCGCTTCCGCGATGAGATCGGCGATTGGCGCCTGTGCGTGCTCTCGCCTTACGGCGGTCGCGTCCACGCCGCCTGGGGCTTGGCCATCTCCGCGCGCATCCGCGAGCGCTTCGACATCGACGGCGAGGCGCTCTGGTCCGACGACGGGATCGTCGTGCGCCTGCCCGACGTCGACTTCGAGGACGCCGAGGCAGCCTCCTACGCGGACCTGGTCGCAATCGATCCCGACGAGATAGAACAGATCGTGGTCGGCGAGCTGGGCTCCTCAGCCCTGTTCGGCGCCCGTTTTCGCGAGAACGCGGGCCGCTCGCTCTTGATCCCCCGCGCCTACCCCGGGCGGCGCACCCCTCTGTGGCAGCAGCGCCTGAAGTCCCAAAACCTGCTCGAGGTCGCGCGCCGCTATCCCGACTTCCCGATCGTCTTGGAGACCTACCGAGAGTGCCTGCGCGATGTCCTGGACCTGCCCGGCCTTCAGGAGCTATTGCGCAAGCTGATCACGCGCGAAGTCTCGCTCTTGGAGGTTGAAACCGCCACCGCTTCCCCCTTCGCGGGTTCCCTGCTATTCGACTATGTGGCCACCTACATGTACGAGGGGGACACACCTTCGGCGGAGCGCCGCGCCGCCGCCCTGTCCTTGGACCGGGACCTGTTGCGCGAGTTGCTCGGCCAAGAGGAGCTGCGTGACCTGATCGATCCCGGAGCCTTGGCCCAGGTCGAGGACGACATCCAACATCGCTCGCCCCGCACCCAAGCGACCGGCGGCGACGAGCTGTGCGAGGTCCTACGCTCGCTCGGAGACCTACGCGAGGAGGAGCTCCTCGAGCGAGTGCTCGCCGGGCTCGACGCTTCAGCCCTCCTGGGTTCTCTGCAGCGCGAGCGCCGAGTCGTGTCCTTGCGGGTCGGCGGCGAGCCGCGCCTGATCGCCGCCGACGACGCCGGTCTCTACCGCGACGCCTTCGGCGCCTCCCCGCCGGGCGGCCTGCCCGCCGCTTTCATCGCCGACGTGCCCAACGCCTTGACCAAGGTGGTGGCGCGCTATGCGCGGACCCACGGCCCCTTCACAACCGCTCAGTTGCGCGAGCGCTACGGCCTCGACATGGCCGCCGTCTTGCGCGATCTGGAGCACTCCGGCGAGCTGGTCCAAGGCGAGCTGCGCCCCGGAGGATCTGAGCGCGAGTGGTGCCACGTAGATGTCCTGCGTCGCCTGCGCCGGGCTTCGCTTGCAGCCTTGCGCAGGGAGATCGAGCCGGTCGACGCGCGTGCCTTGAGCGCTTTCATGCCGTCCTGGCAAGGAGTCGACCGTTGGCGTCCGGGCGCCCCCGGTCGAGGACAGGCCGGCGGCGCGGGCGTAGAGCGCTTGCGCGAAGTGCTCGTTCCCTTGCAGGGCTTGGCCTTGCCGGTGACTGCTTGGGAGCACGATGTCCTGCCCGTGCGCTGCGGCTCCTACTCGCCCGCCTGGCTGGACAGCCTGTGCGCGGCCGGCGAGCTCGTTTGGGTCGGCGCCGGCTCATTGGCCCGGGACTCGGGTCGCGTCGCCCTCTACTTCCGCGAGGACGCTCCTATGCTGGGCCCACCCACCCAATCAGCCGGGCGCGGAGAGCCGCCGGGGGAGCCCGAGCACGACTTGCTGCGCACACGCTTGGGTGCGTCGCCTTGCTTCTTCGCCGACCTGCTAGCCGAGGTCGAGCTGCCAGTGGCTTCGCTCACTCAGGCACTGTGGGACTTGGTGTGGGCTGGTGAGGTCACCAACGACGCTTGGGCTCCTCTGCGCGCACCGCGTGTCCCCTTGGCGCCCCAGCTGGCCGCGAGCTCGCGCTCCCGCTCGGTTGGGAACCGACCGGGCCGGCGCTTCGGTGGTGCTTCGCTACGCTCCGGGCGTCGCGGCACGGGCGCCCAGGTGCAGGGACGCTGGTCTCTGACCTCCTCGATCTTCGGCGAAGGGGTTGCTCCCGCTGGTCTGCGAGCCCCAAAGTCGCCAGCCCAGAATGACTCGACGGAGGCAACGCAAGCGATCGACCCGCGCGAGCGCCACCGCGCCCTGGCCGAGCTCTTGTTGGAGCGCTATGGGGTGCTCACCCGCGAGCAGGTGCTCGCCGAGGGCATCCCCGGCGGCTTCGCGAGCGTGTATGGGGCTCTAGGCGAATTGGAGACCCTGGGAGTGTGTCGTCGCGGCTACTTCGTGGAGGGACTCGGCGGCGCTCAGTTCGCCTTGCCCGGCGCGGTCGAGCGCCTACGCTCGGGGCGCTCAACCGAGGAGAGCCGTGCCTCGGTCCTGGCTGCGGTGGACCCTGCCCAACCGCTCGGAGCCGCGCTGCCGTGGCCCCGCCGTGAGGACCGCAAGCGCCGGCCCGCGCGTGTGGCAGGTGCCTATGTCGTGTTCGTGGACGCCCGGCCCGCGCTCTACCTGGAGCGGGGCGGGCACGGAATCCTTACGCTCGACTCGCACGAGCCCCCTCTGCGTCTCGCCTTGCGTGCGCTGGCCGATGCCGTGCGCTCTGGAAGGGTGGACGCGATCGCGCTCGAGCGGGTGGACGGCGAGCCCGCGATCGGCTCTGCTCTAGAGCCCGCTTTGGTGGAGTTCGGTTTTCGCCAAGGGCCGCGCAGGCTCACCTTGCGAGCTTGAATTGCTTGAGCTCGCTTGCCCGTTCCTCGAGCACCTCGCAGGCTCGCCCTGCGAGCTTGAATTGCCCCGGCTTCTCGAATAACATGGAGTTGGAAACATGGTGGACTTATGGGCGCCATGGGGGGAGATGGTGTCATGGGGATCGCCACCGGACTTGGAGGGAAGCCGGTTGCAAAAAACTCGCGTGAGTCAGAAACATTCGTGCGAATTGGTTCAAGGTGTTCTTGCCAACAGTTCAGCCCTGAATTACCTTCTCGAATGATGGGGATGAGTGGAACTAGTGGAGAGGGTCGGAACGGTAGGCCCTCGGCGGCTTTGACTGGTCGCGAGAGCCCCGACATCCCCGCGGCTCCACTCTCTCGGGAGGAGCTGCTGTTCGGCGATGGGCCCAGCCACTACGAGGAGCTGACGCCGCTTTACAAGCGGCTCCCCCACGGCCCGCATGGACTCGGCCGCGAAGCGGTGGCGCGCCACCAACGTGCCCGCCTGTACGGCGGCATGGCCGAGTCCGTGTACCAGCGCGGATACGCGGGCACCAGCGTCGCCCACGTGATCGCCTTGGCCGGTGTCTCCAGGCGCGCCTTTTACGAGCAGTTCTCCAACAAGGAAGACTGTTTCTTGGCCACCTACGACGCGCTCGCGGGCGCCGCGCGCAAAAGGGTCTTGCAAGCCTGGCTGTCCGAGCGAGGGTGGGCCAACAGGTTGTACTCCGCGTGCAAAGTCTTCCTCGCCGGCGTCGCCGCCGACCCCCGCGGCGCCAACCTGGTGCTCGTCGAGTCGATCGGGATCGGCCCGCGCGGCCACGAGCGCATGCAGTTGACTGCGACCGCTTTCGAGCGCATCGTGGCGACCGGCTTCAGCCTCACGCCTGACGGCATCTCCCTGCCTCCCTTGGCCCCCCGCGCAATCGTGGGCGGGGTGCGCTTCGTCGTGATCAGGCGAGTGCGCGAAGGGCGCGCCGGGGAGCTGGCGGGCCTCACCGACGAACTGCTCGACTGGGTCAGCTCCTACCGCTCGACCGCGGTCGCACGCCTGCGCACGCTCGGCTCCGGCAGGCCGCCCAGCTTGGTCGCCAAACGGGCTCGCTTCCTCACGCGCGAGGATCGCCGCTCAAGCGTCATGGACGCGATGGTCCAACTGGCCTTGGAGGAGGGCTACGCGAACATCACCGACGCGGAGATCGCCCGCGCCGCAGCGGTCTCCACCGAAGCGTTTCACCGCGAGTTCCCCAACAAGGAAGAGTGCCTGCTCGCCGTAGTCGACGAGTTCGCGGCCGAAGCCCACGACGCCGTCAAGCGCGCCACCCGCAACGACCAAGAGTGGCCCGAGGCGGTCCACAAAGGCGTGGAGGCTTTGATCGGCTACTGCGCTGCCCACCCCGGCCTCGTAAAGCTGTCGTTTATCGACTTGTTCGACGCCGGCAACGGCATGGTCGCGCGCGTCAGCGGGGTGCTCGACGGCTTCATCAAGGTCATGACCAAAGGAATCCCCGAACCGCAGCGAGCCCCCGACGTGGCAAGCGAGGCGATCATGGGGGCGATCTGGGCGATCCTCTCAAGCTACGCCCCACACGACCGTCTGCGCTACCTGCCCTGTCTGGTCGATCACCTCACGTTCCTGATCCTCGCCCCTTACATCGGCCCCCGCAACGCGGTCGACGCGATCGAAGCCGCCGGCTCGCGCCGCGGACGGCTGAAGGTCTCCTAAGAGGTCCCCCGCGCCTGCGGAGCGGTGTCCCTGGCGACTCTGCGCAAGGTGCGCCGAGGCCCGGCACTATCCTCAAACGCAGTGGCCACCGACGAAGCGATCCGCCCGCTCGCGCGCCCTCGCCGGGTGGGCCACAAGGGCGCCGCACACCTTGCCCAGGGCAACACCCCGGCCAGCTTCGACGCGGCCCTGGCTCAAGGTGTGGACATGATCGAGTTCGATGTGCTCAGCCAGCACACCGACGGGACCGGAGCTCTGCTCGTGGCTCACGACTACAAGGACATGGCCTCGCGCACCCCGCTCACGCTCCAGCAAGCGCTCGAGCACCTGTCGAGCGAGGCCTTCTCGGGGATCGAGTTCGACCTCGACGTGAAGATCCCCGGCTACGAGCTACAGGTGGTGGAGGCGATAAGGAGCGTCGGCCTCACCGAGCGGACCTTGTTGAGTGGCATGTTCCCCGAGTCGCTCGCCCGCGTTCGCGCCGTCGAGCCGCGCTTGCGTCTGGGCTGGTCGGTGCCGCGTGTGCGGCGCGACTACACCAGCCACATGCTCACCGCGATTCCCGCCTTGGCAATCCTCACCGGCTACCGGGCCCTGCTTCCACGCCGCGCCCGCGAGGCCCTCAGCAAGGGCTTGGTCGACGCGATCATGGCCCACTGGCGTGTCGTCACCCCCGCCCTCGTCAAGGCCGTGACGGGCGAGGGCGGCGAGCTGTACGTGTGGACCGTGGACGAAGCCGATCGCATCGCCAAGCTCAGCGAGATGGGCGTCAGCGGGATTATCACGAACGACCCCCGCCTGTTCGACCGCTCCGCCTGACTTTGCCGAAAGTCGATCGCTGGGACGCGACGAGCCGCTCTAGCCAAGCGTGCAGATAGCAGCGCTGTAGCCCGCCGGGTCGGCCCCGGCGAGGCTCGTGTGGCTCGATGTGGTGGGCACCGTCGCCGTTTGTAGGACCGTCGCGCCTCGCCGCCACTGGAAGATGACATCTCCCCGCAGGGTGTACGCGGGCTTGCCGGCGACTTGGGCGAACTGGAAGCTGCGACCGTCTTGGCGCGCGAGTGCCGCGGACCCGACCTTGAGATAGCCGGAATCTGCTTCGTGGCCAAGGTCGATCCACTGTTTGGTGGTCGGGTCTTGGTACTGCACCTTGAAGCGCATGTACATGATGTCCTTGACATGTCCGTCGCCTGGCATCGAGCCGCGGATGCCGATCGTGTCGGGCTGGTCTTTGGGATTGCACACGTTCACAGTTGCCCAAAGGTCGCGCGAATGCAGCAGGCGCTGACTTTGGGTAGGCGTGAATGCGGCAGCGAGCAGGAGCGGCGCGATCGCGTGCAAAGGACTCATACTGTGAAGATAGCGTCGGGGGGCCCCAAGTTGCGGGATTGGGGCCTACGGCGTTGCCTGTGATATCTCCAAGGCATGGCGGCCACCAAGGATGCGCAGATAGTCGAGCTGCTTGCTCGCGTTCCCGTGTTCTCGACGCTCGAGCACGACGACCTGGAGCGCATCGCCGAGCTGGCGGTGCCGCGCGACTACGAGCCCGGGCAAATCGTGTTTCGCGAGGGCGACGCGAGCGACACCTGTTACATCGTGCGCTACGGCCGGGCCCGCGCCGTGCGCGAGCACCCCGACGGGCGCACGATCACACTCGCCACCTTCGGTACCGGCGACATCTTTGGCGAGCTGGCGATGTTCGAGGACGAGCTGCGCTCTGCCACAGTCGAGGCGGTGCAGCGCACCAACGCCGTGGCAGTGCTCGGCCCGGACATGCGCCGCTTGATGGTGGAGCATCCCCAGATCGCGATTCGTCTTCTCGCGGCGCTGGGACGGCGTTTGCGCGAGACCAACGACCGCTTGGCCAAACAGTCCTTCCAAACGGTCCAGAGTCGTGTCGCGGTAGTCCTTCAGTGAGCTTGTCGCCCAGGCGGTGCAGGACGGCGCCGCAGGCCAGGAGGTTCTCTTGACGGCCACCCAGGCCGACCTGGCCAAGCTAGCCGGCTCCTCGCGCGAGTCGGCCTCCCGTTTCCTGGCCGTGCTCGAGCGCGCCGGCGTCATCTCCCAAGGTCGCGGCAGGCTCGTGGTCCACGATCCCGCGGCGCTTGACGGCTATGTCTTCTAAGCGCGAGGTCTCCGCCGGCGGGGTGGTGGTGCACGAAGGCCAGGTGCTCGTAATCGTTCCGACCAGGCGCGCCGCCGACGGGGCGCACGTCCTGGGCCTGCCCAAGGGCCATCTCGACGGAGACGAGACTTTGGAGCAGGCCGCCGCCCGAGAGGTGCGCGAGGAGACGGGCGTCACTGCGCGGCTCGTGCAAGAGCTTGGCGAGGTGCGCTACTGGTATGTGCGCGACCGCCACAGGGTCGCCAAGAGCGTCCACTTCTTCCTCTTCGGCTACGTGAGCGGCGACTTGGCCGATCACGACGAGGAGGTCTTGGAGGCCCGCTGGATGGGCTTCGAGGAGGCCACGCAAGCGCTTACATATTCAGGGGAGCGCGACATGGTGGCGCGCGCGCTGGCCATATCCGGGCAAGACCGATAGCCTGCCGGTCGTGCAAGTACTCAATTTCTACTCCACGATCTTCGCCGACGAGCTGAAGAAGGGCCGCAAGACGGCCACGATCAGGCTTGGCGACAAGTCCGGCAAGTACCGCAAGAACGAAGCGGTACTGGTGACGATCGGCTATCAGTATTCGCCGCGCGAGCGCATCTTCGAGGCAGTGATCGACCAGGTCGAGGTGATGAAAGTCTCAGAGCTCTCGCCGCGAGACATCAAGCACGACAACCCCGAGTTCCGTCGCCACGAGGAGCTGATCAACTTCCTTGAACAGATATATGGCCGCTCGGTCTCGATGCAGGACACGGTCACGGTCGTCCGCTTCTCTCAGATCCTCGACAAGCCGACCGCGATGACCGAAGCCATGAAGGGCTTCGGCGGCGCCCAGAACTGACGCCCGAGGATCGTGGCGCCCGGGATTCAGGGGTGCGGGCAAAGTCGCGTCAATGGGAAACAGCGCGTGACAGGCGTACGCTGAGAGCGGAGGATTGCCGCGTGCCCCGCCGCAAGACATGTCACCCAAGCGAGAAACCCCCACCGCCCGGCCTCGTCGTAAAGGCCAAGCCCGACGAGCAAGCGGGCGGGCCAGCGCGACGGCCATCGCGCACGGACAGGTAACCGAGATTCAGCGTGCCCGGATGATCGCCGCCATGATCGACACGGTCTCAGAGCGCGGTCGCTCCGGAGCGAACGTTGCGCATGTCGTCTCACGCTCCGGCGTTTCGCGCCGCACCTTCTACGAAGTCTTCGAGGACTTCGAAGATTGCTTTTTGGCCGCGCTCGACCAGTCGATCGCGCGGGCAGGCGAGTATGTGCGCGAAGCCTACGAGCCCGGCGCGAAGTGGAGCGTCCGCATCAGGGCGGCCTTGATCGCGGTGCTCGAATTCCTGGAAGACGAGCCGGCGATGGGCCGTTTGTGCTTGCTCGAGACACTTGGGGCGGGCCGCAAGGTGCACGAGCGCCGACTGCGGGCGCTCGAACCGGTGATCGCCGCGGTCGAGGAAGGTCGTCGCGAAACCAGATCCGCCGCGGCGCTTCCGCCTCTGACCGGGGAGGGAGTCGTGGGCGGAGTCCTCTCGGTCCTCCACGCCCGTCTGCTCGAAGGGGACACCCGCCTGCTCGACCTTGACCGGGCCCCTGATGGGCATGATCGCGCTTCCCTATCTCGGCCCGGCGGCGGCCCATCGGGAGAGTTCGCGAGCCGCGCCTACCCGTCGCAAACGCGCTCTGGCGGCCAGCAAGGATCCCTTGCGGGACCTGCAGATGCGTCTCACCTACAGGACCGTGCGCGTGTTGATGGCGATCTCCGCAAGTCCGGGTGCCTCCAATCGCGAAGTGGGGGCCGGCGCCGGGATCGACGACCAGGGTCAAATCTCCAAGTTGCTCAGCCGCTTGGACAAGCTCGGCTTGGTCGAGAACAGGGGAGCCGGCCAGGTCAGAGGCGCCCCGAACGCTTGGTCCTTGACCAAGAAGGGCTTCGAAGTAGAGCAGCTGATCGGTGGGGAGAGCCCCGCCGGCCTGGTCTCCTGAGCTTGGCGGATCACAGCCGCCGCCGACAATCTCTCCGCGCTTTTGTGGCGGTCTGATCCTGGCGTGGGGCCCGGAGCCTTCGCTTTTTGTTCTATATATTGACCCGTGACCGTTGGCACTCTCCCGTTGAGAGTGCCAACGCAGGCGGGTCCGCCGGTTCCGCGGGCGGGATCGCCGAATCCGAAGCAACTCTAAACGGAGGTTTTCCAGCATGAAACTAAAGCCCCTGGGCGATCGCTTGATCGTGAGGGCCATCGAGGAGGAGCAGACGACCGCCAGCGGTCTCGTCCTTCCCGATACTGCCACGGAGAAGCCGCAGAAGGGCAAGGTCCTCGCCGTCGGCGACGGCAAGCTCGACGATGCAGGCAAGCGCATCCCACTCGACGTGTCCGAGGGCGACGAGGTCCTCTACAGCAAGTACGGCGGCACCGAGATCAAACTCGACGGTGAGGATCTGCTCGTGCTGCGCGAGTCCGATGTCCTTGCCAAGGTCGCATAAGGAGATCTGAATAGATATGGCTCACAAGGAACTCAAGTACAGCTCCGAGGCACGCAAGTCTCTGGAGGCCGGCGTCGACGCTGTCGCCAACGCCGTCAAGGTCACGCTCGGCCCCAAGGGCCGCTATGTCGTGCTCGACAAGAAGTTCGGCGCGCCCACGATCACCAACGACGGTGTCACGATCGCTCGTGAGATCGAGGTCGAGGACGTGTTCGAGAACCAGGGCGCCCAACTGGTGCGCGAGGTGGCGACCGCCACCAACGACGTCGCCGGTGACGGCACGACCACGGCCACGGTGCTGGCCCAGGCGATCGTTCGCCAGGGCCTGAAGAACGTCGCGGCCGGCGCCAACCCGTTGGCACTCAAGCGCGGCATCGAGAAAGCTGTCGACCAGGTTGTCGCCAACATCGCCTCGCAGTCCAAGGAGGTTTCCGGCAAGGACCAGATCGCGCGTGTCGCGACCATCTCCGCCGGCGACGATGAGATCGGCGACGTGATCGCCGACGCGATCGAGAAGGTCGGCAAGGACGGCGTCGTGAACGTCGAGGAGGGCCAGACGTTCGGCATGGACCTCGAGTTCACCGAGGGCATGCAGTTCGACAAGGGCTACATCTCGCCCTACATGGTCACCGACCAGGACCGTATGGAGGCAACCCTCGAGGACCCCTACATCCTGATCGCCAACCAGAAGATCGGCTCGGTGCGCGACGTGCTGCCCGTGCTCGAGGCCGTGATTCAGTCGGGCAAGCCGCTCTTGATCATCGCCGAGGACGTGGAGGGCGAGTCGCTCGCCACGCTCGTCGTGAACAAGCTGAGGGGCACCTTCACCGGCGTGGCCGTCAAGGCTCCCGGCTTCGGTGACCGTCGCAAGCGGATGCTCGAGGACATCGCGATCCTGACCAAAGCAGAGGTCATCACCGAGGAGATGGGCCTGAAGCTGGAGAACACTCAGGTCTCACAGCTCGGGCACGCTCGTCGCGTGGTCGTGGGCAAGGACAACACCACGATCGTCGACGGCGCCGGTGATGCCGAGGCGATCAAGGGTCGCATCAACCAGATCAAGGCCGAAGTCGAGAACACCGACTCGGACTTCGACCGCGAGAAGCTGCAGGAGCGTTTGGCAAAGCTCTCCGGCGGTGTCGCGGTGGTCAAGGTCGGCGCAGCCACCGAGACCGAGATGAAGGAGAAGAAGCACCGCGTCGAGGACGCCCTACAGGCAACTCGCGCGGCACTCGAGGAGGGCATCGTGCCCGGCGGCGGCGTCGCACTGCTGCAGGCCTCGAGCGCGATCTCGCTCGACGGGATCGAGGAGGACGACGTGAAGACGGGCGCGCGTATCGTGCTGCGTGCCCTTGAGGAGCCGCTTCGTCAGATCGCCGAGAACGCGGGCCTCGAGGGCTCGGTGGTGGTCAACGACGTGCGCAAGGCCAAGAAGGGGCAGGGCCTGAACGCGGCCACCAACGAGATCGTCGATCTCGTCGCCGCCGGGGTCATCGACCCGGCGATGGTCACGCGCTCGGCGCTGCAGAACGCCGCGTCGATCGCCAAGAACATCCTCACCACCGAGGCGATCGTCGCCGAGGTGCCGGAGAAGGAAGGCGGCGGCATGCCGGGCGGCGGGATGCCCGACATGAGCGGAATGATGTAGTCAGACCGTCTGCTGTGGGTGCGGCGCTCTAGCCGCACCCACATTCGGTCGATAGGCGTTAGAGGGCCCGGCAGGATGCTGGGCCCTCGTCTTTAAGTGCCTATTCGACGGCTGACACCGGCCGTGGACCATGGCCCACGTACTTGGCGGTCGGCCGGATCAGCTTGGCCTCGCGCTTCTGCTCGAGGATGTGCGCCGACCAGCCGGCCACCCTCGCGCACGTGAACATCGGCGTGAACAGGTCGGGTGTCACTTCGGCCAGGTCGAGGATCACCGCCGACCAGAACTCGACGTTGGTGGCGAGCACGCGGTCCGGCTTGCGCGCCGTCAGCTCCGCCAAGGCCGCCTTCTCCAAAGCCTCGGCCGCCTCGAAGCGGGGCGAGCCGAGTTCCTGGCAGGTGCGTCGCAGAGCCCGCGCACGCGGGTCTTCGGCGCGGTAGACACGATGGCCGAAGCCCATCAGTCGCTCGCCGCGGTCGAGCGCGCACTTGACCCAGACGTCGGCGTCGCCGGTCTGTTCGACTTCGTCGAGCATCTTCAGCACGCGCGAGGGCGCGCCTCCGTGCAGGGGACCCGACAGTGCGCCCACGGCCGCCGACAGGGCCGCGGCGCAGTCCGCCCCGGTCGAGGCGACCACGCGCGCGGTGAACGTGGAGGCGTTCATGCCGTGCTCGGCCGCGGAGATCCAGTAGGCGTCGATCGCCTTGGCGTGATCTGGATTGACCTCGCCCCGCCAGCGGATCAGGAAGCGCTCGGGTATGGAGCGGCCCTTGTCCACCTCCGACTGCGGCACGGGCGGCTGGCCGGCGTCGCGGGCCGACTGGGCCACGAACGACAGGGCCATCACTGAGGCCCGCGCGAGGTTGTCGCGCGCCTGCTCGTCGGAGATGTCGATCAGGGCGTTAAGCCCCACTCCGGGGCGAGCATCGCCAAAGCCGATTGCACGTCGACGCGATGATCGCCCGAGCGCACCGTCAGCACGTGCGGTTCGGCGGGCGGCAGGCCGGGCTTGAAGTGGCCGTCCACAAGCAGACCCCAGACCTGCTCGTAGGGGACTGTGCCGACCAGATCCTCGATGTCGACACCGCGATAGCGCAGCGATCCGCCGGCCCTGTCGGGCTCGGCGATCTCTGTGGCGAAGGCGACGACGCCCTCTAGGCCGGACTGAACTTCAGGGGAAGGGGCAGGAGGCGACTGGGTCGTGACCTCGCTCATGTGGGCGCTCACTTTCTGGCTGCTGATTACCGGTTGAGAGTCGATCCCGCTGGATTGCACCGGAGTCGACCCGGCTGCCTTATGGGCAGGCGCATATCGTCGCAGGAATCGGCCAGGTAGGCTCCGTTGCGGCGAGCGGTGGACCGCTCCGCGATCGAGGGGATCGCGGCGAAGTCCGTCGCGCCACCGCCAGGTGGCGTCATGCAGGCCCGTCCACGAGGAGGAGCGCCGTGACCGACAGTGACCTGATGTTTCGCACCCGCGACCGAGCTTGCCGCGATGGTGCGCTCCGGCGAGGTGTCCTCGCGCGAGCTGGTCGAGATCTCGCTTGCGCGCATAGAGGAGCTGAACCCCAAGCTCAACGCGTTCGTCGAGATCGACGCCGAGCGCGCGCTCGCGACCGCCGAGCAGATCGGCCCCGGGCGACGAGCGTCCCTTTGCGGGTGTGCCGATCGCGATCAAGAACAACCGGCCCGTGGAGGGCTTGAAGGCGACGATCGGCTGCTCGCTCTTGGCCGACCACGTGGCCTCGCACGACTGCAACATCACGCGCCGCTTCAAGGATGCAGGCTTTGTGATCGTGGGAACCACCACCCTGCCCGAGTACGGCATCCTGCCCGTCAGCGAGGCGCGCCTGTTCGGACCCACGCGCAACCCTTGGGACCTGGAGCGCACGCCGGGTGGCTCCTCCGGAGGGGCGTCCGCCGCGGTCGCCTCGGGCATGGTGCCGGTTGCGCACGGCAACGACGGCGGCGGTTCGATCCGCATTCCCGCCGCCTGTTGCGGTTTGGTCGGGCTCAAGCCGGCGCGGGGACGCATCTCGGCGGCGCCCGAACGCGGCGAGGCCCCGCTGGACGTGGACGGTGTCCTGACGCGCACGGTCGGTGACACCGCCGCGATCCTCGACGTGCTCGCCGGCTACGAGCTGGGCGACGCCACCTGGGCGCCGCCGCCATCCGAGTCGTTCGCGGCCTCGCCGCTGGCGAGAATGCCCGGCAAGCTGCGGATTGCCGCAACCACGTTTCCCGCCGATCGCCGACGCCGCCGTCGACCCGATCTGCGCCCAAGCGGTGACTGACGCCGCCGAGCTGTTGCGCTCGCTCGGCCACGAGGTCGAGGAGGTCGATCCGCCGTGGCGCATCGAGGGCCTGTCGGAGCTGTTCGGGGCGGTCTTCTCGATCCACATCGCCTTGCAGATCGTCTACTCGGGCATGGTCGCCGGCCACGAGCCGAGGGCCGAGGACATGGAGCCGATGAGCTGGGCGATCCATCAGATGACCCAGAACATCAACTCTGTCTTGGGCTTCGGCATGGAAATCCAATTGCAAGCGCTCACGCGCCAATTGGTCGAGTTCCTGGCTCCCTACGACGCCTTGCTCACGCCCGCCTTGGCCGAGCGGCCGCTGCCGATCGGCACGCTCGACACCGCCGCGCCCGATCCCATGTCCACGTTCACCCGTTCCGGCCTGTTCACGCCGTTCACGCCGGTCTTCAACGCGAGTGGGCAGCCCGGGATCTCGCTGCCGCTGTATCAGGGCGAGGACGGCCTGCCCTTGGGAGTGCAGCTCGTCGGTAGGCCCGCGGGAGAGGCGGCGCTGCTGGCGCTGGCCTCACAGGTCGAGGCGGCCGCGCCGTGGACGGCACGCCGGGCGCCGGTGTCCTAGCCTGCGAAGGACCGCTTGCATCGACTCGGGAGTCACGCCCAAGGCCTGGGCGTCGGCGATCCCGTTCTTGGCCACCAAGTTCGCCTCCAGCAGCTCGGCCTCGTCCCAGGCGATCGGCGTGCTGGTGTGCATCGCTCGCTCCAGCAATCGCAGCGTGCGCGAGACCATCGGGGTGGGAATCGGCAGCAGTGGGCGCTCGCGCTCCAGTGAGCGCAGGACGGTGTTGACGACGTCGTTGTAGGTCAGCGTCTGCGGGCCGGCCAGCTCGTAGCGTTGGTGGGGAGCGCTGGCATGGGCCTCCTCGCGGCCGCCCTCCACGCGTGACTCGCCATCTCCGCCCGACTCCCCGGCCTGCAGGGCGCCCGCCACGCAGCCGGCCACGTCCTCGGCCCAGATCGGCTGGCACACGGCACGCCCGCGGCCCGAGATCGGGACGAGCGGCAGCAAAGACAGGCGTTCGATCAAGGTCAGCCAGCGGTCGCCCGGCGCGTACACGAGCGAAGGAGCGATCACGGTTGTGCGCATGTTCGGACTCTCTCACCGCCTGCTCGGCCAAGGCCTTGGCCCGGAACAGACGGGCGCGATGGTGCTCGGAGGCGCCGAGCACCGAGAAGAACACGAAATGCTCGACGCCCGCGCGCTGGGCGGCGTCGACCATCCGCCAGGTCGCGATCGCCGCCAGCTCCTCGATCGAGCCGCGCGGCTGGTCGCGCGTGGAGGCGGCCAGGTGCACGACGGTGTCCACGCCCCGCATCGCGTTGCGAAATGAGGGCGGATCAGTCAGATCCCCCAACGCGATCTGGACCCGCACGCGCTGGGGCCCCAAGCGCCTGGGGTCGCGCACGAGACAGCGCACGGTCTGTCCTTCGGCGAGTAGGCGCGGCAGCAGCGCGGAACCGACGAGTCCGGGCGCGCCGGTTAGCAGGAGCATCGCCCAAAGCTAGCGAAGTACATCGGGCGGCTCGGTCCGCCCGATGGCGACGCAGTCATGGGACGGGGATAGCGGCCGGCCCGCCCGCCCATGACGGCGCCGTCGTGGGACGGGGGATAGCGGCCTCGCTACTATTCGTCGTCCCGCAACAGTTGACCCGACAACGAATCGAGAAGGAAGCGAATGGCCTACGTAATCGCTGAGCCGTGCATCGGCACCAAGGACAACTCCTGTGTCGAGGTGTGCCCTGTGGATTGCATCCACCCGACGCCCGACGAGCCCGGCTACGACGCGGCCGAGATGCTCTACATCGATCCCGAGGAGTGCATCGACTGCGACGCTTGCGTCGAGGCCTGCCCGGTGGATGCGTGCTTCGCCGAGGACCAGCTGCCGGACGAGTGGCAGAAGTTCGCCTCGATCAACGCGGAGTACTTCGCCAATACGAAGTAGCCATGCATGGCTGTAACGACCCGCGACTGAGACGGTCGAGGGTCGAGCGGAGCGCGGACGCAGAAGCGAAGGCTTGGTGGACCCAAGTCGAGCTTCGAGGACAAAGCTCCGCGAAGGCCATCGGCCGTCTCAGGCCATAGGGAGCGACATACCAGCGGGCTTCGGGCTGGCGGGTGGCGTGGGGGCACTTGGCGGGGTGACCTCCAGGACCGGCAGGGTGGGCAGCTCCATGGGCGTCATCGCGATCAGGCCGCGGGCGGCTTGGCGGATCGCCTGCGAAGCGGGGTCGTCGGGGTCCTCGAACACCAGGGGTGTGCCGCTGTCGGCTTGTGCTCTCAGGGGCATCGTGAGGGGGACTTTGCCGAGCAGGGGCACGTCGAGCTCATCGGCCAAGTCCTTGCCGCCGCCCTCGCCGAAGATCGCGTAGCGCTCCCCGTTCGGCGTGGTGAAGCCCGACATGTTCTCGATCACGCCGCAGATCTCCAAGGACACCTTGTGGGCCATCTCGGCCGAGCGTCTAGCGACCTTCTGGGCGGTGGCCTGAGGGGTTGTGACGATCACGAACTGGGCTTGGGGCAGCATCTGGGCCAAGGTCATCGACACGTCGCCGGTGCCGGGGGGTAGGTCGATCAAGAGGTAGTCGAGCACGCCCCATTCCACGTCTTGCAGGAACTGGCCGAGCGCCTTGTGGAGCATCGGGCCGCGCCACACGACAGCCGCGTCCTCCTCGAGGAAGAAGCCGATCGACATGACCTTCACGCCGTGGGACTCCAAGGGCACGATCTTGCGTTGGGCGGAGACCGGCGGGCGCGTGGCGCCGAGGCCGTACATGCGCGGAATCGAGTAGCCCCACACGTCGGCGTCGAGAATGCCCACCTTCTTGCCATCCGCGGTCAAGGCCGCGGCTAGGTTGGCGGTGAGAGTGGACTTGCCTACGCCGCCCTTACCCGAGCCGATGCACATTACGTTGCTCACCTGGGCGAGCGCGCCTTGCGGTAGAGCGCCGCGTCCCAGCTTCTGCTGGAGGGACGCCTTCTCAGTGTCGCTGAGAACGTCGAAGTACACGTTGACGTGAGTGACGCCCTCCAAGGCCGCGACCGCCTCGGCGACCGAGGTTTGGAAGTGGCCCTTGATCGGGCAGCCTGCGGTCGTCAGGGACACGGTCACGTCGACAACTCCGTTGGAGGAGATGTCGATTTGCCGCACCATGCCCAGCTCCACGATCGAGCGGCGCAGCTCCGGGTCGATCACGGCCTCGAGGGCCTTCATGACTTCGTCGCGGTTCATGTCTGCTCGCATTCTGACAAACCTATGGCGCCGGACCCGCCGGGAAAGCTGGCGGTCATCGGTGGGTGGTGGGTGGACGCTGGCTTGGCGGCCCAAAAAATGCCGCCGGGCGGTAGGGGGACCGCCCGGCGGCGAGGGAGGAGAGGGTGCTTCTACTACCGGCGGGATATGGGCCGGCAGACCTTCCCGTTGCAGGCTCTCCGGACCGCGACGGGGGAAGTTCAGCCGTCCGCCCCGCATACTTTGGCGCGCGGGGTGGACGGGTTTGCGGCCTAGACCAAGTTCAGGATGCGCTCCTGGACCTTGTCGGCGAGCTCTTCGCTTTCACGGCGCCGCTGGCGCAGTTCACGCTCGACGCTGGTGCGTGTCTTGCGCACCTCGCGCTCGACGCGCACCCTGGTCTTGCGGACCTCGCGCTCCAGGCGGTTGCGGGCGGTGACGCCCCGGCGCTCGAACTTGCGCAGCTGCGCGCCGGCTTTGGAGGTGGAGTTGTAGTTGGCAATTGCGTCGGTGACCTCCGAGAGCACGCGCTCGCGGGCGATCAGGGCGGCGCCGATCGGAATCAGGACGGCGCGCTCAGCGGTGCTCGACTGCTTGGAAGCGGCGGCGGTGCGCTTGGGAGCGGTCGTGGACCGCTTCGAGGTCGAAGCTGTCTTGGCGGCCGAAGCTGCCTTCGCGGCGGTTGCACGCGGTTTGGGGGAAGTGGTCTTCGCTGTCGGCATTTGGGAGAGGGTCTCCTGTCTATGGGGGGCACACTTGTTCTGGTCAGTGCGACTTTAGCACCGAACACATGTTCCTAACCCGCTCTAAAAGGATGGTTACACGCCAACTTCAAGAACGGGTGAACACGCTGTAAAGAACTTCTATGAGCGCGTACTACCCAGTTAGGCGCGGAACATGCGTTCGTGTGAGCCACGCGCCAGGGTCTTCAAGCTCGGCCATTGTGGGCAGGGTCTCCGCCGAGGTCCACGCCACCGCGAGGGCATTCGGGCCGGCCTGGTCGACGACCGCGTCGCAGAACTCGCGGCCGAGCTCGTACTGGCGCATCTTCATCTCAAGGCCCAGCAGCTTCTCGAGGATGCGCCAAGGCCAGGCGCGCTCGCGCCGACGACGATTCATGGCGGTGCGCATCCGCTCCAAGGTGGGCAGCTCGGCCGCGCCGACGGCGTCCATCGTGTGCTCGGCGTGGCCCTCGATCAAGGACATCGCGGCTTGCATCCGCTCGACCAAGGCCCAGCGGTCCTCGCCGAGACCCAGGCGCAACAGTTCTCCAGAGCGGAGCCGATCGACAAGCGTGTGCAAATCGGAGGTGTCGGGGAGGCGGAAGGTACGACCCAACCCTCCCCCCAAACCCACTTGCATTCCACCGATCAGCTCTGACAACAGGCCGCCGAGGTGTGCGCGAAGCCAGGGAGCGCCGCCGAACTGGACGGCATGGGTGACCTCGTGGATCGCCACCCAGGCGCTGAATTCGTCGTGGTCCACATCCAGCTTGTGGGCAGCCTGGGCCAGGTTGGGGCCAAGCAGGAGTAGGCGCGGCGGCTGGGCAGGGTCGAGCAGAGAGATGTCGTACTGGCCGAGCACCCTCTGGGAGAGCATCCCCGTGACCGCGCCAACCTGGACGCCGAGCAGGAGCTGGGTGATCGAGCGTAGGGCCGGCCCCAAGGGTCCGGAGCTCTTGCCGGCGCGCTCGCTCAGAGGGTCGAGCAGAGGACGCATGGTGGCGATGTTGGCTTCGATCCAGTGCTTGCGGTCGATCGCTTCGATCGGGGGCAGTGGCTCGGTGGGGGTGAGGCCGGTGTAGGCGCTCACTCTGGCCGCGAAGCCCTCGGCCAAGGCCTGCGTTTGCTGTGACTGTGCGCCGGGCCTTTGCTCCCACCCGTTGGAGGAGCCGGCCAGCATCTCGCCGACGCGCTGAGCCACGTTCCAGTCGATCCCGTCCATATACAGAGCGTACGCCGATTACTTACCGCCCTGGCGGGCGGCGCCTGGGATAGGTCGGGGCTTGAGGCGAGGCGCGCTCGTATCCTTGGGTTGTGGCCGTATCCAGAATCGCGTTCGCTCCTTCGGCTGAGACTCCGGGTGGCGTGGAGGCGGCCGGCTCTTTCTTCGAGCGGGCGGCCGCTCGCGACGTCTTGGCCTGGGTGAGGCTGTTGAGCGACCCGCGTGACTCGGCCGCGGTCGTGCGCGCGCTTGGGCGTCCGCCGGTCGAGCTGCGCCAAGTGGACATCGCGCGCGTGGTGCAGGTGGCGCGCAAGGCCAAGCTCGACATGATCGCGGCGCTCGGCCCGGCGATGGAGGCGCCGCAGATGCCGCCCGAGGCGCGCGAGCGGATCGCCCATTTCCAGGAGTTGCACCGTGAAGCCGTGGCCGCCTTCGAGGCATTGCGCCCGCGCCTGGAGGGCAGCCCGCCTGCCGGCGCCCGGGAGGGTGTGCCCTTCAGGGTTCGCGAGCTCGCGGCCGAATTGACGGCGGCCTCGGAGGCGAGGCTGCTGGGGGAGGACGCCTTCTCGGAGAAGCAGGCCCAGACTTTGGAGCAGACGGTCGAGCTGATGCGCGAGGAGGTGCTCGGCGGGGCCACCCGGATCGCGGGACGCCTGGGTGAGCTGCGGTTGGACACCGACCTGGACATCTCCCACGGCGTGGTCCGCTACCTGGAGCTGGTCAAGCTGGCGGCCTTGAAGGACCGCCCGGCGGGCCAGAGCGTGAAGGAGGCTTTGGATGACATCAACCAGCGCTTGTTCGCGGCTTGCACGCCTTTGCAGCGAGAGATTTTCCAGACCTCGACCTTGGACGAGACCTTGCTGGCCGAGGAACAGGGCGAGGAGGAGGGGGGGGAGGGGTCGTGCCGGGCCATTCCACAGGCGATCCCAAACGTCTTTGCCCGTCGGGAGGAACCCTCACTTGGAGCGTTCTTGCCTCGGCGGGGCGATGGCCTTGTGCTGTCGGCCTCAGACATCGACACCTACAGGGCCTGTCCTCTGCGCTACAAGTTCGGAAGGGTCCTGAAGATCCCATCCGAGCAGACCTTGCACCAGCGCTTCGGCATCGCGGTGCACCAGGTGTTGGAGCGCTACCACGCGGCCGAGCACACCACGGTCGCGCAGATGATGGAGCTGTTCGAGACGTGCTGGAGGCGGGGAGGTTTCGGCGAGAGCGACGCCGAGCGCACTCTGAAGGGCACAAGCGAGCTTCACTCAAAGGCACGGGCCGCGCTCGTGCTCTACCACCAGCACTTGGAGGCTCATGAGGCCGAGCCGGTCTGGTTCGAGCGCGGGTTCTCCTTCAAGTTGGGGCCCCACCATCTACGGGGGAGGGTCGATCGAGTGGACAAGTTGGCGGACGGCAACTACGAGATGATCGACTACAAGACCGGCCGCCCCCGGACAGTGGAGCAGCTCAAGGACGATGTGCAGCTGTCTTTGTATGCGGTGGGTGCCCGGGAGTCGTGGCAGGTGGAGGCCGAGAAGCTTTCCTACTACTACGTACTCGACGATCTCAAGGTGCCGGTGCCGACCGCCGAGATGGACTCGGACTGGATCACGCGGGTGGTGGAGGAGGTCGGCGAGGCGATCATGGCCCAGCGCTTCGACCCGACGCCGTCGCCGAGCGTGTGTGGGTTGTGCGATTACCGGATCGCTTGCCCGGCTTGGGAGAGGTAGGCAACCGAGCGCCTGCCTGTCTCGCTCAGGTGGCTTCTGAGTGCCTACCGCGCCAGGTAGAGGCAGCTCGCGCCAGGCCCGTTTTTCCTAGACCACTTGACAATTTGCACCAGCTGGGTATATAGTGGCTACGTGTTCGCATCCGTCAAGGGTGCGACGTACATAAGGTCTGGTTTTGGGTCGGTCTTCGTGGCCGGCAGCTAATCGTTTGACGGGGACCTTGGGAGAGGGACCGGGTCGTCTTCTGAGAGGGAGTTGTTTTTCGCGTGCATTCATTTGGGGATAACGTGCTTGAGAGTCCGTGCGCTCACTGACGGGTCCGTTATAGGACGCGTCAGCGTCGCTGACGCGTCTCTCTCTCTCTCTCTCTCTCTCTGGCCGAGCCGGCGTCTAGCCGCTAGGCCTTCTCGCCGCGGCTCGTCCGCGGCGTCTCCGGGCATAACGCCCGGGTGGGTCTCTCGTGCGCAGATAGGCGCGTCGAGCGCGCATGGACGTTCTAACACCGTCGGGATGTTCGCCGTGACGGTGTCGTGTCGTCCGTACGCGGGCGTGCGTCGTGTTGGTGTTTTTCGACGGGGCGCGCGTTCGCGACTGCCCGAGGAGGGGATGGTTCGATGAGTATTCGCAGGCTTTGGGTGTCGATTCGGTCGGCTGTGCGCAGCTTCTCATGCGGATGCGTCTCGCGGCGGCACGCCGCGAGCGCGTGGACCTGCCCGACGGACGCGTGTACGAACTGGTCACACCGCAGGAAAACTACGGCGCCGAGGTCTACCAGCCTATGACGCTTTGCAGTATCGAAAATTCAACGATTATTCCGATACCCAGACGGAATTTCCTTTCCAGGCGGCGGCCGATGGCAACAGGGTCGCGTATCGTCGGCGGGCCCGACGGTCGGCGGCAACGAATCGTCGGGCTTCTATGGGGGCAACGAGTATCTCGGCGACGCGGTCTGCCGCGCGGTGGTTGGAAGCAGTCGAACATATCACCGCCCGGCGAACGCTTCCAGCGCGATCTTCCAGGGATTTCTCCAGTGACCTGTCGGTCGGGTTCCTGGATGCTGTGAACGCATTGTCGCCGGACGGCCCCGGGTTTCGGCGAAGAACACCCCAAAGAAGGGGGTAACTACGACGTCTTGTACTCGGTGGGCACCGCGGGTGGCCCTATACGTTCCGCTCTTCACGGTCACGCCTCCCAACAGGACGATCGAGACGTTCGATACCGGCGTGACGGTTTCAAGGCCTGCGGTCGATGGTGGTACTAGTGATGAACGGACGAATCCGGCGCGGTTCCTTGCGTTTGCGGGTGCGTCGGGGGATTCGTCGCATCTGCTGTTCGAGGCGAACGATGCGTTGACGCCTCGAAGCGCCGAAGGTGGATCCGCGAAGCCGCTTCGCCAGCGAAGACAATTTGTATGAAGTGGACGATGGCTTGTTGCGGCTGGTGAACGTACTGCCGGATGGCGAGCACTCACGTGAACGCGGAGTTCGGTGAGCGGTCCTTACTTCAGCCATGTGATCTCCGCGGACGGGTCGCGGATCTTCTGGACCGATCTGAACACGGGTCATATTTACGTGCGGGAGAACGGTACGACGACCGTTGAAATAAGCTCTGCGGGCCAGTATCAGACGGCAAGCAGCGATGGGTCGATGGTGTTCTACACCAACGGCGACCTGTATGAGTACGAACTGGAAAACGGCCAAACGACGGATCTGACTCCGGGTGTCCCGGTCAAACGCGTGCGTTGGCGCAAGCGAAGACGGCAAATACGTCTACTACATGACGACGAGCCGGCGATGTCGAACTGTGGCACGAAGGCGCCACGACGATAGGATCGCGGCATCGGTCAAACACGGCTGAGGTGACGCCCGACGGTCACAGCATCGTGTTCGGGGCCGACCCCGAGTCAAGTCGAGGTCTACGATGTCTGACACCGATACGGCTCTCTGTATTGCGCGTCGTGCGGTTCGGATGGGACCGTGGGGTTTCTGCCCCCAGACGAGCCAGAGCAACGTGTATCAGACTAGGTGGATCTCAGCGGATGGCAGTCGTGTGTTCTTCGACAGCAACGAAGCGCTAGTGCCGCAGGACACGAACGGCCTACTCGACGTCGTATGAGTGGGAGCGTCCGGGTTCTGGTGGTTGCGAACAGGCTACGGGTTGTATCTATCTGCTCTCGGGCGGCACCAGCATCGAGGAGTCGTATTTCGCCGATGCGAGCGTTAGCGGCGATGACGTGTTCCTAGTCACGCGTGCGCACGTTGGTTCCTCAGGACCAGAGCGAAGCGTATGACTTGTATGACGCGCGTGTCGACGGTGTTCGTGCCGCCAGCGCCACCGGCGTGCACGGGTACTGGTTGTCAGGGGGTACCAGGCGCTCCACCGATCTTCTGCGACCCCGTCGAGCGTGACGTTCAACGGGTGTGGGTAACTTCTCGCCGCCTGGTCCTGTGGCGAAGGCGAAGCAGAAGCCGAAGAAGAAGCCGAAGAAGAAGCCAAGCAGAAGCACAAGCGGAAAGCGAAGGCCAAGAGGCACGCGAGCAAGGCAGCCGCCCATAGGCGTTCGAGCCGAAAGGGGGGACGGTCATGAGCGGCCAGTCAATCGAGCAGGAGAGGGTCGGTATAAAACGGATCGTGTCGTCGGGATGTCGTGCTCTGGCGTGTGTGTGGTCTTGGCAACTGTTGCTGTGTTGTTTGCGTTGGCCGCGTCGGCGTCGGCTGCTCCAGGCGCGGGGTGGGAGTCTGACGTCGCGTTCGTATCCGACTCACCTGTCGCCCGGCGGTAATGGGATGGTCGAGATTGAGGTGTTCAATACGGGTGCCGAAGGGAGCACGGGCAATGTCACGGTGACTGACGCGTTGCCCCCTGGTTTGGAAGCGGTCGAAAGCTGGCGCGCTCATTTATTATGGATTGTTTGGTGCTGAAGAAGAAATCGAAGAATTCGAAAGAGAAGAAGAAAAATTTCACACGGAAGAATACGGGCGGATGCGGACGTGGAATTGTTCTGGTACGAGTGTCGTGACGTGTCACGACGAGGCCTGGTTTCGACGGCGTGTTGCGCCCGATCAATCCTGGGTCCATGCAGCGGCTCGGGATCGAGGTGAAGTCGTGCCGGGTACGGCAGGGATTGTTACTAATCAGGTGAGCGCTACGTGGTGGTGGCGCGACAGGTCCCGCTGCGGCGTCCAATTCGCTGACGATCGGATCGGCCGCGACACCGGTTTGGGCTAGCTGGTTTTCGATGGTTGGTTCACCAACGCCGATGGCACACCGGATACGCAGGCTGGGTCGCATCCGTATGAGCTGACGTTCAATTTCGATCTGAATGACGCCGGCGAAGGTGCGCCTGCTGGTGGGCGCTTGCGTGATGTACGCAGCAAGTTGCCGCCCGGCATCGTCGGCGATCCGCACGCGGTACCGCAGTGCACGCGCCAACAGTTCCTCATGAGCTCTGAAGGCGGGTGTCCGCGCCGACCCAGATTGGGGTCGACAGGACCGGTCTGCCCGACCCCGGCGAACTGGCTCCGGCGACTAGTCGAGCTTCCGGTTTACAATCTCGTGCCGCCGCCCGGGGTGCCGGCTGAGTTCGGGTTCACCGCCATCGGCACGAACATCCTGATCGATGCCGGAGTGCGCAGCGGCTCCGATTATGGGATCACCGAGCACGTTCGCAATCTCGGCTACGGGCCTGCGTACAACAGCATCACGATCTGGGGCGTCCCCGGAGAAGCAAGTCACGACCTGCAGACGATGCAGCGTCGGAAATTGTGGTTATGTCGGCAGGTGCGGGCTGCGCGAAACCGTTTTTGACGTTGCCGACATCGTGTGAAGGTCCGTTGACGACGCGGATTGAGCGTGGATGAGTTGGAAGAGTCCGACCACAGTCTGAAGCACGGTTCGTGTCGCATGATTCGACGGGTGCGTCGACTGGGTTCATCTGGTTGTGAACATCTTGGTTTTCGCCGTCTATTGAGTGTGGCTCCGGATACGACGTTTGCGGATACGCCTGCGGGTTTGACGGTGGATTTGAAAGTCCCGCAGGAAGGCTTGACAATCCTGAAGGGTTCGCGATATCGAATATCAAGGATACGACTGTGACGTTGCCTGAAGGTGTGGTGATCAATCCCGGTCAGGCTGCGGGTCTGGCTGCGTGTCAGATCCGGCGAAGACGGTCTGACCACGAAGCCGAAAAGGCTGAAGGCAAGGAAGACGACGGTCCGCCTCGTGTCCGAACGCGTCGAAGGTGGGTACCGATGAAATCGAAACACCACTATTGACGCAAACCGTTGAAAGGCGATGTGTATGTGTTGCAGTCCAACCCGCCGCATTTGAAGTTGTTGGTGGCGGCGTCAGGTGAAGGCGTGAATTCTGAAGCTCGTCGGTAACGTGCATCTGAATGAAGAGACTGGCCGGTTGATCACGACGTTCTCGGAAACGCCGGAGTTGCCGTTCACGGATTTCAAACTGTCGTTTAGTGGTGGAGCGCAGGCGGCGCTCGTCGACACCGCTACGTTGCGGGACGTATACGACCACGAGCGATTTCACGCCGTGGAGCACACCGATCGTGGAAGACGTGTTCCCGCACGAGCAGTTTCGCGATAGAGCACGGTACCGGGTGGTAGCGCGTGTCCGTCCTCTCCGTTGCCGTTTAGTCCGTCGATGATCGCTGGTTCGACGACCGATCAGGCGGGTGGGTTCACGGACTTCTCGTTGTTGTTGACGCGTCCTGACGATCAGCAGCGCGTCGCGAGCTTGCGGTTCAAGACGCCTGAGGGGTTGCTGGGGATGATCAGCAAGGTTCCACTGTGTCCGGAAGCGCAGGCGAACACAGGGACGTGCTCTTCGTGCGTCGCAGATTGGGCATACGGTGGTTGAGGCTGGTCCTGGCCCGTATCCGTTGGTGGTGCCTCAGCCGGGTCAGCCGCCAGCTCCGATCTATCTGACCGGTGGTTATAAGGGCGCACCGTACGGCTTGTCGATCGTGGTGCCGTTGGTTGTCGGTCCGTTCACGTTGCAGACACAGGTTGTGCGGGCGAAGATCGAAGTGGATCCCGTGACGACGCAGCTAACGGTCACGACTGATCCGTTGCCGACGATCATTGATGGTGTCCCCGCCGATTTGCGGGCGATCAATGCGGTGATCGATAAGCCCGGGTTCATGTTCAACCCGACGGGTTGTGAACCACGGAGCTTCTCTGGTACCGCAACAAGCGACGAAGGAGCCAGCGCTCCGATATCGAGTCATTTCCAGATGGGTTCGTGTCGGAGCTTGACGTTCAAGCCTGAACTTCAAGGTCTCCACGTCGGGCAAGACGTCTCGTAAGAACGGGGCGAGCCTGGACGCGAAGATCCTCTACCCGACGGGAGCACTCGGGAATAATCAGGCCTCTAGCCAGTCGAACGTGAAGAGCGTGAAGGTGGACCTGCCAAAGCAACTACCGTCGAGGTTGACGACGCTGCAGAAGGCGTGTCCGTCGGCGACGTTTGAAGCTAACCCGGCTAATTGTCCTGCAGAGTCACGGTGGGGACAGCGACGGCGATCACTCCGGTATTGCCGGTCACGTTGACTGGTCCTGCGTATTTCGTGTCTTATGGTGGCGCGAAGTTCCCCGAACTGGTCGATCGTCCTACAGGGCTACGGCGTCACCGTGTACTTGCACGGCGAAACGTTCATATCGAAAGCTGGGATCACGAGCAGCACGTTCCGCCAGGTCCCGGACGTCCCGATCACGAGCTTCGAGCTGAAGCTACCCCAGGGCCCATTCAGCGCCCTGGCCGCGAACGGGAACCTGTGCAAGACGAAACTGATGATGCCGACCGCGTTCACGGGACAAAACGGTGCGGTGATCCACCAGACCACACCGATCACCGTCACGGGCTGCCCCAAGACGAAGAAGAAGAGCAACGCCAAAACTAAGAGCAAAGGCAAGAAGAGCGGCAAGATCAGGAAGCAGAAGTGAGATGGTCGTCGACGGGAAGGTTTCCTCCAAACAGGCGGTGCTCGGAGGGAGTAGTAGTGGTAACGGTGTAGCGGCGCGTGATCTTGGCCCGCGCGATGTTGGCCGTGAGCGTGTTTTGGAGATCCAGCGTGTACGGATTCTCGCCGCGATGTTCGAGGAGTGCTCGGCGCGGGGTGCGGCGAATGTGACTGTCGCTCATGTCGTGGAGCGTGCGGGGGTGTCACGACGCACGTTCTACGAGCTGTTCTCAGATCGCGAAGACTGTTTTCTGGGAGCGTTCGACGACGCGCTCGTTCGCGCCTCACGGTACGCGCTCGACGGTTACGATCCCTCCGCGCGGTGGGTCGAGAGGTGTCGCGGCGCCCTAGTCGGCCTGCTCACGTTCCTCGAGATGGAGCCGGACGCGGGTCAACTGCTGATCGTCGGGTCGCTCGGCGCGGGAGCTCGCGCCTTGCAACGACGCCAACACGTGCTCGCTCAGGTCACCAACATCATCGACGAAGGACGCAAAGCATCCAAGGCGGCGACAGAACTACCTCCCCTCATGGCCGAGGGCATAGTCGGTGGCGTCCTCTCAGTCCTGCACTCCCGACTACTCGTCTCCCCTTCATCTTCGATCACGGAGAGCGACGCTTCGACAGAGCCTCCTGACGGTTCGTTGCTGGATCTCGCCGGTTCCCTGATGAGCATGATCGTGCTCCCCTACCTCGGGCCCCGCCGCCGCCCGCAAAGAGCTGGCGCGACCCACCCCCAAACCAACCGGCATCCACCGCCCCGAACACAACCCCCTTGGAGAACTGGAGATGCGCCTCACCTACCGCACCGTCCGCGTCCTGATGGCGATCGCCGCCCACCCCGGCTCCTCCAACCGCGTGGTCGCCGGGACGGCCGAGGTCACCGATCAAGGCCAGATGTCAAAGCTGCTCGCCCGCCTGCACGACATCGGCCTGATCGAGAACACCGGCGGTGGCGCTACCCGCGGCGAGCCTAACGCATGGACGCTCACCGACAAGGGCTGGCGGGTGCAGGGAGCGATCGCAGAGCAAACTGCGGACTGAGCCCGTTTCAGGCGACGGGCACGGATACCACGCCGGCCGTCCTCGTGGCGACCGGGATGGCTTCGCCGTGTTCACGAAGGCTGGCGATGTGTACGTCAACTCCCTTGCGGATCAACTCTTCAGCCTCCGCTTGGGTGTCGCCGACGACCCCCAACCCGGGAAGATCCGGACAGTACGCGCCGCAGCCGCCCGCGCCCTGCTCGTAGATGACGACGTACTCGCTCATCGTCGGCGTCCCTTCAATTTGGCCTGCCAGATGATGTTCTCCAGTGTACCGATGGGTATGTCCTTGCCGCGCTGGCCTGCGACCGTCACTGTTCCCGGCTTCTCAGGGTGGCGGTAGATGCGATGACTGCCGCGCTGGCGCTGCAAACGCCAGCCGTCGGCTTCGATCAAGCGGATCACATCGCGAACCTTCACCCCCACTTGTCCGACAGAGGTCGCCAAGCGGGACAGATGAACCTTTCGCTCCCCTTTAGCCAGCGCGGATAGGCTTGCCGCGAGGATGAAGAGAAGCATCTTGAAGGGAGGGGCTGTGACGCGCACGCGCGTGTGTTCACCTGCGGTTTTCAGAGCGCCTGCGCTCTCGCTGCCGGCCGTCGCTTTGCTGATAAGCGCGGGTCTGCTGGCCGGCTGCGGCGGCGGCTCCTCTTCGACGTCGACTCCCGCGGTGCCGGCCTCGCCGGCGGTCGCGTCCACGCAGGGGACCGCGGCCACCACGGCCGCGGTGGCCTATGTCTCGAGCACCCCGATTTCCAAGGCCAGCTACCAGCACTGGCTGGCGATCGAGAAGGCGCTCGGCGCCGCCGGCTCGCCGAGCCATCAGGCGCTCGGCTTCCTGATCACCTCGGAGTGGGTCTTGGGCGAGGCTGCCGCACGCCATGTCGAAGTCTCAGAAGCGGAAGTCAAGCAGCGCTATGCCCAGCTCGTACACGAGAGCTTCCCGAAGGCGGGCTCCCTGAAGAAGTACCTGGCCAAGTCGGGTGAGACCGAAGCCGACCTGTTGGCCCGCATCAAGGTCGAACTGCTCGCCTCGAAGGTCGCGGCCAAGGTCACGGCCGGCAAGAGCTCCTCCCAGCACACGGCACTGTTGAGCGCTTTCGAGAAGAGCTTCCACGAACACTGGAAGGCCTACACCAACTGCAAGGCCGGCTATGTGATGGAAGATTGCAAGCAGTACAAAGGCAGGCCCGAAAACCTGAGGGCGAGCTCCGGCAAGTCCTCCAGCTCCAGCTCCGCCTCTGGAGCGTCTTCAGCCGGCTCCTCCAACTCGACCAACAGCGCCTCCAGCTCGAGCGGCGAGGTCTACACAGCACCGGGCGCCTTCTCGATCTCGAGCTCCGCTTTTGAGCGCAACGGGCAGATCCCGGCCCAGTACACGTGTGCGGGAGCCGGCATCTCTCCACCCCTGTCTTGGGAAAAAGTGCCGGCCAAAGCAGCCGAGCTGGTGTTGTTCGTGATCGACGACAACTCTTCCGGCTCCAGCGGAGGCATCCGTTGGGTGGTTGGCGGGATAGCCCCATCCTCGACCGGCGTCGCGGCCGGCAAAGTGCCGACCGGCGGAATCGTGGGAACCAACACGGCCGGCAAGGCCGCTTATTCGCCGATTTGTCCGGACAAGGGCAAGAGCGACACGATCGAGTTCGTGATGTACGCCCTGAAGAAGACGATCCCGATCTCGCCCGGCTTCCAGCCCTCCCAGGCCGAGGCGGACTATGGCTCGGGCAAACTACTGATGGGCCAGGCTGCCGTTACCTACGGCATCGCCTCGCGCTGAGGGCCGCGACCGTGTGAGGTGCGCGGGCAAATGCTCGCGTGTGGGTGTCGGTCTAACTGTCCGCGCCGCGCTGGCGCAGGAACCGCTGGAATTCGCGCGCCAAGAGGTCTCCCGAGGGGAGGTCCTGCGGCGAGATCGCACTCTGGCCGTCCTCGGCGGCGCGCTTCTCCAAGCGCTCCACGAAAGCCTGGATGTCCGGGTCGGACTGGACCGCGAGGCCAACCTGGTGCTCGTACTCTCCGGCCGCCTCCTCCAGCTCGGAGACGTCCACGGAAACACCGACCATCATCTCCAGCTTGCGCAACAGCGCCAAGGCCGCCTTCGGTGAGGCGGCTGCCGCGACGTAATGAGGGACGCTCGCCCACACGCTGGCCGAAGGCAAGCCCGCTTCGGTGCACTTAGCGTGCAGCACCCCCACGATCCCGGTGGGGCCCTCGTAGCGGCTTGATTTGAGGCCGATCCGCTCAATCATCGAGGTGTCGGAGGCGAACCCGGTCATCGCCACGGGCTGGGTATGGGGCACGTCGGCGAGCAGGGCTCCGAGCGTGACCACCAGCTGCACGTCCAGAGCCTCGGCCAAGTCCACGATCAAAGAGCTAAAGGAAGGCCAGCGCATCGAAGGCTCGGCGCCTTGCACTATCACCAGGTCGCGCGGTGCGCGAGGCGCGCGCGCCTCGAGGATTTCGACCGAAGGCCAAGAGATCACGCGTGCTTGAGTCTCGTCGATCTGGACATGGGGGCGGTTGGCCTGGAAGTCGTAGAACTCCTCGGTGTCGGTTCTCGCGAAGCGCTCCGCGCCCAAAGACTGCGCCAAGAAGCCGGTCGCGGTGGAAGCGGCGTCGCCGGCGTCGTTCCAGCCCGAGAAAGAGCACACCATCGCGGGGGCTCTCAGGCCGTCGGGCCGACGATCCCAGATGAGCGGCTGCATCCGAACCACCGTACATCATGGAGACGCAATGTCCCTTGAGATTCATACGAGCGCTACATCTGCCAGTACACCGGAAGCACCCGGGGAGACGGTCGGCGCAGGCCAAGATGCCCACACGATCGCGACCCTGCGAGCCGGCGACGCGGTCGACGCCGTGTTCGCATGCACACGCAAGGAGCGGCTCTTGACTCGCTCCGGCGACCCCTATCTGGCGCTGGAGTTGGGCGATCGGGGCGGGAGTGTCAAGGCCAGGGCCTTTCGCGACGCCGACCTGTTGGCTGGCCGCTTTGAGCGCGGCGATCTGGTACGCGTCAAGGCACGAGCCGAGCTGTTTCGCGACGAAGTGCAGCTCTCGGTCCAGGAGATCGCCAAGGTCGAGCCGTCCGCGCAGGACGCGGCCGACTTCTTGCCTGTGTCTAAGCGTGACCTGGACGAGCTGGAAGGCTTCTATGAGCAGCTTGCCCGCGAGGTGTATGACCCTGGCTTGGCGGCTTTGCTGGGGGGGTTGCTCGCCGACAAGGAATTGCGGGCGGGGTTGCGCCGTGCTCCCTGCTCGCTGCCTGAGGCGGGCCCAGGGTCGGGACGTGGTTCCTCCCACCATGCCTTCTTGGGCGGTCTGCTCGAGCACAGCGTGGCGGTGGCCCAGATGGCGCTCGAGCTCTGCGCTGTGCACCCCCGCTTGGATCGTGACCTCTTGTTGTGCGCAGCCCTGGTGCACGACTTGGGCAAGACTCGCGAGTACGCCTACGGCGCGGAGGTGACGCGCACCGAAGAGGGCCTCATGTTGGGCCACGTCGAGCTGGGATTGCGCCTGATCGCCGCCCACACTCCGCCCACGCTGAGCGCCGAGCGGAGGGTCGCTTTGGAGCACTGCGTGCTGACCCACCATGGGGTCGGCGAAGGGAGCGCGTCCGCTCAGCGTTTCGCCTCGCCCGAGGCGCTTGCCCTGGCACGCCTCAATGCACTCGACGCGAGCGTCAAGGGTGCCTTCGAGCGGGGTCTCGGGCGCTCGCACTAAGGCTTGCCAGGAGCGCACGCGTAGGGCACCCGTTGGCCGGCAGGGAAGGCCGATCAAGTCCGTCTCAGCGAATGCCGATGACGAAAGCGTGGGGGACCAACCCGAAACCCGTGCCCAAGTAAGCGAACTGTCGCTATTGCGTCCCGCCGAGCGCGTTCCCGAGCCTGCGGGCGCCGGGGGCATAGGGGGACATGCGGTCACGCTGACCCAGCAGATCGGCGACGGGCGACCCGTCAGACTGATCGGCGACGTGGTCGTGGAGCTGGGCTTCGCCACACGAGAGAAGGTCGAGGACGCGGTCGAGGTCGCGCGCGCCCAAGGCAAGCCGACCGGGCAGGTGCTGGTCGAGCAGGGGGTTCTGCGCCACGACCAACTCGCCAGGGTCGTGGCCGAGCGCTTCGGCTTGGACTACATCGACCTGTCGGTCTACGAGCTGGATATGGGCGCCGTCAACCTGATCGACATGGACGCGATCCGCCGCTACCAGGCGGTGCCGGTCGGCTTCCTTGAAGACGGCACCCTGCTGCTGGCGATGGCTGACCCCACGAACGTCTTGAGCATCGACGACATCGCGATGTTGACCGGACGCCGGGTGCGCTCGGCTAGCGCCTCGGTCGAGGACCTGAACATCCTGATCATGCGGCTCTCCAGGGTGGAGCAGTCCGTCGAAGAGATCGTCGAGGAGGAGGAGACGCAGACCGAGGCCGAGTTGCACATGGATGAGGCCGACAAGGACGCGCCTGTGATCAAGCTGGTGCACTCGATCATCGCCGAGGCGATCGAGCAGGGCGCCTCGGACATCCATATCGACCCGGGCGAGGGGGACATGAGGGTCTTGCTGCGCATCGACGGCGTGCTCTCCCAGACCGCCACACTCAAGCGCTCGATGGCCAACAGCGTGATCTCCAGGGTGAAGATCATGTCCGAGATGGACATCTCCGAGCGGCGCGTGCCCCAAGACGGGCGCTTCGCCTTGACCGTGAGCGGCCGCCGGGTGGACGTGCGCGTGACGACCCTACCGCTCGTGTATGGCGAGGGCGCTTACTTGAGGATCTTGGACAAGGGCGTGGCCGTACGGGGTCTTGAGTCCCTGGGGATGCAACGCACAGAGCAGGACCGCTTCGCCTATGCGATTGCGAGACCCAACGGAGCGGTGCTCGTGACGGGACCGACCGGCAGCGGCAAGTCGACGACCCTGTACGCGGCGCTCGGGGCGGTCAACGACGGTAGCCGCTCGATCCTCACGATCGAGGATCCGGTCGAGTCGCGGATCGCGGGCGTCAAGCAGATGCAAGTGGCGCCCAAGGCCGGAATGACTTTCGCCGGTGGCTTGCGGGCGATGCTGAGAGCCGACCCGGACGTGATTATGGTCGGCGAGATCAGGGATCGCGAAACTGCTCACATCGCGGTTGAGGCCGCGCTAACCGGCCACCTCGTGCTCTCCACGCTGCACACACGCGACGCCCCCAGCGCATTGGGGCGTTTGATCGACATGGGCATCGAGCCGTTTCTGATCTCCTCGGCGATTGACTGCCTTGTGGCCCAGCGACTGGTGAGGGTCTTGTGCCCGCACTGTAAGCAGCCAAGCAAAGCGCCCGAGGCACTCCTGGCCGAGTATGGGCTGTATGAGTCCGAGGCATTCGAGCCGGTCGGATGCACGCGTTGCGCGGCCACCGGCTATCGCGGACGAATGGGCATCTATGAGGTGATGTCGGTCAGCGAGGAGATCCGCGCGATCGTGCTGGCGCGTGGGTCGGTCGATGAAATCGCGGCTACCGCGATGGGGCAGGGTATGCGCAGGATGCGCGACGACGGGATCGCCAAGGTGCGCGCGGGTCAGACCTCGATCGCGGAGATCGAGCGGATGACTACGAGCATGCTGTGATTTAGACGCCCCGGACCGGAGGGATCAGCAACTGGACTTGGAGTGATCCCTTGGGGAAAGCTTCGGCTGTGAACGAGTAGGCGTGGTAAGGCAGGCCCTTGTATGTGACTTCGCCGCGCGCCGGTAGGCCAGCCGGGGCAGGGCCCGTCTCACCGAGCGACCCTTGGCCGACAGTGAGGGGCAAGCCGCCCTGGCTCAGGAAGACCTGCAGGCCGGCGAAGCGATGGGCGAGGATCACATAGCCGAGATCGTCCTGAACGGACAGCAGGAAGTGGCCGACCACGTGGCCGTGGGAGTCGCGGACGTCGCCACGGATCGGTGCCAGGACACGGGGGCCGCCCACGTCGGCGATCAATCGTTCGCCCAAGGTGGCGCGCACTCGCACCACGTGAAGAGTCGATTTGAAGAAGGCCACAATCGCCGCTTCAGTGGCCGGCCGGTTGTCGCTTGAGACCGCTTCTTGAAAAGCGCGCGAGCTTTCGAAGTCGCGCACGACGGCTCGCGTCTGGGCGCCGGACTGCTCGTCGCGGTAGATCCTCTCAGCGGCCCCGCCGATCGCATCGGCCGCCGTTTCGGCGGGCTTGGAGGCGCAGGCGGAGGCGGGTGGAACCGGTGCGAGCACATACGTGCGGATGGGTATCGTGGGAAAGCTGACGCCGGCAAACGAGTAGACGGCGTATCGCGTGCCGTTCCAGGTCGTCTCACCTGCAACGGGGATCGAGGCGGGAACGGTGTTGGAGGAGCCGCCCAGGGTGCGGTCGTTGCTTCGCACGAAAACTTGGGCGCCGGAAATAGTGTGAACGGTGTCGGAGTAGCCAAGGACGCCCTGCTCCGAGCCGATGACCTTCCCGATCGTGCGTCCGGTGGCACCTTTCAAAGGAGCGCTCACGGGCGCCACCGTGTTGGCGGTACCGTAGTCAAGCAGGGTGTGACCCGCGACGATGACCCGCACACGCACGAGCTGATCGCGCAGCAGTGGCGCGATCGCGGCCTGGGCCGCAGTGGGATCGTGGGCTTCCGCGGCGGCGATCAGGGCGGTCGAGCCGGCGACTCGTTCGACCGCGGGCCGCGCAATCCGTCCACCTGAGAGCTCGTGGTAGACGTGTTTTGCGATCACCCCGAGTGCAGTGGCCACCGTGCCTGCGCACTGGGGGGAGGCGAGTGGAACCGCGGATAAGCGCGAAGCAGATGCGCCTTCGGCGTGTGCGCCTGAGCCGCAACCATTCACGGCAAGTAGTGACAGGGCGACGCTCAGCGTGAGCGCCGCCCTGTTGAGGGGAGCCTGCATGCATTTGCAGGCTAGCTCCCCGCTCTATTACTTTTTCGCTTTGTTGTGTTTGTTTTTCTTGTGCTTGTTGGCCTTGGCGAGCGGTTTGACGGTCGCCGGTTCCAGGCGCGTGCCGCCCGGGTAGGTCTTCGACTTCGGGCAATGCAAGGGACGACCCAGGTCGAATGGACCCGAGATCCCCTGTGTGGGAACTCCCTTTTCGAGGTAGATGTCGGTGACCGTGAGCAACGGGTCGACGCGCGGCTCGGCGCATATGCGCGCACCGATCGAGAACTGGCCGGTGATGTTCTCCCATCCCAGCTTGGTCGACCCCACGCAATTATCGGCCCAGCCCGGAAGTTCGCCGCCGCAGGAGAACGTGTCCGATAGGACTTCAGGCTTGTCGTTGACCACGATCGGCTGGGGCCCATAGCCGCTCAGGGGTATGTTCGACTCCAGCGAATAGCCCGTGATCGGGCCGTTGCAGTAGAACGTGTACCTGACCTGCTGTTCGCTGTTGCCAAGTTCCGCTTCTCCGGCGGATATATGGCCGATGCAGTTCAGACCGTTGGCGTTGCCTTCTTTGGACCCCTCTTCGGTGGCCGCCGCGGGCGCCGGAGTCCCAGTCGCAGTCGGAGCGGAGGTTGAGGTCGGGGTCGTAATCGGAGCTGCGGTCGAGCTCGCGAGCGCCGGGCCGGCGATCGCCAGGCAGAGGAGTAGCGATCCGAGGATCGCTCCGAGCCATACAGCTGCTCGGCGGGGGTGGCGTGGATTTGTGTGCAACGGGTATCTCCGTTTCTTGTTTGAGGACATGAAGGCGGTTCAGCCGCCCGTTGGTGTTGGTGGTGCGGCCTGGGCCGCCTTCTTGGCCGTGGAGGCGGATTTGGCCGCCTTGCCACTGCTGCCGTAAACCGATGTGCCGAACGAAGCGACGCTCGGGTCGTTGGCATGGCCCAAGGGGAGCACTCCGAACAGCCTCGAGAGGCTCTTCAGGAGCGAGAAGTCGTTGAGGCTTTCCGTGACGTGCGCGCCGGCGTGCACGAAAGGCGAGAGCAGCAGCGCGCCGACGGGCTTGGCGTTTGCTGAGCCGACCGGCCCGGGGCCGCTGTCGGGGACGATCACGATCAGCCCACTTTCGCGGTAAGCGGCTGTCGCAAGTATCTGGAGTACGACTTGCTTAAGAAATCGTCGGCGGGTGCGAGCCCGGCGGGCGCGCCGCTAGAGCATGGGGCGCCCGCGCCGTCATCGCAGGCGGAAGGCACGATCCAGCTGAGGTTTGGCGTGTTGGCGGGGGTCGCCAGATCGCTTTGTAGGCGCGCGAAGTCCACGTCGTCGCTCGCGCAGGCGCCGCCGTCCAGCAGCGAGTGGAAATACACGAACGGGTTGCGGAAGGTCAGATAGGGGTCTCCCGAGGACGCTGTTTGGTCGGGGTCGGGCGCGCCCGGTTCGGGGTGGCGGCAGCTCGCGGCGCCAGCCGGCGAGGAAGCTCCGGCTGCTGGAGTTGTCACTGTGCCAGCCGCCGGAGCGGAGCCGGTTCCTGGCGCGGGCGTTGTGGCACTGGTCGTTCCGGTCCCCGATGCCCCGGCACTCCCCGCGGAGCCGGGCCCAGAAGGACTTGCTTGGCCGGCTTCCATGCTCTGGACGTAGGCCTTCCATGTGAGTCCCGCCGCCGTGAGCTCGTCGGCGAGGGTCTGCACAGCCGCGGGATAGACACACCCGACTCCCTCGGCGAGTCCGGTCGCGCTCACCGTGGGTGGCTGCAGTTCACTGTAGGTGGGGCAGTTCTGTTCGGTGTCCAAGTTCACGCCTTGACCGGAGAGCAAGGCGATCCCGTTCGCGAGGGAACTGGGTGCGGTGAGCGTGTAGCCGCTCAGTAGAGCTCCCTTGGGCAGGAGTTGCTTAGCCATATATGGGTCGGTCTGTGCTTGGCTGGCGGCGAGCAAGTTCGCGCCAGAGAGCGAGATCAGCCAGACGTGCTTGACCGGCGGCAGTTTGATCGGGGTTCCAGGCGCCGGTTCTGAGCCTTCGGAGGAACCTTCCGATGAGGATCCTTCCGTGGAGCCGCCTTGCGAACCAGCGCCCCTAGAGGATTCGCTGGGAGGTGAGCTTTCCGAGGAAGAGGGGGCGCCCGCTTTGCTCGATGCGACAGGGGTAGGTTCGGGCTTGGAGGAAGGTGTGCTCGCGGTGATTGGCGTGGAAGCGCCGGTGGCGGGTGACGCTGGAGCCGGTGCCTCCGACTGCGACTCGCCGGCGCTCGCAACCAGCCCGGCAAGCGCTCGCTCGGCCAAGGTTGAGCTGTCCGCCGGTGAGTTGGGCGGGGTCGGTCCGAGCGCAGCGCCGGCGAGGATTCCGGCCGCGAGCACAGCTGCGGCGAGCAGTCCGCCCACACGCCGCGAAGGCGCTCCCGGCCACGCTCCATAGGCTGAGCCGGCTCGGGTTGAGCCGTCCTGTGGCGCCCCCGGCCAGCCTGCGTGGGCGCCGGTCGGAGACAGCGCCGATGGGCCCGCGTGGCCGCTGCTCAAAGACGCTGGCTTCCAGAAAGCTGTGAAGTCCAGGCGGGGCAGACCGCGCCTTGCGCCGCACTGCAGGCAGTAGCGCTGGTCCTCGACGAGCGTGGCTCCGCAGTCGGCACAGCGCTCGCTCGCGATGGCTCGTGCGTCTGGGCTGGGCGAGTGCCCTTGGTTGTTCTCGGTGGTCATCGTTTGGATTGGCTTCTGTGAGTGGGGCTCGTCGCGCTGGGTCTTCGCATACGCGACCAGCGACCTTTCCCATAAAATAGCTAATGTCGATCTTCTTTATGAAGAATATGCTAGGCTGCGCCGCCCAAGCTGTCAACTATCCGAACGGAGCTTCAGTAAATGCAACGACGAACTCGCCGTGTCGCCGCTCTCCTCGCGGCGACGTTCACGCTCTCGATCGCGCTTCCCGCCATCGCCTTGGCGACGGGTGCGCTGTCGATCGACGGAGCCACCGCCTCTTTCCCGCTCGTCCAACTGCTCGTGCAGAAGTACGAGAAGCTCAACAAGAAGGTCAAAATCAAGCTCACCCAGGGCGGCACCCAGGTCGGGATCAACGACGTGGCGGCCGGCCGCGTGTCGGTTGCCGACGTGTCGCGCGATCCGCTCAAGAGCGATCCGGCAGGGCTTGTCTTCTACCCGATCGCCAAGTACTACCTATGCGTGGTCACCAACTCGGCCAACAAAGTCGCCAACCTGACGCAAGCCCAGGTTGAAGGAATCTTCACCGGCAAGACCACTGCATGGAGTCAGGTTCCGGGTGCGACGGCGAGCGGCCCGATCGACATCATCAGCCGCAACTCCTCGGCCGGCACGCTCTCGAACTTCCAGACGTTGCTCTCGGGCGGCAAGAAAGTGTCGGGGCCGAAAGGCGCGGCCGTAGCCGAAAAGCCCTCTGAGGGTCTGCAGCGCCAGGCGATTGAACAGGACCCCAACGCCGTCGGTTTCCTGTCCGGCTACTTCGCCAGCAAAGGCGTCAACGCCGCCGGCTTCAACGGTGTCGGTTGCACGCTCGCCAACGCCACCGCCGGCCAGTACGCGGGTGTGGCGCGCTTCTATGAGGTGACCAAGGGCGGCGCCAAAGGCGCGGCCGCGTCGTTCATCAGCTGGATCGACACCAGCAAGGCCGCCAAATCGATCATCTCCACGCAGTGGATCCCACTCAAATGAGGACAGGTCTCACACGTGTCGGGGCTTATGTCGCCGGCCCGTAATTGGCTGGCGCGTCTGCGCCAGCCGTGGTCGGACCGCCGCGCCGAGCTCACGCTCGGCGCGGCGTCGCTACTCGTATGCCTGAGCGTGGCCGCGATGGTCGTGTTCGTCGCGGTCCACGCCTGGCCGACGTTCGCCCACAACGGCCTGAGCTGGATCGGGTCCGGCGGAAACCTGGACCGGCAGATCGAAGGCATGGTCTCCACCAGCATCCATCCGCCCGCGTCGGCCTATCACGTGAGGGCCTGGCCTTTGGTGTACGGAACCTTGTTGACGACCGGGCTCGCTTTGGCGATTGCCTTGCCCGTCGCGCTGCTTTCCTCGATCTTCCTCGTCGAGTTCGCGCCGGGCGCGATACGGCGGGTGATGGTCCCGGTCGTGCGCCTGCTCGCTTCGGTGCCGTCTGTGATCTACGGGCTGATCGGGATCCTCGTGCTCGTGCCGTTCGTGGGCAACCACCTGGTCACGATCCCGGAGAAGACCGCTCTGCAGAATACGGTCGAGCTGACGGGGGCGAGCGTTGGTGTCGCCTCCTTGATCCTCGCGGTGATGATCACCCCGATCATGGTGGCCTTGATCAGCGAGGCGCTTGCGGCAGTGCCGCCCGCTTGGCGCGAGGGAGCGATGGCGCTCGGCGTGCATCGCCTGCGCGCGACGCTTGCGGTCAGCATGAAGGCGATCCGCCCGGCGATCGTGGCGGCCGCCGCCTTGGCCTCCGCGCGCGCCCTCGGCGAGGCGGTGATGATCTCGATGGTTTCAGGCTCCGAGTCTTTTGCTCCGAACTTGCGCAACGGTCCTTTCACCTTCCTGGCGGAGCCGCTGCGCACACTTGCCAGCTCGATCGTCGACAACCACGAAGGTTTCGGTGGTTCTCCCGCCCTGAACTCGACGCTCTACGCGTTTGCGCTGTTGCTCTTGTTCTCGGCGATCGCGCTCTCGGTCGGGGCCTACTTGGTCAAGCTGCCTCTGCGCAAGTATCAGCTGAAGTGATGAGCGACGTGGCCCCTCACATCGCCCGTCTGAGTGTGCTCGAGCCGGACCCCGCATGGTCTCGATGAGCGCTTTCGCCTTCCCCGCCGAGCATCCCGACTCGGCCCCACCGAGCCCGACGCGAGGGCGGGGCTCCTCGATGTGGGAATGGCGCATCCGCGACCAGATCGTGCTCGTGGCCGCCTGGGTTGCCGGCCTCGGCTTGTGTCTTGTCACCGGTGCGATCGTGATCTACATGGGGGTGCGCGGCTTTCAATACCTGCGTCCGGACCTGCTCGTCAGCCGTCCGCTCGTGAGCACCAGCGAAGCGGGCACCGGTGGGTTTTTGGACCCCTTGCTCGGCACGTTTGCACTGACCGCGATCGGGATTGCGATTGCCCTGCCGCTCGGTGTGTGCAGCGCCGCCTGGATGATCGAGTACGGCCGCCCGGCATGGTTGGCCCGGCTGGTGGAGTCGAGCATCGAGATCGTCGCCGGAACCCCGGATGTGGTGATTGCGATCTTCGGCCTCACGATCTTCGAGCTTGGGATCCTCGGTCCGCTCTCGAGCACCTCCGAAGCAGGCGTGGTCACCGGGCACTCGTTTATCGCTGCCGGGGCCACGATGTCCTTGATCGCGCTGCCACCCTTGTACACGGCGACGCGGGACGGCTTGCAGGCTGTTCCGGCCCACATGCGCGAGGCCGCGTTTGCGCTCGGCAAGACGCGCATCGCGACGATCCGGCGCGTACTGTTGCCGGCGGTGCGCTCCAACATCGCGACCGGGGCGACGCTAGGGATCAGCCGCATTGTTGGAGACACCGCGATCGTGATCATCGTGCTCGGCGAGACCCAGCGCAACGAACCGAATGGATCGCTGCCGATTCTCGGATTTCTGCGCGGCACCGGTTCGTCGCTGACCAGCTATGTGTACGACAACTCGCCGGCCGGAGAAGGCAACGCCGCGAACAAGGCCTATGCGGCGGCTTTCGTGCTGCTCCTGTTCATCCTTGCCCTCAATGCCGCCGTCGGCTGGATCAGCCGCGCCCAGGCTCGCTCCAGCGGCTTCGAGTTGGGGGGTGAGCGACTGTGAGTCCCTCCGCCCGCCGGCTGGGTGGGCATCCGCGAGCCCCGGCTCGAACGGCTGCCAGACCAGCTTTGACAAAGGCGCGATTCCCTACTAACCTCATCGCTTCGATGGAAAACATGACGATGAGCCCTGACGAGACATTGGCGGATCCTTGGAAGTTGATCGAGGATGAGCCGTGCGACACGGTCCGCACGCCCGACGTGCCCAACGTCCGTGGGGCTGCCCATGGTCGCGACCCCGTAGGCGACCCGGTCCAACCAAGCGACGCTGCGGTCCAGGCGCGCGACGTGGTGCCACCGGTGCGCACGATCGTGGTCGACCGCCAGCCCGTTCCGGTGGCGCCCCCACGCGAGCGCGAGGCGATCCGCTCCGCTCTCGCCGGCGCGGGTCCGGAGCGGCTGCGCCTGGACGACGTGAGCATCTACTACGGCGCCAAGCGAGCCGTCAACTCCGTGTCGATGTCGATCCACCAGGGCGAGGTCTTGGCTTTGATCGGCCCATCCGGTTGCGGCAAGACGAGCCTGTTGCGCACGCTCAACCGACTCACCGAGCTGACCCCTAGCGCTGCTCGCTCGGGGAATGTGTTGCTCGACGGGCAGGACGTGCACGCGCTGCGCGACACGGCCTTGCGCTCGCGCGTGGCGATGGTCTTCCAGCAGCCCAACCCCTTCCCGATGTCGATTTTCGACAACGTGGCCTTCGCCTTGCGCGAGCAGTCGCGCAAGCGTCCACGCCGTCGTGAGCTGGAGCCGCTGGTCATCGAGGCGCTGCGACGGGCCGGGCTCTACGAGGAGGTCCGCGACGATCTCGACCGTCCGGCTCTGCGTCTCTCTGGAGGCCAGCAGCAGAGGCTGTGCATCGCGCGCGCGATCGCGCCGCGCCCGGAGGTGCTCTTGATGGATGAGCCGTGCAGCGCCCTCGACCCGATTTCGACGGGCGTCATCGAGGACCTGATCGGCGAGCTGCGGCGCGACCTCGCCGTCGTAATCGTCACCCACAATCTGGCCCAAGCTCAGCGTGTGGCAGACAAGGTCGCCTTCATGTATCTCGGCGACCTCGTCGAGTACGGCACAGCCGCCCAAGTGTTCGAGGAGCCGCGCGCCGAGCGCACTCGCGAATACGTGCGTGGCACTTTCGGGTAAAGGCACCATGAACGTCGTTCCCATCCAAACCCCGCCCGAGGAGGGCGCGCCGGCGAAATGCGCCAACTGCGGCTCCTCCTTGGTCGCTGATCAGCGCTACTGCCTGACGTGCGGTCAACCTTGCTCGCCTACGCGATTGGCATTCCTCGACGTTCTACAAGCCGACAGTGAGTCGCGTGGCCAGGTGACGCTCGCCCAGCCCGTCGCCGGTTACCCGCCCACGGGCTACATGCCGCCCGCTCAAGACGACGGGGCGATCGGATGGCTGCGCCGCTACTCGGGGCTGTTCGGCCTGCTCGGGGTACTGCTTGTGACTGGCTTGATAGGCCTGCTCGTCGGCCATTGGCTGGCGCCTTCCAAAGCTAGTGGCCCGCAGATCGTGAAGATCGAAGGAACAGTTCCGGCTGCTGCTGCCGCTTCGCCTGGCGCCACCACGACGGCGGCTCCCGCCGTGCCCGCCGCCAAAGCAGCGACGACTTCGAGCGCGCCCACCGAAGCCCAGGAAAAGAAGGAAGTGACGGAAGCGGAATCGCCCAAGAAGAAACTCAAGGCGCCCGTAAAGACGAGTTCCTCCAACATCGGCAAGCTCGAAAAAACGACCGGCAAACAACACCAAAAAGAAATCGAAGCCCTCACGGCCGGCGGCAAACCGATCGAAACGGGGAAATGATGACCAGCTCGATTCAGGTGCCGGGTGGGTCGAAAATGACGCCGGACGGGTCGAAATGACGGCTGGTTCGATCCAAACGCAGGGCGGGTCGCTGTCTGAGTTGCGCAACCGTCGCTTGGCGCTGGCCGAACAGGTTGCAGGGCTCACTTGGGACCTGGGCGGGCTCACTTATGAGATGGCGATTCGCGACCACTACCGGCTCGATGTGCTTTCCAAGCGTGCTGCCGAGCTGCAACAGGCCGACGCCGAGCTAGGCGAGGTGGAACGCCTTTTGGGAGCTGCCGAGGCAGGCGTTCACGGCCAATGCCGATCATGTGGAGCGGTCCACAGCCGCGGTGCCGCTTACTGCTGGCACTGCGGCGCGGGCCTGCTCCAGGAGGCGCGACCCTCCGCGCTGTAGGATCGAGTCGTGCCGGTGCGTCGCGCGAGCTTGGCCTTCGTGGCTACATGTTGTGCGGTCGCCGCCAGTATCCCCGCGCTCGCCAAGGCGCCTGTGGATAGGGGCCCCCACGAAGGGGCCTGTCCGGTCTTTCCGGCGGGCAATCCTCTCAACCAGGACATATCCCACGCGCCCGTGGACTCGAACTCGGCGAAATACATCGCAAGCATCGGCGCCGGTATTCACCTGCACGCCGACTTCGGCACGCCACCGAGCTATGGCATCCCCTACGCAGTCGTCGGGCCACGTCAGCGAAAGGTCCCGGTCCACTTCGGATACACCGAAGAATCCGATCCTGGGCCCTACCCGATCCCGCCTAACGCACCTGTGGAGGGCGCCGGAGAAGAAGGAGACCGGCACGTGCTCGTCTTGCAGGAGGGCCCATGCAAGTTGTACGAGCTATACGCGGCCAGTCGCGACGGTTCTGGATGGAAGGCGGGCTCCGGCGCGGTGTTCAACCTGCGCAGCAATGCATTGCGCCCGGAAGGCTGGACTTCGGCCGATGCCGCCGGCCTGCCCATCTTCCCGTTGCTTGCGCGCTACCAGGAGGTGAAGGCCGGCCAGATCGACCACGCCCTGCGTGTCACCGTGGCACAGACTCAGCGGGGCTATATCCATCCCGCGACTCACCTGGCCTCCAGCAGCTCCGATCCTGATCTCCCCCCAATGGGCTTGCGCTTGCGCTTGAAAGCAAGCTTCCCCTTGTCCAGCTATCGCGGCCAAGCGCTCGTGATTCTGCGCGCGCTCAAGCGCTACGGCCTGATCGTGGCCGACAACGGCTCTTCTTGGTACATCACCGGTGCTCCCAGTCCGCACTGGAACAACGAAGACCTGGATCAGCTCAAGACTGTCCCCGGCTCAGCTTTCGAAGCCGTCGAGACCGGGCCGATCCTGCACCGACGCTAGGTCCTGGCCTAGTGCGGGCGGGCAAAAGCCGGCATGGTCGGTTGGGCCGCTGCGGACAGAAAGGCGGTATTGCCAGCTGGCTATACTGGGCCTATGGCGAAGGTGATGGTCTCGCTCCCGGATGACCTGCTTGGCGCTCTCGATGCCGAGGCCAAGCGTCGCCGCACCAGCCGGAGTGCGATTCTGCAGAGTGGTGCGCGCCGCGAGCTGGGTCTGCTGCGTCGTGAGCGCATGGCCGTGCTCTCCGAGCTGGATCGTGTCTCGCGTGCCTGGGACGGGCCACTGGACTCCGCTGCGCTCGTGCGTGCAGAGCGGCTTCGGGACGGTTGAGCGTCTCGGCTTTCGCTATGGACGGCTGGCTCGTCGATGCCAGTGTTGCCCTGAAGTGGTTCCTTCCCCTGGAGCGCGAGCCCGATGGCGACCTTGCGCGAATGGCAATCGGACACCTGGGGATGCGCACTACTACCTTGGCTTTCTACGAGGTTGGCAACATCCTGACGCGCCATTCCCACCTTGAGGCTGTTCAGATCGGTGCGGCGCTCGGCCTGCTTGAAGACATCTGTGGCGATCCGATCGACCTCACCGTCGAGGATCGTCATTCCGCGGCAGCGCTCTCGCGCGAGCATGAGCTGACCTTTTACGACGCCTCCTATGTGGCGATCTCTCTCCGCACGGGACGTCGGCTGCTATCGGCAGACGGGGATCTGATCACACCGAAGTTGGCAGTCACTCTGCATGACGCCTTGGCATAAGGCGACTGCGTGAATCTGGCCGCCGATCCGCTCAGCGGGCGCACCGCATCGCGGTAGCTCTCAGCGCTTCTCAGTTGAAGCCGGGTCGCGCTGGGCGAACGCGTCCTGTGCAGGAGTCTGCGCCGGCGGCGGTGTCTGCACAGGCGCTTGGGGCGTCACCGGCGGCAATGTCTGGCGCTGCTGATCGTGGCTGTGGCTCTCACCGGTCACAGATTGCTTGAACTCGCGCATCCCGGTACCGAGCGAGCGGCCGATCTCGGGAAGGCGCTTGGCGCCGAACACCAGCAGCAGGATTACAACCAAGAAGACGATGTGAATTGGGTTGTCGAGTCCCATCTAGCTCAAGTCTAGGCGTTATCCGGCCGAAGCGGGCGATTTCTCTACATGTTCCCCTGGCGAGTCGCTCGGTTCGCTCATCGCCTTGCGCACCAATTGGATCGCCACGAACACCATCAGCAAGGCGAAGCCGACCCGCAACACTGTCCCAGACAGCGCATTGGCGAGCGCCACGCCGGCCGCCGCGCCGACGATCGAAAGTAGGCCCATCACGATCGCATCTTGGCGGCGCACGTTGCCGTAGCCGTCCTGCTTGAAGGTCCCGACGATCGCCACCGGCACGATCGCCAGCAGCGAAGTTGCCTCCGCCTGGTGCTGACCAAGACCGAGAAAGATCACAAGGCCGGGCACGAACAGCACGCCCCCGCCCACGCCCAGCAAGCCGGCAACGATGCCCGCGCACACACCTATCGCGATCGCGGCGATCACCCTCGCAACCAGGTTTCGCGCACACGCGGCCACAAACCGTCCGCGACGACAGTCGGGATTGGCGTCGTCTTGGCGATCACCGCAGCAACAGCTCCACCGCGCTGGCGACCAGGACCACCGCGAACAAAAGAGAGATCGAGCGTGTCGGCAGGCGCTGTTGCAACCACGTCCCGATCAACACGCCGCCGATCGCGGGGACGCCCATCAAGACTGCGTCGAGCACGTGTACGTTGCCGTAGGCGCCCTGTGTAGCGGCGGCAAAGGCCGCGATGAACACGATCGCCGCCAGCGATGTGCCGGTGGCCTCGCGTGGCCCGTAGCCGAGCCATAGGACGAGCAACGGCACGATTACACTGCCGCCGCCCACGCCGAACAGGCCACTAAATACGCCCGCGGCGGTGCCGATCGCCGCCAGCTTCAGGGTGCGCTCTGTCACCAGCTCTGACGACTTCTCAGTAGTCATGAGACGGCTGTGGGCGAATCGGCCCGCATGGAGCGCCATACTAAAGGCCGTGTCCCCCGCTGCCACGCTTGTGGAGGCGCTCGAGCCGCTCCGCTCCGACCCCGCCCACGCGGCTGTCCTGCTCGATATCGACGGCACTTTGGCGCCGATTGTTCGCCATGCCGCCGATGCGCACGTGCCCGAGGCCACACGTACACTCCTGATCGAGATATCCAAGCGCTACGGCTTGGTTGGCTGCGTCAGTGGTCGGCAAGCCGCCACTGCACGCCAGATCGTCGCGATAGGGAGCATCGCCTACGTTGGAAACCACGGCGGCGAACTGCTGCGCCCCGGCGCCACCAGGCCCGAGCTGGATCCCGACCTGACCGCTTGGTCTGAGCGAGTACGTGAGTTCGCCGACCGCGCCTACACTGCCGAGGTGCAGCGAGCCAGGGTGCGCAGCGAGGACAAGCAGGCGATCGCCGCCTTCCACTGGCGCGGAGCTCCCGACGAGGAGGTTGCCGCCGCGTTCGTGCGCGAGATAGCCAAGAGCGCCGAGAGCGAGGGGTTCACGGTGCACTGGGGACGCATGGTTTTGGAGGTGCGCCCGCCGGTCGCGCTCGACAAGGGTCTCGGCGTCACTGCGCTCCTACAGAGCGCCTCCGAGCGCGAAGGAGGGGCTTCGGTCAAAAGCGCTCTGTACGTGGGCGACGACAACACCGACCTCGACGCCTTCCGTGGGTTGCGCGCGCTCGTAGATGCAGGAACGCTCCAGGTAGCTGTGTGCGTAGCGGTCGGCTCGGAGGAGACGCCACCCGATTTGGCGGCCCAGGCCGACCTAGTCATCGACGGGCAGAGCGGCGTGCGCGCCCTTTTGCAGGCTTTGCTGTGAGCCTCTCCGTCCCACCCCGCGCGGAGCACGTGGCAAGACTTCGCGGCACCCGGCGTTTGGCTGTTATCGGCGTCGTACCGAACGGCGAAGGCGCTCCGGGGCGCTAGCGAGGCGTGCACTTCGTCGACTTCCTCAGGGCCACCGTCCTGCTCAGCGCGGCCGCGGCAACTGCGCTCGCGATCGTCACGGTGCTCTCGGCGGCCCCCGCGGGCGACCCCACCGTAGTCCCGATCTCCGTCGGCTGGTGGCTCCTGGCGGCCGCTATCGGCCTGCGCTTGGGTCGTCATGCCGAGGTAAACCCGTCGATCGGGCGGCTGCTAGCCGATGCTCGATCGAGCACCGCCTTGCCCGAGTACCGTCCCGGCGCCACCCTGCTAAATCGCCTTTGGCCGCTGCTGCTGTTCACGCTGGTGGCGGGCGGCCTGGCTTTCTTCTTCCCCCAGATTCCAGGCATTGGCGCCGGCTTTGGCATTGCTCTGGCCCTGTGGTGGCGCCGCCAAGACGCGGCCGTGGCCGCGATCGAGGAGCGCGACGGTGTGCGCTTCCACGTCCTGCGCACTTCCCCGTTTCGCACGATCGCCCTGGCGCGCACGCCCGGCTTCAAGGCGCTGCGTCCCCAGCGGATCGATGGCGCCACCACCTGATGGTGGACATCCTGATCGTCTCGCTCGGCTCGACGGGAGGCTTGCGCACCGCTGACGATGAGCTGCTCGCCTCCTTGCGGCGCGCCGGCGCCGAAGCGTCGATCGTGCGCGCCGAGCCGCCCCGAGCCGTGCGCACACTGATGCTCACCGACTTGCTTTGGGCTTCGGCGGCGCGGCGGGCCGCCGTCTCTGAGTTGCGACGAATCGAGGCCAGGGCGCTCATCTATTCGAGTACCACAGCCGCCCTGTTTTGGCCGAGACCGGGTGCGATCCGCTTCGACGCGCCCGCCGCCGGCAACCGTACCGGGCGCCATGGCCTGTGGCAGCGGCCGCTTGAGCGAAGACGCCTGCACCAAGCGCCTTTGCTCTTGCCCTGGAGCGACGGTGGGCTCGCCGAGTTGGAGGAGCTCGGACCCCCGACACGTACGACCTTCCCTCCCCCTCACCTTCCCACCGTCGTTTTGCCGGTTCCGATCGAGCCATCGTCCAGCCCCTCCTCACCTGGTTCGTACGAGCCGGCCGGCCCGGCGCCCGAGCGCGACATAGCGGCCTTCGCTTACGTTGCCAACCCGGTCAAGAAGGGTCTCTCCAGCATCCTTGACGCGTGGGCCTCGGCGCACCGGCCCGGAGAGCGTCTGGTGCTCGCCGGTGCAGGCGTCGCCGATCTGCGCGCCCATGGCTTTGCTTTGCCGGCGCCGGGAGTGCAGGTACTCCCGATGTTGCCTTACACCGAGTACCGAGCTTTGCTCAGGCGTACCCGTGTGGTCGTGTGCGCGGCCCGACGCGAGGACTACGGGATCGCTCAGTTGGAGGCTTTGGCCGACGGGTGCATGTTGGTCACGACGCCCTCGCCCGGGCCCTACGTGGCTCTGCCAATAGCGCGCTCGCTTGACCCACGGCTGGTGGTCGACGATCTCGCTGGGGCCTTGCGTGTCGCGCTAGACGATCCAGCTCCCGACTATGCGGCTCGGGCCGAGCTGCAGCTCGCCCCGTTCCGCCGCGCCCAGCTAGATCGGGTTGTGGCTGAGCAGCTACTGCCGCGCTTGCTTGCGTAGCTTCGCGAACTCCGCCCATGGCCGTGTGTTGGCGACATCCCCAGCGGTCAGCCAGGCCCTGCGTGCAGTGGCGACGCCCCATCGCATCGACTCCAGGCGCTCTACCCAATGGGCGTCGGAGTCGATCAGGATCGTGACGCCCGCTTGGGCAGCTGCCCGCGCGTGTACCTCGTTCAGATCGCGGCGGTCCGGGTTCGCGTTGATCTCAAGCATCGTGCCCGTCCGCGCGGCAGCCTCGATCAGGGCTCCCACGTCCACGCCATAGGGCTCGCGCCGCTCGATCAAGCGTCCCGTCGGGTGTCCGATCGCGTCGACCAGCGGGTGCTCCATGGCGGCGATCATGCGCTCGGTCATCTTCTGTTCGCTCATTCCAAACGAGGTGTGCACACTGGCGATCACCCAGTCGAGCTCCCCCAGCAGATCGTCCTCGTAGTCAAGCGAACCGTCGGGCAGGATGTTGACCTCGCTGCCCGCCAACACTTCGATGCCTTCAAGTGCCTCGTCGACTTCCCTGACCCGCTCGATCTGCTCGCGCAGTTGTGCGGGAGAGACATCGTTGCCGAAGCCGTGCGAAGCCGAATGGTCGGTGATCGCCAAGTACTCATAGCCCCTGGAGCGCGCCCCCAAGGCCATCTCCTCGATCGTGTGATGGCCGTCGGAGGCCACCGTGTGACAGTGCAAGTCGCCCTTGACGTCCCCCAGCTCGATCAGCCTGGGCAGTCCGCCCGCGGTGCCTGCGCTTGCCTTTGGGTCCACGTTCTCGGGGTCGCCGCTCGCGTTCTGGAAGTCAAGCGAGGCGGCCGCCAGCTCGCCCCGGTTCTCGCGCAGCTCGGGCTCGATGTAGGCCAGACCCAGCAATCCGTACACCTCTTGCTCGCTCGCACACATCGTCGTGGCGCCAGTCTCATCGCTCGCAATCCCATACTCGGACACGTGCAAGCCTTTGCGCACAGCCGCTTCGCGCAGTGCCGTGTTGTGCTTGCCAGAACCGGTGAAATGCTGCAACAGGTTCCCCAACTGGGAGGGCTTGGCGATGCGCAGGTCGACGCTAGCGCCTGAGTGGCTGCGTCCGCGAGCGCCCGCCTTGCCTGCGGAGGAGACCGCCTCGACCTCGGGTAGCGAGGCCAGGCCCTTGGCGAGCATGACCGGTTTGCGGGTCACAGCGATCAGGTCGATGTCCTTCACGCTGTCGGCCATGCGCCTAGCTGATCCCGCGATCATGACCTCCGTTCCAGGGCCGCCGATATCGGTTAGCCCCTCAGCGAGCGCCTCGCCCAAAGCGAGCGCCTTGGGCAAGAGCAGGCGCGGCGCGCTGTGCGCGTCCGGGTCTTCTGAGATGCGTTGCAAGGACTCGAGTACGCCCGCCTCGAACTTGGGCCCCAGGCCCTTCACGTCGCGCAGCTTGCCCGCCGCTGCCGCCGCGCCCAGGCTCTCCAACGAGTCGATGCCAAGCGTCGAATGCAACAGTCGCACCCGCTTGGGGCCCACGCCCGGCAGCCGCGTAATCGCTACCAACCCTGGTGGGATCTTGGCCCGCAGCTTCTCCATCGCCGGGATCGTGCCGGTCTCCGCCAAAGCCAAGATCTTCTCCTGCAACGTGGCCCCGATGCCCACCAGCTCAGTAGCCTTCCCTACGCGCGCCAAGGCGGCCACCGAGACCGGCGCCTCGCGCACGGCCCTTGCTCCGCTGCGATAAGCCAACACCCTGTGCACGATCGCTCCATCAAGCTCGTACAGGTCGCCCAATTCCTCCAAGGCCTCGGCGATCGCGGTATTGGAGGGCTCACCGGTAATGCGCTCGTCCCCTCCGCTCGGGACTCGGGCGATGCAGTGGCGCCCGTGTCATTCAGCTCACCCGGATCGCCACAACCGCATGCGGGGCGAGCATCAGGCGAGCTCGGTGGTCGTGCACCGCGAGCGAGCCGCCTCGTTCGATCGAGCCGGCCGTGGAGATCGTGTCGGTTTGCAACCGTCCGGCCCCGCCGGGAACCGCGATCGCGAAGGGGGTGGGCTTTGCCGAGAAGGAGCTTGCGATCAGGCTCACATGTCCGCCCACCGAAATCTTCGCGGCCAGGATGTCCGGGTTCCGGGAGGCGGAGCTGACGCGGCTTGGAATGGGAACCCAATGGTGCAAGAACAGCAGGGCATCGCCCAGCGGACGGGTGGCCACCTCGCCGTCGACTTCGAACGTGAGCGCGTCATAGCTCGTGCCCGCATTGTGGAAGCGCACTTGGGTCCATCCCGCGAGCATCGCCGCCAAGACGTAGCGCGCCGCCCACACTCCCGCCACCGGCTCATCCGAGACCCCGGGCCTGCCTCCGCAGGAGCCGCTGTTGCTCTCCGAGATGATCGCCGGGCGCGCGGCAGCCTTCGCGGCGGCAAGCAGCCACCCGTACTTTTCAACCAAGCCCACACTCGCGTGCTTGGTGAGCAGGCGGGCCGCTGTGGTGGGGGCGGCGGCAGTGCCGCAGGCCGCGGTCGGGTAGGCGTGAACGGTCAGCGCCACCGGCGAGTTCCGCTCAAGCACGGGGGTCATGGTTTCGCGCCAGCCAATCCCAGCCAGGTCGGGACCCTCGATCGGTATGGTCCCAAGCTGGGCGCGCCTGCTCGTCCATTCGCTTGCGAACTTTTCCGCCGTCCAAGGCGCGGCGCGGTAGGCCGGTACGGTGAACCCTGGTTCATTGGGCAAGATGTGAGAAAGGCCGTAAAGGTCCGGCTCGTTACCCAAGGAGAAGCTGAGCTGTGAGGCGGGGATAGCCTGCTCGGCCTCCGTGATGGTCGTCTGCTCGTCTGCCGCCGAGCTTTCGGCGAAGTTCAAGCCCACCACGATCGGGGAACCACTCTCGCGCGCCAAGCAGCCGAGCGTGGTCCAGAAGGAAGGGGGTATGAAATAGTGGTAGGCAGCGGTCGGCCCCGCCAAGTCCTGGGAGTCGCCACCGATCCGCAGCGTCGGCGATCCGAGCGACTTCAGGCTCGCCACGAAGGCCGGAGTCGGACAGGCCCCCGCCCCGAGCGCCTTCTCCATCAAGGGGTACTCGAACGAAAGGCCAAACGGAGAGCTGGTGAGGATCGTCGCGCCCGCCGGCGCGACCGCAAGAAGGACCCCGGCGAGCACTCCCGCAACGAAGCCTGCGCACCGGCGGCTCATCGGCGCCTATCATAGCCAGGCGAATGCCTTTGACCCGCGCCTCACGACGCTTCGTCGCACTGCTCGCGGGTCTCCTGCTCGCTGGCCTTCTCGCGGCCGGCGGCGCAAGTGCCGCCAACTATCGCTTCGGTCTCTCCGACTACGAACCAAGCACGTTCTCGGACCCCAGGGTGGGCGAGTTGGGGGTGCACTTGGCGCGCGACGTGGTGCCTTGGAATGCGGTGCTCAACAAGCGCGACCTGGCCAACGTGACCGCCTGGCTGGACGCGGTCAAGCACGCCTACCACATCACCCCCTTCATCACTTTCCAGCATGCCGACAACAACGGTCGCGCACCCACGCCGGCACAGTTCCTCAAGGCGTTCCTGCGCTTCCGCAAGCTGTTCCCCTGGGTGAAGGAGTTCGCGCCCTGGGACGAGGCCACGCACAGCACCCAGCCGACCGCCCACAACCCTTGGTTGGCGGCCTCTTACTACAACGTCTTGGCCGCTCACTGTCCCGGCTGTGAGGTGACCGCGCCCGACATCCTCGACTCCGACGGCAACGTCGAGGCCTGGGTCGGCTCGTTTCTGGAAAGGGCCCATCCCTATCCCAAGATCTGGCCGTTTCAACCCGTATCACTCAGCCAGCGTGGGCAGCCCGGTCCTGGTCGAACAGTTCCTCGCGGCGGTGCACGGGCAGGTCTGGTTCAGCGAGGTCGGAGGGGTCGTGTGGTGGCGCTTCAAAGGCCGCCTGATCGACCACGGCGAAGCCTATGCGGCGCGGGTCGCCCACAACATCTTCTCGCTCGCCAAGCTCAGCTCGCGCATCACGCGGATCTACTACTACCACTGGCGCTCGCCCGGAACGCCCAAGGCCAAGGCCGCGCGCAAGGCAACCTGGGACGCCGGCTTGGTGAAGGCCAACGGGGCACCGCGACCGGCCTTGTATGTGGTGGCCAAGGAACTGCACCGCAACTTCCAGCGGTCGATCCCCAAGCTTTTCTGAGTTGACTCCGCCGCGCCGGCGGCGGTCCGCCTCAGTCGGCCTGGGCGCCCACTTCGAGCACCGCGACCCGGCCCGTGTGCCAGGAGATCGTCACCGGACAGGCACGGCCAGAAGCGGTGACGGTGCAGGTTCCACGGGCCAAAGTGGCCCCAGGCGCTGACAATCGCGTGCTTGCCCCTGCCAGCCATAGAGTGGTGCGCAAAGCGGCCTTGGCGGGCATCTTCATGGCCAGCCGGACACCGCTCGGAGTCGTGGTCAACGCCCAGGTCGTGCGTGCCACCAGGCGCCCGTCGGGCCGGCGGTAGTCGCCGCTCAACACCACCCTCCGTCCCCGGCCGTGCGCGCCCGCAAAGGAAGGCGCGGCCGTCCTGCCATGAGCGGTCGTCAAAGTCCACACGCTTGATAGGCCCCGCCGGCGAGGCCTCAGGGCAAGCAGATCGCGCCAGCGCCCATCGTGCTCCAGCTTGACGGCCACGAGGCCTTGCGCCGAGCGTGGATCGCTGCTGGTGGAGTGGCCGCTCAGCTGCCACCAGACCGAGCCCGAGCGACCCCACACCAGACCGCTCGAGCCAAGGTCGTCGTCCACCAGTTCGGTGTTGTCGCCCGGCAAATCCCCAGTGCTGGATTCGGGGCGAGGCCACTGGGCGAGCGCGTCGGACAGTAGCCACAGAGTCAAACCCTCGTACTGGTTCAGCGCGGCATAGCCGTCCATGATCGAAGGGTTCCATTCGACGCTCAGGCCGGGCACGATCGGCAACAGGCCATCCGCACGCAGGGGGTAGGCGGCCAGCAGATAGGAGACGGCGCGCTCGGCAAACGAGCGCCACGCGTCCGCAGTCCCAGGTTCAAGCGCCGCCCGCCTGGCTCCCAGGGCCGCCGCCGCGGCCTGTACCCAAGACTGGTCCAGCGAGCGCCCCGATAGGGAGAGCTGGCCGTCGGGAGCCATCATGTCGAGCGCATAACGGTCGGCCTGGCGGCGCAGAACAGCCACGCGGTGCGTGACCGCGGAGGGGTCGAACTCGCCGATCAGCTCCAGCATGAAGGTCGAGAACAGCTCATATGCGGGTGGCTCGGCGCCGGGGTCTGACAGCTCGCGCGCGGGCGTGCCGGCCGGATTGGTGCGTAGTGGTGGCCCAGCGTGCTTGAGTGCCAGCGCCAGATCGGTCTTGATCTGGGCCGCCGCGGGAATCCCGTCGCCGGCCAGGGAGCCGGGTGCGCCGGGGACTTTGTCGGCCAGCAGAAGGGCCGCGCCCGCCGACCAGACCAGGCGCCAATTGTCATAGCAAGGCAGTTCGAGCAGACAGGTAGCTTCGGTGGGCGGTCCGATCTGTCCGGCTCGCTGCTCCAAGGGCGCCGCGATTTGGCTCCAAGCGCCCACCGAGAAGTCGCCCTGCTCGCCGTCGTGGATGGCGGCGGCGATCGCCAACAGGTTGAACGGGTCGTTGGGTACCGGCAAGGTCAAGGCCGAGGCGACGATCCGCTCGCCGGTCTCCTCCAGCGTGCTGTCGCCCGTGCGGTGGGCCACCTTGAGCATCACATCGGCGAGCAGGATCACGCCGTAGTTGTCGCCCGTGTCGGCCGCGTCCAACGGATCTTCGACGCGCCCGTCCGGCGTTGTATAAGGCTCCCAGGCTCGCGCCACACCCGCGATGTAGGCGTCCAATGGTCCAGCATCGAGCGACTGGGGCGCGGTGTGAGCCGGGGCTTCGCTTGGGCCGGCCGGCGGTCCGCTTGTAACCGGGGCTGTGCTTGTTCCTGAGGCGGCTTCGCTCGCCATCGCCGGAGGCGCACAGGCCAACAACAAGATCGTGCTCGCGACGATTCCCAAGAGCGCCGAGAGCGGGGTGGCCCGCTCCGAGGACACGCTAGGGTACGCGCCTTGTGACTGGCGCTCCCTGGCTGATCCTTCCGACGTACAACGAGGCGGAGAACATCGAGGCGATAGTAACCGTCGCCGGCGATGTGCTCGCCACCAGCAACGACGGGATCTACAAGATCCTGATCGTCGACGACGGCTCGCCCGACGGCACAGGCGAGATCGGCGACCGGCTCGCCGCCGAGCGTGAGCGGGTCGAGGTGCTGCACCGAACCGAGAAGAACGGCATCGGCCCTGCCTACCTGGCGGGCTTTCGCCATGCGCTCGATCATGGGGCGGCCTATGTGATGGAGATGGACTCCGACTTCTCCCACGACCCCGCCGACTTGGCGCGTCTGCTGGAGGCCGTGCGCTCCGGCGCGGACTTGGCGCTTGGCTCGCGCTACGTGCCCGGAGGCGGCGTGTCCGACTGGGGCCTCTTGCGGCGTGTGGTCAGCGAGGGCGGCTCCACATATGCGCGCTGGGTTCTGGGTCTGCGGGTAAAGGATCTGACGGGTGGCTTCAAGTGCTTCAAGCGGGAGGTCTTGGAAGCGATCCACTTCGACAGCGTGCGCTCCCAGGGCTATGCCTTCCAGGTGGAGCTGACCTATCGCGCGGTCAAGGCCGGCTTCAAGGTCGTGGAGGTGCCGATCGTCTTCAAAGATCGCGAGCTCGGCCAGAGCAAGATGTCTTGGCGGATCGCGGCCGAGGCGATGTGGCTCGTGCCGAAGCTGCGCTACGGGAGCCAGCCCCCGGCGCCAGCGGGCGACGGCGCTAAGGCGGAGGCGCACGGCACGCCAAGCGGTTCACTGCGGACCTGAGCGCCTGGGACGGCGCACGGACTTCACGGGCGGTAGCCCTTCTCAGGTGGTTGCCGTGAACGGTCGATAGAGAAGCGTGGACGCCTCTTCCTACGCGCTCTATCACGGCGTTCGTCGCACTCGGAGCACTTTGCGGACCTGGCAGCGCAGGCCGCTGCCGGTTCTGGGCGCCTGGTTTGCGGGCTCGACGCTGGCCGCGGTCGCCTTGTTGTGCGCCGTGCTAGTCATCTCGGAGTTGTTCAAGAGCTACACCCAGCCGGTCGAGCTGCGCCCTCCCTTCGCGGTCGGCGAAGCGGGCGACGTGGCCACCGTGCTGTCCCACAACCTGCTCGTGCTGGCGTTGCACGCGATGGCCTGTGTAGCCGGTTTCATCGCGGGCAGCTCTTTGCCTTTGCAGGCGGAGAGCAAGACGGGGATTTCGCGCTGGGTGCACGAGCACGGCGGGCGTATCGCGATCGCTTTCGTTGCTTGCGCCACCGCCTTCTCGCTGACGGCCCAAGCTTACGTGCTCGGCCACACGCTCGCGGGGGTGGCCCACTTCCTGAGAGTGTCTCCGGGTCTGTTGCTGCTCGGCGTCCTGCCGCATGCGCTGGTCGAGCTGATCGCTTTGTTCTTGCCGCTTGCGGCCTGGATCCTCGCGAGCCGGCGGGGCGAGTGGGATCAACTGCTGGCCGCGACCGTGGTGACCGTGCTGATCGCGTTGCCCATGCTTGTGCTGGCGGCTTTGATCGAGGTATATGTCTCGCCGCACATGTTCACGGCGCTCACGGGCATCCACCCGCCGATTGTGGGTACTTGGGAAGGCTTCACAGTGCGTGTGACCGGCTAGGCACGCACCCCGGCTCATGGCAGGCTTGGAGCTTGCCTGGGCAGGGCGAAGTCGGTCTCCTCGGTCCATGCGTCGAGCGCATCCATCAGGCGCTGCCGGATGTCGGTCCGGTCCTCCAACCACATCAGGGTCGCGTGGCTGGAGCTGTCGATCAGCAGCAGACCATCCATCCCACGGGCACGCTGAGTGTCTCGACCGCTTGTGTTGGGGTGTGAGCGATCGGGGCGCCCACGTTGAGGGAGGTGTTGACGGACGCCTCGACCCCTATCCGGCGTCCCATGGCGAGCAGAAAGTCGTAACAAAACGCGTCAGTCGCGGGACGCACGATTTGCAGACGACCGGTGCCATCATGGTGGATCACCGATGGGATCGCCTCATTTGCCTCTGGCCGCGCCCGGGCCGTGAGCACCATGTAGTTGTAGGCATTGAAGTCGTCGTCAGATGCGCCGTCCTCGAGGTGGAAGAAACGCTCCGCCGCCGCACGCGTGAGCATGGGTGCCAAGGGTCGAATCAATTCACGGTGCTTGACGCGCTCGTTGAGCAGTCGTCGCGTGTCAGGGTTGCAGGGGTTGGCGAGGATGCTGCGATGGCCCAGTGCCCGAGGGCCGGTCTCTGAGTTGCCCTGGTAGAGCCCGACGATCCCATTTTTGCTGATGAGGCTCGCGAGCAGGTCGGCAACTCGTTGTCGCACCTCTGGATCCGAGCAGTCTCCGAGCTCCATGCTGTTGGCTGTTGGCTCTGCTGTGATGGCGGCTCGCACCGAGGCTCCGGTTGGGGCGACTCCACAGTAAAAAGCGTGTCGCAGGGGTTTGCCGGGACGCGCGCCGGCACGCATCGCAAACGCATACGCCGCGCCGATGGGCGCTCCAGCGTCACCCGGAGTCGGCGGCACCCAAAGATGCAATCGCTTGCCCTTGGCTCCCAGATTGCGCTCGTACCAGGCCTCATCGAAGCATTCGAGCAGCCGCATGTTGGCGACACAGTTGAGCGCCGTGCCGCCTGTGAGGACCAAGCGGTGGCTGCCGGTTGTCCGGATCAGATGATCCACCATGTGAGCCAGCGCGTCCTCGAACACCATTTGGACGGCAGCCGCCTTGTCGACACGCTCGCGAGTGATCTCCGGATGGCGAATGTCCTCAACGTTGAGGACGGCGTCCGGGTGCCACATCTCACTGATCGGAATCGGCTTGCCCAAGATGTCGATCAGCTCATCGCTGTAGGGTTTTTCCCAGCCTGACTGCGTCCAGTTGGCCAGTGCGCGATTTAGGCGAATCTCGCCTTCGGCGCCGAAATGGAACAGGTGTTTCAACCGCCGGTAGTACCGGTTGGTAAGTCGATTACCGTCCCCCCAGGCGGCTGCGCCCATGTAACGCCCCTCGGAGCTCAGCATCGGCCAGCCGCCCAATGTTGAGCTGAGCACGCCGTAGGCCGTTCCAAGCGAGCCGAAAACATTCGTCCCGTACGCCCGCAGCAGCTCGAGCCGGCCCGATCGAGCTTCGTAGAACGAGGTTGATGCGTCGTCTCCGGATCCGTCCGTCACGAGCACGATCGTGGGCTCAGAGCTGGCATCTGATGCAAACGGCGACACTCCATAGCTGAAATAGGCATGGTTGTCGTGGTGGCGCATGCCGATCACCGAAAGCTTCTCGTCGAGGCCCAGGCGATCCGCCAGGCGTGTCGCCGTTCGCATCAAATCCGCGCCGCTGCCGCTGGCGATTTCGCTAGGGCGTTCTTGGCGCATCAAGCTGAGACTGGCTGGCATCTCCTCAAGCACAGGACGCCCCATGAGCGTGACGAAAGCGGATACGAACTCCCACGTGCTCACGCACGCCGTCAGATCGCTGGGGGACAGGCCGAGTGCATCCATTTGTCCTATGGCCGACGCGATCGAGTTCTCTGGAAATGCGGTGCAGTGCTTCACCCCGGTGTAGCGCTCCTCCTCTTCGTTGCACACCAACTCCACCGTGCCGTGCTTGGAGACCCGCACGAGTGCAATCCCCGCATTGTGAAGTCCTGTGCCGATCCCGAGCACATAGGCCTCGCGGCCAGCATGAATCGCCTGTTCCAAAGCGGCCTGTTGGGAGCGCCCGGCCTTGCTATCCAAGCGGTGTACGCCGCAGCGCGCAAAGAGCCTGTACATCACGGCGGAGCTGGCTCGTGTCCCTAGATCAGCCAGACGTGCGTGTTTGGGCTCGAGCCTGCCGAAGCCGACCTTGTGGCTAACCCCACCCATCCCCCTAGCCCCCATCAGGCAAGGATACACGTTAACGTACTCTTATTGTCTATTAAGGGTTGTGGATACCAATAGTTCGCGCTTGTCTATTGAAGAAAAGGTTTTAGGTATGTGTCTCGGGCTCGCCGCGCGCTCCGGCTAAGACGATCTCGGTTAGTCACGCATCCTGGCCTAGTTTGGGCCTTGCCTGAGCCTGCCTCTTTCGCAAGAGCTGTGCCCCTGGCTTTACTTTGTATAGTGGTAGAGGTGATCCATTGGAGTCGGCCCATCCAGGCGATGGGAGCCTTCGCAGGATCCAAGGCAAGCTCAAAGCGGCAGATCATTTCGATAGGAGATTTCAATGGCAGGCACCCTCACCGAAGTAACCGACGCCAACTTCCAGGCCGAGGTCGTCGAGTCGGAGAAGCCCGTGCTCGTCGACTTCTGGGCTCCTTGGTGCGGACCTTGCCGTGTGGTGGGCCCGGTGCTCGAGGAGATCGCATCCGAGCGCGAGGATTTGCGCATCGTGAAGCTGAATGTCGATGAGAACCAGCAGACGGCCGCCGCTTTCCAGGTGCTCTCGATCCCGACGATGATCCTCTTCAAGGGCGGCAACGCCGTGAAGACGGTCGTGGGGGCTTACCCCAAGAAGAAGATCGAGGCCGAGCTCGAGCCCGCCCTCGCCTGAAGGATCGGATACCGCGGTAGTGGGTATCCGGGTTTAGGCGGGTTGGGCGCGGTTTAGGCCGATCTCGAGGGCGAGCCCTTCGATCTGGGTTTGCTCGCGGTAGCCCATCGCTGCGGGGCCGCCCTCGCCGAGCTGGAGTTGGGTGGTAAGAGTCTCCCCGGCCACATAGCTCTGGTGCTCACGGGCGGCCTCGATCAAGTCGGGCTCGCCGAGTAGAGCCAATTCGATCCGGTCCTCGACATCCAGGCCGGCGCTCTTGCGCGCGTTCTGGACGGCGTGGACGATCTCTCGTGAGCGACCCTCGCGCAGGAGGCTGTCGTCGATCGTGAGGTCGAGGGCAACCGCGTGGGCGCCGTCCCGCTCCACCGAGTAGCCGGGGGGCGCCTTCATCGTGAGGAGCACGTCCTGCTCGGTAAGGGTGTGCTCGCGGTCGCCGACCGAGATACCGATGGGCTCGCCCCCACGCACGGCGAGGGCAACGCGAGCCGGGTCCAGCGCGGCGATGGCATCGGCGGCCAGGGGCATGTCTTTCCCGAACAGGGGACCCAGAGTGCGGTAGTTGGCCTTGACCTCGTATTCGCCCAACTCGTCGGCCCCCTCGACGAAGCGGACGCGGCGCACGTTGAGCTCCTCGCGCACGATCTCGACCAGGCGCTCGATCGAAGCACGCTCGCGCCCGTCGGCCACGACCACCGCCTCGGCCAGGGGTTGGCGAATCTTGATCTTGGCCTGGGCTCTGGCTCCGAGTCCGAGGCGGACGGTCTCCCGCGCGATCGCCATCGCCTCCTCCAGAGGCTCGTCGCGAGTGGGCAGAGCATCGTCCAACGGGAAGTCGCATAGATGCACGCTGGCCAAGGTGCCGTCCAGGTTGTCGTAGATCTCGTCGGCCACGAAGGGGCAGAAGGGGGCGAGTAGCTTGGAGACGGTGAGCAGGCATTCGCGCAAGGTCGCGAAGGCGGCTGGGTCGCCGTCCCAGAAGCGCCGGCGGGAGCGACGCACGTACCAGTTGGAGAGATCGTCGATCAGGGCTGCGATAGCGCGTCCGGCCGTAGTGGCGTCGTAGGCGTCGAGGCGCTCAGCCACGATCTCGGCGGTGGCGGCGGTCCGCGACAACGCCCAACGGTCGAGATCGCCGAGCGACCCGTTGGCGGCCCGGTTATTCGTCGAGCCGGTCTGCTCGGCCTCCGCCTCGGATGCTCCATTCAAGCCGCTCGCGTTGGCGTTGGCGTAGAGCACGTAGAAGAAGTAGGTGCTCCACAGCTGCTTGAGAAACAGGCGCACGCCCTCGCCGATTGCCTGCTCAGAGAAGCGGTAACCGTCCCAAGGTTGCTTGGAGGTGAAGAAGTACCAGCGGAAAGCGTCGGCGCCGTACTTGTCGAGGACCCGCCACGGCTCGACGGTGTTGCCCCTGGACTTGGACATCTTCTGGCCGTCGGCGTCGAGGATCAAGCCGAGGCACACGACGTTCTCATAGGAGGAGCGGTCGAACAGGAGGGTCGAGACGGCCAGGAGCGAGTAGAACCAGCCTCGCGTCTGGTCGAGCGCCTCGCAGATGAAGTCGGCGGGGAATTCTTTTTGGAATTGTTGTTCGTGCTCGTGGGGGTAATGGTGCTGGGCGAAGGGCATCGACCCTGAGTCAAACCAGACGTCTATGACCTCAGGTACTCGGGTCATCGGCAAGCCGCACACCGCGCCAGTCAACGCTCCTTGGTCCTCGCCGGACTCGCCTTGGGCCGATGGGATGGACCCCAGGTCGTGCTGGTGGGGGCACGCGAGCTCGACCTCGTCGACATAGGGCCGGTGGTGGTCCTCGAGGGCTTGACCAGAGCGCTGCTCGAGCTCTGAGAAAGAGCCGATCGTGAGCGTGTGGCCTTGCTCGCAGCGCCATACGGGCAGGGGCGTGCCCCAGTAGCGCTCGCGCGAGAGGGCCCAGTCCACGTTGTTTGAGAGCCAGTCGCCGAAGCGGCCGTGCTTGATGTGGGGGGGATACCAGGCAACGGTCTCGTTCGCGGCCATCATGCGGTCGCGGATCTTTGAGGTGGCGATGTACCAGGAGGGCTTGGCGTAGTAGATGAGGGGGGTATCGCAGCGCCAGCAGTGGGGGTAGGAGTGCTCGTAGTCGGTGCGCTTGAACAGGAGTCCGCGTGCATCGAGGTCGGCGATCAAATCCTCGGCGAGGACGGGCTCCTTGACGGTGCGACCCTTATAGGAGCGGCCGTCATGGCCGCGAATGTCGACGCCGTACTTACCCTCGCGCGTGACCGGGTTGAACAGCGTCTCCGGTCTTTGGGGGTCAAACATTTCATGAGCCCGAGCCGCGTTGTAGTCGTCCTCGCCGAAGGCGGGCGCGATGTGCACGAGTCCGGTGCCGTCCTCTGTAGTGACGAAATCGCCGGCGATTACCGGCGCTTCGCCGATGTCGTCGCCGCCGATGGGAAATACCGGCGCTTGGTAGGAGACGCCGGTCGGCTCGCCCTGGCCTTCCTCGCCGATCAAGTCGCGGCCGGGGAAGCGGTCGAGGATCTCGGCCTCCTTGCCGAGCACGCGCTCGACCAAGGCGGCGGCCAGCACGAGCGTCTCGCAGTCGCTGCGGGCGCGTACGTATTCGATGTCGGGACCCACCGCGACGGCGACATTGCCGGGAAGCGTCCACGGTGTGGTTGTCCAGATCAGGAGCGCGTCGCCCGTTTGCAGGCGCTTGCCGGGCGCGCTCACGGGCAGGCGCACATACACCGATGGATCGACTACGTCCTTGTAGCCCAGGGCTACCTCGTGCGACGAAAGCGCTGTGCCGCAGCGGTAGCAGTAGGGGACCACCTTGTGGCCCTCATACAGGAGCCCCTTCTTGTCGATCTCAGCGAGCGCCCACCAGACCGACTCGATGTAAGTCTCATCCAAAGTCCTGTAGGCGTGCTCCAAGTCCACCCAGAACCCAATCCGCTCGGTTAGGCGGTTCCACTCCTCCAGGTACTCGAACACCGAGTTGCGGCACTCTTCGTTGAAGCGCTCGATCCCAATGCCTCGCTCGGGGTCCTCGATCTCGGCCTTGGTGGTGATGCCGAGCTTCTGTTCGACGGCGATCTCAACCGGCAGGCCGTGGCAATCCCAGCCACCCTTGCGCTCGACGCGATAGCCGCGCATCGTCTTGTAGCGCGGGTAGATGTCCTTGAAGACCCTCGACAGGACGTGGTGCGAACCGGGCCTGCCGTTGGCGGTGGGTGGGCCCTCATAGAAGACCCACTGGTCGGCTCCCTCGCGGTTGCGCAAGGACTCGCCGAATACATCCCGCTCACGCCAGCGCTTGAGTATCTCCTGCTCGAGCGACGGCAAATCTTGGCGTGCGTCCACCTCGCGCGGCGGTATCAAGGGGTGTCTTGGTGGCGCCGTCATGGGGGCGCCCATTGTAGGTGCGGTTGCCGCTAGGAAGCAGTCGCCGTCACGGGCACCGACGGCGAGGGCCAAACCCGCTGCTCGGCAGGTCCGGCGAGGTGCTCTCGCAACGTGGCCACCGCTTCGGCCGGGCGCGGGCCGATGCGTGCGACCGTGCTGGCGCCAGTGTCGGGCAAGGCTTGGCGGTAGTCGAAGACCGGCAGCTCGCCGCCGCTTTGTCGCGTGGCATACACCAGGCGTCCGATCGCCTCAAGAGAGGAGTTGCGTCCGGCCAGCACCATTGCTTGCGGTCCGAGGGCGCGCAGGGCGCTGCCCACGCGTGTGCTGTCGAGGTCGACGGGCAAGGCCAGGACGCGCAGCCCGGCTCGTCGCAGAAACAGCTCCAGGGCTTGCGTGTAGAGGGCGTCCATGTCCATCGGCCTGCTGGCGTCGAACAGGAGCACACCCTCGTCGCGCGTCGCGGGTGGGGCAACGCGTTGGGCGGCCGCGAGCCAGCCGGTGGCGTAGCGCCAGGCGACGCAATACTCGGGCGAGGCGGGCGTCATCGCCTCGACCGCGGGCAGCAGGACCGTCTCGACGGTGCGCTCGACGGAGCGTACGGCCAGGCTCTCCTCCATCAGACGGTCGGCCTTCTCGGCGCTGAACTCGGCGAATGCGGTGCACAGGCGTGCCGGCGTCGATGGACCCTCGGCCCGCTGGCGCACGAGGGAGATCGCCGAGGCGATGTCGTGGGTCTCGGCGTGGGCTTGGCGCAGAGCCTCGATTTCGGCGAGGTCGAACTGGCGATGGCCCCCCTCGGTGCGGCTGGGCGTGGGGTAGCCGAAGCGGCGCTCCCAGCTGCGCAGGGTGTTCGGGCTGACGCCCAAGAGGGCAGCGGCCGCGTTTGTGCGAATCACACTCATACACAGGATTGTTGAGCTTTGACTGCTCTCGGTGCAAGCGTCGCAACGCAGGCTGCATACTGGGAATTCGCTTGCACATGAAGGAGACCCATTCCATGAGGCTTCGCCTATACCACCATTCCGACGGTGCGCGTGTGGCCTACCGCGAGGTCGGCGCGGGGCCTCCGCTTGTGTTGTTGCACTCGGGCCTGCTCTCCCACCGCGAGTGGGAGCCGGTAGTCGAGCGTCTCGCCGAGCGTCACCGACTCGTAATCCCCGACCTGCCATTGCACGGTGACTCGGAGGATCGTCCGCGCCACCCCTACACGATCGAGTGGTTCGCGGAGGTGATGAGCGGTTTCGCCGACGATGTACTCGGGCCGAAACCGCTGGTGGTCGGGCACGACGCGGGCGCCGAGATCCTGTTGCAAGCAGTCCTCGCCGGTCGGCTGGAACCGAGCCGGATGGTGCTGATGCCCAACCGGTTGCACCTGCCCCTCGAGGGTGCGCGCAAGCGCGAAGCCTGGCGCTTGGCCACTTTGGGCGGCTCGTTGCCGGGCCTGGACCGTGTACTCAGTCACGCGACCAAACTGGTGTTCACGCCGGAGTTGGGAGTGCGCATGTCCGAGCGCCGCGCGCCAGAGGCCGGCGATCTGATGCGCCACGCTTTCGCCGACGTTCCCGGCAACCCAAACCTGGCCCGTTCGTGGGCCAAGTGTGCGCGTCGCTGGCCGCGTGGGGCGCAGACACAGCTGCTTGAACTGTATCCGCGGCTGGACATGCCGGTGCTCCTGCTTTGGGCCGACCACGATCCGATGCATCCTCTGGCGGGCGCAGAGGAGACCCTGCGCTTGCTCCCGCACGGCCAGTTGAGGGTGCTGGCGGGCACGGGCTTTCTGATGACTTACGACGACCCTGTCGGTGTGGCGCGAGAGCTGGTTGCCTTCTGCGGGTAGATTTACGGCCCGATGACGACCGAGGAGAAGCGATGACCGGCAAGCAACTCTGGGGCGGGGAGACCGCCAAGGCAGTTGACAATTTCCCCATTTCCGGCGAGACGGTGCCGGTGTCGGTTGTGCATTGGCTGGCCCGCGTGAAGGGCGCAGCGGCCGCGGTCAACGGCGAATTGGGGCTCTTGAGCAAGCGTAGTGCCGCGAGCATCGAGAAAGCGGCAAGCGAGATCGCTGCGGGCAAGCACGACGGACAATTCCCAATAGACGTCTTCCAGACTGGCTCGGGCACCTCGACGAACATGAACGCGAACGAGGTGATCGCCACGCTTGCCGGCGAGAAGATACATGCCAATGACCACGTCAACATGGGCCAGTCCTCCAATGACGTATTCCCTTCGGCCGTGCACCTGGCCGCGCTGGACGTGGCCCAGAACGAGCTGTTGCCTGCGCTCAAGCAGTTGGAGCGCTCATTCGCCAAGAAGGCCAAGAGCTTCTCGGGGGTCGTCAAGTCCGGGCGCACCCACCTGATGGACGCGGTGCCCGTCACGCTGGGTCAGGAGTTCGCCGGCTACGCTGCCCAGATGACTCTCGGCCAGGAGCGTGTGCAGGCGGCTTTGGTGCATGTCGGGCAGATCCCGCTTGGTGGCACCGCCACCGGAACCGGCCTCAACACGCACCCCAAGTTCGCTGAGAAGGTAAGGACGCGGCTCAAGCGCGAATCGGGCCTCAAGCAGATCGCGGCTCCGCTCGATCCGTTCGAGGCGCAGGCCAACAGGGATGCGCTTGTCGAGCTGTCGGGTGCCTTGAAGACGATCGCGGTGTCTTTGACCAAGATCGCCGGCGATCTCGCTTTGATGGGATCCGGTCCGAGGGCGGGTATCGGCGAGATCTTCTTGCCCGAGCTGCAGAAGGGTTCCTCGATCATGCCCGGCAAGGTCAATCCGGTGATTCCCGAGGTGGTACTGCAGGTCTCCGCACAGGTAATTGGCAACGACACGGCCATTACCGTCGGTGGTTTGCAAGGCCAGTTCGAGTTGAACGTGAGGATCCCCTTGATCGCGCGCAACCTGCTGCAGTCCTTGAACCTGCTCACATCCGCATCGCGAGTATTCGCCGAGAAGTGCGTCGACGGGATCAAGGTCAACAAGGCTGGCTGCGCCGCCTCGGCTGGTGCGACGCTTGCGGTCGCGACTGCCCTGAACGGCGCGATCGGCTACGACAAGGCGGCGACGATCGTCAAAAAGGCGACCGATTCGGGACGGCCTTTGCGCGAGATCGCCTTGGAGGAGGGTGTCGATCCGAAGCTGTACGACGCCACGATCGACCTCAAGAAGATCGCCGCCGGCAATCAAGCGGGCTGAGCGGCGAGGATCCCCTCGAGCAAGATCCTCGCGCCGGCCTTTGACAGCGGTTCGTTGAGGTTGCCGCACTTCGGCGACTGCACGCACGAGGGGCAGCCGCTCTCGCACGGGCACTCCGCGATCAGACGGTGGGCGTCGCGGCACAGCTCCTCAAAGCGCTGGTAGGCCAGGCGTGTGATGCCGATGCCGCCGGGGTGACCGTCGTAGATAAAGATCGTGGGGCCGCCCGTCTGTGGGTGCACGTTCGTGGACAGCCCGCCGATGTCCCAGCGGTCGCACATCGCGATCAAAGGGAGCACCGCGATTTGAGCGTGCTCGGCTGCGTGCAACGAACCGAGCAAGGCATCGATCGGGACGATCCCGTCGCCATCGCCGTCGAGTCCCGTGAGCGTGGCGCCGTCAAGCTCGAACCAGAGCGCTTGAGTCGAGAAGGAGGTCTGAGGCAGGTCGAGCATCACCAGGTCAACCTGAGCGTGGTCGGATAGGCGCTTGCGCTGATAGCCGAGCACGGTCTCTGTGACCGATACCTCTCCGAAGGAGAGCGTCACGCCGAGCGCTTCGCGGCGGTCGAGCAGGCGCTCGATGTTCGTATCGGTCTCGCGCTTGGGCTGGGTGTACCAGTCGCCGCTGAATGGAGCGACCAGAGCACGGCGGTTCTCGAGATCCAGTTCGCGCACCTCATAGGAGCGACCTTGGTGCAGATATATGGCGCCGTCGTGGACCGTCGAGTGGGCTCTGGCGGCCTCGGTCTGGCCGAGCAACTCGCCCGAGGAGACGTCCACGATCGCGAAGCTGTCGGGGGAGGAGGAGCGCAGCGAGACCCTGGCGGCGGGGTAGTTGTCCGCGCGGCGCAGAACGTAGCTCTCCCCACCGCGTCCGTTTGTGCTCGCGGAGTTCGCGGGGTGAGCTGGGCGCTTGCGCAAGAGCCCAGCCGAGACGAGAGCCTCCGCGTGGGCCTCCCAGCGCGGTCCGAAGAACTCTGCGTCCCCGGCTTCGAGCGGGCCCTCATAGGCGGCGCATAGCAGGTGGGCCTGGTGGATCTGGGCGCTCTCGTGGTCGAGGATCGCGGCCTCGACGGGGCGCTCCAGGAACTCGTCGGGATGACGGCAGAAGAACTGGTCCAAAGCGTCCTCGCCGGCGACGTACACCGCGAAGCCTTTGCCGCGTCGTCCCGCCCGCCCCCACATCTGACGCAGGGCGGCGACCGTGCCGGGGAACGTGACGACCACGGCCGCGTCAAGCTCGCCGATGTCGATCCCCAGTTCCAAGGCGTCGGTCGTAATCACAGCCCGCAACTCACCGCTGGTGAGGCGCGCCTCCAAAGCCCGGCGCTGCTGAGGGGTGTAGCCAGCGCGATAGGGCGCCACGCGCTCGGCTAGTTCGGGATCTGTGCGCTGTAGGTCTTCTGTGACCATCTTGGCGAGCAACTCGACGCCCTTGCGCGACTTCATGAAGCAGATGCAGCGTGCGCCGTCACGCACCAGTCGCCCAAGCGCCTCGGCTGCCTCGCCGAGTGCTGAGCGTCGCGCCCCGATCGCCTCCTCGACGATCGGGGGGTTCCACATCGCGATCTGTCGACGCGGCGTCGGCGAACCGTCGTTGTCGACCAGGCCGATGTCGTCGAGCCCGGTGAGCCGTTCGGCCAACTCGACTGGGTTGGCGATCGTGGCGGAGGCCAGCAACACGCGCACATCGCTCCCATACGCTGCTGCGATTCGCAGGAGGCGACGCAGGACGTTGGCCACATGCGAGCCGAACACGCCCCGGTACACGTGGGCCTCGTCCACGACGACGACACGCAGGTGGCGGAACAGGCGCTCCCAAGAGCTGTGGTGGGGCAGGATGCCCACGTGGAGCATGTCGGGGTTGGTGAGCACCACGTTTGCCTGCTTGCGCACGTCTCCGCGCACGTCCTTGGGGGTGTCCCCGTCGTAGATCGCAGGGCGCACTTGCTTTGTGAGGCCGAACGCGCCGAGTGCTCGTGCCTGATCTTGGGCGAGGGCCTTGGTCGGGTACAGGTACAGGGCTCGCGCCAGCGGTTCGGTGCAGAGTGTTTGCAGCGTCGGCAGGTTGAAACACAGAGACTTGCCCGAAGCGGTACCGGTCGTGACGATCGTGGTCCGCTCCCAGGCCGAGGAGAGCGCCTCGGCCTGATGGGAGTAGAGCCGCTCGATCCCGACTCGCCTCAAGCCGGCGAGGACGTCGGGGTGTAGCTCCGAAGGGGTGTCCACCAATTTGGCCGTGCCCGGCCCTTCGTAGGCCTCGCGCACGATCCGCCCGTCCTTGCGCGCCTCGTCTACGAGGGCGCTCCACGGCTCGATGGTGCGCTCCATGACCCCCTGTGTTCCATTCGACGCGTCGCTAGGCGAGTTCTTGGAGATCGCGCTCGCGCGGCGCGCCGGAGACGGGTTTTGCCATCGCTTGCGATAGTAGAGGCGATGCTCGACCCCGCAGCCGAGGACTGGGCGAAAAGGCGCACCTTCCACCATTCGCTATACCCGGCTGCCCGGATCGCCGCCGAGCGTGAAGGCAGCGTGTCGGTGTGCCTGCCCGCGCGCGAGTGTGTCGCCACGATCGGGGAGATCGTGGGCGCCTTGAGCGAGCTGCGCGCGGCCGGGGCGATCGACGAGATCGTCGTCGTGGACGCCGCTTCGGTCGACGGCACCGCCCAGGATTGCCGCCGAGGCCGGCGCGAAGGTCGTGCAGGAGGACGAACTGATGGCCGAACTGGGGCCAGTGTTGGGTAAGGGCGACGCGATGTGGCGCGCTCTCTCAGTGCTCGAAGGCGAGCTGGTTGTGTTTTTGGACGCCGACAGCGCTGGCTTTTCAGGGCACTTCGCCACCGGTGTGCTCGGGCCCCTTGTGTGTGAGCCCGAGGTCCAGTTCGTGAAGGCGTTCTACCGGCGTCCGTTTGAGCATGGTGGCATTTCCCTCCCTGAAGGAGGCGGGCGTGTCAACCATCTGCTGGCTCGTCCGGCGCTCGCGCTCTTCTATCCGCAACTCGGGGCGGTGAGGCAGCCTTTGGCCGGCGAAGTGGCGGTCGCGGCGCGAGCTGCTCGAACGGGTCCCCTTCGCGACTGGCTATGGCGTGGAGATAGCGATGCTGATCGATGTTTGGCGCGAGGTCGGGCTCGGCGGTCTCGCCCAGGTTGACCTGGAGGTACATCGCAACCGCCATCAGTCGCTGGGGGCTCTTGGAGAGATGTCGGAGCGGGTGCTCGCCACGATCGCGCGCCGTCTGCACGAAGAAAAAAGGCTGAGCTCAAGTCGATCTGTCGGGGGCGCCGGTCGAACGCCCCGCCTTGGCTCCATTGCGCACATGACGATGCGCTGTCTATATGTCGATCTGGACGGCACCTTGCTCGGTCGCGGCGCTTCGTTGCTCCACGACGGAGACGGCCAGGTCTCGCTCGACGGCGTTCGCGCCGTGCAGGCCTGCTTGCGCGCCGATGTCGAGGTCGTCCTGATGTCCGGCCGTCGCAGCATCCAGGTGGCTGAGGACGCGCGCCTGCTGGGACAGAGCTCCTACATCTTCGAGGCCGGCGCCTGCGTCGTACTAGGCGATCCGCGGCTGGGTGGAGAGGAGCATTGGCTCACCGGTGAGCTGCAGCCCGGTGAGCTGACGATCGCCCAACAGATCGAGCGCTCAGGAGCGCCGGCCATGCTCTTGGAACGCTACGAAGGTCGCTTCGAGTATCACGAGCCGTGGCACCTCAACCGCGAAGTTTCACATCTGTTTCGGGGCTTGGTGGATGCCGCGGAGGCGGACGCCTTGCTGGCCGAGGAGGGTCACGGGCACCTGCGATTGGTAGACAACGGCGTGGTCAACCGGCGCTCCCCGGCGCTCGCGGGGTTGCCGCACGTACGCGGCTATCACCTTGTTCCGGCAGGCGCCTCAAAGGCCGGCGCCGTCGCCTTTCACAGGCAGGTGCGGGGCTACGCGCGGGAGGAGACATTCGCGGTTGGCGATTCGCGCGAGGACTTGGCCTGCGCGGAGCACGTGGGCGTGTTCTGGCTCGTGGCCAACGCGGTTGAGCGCGACCCCTCGATTCGAGGGGCCACCGCCCCTTACAAGAACGTGCGCGTCGCCGAGGTCGGCCACGGCGCCGGTGTGTACGAGGCGGTTGTGAGCACGCTCGTCACTCGATGACGCCCTGCGCTCTCCGCATGCGCCAGGCTCCCGCCGTCTAGGAAACCCGCTGCCTTTCGGTCCCGAAGAGGCGACGCCACGCACGTCGCCAGAAGCCTGGCGCCGGGCGTCGCCGCCAGCGCGCGGGGGGCGGGACCGTTGTGCGCACGAGGCCGACCCACTCGTCGAGCGGCAGCTCACCGGAGATGAGCCGCCCCAGGGCACCCGTTACGGGCGCCTCCACGCCGGCCGCTTCGAGCGTACGGGCCAGTTGGGGGACCCACTCCAAAGCCTCGACCGCCTGGCCGATTCGCGTTGGAATCTCGGATGCCGGTACGCCCTCGGCGAGCAACTCGCCCGCCCGGCGATTGCGGCTCTCGCGCGCCAAGGCGGTCGCGACCAGGTCGCCGACTCCGGCCAGTCCGATCATCGACTCCGGCCGCGCGCCCAAGCCCTCCGCATAGCGCCAGACCTCGGCGAAGATGTGTCCGGCCGCTGCTCCCGCGGCGTTTGCGCCCTGCGCCTCGGTGGCACCCGCCGCCAGCGCCGCCGCATTCTTGGCGGCGCCCGCAAGCTCGACACCGATCGGGTCGTTGGACTGCTCACACACCACTCCGGCACGCGTGAATATCTGGGCAAGCGCGCGCGCCAGCTCTTCCTCGACACAGGCCACGACCAGACCGGCACCGGAGCGCACCATCTCCTGGGCGTGGGCCGGTCCACCCACGCAGGCCACGCGCCGCGATCCGAAAATGGCGCTCAAAACCGCGGTCGGCGGGCGCCCATCGGGAGGCACGAGGCCCTTAGCCACCGATACCACCGCAGCACGGCCCGCCAAGTCGCCGGCTTGCAGCGTCGAGATCGCGACATCCAAACCGCGCGAGGGAACAGCCAGGAACACGTAGTCGGCGCGGGCGACACCGGCGTTCACTGACTCGATACGCAGCTGACTCGGCAGCTCTACGCCCGGTAGGTAGAGCTTGTTCTCGCGATCTTCCGCCAGCGTCGTGGCTTGCCCGGCGCGACGTGTCTGCAATGTCGTGCGCAGACCTGCCCTGCTCAAGAGCACGGCCAGGGCGGTGCCAAACGAACCGGCGCCGATTACGGAGGCGCGGCGCGCAACTGGGCTCGGCAAGGCACGTGGGCGCGCAGCGCGCGGCGTCTGACTGACGGTAGGCTCGGAGGAGGTCATCTGATGCGCGAGCCTACTGCCCTTGAGACCAGCGAAGTGGAGTGGCACAACTGGACCGGCGACGAAATCTGCCGGCCCCGGGAGATCGTGCATCCCCGATCGACCGAGGAGATAGCCGCGGCGGTGGCCCGTGCGACTCAGGCGGATATGCCGGTGCGTGTTGCGGGCGCAGGACACTCCTTCACCGACATCGCCTGCACTGGAGGGATGCTGATCCTGCTCGACCGCTGCCAAGGTGTGTTGGACGTAGACCGGGAGTTGGGTCTGGTACGCGTGCAGGCCGGTATCTCGATCGCTCGCTTGAACGCGACTTTGGCCGAGCACGGCCTCGCGCTCGAGAACTTGGGCGACATCGACGCCCAGAGCATCGCCGGAGCTATCTCGACGGCCACCCACGGCACCGGGGCGCGACTACGCAACATCCCCTCCCAGGTGGTCGCCTTGACGCTAGTGCTCGCCGACGGATCGATTTTCGCCTGCTCGCAGGAGAGCGACCCCGAGTCTTTCCTCGCGGCGCGCGTCGGCCTTGGGGCGCTTGGGGTACTGGCCGAGGTGACCATGCGCTGCGTGCCTGCCTTCACCCTGTGTGGGGTCGACGCCCCGGCACCACTCAACGAGACGCTCGCGCGCTTCGAGGAACTGGCGTTAGCCAACGACCACTTCGAGTTCTACGTGTTCCCCCACTGCGACACCGCGCTGACCCGCACCAACAATCGCACCGAGCGGCCTGCCGAGCCCCGCGGCAAGGTGGTCGAGTACGCAAACGACGTGCTCCTGACCAACCGCACCTTCGAGATGTTCTGTCGCATCGGTCGGCGCTTGCCGAATCGCATTCCCGAGATCAACCGGATCGTGACGCGCCTCGCCGGCAAGTCCAAGCGGGTCGACCGTTCCGACCGCATTTTTGCCAGCCCCCGCCTGGTCAAGTTCACCGAGATGGAGTACGCCTTGCCACGCGCTCAGACCACCGAGGCGGTCAAGCGCGTGCTTGAGACGATTGAGCAAGGAGGCTTCGCGGTGCCGTTCCCGATAGAGGTGCGCACGGTCGCCCCGGACGACGCCCTGCTCAGCACAGCCCAAGGGCGAGAGAGCGGCTACGTGGCCGTGCACATGTATCGCGGGATGCAGTGGCGTCCTTACTTTGAAGCGGTCGAGCGGATCATGGACGGCCTCGAAGGTCGCCCCCACTGGGGTAAGCGCCACTTCCAGACAGCTGCCACGTTGCGCGCCCGCTACCCGGGGTGGGACCGCTTCCAAGCAGTTCGTGCCCGTCTGGACCCCGATGGCAGGTTCGCCAATGCATGGACCGATCGTGTGCTCGGGCCCGTCGGGGCGACTCCGTGAGCGATCCGCGGCGGCGGCGTCTCGACAACGCAACCGCGGAGTTGGAGCCCCCGTTCGCGGTCGTTGACCTCGACGCGTTCTGGGCCAATGCCGCCGACATGGAACGCCGCGCCGCCGGCAAGCCGATCCGGCTGGCCTCCAAGTCGGTGCGCTGCCGGGCGCTTCAAGAAAAGGTGCTCGCGCGCTCTGGCTTTCAGGGGACGCTCGCCTTCACCCTGTCCGAGGCTCTGTGGCTGGCGCAGGAAGGCTTCGACGACTTGGTCGTGGCTTATCCGACCGTGGATCGAGATGCATTGCGCGCTCTTGCGGAGCTTCCCAAAGGTTCGTCCCACGCACGCCTGTCGCTCATGGTCGACAGTCCCGCCCAACTCGATTTGGTCGAAGCGGCTGTGGGGGAGCCGCGGCATCCGATCGAAGTGTGCCTCGAGCTCGACGCCGGCCTGTGGCTACTCGATGGCCGTGTCCGCATCGGCGCCAAGCGCTCGCCGGTGCACACCCCTGAACAAGCCGCTGCCCTGGCACGCGAGATTGTGGCCCGGTCGCATTTCAAGCTCGTCGGGATGATGGCCTACGAGTCCCAGGTTGCCGGTGTCGGCGACGCGCCGCGAGGGCGGCGTTTGCGCGCAGCGACGATCCGTGGTTTGCAGAAGCGATCGCTCACAGACTTGGCGTCGCGCCGTGGTGCCGCGGTCGCAGCTGTACAAGAAGTGCTGGCGGCCGCTTCCGAGGCGCCTCTTCGCTTCATCAACGGAGGAGGCACCGGCAGCCTGGAGTCGACCGGAGCCGAGTCGGCGGTCACCGAGATCGCCGCCGGCTCGGGCCTGTACGGGCCGACATTGTTTGACGCCTACCGCGCTTTCCAGCCAGAGCCGGCGGCGCTGTTCGCGCTGCCGGTGGTGCGCAAGCCACGAGCGTCCGTGGCGACGGTGCTCGGCGGTGGATATCTCGCCTCGGGACCTGCCGACGCGGCGCGCCTGCCGAGTCCCTTTTTGCCGTCGGGGCTGACGCTTGACAAGCAGGAGGGCGCGGGCGAGGTCCAGACCCCACTCACGGGCGCTCCCGCGCGTGAGCTGGTAGCCGGCGACCGTGTCTGGTTTCGCCACGCCAAGGCGGGCGAGCTGTGCGAGCGCTTCGATCGCCTCTATCTGATCGAAGGCGAAGGGATCGTCGAGGAGGTCCCCACCTACAGGGGAGAGGGCAAGTGTTTTCTTTGAGCCGTAGAGACCACTAGAGCACCGTCGCCAACCTCTTGCCGGCTGCCGTGAGCGCTCGCGGCGTGCCTGCCTCGACGATGACTTGCAGATCGACGATGCGAGCCTCGAACCGGTCGAGTTCGTCGTGGGCGGTTATCGCGTACGCAGGCACTCCTCCTTGGCGCGCGCGCGTGGCGGCCTCGAACGCGATGCTGCCGGCGAGCGCGCGGCCATCCAGGCGCGCGCACGCGATCATGAGGGCACGCGCTGCCCTCATGCGCCGGTCGAAGTCGACTGTGTGAAGGGTCTTTGAGGCGTCCGCGGTTCGCCCACACGGCTCCTCCTCCAAGGGGCATAGATCGCACACCAGGCTCCCACTCGCGGCCAAACCGCGGCCTATCGCACCCGCCACCCGCTCCGCGTCGAGGCGCTCATCGAACGGGCCGGCGAGTAGGAGAACGGTCTCAGAGATCACGACTGGCATCCTTTCAGTGATGGCCGACGACGATCACGTCATGCTCGAGGTGTGTGGCCGGGAGCTGCGCGTCTCCAAACCGGACAAGCTCTTCTTCCCCAAGCCGGGCTTTACGAAGCTCGACCTGGTTGCCTACTACGTCGAGTGCGAGCAGGCTGTGGTGCGCCATTTGAAGGAGCGGCCCACCGTCATGAAGCGGTGGGTCGACGGGGTCGCGGGCAAGCCCTTCTTTCAGAAGCGCGTCCCCAATGGAGCACCCGAATGGTTGGAGACGGCGACTGTCACGTTCCCCAGCGGTCGCCACGCGCGCGAGCTGGTGCCCAATGACGCGGCCCATCTCGTCTGGGCTGCGAACCTGGGCGTGATCGACTGGAACCCTTGGGCTGTGCGCCGCGCCGACCTGGACCATCCAGACGAGCTGCGCATCGATCTCGACCCTGGGCCGGGTGTCGACTTCGCGATGGTGCGTCGTGTCGCGCTCACCGTGCGCGAGGTGCTCGACGAGCACAAGCTCGTCGGCTTCCCCAAGACCTCCGGTTCGCGGGGGATCCACGTGTTCGTGCGGATCGTGCCCGAGCATGACTTCTCCGAGGTGCGCCGCGCCGCGCTTGCGCTTGCGCGCGAGGTGGAGCGGAGAATGCCCGGCGAAGCGACTTCGCGCTGGTGGAAGGAGGAGCGCGAAGGGGTCTTCATCGACTACAACCAAAACGCTCGCGACCGCACCGTTGCCTCTGCCTACTCGGTACGAGCGGTGCCCGATGCGCGTGTGTCTTGCCCGCTTGAGTGGGAGGAGGTGGCCGATGTGGACCCGGCCGAGCTGCGCATCGACACGGTGCCGGCGCGTCTGCGCGAGCGCGGCGACCCGTCAGATTCCATCGACGAGCACGCCGGCTCGTTGGGCGCGCTTCTGGACTTGGCCGCTCGCGACGAGCGCGAGGGTCTCGGCGACGCGCCATGGCCTCCCCACTTCCGCAAGCAGACCGGAGAGCCACGTCGTGTGCAACCGAGCCGGGCCAAGCAGGGATGACCCTCCCATTCTCACCGCCGCTCAAGCCCGAGCTTGCGCTTTCGCGCAAAGCGCTGCCCGAAGGCGAGGACTACGTCTACGAGGTCAAGCTCGATGGCTTTCGCTGCATCGCCTTCGTCGATGGCGAGGAGATCTTCCTGCAGTCGCGCAACGGCAAGACACTCGGCCGCTACTTCCCCGAGCTTCTCTTCCCGCCCGGTCGCTATGTACTCGACGGCGAGATCGTCGTGCGCGACGCGAGCGGCCGTGAGGACTTCGATGCGCTTGGTCAGCGCGTCCATCCGGCGGCCTCTCGCGTGCAGCGCCTCGCGGTGGAGACGCCTGCCATTTACATCGCCTTCGACCTGCTCGCCTATGAGGAGGATTCGTGGTTGGATCAGCCCTTCTCCCAGCGTCGCGCCGGGTTGGAGCGCCTGCTCGCCGAGGACTACTTCGCTCAGGCTCCGGTCGAGCTGATGGTCTCCGTGGACACGCCCCAAGCAGCCGGGCCTTGGTTGCGCGACGCCGAGGGTGTGATCGCCAAGGAGCGCTCGGCTCCTTATCTGCCAGGCGAGCGCAAGGGCATGGTCAAGGTCAAGCGCACCCGCACCATCGATGCCGTCGTGGCGGGATGGCGGCCGGGCAAGGAAGAGCACACCGTCGGAGCTTTGATCTTGGCTCTCTACGAAGGCGAGGACTTGCACGTCGTCGGTCATTGCTCCGGCCTGACCGCCAAGGTCAAGCGCGAATTGGTCGACTCCTTGGCTCCTTATGAGACCGGGGAGCGTGGCTCGGCCGATCCATCTCGCTGGAGTGCCGATCGCAACCTCGAGTGGGTGGCTCTGCGTCCGGAGCTGGTGGTCGAGATCGACTTCGACCATGTTTCCGCCGGGCGCATCCGTCATGGCGCGAAGCTCAAACGCTGGCGTGAGGACAAGGACCCGAAAGAGTGCACCGTCGAGCAATTGGCGAGCTGACATCCGGGCACTTCGGCTCGGCATGTCCTTGCTAGGCGCGGGCGCCCGCAGCGTCCATCACCGTCGCAGGCGGGGACCAGATACGCTGGTTAGATGAGCGAGGAGAGCGCCACAACCGCGACAGTGGCCGAGGAGGAGTACCTGCAGATCCTGTTTTGGCTGCACGAGGCTGGGTTGCCGATGACCGGCGCCAACGTGGCCAGGGCCATGCAGCTCTCGGCCCCGACGGTGCACGAGATGGTGGGACGCTTGGAGCGCGATGGTTACATCACACGAGGCTCCGATCGCGCGATCTCGTTCACTGCGACCGGCCTCGAGCATGCCCGAGGGGATAGTTCGGCGTCATCGCCTGATCGAGCGCTTCCTGACTGACGTGCTCGGTGTGCCTTGGGACGAGGTCCACGAGGAGGCCGAGCGCTTGGAGCACGCCATGTCGCCGGTGCTCGAGGAAAAAATGCTGGCCGCGATCGGCGATGCCACGACCTGCCCACACGGTCATCCGATAGTCGCCGGCGCCCGCCTCGCGGGCGTTCCGCTCGCCGACGTGGAGGTTGGCGCGAAGGTGCGCATCCTGCGCTTCGAGAACGAGGCGGAGGATCTGCTGCGCTATCTAAAGGAGTCGGGTATCGAGCCTGGCCTGGTGGGTAGTCTGGTGGAGCACGACGAGGACCAAGTAGTCGTGGAGACTGCCGATGGGTTTCGGTGCATTGCTCACGCCAAGCGTGGCCGAGACCGTCTCAGTCACGGCGGATCCCTCACCTCCTCCGCGCACCGCTCTCCCGGAGCAGCTAGTCCTGGGCCAAAGGTACGGTCGCTGACACGCCCGACAGCCGGCGCGATACTGCGTCCTCGCCCGCTCGCGTGTGTAGCACGCCACGCGGGCTGCGTCCTTGTCTCGCTTGGCTCTCGGACGTGTCAGATAGCTGAGAGCGACTGGAAGGCTTCGGCGAGGCGCGCTACGCCTTCGTCGATCTGCTCTGGGGTTACGCCCGAGTAGGCCAGCCTCAAGGTGTTCTCGCCGCCTTCGATCAGGAAGTCGGTGCCCTTCACGAAAGCCACCCCAAGCTCGCCTGCGAACTTGAATAGAGCGTCGACGTCGGTGCCCTCGGGCAGCTCCACCCACATGAAATAGCCGCCCTGCGGGGCCACGAACTTGACCTCCGGCAGATCGCGCTCGAGGGCGGTCTGCAAAGTCAGGGCACGCTTGGCCAAGGCCGTCCTGACGGTCTCGATCGAGCGCTCGATCGAGCCTGAGGCGCAGAACTCGTAGACGATCGCCTGCGAGACCATGCTGGGCGAGATATAGGTGTTCGTGGCCAGTTTTGCGATCTGGGCGATCAGGTCGGTTGGTCCACCAGGTAGCCGACCCTGATGCCGGGACACACGGTCTTCGAGAACGAGGAGGCGTACACGACACGCTCAGGGTCCAGCGAGGGCGATCGTCGGCAGCTTCTCGCCGCTGAAGCGCAGATCTACATATGGGTCGTCCTCGAAGATCAAAAAGTCTTGGGCGCCGGCCAGTCGCAGCAAGGCTTCGCGCTTCTGGAGCGAGAGTGTGTAGCCCGCCGGGTTCTGGAAGTTGGGAATGATGTGGGCCAGCTTCGGCTTGACGGCAGTGGTCGACCCTGCGCCGCTCAGCAGGGACTCCAAGGCATCGGTGTTGATCCCATCGGGTTGTAGCTCGACCGGGTGCACCTTCGCGCCGCGCTCGCGCAGAGAGAGCAGCGTGCGGTCATCGGTGGGACGCTCCACGATCACGTCGTCGCCTGCTTTGACGATCTGCTCGAACAGAAACGCGTCCGCTTGCATCGACCCGTTCGTGACGAGTACCCGCTCGGGCTCCACGCCGTGCTTGTCGGCGATCCAGGCCCTCAGGCGCGGGTAGCCGATCGAGGTTCCATAAGCGGTGGTGCCCGCCGGATCGCTCTCGAAAGCGCGTGCGGCGGCATCCTTCAGTCCCTGCACGTCAACGATGTCGAGCGACGGTGCGCCCCTGGCGAATGAGATCACGCTGACATCCTACGTGGGTGGCTTGGGCAACAGCAGCCTGGCGAGCTCCTCGCTCAGCTCGGCCATGGTGTGCTCCAGATGCTGCTTGAAGCGGACCAGCTCCGCACGGTCGATCGGCTGTGGTCCTGGTTGGGGCATGGCGCGGGAGGATGCTCTGATGGGGGCGGCCCTGGCGGGGTGGTGGGCGGCGGCTGAGGGGTGGGACTCGGCGGCGGATCGGCGGACCCGGACGGTCCGCGACCGGTCCGAAGGACGATGGGTGCCCGAAGGATGAGGCAGGCGTGTCCTCGGTGGGGATCTCACCGTAGGCCGCTCGCGCACGTCGACTTTTCCGTCCTGTCCCGCTCGCGGCGGGTTGTGCGGGCAATTCCTCGCCACCGAATACGGGGGGGCACGCCGAAGCCGTCACCGACCGCGATCGTCGTCGGCCGGCCTCGACGCGTCTGTCGTCTGCGACGGCTCCATCGCCTCGTCTACCAGGCCGCCCCGGAGGGTGTGGTTGGGAGGGGGGCTATCCGCGGCGGCGCCGACTCTGTGCGTCGATCCGGCTCCGGATCGGAGACTGCGTTCTCCGGCTTGGGACGAGCGGCGGCGCGTGGTGGGGCGCGATCGCGGTCAGCTCGTGCTCGAGCTGCTGGAGTTCGAGCTTCCAACTCGCCCAGCGTCTTAGCGACCTCTTGGTCCACGCCCTTAGCGTAGCTGCTGGCCGATCTGCGATCCGCCCGATCGTAGACCGGTGGAGACGCCGCCGAGGATCTCGATGGCGATCTCCGCGACTTCGGTCGGTGTGCGTCCGACCCTCACGCCCTTGGCTTCCAGGGCGAGCGCCTTGGCGGCGGCGGTGCCGGCGGACCCCGGACACGATCGCGCCCGCGTGGCCCATCTGCTTGCCCGCCGGCGCGGTGAATCCCGCGATGTAGGCGACCACAGGCTTGCTCACGTGCTCGGCGATGTACTCGGCGGCCTCCTCCTCAGCCGACCCTCCAATCTCGCCGGAGAGCACGATCAGCTCGGTTTGGGGGTCCTCCTGGAAGAGGGCGATGATGTCCACGAACGAAGATCCCAGACGGGTCGCCGCCGATCCCAACGATCGAGCTGCAACCGAATCCTGCCTGGGCGATCTCGTTGCCGATCTGGTAGGTCAAGGTGCCCGAGCGCGAGACCACGCCCACGTTGCCCTCTTTGAAGAACGACGCGGGGATGATGCCCACATTGGCCTTGCCGGGCGAGAGGATGCCCGGGCAGTTAGGGCCAATCAGGCGAGTCCGGGATGATCGCGCTTCAGAGTGTTGTAGACCTTGAGCTCGTCGTGGGCGGGGATCCCCTCGGTGATCGCGATCACCAGCTCCACTCCTGCCGCGGCGGCCTCGAGGATCGAGTCGGCGGCAAAGCGCGGTGGCACGAAGATCATTGCCGTGTTCGGCTGTGCTTCGTGGGCGGCTTGCTCCCAGCTGTCGAATACGGGAATGCCGTCAACGTCCTGGCCGCCCTTGCCGGGCGTCACGCCGCCGACTACGTTGGTGCCGTAGTTGCGGTTGTTGAGCGTGTGGAACGAGCCCTCTTTGCCGGTGATCCCGGCGACGGCGAGGCGTGTGTTCTTGTCGACGAGAATGCTCATGCCGCCAGCTCCACGACCTTCTCGGCCGCCTCGTTCATCGTTTTAGCCGCATACACGTTGGGCAAGGCAGCCTCCTGCAGCAGCTCGTCCCTGAACGTCGTTGGTGCCGTCGAGCCTGACGACGAATGGAACAGTCGGTTTGATGTCCGCGAAGGCGGCGATCAGGCCCTTGGCCACCTCGTCGCAACGCGTGATGCCACCGAAAATGTTGAACAGCACGGCCTTCACTTTGTCGTTGGCGAGGATCAGCTCGACGGCC
>CAVSCQ010000026.1:0-8800 GCA_963726465.1 uncultured Solirubrobacterales bacterium
TCGGCAACGAGGCGCAGAGCGATTGAAACCGTGAGAAGCCAGCTCAATCAAGGGACAGACCGATGCCGCCCAAACGCACGCACGCCGCGACCGTGACCTTCCCGCCGGTGCAGCCGCCTGACCGTCAGACAACGCGGGTCCGCGAGCGGGAGCTCTCGGGGCTGGCGATGTTCGGCAACCTTGCCCGATTGCCCGAGCTGGTCGGTAAGCGCAGGCGACTCGTCAGTGCCCGTAACCGCCGAAAGCTGGCCGACGGGCTGCGGCGAACCGCGGCTGCCGAGCAACCATCCCGTCGGTTTGATTGCTGCCCAGTGCTCGCAGACCGCGTCGCGGGCGCGCGCTACGAGCTGCTGCTGCTCGCCGACGCGCTGGAGCACAGCACCGATCCCGACCCCGCCAGCGTCGAGCTCATCCGCGAGCTGCTCACCAATGGCTGCAGCCCGCTGTATAACGCCAACGTTCCAGCCCAGAACCTTCACGCGACACTCACCCGCGCAGCGCACAGATCGTCGCCGGACCGCCGCCCGACGCAGACCCAACACGACGCGCCCACCGACCAACCCAGAGCCACATCAAAACGCAACACACACCCGCAGCCCAACCGCAGCCGCCTACCCAAGCGGTGACCCGCACCACCGTAGACAGCGGCCGGAGCGTCCCGCGGCGCTGGCGCGAGCGGCGCGCCGACCGCAAACGCCGTGTCCTAGTCAAATGGCTGCGACGCACCGCCAACCACACCGACCACCCGCATCCACTCGTCCGCCGCCGCCAAACGCTGCTGTCACACCGCACGACCGCCGTGCGCAGCGAACTGCTGCAGATCGCCGCCGCGCTCGAGCACTCCCACGACCCCAACCCAACCACCATCACCGAACTGCACCAGCTGCTCGCAAACGGCTGCGACAGCCCCCTCTACAACCCCGACATTCACATCTCAGAACTCCGCGCAACCGTGCACTACCTGCGCGCCGGACTCCTAACGCACGACCTACACAACGACTCAACGCCATCGCCCATGACAACCAGCGCAAGCGCCGACAAGCGACCAGCCCCACAGATTCCTCCGCCGCGTCCGAGAAACAACGCGTCGTGACCTCCCAGGCCGCGGTGGCACGATGTGCGATCACCTGGATGCGGCATCCAGCGCCACGACCACCAGCGGTAGCCGCGAAGGCGCCGACAATCTGTCATGCCCGAACGACCCCCAACGGGCACCTGCGTTTCCCGCGCTCACTCCTCGTTCGAGCAGAAACCAAGGCCCTGGCCAGACTGCCGCTTCGTCGCCGTGGCGGCAGTCTTGACGACACTGATGCGCTACGCGTGAGGCGGCAGCATGTGACCATCGGCACGCCGACCCGTAGTGACCTGCATCCGTTGCGGCACGGGCATCATTGCGCCCGCGCCGAGAGTCGCGGAATGCGCGGACACCAAGAGCGCCTATCGCATTGTGGGGTGTCTCGCGGCGGTAGCGGCTGTTCGGTTCGAATAGCAGCGAATCGTCAACCGTCCCACCAATGGAGGATTCATGGAATCCGTGCTGCTAGACGTCGCGGGCCACCGCCGCTCGCCGGCGACCATGCCTGGCTATCACCGACGACTTCGTGCGCTGGTGGTACTGCTGTGGCGTTCCGGGCTGCGGATCAGCGAAGCGCTCTTGCTGGGGCGGCTAGCCTTTGCAGCACGAAGTCCTTTCTGGCGAACACAAGCCGGCTCTCGTCAGGACTGCTCGAGTTCAGCTCGGATCTTGCGCGACATCTCTTCCGCCGCGCTGTACGAGGATGTAAGCGGCGGCTGCTGCGCGAGGTACTCCAGTCCTCGCAGATCTCCGTCACCCTTCCGCGGTACGAGCCAGAGGTGGAAGTGGGGCGAGTGCTCCATGACCGCCAGGTAATAGACCCGCGCGACCCCCGTGGCGGCCTTGATCGCCGGAATGAGCCGGTGGAGGATCGAACCGAGCTCGGCACTCTCGGCTGGCGTCATCTCGCCGAAATCCAGAAGATGCCGCCTGGCCTCGACGATGACCGTTCCTGCACTGGACTCCTGCAGCGGGGCGTGCTCGACGAGGAAGTGCTCGCCTTTGACGATGTAGCCCCCGGGAATTGGGGCGTCCAGCAGTTTCACCCCGGTTTTCCGACCGTCTTGCTTCAGACAGATGTGGCAATCCGACCGGTGGTAATAGGGAGGCGGACCTGTCTCGGCAGTACCTGTGCCGGCTCCGGGCTGTTCAGTGGATGTCGACATCGATCCGGTCCTTTCGTGAATGGGTCGTGGCCTTTCCTCAGCTCCCGAGGAATGGCAGGAACTCGGCGAGGAACTGGTCTGGGTGCTCGAGGTGCGGGATGTGGCCGCACTCGGGCACAACCACGCGCTTGGCGTTGGGGATATCGCTCGCGGCCGCGGCGGACAGCTCGACGAAGTCGCCCAGCCTCGCGGCTTCGCGCCGGCTGCGCGTATTGGCCGAGCGGGACGACGTGGTCCTCGGCTCCGACGATCAGCAGGGTCGGCGGCGCGATCAGGTGGTATTCGTAGCGAACCGGCTGCTGGTAGATCATCTGGAAGGTGAGCGCCGCGGCACGGGCCCACCGCGGGTAGTCGGGGCTGAGGGTGACGCGGACCAGGACGTCGGCGAGCGGCTCCCATACCTTCGGATCGGGGTGCACGAAGTACCCCTCGACGTAGCCGCGAATGACTTCCGGGTCGGTCCAGTGCACTTCGTGCTCGTACAGCGTCTCCTCGGACTGCGGCGGGATGCCGATGCGGTAATCGGTCAGGCCGAGTGGGTCTTCCAGGACCAGGTGCGTCACCCGATCGGGGTTCATCAGCGTGAAGCGGACCGCTGTCATGCCGCCGGTCGAGTGACCCAGGACCGCGACCTCCCCGACGCCGAGGTGATCGAGCAGCGCGGCGGTGTTGGCGGCCAGCAGCTGGAAGCTGTAATGGATATCGGGCTTCGGTGACTTGCCCCAGCCGATCTGGTCGGGCACGACCACGCGGTATCCGGACGCGGTCAGCGCCTCGATGACGTTCTCGAAGTAGTAGCCGCCGAACGCCTTGCCGTGCAACAGGACGACCGTCTTCCCGTTCGGCTCCGCGCTCGGCGGCATATCCATATAGGCCATCGCGAGCTGCTGCAGGTCATTCTCGAGCGGCAGGAACGCCACAGGATAGGGATAGTCGTACTCCTCGAGGCAGATCCCGAGCGCCGGTGGTTGGTTCTCGCTGCGGGTGGTCGGCACGTCGGGCATCAGCGTGTCGCTTCTCAACGAGTCCTGTTGTCTTGTAGATAGGAAGCCCAGGGTCCGCAAACGCACCGTCGCGACCAGAGTCGACCCGGCGTGCGTGCGTCGCAAGGCTGCGCGGCGCGGCTAGACCACATGGACGTTGGTCTTGACGGTCTCGATGACGTCGTCGAGGTTTCCGTTCAGCGCCTGCTTGGCGAAGCTCAGCGAGAACCCCTCGGCCTCGCCGAATGAGACGTGCGGCGGAAGGCTGAGAGCGTACGGGTCGGTGACCGCGTCGAGCAGAGCCGGCCCTGGTGTGGCCAGGAACTCGGCGACGGCGTTTTTGACCTGCCGGGGGTCCTCGACCCGGATGCCGGTGAGACCGATCGACTCGGCGAGCTTGGCCAAATCCGGGTTCCGGAACTTGGTCCCGAACGGCTGGATCCCGGCCTCTTCCTGTTCGATGTGCACGAACTGGAAGCCGCTGTTGTCGAGCACGACGAGCTTGACCGGTATCTGGCGCTCGGCGATCGTCAGCAGGTCGCCCATCAGCATCGACAGGCCGCCGTCGCCGCAGATGGCGATCGCCTGGCGCCCCGGATAGGCCAGCGCGGCTCCGATCGCGTTTGGCATCGCGTTTGCCATCGACGCCCATGAGAACGAGCCGAAGATGTTCCGCTTCTGCCTGGCGGTGATGTACCGCGCCGTCCAGATGCACGCCGTGCCGGTATCAGCACTCACGACGGCATCGTCATCGGCGAGCTCGTCGACGGTGGCGACGAGGTACTCGGGGCGGATCGGAGTGACGTCTGGGCCTCGGGTCACGTAGTGGCTCATGTTCTCGCGCCACTTCGCGGTCGTCTTCAACGCGCGGTGCAAGTGGTGAGTCGCGTCGTTCTGAGCAACAAGAGGCAGTAACGCAGCGACGGTGTCCTTGATGTCCCCCACGAGTCCCATGTCGATGTGCGTGCGTCGGCCGATGTTCGTGGGGCGTAGGTCGACCTGAACCTTCTTCGCTTTTTTGGGGTAGAAATCGGGCAACGGGAAGTTCGTTCCGAGCAAGAGGCACAAGTCGCAGTTGTGCATCGCCTCGTAGGCCCCGCCCCACCCGAGCAATCCGGTCATCCCGACCGCGTTTGGGTTTCCCCACTCGAGCCACTGCTTGCCGCGAAACGCGTATCCGACCGGAGCTTGGAGCCTCTCCGCCAGCGCGACGACCTCGTCGTGCGCGTCGCGACATCCATCGCCGCCGAAGATCGTGACCGAACCGGCCGCGTCGATCATCTGGGCCAGCGCGTGCAGGTCGTCATCGCTCGGCCTGATCAGCGGCGGGTGGTGCAGGACCGGCTGATAGGAGTCGTCCGGCACCTTCCTGGCGGCGACATCACCCGGCACGGCGATCACCGTCGGCCCGCGCTCACTCAGCGCGGTCCGAATCGCCGTCTGCACCACCGTCCGGGTCTGCGCCGGATTGACGAGCCGACCGGTGTACAGCGACGCCGTCTGGAACGTCGCGTACGGATTGATCTCTTCGATCGTGCCGCTGTCGATCAAGCCCGTTGTGGTGTCGCCGACGATCGCGACCACCGGCACGCCCTCACGCTGAGCGTCGATCAGCCCGTTGATCAGATGCATCGCACCCGGCCCTGCGGTGCCGCACACCGCGACGAGATTTCCGGTCAGATGCGCTTCGGCGACCGCCGCGAACACGCCCGCCTCCTCATTGCGCACCTGGATGAACTCGACGCGACCGTCGCGCCGCAGCGCGTCGATCACGGGATTCAACGCGTCACCGACGATCCCGTAACAGCGCTTTACCCCCGCGCCCGAGAGCATCGACCACAACGCATCGGCGACGGAATCAGCCATCCTCTACCTCCCTTGCTGGGTGGAGTGTGATTGGCTGCGCGGGTCCACATCGCAGCTCGGGTCAGCATGCGCCTTCGGGGGGAGTCGCGCTAGCAGCGTTCGACCAGACCGGCATACTCGTGAGTTATGGGCGCTCCCGCGCCTCCCCGAGAAGCGCGGGGGCCTATCTGAACGGGGTCGGCGTCCCCAGCGGCCCCGAGCGCCCCGGCGAGTTGGCGCGCGAGCTGATGCCAAGCTTTCCGGACGGACATAGGCAGGCAACGCCGTCGCCGTCAGCCGCGAATACCCGCGCGAACACGAAGGCGGGTGTCAGCTCGGCCTTCACCAGCGACGTGCTTGTCGCCAAGAGAGCGAGATTGTCGCTTCGGGCTTACACGCACGGTGAGCACTAGACGTGCAAACGGGCACCTCTGCATATGCAGAGCGCTCGAGTGCGGGCCGACGCACCGTGCGCGTCGTCGGCCCGCAATTGAAGGGGGCGATAGGCTCGCGGCGTCGCAGCGGCTCTCGCAAGGCCAGATGATCGGCAACCAGGGTGATCGTGTTACTCGGCGGCGATGACTATTTCTCGAACGGAATCCATCTGAACGTGATCGAGCCCGCCGCCGAGCCGGGCGCGGAGTCGTGGCGCAACCTGGTCGCGATCGACGACCTCGTGCAGGACATCTTGGAGACGGATTCGCACGTCGTGATCTCAGCGGTTGGCGGAGATGCCGCGGCTGGGGGCGTGCCCATGGCGTTGGCTGCCGATTACGTGGTGGGACGCGACGACGTCGTCTTGAACCCCTACTACGCGCACATGGGCGGACTGTACGGATCGGAGTACTGGACCTACCTGCTGCCCCGCCGCGACGGCGACGCGACTCACCCAGGCGCCCCTTCAACCCCGTGCGTACCCGGCAGGCCGTCAAGATCGGGCTGCTAGACGCCGCGTTCGGCGACAGGTCTGGCGTGACCAGCGCGAGCAGACCCCACCGCAGGGCGATCAGGCCGCTTACTCCGATCGAGAACTGATGATGGTGTGTCGGATCAGAGAAGGCAATCAAAACACCGACGGGCCCCCAATCTCGGAACACCCCGCTCACCCCCTCAGCCACGCCACTTAGCGCGATGCACGCGATCAGCGTCAACACCGCCAGTCGCCGCCGCCGGCTCGCGTCGCGCTGCCGCCGGTCGTCGGCGCGGGCACGGGCATGAGCGTTCGGCCGGCGGAGTCAAGCTTGGCGGCTGCGAGCGCGGGTGACCGCGCTCGCAGCTACCGCGGCGCAACGCAGGAGCGGGAGATCTCCTAGCTCACGATCAGGGTCCCCTGCATGCCTGCCTGGCGATGCCCGGGAACCGAGCAGTAGTAGGTATACGTGCCGGGCTTGAGTGTCACGGTGAAGCTCTTGGTCCCACCGTCGAACGTTGGCGTCCTTCCCAGCACCTTGTTCGCCGAGTTGACGACGACGACGTTGTGAGAGATCGCCGAGTTGTTGGTGAACTTGATCGTCACCTTGCCGGCCTTGGCGGTCAGCTTGTTGGTGTCGAACATGAGCATGTCGTCCATTGGAGCCAGGCTGACGGTGCTCGAGCTGCTCGCTGCAGGTGGCCGGTTCGGCGCTGGTGCTCTTCGTTGTCGACGCCGGCGCCGGGAGCTTGCCGGTCGCCCCTAGGCGATAGGCGAGGATCAGCGCCTTCTGGCCGGGGCCGCTCGGGAAGCTAGCCGCCGTGACGACGGTGTCGCCGACGACGCCAACGGGGGCGTTGGTTCCGGCTGAGAGCTTCGTCTTCCACAGCTCATCGCCGGTGGTCTCACTGAGCGCATACAGGGTTCCATCGAACGTGGTCGTGAATACGACGTTGTTGGCGATCGTCGCCGCGCCATAGGCCGACGACGGCAATTTGTGGTCCCACCGGACCTTGCCGGTCGCCGCGTCGACTGCGACTACCTCGCCCGTGCCCTTGTTGAACGGCACCGCGGGTGAGATGCCCGTGAGACCCTGACTCTTGTACGTCCAGGGCAGGTTGTTGACGGCAGCGAACACCGTCGTGCCGTTTGACGCGAGCTGGGATTCGACACCGCCGAGGTCACCCGGCTCGACGGTCTCGGGAATGTGCAGCTTGGCGAAGTCGCGCTTCTCGGCGAGGAGATTGTCGTTGTCGTGACCGTTGTGCACGCCCACGGAGCGCTTCCAGACGGGCTTGCCGGTCTGCGCGTCGACGGCGACCATGATCCCGGCCTTGCCGGCGTCGATCACGATCCGCCTGCCGTTCGCGCTAGCGAGGATCGGAGAGTTCTCGAGGTCCCAGTCATAGATATCGTGCGGCGTCAGCTGGTAGTGCCAGATCAGCTTGCCGGTCTTGGAGTTGAGCTTGACGATCGAGTCGGTGTACAGGTCCGGCCCGGGACGGCTCGAACCCCACGGAAACTTCGCCGAGCCCGTGAACGGCGCTGGGTTGGACACGCCGATGTACAGGTTCCCCTGCGAATCGAACGTCGGCGGGTTCCACAGGCCACCCCCCGAGTTGATGTTCGTGTGCGCCGAGGACCAGAGGTTCACGGGCACCTCGTCGAACTTCCACCTGGTCGCTCCCGTCGAGGCATCCATCGCCCACAAGACAGCTTGGCCGTTGCCGGCGTAGAAGGTGTGCGTGTTGCCGGGCACGGTCGACAGGTAGACCGTGCCGTCGTTGTAACCCGGCGCCATGTCGATGCCTTCGCTGGCGTTGCGGACCAGGGTCTTGGTCCACAGCTGTTTCCCGGTCGCCGCGTCCAGTGCGAAGGCCGCCCGGTCAGTCGCCCCGTACAGGTTGCCGCTGGCGAACGTCAGCCCGTTCGGACCTTCGTTGGGCGAGTTGTACTTGTGGGACCAGATGACCTTGCCACTGGCGAAGTTGATCGCCTGAACGTTGGACTCGAGGTCCTGCGTGTAGAGCACGCCGTTGGCCACGACCGGTGTGGTCGCATACGCGCCAAAGGCGCCGTGGGCGGTGATCGGCACCGTCCACGCGACTCCGAGCGTCGACACGTTGGACGCGCTAATCGGGCCACCGACATTCCGCGTGTTCTGGGCGTCGGCACCCGGCAGGGTCCAAGTAGTGAGCGCGGAAGTCGGACGCGCTGCGTTCGTCGTGGCGACCGGTGTGCTGCTCGTCTTGCCTCCGCTGCCGCACGCGGCCACGACCAGGATGGTCGCTGCCAGCAGGCAGAATGCGGCGAGCCGCCGATAGCCCACGGCGGGCTCGACTGAGTTGTCGGTGAGCATGCGGTTCCTTTCGTGGTCGGGCGTCAACGCAAGCTTGGGATGCCTCGCCCACCCGCGTTAGATCGGAGACCCCGTCGCGCCATACGGCCGCGTTCTTGACAGCCGGCTGCTGTAAACCCAGTCTCGGGCTATGAGCGACCGATGCGGATACCGAGCCTCGCGTCCCCACATCGCCCAGGCCTTCCGCGGCCGCTCGGACGGGGGCAACCACCAGAGCAGTGGGGCGAAGGCCATTCTGCACGCCACCTTCGACTTCAGCATGCGCGAGTACCGGAACCTCTACGACTCGCTGAACGACCGAGGCAAGAGCATCACGCTTGCGGCCTGAGCACGGCGGCTTGCCACGGCGGGACGACGCGGTGTAGGTCCCGCCGGCGCGCGCGCCCCGCCGCGGCTGGCGGACTGCTGCTTGACGTCGGGGGCCCAATTGGAACGAGCAGTCACCCGCGCATGCCTGCAACG
>CAVSCQ010000027.1:0-4336 GCA_963726465.1 uncultured Solirubrobacterales bacterium
TAGGGTCTAGCATCGGGCGTGGCCCGGCTCTGGGAGAGGTGGGTTGCTCATAGTTCCGCCGCGGGTTCCCCGCGCGTTGCCGGGCCGCCACCGACCCAGCCGACGGGATTGGCGATGTCGGTGGGGACGACTGTTCATTCGATTTGGGTGATCGCCCAGCAGAAGCCGGCGAGTTCGCGGGCGGCGGCGATCGCGATGATCGTGCGGCGCTTGGCGCGGGCTTCGAGTCGTGTCCAGGTGCGGTGCAATCGTCGCTGGGCGCTCCAGGCAACCGCGATCGCCTCGGGTGGCTGGTTGGCTTGACGGTCGCCGAGTGCCTTGCCGATCGCCGGCCGCTTGCGGGTCGAGGTACGACGTCGGCGAGGTGCCCTTGCGGGTCCTTCTCCGACGCCGCCCTCCCGAACCCGGCGTGACCGTTTCCGATCACCGGGCTCTCCAGCGACTATTTCGTGATTGACGCGGTTGGCCTCCCGGGGTGGATCGTGGCGTGGCAGGTGGCGCAGACCACGAGGGTTTTGCGTCGCCGCTTGAGCATGATCCTGGCCCATTCGGGTTGGTCTGGCTGCCCTGGCTTTTCGAGGTCTGAGAGCTTGCGGATCTGGTGCACTTGCACTTGATCCGGTTGCCTGCAGATCTCGCACCGTCCAGCGCGGAGCCGATCGATCAGCTCTTTGCCAGGGGCGGCGGCCGGGACTGGCGCGCGGTCTCTGAGGGCCGCGTGCTTCTGCCGTCTGAGCGGGATACCACCGAACGTTGCGACCAGTCGTTTGCGTCCCTGGCCGCGCTCAACGCTGGCTTGCAGGCACTTGTGTTGCCCGTGCGGCGTCTCGATCGTGGCCTTGTACCTGCGGGCCATGGTCGTGACCGTCGAGCCGTACTTGCCGGCTAGCGTCTTGAGCAGCGAGGTCTGCATCACCCAGTGCAGCCGGTCGAGTCGGTAGACATCGCCGGCGAGTAGGTAGTACTGGACGATCCCCCGGTACTCCGCTCCGAAGCAGTTGATGATCGTGTGGTCCGGCTCGTTCATCAACTCGGGTCGGTCGGCGGGCTTGCCGCCTTGCGTGTATCGGGAGCACTTGGCCTTAATCACATCCACCGGCACGCGCAGCCGGATCTGACCGTTGACCGACCTGCGGCCAGCGGTCTGCTTGCGGTTGTCGTACTGGGTGATGATCTCGTAGCCGAGGAACCGCGCCGCGCTGGTGCGGGCGTGGGTGATCAGCGTCTTTGTCTCGGACAGCTCCAGCGCGAGCTCGTCGTGCAGGAACTGGGCGAGGCGACGTTTGATCTCCTCGGCTTCGGCCTTTGGTCCGGTGAACCCGAGCAGGATGTCGTCTGCGTATCTCACGTACCGCAGCCGCCGGTAGCCAGGATCGTGTGGATCCAGGCTGGGAAGACCGCGTTGCTGCTTGCGCAGCTCCCGCACCGCAGCATCATCGCCACGGTGGCGGGCACGAGTGACCGCCCACTGCACCCTCTGGTACTCAGGATTGTGTTTCCTGAGCGCCCCTCGGTTGTATTCCGGCATCAGGATCGTCTCGACGAACTTGTCCAGCCGGTCCAGGTAGATGTTAGACAGGCACGGGGAGAGGACCCCGCCCTGCGGCACGCCGCTGAGCGTGGCGTTCCACACCCAGTCCTCCAGATACCCGGCCGGCAGCATCTGACCGACCAGCCGAAGCAGCCGATTGTCGTGGATCTTCTCGCCCAGCGCGTCGAGCATGACCCGGGAATCGAGCCGGTCGAAGCACTGGGAGATGTCGCCCTCGATAAACCAGCTGGTCCCGGTCCAGGTTCTCGCCACCTCGCCCAGGGCGGTGTGGCAACCCCGGCCGGGCCGGTAGCCGTGAGAGTGCTCGGAGAACTGCGGCTCGTAATACGCCTCCAACAGCAGGCGGATCACTTCGCCGAGCAGCTTGTCCGACCACGACGGCAGACCCAGCGGCCGCTTTCTCCCATCCTTCTTCGGGATGTAGTGCCGCCGGACGGGCCGAAACCGGTAGCGCTCGTGACGCACAGCGTCAATGATGCGCTCGATCTTGGCCATGGTCATGCCGTCCGCGGTTTCCGCGTCGGGACCGGGCGTCATCGCCCCCTTGTTGGAATAGATGCGCCCGTAGGCCAGCAAATACAGCTGCGGGTTAAACAGTTGTCGATAGACCTCGTCGCACGGCAGGCCGCGCCTGCCGCGTTCACGGAGGACATCCAGGACCGTTTCGGCGTTCTGCATTACGCATACCTCGCGGCGCTTCGATGTCCCGTCACCTGTGCTCCTTCGCCCTGTGGACGGCTTTCCCGTCCTCCTTGGTGGGTCGTTGCTCCCACGACTACTACGAGCACTCCGTCACCCTGGGCCTCGCAGCCCGAGGGTTGATCCCACGTTCGTCCCTGTCGTACGTCCGAGCGTGACGTAGGCGTCCCACTCATCTCCTTGAATTGCCCTCATTGGGCAACGCTCCCCGCCCCGAAGGTTGCAACAGCAGCACTACCATGCCGTCGCAGGGCGTGGCGCCGGTCTCGGATGTCTTTCCGGCGGACGAGCCTTTGCATCATCTGGAGATTGGGATTCAGGCAATCCAGCTTTCGCCATATCACGCGGGTCCCACAACACCTCGGCCCTGACACCTGGGCCGATCGTCGCTTTGCTGGCATGCGATTGTTCCGTTCACCTCTCGGATCCGGGTTAGCCATCAGACCCACGAACCTTCCTTCGAGTTCGTCCCGGCTGCGCCGGGGATACAACAGAGCGCCTCGTGGCGCACTAGTGCCAGGCGGCCTCGACCAGCAGCCGCCGGGCGTGCCCGGAGCCGGTCTTGGTGATCGCTCCGAGCCGGCGCTGCTGCCCGGTCGTGATCTCGCACGGGACCAGGCCGATGTAGCTCATCAGCTGCTCGGCGCGGGCGAACCGCTCGAAGTCGCCGATCTCGGCGCACAGCCCGACCGCGGTCAGCGTGTCGACACCGCGCAGGCAGCGCAACCGGCCGACCTGGACTCGCCACGGGGAGTCCGGGATCATCGCAACGATCTCGCGCTCCAGCCGCGTCGCGACGATGTGTGAGCGCGTCGATCGCGCCGCTGCGCGTCGAGCATCGTCGCCTGCGCCGCCGGCCAGTCCAGCGTGACCGTCGCCAGCCAGTCGCGATGACGGTCAGTCCACGCACGCCCGTCGTCGAACCGGATCCCGTGGCGCAGCAGCAGCTTCGAGAGCCGGTGCCGGCAGCGCATCAGATCGACGCGAACCGCTTCCCGGGCGCGGACCAGGTCGCGCAGCGCCTCCTCTTCATCGCCCGGAACCCTGACCGCGTGCAGCTTGCCCGCGAGCAACAGCCTGACCAGATGCTCAGCGTCACCGGGTAGGCCGGGCGCATTGCTGCGCCCGGCCCCCCTCAGAACCGGACTGGCGGCTTTCACCGCATCCGGCTCAAGCAAGCCTCGAGGGCTCGCGGGCGGGCAGAAGTGCTGGTGCCGTGCCACGGTTGGCGTTGTGCTGGCCGTGGCAATGGGCGTGTATGAGACGGGGTTCGGTTTCGTCCGGCTTGCCGTCCACTCGCATGGCGATCGGGATGATCGTCTTGCGGGCGGCGAGTTGCCAGCGTTCCCACTCGCGTGGGCTCTGTGGCCGATCGGTGACGGGCAGAAGCCAGTCCCCGCAGTTGCGACAACGGCCGTGCTGGGCATCGAATAGCCGCAGGCTGGTCGTGTCGATCGACAGGGGTGGCGCCTTGCTTCGTCGCTTGGCCCAATAGTCGGCCAGGGCGGGGTCGTCCGGGGACGCCGCGCCCTTGACCATTGGGTGTCGGACGATCCTGGTCCAGGCGAACCTGTGCAGGTAGGCGCCGCTCTCGCGGTCGCCGAACACCCACTGGCCTCGCCTGGACGTGTTGAACTGACCGAAGTACCGGGCGATAACCCAGGACGGCGGCTTGTTCGGATGAGTGAAGCAAGCCCATTTGTAAGCGAGCTTCCACTCGTAGGCATCCAGCGCGGAGAACACCTCGCTGGAGACCACTCCCCGGTAGTAGGCGGCCCACCCCCTGATGATCGGGTTGAGCCGTTTGAGCACCGCCCGAGCGTTGGCCCCCCGCAGGGACCGCATCTCGGTGCGGAGCCTCTCCCGGATCCGTCTCTGGGCCGCCTTGCTCGGCTTGATCAGCAGCTTGCCGGACTGCTGGCGGACGTTGAACCCCAGGAAGTCGAAGCCCTCGTCGAGGGAGACGACGCGCGTCTTGTCCTCGTTGAAGGCCAGGCCCCTGAGCGCCAGCCAGCTGGCGAGCCTCGCCTTGACCTGCTCGGCTTCGTGCCCGGAATGGCACAACGCGACCAGATCGTCGGCTTA
>CAVSCQ010000028.1:0-47042 GCA_963726465.1 uncultured Solirubrobacterales bacterium
ACTGTCGGGCACGCGCGCCGCCGAATTGGGCGCGGTCATGGCGAACGTGGAAGCGACGGCGAGCAAAGGACAGCTGATCGCCTCGCGATTGCCGGTCGTCTTCACGACGCTCGAACGCAACAAGCAGTGGTGGACTACCGAACGCTTGTTGGGCGCCGATCAGCGCGTGAGCTTCACCGGCAGCAGGCTCGTTTGGGAGTACTACTCGGGCCAGGGCATCGAGATCCAGTGGCTGGCCACCTTCGGGGAGGCCAACGGGTACTTCTTGGACAAAGACACTACGGCTCTGAAGGAAGTGCTGGCCGAAGCGATCCCGCTGGCCACCCAGCGCGCAGGCGGAATCGCGTGGGAGTACATGTTCCAGTTCGACGGCGGCTCGCCGCCTTGGACCAGCGGCCTGTCGCAGGGAACGGCGCTGCAGGTGCTGGCGCGGGCCTGGTCGAAGACGCACGAAACGCAGTATCTGACCGCGGCACAACAGGCGCTCGGGATCTTCAAGACCGGCCCGCAGACCGGCGTGCGCGTGAAGACCGCAGCGGGGGCGCACTACCTGGAGTACACCTACGCGCCCAGCGAGCGCATCCTCAACGGCTTCATCCAGAGCTTGGTGGGCCTGTACGAATACACGAAGCTGACCGGCGACCCGGTCGGCCAGGAACTGTTCGAGGCGGGTGACGCGGAGGCGCGCGCGGAGGTGCCCCACTACAACACGGGCGCCTGGTCGATGTATGACCAGAGCTCGGAATCGGACCTCAATTACCACGAACTACTTGCCGAATTCTTGGAACACCTGTGCGAAAAGACGGGCAAGGGCGAGCCGCTCACTCCGACCACGGGGCAGATCCCGGGCGATGCGATCTACTGCACGACCGCCAAGGCGTTCCGCGAAGACGAGAAAACGCCGCCGGTGATCGAACTGCTCACCAAGAACCTGAAGACCAGCGAACGGGCGGGCGTGCAGATCAAGCTGTCAAAGGTCTCCACCATAAGCATGAGCATCAAGCTCGGCGAAAAAACTGTTTGGACGAACGGCGCGACGGTGGAAGGCGGAAAGCCCAGGCTGCTGTGGGTGACGCCCTCCAAGGCGGGCCTTTACACAGTGGTCATCAAAGCAAGGGACCTGTCCGGCAACGAAGAAGTGGCCGACGGCGCGATCGCGGTGCTGCCGGCTGCGAAAGGCAAGGCCAAAGGCGCCCGGGCCGCCGATGTCGAGATAAGCGGGCGGATCTCGCCGGTGGCGCGACGGCAGCCCGTTTTGTAGATGCCTTGGTTCAAGTCCGCGGTGGGACTCGGCGCGCCGGCAGTGAGACACGTGTGTTCCCCCCGGGGCTCGCGAGCTGCCGTTCAAGGTCGGTGAAGCCCGCGATTATCTCGGGGGCCTCGAATGCACGGTTACGACGTGCGACGCTGATCTGCTTGAGCACGCAAGCGCCGACGAGCCTCATGATCGCTTCGTTCGTCGGGCGGAAACTCCTACCGATCAGCTCGGCCGCGCTGTTGACCGTCACGACAGGCGCCCCTGGAAGGACTCTCAGTAGTAAATCGACAGCGGACCGCGCACGCACTCCGCCAAGCCGCTCCCGCCACCCCGTTTCGATCGCGAGCGCTCGCTGCTCGAATGACGCCGCGTCATCGACGGCCCTGCTGGCCGCACCGGCGAAGCGAGCCATCCACAGGTTCATGCCCTTGTTGGCCTCACGCGAACCGGCAGGCCCACGATAGCGAGTGGCGGCAAGACCGCCGACATAGTCCTTGGCCCATGTAGCTAGACCAAGTGAAATCGGCGGTAGCACCCTGGGAGCAAGCCCTCGGCGGCGCAGAATCATGTGGATGAGTGCACGTCCAGTTCTGCCGTTGCCGTCGACGAACGGATGGATAGTCTCGAATTGGGCATGCGCGATCGCAGCTTGGACCACTGCCGGCAGCGAGTCGCCGTTGCAGAACGCGAGCAGATCGTCGACGAGTTCTGGGACAAGCTCCGGCGGAGGCGGGACGAAGGCGGCGTCGCACGGGTGATAGTCGCTGCCGCCAATCCAGTTCTGCACCTCTCGAAAACGACCGCCATGCCGCTCTTGGAGCGAGCCGGCCAACAGGCGTCGATGAAGCTCGAGCAGCAACTCCAAGGTGACAGGATCGCCCACCCCGACGTTCTGGACCGCGAAGACCATCGCGTCGATGTTGCCGAGGACCTCGGTGGCGGTGACGTCGATCGAGCGTTCACCGAGACCATATGCCGCTTCTGCTTGGAGCAGACGACGGGCTCCTACCTGAAGACCCTCGATCTTCGAGGAAGCGACCGACTCCGCGCGCAGCAGGACGCGAGCAAGGACCTCGGTATCCACGAGGCTCGATGCCTCCACGTTCAGGCGCGCGATCGCGGTCTCGGCATCGGCAATGTCCGCGGCGACCTCACCGTCGATTGCGATCTCGCGAGAGACCAAGTAGTCGGGCACATATGCCTCGTACCCGCACGCACGGCGATCCTTGCGAGACGGTGCTGAGAAGTTGGCGATCCAACGACGACGAATAACCCGCGACATATGGCCTCCTTATTGGGGCTTATCATACAACCCCCAATAAGGGAAGGCCTTATTAGGGGTTACGCAAAGGGTCCCGGTCGCCCGCGCGACAAGTCATACAATCGCTCCGATGCCAACATCGGCCCCCCAAACCTGGATCCTGACCGCCTCCCCCGAAAACCACGAGGCCACCAAGGCGCATGGCTTCGAGGTGATCGGCATCAAGGAGCGCAACCGGCCACGGGCGCTTCAGATCGAGCCGGGCGATCGGATCGTGTTGTACCTGACGAAGGTGATGTCTTTCGCGGGCTCGATCAAGGTGACGGGTGAGATTTACGAGGACCGCACCAAGTTGTGGCCGGGCAAGCCAGGCAAAGCCGACGCCTACCCTTGGCGCTTTCGGACCGAGCCAGAGATCGTGCTCGAGCAAGACGAGTGGATCCCGGCGGAAACGCTGGCCACTAAGCTGGAGCACATCAAGAAGTGGCCGGCCGAGCACTGGAAGCTGGCCTTCCAAGGTCAGCTGCGCACGGTCTCCGAGAAGGACGCGAAACTGCTGGTCAAGCGCATGGGCGCGGCCACCAAGACGCACGCTTGACGCGACGTCGGCTTAGGTCGCGAGCGACTTCAGCCGGCCGACGGCAGGGCTGTCGGGTCCGAGGATGCGCTCCAGCCATGAAACGGTACGCGGAACCTCCAACGCTCCCGCGGCGACGGTCGCCTCGATATCCGCCCAGTCCTTGGTGCGATCGAACAGGGCCTTGAAGACCACCAGGGCGGTGCAGTCGAGCACTGGGATGGTGCGGCCTTCAAAAGGCACCGAGCGCACGTCCTGGGCGACCTCGGCGTGGAACTGATGGATGTCGAGGAACACATCGACAGGGGTGTCCTCCCACCAGACCCGCACCTGGCCGTCCTTCGCCGCGGCTGCGACATCGGCGGGGCTCACCGCGACGGCAGCCGGCAGCGCTGACAGCGCCTCCTCGGCGCGCACGGGATCGACGAACACGTTCACGTCGAGATCGCGCGTGCCGCGGGGCTCTTCGGTGCAGTAGGCGAGTGCGATCGCGCCGCCGAAGGCGTGCGGCAGGGCCGCATCGGTGAGCGAGTCGTGGACGGCGAGCAGTCTTTCGCCGAGCAGGCTCATCTCGCGAGACGCGCGAGAGAGGGGTATTCGAGCGGTCCGGGCCTGCGCGCGGGAAGCGCCTCGGCCAGGTCGAGAACTTGAGCGAGGATGTGGGCGGCGCGCTGCGGGTCGACCGGCGGCGGGACCGGCCCGAGCCGCAACTGAAGACCGCCGGCAGACGCCAACCGGGCAAGCGCGTCCACGCCAGGCTGGCGACGACCATGCTCGTAGGCGCTCACGACCGACCTGGTCAACCCCGCTCGCCGCGCCAGTTCGGCGGCGTGCAGGCCACTACGACGGCGAATCTCGCCGATCAGATCGGGGACTGTGGACGCCACGACATCCATACGAGTATGTTAGCGCATTCGCTAACAAATCAAGCTCTTGCAGCGCTGTAGGCAATGCAGCACGCGCCTGTTTCTGGGGATCGCCTTTCGCGGCACTGACTGGGAGCGACGCGCCTGGGCGATCGAGACCGACCAGAGCCTAGACCGACACCGCCGCGCGAACCTCATGCCCGCGCTCGGTAAGCATCCAGCCGTTCGGTTCGCCCTTGGCCCGCGGCTCCACGACGTTCTCGATGAGGCCGAGCTGGCGCAGGCGCGCCAGCAGCTTGGAGACCTGACCCTGGTCGGAGATACCGGCGGCGTCGGCTACCCGGCGGTTGGAGGGGTGGACTCCTGGTTCGGCCAGCTCATCGATCGCTAGCAGCACGCGAACGGTGCGGTAGGTGAGACGCATGTCCAGCTCGCGTAGAGGGTCCCTTGACCCCGAGCGGGCGCAGTCAATCCCGGATGCGCCATCGAGCGAGACGGGAGCGGGACGCTCCAACTCGCGCCGGGCGGCGGCGGGCCCGAGATAGGGCGAGACGATCATCGAGACGAGGGGGTTGAGCAATTCGACGAGTGAACCCGCCTCGCCTGAACCGGAGGAGGCGTCCGGTGGGCCGGGAGCAGAGGACGAGGCCCCCAGTTGAGTTGCGAGCACGGGGAAGACGAGGCGCGCGTGGATCAAGGAGAGCACTCCGCCGACGACGCCTTCGCCTATGAGCGCCGGCGGACCTTCGCCGGCCTTGACCGCCCGCGCCTCTCGATCGACTAGGGCGACTACCCGGGCGAGGCTGAGCCGTCGCTGCTCGAGCACCTTGGGACCGGCGCCGAAAGCCTGCACGACGACCAGGCGCGCCAGGGCGGGCTCGCGGTCGAGGAACTGGAGCAGGGCCGCCAGGCCGCGGCGCACCCGTTCCGGCCACTTCGGGGGCTGACGATAGGCGGGGACCACGACCGCAGCGATCCGATCGAACGCTTGATCGAACGCCGCTAGGAAACAGTCTTCGCGGTCAAGGAACTGCTCGTAGAAGGTGCGCCGCGAAACGCCAGAGCGAGTCACGACACGGGCGACCGTGGCGTAGCCGACCCCGTGCTGGGAGGCCACGTCGGTCATGGCGGCAACGATGCGTGCGCGCTGGATTTGGGAGAGTTGTTCGTGCCCGTCGGCGTGCCGCTCGGCTTCCGCGAAGGGTTGTCCGCCGGGACCTTTGCCGGTGGGCTTGCCGGGGCGTACGTGTCCTATGCCATCACCGCCGGATTGACCCCCGGCGAGCGCCGACACCAACGACGTCCGTTGCCGGTCTCCCATCTCATTTCTTCTTGTGCTTGTTTTTTGCCTTGTGCTTGCTCTTCGTCTTCTTGTGCTTGGCACAACCACTCGGCACGATCGGCGTGGTCGTGTGTATTTGGGCTCCGTTCTGACCGATGAAGCTCGTGGGCATCTGGAGCTTGGTCGTACACAGGTTGGCGGTCGCCGCCAACGCCGAATATTTGCCTTGCGGAAGCGTCAATTCGAACGAACCGACGGGCACATCTGGAACCCTCTTGAAGGTACTGCTCGTGATGTTCTTGCCGTTGATGAAGGTCGATCCGACGAGGTCCACGGTCGTGCCGTAGCCCTGCAGGACGATAATCAAGGCGGGGAATTCTTCGCCCGCGTGCGAGACGAAGTAGGCCGGCCCTTCCAATGGAACAGGCAATACCGGAGTGCTTGCCTTGGCGTGCCCCACGATCGACGCCGCCGGACAGGCCGCCGGGTTCGTTTCGAACGTCTTGGCGAGACACGCCTTCTGCAGTGTGGTGAGGCGTGATGGTAGTTGCTTTGGCAGGTCGACCTTGACCTTGCTGATGTTGGCGTCGTACGACCCCTCGGGGTAGGTCAGCTTGACGTGTAGGCTGGCGCCGTTCGCCCGCGAGGTCTTGCCTGAGGTTGTCGCGGTGAGCTTCGGTTTGAACGCGAGCGTCGCGCAATTGGTCACCTGAAAGGGGACGGCAAGCGCGGCGCTGGCGCCTTCGTCGCTTGTGAGGCTGCCCGTGATCTGTTGTTTGTCGCAGTTGGTTGGATTGAACGTGAACTTTTCACGATCGATGCTGACGTTGACGTGCTGAATCTGCAACGGAATCCCGTCGAGAATGCGCGGAATCGCGTATGGACCGGAGCTGTCGGTGGTGATCGTGAGTACCGCCGTGTGCGGATCGACTTCGATCTTTGCCCGTACGATCACGTTGCCGAGATGAAACGGGCCGGCGTTCGCTGGATTGACTATCGAGAGACCGTAGGGCGCGCCCTCATAGGGTCCCGTGATGAAGACCTGCCCTCCCTTGACCGAATATGGATCGCCGCCCAGGCCGACACTCACGATCGTGTGCCCGATCAGGCTTTCCGGGCCACATGTGCCCGCGTCCGCCTGCGGTTCACCGCAGAGCTTGACATTGGAGAGTGTCCCCAACAACCCCGGGGGCATGTGCAGTTGGATCGCCTTCAATCCCTGGTTGCCGTCTTCCCTGGACATGGTCATCGTGAAGGGGCTAAACGAGCCTGCCTGGATGTTCGTCGAGCCGGCCGTCAGCGACGGGGAGAACGGCAACGGGTTCGCACAGCCAGCGCCGTTGGGACCGGAGGTGATCTGAAAGCTGGAGGACGGTGTGGCGGCTTCGGTGCCCGACCACGGCGCGATGGAGGTACTCGTCGTATATGTGCCGCACAAAGCGGGGGTACCCAATGGCGCACGCGCGGTGCCAAAGAAGTTCAGGCGCAGATCGCTGAACGGCAACTGCGGCGTGTTCTCGAATGTGGACACCAGCTGCCCAGTCACCGGATCCGGCGAGACCTGACCCGCGAGCTTGATGAGCACGCCGGAGACGGGGTCCTTGGCGATCAGGTACATCGCGACCAGCGAGCCGAACGGATTTTCGTTTTGTGTCGCGAGATAGGCCGCGCCGACCAGCTTGTTGGGCAACAGCGGCGTTTCAATTTCTACCGTCCCGATCTTCGAGGCGTCAGGACATGATACTTCAGCACCGGAGAACAACAACGTTCCCGAACCTGGTTCTTGCCCTTGGTAGCCGACCTGGCCGGTAGAGCATGACTGCAACCCGTCCGCAGCAGCCGGATTGAGCACGACACCGGCGGGCAATGCGACGCTGGTGTCCTTCACCGCAGGCTCGGCAAGCGACGTGGCGACGAGCAGTCGTTCCTGTGGAACGTGCACGTCCACGGTCAGGCCACTCGGAGTGCTGGCTGCCTGGCCGTCTGGCGCGACACTGATCTGCGGGTTGAAGTCCATACGCCCACAACCATCGAGTCCCAGCGGAGCGCCATTATTATCATGACTAATCGATTCGGCCGATGACCACTGACCAGGAGCATTCCACGAATCGACGCTCCCGGTGGTGGTCTGCGGGCCCAAGCACCCGGTGGGCTGTGTGAGGAACGGCTTGAGCGGAAGCGGTAGACCACTGGGGCATCCCCCGGGGAGCTGGATATTTGCGCAGTGCCCACGCAACTGATCGTGACTCGAATCGCCTGGCACACCCCAAAATGTGAAATAGCTGCCGGTCAAGGGGAGGAACTGGATGATATTGGGAGCGTCGATCTGCACGCCATAGTCACCACCCGTCTTCACCGACGCGTTCAGCACAAGAGGAACTCCGGCGACGCTGAAGCCGAAGCTCGCCGCCACGCCGGGCGACGGGACGAGATTGTAGACAGGATAGTAAGTGCCACCCTCTCCTTCAAACATCAACCGTACTACGCCGACTGCCGAGTCGTCAGGACAAGATATCTGGTCAGGCCCTTTGTCAGTACGAGTATGGAACTGCTGTTGCGTGCATTGAGGCACAGCATCGGGGTCACCCACAAGACCGGGCGGCATGGCAACATGCACGTCCTTGATGTCTCCACCCGCGCTGAGCCATTCGAATTCCTTACCATTCACCGTATTTAGATTGAAGCTTGCCGTGACCTTGTAAGGATGGCTTCCAGCTTGCGTTGCGGGCAGGCCGTCTTCACCGGTCGTCCACTCGTCGAATCGCTGAAGCCCAAAGCTGGAGCGACCCCCGCCAACCGCAGCCTGGGTGCTGATCGAGGCAGCAGGCGTACCGCCTCCGGAGACGTTGACCGTACTGGTAATGCTCGAAGGCGCATCGACGGGCACCGTGACGCCCACAAAGATCGTCACGAAGGATTCCGGTGGAAGCGTGCCCGTGATGGTACACGTCACGGGCAGCGATTTACCGCATATGACGTTGCTACCTGGGGCATAGGCCGCGTCGCCAAACACCCCTTCTCCGAAAGCACCGGAAGGATTTACGGTGAACCCCGACGGCAGACTGTCGACGACCGTGATAGGGCTTCCATCTGTTGGAGCGCCACCTCGGTTGGTCAGCGTGATCACATACTGATCAGCGCCGGAGGCGTTGTCGGCCTGGGTGAAAATAGTTGGCTCGGACACCGCTTCAAGGGCCCACCCCGGCCTGCTCGCCGACGCCGAGGAAACGCCCACGAGCAGCAGCAGGACACCAGCGAGCAGCGCCGCCAACCACGTACCTCCAGCTGAACCAAATCGCCGGGTCATCGCTTCCTCCTGTTGCTCGCCTGTCCGTTGGACTTGTGGGACTTCTTGGTCTTCCTCTTGCTCTTCCTTGCTTTCTTCTTCTTTGGCTTTGTCTTTCGCTTACGAGGCTTTGTGGCACCCCTGTGCTTGACGGTCGTCGTGGGCGACGACAACTGCACCGAATTGCCCGCGCCCGAGAACGTCGCGCTCGCGGGCGCCCCGAATGCCGCCGGTTGGGGCGTGGGACCCGGCTTACAGGCGTCGCTGCTCGCACACGGAGGTGGACTCGCAAGATTCTGCGGAGCCCCAACGCGCGCGTCATACAGGTCAACCGCCTCGTCCCGGTCCTGAGATGTCAGCTGGTCGCGCGTAAGGAAGAACACGTCGTCGCCGCTCGAGCTCCGCGTCGAAGAACACCGACGCTTCGCCGCCGAAGCCTCCGGAGATCAGACGCGCTTCGCCATTCTCGTACTCATACACGTCGCCCTGACCGTTCGTGTCACCAGGCGAAAGGGCATCGACCGTGTTGAAGAACAATCGTCCGCTGTCGCCAAGGTAGCGCTGCTGGTAGACCTCAGTCATCCAGCCTGAGCCGCCGATGCTGTGCCTGAGGGCGTGACCCGCGTTCGCACCGACGCGGAAGGGCAGGACGGACGGCCCGATCGGACGGCCACCCGTCGGGTTGCAAGAAGCGCATGTCAAATGGTTGGAGTCCGCTTCGTAGAGGAATACCTCAGGACATGCGGGAGAGACTTCGGTCCCGTAGAAGTAGTCTGGCCCGGAGCAATGAGAACCGTCAGCGAGAGTATTGTCGTACCCCGTCAGGCTCTGTTCTGACTGGAAGGCCATGAACCGCCCGTTGGGACTGATACGTGAGGTTCTGAGTTCGAGGTTTTCCGAGGATATCGCATTGAATGGTTTCTGGGCCATTCCGCCAACCAACGGACCCGAGCCCAGAGATGCTTGTGACAACCTTGTGATGAAACTGGTTCCGGAGCCTTCGTGCCACACGTAGAGATTGCAGAAACCACCACCTTCGGCCTGGGAGCAGTTGCCTGGCGTAGCGCCAGACGCCAGTGCGCCGTTAGCCACGAAATAGACATATGAGCCATCTTCGCTACTTCCGAGAACTCCCCAGACACCACCGCCCGTCGTGTCGGCCGCGTCCGCCGTGAGATCGGCCAGTTGGCCGGTTTGCATGTCGTAGCGGTAAAGATCCGCGGCGCAATCGCCTTGCAGCGGCGCGCAACTGGCCGCGTCGCCGGTGTTTGAGTCGTTGGTCAACTCCTCCGTGCTCGTGAAAAACACGTAGGAGCCGTCTGCGCTGGCGGTCTGATAGACCGGCAACTCGGTCCCCAGGGGATCTGTGCCTCCAGGACCGGATCCGTTCGTCTTTTGCGAGCCCGAGATGAGAATGGTGCTCGTGCCGTTGACTCGCGCGAACAGCTTCTCGTCGTTTTCATCGGTCCAAAAGACACGCGAGCCGTCCGTCGAGATCGCATGATCCAGGTCTACGCGTTCGACGAATTTGGCCATGCCAAAGGCCAGTTTCTTTTCGCTCGAGACCGCGCTTCCATCCGGGAGAATGTTCACGAGGCTCAGATGACCATCAATCCACTCGTAAAGATTTGATTCTTCCCCGGTGGCTTCCGGTGTCAGCGTGTCGTTGGCCGAGAAGATGACGTGGCTGGCGTCGTTCGACTCCCCGGCAAAGACCGGGTCGAACTCTTGGAACGGCGATGGAAACGGTTCGTGGTTTGGCGGTCGTACGGATGAGAGCGGCTCGACAACACCGGTCAAGTTGTTCTGGAGGTAAGGCATCATGTAGCCCGGGAAGGCTCCCGGCAACGAGCCAGAGTCCGATACATAGAAGTCGCTGGAGAGATCCGGCGTCATCCCCTCGATCGTGCTCGACTGGACGTTGAGCGCGTCAGCCGCGTGAGGCAGCCCAAATGGAGGTGTGACGTTCTGCGTGACCCATCCGTTCAAATTGCGTCTCGAAATGTAGCTGGATGCCGCGGCAGAGCCCTTCGCTTCGCCCGGGACGGCTTCGAACGACGTTACCGACGCATATGTGACAGCACTTCCGTCTTCTGAGGCCTGCAGCGGAACCGCGACGTCACCCGCGATTACGCCGTCATCGATCTCCCCGCCATTCTTGTTCGGCGGCGAGACGAGTTCATACGCGCGTTCGTCGGGAAGGCTCGACGGCGCGACCGTGAACGTGCGGAAGGACTTGTCCCCTCCGTAGACCGTGACCCCGCCACTCGTGGCCAGCACTCGGTAGTGATAGGTGGTGCCAGCAGTCAATCCTTTGATTCGTGCTTCGACGGTCTCGGCACTCGTACCAGACCCGATGAGTTCGTAGGGAATCGGCGCGGTCGAACCGTATGCGGTACTCCTCCCATATTCAAAGCTGTAGGTCGTTTCAGAGCCTTCAGGATTCAACCGTGCTTGCAACGTAGCGGCGTCAAGTATGACGTCATCAACAGACTCGCCTTCGATGACTGGGGGCGCCGCCGCCTGAGCGGCGGCAGTCCATCCCAAAAGACAGAAGAAGGTCACGCACACCACGACGACCCGATTTCCAGACAACAGCCGGCGAACATTCATCGATACCATCCCCTCTTAGAGAGACCCACGCGAAATCCACCCGCACGCGGGCAGCACAAGGCCATCGCGGGCAGCTCGCCCGTGACGGCAGACAAAAGAGAAACCGAACGCACGCGTGCTACACGCACGACCCCTTCGGGGCAAAGATGACCGAGCCGAGCACTCGACCCGGCGAAGCGATCGAGTCGACCGGTGGCTAGTTGTGTGCCGGCCCGGCCAAGAGAGAGAGAGAGAGAGAGAGAGACGCGTCAGCGACGCTGACGCGTCCTATTACGGACCGTCCAGCGGCGCATGGAAACGCATCCACGCTATGCCCATGAAACTGCATGCGAAACTCTGGCTCCCTCATAGAAGCGACCCGGCTCCCTCTCCGATGAACCCCAAACTGGTTCCTGCAGGTAAACCTGCGAAGGCAACCCGAACCAGACCTATTTTCGACTTGTACCCTCTCAGGGTACGACGCCCCCCAGGGGGGATGCCACTACGTATACAACCTTATACCCGAACGACAGCAAAAGTCAACCCCCCTGCAAACTTTTTCTTGATCGGGAGGAACGTCCCTATTTACGGGATGCTCGGCGGCTGGCGCTTGCTGCCTCCCCGGCGCTTGTGTCATGAGACCGGCGCCGACGTCACCCTTGTACCGGACCGATGCTGAGCTCGTCCTCATACCGGACCGGCGCCGGCCTCGCCCGCGTGCCGGACCCGCCCTCCTGGCGGCTGTCGCTGGGGCGCGCCATACAATTGATCCATGCTCCGCGAAGCCCCAAATGGCCCCCATGGGGGCAGGCGCGCATGACGCGCATAGCGCGCGCCTGGGGCGCCCTTGCGCCCGAGCAGCGCATCGCTTCGGTGGCGGCCTTGGCCTTGCTCGTGACCATGTTCCTGCCGTGGTATGAGCTGCAGTCGCTTGACCGCAAGACGGGCGCGATCAACTCCAGCTCGATCAGCGCCTTCGGCGACGTGTCCTTCGTCGAGGCCGCCGTCTTCCTGGTCGCCGCCGGCGTGATCGCACTCCTGTTCGCGAGAGCCGAGCGCAAGGACTTCCACATGCCCGGCTCCGACGGAGCCGTCGTCATGGTGGCCGGCGGCTGGGCCACGCTCCTGATCTTCTACAGGGTCTTCAGCAGGCCCGCCGGCCATGGCTACCCGGTGGGGATCCAGTGGGGCTTCTTCCTCGCCTTCGTCGCGTCCGGGGCACTCACATACGCGGGCTGGCGGATGCGCGCCACAAGCACGCCCGAGACCCCCCTGCGCGCGCGCAGGCGCAGGGCAACCCTTGGAGAGGACATAACAGTCCACATAGAAGACACAACCGTTCTCGGAGAGGACATCACGGTCGTCGCCCCCTCGCCCCGACGCCAAGAGCGCGCGGCACCCGTTCCCGCACGCCCAGACCAGACCCGGACCGACGCCGAACCCGGACCGACGCACGGCACCCAAGCGCCAGTACGCACGCCCGATCTTCGCCCCTCCCCCGAGGCCCCTCCCGCAACCACCACGCCGGCGCGACCGGCACGGGCCGGGTCCAGAGGTTCAAGCGCACCCAAGCGTCCTCGCTTCCCCCCCAAGCCCTCCGAGCAGCTGTCCTTCGAGGACCAGCCCCCATCCGGGGACGGGCCCTATCATTCCCCCGACGATGCCCCCTGAGGGACCCACGTCATCGGCCGAGGTCGCGCAAGGCCTGAGCGAGGTCGGCTACCTGCCGAGCGAGTCGGCCGCGCTCGTGGCCTACCTGGCGACAAAGCTGGGTAAGCCCGTACTCGTAGAGGGACCGGCCGGGGTCGGCAAGACCGAGCTGGCCAAGGCGCTCGCGCGCTATCTCGACCGCGAGCTGATCCGCCTGCAGTGCTACGAGGGTCTGGACGAGGCCAAGGCGCTGTATGAGTGGAACTACCGCAAGCAACTACTGCGCATCCAGGCCGAGGCCAGCGGCACCGGCTGGGAGGCCGTACAGGAGGACATCTTCGGCGAGGAGTTCCTGCTCGCCCGACCCTTGATGAGCGCGATCGCCTCCGAGCAGCCGGTCGTGCTGTTGATCGACGAGATCGACAAGACAGACCAGGAGTTCGAGGCGATGTTGCTCGAGGTCCTGTCCGACTTCCAGATCTCGATCCCCGAGCTGGGCCGGGTCAGCTCCAAAACCCACCCGGTCGTGTTGCTCACCTCCAACAACTCACGCGAGCTGACCGAGGCCTTGAAGCGCCGCTGCCTGTACCTATGGTTCGACTATCCCTGCTTGGAGCACGAGCTGGCGATCGTCAAGCTGCACGCGCCCGATCTGTCGGACGCGATCGCGCGACGGCTAGTGGAGGTCGTGGGCATGGTCCGCGAGCTGGACCTCAAGAAGCCGCCTTCGATCGCCGAGTCGATCGACTGGGCGCGCGCCCTGCTGTTGCTGGGCGCCAAGGACATCGACGCGGCCACGTTCAACGAAACTATGTCGGTGATCGTCAAGCATCGCACCGACATGGACATAGTCGCCGAGCGGGTGGGTCTGAAGCTGGCCGAGACCGCCGCGTCGTCATCGCAGGTGGATGCCGCCGCCTGAACCTCCCGATCCGAACCCCGCACCCGCTCGCGCGAGCGCCCGGGGAGACGCCGCGCCCTCCAGCCTCGTGCCACCCGAAGGAATGGCGGCACGCCTGCTCGAACTGGGCGAGCAACTGCGCGCCGAGGGCGTGGCGGTCGGAACCTCGGAGCTACTCGACGCGTTTGCCGTGTTGCGCGAGATCCCGTGGACCTCGCAAGGCGAGTTCAGGGAGGCGCTCGCTGCCACCTTGGCCAAGAGTCAAGAGGATCGACGTACGTACGAGTTGGTCTTCGATCGCTTCTTCTTCAGGGCCGTCGAGATCGAGTCGGTGCGCCAGGGCGTCCAGGAAACCGGCTCCTCGGCATTCGACCTGAGCGACCTTTCCGAAAACGAACTTGACGCCCTGCGCCGCCAGATCGCCGAAGCCCTGCGCGACGGCGCGGAGGGCACGATGCGAGACCTGGCGCGCATGGCGATCGCCACTTTCGGCCAGGCCGAGCAGGGCTCGGGCGTGATCGGCGTGGACGTGCAGCGCATCAGACGCGCCCTCGGCTTGCGGGCCGAGCCCCAGCCGGAGCTGCCCGAGGACGACCCGCGCCGCGACGGGGTTCCCCGCGATGCGTTGCGTCGCTTCGAGGCCCTGATGCGGCGTGAGCTGGAACGCACCCAGGTACAGCGCTCTGGACGACTGCCGCCCGCGCGACCTTTGGGCGAGCTTGACCGCGCCCTACCCTCCGGTCCCCTGGCGGATCTAGCCGCGGTGCACCGTGTGGTCGTGCAGCTGCGCCGACGCCTGGCTACCCAGGGCAAGCAGAACCGAGGCCATCGCCGCCACGCCCACGTGGACGTCAGGCGCACGATGCGGGCCTCCCTACAGACGGGCGGCGTGCCGGTCGAGTTGCGCTTTCGCCCGCGCCGCCCCAAGCGCCCGGAGATCTATGTGCTGTGCGATGTCTCGACCAGCGTGACTTCGGCCTCTGTCTTCTTTCTGTCGGTCCTGCACGCGTTGCACGACTCGTTTCGCAAGATGCGCTCTTTCGTGTTCATCGAGCGGATCAGCGAGGTGACCGACGTGTTCGAGCACGAGCGCGACTTCAAAGCGGTGTCCGAGCGGATCTCAAACGACGCGGGCGTGGCCGACATTTCCGGCTACACCGACTATGGGCGTGTTTGGATGGAGCTCTTGGAGCTGATCCAGGACGACATGAACCCTCGCGCGACCGTGATCGTCTTGGGCGACGCGCGCACCAACGGCCGCGATCCCCGCGCCGACCTGTTCGGCCAAGTCGCCGGCGCGCGCGGGCGGACCTTCTGGCTGAACCCGGAGCCGCGCCTGTACTGGAACTACGGCGACTCGGTGATCGCAGCCTACGAGGAGTACTGCACTGCGTTCGAGTGCTGGACGACCGCCCAGCTCGAGGACTTCGTCAAGGCGCTCACGCGTCCCGTGATCGTCGCCCCGCGCTAGCATCGATAGCGACAACAGGGGAGCTGGCGTGAAGCCGGCTGAGATGGCGCGCATGATCCGGCGCCGACCCTTCGAACCTGTGGGGTAATGCCCGCGGAGGGAGCGCAGTGCAGACGCAGACCGAGTCCCGTGAAGGCCATACGCAACAGCCGCACGGTGCGAGTCAACGGGGTTGGCCTCCAAAGCGTCGGCCGCGCCTACAAGGATGGCCGCGGCGCCAAGGTGCAGGCGTTGCAGGACGTTTCCTTGAGCGCCCCGCGCGGCTCGGTGCTGGCGGTGGTGGGCCCGAGCGGCTGTGGCAAGACGACGCTGCTGGAGCTGATTTGCGGGCTACAAAGACCCGACGCGGGCACGATCGTGGGCGAGCCGGCTGTGCTGATGCCCCAGCGCGACCTGTTGCTGCCTTGGCTGAGCGCGGTCGACAACGCCGCGCTTGGCATTGCGCATAGCGGGTGACTCGCGCGCGCGGGCGCGCGCGCGCGGGGCAGAGCTTTTCGAGGAGCTTGGCCTGGGCGGCTTCGAGCGGGCCCGACCGCACGAGCTGTCGGGTGGAATGCGCCAAAGGGTGGCGTTCGTGCGGACCTTGCTGTCCGGCAAGGCGGTGCTGTGCCTGGACGAGCCGTTCGGGGCGCTCGACGCGATCACCAGGCAGGAGATGCAGGAATGGCTGACCGGCGCGCTGGTGCGCGAGCCAAGGACGGTCGTGCTGGTGACCCACGACGTCGAGGAGGCGATCGTGCTGGCCGACAGGGTCGCGGTGCTGTCAGCTCGCCCCGGCCGGGTCGTCGCCGAGCTGCAGCGTCGAGCTGCCGCGACCCCGCACCCGCACGGATCCTGCGGTAGTCGCTCTGCGCGAGCAGGCCCTCCAAGCCCTCCATATGGGCGCATCGGGAAAACGGTGAACGATGAGTCCCGAGCAGGCCACACCCCCGCGCGCGCATAGGGCGCCCCGTCGCGTAATAGTCGAGCGCATCGTCCGCGGCCTTCCCGCGGCCCTGCTGGCGCTTGCTCTCCTGGGCGCTTGGGAGCTGTACGCGGACCTGGGTTCGGTCAGCTCGATCGTGCTGCCCGCGCCGCACGAAGTCGCCGCCGAAGCGTGGGACAACGCGGGCCTGCTGACAGCCAACCTGGAATTGACCGCCCAAGAGGTCGGCCTCGGAGTGCTGTTGGCGCTTCTGCTCGGCTTCGTGCTGGGTGTGCTGATCCACCTCTCCCCCCTGTTGCGCCGCGCCGTCTACCCCTTGGCCGTCGGCTCCCAAGCGGTGCCGATCGCCCTGATCGGCGTCTTGCTCGTGTTCTGGTGGGGTTTCGGCGTTCTGCCCAAGCTGTTCGTGATCGTGTTGATCTGCTTCTTCCCGGTCGTGGTCACGACCGTGGACGGCCTGGCCTCAGTCGACCCCGACCAGCTCAAGCTGTTGCGGACGCTCGGCGCCTCGCGCTGGCAAGCGCTGCGCTTCGGCGAGCTACCAGCGGCCATCCCGGCCGCCCTCAGCGGCGCCCGCATCGCTTTGGCGGTTGGCGTGATCGGGGCCTACATCGCCGAGACCTCGACCGCCACCACCGGTCCCTACGCCGGTCTCGGCCACCAGATCAACGCAGACATCAACGCGCTCCAGACCCCCAGAGCTTATGCGGCGGCGGTCGTGCTGTTCGTGTTCGCGATCGCCTGCTTCTACACCCTGGCCCTGGCCGAGCGTGTGCTCGCGCCCTGGGCACAAAAGCCAAGAGGAGAGATCCATTGAGAGTTCGCCACACGCTCGTGCCACTGCTCGCCGTCGCCTGCTTGCTTGCCATCTCGGCCTGCGGCTCCAAGCAGGATGTCGTCTCGGCGCCGAGCACGACGCCCTTCTCAGTGATGCTCGATTGGTTCCCTAATGCCGACCACGCGCCGCTCTACACAGCGATCGCCGATGGCGACTTCGCTAAGGCCGGCCTCGACGTCAAACCGGTCGTGCCCAGCGAAACGGCCGAACCATTGAGGCTGCTGGCGGCCGGCAAGGTGGACATGGCGATCTCCTATGAGCCCGAGCTTCTGCTCGCGCGCGACCAAGGGCTGAAAGTGGTCTCGATCGGCGCAATCGTGCAGCGCCCACTGACCTCGATCATCGCGCTGCCGGGCGCCCATGTGAACAAGGTGGCGGACCTGGCGGGCAAGCGCGTGGGTACGGCCGGCATCCCCTACCAGGCCGCCGAGCTGCACACCGCCCTGCAGGCCTCGGGCGTCAACCCCGCCTCGGTCACTGAAAGCGACGTGGGCTTCAACCTGGTCGGCTCGATGCTCTCAGGCAAGGTCGCGGCCACACTCGGCGGCTACTGGAACTACGAGGCGATCCAACTGCGCCAGATGGGCAAGAAGCCGGTAGTGATCCCGATCGACCACGCTGGGGTGCCCACCTACAACGAGCTGATCCTGGTCGTACGCGAAGACGAGGCAGGCAAGCGCGGACAGGAATTGAGAGCCTTCCTACAGGGGCTCACCCAAGGACAGAAGCAGGTCAAGGCCAACCCGGCCGCGGCCGCGGAGCTGATCGTGAAGGCCAACCCTTCGGCACAGAGCAAGCTGCAGCTAGCCTCGATCGCGGCCACGCTACCGGCGATGACCCCGGCTAACCACGAAAAGCCCTACGGCTGGCAGGACCCTTCAGCTTGGGCGGCGTTCTCCAGCTGGATGTACGCACACAAACTCATCAAATCCAATCCCAACGGCGCCGCCCTGCCGCCTTTCACAAACGAGTTCCTGCCAGGCGAAGGCATATAAGCACTCTAGGATTCAGACGATGAGCCCAGAGGGGACGATCCATATCGTCTTGGCAGACGACCACGCGGTCGTGCGCAGCGGGTTGCGCCTGCTGTTGGAAACCGAGAGCGATTTCGAGGTCGTGGCCGAGGCCGGCGACGTTGAAGGCGCGGAGCGCTACGTGCGCGGACACCATCCGGCGGTGCTCGTGCTCGACCTGAACATGCCCGGCGGCTCCAGCTTGGAGGCGATCCCCAAGATCCGCAAGAACAGCCCCGAAACTGAGATCGTGGTGCTAACGATGCAACAAGAGCCAGCGTTCGCTCGTCACGCGCTCAGCGCGGGAGCAATCGGATATGTGCTCAAGGAGGCCGCCGACGACGAGTTGGTAGAGGCGGTACGCCGAGCCGCGCGCGGGGAGAGTTACCTCAATCCGCGTCTCGGCGCGCGCCTAGCCTCAGAGCCGACGCCCGGCCCACCGGACGATCTAAGCGAGCGCGAGGTCGATGTGCTGCGATTGATCGCCTTGGGCCACACTAACGCCGAGATCGCCGAGCAGTTGTTTTTGTCGGTGCGCACAGTGGAGACCCACCGGGCCCATATTCAGCAGAAGCTCAACCTGTCCTCGCGCGCGGAGCTGGTCGGCTATGCGCTCAAACGCGGGCTGATCAAAGACTCATAGCGGCCAGTAGCGGCCGACCTGGGCAGCAGCGCGTGAGGTGAGCAGGGGCTCGGGGGTGGCAGAGCGCGCTTGCCGTGAGTCGCCGAGAGCTTGCAGTGTCTCGATCACGCATTCGGCCATGACCTCCGGCGCGTAGCCGCCCTCCATGACCGCCCCGAGCGGCGCGCCCAAACCGCGGGCCATGTCACGTACGTGCCGGGTCATCTCGCCGAAGGAGCCAGTCTCCAGGCACAGGCCCGCCAAGGGATCGGCGCGGTGGGCATCGAAGCCGGCGGAGACGAGCACCAATTCGGGCTCGAATGCGCTCGCGACTGGCAACACGATGTGCTCGAGCAGAGACAACCACAGGTCCTCTTCGCTACCGGCCGGCACGGGCAGATTGATCGTGTATCCCTCCCCCTCGCCGCTGCCGACATCGCCGAGAGGCCCGCTGCCGGGATAGAGACCGGCTTGGTGGATGCTCACGAACAGGACATCCGAGCGCCTTCGGAACGCTTCGGCCGTGCCGTTGCCGTGGTGCACGTCCCAATCGAGCACGAACACGCGCCGCACGCCCAACTCGCGGATTGCCAACTCGGCGGCTATCGCGACGTTGTTGAACAGGCAGAAGCCCATTGCACGCCCTGGCTCGGCGTGGTGTCCGGAGGGCCGCACTCCGCAAAAACCGAACTCGGCTTCGCCCGCGATCAGGGCGCTGGTCATCGCGCAGGCTGCGCCGACCGCGTGCAGGGCGGCCCTGTAGGAGGCCTCGCCCACGTAGGTATCGGCGTCGATCGCCCCGCCTCCACTCGCGCACAGGTCGCGAATCGCACGGACGTGGTCGGCGCTGTGCACCAACTCCAGTTCGTGCTCGCCCGCCGGGGCGGCTTGGCGGCGCTCCCAGCCGAGCCAGTCACGCTCGGCCAACGCCTGCTCGAGCACCTTCAAACGCTCGGGGGTGTCCGGGTGCGAAGGCATGTGGGCGCGCGGGTCGTGCTCCAAGCAAGCCGGGTGATCGAAATAGAGACCGCTAGTCATGCGCACCCATGATGAGGGGTCTGAGTGTTACGAGGATTCCGCATGACCGACCTCCTCGCGCGACCTCCTCGAGTCTGCATGGACGCCTTCTATCTTCATGGGTATGCCCGATCAGATGCGCGCGATCGTGTTCGACGGTCCTGGTCTGCCTCTGCGCGCGATAACGCTTCCGGTTCCCGAACCGGGACCGGGGCAACTGCTTTTGCGCGTACGTGCGTGCGGGGTGTGCCGCACCGACCTGCATCTGCTGGACGGTGAGGTGAAGGTGTCTTCGCCGCCGCGCATCCTCGGCCATCAGATCGTGGCAACAGTCGAGCCAGGCGGGCAACGCGTGGGGGTGCCGTGGTTGGGTTGGAGCTGCGGAGAGTGTGAGTGGTGTCGCAGCGGCCGCGAGAACCTGTGTCCGCGTGCTCGTTTCACCGGCTGCGACATTGACGGGGGAATGGCCGAGTACACGGTCGCCGATGCGCGCTACTGCTTCCCGATTCCCGAGGGCTGCCCTGACGAGCAGGCTGCTCCGCTGTTGTGCGCCGGGCTGATCGGATACCGGGCGCTGCGCATGTGCGGCGAGGCCAAGCGCATCGGCATTTACGGCTTCGGCGCGGCCGCCCACATCATCGCCCAGGTCGCTGTGTGGCAAGGTCGGGAAGTGCTCGCTTTCACACGGGCGGGCGATTTGGCCGCGCAGGGCTTCGCGAGGGAGCTTGGCGCCATTTGGGCAGGCGCCTCGGAGGAGCCTCCACCCGAGCCGCTGGACGCGGCGATCGTGTTCGCGCCCGACGGGGCGCTCGTGCCGCTCGCCTTGCGCTCAGTGGCGCCAGGAGGGACGGTCGTGTGTGGCGGCATCCATATGAGCGACATCCCTTCGTTCCCTTACGAGCTCCTGTGGGGCGAGCGGACGCTGCGTTCGGTCGCCAACCTAACTAGAGCCGACGCCGAGCAGTTCTTGGCCTCAGCGCCCGAAGTACCGGTACGCACGCGAGTAACCACATATCCCTTGGAGGAAGCGGGCGGCGCTCTCGAGGATCTACGCAACGGGCGCTTCACCGGCGCGGCGGTGTTGGTTCCCTGAGGGCACGCATGGCGATACGCGGCTTGCGGTAAACCCGCGAGCAAGGCACGTGGTGGGTGCGGATGGACGCGAGGTGGCCAGGCGGGAGTATGCGTGGCGGACAAACGCCCGAGAGGATGAACCGTGGCGGCACAAAAGCTCGATGACTGCATACAGCTGCCCCGACCGCGCCATCGTGGTCTCAGCACCGCCCCCCGACCCGAGGGCGATGGAGGTGGCGCATCATCCACCGGGACAGGCCGACGTCCAGAACTCCCTACCTGGACGCCACGAAGAAGGTCGCGCGCGGAGCATAAGAAGTGTTCCGCGCGCGACCGCTCTTCTCGCGGCTCGACACCCACAGAGATCTGACAACTCAGACCGATGCCAAGCTGCGCACCGATGCTTGAAGGCCCGAAGGACGGGTACAGTGTCGAGCATGGACGATGACACTCCCACGCAGCTTGACAAGAGCCGCATCGAGCCCCCTATGACTCGTGGCGAGCGTCACCGCGAGGAGCGCCGCTCTGTCGAGGAAGCCGGGGGTGGCGAGTCGGAGGGCTTCGAGCTGGCCGAGCAGGAGCTGATCGAACACACCTCCCACGGCGACGAGCATAGACCGGCTCGCATCATGCGCGACGCTGACGGCCTCGAGGAGGAGTCCTGCCAATCGGTCTATGGTGAGGCCGACAGCGAGCGCTTGGACGACTGATCCTCCAACCAACCGCTGGACAAGCGCGGAGCTGACCGTTCACGCGAAGTAGAAGACGATGCCCAAGACCTCAAGTTCGCAAGGGAAGCGACGCTTGTGGGAGAATCCAAGCATCTCCGGTCATCTCAAGTACGTAGATCCCAATCGTCCGCGCGACGTGTTCAGCAGAGCTTTCGCAAGGCTTTCGGCCACGCGCCTGGGCCGACTCTTCTCGGCCAAGGTCGTTTGGAGACTCGATCCTTACCTGTTGCGGGCAACCAAAAGACGCTGGGGCATGGGCTTGGTCCTGCCAACGGCCCTGCTCGAGACCGAAGGCGCCAAGAGCGGCGTGAGGCGACGCAACGCGGTCATCTATTTCCATGACACGGACAAGGTGACGATCGTCGCCTCGAAGGCCGGCGCGCCGAAACACCCAGCTTGGTTTCACAACCTCAAGGCCCATCCCGATGTCATCTTCGGCGGTATCCCGATGCTGGCGAGGGTGGTCGAAAGCGAGGCCGAACAGCAAAGGATCTGGAAGCTCGCCGACCGTGTCTTTGCGCCGTATGCGACCTACCGTCGTGAAGCGGCCGCCGCAAACCGGACGATCCCAATCGTCCAGCTAACCGCCCGCTAGCCGGTCGATCGTCGGGCCCGATCGCGAGTCGTCCCTACAGACGGATCAAGTGCCGAGCTCGCCCTGAGCCAACTCGAGCTGAGCCTTCATCGCGTCGGCGAGCGCGTGCACACCCGACATGGGCCTGACCATCACGCTCAACTCGTCGATCAGGCCCTGCTCGTTTGTGTGCAGGAAATCGCATCCCTCGAGCTCGCGATCACCGACGTGCGCACGAAAGACGAGGGCGTGGTCGGATGCGTCGGGTGCGCCGATCTCGCGTTCGTAGCGGAAGTCTTCGAATACGCGCGCCACGGCCCCGAGCAGCATCGCGACGGCCTCGCGGCCGTGGTAGGGCTTGAAGACGACCGGGCTTCGGAAGACGACGTCGTCGGTCATGAGGGCAACGGCGGCCTCAAGATCCGGCGCTTCTACTGCTACACGAAAGGGATGCATGAGCTCGATCTCCTAAACGCTTTTTGGATGGGGACACCCCTGGGACAATAGACGACTCAGATGGCTCCTACACACGAAGTCCGGGCGCCTCTACACGAAGTCCGCCGAGTTATCGCGCGGACTCCAGCCGAATGGATTGGTCGTGTCGTGAATCCTGTCAGCGTTGGCGGAGACCGCATAGAAGACGCTTGAACGCCCTGGCAGCGGCTCGGTGCTCAAGCATGCGTCGATCGCGCCCACGAGATCGCCGTGACTTAGCCAGGTAGCCGTCTGTCCTGCTTCCGTCTTTACAGAGTTATCTCTTGTCACGCCGCCAAATCGCACACCGATGAACTCGAAGCCATACTGCTTCGCGAGGATCCTGCCTACCTCCTCCTCGACGAGCTTGAAGACACCGTAAGGCGTCACCGGATGGTAGCTGCCAGGTACGGCAAACGGCCCGACCGCGGTCGGATCACGGTGGTGATCAGCATGGACCGAACTAGCCATGATGAGACGTTTCACCTCGGCTTTCACTATTGCGGTGAAGACATTGACGTCTATCTGCACATTCTCTGGATAGATGCGCATACGCCGCTCGACAGGGTCGGCCGGCGAAAACCGGCGGGCCAAGTGAATGACCGTATCGACTCCAGTCATTTGCTCCCACAGGACCTCGTAGCAGGAGATATCCCCAGGCAGATCCACTCCCCTTATCCGATACTTATCGCCCAGCCCACGCCGCAGCACTGAGCCGATGATCCCCTCAGAGCCGGTGATCAGGATCGTACGCATCCAGCCGGGCTATCCCTGAGCTTGCCTTTCGCTGCGCTCTTGCTCTCGTGCACGCCGGTACTCGTTTACGACGATCTCTGTGAGCTCCTCGACGGAAGTCTCATTCGTTGGCTTATCCAAGGTGATCACACCGTCTTGGATCATGCTCACGCGATCGCACGCCTGCAGCACATGAACATAGTTGTGCAGGATCATGATGATCGACACTCGACCCTCTGCCTTCAGCCGCGCCACGAGGTCGAGGATCATCGATCCCTCCTTGGCGCCCATCGCAGCAAGCGGCTCGTCCAGCAACAGGATGTCGGCCTCAGAGTTGACTGTGCGTGCGACCGCGATCGCTTGTCTTTGCCCGCCGGACAGGCGCGCGACCGCAACATCGATCTGTGGGATATTGATCCCGATCTCATCAAGCGCCGCGCGTGTCTCCCGCTTCATCCGCCGGTTGGCGAGCAGTGGGATCGGGTGGTGCACGTGCTCGCGGCACAGAAACATGTTGTGGTAGACAGACAGTTCGTCGATCAGCGCGAGGTCTTGAAAGACGGTGTCGATCCCTTGGCTGCGCGCGTCGTCGACGCCACGAGGCCGGTAAGGCTCTCCATGCAGAAACATCTCGCCCGAGTCCTGCTTTTGAAAGCCGCTGAGGGTCTTGATCAGGGTGGACTTGCCCGAGCCGTTGTCGCCCAGCAGGCCGAGCACCTCGCCCTTGCGCAAGTGCAGGTTGACGTCGCGCAGCGCAGTCACGGGGCCAAAGCGCTTGGAGATGTGTTCGACTCTGAGCACATCGTCGGGCGCCGAGGTTGGCGGGACGACGGTCTCCACCGGTTGGGTCTCAGCCACTGCGGTACCCCCTGCGCGCGCGTTGGACGTAGACGTTGACGGTCATCGCCACGATGATCGCCAAACCGAGGTAGAACAGCTTGTAGTTGGCGTTCACCCCTTGCAGGATCAGACCGTCTTGGAGGATCCCTAGGAACAGAGCACCGATCAGCGCGCCGATCACGGTGCCCGACCCGCCAGCCAGCAGTGTCCCGCCGATCACCGCCGAGGCAATCGCGAAGAAGAGGATTTCGTTTGCCCCGGAGGGGTCGGGCTGGACGGAGCCCGCGCGTACGGCCTCGAGGATCCCGACGAGCCCGGCGGTGAGGCTGCAGAGCACGAAGTTGCGGATCGTCACGAACCTCACCCCGACACCCGCCTCGGCCGCGCCGAGCTTGTTGGAACCGATCGCCACGGTGTGCAATCCCCAGCGCGTGAACGTGAGCGTGATTTGTAGCAGGACCACGATCGCAAGAGCCCAGATGAACTCCGAGTATGTGCCGGCGCCAAAGATTTTGGCGAACGTGCCGACGTGGTTGACCGTTTCGGTGAGGAAGACGTGGTGGCCGTTGACCACGTGTTCCACCTTCACAGTCGTTTGGTGAACTTGCGCTCCGGGCGTGTTGACCGGCGCGCCGTGGGAGACGATCAGACTGAGTCCCTCGAAGGTGAACAGCATCCCGAGGGTCGCCACGAATGAGCTGATTCCGACGACCGCCGTGAAAAAGCCGTTGACGGCACCCACCGCCATACAGCACAGCAGCGCGATCACCACGCTTGGCACAAGCGCAATCCCGGCGGTTGACAGCTTGTAGAACAGGATCGGAGAGAACAGGTACATAGCGCCGATCGATAGGTCGATCTCCCCGAGGATCATCACGAACACCTCGCCCGCCGCGAGGATCCCAAGCGGCGCAAAGTACGGCAGCAGCGTCTTGAAGTTGGCGCTCGTCAGGAAGCTGCTGGTCTGCAAGGAGAAATACACCGCCGTGACGACTGTCACGACGATGATGCTGCCCTCGCGCAGCGACAGCACGCGCGCGAGCGGACTGTGTGTGTCGAGGGAGCGCGCCCGCGGTCCTGAGTTCTCCTCGCCCGCCTGGCTCTCAGACGCTGGCGGCCCCCCTGTCACGCTGGACACCGGTTAGCTCTTCCACTGGGCGCGCATGACTGTCACGATCCGCTATGCAGGTGTGCCGGCCTTGATCGGGACTACCTTGACTTCAGTTGACGTTCCCTCGAAGCGAGTCTTGGATTCGACGTATGGCGCAACCGTTTCCTTGTCGAGGAACTTCAGTCCCGTGTCCGTTTCGGCAGGGCCTGTCAGCGTTCCCGACACGCGCCACAGGAACAACTGCAGGACCGGGAGGAAGCCTTGCAGATAGGGCTGCTGGTCGATCGTGAATTCGATGTTGCCTTCCTGCAGCAGCTTCTGGGTGCCTTCGGTCAAGTCGAAGCCGCCTGCCTTGATCCCCTTGGCGGCCAATCCGTACTTCTGCATGACTCGCGCGAGGCTTTCGGTGCTGCCTCCGTCCACGGCGTACATGCCCTTCGTGTTCTGGTGGCCAATCCAATAGGCGTCGATCGTGGAGAGCTCACCCGGAACCGCTGCGCCGGTCGCGACCGTATGTACGGTGATCGGCTTACCCGAGTCTTTAATCGCCTTCTCAGCCCCTTCGATGCGCGGTTGCAGATTTGCCGAGCCGGGCGTTGCGATGAACAACGCAACGTCGCCCGAGCCAACCGCTTCGACGATCCTTTCGCCCATCTGTTCGCCGGCCAGCTTGAGGTCCTGCCCGATGTAGGACAGGCGTTCGTTGCCGGGCGCGTCGGCGTTGTAGGCGACAACGGGAATACCTGCCTTCAACGCCGATTCGACCGGAGCGTTGAATGCGTGCAGGTCGATCAATGCGACCGCGATTCCATCGGCTTTGCTTGTAATCGCGGTGTTGATCGCGTTGACCATCTGGTTGACGTTGCTGCTTTCCGAGCCCGTCCACTCATACGAGCACCCCAACAATTTGCACGCATCGGCCAAGCCATATTGGGTCGGCACGAAGAACGGGTTGGTCGTAACGTGATTGATGGCCACGAATTTGTAGCTCGGATGCGAGCCGAACACGGCCTCGCTGCCCCCGCCGGAAGCAGAGCTCGAGCCACTGCTTTTGCCACAGGCGGCCAATATGCTGCTCGCCGAGCCGGCCGCGATACCGGTGATAGCTGTGCGCCGAAGAAAGGCACGACGATCCAAGCCGCGCCGGCCGATCTCAGGACGCTCAAGCAGCTCCGCGAGCTCATCGACCTGATCTGTATCTGACATCTGTATCTCCTCCTGTATGGAGGCTGCGTCGGACGACGCAGCGCCCATCAATACATGTACCCCGTGAATCCATTCGTATGCATTTGTTATGCAAGGACTTCGCGTTGAGAGCTCTATCGTCAGGGCATGGTTCCGGCATCTGCCACCCCACAGCCTCCTTCCGATCGCCCGGATCCGGGCGACCTGGGAGAGCCGGGATCGGATGCAACGCTCGCGGCGTCGGAGGTCGGTGCCGCGCCCCGAAAAGGGTCCGAATCAGGTGAGCCTGTGCAGAGCCAAGGGGAGTCCTATGGGCCGCTGAGCGTGGAGCGGCAAATCAAGCCGGACGGCAGGGCGCTCATCCTCTATGCCCGCCTGGAGCCCCAGACCCAATGAGCGAGCAGCTTTCCCAGGCTAATGAGTGAGCAGCGCTTCAACGAGTTGCGCGGAGAGGAGGTCGTATACGCAATCCAGCGACAGGACCGCACCTTCCTTCCCTCGGAGGATCACTGCCCCCTGTGCCCCACTCCCGCCGGCTCCCAAGGCGTGGAGGCCGTGCGGACAGAGATCCCAGTGGCAGAGTTCGAGATCGCCGTCTTCGACAACCTGTTCCCCGCCTTTAGAGCACCCGAGGGGGCGGCCGAGGTGATCGTGTACACCGACAGACACCATGGATCCTTCGGCACGCTGGCGCCTGAGCGCGCGGAGGCGCTGATGTGGGTGTGGCGCCACCGCTACCAAGAGCTTGGCGCCAGAGAGGACGTGCAGTACGTGCTCATCTTCGAGAACCGGGGAGTCGAGGTCGGCGCGACCTTGCACCACCCGCACGGGCAAATCTACGGTTACCCGTTCCTACCCCCGGTGCCCGAGCTCGAGCTGGCCGCGGACGCTCACTTGGGAGGGTGCGCGGCTTGCGCGCTGTTGCGGAGCGAGTTGGAGGACGGACGGCGCATAGTGCACGAGAACGAGCACGTCGCCGCCTACATTCCCTATGCGGCACGGTGGCCGTATGAAGCGCACGTCGTCATGCGAGAGCATCGCCCGAGCCTGCTCGACTGCGAGCCCGATGAGCTACGCCTGCTTGCCGCCTGCCTGCAGAGCCTCACTCGGGGCTATGACGCCCTATTCGAGCGACCCTTCCCCTACGTGATGGTGGTCCACCAAGCGCCCACCGACGAGCACTCGAATGGGCACCTGCACGTCGAGTTCTACCCGCCGCTGCGTACCGCTACTAAGCTCAAGTACACCGCCGGCTCAGAGCTTGGCGGGGGCACTTTCATCGGAGATGTACTCCCCGAGGACTCGGCCAAGACGCTGCTCGAGGCGATCGCCAGTGTCGCGTGAGAGCGCCGTCGCTTTCGCCCCCGGTCGCGTCAACCTGATCGGCGAGCACACCGACTACAACCAAGGGCTCGCGCTGCCGTTTGCGATCACCGAGGGTATTACGGTGCGTGCCACCGCAAGCGGTGACGAACGCATCCATGCTCGCACGCTCGACTTTGATGAGGAGGACGACTTCGCGCTCAGCGAGCCCGCGGGCACAACAGGCTGGCGCGCTTATGTGCGTGGCGTAGTCGCCGAGCTGCGTGGAGCGGGATACCGGCTGGTAGGGGCTCGTATGGAGATCGGCGGCGATCTCCCTCAAGGTGCCGGCCTCTCGTCTTCGGCGGCGCTCGAGGTGGCACTGTGCGTTGCCCTGCTAGCCCTGATCGACACCACAGACGTCGACCGCATCAGCCTCGCTCGCTTGTGCTCGCGTGTGGAGAGCGACTGGGTGGGCGCACGCACGGGCCTGCTCGATCAGCTCGCGTCGCTGTGTGGCGCGCCCGATACAGCGATGCGCATCGACTTTCGCACGCTCGAGGTCGATCCAGTCCCGCTGCGACTCAATGGTGGTTGGCAACTGGTGACGCTCGACTCGGGCGAGCGCCATGTAAACGCGATCTCGGCCTACAACAAGCGCAGAGAGGAATGCCGTAATGCCTGCGCACTGCTGGATGTCGATTCGCTCAGAGATGTGAGCCCAAACGCCCTCCGACAGCTGCCCGAAGGGCTGCAACGTCGAGCGCGCCACGTCCTTGATGAGAACGCACGCGTTGAGAGCACTGTCGCCGCTCTGCGTACCGGCGACCTACTCGAGGTGGGATGCCTGCTGAATGCTTCTCACGCGAGTTTGCGCGACCTGTACGAAGTTTCCACGCCTGCAGTCGAGAGAACCGTTGACCGACTGCTGCGTGCAGGCGCCGCCGGTGCAAGAATTATGGGCGGTGGCTTCGGGGGACATGTTCTTGGCCTGCTTGCACCCGGCGTTCCGCCACCCGCCGGGGCACAAGAGGTACACGCAGGCCCAGGGGCCCATCTGCTGGATCGGCAGTCAGTCCGCTGATGCAGAGAAGGATCCGCATTGCCACGAAGCAAGGCAACGGCTCCGGCCGGGTCTAGGTAAGCGAAGACGCCGCCGGCATCGCCTTGCTTGCCAGTTCGGTCGTCGTCAAACCCACGAGCGCCGAGGCAAAGCCCCATGCCATCAGCGTGAAGAAGTCGGTGACATCGTCGGTCAAGAACATCGTCTTCACATCGAACACCGTTCGGAGCCCGACGAGGATCAGACCAAAGGCGAACAGGAGTCCGATGAGCGTAGGGGTGTTGCGGACGGCGAACCACTTGATCCTAGACCCCTGCGACGATCCAGCACCGCTACCGTTCCTGCCTTCCTGGGCCGCTGCCGATAGATCTGCTGCTGTCATTCTCGTCGTAAGTGTCTCCTGAGACGCCAGGACGGTCTTCCACTTTGCCCCGGCGGCTGGGAATTCACCGGAGCCATACAGGTTCAATGCATCCGCCCAGACACCATCGCGCTTGTCGGGGTCAGTGTACTGCTTGAGGAAAAGGTCGAATTCTTCAATCCACGCCGCATGTTGGGCTCGGTATGCCTTGTCCGCATCGGTCTCTGGATACGCTTCTTCGCTCGTCTTGACCAGCCACTGGCGCTCGGTATCGGTGATGTCCAGCAGCGAGCGCAGACCGTCTGCGTCCAAGCCCTGCATCTGGCGAATCCGGGCTTCTCCCTGGCCGATCGTCTTGGCGAGCGAAGAGATCGCGTTCATAGCACTCAGCGTCGCCGGCAAATCGCTTTCGATCGCTGTCAGCTTCGTTTCGGCCGAGGCGACTTCACCTTTGGCCAGCAGTCGGCTGACTTCCAACAGCGCACTCTCGAGTGCCGCTGGCGTCCATTCGCTACCGGCGACCAAGGCCATCTGTAGTTCATAGCGCCCGATCAATGAGCGGAGCTTGGTTCCGGTGGTGGAAAGCCAGCGAAGAAGTCCACCGAGCGCAACACCTAGAGCCAGCGCGAGGAATGCAAGGACCCAGGCGAGAAATTCACTTGGACTGCGCTTGAAGACAATCTTCAACTTTGCGTTCTCATTTTCTATTTCGTTGCCACGCAAAAGGACTTCAGTCGTATATGTGCCTGAGGAGGTCTTGCCAGGATCTACCGTGATCGGGACGCGAATGATCGTCTCACCGAGCACTTCGGCGGTTGCCGAAAGCGTGCCTGGGAAGAGATTTTCACCGTCCTGAGCGTCGGTCAGAACCACTGTGGGTGGAGATGTCACCGGTGCCGAGACGTTGAAGATCATCGTGATCGTGCGCTTTTCCCGGTTCTCGCCAAACGAGCGGGTCAGCGTGCCTCCGTTGTGTCCCGTGCCTCCTTCCAGGGTCAATTTAGCTGCGCCTGCGGAGGCAGGGGTCAGCAACACCACGGAGACCAGCAGCGTACCGAGGATCTGGCAAGCCCTTACGGCTACATGGCGGCGGTGTAGCACTCCCAGCCATAAAGTTCGAGGTACAGGTACGGTAGGAGTGCGTGACCTGGCGCGATCGGACTTTGCGCAGCCCAATCCGGCCCCCAGGAATTGCGCAGAATCAAATAGCCCCCGCCTGCAAATCCTGTGTCGGAGCTATAGCCGACAGCGCACATCGCGTGGCCGCCTACGAGCTTGCTGTTTGGCAGAGGCATCGGAATGTAGCCGCGGGTGTTGACATCAGGGTTCCCGTCCCAGTTCCGGTACACCGGCACCGACAGGGCAACCGGTCGACCTTCGTCGAGAATTCCGCGAACGGCCTCCGGCGAGCGCTCGTTGACCGGCTCGGAGGCGCTCAGACGATGTTTCGCCGCCTCGGGTGCAGCGGCGGGCGGTGGCGGACCGTGTCCCTCGTTGCCGGGAATCTTGCTCTCGTTGTAGGGCCAGGTCTGCTCCAGACAGTTCCCATCGGAGACCGACAGTCCGACGGCGACCTCGATCAGCGTGCCTTCCGCGTTTGGCTTGCCGTCGTGCTCCTTTGCGTTCCAGTACAGGAACTGCTCGGAGAGATCGAGCCGGCTACCCGAGGTTTTGAAGGTGAGGCACTCCACAAGTGCACACACCGCGTAGCTCACACAAGTTCCGCGTTCGCCCTGGAAGCGGACTGGTCCCATGCAGCTCGAGATGTTCACGCCCGGGCCTGGTGGAACACCCTGCACCTGGGCGGCAGGCAATATCTGGCGCTCGAATACGTCAGGGTCGGCGTGAGCACTGAGCTGGAGCCCAGGCGGCGGGCTTGCACCTAGCGAGAAACGTGTCTCATCCATCTCCGAGAGGCTTGCCATCGCCTGCGGGCCCACCGCTCGGCCGATGTCCGCCTGAATTGAGGCCAGGTCGACATTGGGCCCGAGGAATTCGGAAGTAGCTTCAGGGTCGGCCGCGATCAAGCCGAAAAGCTCCTCAACCGTGGTCACGGAAAGCGCCCTCAGCCTTTCTCGGTTCTCATCGCCCAGAGCGTCGATCTGACCAAGCAAGGTTGACGTACCCTGCTTCAGGGATGACCCCACCATCTGGCCCTCCACAAGGTCCCCGGTGGCGCCTAGTCTCGATCCGGCTTCAGTGCACCGTAGGCGTAGCGATTACCGGCGTGCTCGGCAAACTCACGACGCGTGGCAGCCGGTAGCGCAGCCGTTGCGTCCACCTTGAGCTTCTCGATCGCCGATCTATCCAAGTCGAGCAAGTCTCCTACTCCATCAGGATCGGCCTGGAGCTGTCCAACTAGGTCCTCAGCAGTCGTCACATGCGCATTCTTCAGCCTGCTGACCTGCACGGTACTGAGCTGAGGTACCTGATCAACCGGAATCAGACTGTCTCGAAGGGTTGTCACGATACTCAGCATAGCCGAATCCGCCGACTTCAGTGAGCCACGTAGCCACTAGTCACACCGTCCCTGGGCGATCAGCCGTAGCCTCGTCTGACGAGCCTGGCGCTACCAGGCGCGAGGACTTCACACAGAGCGGCAGATCGGCGCGTGCAATGCACATCCATGAGGCAGCTATTCGCCGCGATGGTGACTAGGGACGACGATGCCGGCCTCGTAGGCAAGGACGACAGCTTGGACCCGGTCGCGCAAGTCAAGCTTGGAAAGCACCCGAGCCACGTGCGTCTTGACCGTCGTAGCGGAGACGACCAATTGCTCGGCGATCTCAGCGTTGGAGAGACCGCGGGCGATGAGTCCGAGAATCTCAAGCTCGCGCGCAGTGAGCTCCTCGAGCCCTGGCGGTGACTCGGGCGTCAGCGGACGCGCGCGGACGAAGGACTCGATCAGCCGGCGGGTGACCGATGGGGAGAGCAACGAGTCGCCCTCGGCGACAACGCGGATCCCGGCCACGAGCTGCTCCGGCGGGACGTCCTTGAGCAGAAACCCACTGGCACCGGCATGGAGCGCGTCGAAGACATACTCGTCGAGGTCGAAAGTGGTCAGCATCAGCACGCGCGGCGGCTGGCGACTGGCGGCGATGATCCGCCGCGTGGCCTCGAGGCCATCCATCTTTGGCATGCGGATGTCCATCAGGACGATCTCGGGTTGGGAGCGACGCGCGGCTTGGACCGCCTCTTCCCCGTCCTTGGCCTCGGCGAGCACACGCAGGTCTTGCTCTGCTTCGAGGATCATCCGAAAGCCCGCCCGTACAAGCGCCTGGTCGTCGGCGATCAGGATGCCGATACTCATGCCGGGACCTTCGCTATCGCCGCGGTGAGCGGCAGCCTGGCTCGCAAAGCGAACCCGTCCTCATCCGCTGGCACGGCTCGCAGGCTGCCGTCGTACAGGGCAACGCGCTCGGATATGCCGTGCAGTTCCTGCTCGAGCTCGGGCATGGAGCCGTCGCCGCGGACATCGAGCTCGAGCCGCTCTGTGCCATAGCGCACGGTGACCATCACGTGGCTGCTGCGATGGTGGGCGGCGCTGAGCAGCGCCGCCTCGATCACCCGATAGCCGACCAGGTCAAGGCCGGGCGTGAGGTCGATCGGCTCGCCCTCCGTGCGCAGCTCACAAGCCAGGCCGGCCTGGCGCATCGAGTCGAGCAGGCTCGCGAGTTGGTCGAGCCCAGGTTGAGGGGCAAGCGCGCGTTGGTCCTCGTCCTTGCGCAGCATCCCAAGCAGGCGACGCATATCGGCAAGCGCCTCACGGCCGGTCCGCTCGACGGTTAGGATCGAGTCGCGTGCCCGCGCGGGGTCGCTGCGCAGCAACCGCCGCGCGCCGCCCGCCTGGATCACCATCGCGCTGACGCTGTGGGCGATGATGTCCTGTAGCTCGCCACCGATCCGCTCGCGCTCATGAGCGATCGCGGCACGCTCGTGTTGCTCGTGCTCGAGGGCGGCCTGTGCCGCCAGCTCGCGAAAAGCGGCCGCGCGGCGACCGCGCTCGCGGGCCACACGCCCGACGAACCACGGAGCGGCGAACGCCACGGCAAGCACAAACAGCTCGGAGCCAACCGCGCCCGAGGTGCTCGGTTCGGAGAGGAAGGCAAAGCCACTGAATGCGACAGCGCCAAGGGCAAGCGCTCGCAGGCCATGACGCAAATCAAGCCACGCGCCGGTGCCGTAGGCGAGCAGGGCCAAGGCCAGCATTATGCTGACGCCGTTGGAGGCGCCGAGCCCGTTGCCGAGCAACGCCTGGATCGTCATGACCGCCGAGGCGAAGACGAGCGCGCCGGCAGGCCGGCGACGTCGCACGGCAACTGGCGCGATCACAAGCACGGCCGCGACCATGGTCAGCGGCAAATGGGCACCCCGGACGGTGCTGTCAAGCAGGCATTCGAGCTCGATCTCGATCAGGAGCACGAGCGCCACGAGCATGTCGACGTGCTCGAGATCGACACGAGCGAGACGGTCGCGCAGGGCCCTCACTGGACTGCTCCTCGTGTAAGGCCCTCATTGGACCTGTTCTCGTGCGACGCCCTCATAGGACCTGCTCCTGGACGAGCGGGAGTCGGGCCCGGACGGCGAACCCACGTACCGAGCCGGCGCCGGCCTGGATGCTGCCGCCGTGGAGTGCGGCCCGCTCTCGCATGCCGGCGATGCCGTGCCCGCCCGCGAAGCCATTCTCAGCGGCCGAGCCGCGCCCGTCGTCGATGACCTCGAGCTCGAGCACGTCGCACTCCCAGCGCACGCGCACCTCGGCGCTGGCCGGACCGGCGTGCTTGATCGCGTTCGTGAGGGCCTCTTGGACAATCCGATATGCGCACAGGTCAAGCGCCGGTGAGAGCGGCGCCGCGGCGCCCTCCACGAGCAGATCGGTGGTGAGGCCGGCCGCGCGCGTGCGGGCGAGCAGGTCCTCGATGTCGGCGAGCCCCGGCTGTGGTGCCAGCGCGCGCGGGTCGCGGCCGCCGTCAAGCGCACCCAGGAGCCTGCGCATCTCAGCCAAGGCCTCGCGCCCGGCGCGCTCGACCGAGCGCAGCGAGGCATCGGCGCGCTCCGGCTCGGAGTCCATCACCGTGCGCGCACCCGCGGCCTGGATCACCATCACCGACACGCTGTGGGCGATCACGTCGTGCAGCTCCCGCGCGATCCGTGCCCGCTCGCCGCTGGCAGCGATGTTGGCACGCTGCTCGCGCACCGCGTCGAGCTGCTCGGCGCGCTCGCGGTATGTCCGTTCGCGGATGCCGCGCTCGCGCAAGAACCGACCGGTGCCCCACGGCAGCGCCACCAGGAAAGTCCCTGTGAAGAGAAAGTCGGAGAATTCCCCCGTCTCGATCATGACGCTGAGGCAGGCGCCCAAGAGCACAACCACCAACGCCAGGCGGGCACGCCGAGTGCCCAGGAAAGCCCCGGCACCGTAGAAGACCAGGATCAGCGCGAGGATCGCGCTCGGATTGCCTTGGGTCAGCCTGCCGCCGACAGCATCCTGCGCCGGGACCGCTACGAAGACCATGAGCAATGCCGCGAAAGGCCAGCGGCGGCGGACCATCACAGCCGCGGAGATCGCCACCGCAGCGAGTGCCTCGGCTGCCCGCTGATGGACATGCGAGCCCAGCCAGACCTGAAGCTCCATTACAAGCAGCAACACCAGCCCCACCAGCTCGTCGACCCGCACAGGATCGAAGCGGGGGAAACGGCCGGAGGGGCCGCGCGCGCGGAGGAGCATGTCCGCAAAAGTAGCGCCGCGCTGGAGCTGGGGCGTCCTCACCGAGGACGATCCACCCTCGTCCTCAAGGAGGAGACGACCGCTCTGGCAGACCGTCCCGGCGAACGAGCCAGGATCGACCGGCCGGCCGACGACAGAACGCGCCCATCTACGTACGTTGCCTGCAACAACTACCGAACCCGGTGGCCTTCAGAAAGGAAGACCCCATGCCCAATCGTCGCATTGCCGCGCTCCTCCCCTTCCCCAACCGCCGGGTGCCCAGAGTCATTGCGGTCGCGGCGACGCTGGCCGTCGGGCTGGTGGCCGCGGGTTGTGGCAGCGCCAGCAAAACCACCAGTACTGCCACGACAGCGGCGCTCTCCAAGCCAGAGTTCCTGGCACAGGGCAACGCGATCTGCGAACAGGGCAACCAGACCCTCGCTGCCGCCGAAAAGACCCTCGGCAAGCAGCCCAGCGAAGCGCAGTTCAAGGCCTACGTGGCAGGCACGTTCGCTCCGACCGTCCAGAAGCAGATCGACGGGATACGAGCCCTTGCCGCACCAGCCAGCGATCAGACCAGTATCGCCAACATGCTCAACGTAGCCCAAACGGATCTCAACCAGGTGAAGAGCAACCCGGCAACACTCAACGAAAAGACCTTCACCGACTTCGCCAAGCTGGCACACCCATACGGGCTTACAGCCTGTGCTCCTAGCCAGTAATTATTCGTGTAGCCGTGCGGTGAATGGCTGTACTTACCAATTCATGTCTTCCCGGTCGGCGCATGCGCCGACCGGCGCAGGGCCGCATGCGGCCCTGCGTTCCGACCCGTACATGTACGGGTCGGCCCCCCGGCACATGTGCCGGGGGGGACCCGATGAACGAGATCAGTGTCGATCGACCCCCGGAAGCACCTGGGTGCCTTCGATCTGGACCGCTTGCAGCGCGTCCGGATCCAGCCCGAGCAGGTCGAGGATCGTGGGCGCGATCTGGGTCGTCTCGACCCAGGGGTTGTACGTGCCGGGCTGCACCGCTCCCGGCGCGTAGACCACGATCGGCACGTCACGGTCGGCCGGGTTGGCGCCGCCGTGCTCGGCGACCTTGCTGCCACCGGTGTACACCACGCCGACCTGCACCACACCCCACACATCGGGGTGACGTGGGTCGCTGAGCGGCACGCCGAAGTATTTCGCCGCTTCCTTGCCGGCAAAGATTTCGGTCAGTCCCGAGTGCGCCAAGGTGCGCGTGCTGCCGTCATAGGCGACACCGGTCGCTGTGTGGTTCCACAGGTATTCCTTGACGAAGTTGGCAGCTTCCTGAGAGGTGTTGGACAGGTAGCTCTGCCACGCGTCGTCGTCGGTCCCTGCAACGATCAGGGCACCTGCATCTGGGTGAGCCGTTTCCCAGGCGGCGTTGATCGCTTCGATAATCGGCCCGTCCTTGATTTTGACCAGCGAGTTCGGGTCCTGGGGCGACTGGCCGTGCTTGGCCGAGACGATGATCGCCGTCGAGTCCGCCAAGCCCTGGGCTTGGATTTCTTCGCTCATCGCCTGCAGCTTCGCGTTGATGTAGTCGAGCGCCCGCTGGAGCAACGGTCCGGGCGTGTTCGTACCTGGTAGGTAGCCGCCGGTCAGACCGTCGGATGTGTGCAGCTTCTCGGCGGTCGAGACCGTCTGGAAGTTCATCCCGAAGATGGCCGGCACGCCAACCTTGGTTTTGCGGCTGTGGTCGTAACCGTCAATCTCGTTGAGCACCGCTTGGACCTTGTAGGAGTCGTACTGCATCGTCGCGGCGTTGTCTTCTGTCCAGCTGATTTCACCGGGATACGGTTTGCCGTTAGGTTCCAAAGCGATCGAGTCGATCTCGGGTGTGAACAGATCGTCGATGCTGTTGCCCGATGGGCCCTCGAGGGCTTCGTAGGCGGGGTGCTTGTCAGACCAGGCAGTCCGCAGGCCATGATCGTGGATAACTTCGAAGATCGTGTTGACCTCGAGGTATTCGTGGGGGTAGATCGGCTTGCAGGTAGCCGGGTTGACCGGCAGGGCGGCCGGATTGAGCAGAGACCCAGGTTGGGCGGTCATTTCGAGGATGCTTTCGGGCAGACCGGCAAGACCCTCTCCGGCGTCGAGCGCGCCTGCGTTGATGTCGTCGGGCGAGTCGTAGAGGACTTCCCCGCCGGTCGGCTGACCGTGGCACGAAGTCGTTCCGGCCGGCAGTACGGCGTGGCTGTACTCGTCGTCGTAGTAGATGCCGGTCGTGCGTGGGTTGCCGCCGGTGATCTGGGCGGTCATGCCGGGGAACGAGTCGGATGGGATCGGCGTCTGCGCCTGGGAGTACTCGGCGCCACCACCCACCAGCTTGGCCAGCTCCGAGCCGGGATGGTTGCTGACATACCATTCGAGATCCGACTGGTGCAGACCGTCGACCGAGATCAGCAGCACATGGGATATGGAGCTCCCATGGTGGTGTCCGTGATCGCCCGACCCTCCGTGGGCTCCGGGATGTTTCTTGCGATACCCGCCAGACCGTCCTCCATGGTCTCCGTAATGCTGTCCGTGGTCTTGGGAGTGTCGTCCGTGGCCTGCGGAATTTCCTTTGTGATCGCTGGACTGCCGTCCATGATCTCCCGATGGATTCGCGAAGACCACCGCCGCGGGAGCTCCTACGGCGATTGCCCCGACCGCAAGCGCAACGCCCGCGCCGCGGTGTATTCGTCCAAGCATGAAATCTCTCCTCCGTTTTGGGTGAGCGGTTACATGCAGTCCTATCCAGGCGGCGAGGCGCCTAGGTTTCCTAACTGTGGCGATTGTGTGGCCATGTGGTAAACGACCGCGTCTGGCCAAGGCCCGCGAAACTCGGTCGATCCGCCGGTACGGTCATCCGTGCTGCCACGCCCTGACGATAGGCTACGTGCGTGCAGCCAAAGTTCAGACGCGAGGTCGCGGCTCGGGTCCTTTGCGTGCTTGGGTGCGCGCTGGTGTTGGCGCCCTCCTCAGCGACCGGCGCTGAACCCCAGATGACGATCGCAGCCACCGAAGGCAAGCCGTTCAGCGGCCAGGTGGCGGACATCCAATCGCTGGTGTGTCCCGTGCAGGATCTGAGCCACGAGGAAGCATCGATCGTGTGGGGCGACGATCCGACCACAGCCGGGACGGTGAGCATCGATCAGGCCGGTACAGGCCTGTCGGTCAGCGGCACGCATACCTATCTCGCGACTGGTACCTATGAAGGCTCCGTGAAACTCGACTACGAGTGCAATCAGGTGTCGTTCTCGAAGACCGTTCCGTTCACGGCTCAGGTGAAAGCGCCCTCCCAGGAACCTCCGCCCACCGAAACCACGCCCACGACGCCGACCACAACACCTATCCAGACAACTACGCCGCCCGCCCCGCCACCGGCACCGCCAGTCGTGAAAGCAGCTTTCAGCGTGGTGTCCGTAACACCGGGGCGCGCGGTGCTGGATGCCTCGGCCTCGGTTCCACCGGGCACGAGCGCGACGAGCTACAGCTGGAACATCACCGGCGGAGTCCACCCCGACGCGGTCTGCCAAGGCAGCGAGCCGCAGTTGACCGTGATGACTCGCGGCGCGCTCAACACCACCGTCAACTTGACGGCCACCGACGCCCAGGGAGTCACAAGCACTGCGAGTATTCCGCTGGCGGTTGCGGCTCCGACGCTGCGGCTTTCGCATGCAGCGCACGCGTCGGCCGTTCACACGAACGCTCCTTCGGTGCGCCGGGCGGTTGGTGCGCCTGTCAGCCCCTCCTTCACCGTGCTTGGTGAATGCTCTGGCACCGTACGCCCGGCGCTAGCCCCACTCACCAGCGCAGGCGAGCGACTGGTCGCCAAAGGCGTGGGGCTTGGCGTGCGCCCGCTGGGAAGCATTGGAGCCCCGCCGGAAGAATGCAAACAAGACATCGAGTTCGGCGCCGCCGACGTGCTTGGGTGTCTGAAGGAAATCGGCGAACCCAACGAACTTCCCGGCGGCATCACAACAGCGTTGGCGGGGCTGTTGTGCGGAGTGCACGACAAGTCCTTCTGCACTCCCGCCCTGAGCGCCGCTGCACACGCGGGCGCGAGCTTCGTCGAAGAAGAACTTGGCGACGCCTCCGCAGCCAAGACAAGCACCGCTAGGACGATCACCGCCAAGCAGGCATCGATCGTCGAGCAACATGCGATGCAGCTCGTCCCAAGCGCGCTCAAACGGATGGGCTTCCCCAGCTACTACTCCTGGACCGCGATACGCATCGACGGCCTCGACATCGATCCCCAGGACGGACAGCCGATCCTCGTGATCCCCGCGGCGAGCATCGTCGTCTCGGCCGACGCCTCGATCTACCTGCTTGGCCACCAGATCTCTCCGCTGCACACCGTGGCGCTGTATCTCCCGAAGGCCGGCGGAAGCCTGGGCGAAATCTCGCTGCCCCACAAGTTGCCGATTATCGGCAGCCTGCCGTTCAGTGGCAGCATTTCTATCGCCCTGCAGCGCGCGGGGGTGACACTGGCCAACGGCGACGCCTGTGCCTTTGATTGTGCGGCTATCTCGATCAACGCCGAACTTCCGGGGGTTTTCAGCGACGGCGACGGCCACGGGCTGAGCGCGGGCGGGCTGATCACGGCGGACGATCAGCAGGGCCTGCAGCTCGACTCGCTGGAGGTCAAGATCCCCCATGCCGAGATCGCGGGGATCGGCGTCGACAAAGTGGACTTCCGCTATCGCCATGCCGACGATTCGCTGCGCGGAGAAGCGACGCTCGACCTGCTCGCCAGCGGGGAAATCAGCGCAAGGTTCGCTTTCGTTCATGGCGGCTTTCAGGAAGGCCACGTCGCCTGGAGTGCGGGTGACGGGCCCGGCATCGACTTGGGCGGGCCGATTCCGATCTTCTTGACCAGGCTCGGCGGGGGCATCACAGTCAATCCGGCCGTGCTCAGCGCCGAAGGCGCGATCGCGGGCGGCGGGGACGTAATGGGCTGCTCGCTGTTCGGCATCAGCGGAACCATCACGATTCAGTTCGCCCCGTTTGAACTAAATGCGAACGCGGCGGGCGAACTGTTGTGCAACCAGGTCGCCGAAGAGTACTTCCACGTCGACGAAGCAGGCGACATCGGCCTGGGTGGCAACGTACACATCGAAATCTATGTGATCTCTTTCGAAGCTGGGATCGCCTTCGAAGTGAGCCAAGGTCATTTCCAGTTCGACGGCAACGTTAACGCGTGCTTGCATCTGCTTGGCGAACACTGCCTTGGCGCAGAGGTCGTGGTCTCCGACCATGGCGTGGGCGCGTGCGCGGACCTCGGCTTCACTCATGCGGGCGCGGGCATCGTGTTCCCCGACGAAACCCACTTCATGCTCGACTCGTGCGACATCGCCCAGTTCCGCTCATTGCCGATGCCCGCGAACCTTGCTTCCCTGCGTCGCTTCCCGACCGCCCACGCCCTTTCGACAGGCACGCCCCAAAACTCTCCAACCGCCCACGGACCACCCGCGAGTACGGCTCAAACGTTGCCAAGCTTCACTGTCCCGCACGGTCAGAGCGTCACCGCGATCGGGGTACTCGGCGCCGGCGGCGCTCCAAGCGTGACCCTGAAGGGACCGGACGGACGAACAATCGAAACGCCGGCCGATGGGTACCTGAAGGATCCCAAGGAGGTCGTGATCGCTGACGGACACAAGACGATGGAGACCTATTTCTTTATCAACCATCCGGTGCCCGGTAAGTGGACGATCGCGAGCAACCCTGGTTCGGCGCCGGTGACCGGCGTGGATCAGGCGGCCGGATTGCCGAGCCCCGACCTACACGCAAAGCTGAGCCGCGCCGGCAAAGGCAAGGAGCGTCTGCGCTACTCCTTGCGAGCGATTCCGGGACAGCAGGTGAGCTTCGTGGACGCTCACAAAGGGCACGGCTTCCGCGTGCTGGGACAAGCGCACCGATCAAAGGGCACGATCACGTTCAGTCCCTCGGGCGAGCTCGGCCGGCAGCACGAAATCATCGCCTGGGTGACCCAAGACGGCCATCCCCGCGAAGACGTCACGCTGATCCACTACACGATGCCGCCGCCAGGCCCGCTCCCGGCGCCGCGGGGGCTGAAAACGACACGACACGACACCACGGTGACGGTCCGCTGGCGGGCGGTTGCGGGGGCCGCGGGCTACACGTTGAGCGTTCGTCTCTCCAACGGCGTGCATCAGCACTATGCGCTCGGAATTCGGGGCTCCGGCAAAGGCCGGCAGCTGGAGCTCACGATGCCGAGCTATCTCGGTGCCGAATTGAGCATTGCCGCTCAAGCTCCCGGACGGGGACACCGCGCCGGCCTGCGCGCCGCCGTGAAGCTGCGCGCAGGGCCCCGGACTCGCGGCGTCGTGATCCGGCCGTTCGCTTCCTGACCTGCCGTACTTGGGCCGATCAAGCAGCGGGCTGCATCACCGTGAAGGAGGCTCCTTGAGGATCGATGATCCCGGCGAAGCGTCCGATTGGCATGTCCATCGGCTCGTTCCTGATGGTTGCGCCGAGCTCGCGGGCCTTGGCCACTATGGCGTCGCAGTCGGCAACCGCGAAGACCACGCCCCAGTGCGGCGGGATCTCGGCCGGGAAGTACTCGTCGGTCATTTGCATCATGCCGCCGATTTGTTTGCCGTCGTTCTCCCAAACCGTGTAGCTCGTGGGCGCCCCCTCGAACGCGGGAGGACGTCCCCCCCAACCGAAGACCGCGGCGTAGAACGTCTTGCCGGCGTCGGCATCACGGGTGAGCAGCTCGTTCCAGCACAATGAGTTGGGCTCGTTGACGAGGTCGGCGCCGGTGAAGCTCTTGGGCTGCCACACGCCGAACACGGCGCCGGTGGGATCGGCGAAGACGGCCATCCGGCCGATGTCCATTACGTCCATCGGCTCGACTATCACGCTGCCGCCGGCTGCCTTGAACCTTGTTGGCGGTCTGCTCGGCGTCGGCGACGCTCACGTAGGTGGCCCATGCGGTGGGTTGGCCCTCCTGCATGTGGCCCATCAAGCCAGCGATGTTCTTGGAGTCCTGCTGGAACATTCGATAACCGCCGGTCTCCTCAGACCCCGGCTCGGTCGCGCTCCAGCCCATCAGCTCGCCATAGAACCGCGCGGAGGCTTCGGTGTCCGGCGAGGCGAGTTCGATCCAAGAGGGGGTTCCGGGTGCATAGTCGGGCATAGGTTTCTCCTTTACAGACAGGGACAACCTCGATCGTGGCAGATCGGAGTCTGGATTTCGTGTCTTTCCGGTTGGCGGTCACGGCTCGCATCTGCCTGAACATGCTCCGCTCCCGCCGGGCCCGCGGCGAGCAGCCTTGCGCCCTGAGCCGATCATCGACGATCCTGCGACTGGAACCGACCCCGAGCACGAGGCGATGTTGGCCGCCTCGGTCGGGATTGCGCTGCAGGTCGTCTTGGAGACGCTCAGTCCCGCCGAGCGGCTCACGTTCGTGCTGCACGACATGTTCGCCGTGCCCTTCGAGGAGATCGCGAGGATGGTCGAGCGCTCACCGCAGGCAACCCCGCCAGCTCGCTAGCCGTGCCCGCCGGCGCGTGCGCGAGGCGGCACCGGCGCCGGACCCCGACCTGACTCGCCAGCGGGCGATCGTGGACGCCTACTTCGCCGCCGCCCGCGAAGGCGACTTGGAGGCTTTGACGGCGCTGCTCGACCCGGATGTGCTGCTGCGATCCCACCGCCGCGACGGCGACCCGCTGGAGCTGCACGGCGCCGCGGACGTCGCCCGCGGCGCGATGAGCGCCCGGCGTTTCGCGCCCTACGTGCGCCCAGCCCTAGTCAACGGCGCCGCCGGTGTGGTCGCGTTCGACGGGGCACACCCATTCGCGGTGTTGGCGTTCACGGTCATCGGCGACCGCGTGAGAGCAATCGATGTGTTCAACAACCCCGAACTTGTGGCCAAACTCGATATCGGGGGATCACCGCTTGAGAATGACCAGCCGGCCCAAGCAGCGTCAGTTGACGGACCTCGGGAACCCATCCCTATCGAGCGGTATCCCCCACGCGGACGCCACACGGGGTGCCACTCAGACAGCGCCCCTTGATAAAGTTCAGAATCTCGATAGATTTTATAGAGAATACTCTCTCGAGAAGGAGCTTCGGATGCCACGAATCATCGTCACAACAGACCCCTCCCACCTGCCTGCCGACATACCTGTCTGGCTCGACGAGCAGGTCCAATCGATTCACTTGAGTACAGACCACGCGGCGGCCCAGTTCGTCGAGCGGGTCGCCTGGGCGATCAACGACGCAGAGGATGCTGATCGCGAGCACGCCGACGACCTAGAGCAGGCCGCTCGTCGCGCGCGAGCTGCGTGGCGGAGGCGAGGGAGCAGCCCCACTACACGCTCCCGCAGCCAAGTCCGCCTGCGCGCTTAAGGGCAGCGTGGGGGGCCCACTAGGGCGTAATGATGACGCGGCCGAACGCCTTGCGACTCTCGGCGTATTCGTGCGCTGCGGCTGCATCCGAAAGCGGGAACGAGCGATCGATCTCCACCCGCAGATCGCCGCTTGCCACTCGCTCCAACATGTCGGCGATCATGGGATGGACGCGGGAGTACTCCGATAGGAGCGCGCCGCCGAGAAAGACGCCGTGCAGTGAGTTGTTACGCGTCCAGAGCGACCTCGCCTCGATCGCAGAGCCCGCACGAGCGGCCACCCCGACGCTAACGAGCCGCCCTCGATAGGCAAGCACGCCAATGCTGTCGATGAGGTTTTGGCCACCGATCGAGTCGAGGACGACATCCACCCCGCGCGAGTCGGTCAGCTGGTTGGTGCGCTCAACGAAGCTCTCGGTCGCGTAGTTGATTGGGTGGTCGAGTCCGAGCGCCTTCAGCCGCTCCAACTTCTCCTCGCTCGAGGCAGTCGCGATCACGGTCGCGCCGGCGCGCTTGGCCAACTGGATCGCTGCCATTCCGACGCCGCCGGCGCCAGCGTGGATCAGAGTGGTCTGCCCCTCGGCGAGGTTGCCGGCGGTGAACAGGCACTCGTAGGCAGTCCCGAACGCAACCGGCACGCATGCAGCCCGAGCCGCATCCAGCCCCGCCGGGATCGGCCAGGTCATGACCGCGGGGACCATTCGCCTGGAGGCGTGCGACCCTGCCGCGTTCAGGGCGACCACTCGGTCGCCGACCGCGCGTCCCTCGACACCAGCGGCGACCTCGCTGATGGTGCCGGCGCTCAGGTAGCCGACGATGTGTGGGGCCGCGGGCAGGTCCCCGCCTGCGCGGGCGAGCAGATCGCCTCCCTCGATGCTGATCGCCTCGGCGTCAACGACCACGCAGCCATCGGGGCAGTCCGGGTCGGGCACGTCCTCGTAGCGGAGCACGTCAGGCCCGCCGTTTTCGTAGATAACCGCTGCCTTCATTTTCGCCGTCCTCTCACCGGATCACGTGCAGTTGCCGGCGTCGCGCAGTCTGTGGCGATAGATCTGCATATCAGCATGATTGAAGTCGGAGTGCGTTTGGGTGCGTAGGTATGGCACATCCTCGCGATGATAGGGACTAGAGAGACTCTCGTTGTGACCGATCACATTGCTGACGGCGATGTGGTAACGGCAGCGCAACCACCGCACCAATCGCAAGCTCGCCCCCGTCTGCGCGCGGTTCTCGAGGACTTCTTGGTCGCTGAAGCCAACATGCTCGATGCCTATAGCGGTCCAATTGAGTCCAACGGTGTGACGGCACATAATGTCCAGGGGGACGAGCTGATGGATGCCACCGGCTCGATCGATCACGAAGTGCGCGCAGGTGTTTGGTAGCTCGTGGAGCTCGGGGTCAGCAGTATCCGGGGCGAACGTGTTGTACGTGGCTTGAAAGGTGGGGGTCTCGGTGTAGTGGATGACAATGACGTGCGGGGCGACGAGCTTGTACGTAGGCTTCATGAAGCTCCCGTAGTGGCGCCGAGAGTAGGCGACCATCTGGGCCTTACGTTCGCGACCGAACGGGATCGGGTTCCAGGTGATGCGCGGCTTTGGGACCACAGACGGAGGCGGCGTGGATGGAACGATTGGAGTGCTCGCGCCCGAGCTGCGGCTGCTCACCGTTTGGGGGGTCACGGCTGCAGTAGGCGACGCAATGGCAGCGGGTTGCGTGATCGTTGTGGTCCCGTTATCAACAGAGCCACAGCCAACCGCGACCATAGGGCCAACGATGACAGCAGTCAGCGTCACGGCGCGTCGGATGAGCTGTTGAGCCCAGCGCACTACGCTGCTATTTCTGCCGCAGCTCGCACTCGCGAGACATAACAACACACGTTGGACACCCGACGCCACGACAACAGAGCCTACGAGAACGAGACCTGTTCGAGCGGCGAGACCGAGCCCGATAAGAATCACTTCTAACAACGGAGGTCAGCATGAGCACCATCAAGCAGGAGATGGTCTTGGCCCATTTCATCGTTTCAGACGATGTCGAGCGTTCCCGCCGCTTCTACACGGATGTACTTGGTGGCAAGACCGTCATCTCAGGCGAGGCAGATGACGAGGTGACGTACGTAGCACTCGCTAACAGTTGGATCATCATCAACGTCGGAGGAGGCCCAACCGACGACAAGCCGACCGTCACACTCGAGACTCAGCCCGACCCTGATCGGGTGAACAGCTTCCTCAACATCCGGGTTGCGGACATCCAAGCTGTCTACGCCGAGTGGAGCGCGCGAGGCGCCCACTTCCTGACGCCGCCGAAGCAGCACGAGACGGAGATACGCTGCTACGTCCGCGATCCCGATGGCTACCTGATCGAGGTGGGCCAAACGACTCTGGACAGAGGCTGGCGTCCACCGTCTTGATCGCATCGCCCGTGTGAGTGCGCTCGTGGGCCGGCCCTCCTGGGTCGGCAACGCCTCCCAGCCCTCGCAAGCTATCTGCGGTAATTCAGACAATGAGTAGGGCCGTCTACTCGGTGCCTCAGAACGCGCTCCTCCAGAGTTGGCGACTGTAATCACAAGCGTGTAGAGCCCCGGCTCGAGCTTCTCTGTGGACGAGATGCGCCCTGGAACGCCGCCGTATTGGTGTCGCTGTGGCCTGTGAAAGTCAGCCTGCCCGCCATCGCGGTGTACGCGTGCAGGCGGCTCGTGCAGGCGGCTTGTAGTTGCGTCCCTATACCGCGCCCATGCCAGGCTTCTCGCTCGCCGAGACCCGGTGTATGTCACGTCTAACAGACGTATGCCGTCGACGGCTTGGCGTGGTGGGTGTATGTTGATGCATACCCCACTACGAGGAGGTTCTCCATGTATGTGCGTGTCGTGAGATTCACTGATGTGAACGCCGAGCGGATAGAGCGATTGCTGGCTCGCATAAAAGAGTCAGACGGGCCACCTCCGGGCGTGCCCGCCACCGGCCTGACGATCATGTTCGACGAGGCACAGGGCACAGCGATAGTTCTCCAGCGATTTGCCACGGCGGAGGACATGAGCGCGGGCGCCCAAGCGTTTAGCGCTATGGATGCCTCAGAGACTCCGGGCGCTCGCGCCTCTGTAGACATGTGTGAGCTGAAGCTCGAGCTCGAGGTCTGACACTCAGCCCAAGCGACGAGATGACCTATGACAACGAACTCGCCCATCGAATCCGCGAGCAGCTCGGTGACGAGCAAGGTGTAACCGAGAAGGCGATGTTCGGCGGACTGGCGTTTCTGCTGAACGGCAACATGGCGGTAGGGATCTCCAATAATGGGGAGCTGATGGTCCGGGTCGGCCCGGACGCGTCTGATGAGGCGCTCGCTCGACCTTACGTCCGCGTCTTCGACATGACCGGCCGGCCGATGAAGGGCTGGATCCTGGTCTCCGCTGAGGGATTCGCGACCAAGCGCCAGCTCGGCGCCTGGGTAAGACGCGGCGTGGCGTTCGCCCGGACCTTCCGGCGAAGGGGTAAGGCATTCCCCGTAGATGTGAGCTTGATCGAGATCTACCGGTCTCGCGAGGACGGTGATCGTCATCGTAAATCCAGGGTGCAGCCTTGCCGCCGACTCGTAAGACATGTCCCGAGCCGACGGCAAGCCGCAATCGTCAGTCGGTGACGAGGCCTGCTGCGAAGGCACCCACGGGCAGCGGAGTGGGTGAGCTGGACAGCTCGGTGAGACTTCCACCATTCACCGCGAACGACGCGATGACGTTGGCTTTGCTTCCGTCTACCAGCAGCGTCCTGCCGTCGGGAGACAAACGGGCATCAACGGCGCCCGCTCCGGCCGAGCCGAACGGTGTGCTGCCGAGCAAGACCAGTGAGCCATCGGGGTTGATCGAGTAGCTCGAGATCGAGCCTGACGCAGTGTTCACCGTGAACAGGAACTGTCCGTCGTGGCTGATCTCAACCCAACAGGGAG
>CAVSCQ010000029.1:0-3343 GCA_963726465.1 uncultured Solirubrobacterales bacterium
CGAATAATGTTGAGTGCTTAATAATGTGGAGTTGCGTGGCAAAGCGCCTCTGATGGCGAGGACTAGTCTCTGGCATTCTGCTCCACATTATTAACGGGAGACACCAGGGTTTTCTATGCTGTTCCGAATGAGCTGCCATCAACCCTTCTGGTTCGGTTCCAGCCCCGATGCCATCCGCGCTGGCGAGCCTTGCCGATCTCGGTCCCGTCCTCGACAACTTTGTGCAGTGGCTGCACGAGAGCGTGGCTACACGCTGGCGACCACAAGCGCGTATTTGAATGGCGTGCGTGAGGTGGTGCGGTGCTTGCAGTCCCGGCGGATCGGGGATCTCACTGAGTTGACCCTACAGGATTTGCGGGCCGCGCATCGCCGCTTTCTCGGGCGCGATCCAGCTGCCAGAGATGCCGCACGCGCCTTGGAGCAGTTCCTGCGTGCGAAGGGGGGCGGTTTCGGAAGGAGCGCCGCTGAATCCGTCCTCCACGGAGAATGAGGTCGAAGGCTTCGCCATCTATTTATGCGAGGCTCGCGGTCTGTCGAAGGTGACGATCCGAGAGCATCAGAAAAGGCTCCGGACCTTCTGGAGTTCCTCCGGTTTGACTGCAATCCATCGCGATTGCAGCAGCTTGGGCCGCGGGACATCAATGCGTTTGTGCGCCAATGCGCGCAGACCAACAACCCATTGAGCTTGCAACATATCGTGGCAACGCTCCGCGCCTTCCTGCGATGGCGGCATGCGCGGGGGTTGCTTGCCGAGCCTCTCCATCAGCAAATCGACACGCCTCGGGTCTATCGCGGAGAACGATTGCCGCGAGCCATCCCGTGGGAGCAGGTGCAGGCGCTTCTGGCCTCTATCGTGCGAGAGGGTCGCGGCGGACACCGCGACTTTACGCTCCTCTATCTGGCGGCTGCGTACGGGTTACGTAGTGGGGAACTCGTCGCGCTGAGGCTCGACGACATTGACTGGCAGGCCCGCACGCTACGGGTAATGCAGGCAAAGACCCGGCAACCGCTGCTGCTGCCTCTGACTGACGAGGCGGCGACCGTGCTGATCGACTATCTGTGCGAGGGGCGTCCGCAAAGCCCTCATCGTGAGCTGTTCCTTCACTCGACCGCTCCGCGGTGTCCTTTACAGTCCACGGCGGTTCGCGAAGTGCTGGTACGCCGGATTCGGAGTAGCGGCCTGGATCTGCCTGCATTCGGAGCGCACGTGCTGCGGCATTCCTTCGCCATACGGCTGATGCAGCAGGGAGTGACCCTCAAAGGGATAGGCGACACTCTGGGGCATCGGGATATCGAAAGCACTTCGGTCTATCTCCGTCTGGCTGTGGACGATCTACGCGAGGCGGCTCAGCCCGTACCTGCCTCAGAGCCGAGCGATCCCGCAGTGGAGCTTGTCTCGGCCGAAAGCCTCCCGCAACTTAGAGCCGCCCGTGCTCCGCTCCATCTGCCGGCGCAGTTCCGAAGCTGGCTCGCTCCATCCCTCCAGCGCTACGTAGATCTCAAGCGGGCCCTGGGCTGCATCTTTGTTGGCGAAGCCTCGGTATTGGGACAGTGGGACGACTTCGTCCAGCGCGAGTATCCGCACGCCAGGGAAGTGCACGCGGGGATGTTCACGCGATGGACCAGGGAACTCGGCCGGTTGAGCCCCACGACCAGCCGTCTCTATCAGTGCAACGTACGCAGCTTCCTCCTCTTCTACGCCCGCGATCACGCCGACACCTTCATTCCCGACCGGCTTACATTCCCGAAGCGCCTGCCCGCCGTCGTTCCGCGTCTGATCTCTGAGCTGGAGATGGGCCGTCTACTGGCCGCGGCCATGAAACTTCCTGCCACCCCGCACCATCCGCTGCGTGCGGAGACCATTCGCATCGGTCTGCTCTTGTTGTTCTGCTGCGGACTGCGGCGCTGCGAGCTTCTGCGCATTCGTCTTGGCGACTTCGAGACCGAAGAGACCGTGCTCCATATCCGCATGACGAAGTTCCGTAAGTGCAGACTGGTCCCGCTATCGCCTTCGGTTTCGAGCGAGATAAGACAGTATATCGAAGAGCGGCGACGCAGGAATTTGCCGGCATCCGCAGAGTCGTTTCTCATGTGGAGCTCGCCCTCATCGGAAGTCTATCGTGCTTGGCCACTGGTCTCCATTTGGCATCGGCTGTGCGTCAGCGCCCGCGTCCTTGACGGCCTCGGCCATCCGCCCCGGCTCCACGACTTGCGACATAGCTTTGCCGTCAACGCACTGCAGCGCTGGTATACCCAAGGCGCAGATGTCCAGGCCAAGCTGCCCCATCTCGCTATGTATCTGGGCCACGCCAATGCTGCGAGTACCCACTATTACCTGAAGCTAACGCCCGCGCTTCGCGGCTCCGCTGGCGAGCGATTCCACCAACACTTTGCCGCACTCTTCAGCGCAGGAGGTCTGGCGTGACGAAAGCCTGCAAATCGTCCACCCTCGCCTTGAAGCTGCAAGGCTTCTTCAGCGACTATCTGCCCCGTCAACGCGCGCTGAGTCGCCACACCCTCCTAAACTACCGCGACAGTCTCAAGCTGTTGCTCAAGTTCGTCGCCGGAAACAAAGGCGATCCCAGCCGGCTCGCTGTCGAAGATCTCACCGTCGAAAGCATTACCGCGTTTTTGCAAAGTCTAGAAACCCGACGCCATAATCGAGTTAGCACTCGCAATGTTCGCCTGAGCGCCATCCATAGCTTCTTCCGCTATCTGGGCGGAGAATGTCCTGAGCATCTGGAGCAAACCCGGCGCATCCTCGCCATCCCATTCAAGCGCACCGACAGCCGCGAGATCGCGCACCTTGACTTCCAGGAAATCCAGGCCGTATTCCAAGTGGTGGAAGTCGGGCGCCCCAATGGTCACCGCGACCTCGCGCTACTGAGTCTGATGTTCAACACCGGTGCGCGTGTCAGCGAGATCGTTGGCCTGCAGACCGAGGATCTATGCCTTAGCGCTCCCTTCAGCGTCCTGCTTCGGGGAAAGGGCCACAAAGAGCGGACTTGTCCTCTCTGGCCTGAAACTGCGCGCCTCCTGCAGGCACTCATCGACCAGCGCGGTGTTCCGGCGGCCCAGCCCGCGCCCGTGTTCCTCAACGCGCGCGGCGACCGCCTAACCCGCTTTGGCATCCGAGTCATTCTTAACAAATATGTTACTGCGGCCGCGAAGCATCGCCCCTCGCTCCGCAACAAACGGCTGCACCCGCATTCGGTTCGCCACAGCACCGCCATCCATCTGCTGCGCTCCGGAGTCGATCTCAGCACGATCGCCCACTGGCTCGGCCGACGTTAGCGTCAACACCACGAACAAATACCTCTCCATGGATCTGGAAGCCAAACGA
>CAVSCQ010000030.1:0-3435 GCA_963726465.1 uncultured Solirubrobacterales bacterium
TTGACGGCCCCTTGTTTCCGTTGCCGGTGAAGTAAACCGCTCCCGCCCCGTCGCCGGTCACGAACCCCGGCGTCGCGGTCCCCCAGCTGGTGAAGGGGCCGAGCGTGGTCGCGGACGGCGTGCTGGTGCGGCCGCGGGCGTGACCGTGGCGCCTGGCGATACGGCGGGTGACGACCGGGCTCACCACCACCGAGGCCGGAGAGACCGGAGCGGCCGCCGCCGGCGAGAGCGTGCTGTCGCTGCCGGCGGCCGTGGGATCGAGCTGGTTCAGGGCGACCGGACTGTCGGTGCCGAAGAACAGACTCGCCGACTCGAGGATCATGTTCTGGGTGAACTCGGCGTCGGGTGAAAAGCTCCATTCGGTCAGAACGTTCGTCGCCGGGACGAGGCGCGCCACGTTCCGCACGCCCGACGCGAGCTCCTGAACGTAGACGGCGCCCGCGCCATCGGCCGCCAGGCCGAAGACCGGCGCCGCCGGCGTCGCCCACGCTGTGAAGAGGCCGGTCGCCGGATCCAACCGAACGAGCTGCCCTGGGTGGGCGAATCCGTTGGCGTTGAAGACAATCGACCCATCGGCCGCCTTCACGAGGTGCCAGGCGGTATCCGAGCCCGCCGTCACCAGCTCGTCGGAGACCTGCCAGGTCTCGACCAGGCCGCTCGTGGTGTCGAGCCGCCCGACGACGGTGGGCCCGATCGCGCCCGACTTCGAGAAACAGCACCCGTCCGCTGTCGTCGAAGGCGATGCTGCGGGGGCCACCGGCCTCGGTGGCGGGCACCGTCCAGCTGGTCAGGGTGCGCTGCTCGACGTCCACCAGCGCGATCACGGAGGTGGTGATGTCGCACGTGAAGACCGCCCGTCCGACGCGCGAACCTGCAGATCGTTCCCGGTGCCCGCGCTGAACGGAACGTCAATCTCCTTGAAACTTCCGAGCGTCACATCGAGCGTTCCCAGCAATGTCGTCCCGGTGTTCCCGTCGAAGTCGACATAGAGACTCCGCTGCTCCCGGCCGCGACTTGATATGGCTGCGAGCCGTCGAACGGCAGGGGCCATTCCGTGACGCGACGCGGCCTGACTGGCCTTCGCCAGGAGACACACCGCCAATGCCACTGCACCGATCGTCATCCTCATCTTCGTGCTGGTCCTCGTCCTCATCGTGACTCCTCCTGTGATGTTCGGTTGCCACACGCGTGAGCTGTCGAAAACCGCGGTCCGCTCGCGTTCTGGAGGAGGCCGTGAATCGCGACGGTCAGCCCGAGGGACGGGCTCAAAAACCGCAGGCCCAGCCCGCACGGTCGCTCCTCCGACGTCTGGACCCACCGGACAGCTCGGCGGCGACCGGTATCGGTCGGACGTGATCGGGCAGGGAGAGCTCGACGGTGACGCGCTCGCCGACGCGAAGCTGTCGATCCGTGGCGACGAAGAGGCCGCCCACGCCGAGGTTCCTCGTCGTCGCCGCGAACGTCTCGTTGCCGGTCTTCAGGTCGACGCGCACTTCGATCGGAGCGCGCGCGGGTCGCGCAGCGAACTCACGCATCCGGCGCCACCACCTGCACCTGATTGCACTTCGCCGCCACCGCGGCGCTATCGACGTCGTTTGACATAGGGGTTCCGAGCGCCGCGAGACCCCCTTCCCAACGGCAACGGCGATCGTTCCAGTTCCGGCGGACGGAGTCAACTTGCTGCCCACCGCCGCGCAGATTGGTAGTTCGGCGCGAGGGCCGACGGTGCCCACGGCCCGCCCGCCGCCGATTGTTTCAATCGCCTGCGGCTGTGGTTGCCCATGGGGTAGGCATGCCTCACCTTCGTCGACAAGGGAGGACAACGGATGCAAAACACTACGCAGAATGGGACCGTCGCCACGCTGAATGGGTTCCTGCGGGGAGAGCTCTCCGCCGTGGAGACCTATCGCCAGGCGCTGGACAAGCTCCAGACCAGCCCCGCACGCGTGGAGCTCGAACAATGCCGTCGCTCTCACGAGCAGCGAGTGGCGCGACTCCGGCAAGAGGTGATGCGTCTGGGCGGGACGCCGAAGAAAGATCAGGCGCCTGGGGCGCGTTCGCCAATCTGGTCGAGGGGAGCGCCAAGGTCTTCGGCGAAAAGGCGGCCATCTCGGCGCTGGAGGCGGGGGAGGATCACGGGCTCAAGCTCTATCGCGACGAGATGGAGAAGCTCGATCCGACAGCCCGCTCGGTGATCCAGTCCGAGGTCCTGCCGGCGCAGGAACGCACGCATCACTCGATGAGCACGCTGAAGCACTCGTTCCACTATCCGCCGCGATCGGGAATGAATTCACGGCCGCTCGCTGAGGGCGGCCGTTTGCTTTTCGGATGGTGCCACCCGTCCGCGCGGTCACATTCTTGCGTTAAGTTTCGTCATCGAGACGGGAGGGAGCCATGAAAATCAAGCTGACCAGCGTGTACGTCGATGACCAGGACAAGGCCCTGCGCTTTTACACGGAGGTGCTGGGCTTCGTGAAGAAGGCGGACTACACCAACGGACCGTTCCGCTGGCTCACGGTGGCGTCCGCCGAGGAGCCGGAAGGCACCGAGCTCCTGCTGGCGCTCAACAACAACCCGGCCGACAAGGCCTATGAGCAGGCGAAGTTCCAGCAGAACCAGACCGCCACCATGTTCTTCACCGACAACCTCGCGGCCGACTACGACCGCATGAAAGCGCGCGGCGCCGAGCTCACCGAGCCGCCGAAGGACGTGGGGTACGCGACAATCGCGATCCTGCGGGATGGGTGCGGGAATCTGCTGCAGGTGACGCAGTTGAAGAAGTGGTAGGGGCGAACGCGGCGAGCGTTAGCGACTGTCTTCGTTGTAAGCACCTACGGCACGCCCGAATCCACGGGCACAATAGCCGGGCACCCCCGGGCAAAGCTGGGCGGTGAACGTGGAGCCGTTGACGTCGAACTCCGTGTTCGACGTGTCCTGAAGCTCGAAGACCAGGCCGGCGCTCGAGACGCTGAGGATGTGGAGCAATCCGGCGGTGAAGTCTCCCGAGCCGCCCCAGCAGCACGAAACGAAATACGGGGCGGGCCCGGTGTCCGTATAGAAGGGATAGGCGAGGCTGCTCAGCGGATAGACGCCTGGCTCAGGTCCTGGGGCGGAAGCTGAAGTTCCACTTCGTAGGTCACGCCGAACAGGCACGTTTGCGGGGGCGACGGGGTCTCGCAGCTGATGGGCCCGTTGCCCAGCGCCAGCACGTAGGCGCCCGCGAGGTGGGGACTCGGATAGACGATCGCTCCGGCCGCGCGTGTTCCTGCCTCGCCATCGCTCGTCGCGCCGGTGCCGAAGATCAGCACGCGCTGGCGTCGCTCCGAGGGAATGCGGGGTCGATGATCGACCTCGAGCAACCGACCGTCGCGCCGATCGCCAGGAAGGCCCACCAGCCCGGCAGTCCAAGGGTCGAGCGCATTGGCAATACGTACT
>CAVSCQ010000031.1:0-25837 GCA_963726465.1 uncultured Solirubrobacterales bacterium
GCACGGTGTCGAAGCGGCGGGCTTCAGCGTCTGATCCGGCCGCCGCAGGAACCCACTCGGAGCAGGGCCTCAGCAGGCTTTATTGAGGCGTTGCACCATGACGCGCTGGCCCAGTTCGGCGCGGACCTGATCGCGGGAGATATCGAGGAGCTGAGAGCCGCGATTCACGATACCTCTGAGAAAGATCGAGCAGCCGGACCGAAGCAACTGGAAGGCGACAGCGTCCAGGCGCAGCCGCCACCGCGGGGAGCTCGAAAATGATCTACCTGATCAATGACGTGAAGGACCGCAAAGCCACGGTCCCGGTGCGCAAGTTGTGCCGACAATTGGGTTTTGAAGTCGCCGTCCCGGCCTTTGAGGGCGACGCGTCCGAGGTTCGCAAGGCCAACCAGCAGCAGTTGGCCAGTTGCGACGGCGTCGTATTGTTTTACGGCGCCGGCGACGAGGCATGGAAGCGAACGATCGATAATGAACTGAAGAAGATGGCGGGCTACCGGGGCGGCAAGCCCCTGCCGGCAGTGTCCACTTACCTGGCCGAACCGCAGAACAGCCGACAAGGAAGACCTGATCGACATGGAGGAACCCGGCCTGATCGACGGGCTGGACGGTTTTGCGGAGGGGGCGATGGCCAAGTTCCTGCAAGGCCTGACCGCAACCGGAACCGCCTCGTGAGCGCCGCCGCACGCGGCGGCCCGCGGCCGAGATCCCTTTCCGGGTCTGCGTCCCTTCCGGGAGGATGAGGAACATTTGTTCTTCGGCCGGGAGAACCAGGTCGACGCTATGGTCGACAAGCTGGCGGCCACGCGCTTTCTGGCCGTGGTTGGCACTTCCGGCAGCGGTAAGTCCTCGCTGGTCAACTGTGGGCTGCGGCCGGCCCTTCGCCAAGGGCTGATGTCACGGGCTGGCACCGCGTGGCGCATGGCGCAGTTCCGTCCCGGCAGTAATCCGATCGGCGCGATGGCTCGTGCCCTGGCGCAGGACGGCGTGCTGTTTCCCGACCGCCCGACGGAAGGTGCGACGCTGGCCGAGATCATCGACACCACCTTGCGCATGAGCAAGCTGGGACTGATCGACCTATTCGAGATGGCGCCATTGGATAAGGGCGTCAATCTGCTGGTGGTGGTGGACCAGTTCGAAGAACTGTTTCGCTATCGGCAGGTGGAGGCCTCCGGGAGCGCGGGCGACCAACACGGCAGCGAGGAAGCCACCGCTTTCGTGAACCTGATGCTGGAGGTCAAGCAGCAGGAAACCTGCCCGATCTTCGTCGTCATGACGATGCGCTCGGATTTTCTCGGCGACTGCACCCAGTTTCCCGGCCTGGCTGAGGCGATAAACGCCGGGCAATATCTGGTGCCACGGATGACCCGCGACGAGCGCCGCGCCGCCATCGAGGGTCCGGTTAGGGTGGGGGGCGCGCAGATCGCGCCGGTGTTGCTGACACGTCTGGTCAACGACGTCGGCGTCAATCCGGACCAGCTGTCGATCCTGCAACACGCCCTCAACCGGACCTGGGCGCGCTGGCAGGACGAGGGTCGCGAAAGCGAGCCGTTGGACCTGCCGCATTACGAGGCCATCGGCACCATGGCCCATGCGCTGGATCAGCATGCCGAGCAAGCCTATGCGGAACTGAGCGCCACGCCGCAGCAGCAAATCTGCGAGCAGCTCTTTAAGGCGCTCACCGATAAGGCGACGGACCCGCGTGGCGTGCGGCGTCCGACCGCCCTGCGCACCTTATGCGCCTTGGCCGGCGCGACGGCCGCGGAAGTCACCGACGTGATCGACGTGTACCGCGATCCGAGCCGCTCCTTCCTGATGCCTCCGGCCGGGGAAGCGCTTGGAGAGGATGCGGTGATCGACATCTCACATGAGAGCCTGATGCGGGTGTGGCAGCGGCTCAATGCCTGGGCGGACGAGGAGGCTCAGTCATCGCAGACCTACCGCCGCCTGGCTGACGCGGCAGCCCTGCATGCAGCGGGCACGGCCAGCCTGTGGCGCGACCCCGAACTGCATTTGGCGCTCGATTGGCGCGACCGCAGCCATCCGAACGAGACCTGGGCGGCGCGTTACCATGCAGGATTCGCGGCGGCGATGGATTTTCTCGAGGAGAGCCTGGCACAGCGCCAGCGGGAGGAGGCCGAGAAGGAGGCGGCGCGGCAGGCGGAGATCAGGCGCCAGCACGAATTGGCAGAGGCGGCAGTCGAGCTAGCGACCGAGCAGCGTCGGCGGGCGAGGGTGGCGGTAGTCGGCGTAATCGTCGCTTTGTTGCTGGCAGGCTTCGGCGGTTACGAAGCACTTCACGCCATCAAAGAAACCGTGGTTGCACACGCGGCTGAAGTTCGCGCCGTGTCGACTTTGTCGCGACAGCTCACCGAGCGCGGCGATGCGACGACGGGCGTCCTCGCCGCGCTTCCCATGATGCCGAACGCGACGCTTTCGGGTGCGCGGCCACACAGTGCCCCGGCTGCCATGGCACTGCTGGATGGCTGGTCGCATCATCGCGAGATCGCCACCTTGATCGGCCACACAGACGAAATCATCAATGCATCGTTCAGTCCGGACGGCCAGCGCGTGGTGACCGCGGCGCAAGACAAGGCCGCGCGGGTCTGGGACGCCGCAAGCGGTGCCGTTATAGCCGTTCTGAGTGGGCACACTGGGTTGATCTTCAAGGCGTCGTTTAGTCCGGACGGGCAGCGCGTGGTCACCGCGTCGTATGACAAGACGGCGCGGGTCTGGGACGCCCAAAGCGGCGCCTTGATCGCCGTGCTAAGCGGACACAAGGATTGGGTCGTCAGCGCGGCGTTCAGTCCGGACGGCCAGCGAGTGGTCACCGCGTCCAAGGATAGCACGGCACGGATCTGGGACGCCCAAAACGGCGCCTTGATCGCCGTGCTGAGCGGGCATGGGGATGGGGAGGAAGTCTACACTGCGGTGTTCAGCGCGGACGGCAATAGGGTGGTCACCGCCTCGGATGACACCACGGCGCGGGTCTGGGACGCCCAAAACGGCGCCTTGATCGCCGTGCTAAGCGGGCACCAGAAGGGAGTCAGGAGAGCGTATTTCAGTCCGGACGGTAAGCTTGCGCTCACCGTGTCGTTTGACAAGACGGCGCGGGTCTGGGACGCCCAAAGCGGCGCCGTGACCGCCGTGCTAAGCGGACACAAGGACGCGGTCGTCAGCGCGTCGTTCAGTGCAGACGGCAAGCGGGTGGTCACCGCGTCGTGGAACAAGACGGCGGCGATCTGGGACCTGTCTGGCACGCCTCCGTGTCCGACCTTTTTGAGCGGGCATCTGGGTAGGGTCTACACTGCGTCGTTCAGTCCGGACGGCCAGCGTGTGGTGACCGCCTCGGAAGACGGTACGGCGCGGGTTTGGGACCTGTCCCGCGCGGTGCCGGTGGCGACGGTGCTGGGCGGGCACACGAGTTCTGTCTACACGGCGGCGTTCAGTGAGGACGGCAAGCGGGTGGTCACCGCGTCCAGGGACAAGACGGCGCGGGTCTGGGACGTGTCTGGCCCGGTTCCAGTGGCCCCGGTGGCAATTGAGCTGAGCGGGCACCAGGGTGCGGTCAACACAGCATCATTCAGTGCGGACGGCAAGCTGGTGGCCACCGCATCGAATGACAAGACGGCGCGGATCTGGGACGCCCAAACCGGCGCCGTGCTCGCCGTGCTGAGCGAGCACCGGGGCCCGGTCCACACTGCGTTGTTCAATGCGGACAGCACGCTTGTGGTCACCGCCTCGTTGGACAATACAGCGCAGCTATGGGACGTCAAAACCGGTAAGCCTGTCGGGGAACCGCTAGGGAAGCTCCGCAAAAGCCAGCGGCCAGTGACCGTGATATAATATGTAGTGGGACGGATTGGTGGGCATGGGTTGGGGGATGAAGCAGCTGACACTGGCGACGGTGGGGTTTGAACGCTACGCTAAGCCGACGCGGCGGGCGGCGTTTCTGGCCGAGATGGAGCGGATTGTGCCATGGTCGGGGCTGTGCGGGTTGATCGCGCCGTTCTATCCCAAGCCGGGCAATGGCCGCCCGCCGGTGGGGGTCGAGCGGATGCTGCGGCTTTATTTTCTGCAGCAATGGTTCAATCTGTCGGACCCGGCGGTCGAAGAGGCGCTCTACGAATTCGTTGGCGATGCGCCGGTTTGTCGGCATCGACCTCGGACGTGAGCCGGTTCCGGACGAGACCACGGTGTGCCGCTTCCGCCACCTGCTGGAGGAGCATGATCTGGGCCGCCAGCTGTTTGACGAGGTGCAGCGGCACTTGGCGGATAAGGGACTGAAGGTGGCGACCGGCACGATCGTCGACGCCACCATCATCTGTATTAGTCGAGACTTGGTCTGACAGACGCTGTTGGCTGATTGAGCCTTTGCAGCTGTCACCTGTCGTCACGCCGCCATGATTTTCTCCTTTGCCAGAGGGATCGCGTCAAGGAAGGTCTGCATCGGGGTCTTGCCGAAGCACCAGCGGCCCTGATGCGGTCGCCGTTGGTTGTAGTCGAGGAGCCAGGTGTCGAGGTCGCTCTGCAACTCATCGATCGCCTGGTAGATCTTCTTGCGGAAGGCGATCCGGTAGAACTCGTCGAGGACGGTGCGATGGAAGCGCTCGCAAATGCCATTGGTTTGCGGGCTCTTGGTCTTGGTGCGGCTGTGGTCGATGTCCTCGACCGCCAGATAGAGCTCGTACTCGTGGCTCTGGGTGCCGCAAAACTCGGTGCCGCGATCGGTCAGCACGCGCGACAGGCGGATGCCGTGCTCGTCATAAAACGGCACTACCCGATCATTGAGGATCTCGGCCGCGGTGATCGGCGTCTTGCGATCGTAGAGTTTGGCGAAGGCGACTTTGGCGTAGGTGTCGATGAAGGTCTGCTGATAGATCCGCCCGACGCCCTTCAGCGTTCCGACATAGAAGGTGTCCTGCGCCCCACAGTAGCCGGGGCACGCGCTGTCGAACTCGCCATGCGCTTCCTTGTCGGCCTTGGCCTTCTCGAGCGCGGTGATCTGCGCTTCGGTGAGTAGGATGCCTTCCTGCGCCACCTTGGCCTCGAGCGCCTTGAGACGGTGCTTGATCGAGGTCAGGTCGTGACGTTGCCAGACGCAGCGCACTCCGGCCGGCGAGATCGACAACCCACGACGCTTCAATGCCTCAGATACCCTAACCTGGCCCCACGCTGGCTGCTCGACCGCCACAGCAACTATCGCCTGTTCGATCTCAATCGGCGTGCGGTTCTTCAACACCGGTTTGCGGCGGCTGATCTCCTGCAGCGCCAGCTCGCCCCCTTTATCGTACAACTCCTTGAAGCGATAGAAGCTGTCGCGGCTGTAGCCCATCATCTTGCAGGCTTGGCTGACGTTGCCGAGCTGCTTGGCGAGCTCCAGCAATCCGACCTTCGCCCGAATGATCTTTTGCTCTTGCGTCATTTCGTGATCTCCGTCCCGCCGAAGGGCAGGTCGCGGTCCCAGCTTGGGGTGAGAACCGCGCCCCGCCCTCCGGCTCCCTTCGGAAACCAACAACGACTGTCAGATTAAGTTCAAGCTAATACACATCATCAGTGCGCCGTCCTCGACCAAGAACGCCGCGAAGGCGCGTGATCCCGAGATGCATCAGACCAAGAAGGGCAATCAGTGGTATTTCGGCATGAAGGCGCATCTCGGTGTCGACAGCCGAACGAAGCTGATCCACGCGGCGACCGCTACGCCAGCCAATGTCGCCGACAGCACGATGCTGCCCGATTTGTTGCACGGTCGGGAGACCCGGGTGTGGGGTGATCAGGCCTATCGCGGCCAGCGGGCGGTGATCCGCCAGCATGCATCAAAGGCCAAAGATTTCACCAATCGCCGCTATCGCCACCGCGGTGTAGTGGATGAGGTCGAGCGGGCGAAAAATCGCACCAAGTCCAAGGTCCGCGCCAGGGTCGAGCATTCGATCGGGATTATCAAGCGGGTGTTCGGCTTTGCCAAGGTGCGCTATCGCGGGCTCACCAAAAACACCCACCGTCTGCTGGTGACCTGCGCGCTGGCCAATCTGTTTATGGCCCGCCGCCATCTATTGCGCTGCCAACGGGCGTAATCTGTCTGACTTCGCCACTGACGGTTGCGAACCGCAGGCCTCACACCAAACAACGACACGCCCACTCCTACACTCTCACTGGCTGCTGCAATTTCGTTGGCGGATATCTATTCGCAACTCCTTGTTCAGACCTTCCTAACCGGCCACACAGATGCTGTTCTTGGCGCGTCGTTCAGCCCGGACGGCAAACGCATCGTCACCGCGTCGAAGGACACGACGGCGCGAATTTGGAACGCCCAAAGCGGGGCCGTGATCGCAGTGCTGAGCGGACACACAAAGCCGGTCAACACTGCGACATTCAGTGCGGACGGCAAGCTTGTGGTTACCGCGTCGGATGACACCACGGCGCGGGTCTGGGACGCCCAAACCGGCACTATGATCGCCGAGCTGAGCGGGCACAGGGGCGAGGTCAGGAGCGCATCGTTCAGCACGGACGGCAAGCTGGTGGTCACAGCGTCCGCGGACTCCAATGCGCGGGTCTGGGACGCCCAGAGCGGCGCCGTGATCGCCCTACTCAGCGGGCATACGGACGTCGTCTACAGTGCGTCGTTCAGCCCGGACGGCAAGCGGGTGGTCACCGCGTCCGCAGACAATACGGCGCGGGTCTGGGACCTGTCTGTCTCGCCGCGAACGTCGACCGTGCTGAGCGGGCATACGAGCAACGTCGTCAATGCGTCGTTCAGCGCGGACGGCAAGCGGGTGGTCACGGCGTCCAAGGACAACACGGCGCGGCTCTGGGATCTGTCGGACGCGGCTCCGGAGACAGTGGAGCTGGACGGGCATTCTGAACCGGTCAACACCGCAGCGTTCAGCGCAGACGGCAAGTGGGTGGTCACAGCATCGTATGACGGAAATGCAATCATCCGCGCGGTGCCGACCGACGACGAATTGGTGGTCCTCGCAACTCATTCAATCACGCGTTGCCTCACGGTGAACCAGCGCGAGGAGCTTGGCCTGCCAGTCGTAATTAATGGCGCCGACGACGAGCGTGCCCGGATTCGCCCCCCGCCCTGCTGAGTTGCCGGTGATTTCGCGCGGGCGAGGTGGCGCCGGCCGAAGGGTGAGCCGAGCCAAACACCGTCGGCTTTCCGTGCCGGCGCAAAAAAAGCACCGGGAAGCGGCGATGACCTTGCGCGGATCATTGCGCCGGAGCGCGGTTGCGTTCGAAAGCCGGCGAATTGCCGGCAGCGATAGGATCCCCCAGTTAAATAAGAGCGGCGGGGCACCGTCGGCAACTGCTCGGATGAGACCGTCGGGCCGACGGTGGACCGACCCACTTACACGAAGCCTTAAAACCGTTGCTATCTGGCGCGGAACTGGTAGTTCGAATCCATTCCGCTCCAGCGGAGAGTTCTAGTGCAAACCGGACTTCCTCCAATATGCCGCGCAAGAACGCCAGGGTCGACTCGCGTGCCGGGGCCGCGGCCAACTCGCGCTCGAGGTCGGGGGCGCGCCGGCGGAGCCGGACCGGATCCTCGATCTGGCGCATCTCCTCCTCCCACGGCATGTGGTTGCAGGCGCGGGGCGGTGTTGGTCTTTGCGGCCTCGGTCAGGTCTCCAAAAACTTTTGATTAAACGCCGCATTGGTTGCCACTCGATCGATTTTAATTTGTCAAAAACGTGCTCTAGGGGAAGTCTCGAAGTCGAAGAGAATTCAAGGCTTGCTATTCTCCAGAAACCGCGAGAACACCAAACTGCTGCGTCTCCAGTCTCTGACGCCGCATGCTTCGATCTCGCTGATCTCCTCCCAGTCGAAAGGCCGCCGCTTCAGCGTAAAACTATGATCGAGGGCGTAAATCCTAAAGAAGGACATGCTCCCATAACCGCTAAACAGCTTGACGATGCTTGTGATGACCGTTTGATCGCAGCGTAAACCAAAATAGATGGCCGTCACGGGAAATCTTGTAGGGGCGACGCCGCTAGACTTGCTGATGTCACGCCACTCTTTTTCGTATCGCCACTGCGCGGACTTTGCAAAAAAATATGTGTTGTGTACGCGCCGTTCGGCCTCTGAGGAGGCGTTTATTTTCCACTCGATGAGATCACTAGCCTTGACGCCTCGCGGGCTGGGGTAATCTACAGGGGCAATAGCGGGGTGTGGGATTTGCGTAGTGTGCCGCGACGGCGCGAGCGCCAGGCATCAAGGCTCCATGCGCCGGCGCCGAAGGCAGCGACGTAAGGGAAACCGCCGGTTAATCCCATATTCTTGAAGAACTGGATCTCCTGTGCTCGCTCGGCGATGTTGCTATGCGCGATCAGCGCAGTTGCGACGCACCAGATCGCCAGGACAAGCCCGACCGGCCGAGTGAACAGGCCGAACAACATAGCCAACCCGCCACCGAGCTCAACTACGACCGCCAAGACTGAGGCCGCTTCCACCATCGGCAGGCCTTGCTTGACGAACATTGCCTGCGTGGCCGCCGGCCCGAGCAACTTGATCGTACCGCCGATGAGGAACAAAAGGCTCAGCAATACGCGCCCGAGGAGCATCGTCGCATTGTCGGTTCCCTGCATTCTTCGTCCCTCCTATTGTCAGCGTTTTGGCGCGGAAAGCGCAGCACGACACTACTTATCCTACAATCTATTCCAGCTACCGCCGCACTCAAATAGGCACATGTCGGGTGTTGTGGCTTGCGGCGCAGCTCTCCCTTCTTCGCCGATCGGGCTGAGGTCCGCGAACGGTTGGAGGCGGGACAAGAAGCCTACAACGGGGTAACTCCGGTAGCAGCGCGGCGCCGCCTCGCTTGGTGGTTGGCGGGGCATTCCAGTTATTCTCCCGCCAGGGACGCCTGCGGCATCAGCCACCTCGTACTACCTGCCAGCTGGTCGCGCATTTGTCGCCTCACTTGTCGAGCCAGATCGTCGCCAGGTCCTGGTTGACGTAATGGCTCGGGCTCACCTTCCAGCCTTTGACATAGCTGCGATATGGCACGATGCGATAGCGCCATAGCAGGAAGATTTCGTGCGCCTCGGTGTCGAGCACCAGCTTCTCGAACTGGCGCATCAGCTCGCGTTGCCGCGCGAAATCGGTTTCCCGCAGCATCCGATCGTAAAGTTCGACCTCCGCCGGGTCCTCGTAATATCCGAAATTTGAGGGCGAGACCGAACGCGGCAGGTACTTGGTGCCGTCGAGCAGCGGATTGACGATGTTCTGGCAATCGCCGTCGAGCACCGTCTCGAACTCGCCACGGCGCATCGCCTCGCCAAAGGGCCCGGTCGGCACGACGCGCTGGGTCACTTTGACGCCGATCTTGCTCCATTCGTCGATGACCCAGAGGCGCATTGAACTTGTACGGCTGATCGACATTACGGTTGAGCAACTCGAAGGTCAGCCCCTCGGCTCCGGCTTCCTTCAATAGCCGCCTCGCTCTCGGCTCGCGACTTTTCGATGTCCGGCCAGTAACCGGCCAATTGCTCCAATTCCGCCCTGGTCGCGGCCAAAGGCGAGCCGGGAAACCCGACGCCGCCGACGGTCTTCATGACCGAGATCCGCGACAGCGCCGGCGCGCCGTGCCAGCGATCGATCGCCAGGGTCAAAGCGCGGCGCACCCTGACATCGTCGAACGGCTTCCTCTTGTGGTTTGGGGTGATCAGGTTGCCGCAGTTCCAGTCGCTCTCCTGAACGGTCAGTTCGCTCGCCGAGCGCGGCTTGCAGCTCGTCGCGCGTCGCCGGCGGAAAGCCACGGAACTCGATCGCCGCCCGGTCGCTGCGGATCGCGCTGACCCGAACCGCCTGCTTGTCGGCGAAAATGCCGGTGAAGCCATCGAGATAAGGCAGATCCCCGGTGGTAGTATTCGGGATTGCGTACGCCCGAAATCGACTGACCCAGCTGATATTCCGTAAAACGGAACGGGCCGGAGCCCATGATATTCTTCTCGAACCAGTGGGGGTCGCGATCGAGGATCTCCTTCTTTATAGATGAAGGCGTACGGATCGGCGAGCGCCGGGATAAACGCAGTCGTCGCGTACTTGAGGTGGAAAACAACGGTCTTCGCGTCGGGTGCGTCGACGGTGTCGATCATCGAATAGTAGCCACGGCGCGCGCTGATGACGCCTTCCGGCGGGTCGACGATCTTGTTCCAGCTCGCCGCCACGTCGTATGCGGTCAAAACCGAGCCGTCCTCGAACCTGACATCATCGCGGATCGGGAATGCATAGGTGCGGCCTCCATCCGCCGGCTCGGGAATCTCGGTGCAGACATCGCAGACGAAATCGGTCGTCGAGCCCGGGTTTTCCGGGTTGACGCGGACCAGCACGCTGTAGAACGGCGCCACCGCATGAACCGTCGCAAACGTCGCTTCCCGATGGCCGTCGAAGCTCGGCGGCGCATCGGCCGGAATCATGTAGGTCAGCGTGCCGCCGCGTTTCGGCGTTTCCGCGGCGCCTGCCGGCAAGCTTATCGACAGTAGTATGGCCACCGCTAGCGATTGATGCATTTCCCCTTCCGCCATGGCTTCAGCGTTGTTGGCTAGCGCTATCGTGTCGGTTCCATCTTAGAGCCGATTGCTCACCAAACCGGCGGAATTCGATTCCCCACTTCGAAAATTCGCCTCAAGCATGTATGCCTCCAATTTCACCGAGTTCTGCCGAACACGGCGTCGCCTCATCCCGCGCGTGATCCATCAGGCAGTGGTTTGCTCCGGGACAGCAAGAACGGGTAATGCTTCACCCCGGAGATCTTGAGCACGACCTCATCCAGATGCCACTTGTCGCCAACCCGAGGAAGGCGACGACGGATCTGATTGGCGAACTGCTGGCCGAATTTGCGCGCCCACTGCCGCACGGTTTCGTGGCTGACGATGATGCCGCGGGCAGCGAGCAACTCCTCCACCATGCGGAGACCAAGCGGGAAGCGGAAATAAAGCCATATGGCATGGCTGATGATCTCGGTCGGAAACCGATAGCCGGTATAGCGGAGGCGAGCGAGCGTCGTCATCCCACCCGACTACCCATTCTGGTATGCCAACGCAAGCCGGGGCCACAAGTTGACGGTGCCGCTTCGCAGAGGCTTCTGGAAACATCCTGCTCGCCGATTTCGTAGCTAAACTTGTTTTGGACCCGAGCGCGCTGGCGACTACGCACCCTTCGCCTTGGATTTAAAGATCGCGATCCGAGTTCCTCATCCCGAGCATAATAGGGCTTGTTATGGGTCGGCGCTGCTTCGCCCGTCTATCCTGTCGAGCAGTAACATCAACGGAGCATCGGCGGCAGCGGCGCATACTCAGCCTCAGCCGACGCTTCACCCGCAGTTGTCGACGACTCCCTTGGAAGCCCGATCTGTGTCTGAACCATCATTAACGGTCTGTCCATGAGGCCACGGGTTTTGGGTAATGCCTCGATGCATTCTTTGCTATGCTCGACCAAAAGACCACAACGAATGCAGGGAGGCACGAAATGGCAGCCATACTATCCCGTAAAGAAGCAGCAGCGACTTGGGGGTCGGGAGGGCGGGATTACGAGCGGCTTAGCGAATAAGTCTTGGACGCGCTGATACACGTCGTCAACCGCATTGCCCCGCAACCCGGCGAGAGGTTTCTCGATGTGGCAACCGGCACAGGATTGACTGCACGGCTACTCTCATCACAAGGCGCGACGGTGACGGGGGCTGATTTTGCAGCGGGTCTAATCGACGCCGCGAAAGCGCTGGCTCCGCACATCGATTTTCAAATAGCCGATGCTGAAGCACTCCAATTCGAAGACTCCAGTTTGATGGGGTCACACACGTTTGGCGTGATGTTCGTTAATCGCGGCGCGAGAAATGGCTCGTGTCTGCAAGAAGGGTGGGCGGCTGGGGCTGGCAACTTAGGTGCCGGAAGGGACGGTCACCGGCTTATTCCAGAGCATACGTCCTTATATGCCGCCACCCCCAGCAAACCCACCTCCGTCCCCGTTTGAATGGGGTCGCCTCGACCGAATTTTCGAGTTGCTCGGTGATGCCTTCGAACTGCCGTTCGAAACGGGGACAGCGACGCTTCGGATGCCGAGTGGCGAGTTCTTCTGGAATCTTTGGGTCAACGGTTTGGGTCCGGCGAAGGCTCTCGCCGCAAGTTGGTGTTCGACCTCGCGCAGCACCGCATCCGCGGCTCGTTCGAGCACATCGAGGTGCTGGTCAAGGAGAGCTTCGAGCAGATCACCAAGATGTACGAGTCCGGCGGCGACGGCACGCCGACCGGCTTCCGCGACGTCGACAGCATGACGTCGGGTCTCCAGCCCGGCAACCTGATCATCATCGCCGGCCGCCCCAGCATGGGCAAGTCGGCGTTCGCTCTCGGCATCGCGTCGAACCTGGCGCTGCGCCACGACATCCCGGTCGCGGTGTTCACGCTCGAGATGTCGAAGGTCGAGGTCGCCCAGCGGCTGATGTGCTCGGAGGGCCGCGTCGAGCTTCAGCGCCTCCGCACCGGCCGCCTCAACAACGACGACTGGCCGCGCCTGGTCAAGGGCTGCGACGCCCTCACCAAGGCTCCGATCTACGTCGACGACACTCGACTCACGACGATGCTCGAGATCCGCGGCAAGGCCCGCCGCCTCAAGGCGCGCGAGCCGAACCTCGGCCTGATCATGGTCGACTACCTCCAGCTGATGAGCTCGGGCTCGAACATCGAGAACCGGGTTCAGGAGGTCTCCCAGATCTCCCGCTCTCTGAAGGTCCTCGCCGGCGATCTCGAGGTCCCCGTCGTCGCGCTGTCCCAGCTTTCACGCGGTGTCGAGAGCCGCACCGACAAGCGGCCGCTGCTCTCGGACCTGAGAGATTCCGGTTCGATAGAGCAGGACGCCGACCTCGTCATGTTCCTCTACCGGGACGAGTACTACAACGACCAGTCCGAGGATCAGGGCCTGGCCGAGGTGATCCTCGCCAAGCACCGCAACGGGCCGATCGGGACGGAGAAGCTCGCGTTCCTCAAGCGGTTCGCCAAGTTCTCCGACCTTGCTCCCGGCCACGACTCGCGGGTGGCCGCCGCGTGAGAGAGAACACGGTGTGGGTTGCGCCCGGCGCGTCTGAGTTCTCCTGCCTGTGCGAACGGTGCCTCGACGCCGATCACGAGGACGGTGGGTCGTTCCTCGACGCTGTTCGGCTCGCGAACGTCCGCGGGAAGCTCGAGCCGGACGCGGTTCTCGCGTTCGTGCGGTGCAGGAACGGCCACGAGTTCACCGTCCGCCGGATCGACCGCCCACCCGCGCTGACCCGCCACGACGCCCGGCAACTTCAGCTCGCATGAGGAACCGCACGACCAGATGATCGACCGGCAACACGTCTGGGTAGGGCCCGAGGCAACGAGCTTCGAGGTGCCCTGCGAGGCGTGCCTTGCCCGCCGCGACGACCTGCCCGACACGTACGGCTGGTCGCCCGCCGAACGCAAAGCACTCACCGAGGGAACGATCAGGCGGGACGCCGACGTCGGCTTCACCAGCTGCCGACGTGGCCACCGGATCGTCGTCCATCGCGTCGGCCGGCAGCTCGCAAGACTGCACTAACGTTCCACCGTGGTCACGGTCGACGAGGTGCGGGCGGTGGCGCTCACGCTTCCTCGCAGTTACGAGGCGTTCGTCCGCGGCCGCGTGAAGTTCAGAGTCGGGCAGATCGTCTACCTCGCGTTCTCCAAGGACGGCACCGAGATGGGCTGCGGGTTCCCGAAGGAGTGGCGGGCCGCGCTCGTCGAGACCGAACCCGAGAAGTACTCGCTCCCGAGCGAGCATGACATGCGCTACCACTGGGTTCACGCCGACCTGACGGCGATCGACGCCGACGAGATGCGCGACCTCGTCGAGAACGCCTGGGCGCTCTGCGTCCCGAAGTTCGTCTACGAGGAATATGCCGCCGAGCGCGGCTACCCGGTCGTCCGCTGACGCTTCGACTCTCCCAGGCGTCGCGGCTCAGGCAGACTTCGCCACGTGCCTGCGACCGTTGTCGTCGGCGCACAGTGGGGTGACGAGGGCAAGGGCAAGATCGTCGACCTGCTTGCGCAGAGGTTTGATGTGGTCTGCCGTTACCAGGGCGGGCCGAACGCCGGGCACACAATCGTCGTCGGCGACGAGACGTTCAAGATCCGCGCCACGCCGAGCGGCGTCATCTCCGGCAAGGTCTCCGTCATCGGCGGCGGCTGCGTCGTCGACCCCGAGGTGCTGATCGCCGAGCTCGACGACCTCGAGTCGCGCGGGATCGACACCTCGGTCGTGGTGCTCTCCGGCAACGCGCACCTGATCATGCCGTGGCACATCGCGATCGACCAGGCCTCCGAACGGCGCCTCGGCAAGCTCCAGATCGGCACCACCCGCCGCGGCATCGGCCCCTGCTACGCCGACAAGGCGTCGAGGATCGGGATCCGCGTGCAGGACGTCCTCGACCCGAAGATCCTCCGCCAGAAGATCGAGGTCGCGCTCGCCGAGAAGAACGTCTGGCTCGAGCGCGTCTACGAGGTCGACGGCTTCGACCTCGACGAGGTGGCTACCCGCTACGAGGGCTACGCGAAACGCCTCCGGCCGATCGTCGGCGACGCCTCGCTGCTCGTCGACCAGGCGCTGACCGCGGGCAAGGACGTCCTGTTCGAGGGCGCTCAGGCGACGCTTCTCGACCTCGACCATGGCACCTATCCGTTCGTCACCTCGTCGAACCCGATCGCGTCCGGCGCAGCCACGGGCATCGGCATCGGCCCGACGAGAATCGACCGTGTCCTCGGCGTTGCCAAGGCCTACGTCACCCGTGTGGGAGAAGGCCCGTTCCCGTCCGAGATCGAAGGCCCCGACCAGGAACGCCTCCGCCAGCTCGGAGGCGAGTTCGGCACCGTCACCGGCCGCTCCCGCCGCTGCGGCTGGCTCGACCTCGTCGCGCTCCGTTACGCCGTTCGTGTCAACGGCATCACCTCGCTCGCCCTGACGAAGCTCGACGTGCTCTCCGACTTCGTCGAGCTCCCGGTCTGCGTCGCCTACCGCCTGAGGGATGGATCGGAGACCGAGCATTTCCCGGCGCACCAGAGCGACTTCCACCACGCCACCCCGATCTGGCAGGTCCTTCCCGGCTGGCACGAGCCCCTCGACGACGCCGAGACCCGCGACGAGCTTCCCGCTGCCGCGCGAGCCTACGTTGAGTTCGTCGAGCAGCAGCTGAACGTCCCCGTGGAGCTCGTCGGCGTCGGCGCGGCACGCGAACGCGTTCTCGCGTAAGCACCCTCGCGCATTCCACCGGGCTTGAATACGGCGATCCTGTCCGCCCTCGGCGTAAAGTCCTCACGTGGGGACCCGGGACCTCTTTCACAACATCATTCGTGTCGCATTTGCAGCGACGGGTGTCGTTGCGATGACGTATCAGTACGCGAAGCTGAACGGACTCGCGAGCTTCAGCCCCGGAAACTTCTTCAGCTTCTTCACCATCCAGTCGAATATTCTTGCGGCGACGTTGCTCGTCTTGACGGCGCTCATCCGTCGCGGCGAGCGGTCGCGGGCATTCGACGCCGTGCGCGGCGCTGCGACCTTCTACATCACGATCACCTTCGTCGTCTTCGCGCTGCTCCTGTCCGGCCTCCAGGAGGACCTCGATACCCACATCGCGTTCACGAACCTCGTCGTCCACTACCTGATCCCGGTTGTTCTCCTGGTCGACTGGTTCATCGACCCACCGCGTCACCGTCTGGGGCTGGAGGTCGCGTTGGCCTGGCTTGCATATCCACTTGCCTGGTTCGGCTACACCCTCTTTCGTGGGAGCTCGACTGGGTGGTACCCGTACCCGTTCGTCGATGTCACCCAGCACGGATCCGGAGGAGTGCTCGCGCGGGGGCTCATCTTCAGTCTCGCGTTCGCGATCGGAGCCGTCATCTTCGCGCTGCTCAGCGACCGCCGGTCATCATCCCTGCGCTCTCAGAGCCCGTAAAGGGAGCGAACGCGTTCTCGCGTAAAGCGCCCTAGCGCACCCGACCGCCCGCTTATCTGGGGACGGGTGAACCTCCTCCTGACCGGAGGGCCGCTACGGAATCGCGATGATTGCGCGGTGGATGAAGGCTTAGCGCTTCTGGTCGTCGGGGGGATCCTCGGCCTAAGTGCGGCTTTGGCGCTGGGGGCGGCGCGAACGGGCCTTCCGGTTCTCGTCGCGTTCCTGGGGCTGGGGATGCTGCTCGGGTCTGACGGGCCCGGAGGGATCGAGTTCGATAACGCGCACCTCACGCGAGAGGCCGGCACCGTAGGCCTTGGCCTGATCCTCTATGAGGGCGGGCTTCAGACATCCTGGCGGCGGTTGCGGTCCGTAGCGGTTCCGGCAGCGCTTCTCAGCACTGTCGGGGTCGTCGTGAGCGCCTTGCTCACGGGTGTCGTGGCCTACGCGTTGTTCGATCTCACCTGGCTCGAGGCGTTCCTGCTCGGTGCCGTCGTCGCGTCGACGGATGCCGCCGCCGTCTTCTCGACACTTCGATTCACGCACATACCTCGCCGTCTGGCCCGGACGCTCGAGGCTGAGTCGGGAGGGAACGATCCGATGGCGATCGCGCTCACCCTCGGCCTGATCGCGTGGATCGAACACCCGAGGTCGCACGGCTTTGGCGATCTGGTCGTGCTCGTCGGACGCCAGATCAGCATCGGCCTCATCGCGGGTATCACCCTCGGCGCCGTTGCGGCCTGGGTCTTCGCTCGAATCCCGGACATGATCGGTGCCTTCGCCCCGGTGGTCTCGATCGCGGCGGCTGCGCTCTCGTTCGGGGTCGCGGACACGCTCGGAGGGAGCGGGTTCCTGGCCGTCTATCTCGTCGGGCTCGCCGTCGGAAGCACACCGTCCCGCTACAGACAGCAGCTCGCTGCGTTTCACGAGGGTGTGGCCTTCGTCGCCCAAGTCGGCCTGTTCGTGCTGCTCGGCCTGCTCGTGTTCCCTAACGAACTGCCCCATGTCGCGCTGCCCGGGGTCGCGCTGGCAGTGGCGGTCATGCTTGTCGCACGGCCCGCGGCGGTCTGGGTCTCCACCGCTCTATCCAGGTATTCGACTCGTGACCGTCTCTTGCTCGGCTGGGCGGGTCTCCGAGGCGCCGCCCCGATCGTCGTCGCGACGTTCGTGCTCGAATCCCAGGTCCGGCACAGCGAATCGATCTTCAACATCGTCTTCTTCGTCGTTGTCGTCTCGGCGCTCGTTCAGGGAACAACGCTCGAGCGTGTTGCACACCAGCTCGGACTGACCTCATCCGCACCGCCCGTGCCGACTCGCAAGCCCGAGGCGGGGCCACTCAGCCAGCTCGACCTCGTCGAGTTCCCGGTGGCATCAAACCACGCGATCAACGGCTCGGCCGTCCGCGAACTGGGCTTGCCGCGTGACACCCTCGTTGCGGTTATCCAACGTGACGGCCAGGCGATCCCGCCGCGCGGCAGCACGATCGTACGAGCCGAAGACCGGCTCTTCGTCCTCGCCCCCCAAACGCGCCGCCCCGAACTCGAGGATGTCTTTGCTCGTTGGCGCCGCCTGATCTAGGAGATGAGAGCCTCCAGGTCGGCAGCATGGCGTTCGCGGAGCAGGAGGACTTGCCCGTGACGACGATCAGACCGCGAAGATCGTGTCCCAGGCGGCGGTGTCGTCGGGGTAGAACCAGCGCTCGACCTGTCGCCCTTCGCGGTACCGGAAGATGCTGATGACCCGGGTCTCGACCTCCACGCTGGTTCGGCGGGCACCCATCGTGCTGATCGCGCAGACATGCCGATCGCTTGCGAACACGTCGTGCTCGACGAGCCAGAAGCCGATCTCCCCGAGCTGCGCAAGCCATGTGAGGAGCGCTTCGCGCCCGTCGATCGTCCCTGCCATGTCGTGCTCGCCGGGAACGTGCCACACCACCTCCGGCGCGATCAGAGTCTTGACCAGGCCGAGGTCGCCGGCACGGAAGGCCTCGGCAGTTCGTCGGTACACGATCGCGTCGGGATGGTCCTGCATCACTGACGAACGAGTCTATGAGGTGGTCCGCCCATGGGTCGTCACGGCCCCGTTGGGCTCGCTCGAGGGGGTCGAGCCGGACCTATGCGACCGCCGCGAACACGCCGAGGATCACCAGCAGCGAACCGAGGCACATTCCGACGTAGATCCCCACTTCGAAGTGGCGAATGAACGCCTCCTTCTCCACCGCCTCGAGCCGCAGGAGCGAGCGGACACTCGCGTTGCCACTCTCGAGCCGGTCGCGGATCCGTGCCGACCGGAGCACCATGACCATCGTGACGATCAGCCCGACCCCAACCAGGGCGAGCAGCAGTCCCTCGATCACGAGGTGACCGCGGACGCGGAAGCATCCGCTGCGTCGAGCACGATCCGGATGATGTCGCGCCGAACCTCGAAGCTCGACGCGCGAGCGTAGACCAGCGCCCGGATCTGGTCGATCGGCGGATACCCCGGGTTCATGCCCATGAGCAGGCGTCATCGATCAGGATGACCTCCCGCTGCCTGCGGCCGACTCGAGCTGACAGTGATGCGCATCCTGCCAGAGCCGATCGCCGAGCACCGATTCAACTATCGTGTGCCATAGTCCTTGCGATTTAGCCTCGGTTCCGGAGAATGCACAGCAGCTTGATCCAGATATTTCCCCGTCGAGGCAAACGCCAGTAGGGCGCGGGACGAGCGATGTTTGTCGATGGGAGCGGTAAAGACCGTTCTGGTGATGGTACCGAGAGTGCCGACATCTGCATCATTGGTGGCGGCGCCGCGGGCATCACGCTCGCGTGCGAGCTCGCGGATGGCTCGCACAGGGTCATTCTGATCGAGAGCGGAGGGTTAAATTCGCAGACAAGCGACCGCGGGTCGTACCGTGTGTCCGCTGGCCAACGAGTTACCGTCGGGCTCGTGCCCTCGATGCCCTCCTACTTCGGCGGAGCTACGAACTACTGGTACGGCACGAATCGACCACTCGATGCGAATGACTTCCAGCTGCGTGAGTGGATTCCGCACAGCGGCTGGCCAATTGGTCGGAGGGAGCTCGACCCCTATTACGAACGGGCCCAGGTGCTCTCTGGGCTGGGCTCCTCGACCTGGTACGACGTCGAGGCATGCCGTCCGCACCTCTTACATCCGACGCTCACGGCCGACCACACGCTCCTGGAGACTCGAATCGAGCAGACGTGCCCGGTGTTGAGCTTCGCCGAGCTACATCGTCGGCGACTCGAGAACGCGTCCGATGTCCGAGTACTACTTGGCGTCCGTGCGACTTGCTTCAAGAGCGAGCGGTCGGGGTCGAGGGTGGTTTCCGTCGAAACAATCCGTCGTGACGGATCGCCAGGCCGGATCGAGGCAGACACCTTCGTCCTTGCCTGCGGCGGCATCGAGAACGCCCGCCTTCTGCTCTGTTCGAATGAGTCGGACGAGGCCGGACTGGGAAACGCGAATGGCCTCGTCGGGCGCTATTTCATGGAGCATCCCTTCTTCGATCTCGGGCTTCATGACTGGAATCACGGCGACTTGACGCTTTATGAGTCTCAAGAGAGGGGCAAGCACGAAGACTCGCTGATGGTCGGCGACGCCGCGGTCAGTGGTCAGGTCGTCCTTTCGGAGGCCGCCATGGAGAAGCACGAGGCCCCGGGGTTCGCCTTCTGGGTTGCTCCTTCATCTCCGGGCACGCCTAGCATCGTCGGCATGAAGAGCCTCAGGCGATATGCGCTCAGGCGGGGGGGCACTGGGCGCCCGACCAAGGACGTGCAGCTGCTCCTAACCGACCCACTCGAGGTGCCCAAGTACCTCTGGAGAAGGGCATTCCGCGGCGAGACGAGTCGTCCGGATCGCTACCGGTTGCAGGTCGCGATCGAGCAGACGCCTGACCCCGCCAACTGCGTCACGTTGTCAAAAGAGCGCGACGCTCTGGGACAGCCGATGGCAACTCTCGCCTTCGGTCTCAAGCCGGAATTGCTCAGCAGCCATGCCAAGTCTCTCCGGCTTGCCGGCGACGCGATCGGGCTCGACGGAAGAAAACTCGCCAGACAGATGCGGCTCATGGCCGACGCGGGCTATTTCGGCTTTTTCTGGCATCACATGGGAACCACGCGAATGAGCGCCGATCCGCTTCAGGGCGTGGTCGACGCCGATTGTCGCGTCCACGGCGTACCGAACCTATTCGTCGCCGGATGCTCGGTATTCCCGACCGGCGGAACTGCCCCACCAACGCTGACGATCGTTGCGCTCGCGGCGCGACTCGCCGACCGTCTGAAAACCGGGCCTCCCGTAAAGGACTGATCGGAACCACTGCGACGCTTCCGCGGCGCCTCCGGAACCGACTCAGGCAGACTGGCGTGTGCCTGCGACCGTTGTCGTCGGCGGACAGTGGGTGACGAAGGCAAGGGCAAGATCGTCGACCTGCTTGCGCAGAGATCAGATGTGGTCTGCCGCTATCAGGGTGGACCGAACGCCGGGCACACAATGGTCGGCGACGAAACGTTCAAGATTCGCGCGACACCGAACGGCGTCATTTCCGGGCGGATATCGGCCATCGGTGGCGGCTGGGTCGTCGACCCCGGGGATGCTGATCGCAGAGCTTGACGATCTCGAGTCGCGCGGCATCGAGACCTCGGCCGTTGTTTTGTCTGGCAACGCACATCGGCAAGCTGATCGGTACCACTCGCCGCGGCATCGGCCCTTGTTACGCCGACAAAGCGTCGAGGATCGGGATTCGCGTCCAGGATGTCCTCGACCCGAAGATCCTTCGGCAAAAAAGGTTGCCCTTTCGGAGAAGACGCGTGGCTCGAGCGCGTCTACGAGGTCGACGGCTTCGACCTCGACGAGATTGCAACCCGCTACGAAGGGTACGCGCAGCGGCTACGACCGATCGTCGGCGACACCTCGCTCCTCGTCGACCAGGCGCTGAACGCCGGTGAGTACGTTCTGTTCGAGGGCCCAAGCGACGCTTTGGATCTCGGTCACGGCACCTTCCCCTTCGTTACCTCGTCGAACCCAATCGCTTCCGGGGCAGCGACCGGCATCGGCATCGGCCCCACCAGGGTCGAGCCAGCCACAGCGACGGGACCGGCTGGTGACGGTACCGAACTCGCCTCCCGGCTCGCGGAGGCGCTCCGCGCTCCGCTACGCGGTGCGCGTCAACGGCATCACTTCACTTGCTCTGACCAAGCTCGACGTGCCACCCGACTTCGCCGAGCTCCCGGGCGCGCTGCCGACGGGCCCGAACGCGCTCCTGATCGTGCCGGCCAGCCGACCTGCGATGCTCTGTAGATGGTCGAAACTGTCGTCGTTGGATATGACGGCCACGAGCGCTCCACCCGCGTCCTCGAACGGGCCATCGAAGTCGTGAAGACGGATGGCGGGAGGCTAATCGTAGTCGTCGTCGAGGAGCTTCCGCCCCCGCAGCATGCGCCGACCACAGGTTTCGGTTCCTACGACTCCGGCTTGTACGAGCTCGGGACGCCATCCTCATTTCTGGATCTCGAGCATCCGCTTCCCGGCGTCCAGGACATCATCGATCAGGCCCGGGAACGCTTGGACGAGGCGGGCGTGAGCGCCGAGTGCACCTGGGGCGTTGGCGACCCGGCACAGATGATTGTCGACGCCGCAAGGCACCACGGCGCGTCGAAGTCCTTGTCGGCGTCCACCACCACGGTTTTTTCGGGCGACTCTTCGGAGAGGATGTCGCCGCCGAGGTACGGCGCGTGGCACAGTGCGAGGTCGTGCTCATCGACTAGCGTTGCCCCTCGCGGTCGACGCGTTTGCCGTATTGGGGATCAATCACCCGACGACACCTGGTGCTAACCGCGTTCCCTGCCGGAGTAGACTCGGAGCCAGCGAAGGCGCTTCTCGTTGGCGCGGGAGCGCCATGCTCTTGCGTGGCGGCTCGCCACGAGCCCTGCTCTCGAGGAGCTTCACGCAACCCGGGAAATCCCGGGATCGCGGCTTTGGCGGACTGCCATCCGGTAAGCGTTGACGACGCCCAGCGGGCTGTTGGCCCTGGCGCGCTCAATCGCCGCCGACGTGATCGTGGTCGGGCGGGAGACGCCACTTGTCGACGGAATCGCCGATGAGTTACGACATGCCCGCGTCGCCGTCTTCGGGCCGAGCGCGGAAGCGGCTCGCGTCGAAGGCGCGAAAAGTTTTGCGAAGAGCCTGATGTCAGCGGCCAGAGTTCACGCTGCGAGCTCCTCTCGATCGCGAAAGCACCGTGCGTGATAAAGGCCGACGGACTGGCGGCCGGAAAGGCGTGTACATCTGCCACACGCAGGACGAGGTCGACGCCGGTGCGCGCGCAGTGTTACGGTGGACGGATGCGCCTGATGGAGCTTCGGCCGAGGGCCAGGCGCTTCCCTTGGGCGCGCCCAAGACACGAGATCCTTCTGCTCGCGCTCGTCGGAACTACGTGCACGGCCATCGCTCCGATCGGTACGCAAGACGCCTCACGATTGTGTGTCTCGCAAGCCATGGTGCATGGTCGCCTCTTCGCTGAGCAATTGCCTTGCGGACTCCGTTGACCGGGCGGCGTACGGAGGCCATCTCTACTCGGACAAGGCCCCTGGGCTCGCTGCGCTCGCTCTACCTGCGGTTGAGCTCGTCCACCTAGCCGGCCCACCGCAATGGTCTCGGCTCGATGAGGGGAACGAGATACGGCTATGGGTGGTGCGCCTCCTCACGACCGGACTGGCATTCCTCGCCTGCGGGTTCCTCGTCGGCAGGGTCTCCGAGGGGCTCGCACCCGGTTGGGGTGGTGCGACACTCGTGACGTTCACCGCCGGGACGATGATGTCCTCGCTCGCGATTGTCACGTTTGAGGAGGTTCCAGTCGCCCTGCTTGGGTTCGCCGCGTTCCTGCTTGCCTGGCGACGGCTGCCCCTCTATGCGGGCTTGGTCGCAGGAGCCGCGATCCTCTGTGGGTACCAATCCGGGCTGATCGTCCTGATCGTCGGGCTCTATCTTCTTGCGGCCCGTGGTCGCCTCGTGTTGCCTTATGTGCTGGGGACCGCTCCGGGCTTTGCCCTCCTCGCCACATATGACTGGGCGGCGTTTGGCTCGCCCCTTCACCTCTCATATCGCTACGTCTCGACCGCGTTCTCGAAGGAGCAACACGATGGGTTCTTCGGCATTCGCCAGCCTTCGCTTCACCGTATTCAGCTTGTTCTCTTCGGCGATCGCGGCCTGATTATCGATGCCCCGATCCTCGCACTCGCGACGCTCGGGCTTGTCCTCGTCTGGCGTCGCGGATACCGACTCGAGGCCGCCGTCTGCGCACTCGTCACCATCGCCTTCCTGGCCGTCGAGTTCGGATACTTCGATCCCTACGGAGGAGACTCTCCGGGCCCACGGTTCTTCGTCCCTGCTCTTCCCTTCCTGGCACTCGGCCTCGCGTCTTCCCTCGCCTCATGGAAAGTCGTCGGAGCTGCATTGGCGCTCCTCTCGGTTGTAGGGTCGACCGCGGTGGCTTTGACTTGGATCCACGCTGTGCACTCCCCCGCGCACTGGTATCCCGGAACGGTCTGGAGCTTCCTTTACTCGTCCGTGAGACACGGGCCGTCGACTCTCAGCATCTGGGCTCCGCGCAATGTACTCCACTGGTTCGGCGTCCCACGGGACGGAATCTCCGCAGCTGTGATCGCCGCGTCAAGCGTCGCCGCACTAGGAATCTCGATTCGAGACGGCTGGACGACTAGCGGGGGCACGACCCAGGCACGAGGAAAGCCGACGTCCGTGAACACCGCATAAACAAGAACAACGCCAATTTCTGCAACCTCTGGGAGAATACGAGCGAGTTCGGAGCCCGAGATCGGAATGCTGATTTATTTCGGGTCGAACATGAAACCACGGGCCTGGCAACCGAGCAGCAGGAGGAGGAACAGGAGACCGTGGAAGTGATCGCAGATGCCGACTTCCGGATCGCGCGCGGGGGTTGGGCGCGCTTGACGTTCTGCGTCGCGAACATCGCCCTAATGGCCGTGAGCGGCGCGACCGCCTCGCACGGGCTGGGATCAAAGAGCATCGTGCTAGACGAGGGATACAGCCTGACGTACGCTCGGCTCGGGGCCGGCCGGCCTCTGGCAGATAGCCAGCCACGTCGACCCGAACATGAGTCTGTATTACGTACTGCTTAACATCTGGACAAGGATATTCGGGTCAGAGGCGGTTGGGGCGCGAAGCCTTTCGAATTGTCTTCGCGGCCCTCGCGGTGCCGGTCGTGGTCCTGATCGGGGACCGACTCTTCAGCCGCGCCACCGGCCTCGTGGCAGGACTACTGCTCGCCGTAAATCCGTTCCTCGTTGAATACGCTCAAAATGCACGCTCGTATGCGCTCGTTGTGCTGCTCGTAGCGCTCTCCTCGTACTTCTTCGTGGTCGAACTGCAGGAACCCTCACGGTATAACCGAGCTGGATACGTAGCGGCGAGTTCCCTTGCGATCTATGCCCACTACTTTGCCTTCTACGTTCTCCTTGCTCAGGCCGCGACTCTCGTGTTGGTGGAGCGCCGAGCAGCGCTCAACAGAAAATGGCTGGTGACCGCCGGGACTGTTGTAGCGCTGTGCGCTCCCGAGGTTGTGTTCGCGTACCGCGACGGATCGGGCGGAATCTCCTGGATCCCCGACCCCACCCTGCACGACCTTGTACACCTGTCCATTCACCTCGCCGGAACGCGAACATCCGCGGCCGCGATGCTCGGCCTGGGATGCTTTGCGATCGCCTGCGCCGCGCTGGGCAGAAATCAAGGCAAGCACACTCGCTGGGGACTTACCTACGTGGCCGCCTGGTTCCTCGTTCCGATCCTGCTCGCTTTCCTCATCTCCTTCATGAAACCAATGTTCCTTCCGTACTACCTGATCGTGTGCGTTCCTGCACTGGTATTGGCGGCCGCAGCCGGCGCCGTGCAGCTGCCAGGCCGCTTCGCAACCGCGGGTGCGATCCTGATACTCGTCGGCTTCTCGGTCAAGGGCCTGTCCACTTGGTATTCGGCTCCCGTGTTCGGTGATTATCGGAGCTCGGTCGGCTATGTCGCCGAGCATCTGCGACCGGGCGATGCGGTACTCGCCGAACCAGAGGGGACCGTCCAGCCGGTCAACTACTACCTACACCAAGACCATCGAGGCGGCTCCGTCCTCACCGCACAAGACGGCGAGCCGGTCCCTCTGCGCGCGGAGAGGCTCTGGCTCGTCCATTGGTCCGGGATTGATGTCAATCCGGGACGGCAAGTACGAATCCAGCGTGTTATCGCGGGACGGTACGGCCGCGGCAAGCTCGTTCTCCGCCACGACGGAATCGAGGTCATCCTCTACCAGGCAGCCGCCGCCCGCACGTAACAGCCTGGCTGGGTCGGGCCTTCAGCGCGACGGCGACCCATGGCGATCACATGATGGAGCGGGGTGCGCTCTGGCTCAGGCCTCGATCGTGGCATGGCCCGTCATTGTTGCGACGCGATCAAGCCAGGCTCGCACTCGCTAGGAGGGCTATGCGAGGCGCCTCCGGCCGATCGTTGGCGACGCCTCGCTGCTAGTCGACCAGGCGCTGACCGCGGGCAAGGACGTCCTGTTCGAGGGCGCTCAGGCGACGCTTCTCGACCTCGACCATGGCACCTATCCGTTCGTCACCTCGTCGAACCCGATCGCGTCCGGCGCAGCCACGGGCATCGGCATCGGCCCGACGAGAATCGACCGTGTCCTCGGCGTTGCCAAGGCCTACGTCACCCGTGTGGGAGAAGGCCCGTTCCCGTCCGAGATCGAAGGCCCCGACCAGGAACGCCGACGCCTCGGAATCGAGCCGGCGGCGCTGCAAGAGGCACGCGCCGAAGCTCGGTACTCGCGCGGAGAGCTCGTGAAACGCGCCGGCGCCGCGGGCGAGCACTCCTCGACCG
>CAVSCQ010000032.1:0-28702 GCA_963726465.1 uncultured Solirubrobacterales bacterium
TGCTCGAAGTCCTCCTGCATAGCGGCAGTCATGTCGGCGGCTGGACCGCCAAGCAAATCCACCACGCCGTCCTCACCACCTTCGATCTTTCCGACACAGCCTACCGCCTAAACCAGCTCCGCTACGACCTGCGCAAGCTCAAAGGCCACGGGCTGCTGCAGCGCGACGGCTCCCGCTACGCCTATCGTCTCACCCCCAAAGGCGTTCAGGTCGCGCTCCTCTTCCTGTTCTTCCACAAACGCCTGTGCGGCCCGCTCGCCAATAGCCGCTTCCACCACCGCCCCGACCCCCAGCACCAGCCGGCCAGCAAACTCGAAGCCGCCTACCACCGCGCCGACAAAGCAATCCAACAGATCATCGATCTACTCGCCGCCCCACCTGAGCGCCGCTCTTGTTGAACTCTTCTTGTCTACGTTCCTCCCGCGTAGAATCTCAGTCGCGTTTACGCCTTTTTGCTTTCGATTAGCAACCGCTCAGACTCTAACAACTCCCGCAGCCTTTCGCGCATCGCGTCCCAGAAGCGCCGAGCATCGTTCTCATGCTGGAAGTCCACGACGAGGTCGTCGGCGTATCTGATCATGATCATGTCGCCCGCAGCCTCGCGCCGTCGCCAGCGCTCGGCCCAGAGGTCGAAGACGTAGTGGAGATAGACGTTCGCCAGTAGCGGTGAGATCACCGAGCCTTGCCCCGTCCCCGTCTCCTCGATCGTCACGATCCCATCTTCCAGGACGCCGGCTCGCAGCCATTTCTGGACGAGCCGCAGTCAGATCCCGCCTTCGGGGTGCCGAACCTTACAAAACCTGACATTGCCGCGGCGATCGCGAAAAGGCCAGTGTCTGCCGAATTACCCACTTGACATTTTCATAATATTGCTATAAAGGTATATGCTTCAGGTAAGGCAGGACGAGCATCATGGGCTGGCAACGTGGGGATCCGGTTGGTCTGGCGGGTGCTGCGCCATTGGACGGAGATAGCGGATGGCGGGCCCGATGAAGTTGACGCCCAAGCAGGCGCGGTTCGTTCAAGAGTACCTGATCGACCTGAATGCGGCGCAAGCGGCCATCCGGGCCGGCTACAGCGCCAAAACGGCGCGGGTGATCGGCCACGAAAAACCTGACAAGACCTGACATTGCCGCGGCGATCGAAAAGGCCATGGCGGAGCGCGCCGAGCGCACCGGATTGACCGCCGATTGGGTGGTCGACGAGCTGCGCAAGATCGCCGGCGCCAACATGGCCGACTACATGAAGCCGGGCCCCGAGGGCTACCCCGTTCTCGATTTTTCGAGCCTGACGCGCGACCAGACGGCGGCGCTCAGCCAAGTGACGGTCGAGGACGTCGCCGGCGGCAAGCGCGTTCAGTTCAAGCTGCACGACAAGCTGAGCGCACTCGATAAGCTCGGGCGCCACCTCGGCATCTTCAGCGAAAAGCAGCAGAGCGAGGTCAAGGTCGCGGACGATGTTGTCGATCTCCGAGAGACAATTCTCCGCTCATTGGATCGCCTCGCAGCCGCTCGAAGCGCAGCGGACGGCGATGAGCCCCGAACAATTACAGAAGTTCCGACAGCAGTGGAGCTGGTGGAGCGGGAGGCCGCCGCTGCCGCGGCGCGGCCCAAGGCCGAATACGCGCCCGGATCGCTGGAATACCAGGCGCTTCACCCGGATTGGACGCCGCAGGAGGACTAGGCCATGCCCGCACCCGGCGCCGGCGGCGTCCAGACCTCACTGCACATCAATCGGCATCCTGTTTCGCTGCGATCGAGACAACCAGCGGCCTAGGCTCGCTGTTCGCTGGACGGGCGATGCGCCTCGGCGGTCCGCAGCGAATCATGCGTCCTATACCGGCGACTTCCCACCACCAGCTCAACGCTATCGAGCTTCAACTCGGAGTCCCCTGTGGGCCGGCGCACCAATCCAACCCTGCTTTACCTGAAGCATATACTGATACAGCAATATTATGAAAATGTCAAGAGCTAAATGGTTAATTCGGCAGAGACTGGCCTTTTCGCGATCGCCGCGGCAATGTCAGGTTTTGTAAGGTACCGCCCCAACAAAGTTCATTCCGCAGGTGGACCTCTTTAGATGATCTAGCCGATCGCAAGGGCGAGGACCATGCTGGACCAGGAAGACCGGAGAGTGGACGTTTTGTGCTGGACCAGGAAGACCGGAGAGTGGACGTTTTGAGCGCGGCGGAAACCGCGCAATTGGAGCCGACGGCGGATCGCGTTGGGTCGCCTGACTAAATGCCGCGCCCGGACGCCGACCTGCCGCCCCATGTCTGGCAGATCCCCTGGGTCGTTCACATCACGCCATGGGGCGAGGGACAGCCGGCCGCGCTCGACTATCTCGCCCGCGACGCCTTCCGCATCGCCATCACCGCGGATGATCACATACGGGACAAACGCAAACAGCAGTGCGACGATGACGGCCTCGGCCGGATAGAACTGCTTTAGCACGATGGCCTGGTAGATCATGTCCATCACGAGCCCCAGCAAAATGATTTTGGCGGTCGCATTCAACCCTTCGTTCAGCCGCTGGGTGCGCTCGCCCGGGGTGCCCATCATTGTCCAGAAATAGGGTGAGCGGCCGGTCCGCGCGTCCTTGAGACCATGCCGGATCGCGACGATCGCCGCCATCAACGGCTGCAGGATGAAGCGAAATCTCATTGGCGCGTCCGGCCGCGCGACGAGGTCGTGCCAGATGCGCCGGAAGGTCGGGATCGAAACGCCGTGCCACACGATGCCGGCGACGATCAGCGCAAGGATGAGCGCAACGATCAGTTTCGCCAGGAGGCTCAGTTTCCGTGGCTCGGCATCGGTCATCCCTCTGCTCCCCTCTGCCGCCGTTAGGCTCGCATGACGCAGCGAAAGCCGACGCGACTTATCCCCGCCCCGTCGAGGTCGCCGCGCGCGGCATACTCCCACTCGACTTCCGTCGGGAGGTCCTTGCCCGCTCAAACGGCATAGGCTTCAGCGTCTCTATAAGCGACATGCACCACCGGGTGATCTTCGAGGCCCTGGTTCGAGCGACCCCGACCGTTCGGTCGGCGCCAGTTCGCGCCGAATTCGAACCTCCACCATTGCGACCAGTCCTTGAGGTCGACGGGGTGCCGAGGCGGCGTGAATACAAGCGAGCCCGGCTTCAGCATGTTCGGCAATGCACCTGGACAGTCCTTCGGATCAGGCGCGCTCTCGGCGACAGTAACGTAGCCTGTCGCCTCGACGAACTGGCGGAACTGGCGGTTCGTAACTGGCGTGTGGCCTGATCCCCGCGATCGCTCTGATTGGCGTCGGCATCGGTGCTTCGTGGGCTTTTATCGCGCAGCGAGTGATGAGCGGAGCAAAATCCGGCGAAGAATTCGTCTCCGCCGCGTCTGTCGCCACGGTTCAACAGGTTGGCATTGCGTTAGGTGCCGCCATTGCCGGACTGATCGCAAACGCAGGCGGTCTCGTCGATGGTCTGCACACCAACTCCCTCGCCGCGCCGCTTTCTGGGTGCCGATGCTGTTCGTTGCTGCACCACTCGCGGCGGCTACGGTCGGTATGCGATTAAACCGGATTACCGGGAGATCGGAGCCAGGTGCCCTCACCCGCCGCGGAAACGGGTTGAAGCGATTTTGAGATGCCATCTAGATCTTGTCTGGCGGCATTCTCACAATCGGGCCCTGTCGGCGCAAGATAGAAATGTCACCCGGCGCGCAAAGTAGAAATGACACCCCTGGCGTTGGGTAGGGCTGGCCCTGAACGGTATCATTGCCAAGCGCGGGGTGTGGGCGACGGGTAAGGGTCGAAGCCGGCGCAGCCGGTGCGCGCAGCGCAGCCCTTGAGGCCGTCGCCCACAGCCCGCGCCATTGAGCAGCCGTCGGACTAGCGACAGGCGACGATCGCGTCAGTCGCGTCCGTAGCCGCGGGGCAGCTCGATGCTGGCAAGCGCCTCCATGTCGAGATCGACAATCGGCGGTAGGACCGATCAAGGGCAGTCACGTCAATATGGCGGAGTTCCGCGGTGTTGCGCCTGGCCGTTCTGGTTCCGTCCCCTTACGCGCTACCGATAGAGAGGGATGAGACTCCCGTCAGGAAATGCTAAACCGAGGAGCACCTGGGGGAACGCGCGCACGCGGAACCTGGGGCGTTGGAACTAACATGGGGAGGATGAACGTATGCGCAAATTGCTTGTTGCCTCTGTCGTCTTGGGTCTTGCTACTCCGGCCTTTGCTGATGATTCGGCAAAACTGCTTGGCGTCTGGAAAATGACTTCTTGGACGCGACATGAAATAGCTACGGGCAAGGATGGTAAGTTGTTTGGAGAGCATCCCGGCGGCTATCTGATCTATACCAAAGGCGGCCATTTCATGTGGACCGGATTCAAGGATCAGCGTCCAAAGCCGGCGGCAGCCGAGCCAACCGATACCGAGCGTGTTGCCTTGTTCAAAACCATGTACGCTTACAACGGGACTTACAAAGTTGAGGGAGGCAAGATCATCGACAGCATAGAAGGCGCATGGAACGAGGGTTGGGTCGGCACGAAATTCAACATCGACAAATACGAAGTTTCTGACAAGACGTTGACCATGGTATCGGCTCCATTCAAGGCAACCATGGATGGCGCTGAAATGGTCGTCACAACTACTTACGAGCGGGTTGAATAACTAGCTCGCAGAAGGGGTTGGTAATTTACCCCAGCCCCAATTTCGTTACCTGAGGGAGGGCCGGTTTCCGGTCTGAATCGAACTTTCGGTTCCGTAGCTACCGGCCCCCCAATACCGCATGGTTCCCAGGTTTCTCACGCGACTCCGTTCTCACTTGTCCGCTTATGCTACAAAAAAGGGCCGTTCGTTAGTTCGGGCCGTATCCCGGAATGCATCAGGCAGCGCTCCCAACCAGGCTGTGTGAGCTCGCCTAGCCCAACTTCGCCGGTTCGAGCGCCTTTAAGGACCTAAGTATTTGAGATTGCTGAGGTGGACCCCCGAAGGTCGGCACTACAGCGCGGTGGGTGGCGCGGACGCGCTGGCGGTGATTTTGGGTTGCGGTTGGGCGGGCAGCTCCAGTTTCAGTTTCTTTAGCAAGGTTTAGTTCGGGTTCGGGCTCGGTATACCGGGTGAGCAACAGCTCGCGGCCGTCGGTGGTCGGCAGGTGGACATGGATCATTTGCACGGCGGCGAACTTCTCCAGCACGCTGCGTGGCGTCAGCCCGGGCGCCAGCGCATGCAAGCGCCGGGCAAGAGTGACGTGCAGGCAATAGGCCAGGAAGGCGATGAAGACGTGCGCCTCAACGCGTGCCTCAAGCTGGTGAAAGATCGGCCGGATCGCCAGGTCGCCTTTGAGGTTCTTGAACGCCTCCTCGACCGCGACCAAGAGCAGGTAGTGGCTCCACAGCTTGGCCGGGTCTTCCTCGAGGAGGTTGGTGCGCAGCAGATACCGGCCTTCGCGCGATCGCACCTTGGCGCCAGGGTGTGGAGTACGACGCCGGACTGTTGTTCGTATGCTACCAGCGCGACCTTCGCACTGGCTTCATCAAGATCTTCGACAAGTTGGCAAAGTTTGACATGCTGAACCAGTTCGTGACCCATACCGGTGGCGGGCTTTTCGCCTGTCCGCGGTGCGGATTGCGGAGGAAGGGTTCATCGGGCAACGCCTGTTTGAGGCCGGCTTTCGATGAACTAGATTTATCGTTCGAAGCCGAGGCCAGTCATGAGAGACGCCTCCGTGATCTATTTCAACACCTTCCGATAAAGCTCGATGTCAAAAACGAAGCGCGAGTGCATCTTTGGTATGAAGACCGCTTCGGCTATTCGATCAAACCTTATTTATCCAGCACCGCCGCGATCGCAACTTTTCCAACCACGGCAACCGCCGTCGGGGTACGTCGGATATGCGGAAAATTGGAGTGTTGTGCACCCTTCGGACTTGACGATTTGTTCGGCCTCGTCGTCAGACCGAACAAACGGCAGATAACACGCGCGGTTTACGAGGCGAAAGTCGATCGGTGGCGCCCAATTTGGCCTCGGCTAACATACCTACCGTGGGAGGAGGCGATCCCTGGACAATAGCGTCGTCCGGCGATCCGCGCCCAAACTGCGGACGGGCAAGGGATGCGCTGCGACCGCGCGGCGCGACCGCAACAGGAACAGCGAGGCGAAAGCAGCGAGACACAGCCCAGCTGATAATCCGACCGCGACGAGCCCGACCCGGTCGAGTAGAAGGCCAAACAGAAACGGAGCTGCCGCTTGCAGCATCCGGGCCGGTGCCGACAGCAAACCGCTGCGCAGCCCGTACCCCCTGGGCCGAACAATGCCAATGGCAAAGTGCCCTTGGCGATCGTGACCATGCCGTTGCCGGCGCCATGCAACAGCGCGAACGCGATGATTCCGGGAGCACCGAGCGCGACAAGGAACGCGGCGCCAATCGGATGCAGCGCCGAAGCGAGCCGCGCCGAGGAGATCGGGTGGAACGAGCGCAATAATCGAAACTCGACGATGCGGGCGCCGACTTGGGCCGGGCCCACCAGCGACGCCGCGGCGATCGCCGCGCTCGAGGACGCACCCGCCGCCTGCAGCAATCCCGGTAAATGCGCCGCCATCGCTCCTTGCACGAACCAGGTAGCGGCGAAAAAGAAGGCCAGGATTGGCATCGCCACGCGCGGCGGCGGGGCCGCCGCTGTTTCGGTGGTGGCCTGCGATAGCGCCGCTGGCACACCATGGCGCGGGATCGCCAGCCAGTTGACCGGGGCAGCGAGCAGCATGTTCAAGCCAGCCCAAATCAGACAGGCGGCACGCCAGCCAAATAGGTCCAGTGATCAGCGCGCCGACCACCGGCGGCGGCCAGTAATGCAGCGCAGCATGAATGGCCGATCTGCCCCGCCTGCCTCCGCCGCTCTTACCCGAGAGCTTCACGAAATCGTCGAGAACGACCGCTATCCGCTCTCTCCGCGCGTCCGCACCCTGCAGGGCATCCTCGACAAGCTGGATCCGCCGCCACCAACGGGCGCCCTTACCGCCGCCGAAGGGGTATCCTCCGCCGCGCAGGCCTCGACGCCGGTGAACGCCTGCCACACCCACCAATGATGCCCCGCAATGCTGCTGCGACCCGTGTCCTGCTGATCGTGTGGTGCCGCGACTGCGGCCATCAGGTCGAGCCCGATCCCGCAGAGATGACTGCTCGCTACGGCGCCGAAACACCCGTGCTCGATTGGCGCGAGGGGCTGGTCTGCTCCCCGCTGCAGCAGCGCGGGTCGATATGGTGGTGAGCAGGGGCAAGTAGCGCGAGTGAAATGCGCTCGCAGCCCGTTACTGCCGCCGCGCGCCCGTCCACTCCACCAGTGGCCCGTGCGTGGGGGATTGTCAGGTAAGCTGAGGAGGGACTTTTCTCATCTTTGCATCCTGGTAAATCCGCAATGGCAAGCGGACCACGAACATGTCGCCTACTTCGCACACCAGGAAAATCACCCAAGCCGGCCAAGGACACCACCATGCGAGATAGAGCATCGCTCCATAGCATAGACGCTGAGGCCAGCGAGTAGCGGGCGGGCACATGGGTGAATGGCTATAGATCAGCCCGCCGACTGCGAAGACCGCGAGAATGGGATGGATCATCTGGGAGCCTCCTCTCGGCCGCCAGTCTGCGGGTTCATCATGACGGCGATTATTCGCTTGCGTAGGACTAACGGCACGGCCCCAAAAAGCCACAGCCAGAACATCGAGAGGTCAAAAGCATAGGTGGCCAAGGACACGACGATCAGGTCCCGGCTATCCCGCGGTTTCGTAACCGGCACGGCAAGGCATGGATATCAGTGGTGGTCGAGCGCCAATGCGGGCTGCAGCAGGCTCACACCCTCGGCGTCATCACCAGGTCGCTGCCGCGGAGCCAGAACCGCTCCAGCTGGCGGAGCGTGGCGCCAGCGCCTTGAAGATCCTCCGCGCTTAGAGCGGCCCGCGGCAGCATCGCCGCATGACGCTGATGCATCGTTATCAGCCTGTCCCGCAATTTGAGCCCTTTTTCGGTCAGACTGACGTGGATCGAGCGGCGGTCGTGCAGCGAGCGCTGCTGCGTAAGATACCCGTTCTCGACCATCTTCTTGACGTTGTAGGAGACGTTCGAGCCGAGGTAGCAGCCGCGTAGCGTGAGTTCGCCGACGGTCATCTCCGCGTCACCGATATTGAACAGCATCATTCCTTGGACATTGTTGATGTCGTGGATCCCGAGCCCCTCGATCTCAAGTTTCACCACTTCCAGAAATTGACGGTGAAGCCGCTCGACTAGCGAAATCACTTGAACATAGGCAGTCATCCGAACCCTCGTTTGTCGGCTGTCGCGCTCACCTTAGCGCTGTGCTTGTGAATTTATCGTTTCAAAGTTTATGATCGGGCTCGCGTGATGCACCCCTAGGACGGCGACGCCGCAGCGGGCGACAAACTCGCCAGGCAGTCCTAGCCCGACCTGTGCACCGGTAAAACGGGCATTGTCGTGGCGTGGCTGGTGGTATTCCTCTTAATTCGCCACTTGGATTGAGGCGGCTTCTGGTCCTTTTTGCCCCTCGGCTACGCCGACGTAGACGCGCTGCCCCTCGCTCAAACCCATTATGCCTGCCCGCTGAAGCGCGGAAACGTGCACGATGATCGGCCGATGGTCATCCGCTACCGTGGGCTGGCGGGGACCTGACCTACCGCTCGTTCCATGCCGCGGCGACGTGGACCTTCAGCGAAGGCGAACGTCGGTACCTGGAAACTACTTCGGGCAACAGCTCGGGACGCGTCTGGAGCTGCACTGCCCGCTCCGTACGGACACAGATAATGGATCGGGTCGTATTTACGGTGGACGGGCGGATGATGTCCGTAGTTTGCGACGGCAGGCGGGAACTCCCGACCGGCTTGAGCCGAGAGTATAGCTCGTATTGCGGCAACTACTCCTTTGACGGCACGCGGCTGATCACCAGAGTTGATACGGCATCAGATCCCGTTCGGATCGGCACCGATCAAGTGCGCGGGGTGCGTTTCGAAGGCGATCAAATGATTCTGTCTCCACCACCCCGTCGGACGGAAGCAGGCGAGGAACACCGGGAACTGACATGGGAGCGCATTGCCGCAGAATAATGCCGTCGAGCATGGGCCCGCGACGTTTACAACCAGGTAAGGATATCTTGCTTCTTTTCAGATTCAGCCGTACGGGTTTCATGATCCGTTAGTGGAGGGGCGGTTCGGTTTAGCCGCATGCAAGTCTTGGTTAATAATTGTGAGTTAGCAGTTGGCCAGTATCTCTTTCGCCCCTACGCTTAACCCGGAGCGCCGTCGGCAGAGGCCAGACCTATGAAGCCGAGAACCATCGGGGCAAGGTTGCTCATTGTCGCCGCGGCGACGGTGCTGACCATCACAATGGCTGGTTCGGCCGCGGCTAAACATGGCGGCGAGGGTGGCCATGGAGGGGGTTGGGGCTGGCATGGTGGCGAAGGCTGGCACGGCGGTGGCGGCTGGCATGGCGGCGTAGGCTGGCACGATAACGGCCGACATCTCGGCTGGTATAAGCACGGATGGGGCGGTCCCGGGTGGCGCGGACCCGTCGCCTCGGTCTACGGCGGGCATGGCTGGCGCGAGCCCGCGTTTGTCGGCTCCGGCGCGGGCTGGTGGGATTGGCGCCACACTTGGGGGTGGGGTGGCTTTGGCTGGGGATGGCGCCCCGGTTCATGGGCCTGGGGCAGTCTGTTGGTTGGTGCCTCGATCGGCGTGATTGTCGCTCCTCCGGTAATCGTGGTGCCGCCGCCGATCTACGCCGCGCCGCCGCCGATTGTTGCCGGACTTCCGTATATCCGCCCGCCGCCGATCGTAGCGGCCCCGCCACCCGTTGCTGCTCCTTCTGCACCCGCTGTCGCGCCGCCGCCGGTGGGGCCGCTGCTCGGCGCGACGGTGCCGCCACCGATCGTGATCCTGCCGCCGCCCGAAATCGTCGTTGCGGTGGCGCCGCCGCTCATCATCTTCGGCCCACCCTCCTTCGCGTTCTTCATCGGTCCTCCCGTCCTGGCCTTCGCCACCATCGGGCCCGGGTGGTGGGGTGACGGTTACGTGACTGGTGGGTTCGCAGGCGTCGGAGCGGGCGCGGCAATCGCTCATTTCGGCCACACCGGGCCTGGATCTGTCGGGATATCTCGGGGCTTCCGCGGTCGGCAAGCAAGTACCTGGCGCGGTGGCCGCTTCGGCGGCTGGCATGGCAGCCCGTTCGGTGGTTGGCACGGTGGTGGTTTCGGCGGCTGGCATGGCGGTGGTTTTGGGGGCTGGCATGAGGCCCGAGGAGGCGGTGGCTTCGGCGGTGGGCACGGCCACGGGCGCTAAGTTGATTGATCACAGGAGAGCAAACCATGTTCGTCTCGACCCTTGTACGCAGTGCCGCACTGGCAGCCTTCCTTGTTCCCTCCGTTGGCCTCGCCCAATCGGCGCCGACGACCCAGCTCCCCCCAACCGCAACTGCCGCGCCGCCTGCGGCCTCACCGTCGGCTGCGCAACCGGCACCGCCTGCGCCTTCGGCCGCCACTCAAACCGCGGTGGATCAGCGGATCCGAGCCCTGCAGTCGCAACTTGGCATCACCGAAGCGCAGATGCCGCTCTGGACCGCCTTCGCCCAGGCGATGCGCGACAATGCCGCCAGTTGGCCCTGCTCGACCTGAGCGCCCGGGTGCCGCGGCCCAAATGGTTTCACCAGCGACAGGCCGGCAGAACACCAGTAGGAAGGCCGAACTACCCCAGTAAGCGGACCAGCCGGCCGGTGGCCAGCGCGACCGGGTTGGGCGAAAGTGAGACCAATGTTACCACTGAGCCCTGGTCAGCAGTCGAGTGGATAGCAGACGCCGACCTGACCAGGGCATCGTTTTATTGGGATTCGGTTCCACATTGCCGAAATCCGCCCAGTGCACACATTTCAGTCCACGGCTCAACGTTAGAGAACCATTGCCTCGTTAGGCTTCTGTTCGTGCTTACTTATCTCAGACGCCACCACGTGGGGATCATCGCTTTGTTTATTGCCTTGGGCGGCACTACCTACGCCGCGACGCAATTGCCGGCAAACAGTGTTGGCACACGACAGATCCGGCCGGGTGCGGTTACGCCGGCCAAGCTCTCTCCTGGGTTGGCGGCCCAACTGCGCAACAGGGCGCCAAAAACCCAAGCCGCATGGAGAGATCCCACTATTGGAACCGCGATCAGTACTGCCGGACAGACGGTGCTGGCGCAGAAGGTACTCGCAGTCGCTGCCACTTCTCCCTGGGTTGACGGTGGCCTGTCCATCTCTCCTGGTGAGCATTTGTGGGTCGACACGCGTACTGATGGGCAGTGGAGTGGCAATCCCCGTTACTTCCCTTTCTCCGACGCAAACGGCCTGCCCGTATATCCCGGCCAGTATCGCGTTGACGCGAATGCTCCGGTCGAGTCTCTGATTGGCTTCATCGGCAGTGCTCCGGTCAACGCTCCCGAAGTCTCGGTCGGCGCTTCTTCGCGACCGGGAGGGCCAGGAGGCATCACCAATCCGGGATTCGTCGCGATCGGCGACACGCTCAAGAACTACGCGCCTGCCACAACCGGTCCAATCTGGCTCAGGAACAACGACAACACGAACTACTACTCGGATGTTGGGCACCAGATCGTCAAGTTGATCGTCACTTCGGGCTGAGTCAGCGGGCCGGCACTCGGGTAGGTGTTCTCCCGGACCCCTACTGTGGCAATCACGATGCTCGACCTGTCTGCCTCCCATATCGTGATTGCAAAATGTCCGGGCCGCGGCCCTCAAGCAAGGAGATCGAGATGTTCAAGAACGTGCTTGTCGGAGTGGATGGCCGGCCCACTGGCCGCGATGCGATCGCGCTCGCCACGCGTTTGCTCGATCCCGAGGGCAAACTGACTTTGGCCAATGTCCACAGCGACTTCCTCAGCCCGCTCCACGCTGCCATTCCAGGTGCGATCGAGGGGGAGCGCAAGGCCTCCCACGACTTGCTCGAGCGCGAGCGCGCCGAGGCCGAGGTGAGCGCCGACTTGATCAGCGTGGCCGCTCGCAGTCCCGGTGGCGGTTTGCACGAACAGGCCGAGGAGATGCACGCCGACCTACTCGTCGTCGGCTCCAGCAGTCGCAGCGCATTCGGACGGGTGATGCTCGGCGACGACACGCGCGCCGCGCTTAACGGCGCTCCCTGTGCCGTGGGGATGGCCTCGCGCGGCTACGCCGATCATCCCACCCCTTTCGCCAAGATCGGCGTCGGCTACAACGACTCACCCGAGAGCACTGCCGCGCTTGCCTTGGCCCGCGAAGTGGCCCAGCCTACGCGCGCCTCCGTGCACGTCCTACAGGTGGTGCCGATCGCCAGCTACGCCTACGGCGGCGCCGTGCCGATGGGTGCATTCGTCGAGGAGATGCTCGAGGACGCCAACAAGAACTTGGCGGAACTGCCCGACGTCGAGGGCCTAGCGGTCTCGGGACTGCCCGGTGAGGAGCTGGCCGGCTTCGGCGACCAAGTCGACTTGCTCGTGGTCGGCTCGCGTGGCTACGGTCCTTTGAAGCGGCTTGTGCTCGGCAGCACCACCATGTTCCTGGAGCGCCACGGGCGCAGTTCCCTGCTGGTGCTGCCGCGGGTGGCGGCCGGCTGACCTACGCGCGCGCGCCGGCTCCCAAGGCCCCACGCAGCACGTCAAGCGCAGTCTCGATCTCGCCTACGTCCCTGCCCCCGCCAACCGCAAGCCGGCGATCCTTGCCCCCGCCGCCCCCGCCGACCACCTTCGCGGCGGCGCGCACCACCGACGGCGCATCTCCCTCCTCGCCGTTGATTGCCACCGCGATTGCCACCGCCTCCCCGTCGGGCGAGCCGATCAGGCCGACCGCTCCGATCCCCTCGCGCGCCACCAGTTCGGCCGCGATCACCCGCAGCGCTTGCTGATCGCGCTCGTCCAATCTGGCGATCACGACTCCGTCTTCGGCCGACCCTGCCAGTGATGCGCCCAGCTCGCGGTCGGCCTCGGCCGCCAGTGTCTTGCGCTCACGTTCTTCGCGGCTGAGCGTGTCCTGCAACCGCGCGATCGCCTCCGGCACTGAGTCCGGCGCCACGTGCAATAACTCCGCTGCGTCGTGCAACAGCCCGCGCGAGCGACGGTGGTCCTCATGCGCGGCCTTGCCTGTGAGCGCCTCGATACGCCTCAGATTGGCTCCCACCGAGGACTCGCTGCGCACCACGAAAGCCCCGATCCGTCCGAGTGCGGACACGTGGGTGCCGCCGCACAACTCGACCGAGTGCTCGCCTGCTCTGACCACCCGTACGATCTCCCCGTACTTATCGCCAAAGAACGACATCGCCCCCTCGGTGCGTGCCTGCGCGAGCGTCTCCTCGGTCGTCCGCACAGGCTCGTCCTCGAGGATGTCCCCGATCACGAGCTCTTCGATCCGTGCGACGTCTTCGTCGCTCAACTGGGAGTGATGGTTGAAATCGAACCGCAAATAGTCCGGTTCCACCAGCGAGCCTTGTTGCTGCAGCTGCGGGCCGAACGTCTTGCGCAACGCCCAGTGCAGCAGATGGGTAGCCGTATGACTGCGCCTGATCGCGTCGCGTCGCGTCGCGTCCACGCTCAGCGTCGCCTCTTGACCCTCCACCAAGGTGCCCTCTTCAAGGCGCACCCTGTGCCGGATCATGCCCTCCAGCGGTCTGTCGGTATTGATCACCCGTGCCTTGCCTGTCTCGCTCTCGATCGTGCCCGTATCTCCCACCTGGCCACCGCTTTCGGCATAGAAAGGGGTTCGTTCCACAAACACTTCAAGCGTCGGGTGGTTTGCGCCGCCTGGCTCGTCGCCATCACCGTTGGAAGACCCCAACGTGCCGTCGGGGGCCTTTAGGATCTTCACCAGCCTGCTCTGTGCCTGCAACTGTTCATAGCCCAAGAATTCAGTGGGTGCAAGCCCATCTAGTTCGGCCACCAAGCGACCGGCCGCCTGACTCTCGCGCTTGTCGCCGCCCCCGCCGCCCGCGGCCGTGCGCGCCAGCTCGCGTTGGCGGGCCATCGCCGCCTCAAAGCCCTCCATGTCCAAGCCAACTTTGCGCTCTTCCGCGATTTCCGCGGTCAGCTCGACTGGGAAGCCGTATGTGTCGTGCAGCATGAAGGCCTCCTCTCCCGGGATCGACTTCGCGCCGCCCTCGATCAGGTCCTCCAGCATCCCCAATCCCAAGCTGAGTGTTTCCACGAAGCGATGCTCCTCACGCTCGAGGATGTCGCTCACCATGTCCAGCGAGCGTTCCAGCTCAGGGTATGCGCGCCCCATCGTCTCGGCCACGGCGGCCGCCATTGCGGCCATCATGCCCTCCTTGGCCCCCACTCTTTGACCGTGTCTAATCGCGCGTCTGATGATCCGGCGCAGTACGTAGCCCCGCTCCAGGTTCGAGGGCACCACGCCGTCTGCGAGCATGAACGTCACAGCGCGCGCGTGGTCGGCCACGATCCGCAAGCTCACGTCGTCTTCCTGTGAGCGCCCGTACGTGCATCGCGCAAGCTCCTCGGCGGAGCCAATCAGGCGTCGCAATACATCCGTCTCGAACACGGAGGACTGTCCTTGCACGATTGGCAAGATGCGCTCCAAGCCGGCCCCGGTATCGATGTTGCGCTTTGGCAAGGCTTCGAGCGTGCCGTCCTCCAGGCGGTTGGATTGCATGAACACGAGGTTCCAGATCTCCACGTACCGTTCCTCGCCGCCCCCGGCTGGTCCGCCCTCTGCGCCGTGCTCGACCCCCTTGTCGTAAAAGATCTCCGAGGAGGGCCCACACGGGCCGGTGGCGCCCATCTCCCAGAAGTTGTCCTCGCCCATCTTCTGGATGCGCTCCTCGGGCAATCCGACTAGCTCCTGCCACAGTTGGGCCGCCTCGTCGTCGCTGGCGTGTACGGTCGCCCACATCCGATCGCCGTCGAGACCGAGCGTCTCAGTCAGAAACTCCCACGCGTATTCGATCGCCCCGGCCTTGAAGTAGTCGCCGAAGCTGAAGTTTCCGAGCATCTCGAAAAAGGTCAGATGGCGTGTGCTGCGCCCCACTATCTCGATGTCGTCGTGCTTGCCCCTCACCCGCAAACACTTCTGTGCCGAGGTGGCTCGCGGCGAAAGCGGAGGCTCTTCGCCGAAGAAAACCGGCAAGAACTGGACCATCCCTGCGTTCGTGAACAGCGGCGCCTTCGGATGCCCAGGCACCAAACTCGAAGAGGCCGCCAGCCGGTGCTCGCGCTCCACAAAGAAGTCGAGAAAGCTCGACCTCAGCTCGTTCGCGCTATGGGGTTGGCTCGCGCTCATTGTCGAGCTAAGCCTAACCTGCTCAGGGCAGCATGATCGCGCGGATCGTGTGCTCGTCGGGGAGCTTGCCCAAGACGCCGCGCAGAACTTCGCGCTCGTCGGCCTGTCCTCGTTGGAGGTCGTCGAGCAGCAGCTTCACCGCGGTATGGGTGATCTTCATTTGCTCTGGACTCAGCGCCACCGTCAGTTTGCCGCGCTCGTCGGGCTCGCCATCGAGGTTCTCGAGCACCGCACGGGCGAACTGGCGGATCTGAGGCTCGTGCGCCTCGCCAGAGATGAGCAAGCGCAGCGCGCTTGCGCAAACCGGAATCTCCTCGCCGTCGAGGAACAGATGGTAGGCGGGCTCAGGCTCCTCAAGATGTTCGGCCATGGTGCACCGAAGCCTAGAGCCAGGGCCGGATCGTCGTCGCCTCGGCGGGGCTGAAGCGTTGTCCGCTACGTCTAGAACAATCGTCCAATGTGGACATGTGGATGCATCCCTATTCCACGACTTGCCGTATAGCAAGCGTATAAATCTCGTAGTCACATTAGGACGACAGCGTGTTGTCCGAGCCGGGCAGATGAAGCCAAAGCGCCATCCCATCGAGCAGGTCCACCCGTCGCCGGCCCGGCTTACGGAGGTCGCGCCCTGCGCCCCGGATGAGGTCCCGAGCCCCAAGGCCCCGGCGGAGGACCCGATGAAGTGCGTATGGAGCGGCTATCCAAGCTACGAGCGCACCTGTCGCTCGCGCATTCCGGCTAGCGTGGTCGTGAAAGCGTGGCAGCGCGAGCGCCAGCTCAAAGGCAGCCAAGAGGGCTTCTTCTACTTCTCCTGGCGTAGTGGCGTGTGGCTCGCGTTTGGGGCCCAGGACGGGAACGTGCGCGGCGTCTACTGCCCCACCCATTGCTCCGAGCGAGATGCGCGCGAAGGGCCGGCGGACGGGGCGCTGCAATAGCATTGCCTCTCCCGTGCCCCGCATCCCGATAGCCGAGCTCAAAGAACACATCGACAGCACCGTCGAGCTGCGCGGCTGGGCGCAGGCTATCCGCGACCAGAAGAGTATGCAGTTCCTGGTCTTGCGCGACGAAACAGGCCTGGCTCAGCTGGTGCTCCCCAAGCAGGACCCGCCTAGCGAGCTAAACGAGGCGATCTCGGCGCTCATACCCGAGTCGGCCGTCACGATTGCCGGCTTGGTGGTCGCCGACGAGCGAGTCAAGCTCGGTGGCCTGGAGATCCAGCTCGCGTCTCTCACCGTCGATTCTCCGGCCGAGCCCGAACTGCCGGTTACGCCTGAGTCGTCCTTGGACAAGCGCATCGACTGGCGCTACCTCGACCTGCGTCGGCCCGACCGCCGCCTGATCTTCGAGGTGCAGTCCACCGTGGAGTACGCCATGCGCGATTACTGGCGCGAGCAAGGCTTCGTCGAGATCCACACGCCCAAGATGATGGGCTCCGCCTCGGAGTCCGGTGCCGAGCTATTCAAGGTCGACTATTTCGAGCGGACCGCCTATCTGGCCCAGTCGCCGCAGTTCTACAAGCAGATGGCGATGGCTGGCGGGTTCGGCAAGGTGTTTGAGATCGGCCCCGTGTTCCGGGCCAATCCCTCGTTCACATCCCGGCACGACACCGAGTTCACAAGCGTGGACGTGGAGATCGCCTGGATTGACTCCCACGAGGACGTGATGGCGTTCGAGGAGGCTTGGCTGGCGCACGTGCTCTCCACGGTCGGCCACGAGCACGGCGAGCAGATCGCAGGCACCTTCGGCGTAGAGCTGTCGGCTCCGACCGTGCCTTTCCCGCGCATCGCCCTCGCCGACGCCAAGGTTCTCCTGAGGGAGCACGGCCACGACGCGCCGGGACCCGACCACGATCTGGATCCGCCGAGTGAGCGGGCGCTGTCAGCGATCGTCGCCGAGCAGTCAGGCAGCGAGTTCGTGTTCGTCACGGACTACCCGACATCTGTGCGGCCCTTCTACCACATGCGACATCAGGACCAGCCAACCCTCACCAAGAGCTTCGACCTGTTGTGGCGGGGTATCGAGCTCACCACCGGAGCCCAGCGCGAGCACCGCTACGAGCAACTCCTCGCCCAGGCGCGTGAGAAGGGAGTCGAGGTCGAGCCGATCCAGTATTACCTCGACTTCTTCCGCTACGGCGCTCCCCCGCACGGCGGCTTCGGGTTCGGCTTGACGCGTCTCTTGATGCAGATGCTCGGTCAAGATAATGTCCGTGAGGTCACATTCCTGTATCGAGGGCCCAACCGCTTGGAGCCATAGATACTCCCACCGCCCCCGAGGGGTGAGGGCGATGGGAGTCCGCGGAGAGAGCCTTCTGGGCGAGTCGCAACTGTCGGTGGTAGTGGGTTACAAGCGCGAGCGTCGCGGCCCACTCGTGTCGTTCGGCCTCTGCCTGGGGCGCTGTGTCCTGCCCCTGGCATGGGAGTCCTGAGCCTCCATGCGGCGTCGCGGCTCTGTTCGGGGTCGTGTGTCGCTTTAGGCCGCAATTGCGCTCTCCATGCAGTCCTCGCACTCGCCGATCCCTTGCAGTTCGATTTCCAGGGGAGCGTGGTTGGAGGGTCGGCGTCCCTGTCGGTAGGCGTGCTTGACCTCACAACGGGTGATGTGTTCGGCCAGCTTGCTGCTCGCCAAGGCCAGGTCGATGCGCAAGCCGTAGTCGCGCGCGTAGTGGCCCTCGCGCTGGTCCCAGCAGGTGTAGCCGCGCTCCTCCGGATGTAGGTGGCGGTACACGTCTACCAGCTCACCATCGCGCAAGATGTGGCGTAGATCCTCGCGCTCGGCTGCCGCTGTGTGGTAGGAGCCTTCAAGCCAAGTGGGCTCGTACACGTCGCGGTCCGACGGCGCCACGTTGAAGTCGCCGGCGATCAGGAGTGGGTGATAGTGGTCGCGGCAAGCTTGATTGGCGACCGCCTCCAAGAACGCGAGCTTGCCCGAGTCGTCCAGTTCTTGGCGGGTCGGACCGGCCGGTACGTACACCGAGCCGAGCGTCAGACCGGCGCAAGTCGTCTCGAGCCACCGCCCTTGGGCCAGGTCGTGGCGGCTGTCCAAAGACAAGCAGCGGTGCGTCACGCGGTGGTCGGAGCGCACCAGGATCGCTACGCCGCCGTTGCGACGACCGGGGCTGTGCTCGGCGCGGTAGCCGAGTTGCTCCAAGCGCTGGTGGGGGAAGTGACGGAATGGGCAGCGCGTCTCTTGCAGGCAGACCATGTCAGGGCGCTCCCGCCTCAACATCTCGGCGATGCGAGGCATCCGAGCCCTGATGCCGTTCACGTTCCAGCTGACGATTTTGAGCCGGTGCTCCTCGGCGCTTGCCCTGCCCCCTGCGATCTTGGTATGTCCCGGTGTGTGTGTCTCGGTGTTCATCTCTTAGATCCTCCTGTCGTGCCCCTCGTAGAAAACAGTCGCTACAGAAGTGTTGAAACTGATCTCTACACAAACCTTGAAACTGTGCCTTACACAACTCACAGAGTAGGTCAGGCAAGTAGAAACGTCTATAGGTTGAATGGACAAATCTAGGGGCACCCGTTGGACAATTAGGTGCACGAGTGTCCGGGGTTTGAACGGATGCCGTCCGCCCTCCGCTTTACCTTGCTGGACATGCTCGTCAACGAGCTTTCAGACGGCACAGAGATCGACCAGGTCCTGTTGGTGCGTGCAATCGAGCGCCGCTCACGCCGCGACGGCGGCGACTATCTGCGCCTGCAACTCGGCGACCGCACCGGCATGGTGGTCGCAATGGTGTGGGAGGACCTCGCCGAGACCGAGCGTCTCGCACCACCGGGCAGTCCAGTGCGTGTGGGGGGACGCTACACGGTCCATCCAAGGTTCGGCCCACAGATAAACCTTCGCCTGCTCGCTCCAGCGGAGCCCGGAAGTTATGCGTCCGAGGACCTGTTGGACGGCCCTGCGCGTGAGCCCAGGCAGATGGAGGCCGACTTGCGCGAGTTGATTGCCACCGTGCACGACCCCTACCTCAGTGCTTTGCTCGAGCGTGTATTCGGGCCGGGCTCGTCTCTATGGGCACGCTACGAGGTAGCCCCCGCCGCCAAGTACTACCACCAGGCCTATAGGCACGGTCTGCTCGAGCATTGCCTGGGGGTGGCCCAGGGAGTGAGTGCCATCTCGGCCACCTTCCCCGGCATAGACCGCGACGTGGCCGTCACGGGCGCGTTGTTGCACGACATCGGCAAGCTCGACGCCTATGGCGAGGACACCCAGAGCATCGACCTCACCGACCTGGGACGCCTACACGGGGAGATTGCGCTCGGCTACTACCGGGTGCGCCGCGCGATCGAGGATATCGAGGGCTTCCCCGAAGAGCTTGCCTGGGCTGTAGGGCACATCATCCTGTCCCATCACGGTTCGCTCGAGCACGGCAGTCCGGTCTTGCCCGCCACGCGCGAGGCGACCTTGGTGCACATGATCGACAATCTTGGCGGGCGCCTCGGCAGTTTCGACCGGATCGAAAAGGAGCTATCGCCGGGAGCGCGCTGGTCGAATTTCGATCGTGCGCTCGGAGCGGGTGCATGGTTCGCCGAGCGCGAGGCAAGTCGCTCCGCGGAGGCGCCGGCGCGCGAAGCCGCCTGAACGGCACTTCAAGCCGGTTGCCGCCGAGCGCTCTAGATGTCTTCCAAATAGTTCTGTAAAAGCCGCAATTTGCGAGCCGACCGGCGTCCGGGCGAATACGTCTCGCCATCGGGTTCTATCTTTGGTGGTGGATGGCCAAGGACACAGAGAAGCTGATCCGCCAGCTGTCGTTGATCTCATACCTGATGGCCGAGCGCAGGCCGGTCACGGCGCTTGAGATTCGGCGCGACGTGGAGGGCTACAGCGGCATGAACGAGGACGCTTTCGCGCGGCGTTTCTATGCCGACCGCTCGGAGCTCGAGTCCCTGCGCATCCAGTTGACGGTGGATCGCCCCGCCGACGGGGCCGCCGAGCAGGAGAACTACTCCCTGCGCTCGGAGAACTTCCACCTGCCGGCGATCGAGTTCACAGACGAAGAGCACGCCGCCTTGCAGGCCGCCCTGCACCTGCTGGACGGCGAGTTCGCCTATGCCGAGCCGTTGCGCCTTGCCCTGCAACAGATCACATGGGGGCGCCCCAGTCCGTTGCGAGCACCGGAGCAGCAGTCAGTCGCTTTGGCGATCACCGCCAAGGCCGACGGTCATGAGCTGTCGGTGCGACTAGCCAAGATCGAGACGGCGATCTTCCGCAACAAGACGATTACCTTCGACTACTACACGATGGCCCGCGACGAGGTGGGCGCGCGCCGGGTGGACCCATACCACTTGCTCTTCCAAGGAGGCGAGTTCTACCTGCTCGGCTACGCCCATGAGCGCGAGCAGATCAGGGTCTTCAGGCTCTCGCGCATCCGCGGCAAGGTCTCCTACGCGACCAAGGCTGAGCACGACTTCAGGCGCCCAGCCGATTTCGACCCACGCGAGTATGCGGGTCGCGCCGAGTGGCAGCTGGGCGAGGAGCAAGGGGTCGCCGAAGTGCTCTTGAGCGAGCGGATCGCTTGGCAGATCCAGCGCCACTTCGGTCGCTACGGCGAGATGGTGAGCGCCGGTGAGGAAGGCCACGGCGGCGGAGACAGGATCCTGCGCACGAGCTACTCCAGCACACGCATGATCGTCTCCTGGGTGCTCGGCCTCGGTGAGAATGCACGCCTGCTCGGCCCGTCGGAGCTAGTCGCGGAACACGGACGGCGCCTCTCTCGATTGGACGAGCTGCACTCCGACACGCTCGAGCTGGCCGACAGCGTTCCGGCGATCGAGGAGCCAGAGGTGCCCGCAGGCTCCTCTGCGGCGCGCGCGGGACGCCGAGCGGCCGCCGCCGAGCGCGATCCCCAGGCCGACGCGGCGATTCGCCCGGAGCGCTTTGCTCGGCTCGTCACGCTCGCGAGTGTCCTGATCCACGCTGGGCGGCGCGGCGAGCGCGTCAAGATCGCCGAGGTGCGCGAGCGGCTTCAGCTCTCAGACGAGGAGTTGCGCGAGGACATCAACGTCCTGAATGTCGTCAACTTCGGCGGCGGCTCCTACGTTCTGTACGCCGAAATATTGGAGGAGGAGGGTGAGATCGACGTCGACCCCGAGCCCTACAGCGACAACTTCGACCGCCCAGCGCGTCTACTCCCGGTCGAGGCCAAGGCACTCGTCGCCGCGATCGACCTCGTCGGCGAGCACATACCCGAGGGCTCGCTCGCGAGTGCGCGCGAGAAGATCGTGGCGGCGCTTGGCGAGGACCCGATGGAACAGGGCCTGCAGGTCGCGCACGCCACTAGCGACGATTCCGAGGTGGCCCGCACCGTCTCGCGCGCGATTGTCGAGCGCAAGATCTTGGAGCTCGACTATTACAAGGAGAACGAGGACGAGTTCTCGATGCGGCGAGTGGAGCCCTACGCACTCACCAACGGCCAAGAGGGCTGGTACGTAGCCTCGTTCGATCCCGGCAAGCGCGCCATGCGCCACTTCCGTCTCGACCGGATCAGACGCGCCCACGTGACCGAGGAGATCTTTGAGCCTCGTCCTGAGGTAGATCCCGGCGAAATAGAGGGTTGGATGCGCACAGGCGAGGTACAGGCCTCGCGCACCGCACGGGTTTGGATCTCACCCGAGCGAGCGCGCTGGGCGCGTGAGCGGCGGCGCGTCGAGGAGGAGCTCGTCGACGGCTCGATCGTCGTGGAGTTGAGTTTCGCCGGCACCGACTGGCTTGTGCGCGAGATCCTCAAGGAGGCCGGCGACGCGGCCGTGGTCGAGCCCGAGGACGCGCGCGAGGCGGTGCTCTCGGCAGTGAGACGCCTGCGTGCCGTGCCTGCGGGCGTCTCGTGAGCGAGTCGGTGCGGGGACCATCCGTCTGCGCCGACACGAGCGCCGAGCACCGATGAGTCGTCGCGAGCAGATCAAGATGAGCGATACCGAAGTCGCCATCTTCTTGCAGGAAGAGCGCACAGTGACGTGCGCCACGATCGGCCCACGTGGCTGGCCGCACCTGATGCCCCTGTGGTTCGTCTCGCGCAAGCCCAACCACTTGGCGGCTCCGCCTGGAGCGCAGGCTCAGCCCGAAGCGCCAGCTCAGTCTGGCGCGTCAGATGTGCTCTCGCGGATCTGGGCGTGGACATATGCCTCCTCCCAGAAGGTACGCAACCTCGAGCGCGATCCGAGGGCGACGCTACAGGTCGAGGCCGGCGAGCAATATCAGGAGCTGCGCGGAGTCATGTTCGAGTGCGAGGTCGTCATCCACCGTCAGATCGAGACCGTGGGTGCCTTGGGGCAAGAGATATTCAGGCGCTATGCCTCTCCCCGGGGCGAGCTACCCGTGGATGCCTTGGCGCCGGAGGTGGCGGCGATGGTCGACAAGCAGGCCGTCAAGCGTGTTGCCTTGGAGTTCGTAGAGCAACGCCGCGCGAGTTGGGACCATCGCAAGCTGGCTGGTGTCTACTAAGCTTCGCGCCGAATGGATTCCTTGAAGGGGCTCATCCTCTCGGGCGGTAAGGGCACGCGGTTGCGCCCAATCACCCACACAAGCGCCAAGCAGCTGGTACCGGTGGCCAACAAGCCGGTGCTGTTCTACGGGATCGAGGCGATGGCCGCCGCTGGTGTGGGAGAGATCGGCATCATCATTGCGCCCGAGACTGGCGAGGAGATCAGGCGGGCCGCCGGCGATGGTTCCCGCTTCGGCGTAAAGATTGAGTACATAGTGCAAGACGAGCCGCTCGGGCTTGCTCACGCCGTGCTTACCGCCGAGCCGTTCCTCGGCGACAGCCCGTTTGTGATGTATCTCGGGGACAACCTCCTGCAAGGGGGTATCGCCGACCTGGTGGGCGCGTTCCGCGAGCACGCACCGGATGCCTTGATCCTGCTCACGCCGGTACCCGATCCCGAAAACTACGGAGTCGCCGAGCTAGCCGACGCGGCGCCCGGTCAGGTTGGTCGCGTGGTCAAGCTTGTCGAGAAGCCGCCCGAGCCGGCGACCGACCTGGCGCTCGTGGGCGTCTACATGTTCACTCCCTCGATTCACGACGCCGCCCGCGCGATCGAGCCTTCAGAGCGAGGAGAGCTAGAGATCACGGATGCGATCCAGTACCTCGTGGACGGCGGACGCCGGGTCGAGCCGCACATCGTGCGCGGCTGGTGGAAGGACACGGGACGCCTCGACGACATGCTCGAGGCGAATCGTCTGATCCTCGACAACTTGACCGAGTCCGTCCAGGGCGAGTTGATTGACTCCCAAGTCGACGGACGCGTCGTAATCGAGCCCGGCGCACGCTTGGAACGCACGAGCGTGCGCGGACCGGCGATCGTCGGCGCCGGCGCCCACCTGCGCGACTGCTACATCGGCCCTTATACAGCGATCGGTGAGAACTGCCGCATAGTCAACGCCGAGGTCGAGCATTCGATCCTCTTGGCCGGTTCTTCGGTATGCGATCTGGACGGACGCATGGAGTCGTCCCTGCTCGGGCGCAACGTGACGGTCAGGCGTGGCGATCGTCAGCCGCGCGCCTACCGCTTCATGGTGGGCGACAACTCCGACATCTCGATCTTGTGAAGATCCTCGTCACCGGTGCGGCAGGAATGCTCGGGGCCGATGTGCGTCGCACGGGCGAGCGCGCCGGGCACGAGTTGATTTTGGTGGACCTACCGGAGCTGGACATCGCCGACGAGCAAGCAGTCTTCTCCTTCTACGAGCGTGAGCATCCGCACGCCACAATCAATTGCGCGGCCTGGACCGACGTGGATGGTGCCGAGACCCATCGCGAGGCCGCTCACACGGTCAACGCCGAGGGCGCCGGCAACCTGGCTCGCGCCGCAGCCTCGGTCGATTCGCCCCTGCTACACATCTCGACCGACTACGTCTTCGACGGCACAGCCCCACTGGACGCCGACGGTCGGCCTCGTCCCTACCTCGAGTCCGACCCAACAGGACCACGCTCGGTGTACGGCGAGACGAAGCTGGCCGGGGAGCGCCAGGTGCTGAGCGCCTCCTCCGCTCACACGGTTGTACGCACGGCTTGGTTGTATGGGATCGACGGCCCCAATTTCGTTGCCACGATGCTGCGCTTGGCCGGCGAGCGCGATGCGGTACAGGTGGTCGACGACCAAATCGGCTCGCCCACTTGGTCGGGACACCTGGCCCCTGCCGTCATAGGTCTGCTCGAGCGTGGCGTGAGCGGGCTGGTTCATCTGACCGGAGCAGGCTCGGTCTCCTGGAACGGATTCGCCAAGGAGATCTTCCGTCAAGCCGAGCTGGACTGCCGTGTCGAGCCAGTATCTAGCGAGCAGATGGCGCGCCCCGCGCCCCGCCCCGCGTTCTCGGTACTCGAAACAGAACGCGAGGATGTCCTACCGATGGGCCCCTGGCAGGATGGTCTCGCTGGGTACCTGGCGGCGCGCATCGGAGTCAACCGCTGATGAAGACGGCGTCCGGCTCCGCTCTGTGTGCTCATGATGGGATGATGCGCGCATGAGGCTCTTGGTCTGCGGCGGCGCGGGGTTCATCGGTTCCAATTTCGTGCGCCTACGCCTGCGCGAGCACGACGACGAAGTGGTCGTACTCGACAAGCTCACCTATGCCGGTCGCGAGGAGAACTTCCACGACTTCGCCGAGGATCCCCGCTTTCGCTTCTTGCACGGAGCGATCGAGGATCCCCAGGCGGTGGCGAAAGCGCTCGAAGATGGAGCGCCAGGCGGGGCGGGTCCGATCGAGGCGATCGTCAACTTCGCGGCCGAGACCCACGTCGACCGTTCGATCGCCGAGCCGGATGCTTTCGTGCGCACACATGCCCAAGGCACATACGTTCTGCTGGAGGCCGCGCGCGAGCGCGCCCTGCGCTACGTGCAGGTCTCCACCGACGAGGTGTACGGCTCGATCGAGGACGGCTCTTTCACCGAGGATTCGCCTTTGCGTCCGTCCTCCCCTTATTCGGCGACCAAGACCGGCGCCGACCTGCTCGTACAAAGCTACTTCCACACCTATGGCTTGCCAGCCACCATCTGCCGGGGCTCCAACAACTACGGGCCTTACCAGTACCCCGAGAAGCTAATCCCTTTGATGATCCTCAATGCGCTCCACAGCGATCCTCTTCCCGTCTATGGCGACGGCATGCAGGTGCGCAATTGGATCCACGCAACGGACTTCGGACGAGCGATAGGGCACGTGCTCGAGCACGGCTCACCCGGAGAGGTCTACAACGCCGGTGGCCCAGACGAGTGCCCCAACATGGAAGTCGTTAGGCGCATCATCAAGTTGACAGGTGCCGAGGAGTCCCTAATCGAGCACGTCACCGACCGCCCCGGCCACGACCGTCGCTACTCGCTCTCCTCTGCCAAGGTCAGGGCACTCGGATGGGAGCCTCGAGTGCGCTTCGCTGAGGGTTTGGAGCAGACGGTCGCCTGGTATCGCGACAACGCCTGGTGGTGGGAGCCGATCCGCTCAGGCGACTATCGCGCCTACTACGAGCGCCAGTACGGCCGCTCGCTGGCCTAGCTCTTCTTCGCGGGAGCGGCTACACGGGCGTAGGAGATCCCGGAGATCTTCCAGTGGGAACCTTCCTTGACCAGCTTAAGGGTGGCGATCGCGCTCTTGCCGGAATAGGTGCTCTTGACGCGCGCCAAGGCGCTTGAACCGGTGACTGCGACCGATTCGATTGTGAGGCTGAGCGAGTCGATGTCCTTCAGCTGTTCTTTGATCGCCGCTTGGCAGCCACCGGCGCCGCGCAGTTGGCTAGTGAGCATCACGGCGAGATCGTTTTCGCACAGCTTCTTCTGATTGTTGGCGCTCGCGTCGGCTTGGAAGTTCGCCACCGTCTGCGCGACCTTCTGGCTTTCGCCTTTGAAGCCGCTCGTAGAGGCGGTTTCCCCGCAGGCCGCAAGGCCCACGACCAACACCAGTGCGCACAGGCCGCCAGCGGCCCGCTTTGTCGTGGCAATCATCGGCCGTAGCCTATGCGAAAGCCAACCGGCCGGCGTCGCGTGGACGGCGCCGGCCGGTGGAAGCCTCCCGGCAGTCTTGGGTGCTCAGCTCTGCTCGTCGTCGCGGCGGTAGCCCAGCCGCGCCGAGATGTTGTCGGCGGTGGCGACCAGGTGCGGGCCGAGCGCGTCCACCAACTCCTCCAGCGAGATCATCGAGCTGTGCGCCGCGATGTTCACAGCTGCCACGACCTCACGCGACTCGGTGCGAACCGGAGCGGAGATCGAATGCAGTCCCTGGGCGAGCTCTTCGTCGTTGACGGCCATGCCCTCTTCGAGGACGTGCTCCAGTTCGGTGCGCAAAGCCTTCTTGCTGGTGATCGAGTTGGGGCCGCGACGCGTGAGCGTCATGTCGCCGATCAGATCGCGCTGCTCGGTCTCGGGAAGATTTGCCAACAGGACCTTGCCCATCGAGGTGCAGTAGGCGGGCAGGCGTGAACCGGGACGCAGGTTGAAGTCAATCTTGTTCTGCCCCCGACGAAAGCTGCGCGCACGATCCACATAGAGAATCTCCGGTCCGTCGAGGACCGACAAGTCCACCGTGTAGGAGGTGCGCTGGCGCAGCTCTTCCAGGTAGGGGCGCGAATGCTCACGCAGCCCGGTCGAGTTCAGAGCGGACATGCCGAGGTCAGTCACCCGCAGGCCGAGCCTGTACTTGCGCGAGGCGCCCTGCTCGAGGAAACCGAGCGCGACCAGGGTGATCACGTAGCGGTGCGTCGTCGAGCGGCTCATGCCCAGATCATCAGCGATGTCCGCGATCCCGAGCACCGGACGCTCGGGTGTGAAGCAACCAAGAATCGCAAGCCCTCGCTCGAGCGACTGGGAATAACGCGGCTCGCGGAGGCTGGGTATCGACCACTCGCCCTCTTGGCTAGATTTGGAAGTATTCGAGCTTACTCTAGGCATCTTTGCGTGGGCCCCTATCCGTAGTGCCGGAGGTGCCTCTACAGTGGTGCACCTCTATTGAACAGTCATCATACTTGGGAATGCCGACGATCTCAATCGCGAACCACGACGTGAGCGACTCAATGTGGCCGACATGCTGCAGACTGCCCTGTAGCGGCTTCCCGAGTACCCTTCGATTTACCCTTCTGACAGCTCATCGCGATGGTGTATGCCCTGTGTCCGTGGGGAATATGCATGACGTCAGGAGTTTTCCGAATTGCCGTTCTTATGTCTGTAAGATTTGTGGGGTTGTTTCAGTCAAATGCTCAGAACTGAATGTTCAGGCCGACAGTCGGAATGTTCAGATGCCTGATATCGATGAGTGATCGGCCGATGAGTGACCACGCCGACATCCGTGATCATGGATGGAGCCATCCGCACAATGAGTACAAGCGGCGCCTCCCGTGCAACCGCTCTGGCCGCCCGCGATCGACGTGTGTTCGCGCTGGGAGCTGAGCGAGAGATCGACCTTGCGAGGTCCTTCGCCGCCGGTACATCGATGGGCAGGAACAACGGTGCTACCTCGCTGATCGACGCTCACCGGCCACTTCGGCCACGTCGCTCGCTCGATCGGCAAGCGCCATGAGACTGTGAGTACACCACCAGGTGACCTCGATCGCCAAGGCGTAGCCGTGCCCGTGGAACACGCGTCGTGTGGTGCCGGGCACGTGGATCTTGTTGCAGGGCACCACATTCCAGACAAGTTGTTGGCTGATGGTCGTTTCCCCGCTCCAGAAGAGCTGACCGACGTCTCCGAAGAGCATCCGATCGTGTACAGGTCAAGCATCCACAACGTGGTCGCCAACCGTTGCGCTATGCGTTTCGCGGATCGATCGGGACACGGTCGAGCCGTACAGGGGCACGTATCGAGGACCGCGACGCCTCGGGAGGGCCCGACCAGGCGGCTACTGGCCGAGATGTTCGACCGCTTCCCAATACCCCAACCCACGACGCCGAGTTGGCGAGTTCGGTAGCGAACGTGGCCTGGAGTCACTATCTGGCCAACGGGGTGACGTCGATCCAAGAGATCTGGGATTCGGCACAAGTGATGCGCTTGCTTGCGGGTGCCACCGCCGCGGATGAGATCCCTCTGCGCGTTCGCGGCTTCGGTTGGGTGCCCTTGGCCGGATCGCTGGCCGAAGTGGCAAGTGGCGCGATCGCCGATGTGCCCTTGCGAGCCGACTGGTTCGAAGGAGGCGGCGTCAAGCTGTTCGTGGACGGAGGCAGTCCCTCGCACACCGCGGCCTTCTATGAGGAGTACCTCGACGCTCCAGGCAAGCGCGGCGCGCTCACCTACGAGTCGGGTGAGCTGACCGACCACATTCGCGAGGCTTTTGACGCGGGCGCCCAAGTGGCCCTGCACGCCGCCGGCGACCTCGCCCAAGACATCTCCCTCGCGGCCTTCGAGCTGGCCGGTGCGCGAAGCCGGCGACGGGCGCCGGTCCAGGATCGAGCACGGCGCCAACACTGCTTGGACCGCTCGGCGCACCGCCTGGTGCAAGCGCA
>CAVSCQ010000033.1:0-9936 GCA_963726465.1 uncultured Solirubrobacterales bacterium
TAAGTAAAACAAGCGCGGGTGTGGCTGATAATGGGGCGCTCCGTCAACTTATCCCCCCTGCTTTTCCCGGGCCCTGCGGGCCCTGCCGGGCGATCGGCGGCGCCTCCGGCGCTGGCGACCTCAACGAGCCCGAGTCGACTATGTCGTCGCCCAATCCCAGCGGCGCGAGGCCTACTGCGAGCAGGCCGGCCCACCACCGCGCTGGAGGTCACTCCCGGCGCAACACCGTCCTCGGCGCCTGCGTCGAGGCCCACGTCAAGGACGGCCTCGCGCTGGCGGAGACCCGCCGACGGGCTGGCCGCCTTCCGGGTCGCGCAGCCGCCGGGAGGGCCCGCGTTCGCCGAAGCGTTGCTGGCCCACGTCGGGGCGGCGCGCTTCGCGCTGGCGGCGGCGCTGGCGACGTTCGAGGCCGTCCGCCGCGCGCACCGACTGGCCGGCCTTCGGATCTCACCGCCAGCTCTGCCCGGCGGCCGCCCCCTGGGGCCAGATGGGGCCGTGGCCGCTGGTGAGCCGCACCTCGAGCGTCTCACAACGCCGCGTGCGGCTCGGCAATCTCGGCAGCTCGAGCAGCTCGCCGCGGCGGGCCGTCGCGCGACGGTTCCTCTCCGACCTGACGCCATCGCCCAGGCCACCGGTGCCGAACCCGCACCTCGACGAGGACTATCTGATCCTCTCGACAATCCATTCCGAAGGGGCAGGAGTGGGACAGCAACGCGCCGACGGTTGCATCCCTCGGGATCCGACCGGGAGCCCCGCCGACGAAGACCCGGTTCTCTAGTCGATGACCCGCCAAGAGCCCCTGACGCTGTCCACCCCCTGCCTTCCATCCGGCAGAGCCGCTACGCGATCGCCGAGGATGAGAAAACAACGCGGGTGTGGCTGATAATGGGGCGCTCCGTCAACTTATCCCCCTGCTTTTCCCGGGCCCTCGCCGCGGGCGAGCCCGCGGCTCCTCGCGGCCGTGATACGCTCGACGTGACCTTGGCGTTCGCTGCTGAACGGCAACGCCCAGACGATGAAGGCCCTTTCCGACGACGAGGACATCTCGATGTTTTGTTCATCGGTGATCGACCGGCGGCCGAACAGGCCCTGCTGAATCCGGAGATCGGAGCGCCTTCGCTTTGCCATTGCGACTGAGTCATGGGGACCTGCGAACGCTCGACGAAGCGATCACACTCGGGCGGACCGACTGGCGAGACCTGCTCGTAGCTGCGATGTTCGCCGACGACATCCATGCTCACGAACAATGGGTACCGCAGCGACTGACGCCGGATCTCATGGACCGCTGGCATCGGCGGCATCTTGAGGGCGTGCAGTTCCGAGTCGGCAGTCAAGTGCAGGTTCGTCGCGTGGCGCTCGTCGGAGGAAGTGGCGTGGTCGAATCACTCGAACAGCTCGAACCGGAACCTGCCTATACGATCCGATTCGAGAGCGGACGTCAGCTTGCTGTCAGACAGCGCCGACCTGCGGGCTGCTGGCTAACCGCGCGTTGCCGCGGACGGCGCTTGCGCGCCGCCGCTGAACGCGTGATCGTTGGCCGGACTAATGGTGCAAGCGAGCCACGGCACTTCACGACCGTCGCGTGCAAATCTTCTGCGGCTCGGTGGTTTGTATCCGGTTCCGGTGCCGCTCGGCTGGAAGCTCATCGGAGCAAACGGCGAGGATGTAACTATTCCGGTGGTAGCGGGCGATCCATTTCATCGCATCCTCGCCCGCGGCGCGCTCCTCGCGACCAGCATGACCCCGGCCATCCTGCCGAGGCTATGACCCTTCGAAAATACGCGCTGCCAAGCCCACCATCGGCCGACATCCTCGAGAAGTATACCCAGATGGTGCTCGCCACTCTGACGAAGCAGGGCGTCTCGCAGCGAGTCGCGAGCCAACGAATCTCGACGTGCGCGCTCAGTCACTTGCCTTGCGCCAAGCTCGTCGTGGACGGACCACCTCCGGCGACAGCAGGACCGAGATCCACTACTTGGTTTGCGACCTGGCCAGCCTGAACTGGGAACTCGTTTACCTTCTCCGTCGCGACAATCTTAGCTCGTGGGCTCCTCTGCTGGCCGAGATCGACGGACCGCCCGTCGCGTCTCCCTGATCCGCTGGTTGAGGGCCGCCCAACCCGCCGTTGCAGTCGGACGGGCGCGTCGGTCGCTGCGCTCCCTCGTGCGCCCGCCGCTGAACGGCAAATCGTTGGGCAGACGGGCCAGGCTCCTTGAGTTCCGATGACTACGACGATCCCGCGCTAGAAGCCCGTTGGCTCGCTCAGCAGCGCGGCAACGTGGAGCGGTACCTGAGACCGAAAGCGTTCGCCACGGCGGCGTGGACGCCGAGTGCAGCTGGTACGTTGCTCCATACGTCTCGGTCTGGATCGTGCGGTCGCTGGCGAGGTTGGGCTCAGTCGGATGGTGGGCCATTAGCGGAGATCTTCCGACCGACTACCTAAGCGGCGGTGATGCAACCGACGCTCGGAAGGATAAGGAGAACAAGCGCCGGTTTTGGTTGATAATGGGGCGCTCCGTCAACTCCCCCCCCTGCTTTTCCCGGGCCCTGCGGGCCCTGCCGGGCGAAAACAAGGACCCCAATTCCCAACACCAATCCACCGGGCAAGACTCGCCCCTCCCGACCGCGCGGGTCAACACGAAGCGCCTTCGTCAGGGTCAGGGTCGCGGAGGTCGAGTTCGCGCTGCTCGGCCTCCTCGCGTCCGGCGGCGCGCGGGGACCGGCGACCGGGCGGCACGGTGCTCTCGCCGAGGTGGCGGAGGATGCGTTCGATGGCGCCCGGCTCGGTGACGGCTGCGACGATTCGCATGCGGGCATGGCAGCGCGGGCAGTCGAGCACGTCGACGAGAAAGACCCGACGCAGCAGCTCGGCCCAGGGGAGCCGGTGTGGTGTGGGCCGCTCCGGTGGAGGTCTTTTCTTCGCCGGCGTCGGGGTCTCCGAGGCCGGAACGACCTTCGACCTATGGCCGGCCGCGGGCGCGAGGATGCCGTGGAAGCGGATGGTGTGCTTGCGGGGACGCGGGATGAGCGGCAGCAGGCGCTCGATGAGCTCGAACGGGGTAAACACGACGGCCTCGGTCCCGTCGGCGAACGGACGCTTGAACCGCAGGGCGACGCGCCCATCGGGCAGCAGGGTCAGCCGGTCGGTCGCGACGGGCGGCCGCGCGAGGTAGCGGGTGAGGTGCTCGAGGCCGTCGCGGTCGTTGGCGGCGACGCGCACGTTGGCGTGGAGACTGAACCCCTCGACGGCGGCGCAGCGACGACCGGTGATGGTTGCCTCGAGGGTGGTTCCCGACCCGAGGCGCAGCGTCCGCACCCCACGGCGCGGGCCCGGCGGCCGCGACACCGGCCACCGAGGCGCCAGCGAGCGTCGCGAGCACGGGCTCGGCACTCGCGAGCGCGGTGCCATCGTCGTCGCCGCGCGCGTCCAGTGTTCGCGCGACCTTCCGGTAGACTTGCTCGGCCACCGCCGCCACGTCTTCGTCGGTTGGCGCCGGCACTGGATGAAACACCACCGCGCCGGTCGGGGCGATCTCGTACACGCCGTCGATCATGAGCGTGTGAAAGTGGACGTTCAGGTTGAGCGCGGAGCCGAAGCGCTGGATGACGGTCACGCCGCCGGTCTTGAGGGTGCCGCGTATCCCGTGCGCCCGCGCGCGCCGCCGCAGCCAGCGCGAGACGACGCCGACGAAGGTCCGCAGCACGATGCCGGCGAGCGCGGGGTCGAAGGCCATGCCGAATCGGAGCCCGACGGGAACGGTCAGCACCCACTGCCGCACGGGGACGTGGGGCATGACGTGATCGCGAAGGTGCGCGGCGAAGTCGCACATGCGGCGGCCGAGGCACGACGGACAGAAGCCGCGGCGCTTGCACGAAAACGCGACGAGGCGGCTCTCTCGGCAGCCGTCGCAGGCGACCCGAATGAATCCGTGGGCCAGGATGCCGCACCTGAGGAACGCCTCGACCTCGTCGACCACGAAGCGCGGTAGCCCGCTCCGCCCCCGTCCTCTGCTTCGGTCTCGGCCAGGAACGACCGCCAGTGCTTGGCGAGGCACTTGTAGAGGACCGTCTCTTCTGGGCGATGGCGCGCGTACGGCGGCCCGGGCGCGGCGGCACGCCCAGTTCGGAAAGCGCGATCGCGCCGGCGCGGACACCCATCGTCAGTCGGCCGCCGTTGCCCCAGGTTTCCGACGGTGTCGCATCGTTGGGGAGCGGCGGCGCCGTGCGTCGAGAATGTCACGGCCCGACGACCAAGGTAGGCCAGTAGTGACGCGGTTATCGTCCGAGTCCAAAACGGGAGAACGGGCCGCCGGGAGGTTGTCGTTCGGGCTCTTCGCGATGACGCCCTTCGAGCCGGCGCAATCGGTCGTCCTGCCGTCTGAGGTGCTCAGCGAGGCGGTCTCCTGGGACACCAAACGCAACGGCCGCCGTGCGCTTCGCGTAGGCATCCCAATCGCGTGTCTCGCCGCGCCGATCTGCCGGTGCGGCCTCTTTGATCGCCCGCTCGATTTCGCCCCGGCGATGGCCCGCAAGACGCATGCGGACGGCGATCTCGGCATCGACCCGCGAGGGGTGGATAGGCTGGCCTGCGCGCTCCCGGGTGACTTCTGTCAGGTGACGCCGATAGTCTTCGGCTGGTGTCCGGGTCGCCACGATCTCCGTCGCGCGGCGGTCGGGCGCCGTCGGGCGTTCTCTTCCAGGTGAGCGAATCCGCTCTCGCTCGGCGGCGATGGCCTGCTGGAGCTCCGGGTTCGCGATCTTGAAGCCGTGTTCTGCCGCCAACTCGACGCACATGCTCCGGAACCGCTCGTTTCCGCGAATGGTGAACGTGCCCCACTTCTGGGCGCTCAACTGAAGGGCGGCGAGAACGCTTTCTCGTCGGTTGCTGTCGAAGATGTCGATCTCCTTACCCCGGTCCGTGAAGGCGGGGGAGCCGCGCTCGCCGACGCGACGATAGTGGACGTGCCAACCTTCGACGACCGGGACGAATGCGCGGATATCTAGGGGAGCCGGGCGCGCGAACGTCGGCCCCTCGATGCCAGGCGGGCGTCGTTCTCGATGTCGCCACCCCTGCGCGAGCCCGTGATCTCTTTGATGAAGCCATTCTTCGTAGCTCGGGAACAGTCCTCGATCCTTGGCGAGTTCCCCGCGCTCCAGCCTTTGACGATCAAGCTGCTCGGCCTTTTCCTGCGCTTGACGGGCGGCGAGCAGATTCCTGGTCGCGTTGAGGAGAGCGCCCCGGCCCCTTCCAAGATCCGCGGAAGATGTCGGCTCGCTCTTGCCGATGGCGAGCGGCCATGCGTTGCCGATCCTCCCGCTGTGCTCCGTCCGCCGTTCCCGTCCGCGGGAACGCTCCAGGTCGTGCCGTCGTCGTGCGTCGGTGTACTGCCTCCAGCCGGGGGCACCGGGCATGATCGGCTCGGGGGCTCGGGTGCGTGTCATCACGCGCGCGGCATCCCTCGCAGGTTGAAACTCGCCCAGACGCTTCTCCAGCGCCGACATGGAGCAGTCGCGGCCGGCGCTGCTCGCCTTCACGGGTTGGTCGCCGATCCACAGAATCGCGCCCGAGCCCTTCCTCTCGAGGCGCATCCCCTTCTCGGCCAGGGCCTCGTGCATCTCGCCGCCAGCTCCCCGCCGCGCGGATGGCGGGAGCTCCGTCCTCGATGGCCACCCGCTCGGCGCTCCGCGCGCCCACCCGCTCTTCGAAATCACGGGCTCGAACGGATGGCTTGCGTTCGTGCTCGTCGCGCGGACGCGCGCGCTCAAGCGCGCCCGTCCTCCCGCATCTGGAACAGGCCGCGCTCCTCCCTCTGCCATCCCTGCGCGTGCTCGATGCGAGCGATCGCCCGGTGGGCGACCTCGTGGTCGAAGCCATTGTTGACGGTGGCGAGCTTCTCCGTCTCGGGGTGGACGCGGTTGACGGCCAGGTGGAGGTGCCAGTTCTCGGTGTCGCGGTGCAATCCGTAGAGCACCTGGTGGCCGGCCAAGCCCATCTCGTCCAGGAACATCCTGGCCGCCTGATCGGCCTGGGCCGACGTCGGCTGCTCCCCCTCCCGCCAGCTCAGGATCCAGTGCTGCACCGGTTGCGGGCTGCGCTTGGCCGTCTCGGCCAGGTCGATCATCTCCTGCACCTGCCCCTCGTGATCGAGGTTGAGGAGGTTCAGAGCCCCGCGGTGCTCGACCTTCTCACCGGCGCCGCCGGCGTTCGGGCCGGCGATGTAGTCGGCGAGAGCGCGCACGTTGTGGCGCCTTGCTCTTGGCCGGGGCGCGCTTGGATGTGGGGACCTTCTTGACGATCATCGACCCCGCCTCCCTACTGCCCGCCTGCCAGCTTGCGCGACCGCGGCGCGCAGCATCGTGAGCAGCTCGGACGTCTGCTGGCGGTAGGCGCCGTCGCTTTCGACGTGGACCATCTTGAGCAGGCCACCGAGGCGTCGCAGCTCCCGGATCGTCGTGGCGTCCGTGCGGGATACGACCGGCCGACCGAGCGCGCGTAGGCGGACCAGCTCGGCGACGGCGAGCCCGGCGTCGCGGGCGATGACCGCGAGCTGCTCCTTCTCGGCGGGGGCGACTCGCACGTCGAGGCGGGCCGTCAGGCCCGCCGGCGCCCTTACTACGAAAGGGCATCGACCGGACCTCCAATCGACTGGGTGCGAGAAGCGCTAGCGCCGAGCAGCTCCGACTCTGGCGTAGCCCTGTCTGCGAGAAGCGAAGCGCCGAGCGGCCGGGGCGAAGCGGGGCTTGGGAGGACACGTGCGGCGGCAGCCGCATGTGTCCGGACAAGCCCCCATCCTGCTACGCGTCTCATCCCACTCGTAGGAAGCAGTCGCGAATGCACGATCGTCACGTATGTCTTATCGACCGGAGGCTCGCGGATATTTCCACCGCACCGAACGATCTCGGGGGCGGTGGCATCGCGAAGCGATGCGTCCGCCCCCCGAGGAAGCATCTCGAAGGCGCGTCGAAGGCAGTCCAAAGACGACGGCGCTGTTTTCTGACTGCCGCCGGAAAGATTCGGCCTTGGCCGCTCGATAAGATCATCGGGAGCCATCACGCAGACGTCTGCGGAATCGGAGAGGCGAATGAGTTACACCTTCGAGAAAGCAGAAGAGATGGCACGGGCGCTTCGCACCCTGCCAGCGATCGACCAGTCGAAACGACGACTGAGTAAGCAAGCCCTGGTGAAGCACCTCGTGGCCGAGATAGCGGCCCTGCAGAAGCGCGGATACACGATCGAGCAAGTCGTCGAGAGCTTGCAGGGTGTCGGATTCACGATCACCACGCCCACGTTGAAGAGCTACCTGCAGCGTGCGAAGGCGAAGTCGGTCAAGAACGCACAGCGGAAGCACCCCGGTGGCTTGACGGCGCCACCCGCTGGGAGCCCACAGAGGCAACCGGAGTCGCCCATCGTGAGCCCGCCGAAGGCAGAGGCCGCTGCTGAGCGTAGCGGGAAGCAGGTGTTCCTGGTGAAGGACAAAGACAGCTACTAGTGAAAGGAGCCAGACATGTCGAAGGCACTCATTCTCGTCGGTGGTGGCAAAGGCGGTGTCGGAAAGTCCCTGTTTTCGATGGCCGTGGTGGACTTCCTCGAGAGCACGAAGGAGGCGCCGTTTCTGATCGAAACGGACACCTCGGTTCCGGATGTCTTCAAAACGTACCGGGAGACCATCGAAGGCGAGCTTGTGAACCTCGACGAACGCGAGGGGTGGATCGAGCTCGTAAACCTCATCGAGAGCCGGCCGGAGAGCACCATCGTCATCAACACGGGGGCCCGCAACCAGACGGGGATCACCAACTTCGGCAGGACGCTCCGGAAGGCACTTCCGGAGCTGAAGAGGAAGCTGGGGGTGTTCTGGTTGATAGACCGGAAGAGGGAGAGCCTGGAGCTCCTGAGCGACTTTCTCCGAGGCGCTCCCGGAAGCAGAGATCCACGTCGTGCGGAACATGTATCTGGGCGCCGAGAACAAGTTCGAGCTCTACAACGGGTCGAACATGAGGGCGGCGATCGAAGGAGCGGGAGGCAAGTCCCTCAATTTCCCCGAGCTGGCGGACAGGGTGACGGACGCGATGAACGAGGGACGGCTCACGATTGCGAAGGCATGCAAGGAGCTCTCTTTCGGAGACCGCATCGAGGTCGAGCGGTGGCGCGACGAGTGCAGGGAGATGTTGGTCGAGGCAATTCGTGAGTAGGCCGGACGCGGCCTTCGAGACGCTTTTGGGGCGGAAGGCGACGGATGGGGAGCGGCAAAGGCTCTATCGGGTCCGTGACACGCTCGGCGTCAAGAGCACGGATTCCCTGTGGACCCTGCTCCTCGTGCTCGAGTACTACCTGGCACTCTACGAGAAGCTGCCCCAAAGAATCGAAGACGCTGCGCGCGTGGCTGTCGCCCATGCGAAGGCCACCGCCGAAGCCCAGGCGAAGGCCGCCGCCGCGGAGGTGAAACGGGCCTTGACGGCCGGCGTGCTCGCGACCGTGAACGACATCGCCAGAGCTGCGACCCTCAAAGACATCCTCAAATGGGTGGCCATGACGGTTCTCACGCTGTCGGTCGTCATCATGGCGGTAGGAAGGTGGGCGTTCAATAGGGGCGCGGGCAGAGGGGCAGGCACAGGCGGCACAGGTGGCGATGCAGGATCGCGAGCGCAGGGACGCGGAGGCGTCCTGGGCGAGCACGGCGGATGGGCGACTCGCCTACGACCTGGCGAAGGCGGGTATGCTTCACGACATGGTCACGTGCTCGGGGCGCGGGCTATTGGCCCGCGATGGCTGGTGTATCGCGCAAGGGGAGCGGGGACGGCCGTTCCGATGGCGGTTGGCCGACCGCCCGGGGTCAGAATGAACCATCTTGTGAATCGGCCGACGCTCCCCCATTGCCCTTGCGGGCCTGAAGAAGTTTTACGTGTCCAGGCTCGATAGTGACTCGACGACCCTGAGCGGCCCCTTCGAGCCACCAACCGGTTGGCTGCGGGCGCCCGTCGTACCCGCGCTCACGATCCTGTGGCACCCGGACCTCAACCGCGTCGGTGAGGTAGGTCTTCTCGAAGGCGACGGTGAATCGGGACTTACCCGAGACGCCCCAGCGTTTTTTGTTCCTGGAACCGACGTTGGCCGGCCGATCGCTCACCGCGTGATGGCCCGGGACCCCGTCGTGAGCTTCGTATCGGCGAAGGGCTTTGTCGAGATCCGCCTAGCTCCCGGCGACACCGACGTTCGCGTCGACGGAGTGCGGCTCGATCGCGTGCGTCAGCTCAGTCCAGCTGAGGTAGACCGCGGCGTCATCCTGACCGTCGCTCGCGCGTTCGCCTTCTGCCTCCACCAAATTCGCTACCCGGTCACCCGCTCCCCGAATCTTGGCCTCGTCGGGTCGAGTGACGCTATCGACGACGTCCGTGACGCGATCACCCGTGCTGCAGGGAGAGCCGACACGGTACTGATTCGCGGCGAAAGCGGCACGGGCAAAGAGCTGGTCGCCCGTGCTTTGCATGAGAGCGGTCCTGGCGCGAAAGGTCCCTTCGTCGCCGAGAACGCCAGCCGCTTTCAACGGGAACGAGCCGACGACGTCCTCTTCGGCCACGAGCGAGGAGCCTTCACGGGCGCCACCGAAAGCCATCCCGGCCTTTTTCGCCTGGCCCACGGCGGCACCCTCTTCCTCGACGAGATCGGCGACCTGCCTCTGGGAGGTACAGCCGGCCCTCCTGCGGGTACTTCAAGACCGCGTCGTCCAGCCCCTCAGCAGCACCAAGTCCCGAAAGGTAGACGTTTGCGTCGTCGCCGCCACCAACGCAGATCTCGAGGCCGCGCGCGACGCTGGGCGCTTCAACGAGTCGCTGCTCAACCGCCTCAAGGCGAACGTCAACATCACTGTTCTGCTGCTCCGGACGCGTCGGGAGGATGTCGGCGTGCTGCTCGTTCATTTCCTTCGCATCTATCTCGAC
>CAVSCQ010000034.1:0-90456 GCA_963726465.1 uncultured Solirubrobacterales bacterium
ACTCGATTCTCGCTTCGTGGTGATCAGCCTCCGGCGAGAAGGGTCCTCGTCGTCGCCCTGGATACCACCAGTTATCGTCATCTCCCGGCGCCGCCGATTCCCCGAGCGATCGATGCGCGACTCGTTGAACGTCTCACCGCGGCGGGCGCGAGCGTGATTGCCTTCGACTTCGCCCTTGAGCGGCCTAGCGTTGACGCCCGTGGCGACCGGGCACTCATCGCGGCCTTGGCGCACGCGAGACATGCCGTTGTGTCGGTCACAGCGATCGAACAGGGCGGTGGGACCGCGCCTCTTGCGGGCCGTGTCCCTTTGGCGAGTGTTGGTGTCCAGCCGGGTGTGACGCTCCTCCCGTTGGACGGCGACGGCGCCATTAGACGCTTTCCGTCTGGACTGGGTGGCGTGGACAGCTTTGCCCTCGCCTCGGCGCGCAGCGAGGATCCCGCTGTCCCAACCCATCCCCCCGCCAACTCGTTGATCGATTATCCAGGACCGCCCGGCACGGTGCGAGCGCTGTCTTTCCTTGACGTGCTGTCCGGCCGCTTCAATCCGAGTGCGGTTAAAGGAAAGGTTGTAGTCGTAGGCCCTACCGCGCCGATCTTTCAGGACATTCATCGCAGCCCCGTGGGAGCCGCCATGTCCGGCCCCGAGATTCAGGCGGATGCGATCGTCACAGCACTCGCCGGTTTCCCACTGCGTGGAGCCTCCTCGGTCCTGATCACGGTCACATTGTTGGGTCTCGGACTGCTCGTCCCAATCCTCTGGCTGTCGATCCGGTGGGCGTCGCCTTCACGAACAGACGAGAACCCTGACGTGTTCGCCGGTGTCGATCCCAATACGGTCATGATCGTCGCAATTGGCCTCTTGACTGCGGTTGGTTGGTCGGTTGGCACGCAGGTTGCTTTTGAAAACGGAACGGTGCTCGACTACACCGACGGGCTGCTCAGCATCGCCTGTGCAACAGGGCTTGTCTGGGCGCTGCTATCCATCGTCGCTCGCCGTGAGCGTCTGCGCGTCCGCAGACTCTTCGCCGCCGCGTCACCAGAGATCGTCGATCGTGTGCTGCGGGGCTCGTCTACCACCTCGGCCTCCGGCGGGGCGGACGACATCATCGCTGGATACCACGTGCAGAGTGAGGTGGGACACGGCGGCATGGGGGTCGTCTACCGGGCCCAGCAACTCAGCCTCGATCGCCCCGTTGCGCTCAAGCTGATCCTTCAGGATCTAGCGGATCTGCCGGCCTATCGCGCACGCTTCAAGGTCGAGTCAAGACGTGCCGCGTCGGTCAACCACCCCCACGTCATTCCAGTGCTCGACGCAGGAGAGGATGGCGAACTCCTATACATGGCCATGCAGTTCGTCGACGGGATCGACTTGTCCGAAAGGATCCGCGGTCTCGGCGCTCTCGAGTCCTACGAAGCTGCTCACCTGATCGATCACATTGCTGGAGCACTTGACGCGGTGCATCAGCGCGGCCTCGTTCACTGTGACGTCAAGCCCGCGAACATCCTCATCAGCGCACAACACGCCGGGGTGGCTTTCTTGACGGATTTCGGTGTGGCCAAGCAACTGACCGCCACCACTCGGCTCGACGGTAGCGGGAGGTGGGTGGGCACGCCCGACTATCTGGCCCCCGAGCAGATACAACAAACGACAGTCGACCACCGAGTCGACGTCTACGCGCTCGCCGCGGTGCTCTACCACTGCCTCACGGGGACGGTGCCCTTCCCCGGGGCCGACCTCGACGCGGTGGTATCAGCGCACATCAACGATCCACGCCCATCGGCTTTGGCGCTTCGACCCGAGCTTCCAACAGCTATCGACCGTGTAATAGCTCGCGGGATGGCCGTCAATCCGCAAGAGCGCTATCAGAGCGCCGGAGACTTCGCCGCCGACACATGGGTTGCTTTGGGACTGCCGCGCCGCCAAGCGATGAACGCTGAGAAGCTGTCCTTGCCAGACATTGATGAGCACGCCACCACAAGGGCTCCCAGCGCTTAGCGCGTTGCACGCTCATCGAACGGGCTTCTCGTCCATCGGCTAGGTATCCTCCGAGACGGGATGGCGCACAAGTTGATTATTCGCATCGATACCAACCATTCGGCGGGATGAGCTCGGCGCACATGTTACGTCGTCTGTTGCCAGCCCTCGCTGCATGTGTAGTGCTTCTGTCGCTGCTCATCACTGCAGTCGTGAACGCTCGCACTACGAGACAAACAGTGGCTCATTACTGCAATTCGCATGGGCAGCCCCGAGGTTGCATACGAGTGCCAAAAAGCGCCAAACGTCCACCGAGGTCGGTGAACGAGCAGGGCGGACCAACTCTGACACCACCGGAAGTCGCCGATGGCGGCGGGTTGGGAGGAGGACCCGACGAGGGCCGCTCGAGCGCCCTGCAATGGGCTCGGACCCAATTGGGGAGCAAGATTTGGGCATACCGCTGTGAGCGCTTCGTGGAGGAGGCCTACGGGACTCGCTACATCTTTCAATCGGCGTGGATTGCCGCTCAGAACGTGGCGCTTCACCACGATCCGATTACAACCGCGCCACCGGGCACGCTGGTGTTCTTCAGGCCGGACAGTGCAAACAGAGGTTACGGTCACGTTGCTCTATCTCTCGGAGACGGCAAGGTGATCTCCGCGCTCGAAACCGTCCAGGTCACGAATGTGCCCAGGAGCCATTATTGGAGCAGCCTGTATCTCGGCTGGGCCTATCCACCGACTGCGTGGCCCGGAAGAATTCCACCACCACCGGCGCCAACGGGGCCCCTTGTCTCAAGTACCGTCCAAATCACCGCCCCCGCATTTGGATCAATCGTGAGTGGCGTCGTCACACTGGAGACCAGCGCCGCAAACGTCAGCGGTGTTGCCTTTGAGGCCTACTACGCAACGGACCCCGCCAACAGTCAGACAGTGGGTTGGCATTTGCTGGGCGATGCGACCCTCCAGTCGGGAAACTGGGCCTTTGAATGGAACACCTCCGCCATCCCCGACCAGGGCAACGCGCTGTGGGGCACCGTCAACCTTGCCGCTATCGCCCTCGACGGGCACGGCAATCTGACCGGCACCCGCGACTACCGGCGCATAGCCCTGAACAACAGCGGCACTCTCAACGAAGTGACCGGCACCACCAACCCGGGCAGTAGCAGCACGACCCCAGGCGGTGGCACAACATCAACGACACCCACTACGCCCACCACATACCCGGAGACCACTGGGGGTGTGGTCCATACCTGGACCAACTACACCAATGCAGGCGGTAGTGAAGGACCCGAGATCCCGTCCAACGCCACTGTGCAGATCGCGTGCAAGATCCCGGGTTTCGCGGTCGCTGATGGCAACACGTGGTGGTACCGGGTTGCCTCATCACCGTGGAACGGTGCCTACTACGGCTCAGCCGACGCCTTCTACAACGACGGCGCAACATCCGGCGACCTCAAAGGGACCCCATTCGTCGACCCAAACGTCCCGCCCTGCTAGGCACTGCCCTGCTCTGACCCAATCGCCTAGCCGTCGCTGGCGCCCAGTAGGAGGCCATGCTCGATCACGAGTGCCGCAAGGGCAACTCGCTTCTGGTTCGGGGGTAGATCTTGAATATTGAACGACTTGTATAGCGTCTTTAGGTGCCCGGTGACCGCGTCCTCACCGACGAATAGCTCTGAGGCGATCTGCTTGTTGGTGGGTGGCGCGGCAAAGCGGTCGTCCTCGAGATAGGGGCGACAAAGAACTCCCAGCACACGTCGCTGTGCCGCGGTCAACTGCTCCGGCACAGGTGACCCGCCTCCAAAGTCCGTTCGCGAGAACTCACTAGGGCCGCCACCGTGAAACGCAATCGCGGTACGTCCGACCCGTAGACGATCTCCGTCCTTTAGTCGCCGCCGGGCATGCACCCGCTCGCCGTTGACGAAAGTGCCGTAGGTGGAGATGTCATCGACGACCCACTCGCCGCCACTCTGCACGAGCTCGGCGTGCACTCCGGAGACCTCGCTGTCCCAGGAGATACAGAGCGAGTTCGCGCTCCGTCGTCCGATTTCCTGTCGAGCCTCACCAGGGTCGAGCCGGTGAACCACGAGCTCGCCGTCCCGACCACGCAGAGACAGGAACGGCATCTCGCTCCGCTGTGCCTCCTGCAACAGCCGCAAATCAGCTGGCGTCGTACTGTGTGGAGCATGCGGATCTGGCACGCTTGAAGCACTGTCCTGTCTGTTGGTTGACATAGGCCACAGGCTAGCCGACGAACCTCTCTCAGAGGTGGTGTGAGAACTACACCCTCTTGGACTATGCCCATCGCCTACCGAGATAGATCATGACCCCACAGCTCGAGAAAGGGGACACCAATGCAATTCCTTGACGCTATCTCAACCCATCGTCGCGCAGCTATCGCAACGATCGCCATGTTTTCGGCGATCTGCGCACTGGGTCGTGCGCTGGCCACACCACCGGTCGCAGCCGCCCTCTCGCTGTGCGGCTCCAAGATCGCGAGCGCCGACTGGGCTTACAACTCCGTGGGCAACGGCTACACGCTCCACGTCCATCCAAGCGGATGCGGTCGCGCAACCGCGGCACTCGATCCACACACCGCATTCGATCAGGCGATAGCGAAGGCAACACACATTCCCCAGGGTCAGCATAAGGGCTGGGATCCCAACCCTGGATCGCTATTCGAGCAGTTCGAGTGTCATGCCCGCAGCGGGATCGCGCTCGTCAAGTCCTCGTGGAACCTCGATGCTTGGCGCCCGGAGGTGTCATGGGTCACGGAGATCCGCGAAAAGTGCAACCCAAAGCCAACAGCCAGCGGATCTGAATCCCCAGGTCCGGGTGTCTCGCAGACGCCGACGTCAGTCGGATCTCAGCTGTCTACTCCGAACACGCCGACGGGCTCTTCCGGTCCTGTGTTCACGGTGATGAACACGAGCGAAACGCTGCCCGACGGTATCTGGTTTCGCACCGCCCCCTACATGGCAGACACCGAACGCATCACCGGACTCGGCCCATACATGAACGAGCAAGTCGAACTCCTCTGCTACCAATTCGGCGAAGCAGTCGGCCCCTACTCAGACAGACTCTGGTACCAAGCCAACGACATCACACGACCCACCGTCGACGGACGACCAAACACCGGATACCTCAACGCACACTTCATCAACGACGGCAAGATCGCCAACGAAACCGACCCAGGCGTACCGTCCTGTTAGTCGCGAAAGGTGCCGGCCCTGCTTTGGGCCGGCACTTTGTGCGAGAACTGAATGACTCCGTATCGTCGTCGAGTCCAGGATCGCCGCGATCCCGCCCACCTCCAATCGCCGCCACGGCCACTGGGCGTGTAACGGAAGTCAAGGCGCTTGGCGACTATGCCCTCCAACTGCTGCCCCTTACTGGCGTCCAGCAACGACGTGCCCTCGCCGACGAAGTTGGCCGGAACCTGCACACGATCACCGCCTAGCCCAGCTCCAGCAGGCGCTCATGCCGCTCGACATAAGACAGATCCAAGAGCGATACACCGTCGAGCCACAGAACATGGAACACCATTAGCTCGCTAGCCGGGCACCCGCCTCATCCAGACGGTCCCCGGAAGCGAAGAGGCCTCGCATCCAACGATCTGGGGCCGATCGGGTCGCCTGGTTGAGCGGCAAGACGCGGGGCATGACGAGCCGCCTCGACGGCACCGGACGCAAGGTCCTCCCCGGCGCTCCTGCTCGCAAGTGTTACTACACCGGCGACGAAACGGAAACGACCAAGCCGCGACTCGTCTGTGCGGCCCCCGAAGACCCCAGCGTCGAAGCGCTCCAGCTCTATCACGCCCAGCTCACGCTGATCGACACCTTCATCATCCAGGATGACGTCGGATCGGTCGGCACGACCACAGAGGTGCGCACGGAGGCTGTGGGCGGCGGACCGCAGCGACTCATCGCCATCATCAGCGTCGGAGAAAGCGATGAGAGCTGGCTCGGGCCGTCGTGGTCAAACGGGAAGCTGTACTTCTATGAGGACAGCATGGGCGCCGGCTTCAAGGTGTATCGCTTCAACCCAGCACGAGACACCTACGCCAGCGCTTCCGCTCACACTTATCTGACGGGGTTCTCGGTCCTCGGGGACCGGGCGTACGAGGCAACCGCTGCGGAAAGATCCAAGGGGCGGTTTTGCGTGCCCAGAAGAACCAGCCGACTCCTGCGTGGTGCGGCTGAGCGAACCGTTTGCGTTCAAGCCCTCTAGGAGTCCAGTCCACATACCCTGAAGGGGGAAATCGAAGTCGCTCCGCTCGTCGCCATCCCGCGAGCACGCGATCCGAACACGATCACCTTTGCCGGAGCGACGGTCGCCTCGATCAGCGCCCGCCCCAACCCCGGCATACTGACGTAGAGTGATTGTTCTATACAAGGAGGAGTCGCATGGATCAACAACAAAAGCGCAAGGATCACGTTGCTAATGCCGCTAAGTCACGCAGCTTGGCCAAAGAGCGTCAAGCCGAGCGCACCGCTGAAATAGCTGGAAAGCAAGCTCAGCTCAAGCGCGAGACACAAGAGCGACAAGAGCAGAAGACCAAGCCTCAGTGAGAGACGGAACGATGTAGTCTGGCCACTTGATAGGGCAGCCAATCTGCATGCCAAAAAATAAATTGGAACGACATTGGAACAATGGAAGCCGCGAAGCGACCCATTAGCCCAAAGAAAAACCCCGCATTTGGGGGGCTTCCCAAGGTAGCGGGGGAGTGATCGCTCCCGTTAGCGACCTCTCGTTGCCCGTCGGTCGAGCCATGCCCGGCTGGCCTGGGTCGTAGCATCGGACTTGGAACGCGGACAAGGCCGGGAAAGGCGACGACCTCGACCTCCTTCTCGTCCGCTGCAGGTGTGTCGCAGCCGCCAATGCACGCGCCTGCTTTTGGCGAGACGTGAGACGCAACCGATCCACTAACGAGGAACTTCGCGAGCGCGGGATACTCGTCGAATACACGATCCAGATCCAAGGACCGCCAGGGCTGGAAGTGACGCTCCTCTGTACACTACGCGACGCCTCCACCGACGCGAAGATACCCGAAGGTAACACGGTCGGCTTTGGCTCCAGCCGCTTCGTCTCAAGAGCCGGTAAATATCAGACGACCCACAGCGGCTGGATTGCACCGCCCGTCAGCGGTGGAACGTACCGCATCGAGATCGATCTGGTCGCCAAGAACGGCGAAACACTGGCCACCGGGAAATCCAAGGTCGTTCGTGTGCGGAGCAAAAACCCCCAGAAGCCCTGATTGGTGCGCTGCACCTAGGTCACCTCAACGACGGCCTCACAACAGTGCGTCGCTTGCGCGAGCACCACCCCTGGCAACTCGCTCAGAGAGCCGCTTTTGCACAAAGCAAGCGCCCTGACTTCGAGCCGCACGCTTCCCCTTAGACGAGTTCCGAGCGTGTAGGCTCGCGGTCGTCTAACGCATGCCTCCGCCAGCCAGCGGTAGCCAGGTCGGGCGATTCGGGCTAACGTGATGGAGGGCGAGCGCTAGCACGGCGCAGGATGCCGGATAGGATGTCCGTGATCTGAGGACGACTGGTGAATCCCGTGAGCTGCTCGCTCAGTCATCGATGCCTGCCACGGTGTGGAAGTGGCCATCGCCTCCCATGAGCGTTACGATCCCCTCTGGGGGCTCTTCGGGTAGGCGGGCGGCTTTGTCGCTATCACGATGCGCCGCTCGTGGCTGCAGGTACACTGCGACGTCGATCGCGGCTTCCAGAAATGCTTGCATCCGGCACCAAGCGCCTGCGGGATATGAGGTGGCAGTGGGTTGCTTCGTGCCCGACGCAGTCACGAACACCCACTCCGCGAAGCGGCGCTCCTTGGTGTCGAGCACGAACAGAAGCTGAACCAGATCCGCATCGTCTGCGTACTCGAGCACTCGCGGAATCAGGTTGTCCCGAATCGGGAGGTACTCGCGGTGAAGGTTCCGCTCTAGCGACAGGAGTGTCGAACGGAAGCTCGGCCAGTCTTCCGGGGTGGGAGCCACCGCTTGGTCGTTGACCCACGCCAGGACGTCTTTCATCACCCTGATCGCCGCAGCGTAGTCAACGGCTATGGTGTACTCGGGGGACAGGATCATGATCGGCCGCGTGACCCGGCGCAGCTGATCCCAGAGTGCGGTGAGAGTCGCGGTCCGTACGCCCGCCCAGCGCTCCCGTCGCTGTTCCTCTTGGTCAGCGAGCCGCGTCTGTTGCTCTCGGCTGGCCGCCTCCTGGGCCAGCCTGTCGAACAGCAGGACTCCTGCGATAACGGCGACTCCAAGGCCGACGATACCGGCAAGGAGGTTAAGGCCAAAGCCCTTTGGATCAAGCCAAAACCCGACTGCGATCATCATAAGCGTGATTCCCGCCAATGCGCGGAGCATCGTGGCGGTTCGCTTGTCCACCCGAAACTGGGCCTGGAGGCGCTCCCGGATGCAGACCATTGGAGCGAGCTTAACTCGCGGAATGGACAACGTCCCGAGATTCCCAACACGAGCAGTTCGCTGTGGGTGGCCGGTGGCGCCAACTGATGCGAGATGGTTGCGCCGGACCCATTTTCTCAGCGGCTTCCCGGCTTGCGTTCCGACCTGGCGCGCCTGCTCTCGCGTGAAGGCAGCACCGGGAGACGTGCCGAGCACAACGCCCAGTAATCCACGCTCCAATGGGGCGAAGTGCTCCGTTGCTCGTGGCAAGCTCCATCCACAAGATCGACGGCGCGCCGGCGAGGTCGCTAATGGGGTCATAGCGAAGTAGCGGGGGAGCGATTCGGCCTTATGGGCGACCTCTTGGTTTTGGTAGAGGGGGTGCTCCGTGGCCTGCGGCGTAGAAGCCCCCGGCCGTGGCGGGCCAGGCCGCTAGGCCTGCGACCAAGCCGGGGACCCTTCTCGATGACCTTCTGCGCAAGCGGCAGACGCTTGCGCTGCTCGAACTGCTAGGCGCTTACCGTCGGCAGACGCGTAGGCAGGAAAGCGACGCCCCAGACTAGGGACTTCAGCTCACGCGCCGGCGACTGGATGATCGCCCTGTTCGGCTGCAGCGATCACTGCTCGTGCGACCCCATGCACTCCGGGACCGGTGTTGTTGACCCGATTGTTGCCTCTCTCGTCATAGAGAACCGCCGATCCCTTCCAAACAGGAGCTGTGCGCAGCCAATCAAGCCCAGCAACCCCCTGACGGAACGTGGGTTCCCAACGGTCGCCGTGCGCGACGATCAGCGCTGCTGCAGCCTCCGACAACGCCTGCCAGCCGAGGCCGTGGGGGAAAAGGTATGTCTCGCGGATCTCTCCCGCTGCGTGCTCCCGATCGTCCAGAACTGACTCCCACTCCTTCTTGAAGCAGTCGATCATGACCTCGACGACATCGCCAACCTTCTTGCTGATCGCCTCCCGGAACTGGGCACTGCTACCGAGCCATTTCTCGATCGAGCGTTTGTTGGGCTCGATGTCGTCGCGCTCGGCATACGCACCAACGATGGTTCGGGTGACGATCACTAGCGTGTTGAGCGTGATTACGTTCGAGGAACTCTGCGGTAGCGAGTTCGACCGTCGGTTTACGCGTCCGCGGAGGAGATCGATGTGCTCTCCGAGTTCCTTGGCGAGCATCGCGATGGGGTCGCGGTGCTCCATGTCATAGCCGACCGTCTTCGAAACCGGCTTTGCGTTGAGATTCAAGTCACTGAACAACTGCTGCACTCTTGCGGGCGACTCGTAAGGAACAAGTACAACAGGGACCTCCTCACGAGCCAATTCGTGCTCGGCGCGTATCGCATTGCGCGCTGCCCGCGCCCGATGCTGCCCATCTGCAGGGAAAAGGCGCACGTCACCTGACAGCAACAGCGTGCCAACCCGCTGACGTCCCGGAATAGACATCGAGAGGCGCTGAAATGTCCAGTCCCACTCCGCCTCAGCGAGTTCATCATCGCTCAGGTCGCTAGGGCGCTCGACCGCAGGACGGCCAAGGTTCCTTGGCAGCATGATGAGCGTCAGGGCGCTAAAGAAGTGATCTTCACGGTCCCTGAGGTAGTACTCGAGTTCGCCGAGCCTGCGCTTGGCCAAGCCGCGCTGCATGCGCTCGTCTTCGTCGAGCTCCGCCTCCAAGTCGTCCGGGAAAACAAGGTATGGGTCGAGCTCGCCCCAGCGCATAGAAGTCGTGAAGTATCGATGAATGCCCTGCCGGCCCTCCGTTGCATGGGTGCTGAACACGTCGTCTCCTTTTAGGCCGATCGCCAGATAGGATCTGGGATGTTAGCACGCCCACACGCAATGTTGTACGATACTGGGGCGATGTTTGAACGCCATCACACCGCTTAGCCACGATTTAGCTCTAAATCAACTCTTGACACCATCAAGGAGGTGATATCATCATCAAGCTTCACGATCTACAACGCGCCGCCGAAGCTCAGGGCTTCCGCGTCGAGAGAACAAAGAAGAACCACTGGAGATTTGTGCCCCCTGACCCGACCAAGCCAATCGTCGTTGCGGCGGGTACGCCCAGCGACCATCGCGCGCTGAGAAACCTGCTCGCGCGTCTGCGTCGCTCAGGGCTCCAATGGCCGTAGGAAGGAGACACCGTGACCGAGTGGAGCATCGAATTTGAGATTCGGGGCATCGAGCCCCCTAACGACGACGCCGTAGACGACCTCGTAGAGCGCCTTCACGATTATGCAGCCGTGGTCGCGGTTTTTCCCGATGGCTACAGCGTCCGCATGTCCACGATTGCTGATGCACCCGAGGCTGCTCTGGCCTCTGCGAGAAGTGCGGTGGCAGCTGCGACTCGCAGCGTCGGCGTCCCAATCGAGCCTGTCGTACGGGCCGAGGTCTCCGCTGAAGATAATCTGGACGCCGAGCTTCGGCAGCCAATAATGCCTACCCTTGTCGGAGTTGCCGAGATCGCACAGCGCCTTGGAGTTAGTCGCCAACGCGTCTCCGAGCTCGCTGGCACTGACCAGTTCCCGGAGCCGATCGCACGACTCGCAGCGGGGCCGATCTGGGCAGAGCCTACGCTCTTGCGCTTTGTGGAACAGTGGGAGCGGCGCCCCGGGCGCAAGCCAGTGCGCGCAGCCTAAGTTCGCGACAATAGACAACGTCCGAGACTATGCGCGGCGTGACAATCCGGATTTTCCTCGTGGATGGTACGCCGCAGGGGCTGCGACTGGTCGAGCGCATGAGTTGGACCGGATCGTTCCTAGCGTTTGCGCGAGCGGATTACCCGAACGCTCGCACCCGACCCGAGGTCTCGCGGACTGGCGTCTATGTCTTGCTTGGCCCCGACCCCGAAGGACGTGGAACGCAGCGGGTCTACGTCGGCGAGACCGACGATATCCGTGTGCGCCTCGATGCACATCAGAAGGAGAAGGACTTCTGGACCCATGGCTATGTACTCACGACGAAGGACGACTCGCTCAATAAGGCCCACATTCGGTACCTAGAGGCACGACTCCTTGCGCTGGCCGTGGCCGCTGATAATGCCTCGCTCGACAACGGTACGACCCCTGGACCCTTGGGCCTAAGTGAGCCCGAGATCGCCGAGATGGAGACCTACCTCGACAACGTCCTGCCACTGTTCGCATTGGTGGGCGTGAACATCTTCGAACCCGCCGGGGAGCCAGTCATCGCTGCGACTGATGCCAAAATGCCATCGGAGTTCGCAGTAAGCGAGCGCGCCGTGCGCCTATATCTCAAGACGCAACTCACTCAGGCCGAGGGAGAAGACAGGTCGCGCGGCTTCCTGGTGTTCGAGGACGCCCTCGGACGCAGAGAGAAGAAGCTGATGGTACCCGGCTACGAACAGTTGCGAGACAGGTTGGTACAAGAGGGTATCCTCGTCGATGTCGGCGAACACGTACGGCTTACCAAGGACCATCTCTTCGACTCGCCTTCCGCAGCAGCGAGCGTCCTCAGCGGGGGCAACAAGAATGGCCGCATTGAGTGGCGGGACAGCGATGGGCGCACCCTGAAGGAACTGCAGGAACGAACCGCGTCCTAGGACAGGAGTGCGGCAACCTCGCCCCCAGGCAAGAAGGCGCCGCGTATTGCAGACAACTGGCATAGCGGGGGGACGCTCAGGTCACAAATCTGCGACCAAACCGCTCCCCGCAAAATCCTATGATTTGCGGGCAAATTATAGTGCAGGACCAGCCACGGCCTACAGGATTGAGGAGTCGTGGCCGCTTGGGCTCAAGCCTCTATGGCGTCAGAGTCACGCTCGCTCGGCGTCCCTCGTGGTGGCTTAGGGCGTATCTCGGTAGGAGTCTCGCGCTACTCCAACTCGCCAGCGGCCTGATCGCCTTCAAGAAGCCCACCACGCGACCCTCAAAGCCACCTACCGAGATACGCCCTAAGCCGTGCCGAGAGGACCGCAGGGTTAGCGCCTCGAAGCCTGCCTTCGTGCCCACGAAATCGCCGAAACTACGGAGTTGCAAATCCGCGACCTCCGTGTTAGGAGAGGGAGCGACGGGACTCGAACCCGCGCAACTTTTCCGCCGTGAGGACTCAGAGCAGCTTCGGTGAATACGGAGCGCCAGCATATCCGACTGGCAGGGCTGAGTTGCCGGACTGCGAACTGTTTGGGCTTTTGGTACAAGTCTCGAAGGCTAGGTGCGCTACCGGAACAGCATGCTATAGGGGGTCAACTTGGTGGACGCTGCGTTGGGAACGATCTACAGGGCCGTGAGCGTGACCGCTGTCGTCCTCGTGGTAGGCGCGATCGTGCCCGCGGCATCCGTCGCCTCGCCCGCGCTGTCAGCGAAAGTGCCTTCCACCGCTGAACAGGGATCCCTCGTGCGACTGACGGGGCGACTGGCACGCATGCACCGAGACGCTCGACTCACGGTCCAGAGAAGATCGGACTCGTCGTGGAGAACGGTAGCCACCGCTCGTATCAAGGCGCGGGGCTTCACCCTGTCTGTGCGAATGCCCACGGCACCAGCAGTGATGCTGCGACTTGCATTGTTTGCGGGACACAAACGCATCTCACGCTGGCGTATCTATGTTGTCGTGCTTTCCAAGTCACACGGCGCGGTGAACGGCTGGGCCGTCGCACAATCCCCGTCGCCCCCCACAGCTACAACGGAAGCATCCCGACCCGACTCCGTTCCTGACGGCCCCGCACCGACGGAAGGCGAGTTGGGGAGAATCGCCCTGATCGTTGGTTCCTCTGTCCAGGTACCTGTCGGAGGCGCCGTCCGAAGCGTGGAAACGATCTCGTCCGTGAGCGCCACATCACCTGGGATCGAGGTGAAAAGCGAAGGCGAAGCCGTTTCGCTGGCCGCGAGCGCAAACAGTGCTCCGGGTGAATCGAAGCTAACAATTAACGGAACTGGCTGCACGCTCGCCGGATGTGGCCAGCCGATCCTCCTTCGCGCCACCGTGGAAGTACGCTCGCTTTCAAGCGCAGCGCCCGAACTCGGACAGTTCACCGAACCATCGCCGGACCGTGTGGCCGAAGCCAACGAAGAAGCCCTGGACGACGAGCTGTTGATCACACTGGGCACGCCGACGGAACCTGGTACGCTGGCCGAAGCCGAAAGTGACGCTGCGGTGGTAGCGGCGCATGTGACAGGTGGCCTCGAGGGCAGTGGCGTGTACGAGCTGCGATGGAGCGCCGCGCAGGTATTGGCGACCCGGGAAGCCCAGCTGGAAGCGCTCTCTAATGTCGCGAAGGTTAACCGGTTCTCGCTGATGACCGTCGAAGCACAGAATACGACCCCGGTCGCACCGATCTATGACAAGCCGCAGTGGCTGTGGCCGTACGAACAGATCGATGCGGCGGCCGGATGGAACCTCTCAACAGGCAACGACGTGACTGTCGGCATTATCGACGAAGGCAATGTGTTCGTCGACCATCCGGACATGTCGTCCGTCTCGATCCTGAATGCACCGGGCTGGGCGAACATCCCCGAAGGTCACGCAACACATGTGGCGGGTCTGGCGTGTGCTGAGGCTAACTTGATCGGGGTGGTCGGTGTCGCGTGGGGCTGCCCGATTGTGAGCGCCCGGGTCGGGTACGGGGGCGCATGGTTCACCAGGGTGCTGCAGGCAATGGAAGCGCTGGCGACAACAAGTGACGCGAAGGTAGTGAACATCTCGCTCGGCGTGAATGAGCCCTACGAAAAGTCGACCGGGTTCTGCGCGACGAACGCTGAGGAGGCCTTGCTGGCGAAGTCCGAGGCGGCGTTCCGCACGATGTTCCGCCATGTACTTGGAGGCCCTGGCCGAAACATCCTCTGGACGTTCTCTGCCGGCAATGATTGTGTCCCGATCCCCGCGAGCCCGTGGGGGGCAAACGGCGATCTGCCGAACGTGCTGAACGTCGCCGCGACTAACTCGGACGGCGGCATCGCGAGCTTCTCCGACTTTGGGCCGCTGGTACCAATTGCGGCGCCTGGCGGTGTCGCCGTGCCCCCACTGGACGAACATGGCCCGATGAGTACCTGGGTTGAACCGTGCTCACCGCCAGCGTACTACTGCGCTGGCTACAGGTCGGCCGCGGGCACTTCGATGGCAGCGCCGCAGGTCGCAGGACTCGCGGCAGATGTACTGGCCGCTCACCCGTCGTTTACCGCTGCGCAGGCCGCTACCTGCATCAAGGACGCCGCGGGGACGGGTGGTGTGCCGGATCCAACTGTCCGGGATGAATACCCGCCGCAGTCTGATTACGATCCGGCGCCTGAGTTCTACTACACAGGGGTGACCCCGGTGATCAACGTGCCCGCGGCGATCGAATGTTCAAGCGGAGGCGGTAGCTCCGAAGAACACGGACACGAAGAAGACGCCGTAGCGCCTGTAGGCCCGACGGTAGGCCCGTTGGGCCTGTACATACCAATCGAAGCCCCAGCCTGCTCCACCGTCGCCGGCGGAAGCGACGAGATCAAGGTGTTCGCCGATCACTCCCTATATGAGTTCATCACTGCGAACGAACAGCCACTCGTCCACGCCTGGTTGTGGCTTTATTCGGGCACACTGGGCTCCCACGAATTCTCGTTTGAGTGCGTAAGCTCGACAGGAGGCTCTGAAACGATCGAGTGGACAGCGTCGGGTTTTATAGCCACGATCACCGGTTCCTCGCTTCCGCTGATCCTGGATAGCGCGACGGTCACACCAGGGGAACCGATATCGACATCGACCGGCACTCCGGATGGCCCATCGCCCTGCCCAACCGTTAATGGCCTATCCTGGCGTTCGCTGAGTCTTTTGGTCGAGGAACGCCTCGGTAGCCCGTTGAGTGGAGAAACGATCTTCTTCCCGGCCGCACAGACGTACTCGATCGAAGAACTTCATGCTTCTCGCCAAACCACTATCTCGCTAACGCTGCCGAGCACTATCCAGACCGGAGGCAGATGGAATGCACGTCTGATCTGCCATAGCAACGACGCCGCCCCCTTGGACACCCTCTACGAATACGCGAGTGTCGGACTAAACCTCGAAGATCGAGCGGCCAACAGCGCGAGCGGTGCCGCCGGGCAATCCCTCGCGCCGCGTGTTCGGGCGGAGGAGACAGCTGGGAGACTGCCGCTAGTCAGCTCGGGCGACGGGACCGACGCCGGGCCGTCACTTCCGCTCGTGAGGAGCAGTCTCAAGCCGCTAATAGCTCGTCTGCTAGCCCCTTGCGGGAGCACGCGACCCGCGCAACGTTTCCGCCGTGAGGAGGATTGACGGCGCGGGCATCCAGTCCAAGGCAACCGCCGGCTACGACGACAGTGGCTCGCGTTCAGCAGGGAGTTGCTATTGAGACTCCAGGCTGCACACATAGTCGCCGTCAGGCACCTCGCGGACTAACTTGCAGGGGAAAGCCCGAGCTAGTCCGCGGGAAGCGGGAGCGACGGGGTCCGGGGATCCGGTCCGGAGTTGGCCCACTCATCGTCCACCCCGGTCAGACAGGTCTCGGCGCATACATGTAGAGGAGGCCGGACGCTGACACGAGGCAGTCATCGGCTGGTCAGCGGCTACGCCGACGGTGCGGGTGAGCTTCCAAGCGGCAACGTACACACCGCCCACCGCTTCGAGAAGGGGCCTCAATGCCGGGACTGTGAGCTTGGGCTCAGGCGGAACTCCCGACTTTCGGTTCCGCAGTTCTGTGATCTGTGGGTGACGCACGAGGAACGGCAGACCGTTCTTCTCGGTGCGCATCAGAAGCGTGCGTCCAAGCTTATACTCCTCTCATGCGATCGAGGTAGCTGTCTTGCTCCCTTCACTGTCATGCGATATCGGCATGATCGACTAACGCTTGTTCAAGAAGCTCATCGATCTTGCACTCGGGTATCGAGTCGAGCTCCTTGAGGAGAGCGCTCATGCGGCGAGCGAGCTTGTTCGTTGGTTTCGTTTGCCAGTAACGGCCGTCGCGCTCAGTTAGAAGTCCAAGCGCCACCAGTCCGTTGATGTGCTCGTCGGCACCGCCGTGCGCTCCGACTCCGCAGTTGCGTGCGATCTCGGCCTTGGTCCATCCCTGCTCGGGTGTGCTTGTTGAGAGCGCGAATCCCAGCAGTAGTCGTCGTGGCCTTGATCCAAAGATCCAGTCGCGCGCGGTTACCGGCTTCGCCCCTGGTCTTCCGCCGCTGGTCATTGTAGAAATTAATTCTACATGTTGCCTGCATCTGCACCACGGAGGCCGTCTCTGCGTCTGGTGACGGGTGGCGCGGGAACCGTCGTGGAGCGGGCCGGATGGGACGCACCGCCGCCGCTCGCGCGGCCCTCAGACCGCTGCGAGCGTTGGCCCCTGGATCGTGAGACTGTGGCGCCCTTCGCCAAAGCCGCCGCAGAGCTGGGGATCGCGTTGAGTTGGCGGCGATCGTCACCGTGGAGCGCTCATTGCTCGGCGAGGATCTTGATTTCCTCGGACTCGGCGACCGGCTTTCGGCTCTTGATGTGGCGGCGAATGCAGCGGTCGTAACGACCGAGCTCTCTGAGCCGCTTGCCGCCTATCTTTGTGCGCTTGACCGCAGCACGAATGCACGATCGCGGCCAACCTTAGATGCTCTCGTGCTGCCGATGCGGCTCAGCGAGCGGATTGGATCGGCAACGCCGGGGTTACGGCTCGATGTTGCCCTACTCCCATCCGCTATCGCTTGGGAGCGAGCAGCCGTCGTGGCAGGACGTACGATGAGCGAGTGGGCGTTGCTCTCGCTGGCCGGGCGTTCAGGCTAGTGCTGTTGCTCGCCCGTTTCGCGACGAGCCTCATCTGCTCGAAGATCGTCCGCGGCTCGTGACACTGATCGGAAGCCAGGCTTCAATTTGCTCAACCGCAGGAACTTCCGCTGACGCTTGGCGTCGTCTGCCCTACTAGCAAGATGCTCCTCGGCGACCGGCACCGCGAGGCGCGCAAACTCCCAGGCGTCCGCGCTGACCGCCCAATTGTTGTGCGCGACGATTGCACGTCTGCCCACAGGCGGGCGCTCTGCAGGGTGGTGACCGCACGGGCACGGACGATTACGAAAGATCGCTGCGCGGGCTGGCTCGCCTTCTGCCCCGAGCTTCCCGACGAAACCAAGCACCGCTTGGTGATAGACGAAGACACCTAGCCTCGCCGGCTCCTCATCCTGGTCTTCGTGGACGGGAAGAACCGCAGGCGGGTACATGAATGACATGCCGTGCAGACCAGCACAGGTCGCGCTGACACCACTTGCCAGCATGGCAAGATGTGCATCGCCAACACAGGACACAACAGCAGGGCGTTCTGTCGCTTTTTGGAGGCGCAGCGCCAGCCGCGCATAACCGGCTACCTGGCCTCCTGAGTTGTTGCAGTTCGCCGCGATGATCCAATAGCCCGATATGTCATCGAGAGCGGTATACGCGGTGACGAGCCAGTCGATAATGGTCGGGAGCTTCGCGTGCTCGCCTTGCAGCACGATCGTCGCGTAAAGCTCACGCCTAGCCGTGGTGGGCTGCCGCGTTGGGCGGGCCTCGTAAAGGAAGGATCGCGCTGATGAGCAATGCAACGACTACCGAAAGCGTCGCGCCCGAATTCTTGCTCCCGACAGGTCTGGATGCCGTGGATGGGTGTTCCCGTGGAACAAAGATGCTCCAGCAGGGCGATGTGTTGTTCTGTCTGCCTTAGACACTCGGGACGGTCTGAGAGTGCGTCGGCTGCCGACGTATCTCTTCAAAGGTCTGGTTTGCATCCCTCATCTCACGCCAGGGCTGCGATGGCCGCGATGATTGCTGCGATGCAGGAAATAGCCGTCATAAGCCAGCATCGCCAGCTCACGACGATCCTTTCGACGCGCGACACTCGCGGCAGCTATCTCCATCGCTTCAAGCTCAGACTCCTAGTTGACGCTGGGCATGGCTGCTGGCTGACTGTTCGTCCTTGCCTTGACGTGCTAGCTCGTCAAGGTGCTTCCGGGAGTGTTCGTTGCGCACCCATATCGCCAGCCTCGGCGTTGCGGCGAAGTTCGCCCCACGTCAGCTGTCGGTAGCCAAGATAGTAGGTTCGCCTCCCGCTCGGCCGGACCCTGTACGGACCCCGCGTCCCCGGTAACGGCGGTGTCTGTGGCGGGCGACAACGGCCACGTCGAAGCCCACGAATCCTCAGTATGCAAGGCGTTCACGGCATAAGGGGCCAGGTCAAGAAGACCGAGTACAGGCTCAACAGCGCCAGTCCGCGCCATGCGAGTTTGAAAGTTGGGATGGGGCATGTCCATTCGATTCGCCCTCTCATCGTGGCCTGTCCGAGATATCGAGCGCTGGTGCATCAAACGCTGGGTTCACCCAACGTACGGTCCTCTCCGCCCCTGACACGCAGAGTCGCGATTGCAACTCCGCAGGGTCCCGGCGATGAAAGTAGAGACGGAGGCGGCCTTCGGAGCGCTAGCCTTGCGGTCCTTTCGGCACGGCTAGGCCACCGCAAGGGAGGCCGAGCAAGCGAGGCTCTGACGCCATAGAGACTCGCGCCCAAGCGGCCACGACTCCTCGATCCTATGGGTCGTGGTTGGTCCTGTACTATGATTTCCCTGTAAATCATAGGATTTTGCGGGGATCGGTTCGGTAGCAGATTTGTCACCTGAGCGTCCCCCTCTACGAACCTGCGACCGGCCAGGAGTCTGCGATCTGCTGGAGAAGCCGACTCCTCGGCTGGTCACTTGGCGCAGCTCTGCATCATCGCGAGCAGCTCCGTGTACGGAGAGCTGTCGTCGAGCGTGCTGCGGTTGTACTTCAAGAAGGAAAGCGGAACGCTGCAATCTGCCCCCTGGCTGATCAGGTACTTGATCACGCGGATGTCCTGTTCGGTGGCACCAGTCCAGCTCGCCCGCTGCACGATCCAGAAGAGCAACGAACCGACAAACGTTCCGCCTGCGTAGCCTCCCGTGTAGCCCTTCGGCGTCAAGTTCGTATGGAACTGCAGCGGAAGGTAGTTTTCCGTGAGGTTCGCCATCAGGTAGCCGTCTTCCAGCCGTTCGTCGAGCTTGAACCCGGCTGCTTGAAAGGTCTTGACCAGCGCGACGGGGTCGCCGTTTTGCGGCCTACCTTGGAAGCCCCAGAGGATGGCGCTCGCGTTCTTGTGAAGGATCGTGGCGCTCACGTCTGTCTTCAAATAGAGGGCGACGATGCTGATGTTGCGTTCGACAATCGCATCCACGAACCCCTGTTCGGACCAGGATCCGGTGAGCTCCACGATCCGTGCTTGGGGGTCGCTGCTCAAGCTAGCGCCGCTCGCAGTAGAACCGACCTTGGGCGCACAGTTGAAGCTATTGTGGGAGCCGGTGATGATCGCGCCGTCGCACGCAGACTGTCCGTTGTGCGCGCCATTGGATATTACGGTTGAGGGGCCTCCACTGCCGTGCAACGCGGTGGCTGCGATGATGGTCGCGATGGCTGTGATGGTGGCCCCGATGATCGTGGCTCTTCCGGCGGGAATGGTCCAACGATACTTACCACGTGGTCGCTCGGCGTTGCGCATTTCAGAACGATAGTCGCAATCGGGGGGCGTCGACCGTTCCCTCATCGAGGCCCCGGGAGGTGCCACGACCCCCGTTGTTCCTCACGGGCCAATCCGCAATGTGCTCGGTTTACCAGCGTCGTCCGCCTCCGATGTCCCCTGGTGGGTTACGGATCGCAGCCATAGCGCCTGATCCTCAGGGCCGCTAAGGCGCTAGGATCGGGGTCGCGGCGAGATAGCTCAGTTGGTAGAGCACTCGACTGAAAATCGAGGTGTCGGCGTTCAAGTCCGCCTCTCGCCATCGCCTAGACCATATAGATGGCTGCGTTCTTGAAGCGCAAAAAATTGCGCCCCAACCGTGCTCGGCGAACATGCGCGTCTGCAGGTTCGCGATCCAAGACGATTAGTTCAGCCGGCTCGATGGCTACTCTGCGCAGCTCTGGACCCCATAAGGAGGAGATTGTCGTGCCGTTGACTCAGATACAACTTGCTGGTGCTGTCGCCGATCGTGCCGAGATCACTAAGGCAGAGGCCAAGCGTGTGCTGGATGCTCTCGAGGATGTCGTGCTCGAGGAGATTGCCAACGCCGAGAAGGTAAAGATCGGCGGGCTCGTGCAACTAACGGTGCGCGTGAAGCCCACCTCGAAGGCGCGTAAAGGGCGCAACCCAGCGACCGGTGAGGAGATCACGATCGCCGCGAAACCCGCGTCCGTGGATCTGCGCGCGCGGGCGCTGACCAAAGCCAAGGGTGTGCTGCCTTCGGTGCAGAAGGCGCGCCGCCGGCTGAGCTGACGCGCACAGCCCTTCGTACCCGGCGCGGAAACTTCGTCTCTGCGCTAGCTAGCCCAGTTCGCTCCGAAGTTTCTCCCAGCGCGGCTGTTGCGTTCGAGGACCTCTTTCTTCGATTTCGATGCCGGGGTGGCGACGGAAACCCGATTCGCTACACGCCCGCTCGCACCAGGTGAAGCCGGGGGGCCGCTTGCGTCTTGCCGTTCACGCTCGAGATTCGTCCGGAGGGAGAGCGACGACGAACGTCATCACGGACTGCTGGATCACCCCAAAGCAGGAGCGCGATGCGTGCATCCGATGAGCGTGTGGTCCCCCTCAATATCAGCAACGCGACGCAAGCGTGGCCCGAGGAGGCCCGACCGTTGGCATCGGATACGGCGACGAGGCCCTGCGTCCTCGCAGGGGGAGCAGGACCAGCGTTCATAGTGTGCCACTCACGCGTGGCAACTGACGAGCATCGCGCTGAGACGAGCGAGCCGCGTGGTATACCCAGCAGTGAGCGCGAATGAGGTGACGCTACACGCTCCCTTGCGCCGCGCTCCAGAAATCAGGATCAGCGAGCCGCACAGTAGCCGTCGTCGCGAGCCATCTGGATGTCGCTGGCCGGTTGGAACCGGACAACCTCGGGTTACGTGCACAGGCTCAGTAGTCGAGACCGAGCGCCTGGTTGACGTAGGCGATGTTGCCTGAGCAGAACTTGACGATGAAGTGACCGTCCTGGTAGATCCAATGGTCGGGTCGTTTGGGGTTGCTGTCCTCCGTGACGGGACAGTTGCTCACGTGGTCTGGCGGACTCGGACAGCCGGTGTCGCTCGTTACGCAACCTCGCCCGTCAACAAGGATCTGGTGAATGAGGGTCTCGCGGCCCGTACCGTACCCCGGCGTGCTCGCACCGAAAAGTAGCTTCACACGAACCTCGTCCCCGAGAGTCCCGATCAACCGAAACACCTCGTGCTGAGCCGAATCCTGCCTCAGGTTGCCCGCGTCTCTAGCCAGTAGCGAGCTGTCGAAGGCCGGGTAGCCAGGCGGGCCCGCGCACGGTGTTGCGTGTAGTCCGTAGAAGCCGCCGCCGCAGACGCCGTTGATGGGCGAGTCGAGGGAAAAGATGTGCTTAACGGCTCGGGGGAGCATACCCTTGCGCCAGGTTTCGAACGCGATCAACCCTCCTTGGCTGTGCCCGAAGATGACGATCGGCTCACCCGGCCACACCTGCTCGACGCTGTCGACCTCGGTCTTCAAGCGGTCCTCGTCCTCGGTCAGGCTGAAGCTATGCACCGCGTTGCTATGGTCATTGTGTGCCGGGTCTGGACTACCGTCGGCATCGGGATTCGAGCTGCAAAACGCTGGCAACGGGGATGAGTTGCAGTCGGTATACGCGTTGAACACGAACCTCGGGTCGTTCCTGCCGTGCCCTTGGAGCGTCGCTCCCCAGTAGCTGTAGGGGAGGATCATCGCGCCGGTCGCCGCTATCGCGTCGAGCATGAACTGATGCGTCGGCCTTCCGGTCTTCAGGTCCCGCGGTGTCGAGTTCGATGACGTGAGCGGGTTGTTGCTGCCATCACTGCCGACGTCGGTCGGGTCGTAGTAGTTCCACTTAGCGAAGAACTCTGCAGGACCGGCCGGGCGCGGTGTGAACGCGTTCCCCAGCGGATGACCTGCAACATCCACATTTTCGGGACAATAACTCGGCGGGCCCGCGGCTGGCCCCACGTTAGGGGTCGGTTGATACGGATCCATCGAAAAGCCAGCCTCGTGTGAGCCAATGCCGTCAAGCACGACGACGACGTACGGAGGCCGGACGTGGGGAATCACGATCCCGGAGGGTCGGAAGACTGCGGTAACGGCGGCCGGACCCGAGCCTGCGCCGGTCACCGGGGCGATGTCGAGACCGGTAGAGCTGATGGCAATCCTCGATCAGGCCGGGCAACGTGGCGCCGCCACTCGTTGCAGGCACGGACACAGTCGGAAGGCTCGGGATAGAGGGAGCCGGTACTCGGTCGTTGCCCGCCGGGACGGCGGTCACGTTGTATGAGGTGATGGGCGAGCCGGACCACGTACTCGGCGGCGTCCACGAGACCGTTACCGAGCCGTTGCCAGGATTAAGGCCGGTGATCGAGGGCGGCGATCTAGTGCCGATCGGAGTTGGCGTTACGCAGTTCGGCGGCGTGCCGCTCTGGCCTGGTGGGCAGGTTGTTGGTCCGGGTGGCGTCGCAGGAGAGTCGAAGACCCATCTCATCTGATCAGCCATCTGATAGTGGCAGTAAGAGTCCGCGCCATCGGCGAGCGTTAGCCCGACCGTGTAATCCTGCCCGGCGGTAAACGTATGTGGGCCGAAAAGCGTCACCCAACTGCCGTGATAAGCCTGCTGCGTGAAGCCCGTGTTCGCGAACTGTCCGTCGTCGGCCGCCAGTATGTATTGATCGCCAAAGCCATACGAGGTCCATGATGGGACGTATACGTCGACGTGCCACTGCCCCGAGGCGGGGAGTTGAACGTGCCACGTGAACGTGGCCCCGGAGAACGGCCTGCCCGCGTTGACGCAGTTCTGGTTACCGGTGAACCAAAACCCGCTCGGCTGCTCTGGCGACCCACTCGAACTGAGTGGCCGGCCTGCCTGCGCGCAGGTTTGCGGCGGGTAATGACCTATCGAGAACGGGCCTCCGTCCTGGCTTGGCGCACACTCTTGGGCGAAGCCGTAGTTGACGTTCCCTTGGCCGCTCGCTTGCAGCGAGCCGCTCCCGCCGAGATTCGCAGACGTGGTAGTGCCAGACTCGTCAACGTCTACCCAGTAACCAGTTGGCGGCGATGTGTTGGTTGCGGGTCCCGCACCTCGTGTCCGGTTGGCGTCGGCAGCGAAGAGCACCGCGAGCGTGGCGACGACCGACACAAGCAGCCAAGCGGCATAACTGCGTCGTCGGCGTCGATGAGCATGTGCTCGCACCCCGGAAGCTCCAAATGCAGTATACGAAAGAGAGGACCTGCATTTCAGCCTAACACCGCCCAGGTATTTCCGCAATACCACAGCAAGCGCTGGTAAACCGGCCCTATGGTCGCTGCGACGCCGCAAACCGTACTCATAGGTCTTCAGAGCGTCGACCAGGTCATCCGTGCTGCGACAAGGAACCGCCCGCGGGCTGTCCTCTCTGCCAGGCTCCTGCCTCCCGTGCGCAAAGCTGTCGCGGGTACTGGTTTCGATCCCGCCTTAGATTCGAGACCGTGACACCGGCCGCTGGCAGACGATCTCGCGCTCCCGCGTCTCGTCCAAACGAGCAGCGCGAGAGGGCGAACTGGCGCGCCCGCTCGGCCTGCAATGCAGCAGTCATCGCGTCGTGGGCATGTACTCCTCCTCGTCGCACGGCGAAGGAGTCCAGACATACGGACTCCCCACGCGAGGCGAGGCAGATCAGCTCAAGCGAGCTCAGGGCCATCAGTTCAGGAGGCGCCTCGTGGCCAGCGCACGCCACCTGACCTATCGGCCCCTCTGTCGACCGTTCTCGTTCAAGATGTTGAGCGTGAGTCCCGACCTCAACTTGTCGCCTTTGCTCCGGGACTTCCTCCGGGACTATCCGCCCTTCACGCCCAATGGAGGGGTGCATCCCATCTGCTCGTAGTGCCTATGCGTCAGCGCTTTCGTACTCTCTTTGTAGGAGGAGACGATCATATGGGACGGTTTCGCAGACTTGACACGCCTCATCGGCGACGCCAGGCGTTCGAATGGATGAGAGCGAAAGTACATCTTCTGTTCGCGGCTATCGCTGCTCTCGCCACCGTGATCGGCTTGATTGCGGGCGGGTTTAGTCAGCTGAAGGCGCTTTTCGTTACTGACGCAGGTGGCAGGACGGCAATGGGCGGCAGCATGTCCACGCCACCGGAAGCTCGTTTCGAGCTTCTCGTTGCAAAGGCTTGTGACGCGACCAATCGCAGCAGCCACGACGCGGCGCGACTCGCAGGCAAGCTTCAGGCAGAGCTTCATAGAACTCACTCGGCTGTTCAGGCGAAGGGGGAGGTTCTGTGGACGGTCAATGCGTTTACAAACGAGGCTACCGATGTCGAAAACATCCTCGCCTCGGCCACGTCGCCTCCTGCAGAGCGCGCCGACCAACGGGATGTTGTCGCGGCTCTCCAGCGTAATATTTTGCGACTGCACCAGTACGCGCAACGACTAGACTTGGCGGTCACACCCCGCCAGACGTACGCCGTGATCGTGGCTGCCGGCGCGATGGTCGAAGCTGTTGCATCCGATCGAGCATTGGCGAGATCGCGGCTTCTAGCGATGGGTAGGGGAGACTGCCGTCTTGACCCGATTTCCACACCTGCGCCTGTCTTTCCGCCCGCGATCTACGCCTCGCAGGATTCCGACGGCAAGGTCTCTATATCGAGCACAGCGACTGAGCGCGCCGCACGGGCAAAGTCGAAACCAAAGCCCAACATTGCGCCTGCAGGGGGTTCGCGTACGCGAAGCGCGCTCAAGCCGGCCGCTAAGCGTAGGCGGACCCACCGAAAAAAGGCCCGGGTGCCTTCGGCAAGAACATCTCCCGGCCTGACACCCCCTGATATTCCCCTGCCTGCGCCTGCGGAGCCGCCGCCTATTCCGGCAGTGCCGCCAGTCACGGCGCCAGCTGGTACCTCGCCGGTCGCGGAGCAGGAGACGCCAACACACGATGCGGAGACATTCACCAGCTATCACGAACCGTTTTACTATGGCCCGCCGATCTCGGCCGGCCAGTGGGTTGAAGTCGCATGCCAGGTGTACGACCCAACCGATCCAATAAGCGCTCCGGGTGGTTACTGGTACCTGCTCGCAAATGCTCCCTGGAGCAACGAGTACTTCGCGCCGGCGAGAACGTTCATGAACGGCGACCCCGAAAACGGCCCCTACACCCATTTCACGGACCTCGCGGTCCCCGACTGCGTGCCGTCCCCAACTGGATGACCCGATCTCTGAGTGCCCACCGCCCCGTACAGACGCGGTTGAACTCCGTGCGTGTTATGAGCTGCGGACAGCCGCAGCTCTCCGCCCTTCCTCTTACGAACTGAGCGAGCGCGGCGACGGACACGCTTACGCTCCTGTGATGACGGATGAGAGCCACCCGCATCGCCGCTCGCCTGGCTGCTGCCTTCGACCCTAAGCAACACTCTGCACAGGATCTTCGCAGACGCCTGGTATGGACCGATGGTCACGAGTGAGCCGTCGCTCTGGTAGGGCCTGCTTGGCTCTGGCGAAGCAGGCGTTCACTGACCGTCGCATGAGATGCTCGAGGATTGTCCAAGGCGGTCGTGTGCGGGATGTGGCTGGCGATGCTCGCTTGCGTGGCGAGAGCGGGCGCGACGCGCCTTCCCCCCCCTATCGGCGCATCGCTGGCGGCGTGCGCGCATGGCTGGTGTAGGATCGCTCGCTTGTGGGAGAAGTTCGTCGAGAGTCAGGAGCGGTTAGACGTCTAGATCGACGATTCGTCGCAGTATGTATCGGCTGATCTGCCCATGACGCCTCGCGCGCGTCGTATCTGGCGGCTACTTCTCACCTTGGTTACGGCCATAGCACTGGCTGCACTCTTGGCAAGTGTCGTCGTGTTTGCGTTCGTCCACTTGGACCAGACTGACCGACTGACCGCCGAGACCGACGTTCTGGGAGGTGCTGGCTTTGCCCTCGCGTTGCTTGCGGCAGTCGTCGCAGTCGCTGCCTATCTTACGACCGACCAGACCCCCGACCTCGCGGTTGAGCTTGTCTATCCACTGTCGCCCTTAAATGAACCTCTACCGATCGTCGACGCGTGGCGACGTAAGCAAGATGGCGCGCGTCTGTCAGGATCACATGACACCGTTTGCAAAGTTCTTCTGCACAACCGCAGCCGGTTTTCGGCGCGGAGTCCCGCAGTCCGCATCCAGCTCATGAGGCTCTCTGGGTTGCGCGATGGCCAGCCCGGATGGCAGGCTTTGCGCAAGATATGGGCGCCGCTATCCAAGCCTGGCGTGCGGGACAGCACGAATATTGTCCAGTGGGACGGTGGTGCCACTTACGCAATCCACGGAGAATGGACGCGCGAGTTGCCACCTCTCGACTTCAATGAAGTCGTCGCAGGCGCGCCTGGTATAAGCAGTGCCTACTATTCGGAAGCGAGAGAGAGTTACTTTGAGAGATGGGGTGCTCTCGTTGAGATTGTAGCCGATGGGCTTCCGCGACAAGTTCGTGTGATACCCATTCGCGTACCGACGGTGTCGGAGCTTGAATCCGATTTGGTGGCGCGACTTGGGGATCGTGATGTCCCTCCTCCAACGTGGCATGAGGACGTCAAGGTCATGGCGCGGCAGTTAAGGATCATCAATGCCGGCACCGAGGTCGTGGCGCGTCTCGCTGAACGTCTATGGAGAGATCGTCGGACGGGCGAGTTACACCGTCGGTTTGGCTATATCCGCTTCGGATACTGGCCGCTGTAACAGGTCTACCGACAGTCTAACCATGAGTCCTCTTTCTCGTTAACGCCTTCTAGATGGTAGTCCGACTACTGCACGCCCCTCGTCTGTAAGGATCCACCAATCATCCTCGTACACCCTATGCTCGACATGACCGCTTCGCAAGCGCTGCGTACCTCCGAAGGTGCCTCGCGATGTCCTCATCAGACCTCGGCCCACAAGACCACGCAGTGCCGCTTCGACAGCTAGTCGGTCGTGGTCCTCGCTGAGCATCTCCTCGTGCAGTGTCGTGGTCGTCTCGCCCATATTGGGCGCGTCAGAGCACAGCTCAAGTAGTTCACGCTCAAAGTTACTCAGAGATGATCTATCCACTTGGCCCATTAAAGCAGGAATCCGGCCTTCTCGCGATTGTGATCCTATGCAGTAGGATTGCTCAGGCCTTCGCCAATTCTAAAATGTGGTCCATGCGTGACATGGTAACGACCGCGAACATTGTTAATAATGACGTGACATGTGGATTCCTGCGCAAGAGAAGCGCTGTGTGCTCCGAACGGTATAAGGACCGCTTTTACCTCATATAGCAGTTCGTAGCTAGTCCCTCCATAACGTCGCCCGGATTCCGTCTGGAGCCTCCCAGTAAAATCACCAATTTCATAGCCCCTGCTTTCCATGGCGTCGCGCTCTCCGTCACATCTCGACTCAGCAAACCTTCCCTCAGGAGTTCCTGCCCGTGTTGCAACGCTTGCGACTGGACTGCCGCCTCCGCCTCCGCTTTCTTCTTCCACTTCGCCTTCTTCTTCGACTCCGCCTTCGGTAGGGGAGTTTGCGGCGAACTCAGAGGCAAGTGTGGCTTCGGCTGCTGCTGCTGCCGCTGCCTCTCGTTCTGCTTCTTCGCGGGCGAGTTGTTCTCGCGAGGCTTCGCGCACAACGATTTCTGCACCCTGGCCGTTTAGGGAGTCAACAAGTCCTTTCGAAAAGCCCCACGTGTATTCACCGGTCGGGTCGCTGCTGTTGACGGGGTCTCCAAATGTGTATGCGTAAGCGTTTGCGGAGCCGCCTTCTATTGGGTCCGTTTGCAAGAATCTGCCGAGTTGCGGGATATATGAGCGCGCCCCCATTGCAATGACTCCTGAAGACAGTTCTGCCGCTAGTAGTCCGCCACCTTGCCAGCCGTACTTCCTTGGTGTGGACGTTGTCGGCACCCCGTACTCTGTGGATCGCTCGGTTGAGAGTAGTTTTGTGGCGCTTTCGCTGAGAGATGCTTCAGCGACGACGTTTCCTTGTAGGTCTTGCAATTGCAAGACGGGCGCTTCTGTATCTGTCTCGATCGCGGCGAAGCCACTGATCCCCGACACGTAGCGGGTCCAGTGACCGGATGTGGGTTCAACTGTCCACGACGGCGAGTTGCCGGCCCAAGCGTAGTGGCTGACATATGCGGAGTTAACTATTCCAGTGTCGATCGTTTCATACGCTCGTCCGGTTGGGTCCAGCTGGTAGCCAACTGTCTCGCCTTTTTGTTGCTGTTCGTGAATACGCCCATCAGCGTAGTATGTACTTTGAAGTTCGTAGCCTCCCGCGTCAGAAGCCGGCAGTTTGGCGATTTCCCCGAACGGTTCGTATGAGACCCCGGAGTCGGTCAGTCGGTTAGCTGGATCGTACGTGTGGCCTTCGCTTGTTCCGCCTTCGGTGGCGCAGGTGCCGCCCGCACCTGGAGCTCGCGTAGTTAGATTCGTACGGTTGGTTTCTTGGTCATAGGCGTAGGTGCGCGTGGTGCAGCCTTCAGTACCGACGTTTTCGAGGGTCTGGGTCAGTCGTCCCGCCGTGTCATAGGTGTAGCCCTCAGAGGCTAGCGTGCTTTGCTGCGCAAGCCACTGTCCGTGGATTGATGGCGAGACGGTATCACTGAACCACGTGCAGTTTTCGCTACAATTGCTGGTCTTAACGTAAGCGAGCCCTGTAGCTTCTCCCGTTTGGCTAAGGGTATAATTGGCGCTCATACCGTTAGGATAGCCCTCGCTTGTCATGTTGCCTTCGATATCATAGGAGGCCGTGAATGCGAGCCGGCTAGCGCCCTGGGTGTCTACAAGTTCTTTTACGACTCCCGTCGTTTCGTCATAGGTGTACGCCTGCGCTCCCTTGCCGTCTTCGACGCGCTTTAGACGTCCGTCACCGGTTGGTTCGTATTCGTATTTGGTGGTGTTTCCTGACGCGTCGGTGTAGGCAGTAGCTTGACCTATGTTGTTGAGACCGACAGTAATCGCCTCTACTTTGCCTTCAACGTTCTGACTTTGTTCAATCAATCCGCCAGTCGTTTCGCTGTATTTGTAAGTCACGAGCGGCACGGCCTTGCCTACGGTGGAGGTGATTCCACTGCTGAGCGCCCTGCCCGCTTCGTCGTACGTGGTTGTTGTGGTGCGGGTACTGGTGCCCACCGTGCTGGTGGTGCTCAGAGGCGCTCCATACATGTTGTATGTGATGGTGCTTACGGGCAGGTTGGGTATCCCGCTCGTTTCGGGCTGTGCGCTGGGTAGGGCCTCGCATGGCATGTTGGCCCATTCGGGGTGTCCTCCACACGATGGATATTTCGAGTTTGAGGCTGTCGTGTAGTAGATCGTTAGCGTGCCGTGCGGGCTGCCTGCGTATTCCATTTCGCCTTCGTCGAGCCATGTCTGCACGCGGTTGTTGCCGGTGTCTAGGACGTAGACGTGGTGGGAGAGGTCGGTCGTTATGTCTGTGGGTTCTTTCATTTGCCCGGCACCCGTGCCTGCGCTGCCGAACTTTTGCATGTATACGCCTGCGGATGAGAGGAGTTGGACGCGGTTGTTGGCGGTGTCCGCTACCCATACGTTGCCTTCGCTGTCGATCGCGACGCCTTGCGGTTTTGAGAATTGACCATTGCCGCTACCGGAGGTGCCGTATGCCGCTATGTAGAGACCTTCTGAGGAGAACTCCTCGATTCGATTGTTACCGGTGTCTGCGACCCAGACATCACCTTTTGCGTCTACAGCTATCCCGTGTGGTTCTGAAAGCTGGCCATTGCCGCTGCCCGCTGAGCCGAACTCGCGTATATAAGTCGTGTTTTCGAACTCGTCGATACGGTTGTTGCCGCGATCGACCACATACAGCTTTTGGCCGGAGAGCGCGATCCCTGATGGTTGGTTAAAGCTCTGCCCCGTGCCGAAGGCATGGATCGCAATTTCCGAGACCATTGTGGAGGAATCACGTGCGATGTCTCCTTCGGTGGTGTTCGAGAGCCATATCTTTCCGTTGGCTTCCAGCGCAACTCCTTCTGTCTGCTTTGCCTGCCAGAACGACTGCCGGGTAAAGCCGCCTGTGGATGTCGCTTCTTGCAGGCGATTGTTACCCGTATCGGAGATCAGCCAATTGCCCGCACTGGTTTGGATCATTGCTTTCGGGTTTTTCAGCGTGACAGCCGAGCTCAAGGCCGGATATTGGCGAATGTAGGAGCCAGTGGAGGACAGCTCTCTGGATGCGCATGTTGCCGGCGTCGGCCAACCAGAGATGGCTTTCGCTGTCGAGCGCTATGCCCTTCAGGCTTTCAAGCTGTCCTTCGCCGTGCCCGGACGCTCCAAAACGGCCGAGCAGCGTCCCCGTGCTACTGAACTCTTCGATTTTGGCCGATTCGGTCGTCCAGATGTGCCCGGAGGCATCGATCGCGATCCCTTCGGCCCAACCGCTTTTGCAAACGAGTTTTCCGCCTTCTTCTTTGCACGGCGTCGTTGTGCCTTCGCGACCGAACTGGCGAACATAGATGCCTAGACCGTTCAGCTCCTGGATACGCCCGTTGCCGGAGTCCGCCACCCAGATGTTTGATTCTTTGTCTATGACCACGCCTGATGGAGACGCAAACTGAACGTTGCCCGTGCCTTTCGAGCCGTACTGAGTGATGTAGGCGCCTTCGGAGGAGAGCTCTTGCACCCTGCTGTTGGCGGTGTCCGCAACCCATACATGGCCCGCAGAGTCGACGGTTATCCCGCGAGGAGATTTGAATTCGCCATTACTAGTCCCCGCTTTGCCCGTCTGGCGTATATAGGTGCCGGTCGAGGAGAACTCTTGCACCCTGCTGTTGCCGGTGTCCGCGACCCACACGTTGCCCGAGGAGTCGGTCGCGACCCCCGCCGGTTTGTTGAACTGTCCATTTTCGCTGCCGAACGAGCCTACTGTTCTAAGCAACGTCCCACCGCTGGACAGCTCCAGGATACGGTTGTTTTCAGTATCGGCTACCCAAACATTGCCTTCTTTGTTGACGGTCACACCTTCGGCTTTATAGATGTATGGTGGCCCGGAAACGCCCCACGAGGACACGTAATGCATGTAAGGCGCGGGACCGCCAGCTCCAGGCGCGCGCGTTTCCACTACGCTACCGGTAGTTGGATCGTAGACTGTTCTATGTGTGAGTTTTAGTCCGCTCGGGTCGACCGTGACTGCCGTCGGTTTGCGTAGCATCCAGCCCAGCCCGGCCTGCCCCGAATACAAGGTGCTGGTCGTGCGAACGTCCTGTTCGGCTTCGCCTTCTATCTGTGCACCCTGAGTAGTCCTTGTGATAAGCCGGTAAGGACCGCCCGCTTCGGGGGCGCCTTCATCATAGCGGTAGACAGTGTGGGTTCGTGCCTGTACTTCTTTACCGTTTTCGAGCTTGACCGTGTGGCGCGGTCCGAGCGTGCTGAGCAGCTCGTTACCTTCACTGTTGTATTCGCTTTGCGTATCCAACAGTCTTGAAGCTTCCGCTGGGTTCGCTTCTTTGAGCGCCGTGACCCGGTTATCGGCGCTGAGCGAGCGAACAACGTCGTTGTGTTCGTTGTATTCGCTTGTGGATATCGCTCCGCTTGGCGTTACGACGTTGACGGTGCGGCTCGTGCTGTCGCTATAGTAGATAGTGGCCCGTTTGTAGCTTGACGCTGGCCAGCCCTGTGGTTCGTCTGGCGGGAAGAGAGCCGTCGCTTCTGTCGGCTTATCGCTTTGAGCCCATTTTTCGACTTGCGCACCGGTTAGATTTGATAGACCGGAGCCAGACAATGGCACGTTGTACTCGATGGTGGAACCGGGTCCCGGTGTACGGCTTTCGCCCGGTGTCCCCGCCAATGGGACCATCCCGATCTTATTCGTGCCGGCCATTGCGAACCAAACATTTTTGTCCGGACCAGAAGTGATGCCGAATGGCTCGCTTCCACTCGGCAGCGCATATTCAGTGAGCACCCCAGCGATCGTCATCTTACCGAGCGTTCCCGCCAACTCCGTGAACCACACGTTGCCGTCAGAGCCAGAAGCGACTCCTACCGGAAGAACGGTACCCGATAGACCATATTCAGTGACGACCCCCGCCGTCGTGATCTTACCGATCTTGCTCGTGGAAAGACTTGCAAACCATAGGTTTTTATCTGGACCAGAGGTAATCTCGGCTGGGCCGCTGCCGCTCGGCAACGCATATTCAGTGATCGTCCCAGATGTCGTTATCTTGCCGATCTTGCTCGTGCTGGAATCGGCAAACCAGAGGTTGCCGTCAGAACCGGCGGTGATGCCGTACGGTCCGCTGCCGCTCGGCAATGCGTATTCTGTGATCGTCCCAGCCGTAGTGATCTTGCCGACCTTGCCCGTTGCGTCGTCAGTGAACCACAGGTTTTTGTCTGGTCCTGAGACGATCCCACGTGGTCCGCTGCCGCTCGGCAGCGCGTATTCGGTGATCGCCCCGGATGTCGTCATCTTACCGATCTTGCTCGACCCGTTGTCAGTGAACCACAGGTTTTTGTCCGACCCGGAAACAATTTCAAATGGACTGCTCCCGCTAGGTAGCGAGTATTCGCTGATCGCCCCGGATGTCGTTATCTTGCCGATCTTGCTCGTGCCGTTCTCAGCGAACCAGAGATTGCCATCGGAACCCGTAGTGATCCCGTCAGGCTGGCTTTTGCTCGGCAACACATATTCGCTGATCGCGGAGCCCGTCACCAATACGTGCGCGCTAGCAGACACCGAACCGCCGCCGTTCGTCGCGGTAACGACCGCCTGCAATGTATGCGACACATCGCTTTCGGATGTCGTGTAGTTAGCGTTGGTCGCACCCGAGATCGGAACGCATTCCCCACCAGTAGAGTTACAGCGCTCCCACTGATAACCATAACCCACCGGACTCCCAGACCATACCCCGTCCGACACCGCCAAACGCACACCAACCATAGGGGTACCCGTGATTTTCGGTGCTTCAGTCACTTTGAGGCTTTCCCCACTCCAAAGCGACGCGGAGACCGGCGCCTGAGTCACCTTCAACACACGACCACCGCTGGCATCGCTCGCGATGGTGCCGTACGTGAACACCCACGACTCCTGACCAGGCAGTGTCAAGGACGTAACGTGGCCTTCTGAATCGTAACCGTATATCGTCTTCAGCGCGGGACAGACTTTGCCGCAATCGTTGCTGGCTTCGATGCGAGGATCCCACTCTGCCCGCAATTGGGCGTGACTGTCATAGAGATAACGCGCGACTTCGACCGTCTTCATCGCTTTGCTAACGGGATCGTACGCCGTGTAGTAGACCCGGGTGAGATGCCCAGCATAATCACCCCATTCGCTCTGCGCTTCCCCTGTAGCCGTCGTGCTTGCGGCATAGTTGAACGTCAAAGCACGACAGCCCGCTTTCAACGTGGGGGAGCACGAGACACCGGCAGGCACCGGCGCCAACGCCTCAATAGGCTCAATAATCCCTTTGGCACTGCGTTCAAACGCATAGGTCACCGTGCTTGTGGCGACGGCGCCTTTGACAATGCTGGGCATCCAAACTTCGCTCGAACCTCCAACCGGCACCTTGAAGCAAGTCGTCGTAGCCGCCGCCGCATCCTTAAGCATGAATTCGCTCTGACCGGCTTCACACGGCGTGTTAGACAACGTTAGGTTTGAATCGCCGACAGGCGACACATACCCCCCTTTGCCGTCAGTGGTAAAGATCGTCTGTCCACCAGACGTATCCACCAACACCATGCTCCCATCCGGCTGTTTGAGCAACTGCTCCTCGCCACCCAACGCGAAGCCCCACTGCGCGCTGACCGGCCCGCTTTCCCCCGTTGTCAAATGCTGCGAACCAAAACTCCGGCTGACCGTAAGGCCCCCCAACGACACATCGGTCGTCGTCAACGAAAGCTCACCCGAGAGCGGATTGACCGATGCGGGGCCCAAGGTGATCGGGGTCGCTTGATGGACGATCATCGTGATGGTTTCGGTAGACATGTTACCGGCATTATCGGTCGCCTCCACCGTCAGGATGTGCTCGCCGGTAGCGTAATTATGTCCGAAGATCGTCCAGGTCCCACTATGGGTCGTGCAGGGTCCCGGCGAGCACGGCGTCGAGAGGCTACCCACTTCCCTGCCGTCGACCAGCAACGCCATCGACTTCATTCCCGAGCTTGGCGTCGGCGAAGTCCCGTCCGTCGCTTCTGCGGTCAGTTTGTATTCCCCGCCACCGATTTCCTTGGATGCAGGTAGACCTGACAAGAGAATGCTGTGAGGCGGCGTGTTGTCTACATACACGGTAGCGGATGTTTTCGCCGCTTGCGCTTTAGTGTCTGTATCGTTCTGCCCACTAAATGTCACCGTATCTTTCCCATCGGGAAGTCCGGTCAGGTCCACCGCATAGTTTTGTTCGCGCGGGCAGATCACGCCTTCACACTGGGCCGTCGCAGGGTACGGGAACGCCTCGGCGTCGATCCATTTGGTTTCTTGAGGCGATGTGAAGCCGACTTCGCTTATGCCGATGCCCGGATCGGTCGCCTTGCCCTTTACCGCAGCGGTGCCTTTGACCCAATGTTCCGTGCCGTAAAGGGCGTTGGGAACGCCAGCGATTTGCACGTCTGTCGTGTCCAAACTTACCGTAGAGTTTTTTGTCTGGACGATGTAGATGTACGCGCCGCCGAGTTCAGCGTCCATAGTGTAGTTCCCAGTCTGGCTCGCGAACTGGGCTAGGCTGACGTTGTTTTCCGCGATTTCGGGCGTGACTTCTCCCGGTACGGCACATTCCGCGAGGATGCACAGGGTCCAGCCTGGCCAGGCACCTTCGGAATATGAGTTCGTGCGGATTTCAAGGGGAGATTCGTTTTTTCCGGTAGGTGTCTTGTTTTTTATCTGAGCGCGGTTTTCGAAGCCGTGCCCTTCGTCGCCGAACGATGAGCCGAGGTGTACGTCGTAGATTGCCGATTCGCCTTGCGTTTCGTATGCAAAGCCACCCCATTCACCGCGCTGATATTCCGGGGATGTGCCTTGGCCGTGATAGTCACGAATCCCGTAGGAAGACGATTCTGAGAAATAAAAGGGGCCTTCTTTGCCGTTGGACGTATCGACTTTCCAACGACTTTGGTATGTAACCCCGTTGTGAATGTCTACGACTTGCGTGTCGTAGGTCGTTGGGTCGATCTCAATCGGAAACTTGTACTGCCCTGCCTGATGTTCGACGGTGAGCGCGATGAGGTCTCCGTTGACCGCGACTGTCAGTGGGATCAATGTCCCTTCGGCATCGTGCCCCGACGGTGCTGCGATCCGGGCGATGGTGACCCACGTCAACGACTTCGAGGGAACTGGGATTGTTATGTGACTGCACCAGCGTGGCGCCTTCGGGGAGACCCACTTTGAAGTAGAGGGCCTGCGGCGCTAGTTCGCTGCGGAGAATGGTCTCCTCGCTGAACCCATAGGTATCGAACTTGATCAGGCTGTCCACGTCGGTCATGCCGGCTGCGGGGTCTTCGCTATCGGCGAAGAAGAGGCTCGCACCATCGACGGCTCGGTCACCTTCCAGGGGCTTGCCGTCTTCGGTGACGGGCGTCAGGGAGACGCCGAGGTTCGCCAGTGAGGCGCCTTCGCTGAGCTTGTCTCCGGCCTGCACCTGCATTCCGGTCGCGGGCGTGCTGGCTTCATAGCCGGAGTCGGTCGGCCGAGGGGTCAAGTCGACCGGGATGGCTCCAGAAGCGGTGTTGACCGCTATCGGTGCGGCACTTTCCAGCGTTCCTCGCCCGCCGCCTGGCAGTTCGACGCTAGCTGTGAATTCGGACGAGAATGACGTGATGTGCTCCCCATTCGGCAGAGTTGGTGCGCCGCCGTTGGGTTCTTCGACGAGTTCGGGGAAGGTGCTACCGGCGAGTTCCTTGCTTTCACTTGGGCTTAGACCCGTGTACGCGAGCTCGGATTCTTCCCGACCCAGAACGGCTTCGGGACTCATGAGGCGGGCTTCTTCTTCGGCCTGCCGCTGTTCGGGTTCGGTCGGTGAACCTTCGATGACCAGAGGGGGGCCTTCAAGCGAGATCGGACTCGGCGCCGGTTCGTCAGCTTCTGGCGTTGCTGCGGCCCCGGTTTTCGTGGGGTGGCCTTCTTCCACCAGGCGAGGAGCTTCCGGTGTGGATTCTGCTGCGTTTGCGACTGCGGACCAGCACGGCAGACCTACAGCGCTACAGAGCACACACGCCACGGCGAGCTTCACACCACTCATAACCCCACCCTCCTCTTCGATGTGGCACAACGCCACGCTTTGGTCGTTCGCTCGTCTGACTCAACCACATGGCAGTAACTAAAACTCAGCGACGCTATGACGCGATGCCCAGGAACGCACCTGTGGATGAGTTCGAACTTTTGATCGGCGGGAAAGCTAGCACGACTGGCGCCCAGCTGTTGGGATTTTGGTGGTTGTGTTTATTTAGGTGACGGATGTGTTTCTTTAGGTGCAGTTTCGGGCCGACGCCGAGTTTTAGGTACGGTCGGGCGACTTAATTGACAGCGCGGGTGCCTGCCGGCTCGATGTTGGATCTGGGGCGCGAGTCGGCGTTTCTGGCGATGCGCGAAGATGCTGGGTGGATGACCGCCGGACGATGCCCAAGCTCCCCAAAGCAGTCTCGACGGTTTGGCCGAGCAGCAGGTTGAGATGACCTTGCACGATGAGACTGGCGACGCTCGCGACGAGGGCTGGCGGCTGTTCGCGAGTTGCGGGACTGGCTGGCGCAGCTTGAACGCCGGAAGTAGTCGTCTGGGCGAGGTTGCCGCGTGAGTAGGTAGGACTGCTCTCAGTGTATTGCGCGCGTGTTGCTGCGCTTGGCAGGGCAGCCGATCACTCGGATCTTCGTGGTGGTGTGGATGACTGCTCCGTTGTGGCCCGCTAGTTCGGTTGGCATGGAGAGGTCCGCCGGCAAGGGGGCGCGTAGGACTCTCCTTTGCTGTGCGTGTGCGCTTGTGCGCTGCGTGACCTTGCGCCTAGCGCTGGTCAGTTCGCTCAGGCCGCAGAGGCTGGTGTTGGCGCTGAGGAGCGAATGTGGTCCCTGCGGGAGGTATAGCCGCAGGGAACTGAGTGGCAGGTCTGGGATCGTGGTGAATGCGACACTCATGGCGCCTTGTTTGTTGATGAGTGTGGTTCCTTGGAGGACAAGTGTCACGCCTTCGCCTTGGAGCACGATGACCGGCGACGGGAGCGCGGCCGGACCGTGGGTTATGAGGTAGACCGGACCCGTCAGCGCGGCTTTCAGGAGAGGTGTCTGAGCAGTGGCTACGCCGACGAGCGATGTCGGCGGGCACGCGGCGGGGTTGGAGCTGAATGTCGCTTGACGGCACGCCCCCTGCAGCGTGCCGAGTCTGGAGGGGAGGTGTTTGGGCAGCGTGAGCTTGATGCGCGCGAGGTTTGCGCCAAGGCCGGGCGCGACGGGAGGGAAGGTGAGTTGCAGGACGAGGTCTGCTCCGTCGGTGACGGTGGTGCGGCCCGTTGTAGACGCGACGAGTCGGGGCTTGAACGCGAGGCTCTTGCAGTCAACGACTGCGTAGCGGTTAGACAGCGCGGCGGTTTCGTCGAGGACGTCTACAACGGTCCCTGTGACGTGCTTTTCGTCGCAGTCGGTGGGGTTGACCATGAAGCCGGGCCGGTCGATGTCGAGGCTGATTCGTTGGGCGCGGAGCGGCACGCCAAGCAAGATCTGCGGCAGGGGGTCGGTAGTGATCGTGAGAGCGGCTGTCACTGGGTCGATGTTGATGCGGGCGCGGATCACGATGGTTCCGAGGTTCAGTGGCCCGGCTTGGCCGTTTGTGACGATGCTCAAGCCAAAGGGCGCGCCTCGGTATCCCGTCGTCAGATACACGCTCCCCGGGAGGTAGAGTGGGAGCGGTCCTCCGCCGACGCCCACGATCGAGCTGCCGATGCGTGAGGCTTCCGGGCATTGTCCGGTGCTGGCGAGCGCTTCGTGGCATGGCTGAACGCTCGACAGCATCGCTGAGAGCCCCGGCGGCGCTTGAACCTGGAGGCTGGACAGGTCTGGTTCCCCGGGGCTTCGGTGGATCGTGACCGTGAACGGACTGGCGGCCCCGGCGTCAGCGTTGATCGTTCCCGCGAGGAAGGCTGGATGCAGGGGGACGGCTGCGCAATCTGTCACGTTGAAGTAAGAGGTCGGAGAGTCGCTGGGCGTGTACGGTGCACTCCACGGTTCCAAGTCGGATGTTGTGGTGGCCGCTCCGCAGGTTGTGGGGTTGGCGAGTAGAGCTCTTTCGCCGCCGCTGAGGCGAAGGTTCAGTTCGCTGATCGGCAGGTCGGGGCTTTCCGTCAGACGCACACTGAGTTGCCCGGTCGCGGGGCTGGCTTGCACGATTCCGGCAAGCTTGATGAGCACTCCCTCGTTTTCGTCGCGCTTGATGTTGGCGCCGGCTCCGAGCTCGATGAAGATGCGAAAAAGGTTGCCGTCAGCGGCGTCTTGTTCTGTGCAGGGTCCCTGGTCTGCGGCGCCGCATTCGGGCATGGCGAGGTAGACGTGCCCGTCGATTGGGTTGGGCAGCAGCGGCGTGATCGCTTCAGCTGTGCCGACGATCGACGCGTTCGGGCAGTGTCCGGGGACGAGCTGGGGTTCTTCTGGACCGAGCTGTGGTGCCGGGATTTCTTCGCCTGGCCCGACTTCTTCGGGCGTCAACGGCTCCCCGTTTGCGTTCCGTCCCGTGGGGATGTTGATTCCGTTGGGGCCAGTTGCCTGGCAGCCTTCTAGGCCGTCGCTGACTGCCGGGTTGATCGCGACGCCTTGAGGGAGCGTCACGGTCGCGGCGCGCAGCGAGGGGGCCGCCACGATCGCCTCGTCAAATTGGTGGACCTGGATGCTGATGCCGAGCCCGTCGGGTGCGTCGGATTTGGTCGTTTCGGGTCGGACGACGACTTCAGGCCAGAAGGCGAGCCGGTCGCAGTAGCCCATCTGCGGCAACGTTGAAGTGGCCTGCACGAAGCGTCCTGGGTGCTGCCAGGAGTCGGTCCATGCAACGGTTGTTGGCGGTTCCCCGGAGCAGGTGTCCGGCATCGTCAAGAAGGGCGTAGATTCTTTGCTGCCGCCTTCGCCGCCTCCTTGGCAGCTTGAGCCGAGTGCGCTTCCGCCGAAGCAAAGGAGGCCGCGTTGTGGGTCGTGGAGGGCGGCGGCAGGGACTCCCCAGAGGGTCGTTTCCATGCTCGTAAGGTGCAATGCGGGCGAGCTGTTGCCGAAGCTGGCAAGGTCGAAGATGGGGAGCCCCCTGCCGACGAGCGCGAGCGTGTATCCCCGCGCTGTGCGGACGAGGCGGCCCGTGAGCAGGATTCGTCCGAAGAAGGGCACTTCAAGACCGAACTCGGCCGCTTGGCCGACGTATGGCGCGATGTTGTAGATCGCGCCGAGTACTGAGATTTCACCTTCCCCGCCCGCCAGGCGTAGGGTGAAGGTCCCGACCTGAGTGTTGGCTGGGCAACGTGTGCCCTTGCCTGAGCAGCGTGGTACTGCCTGCGGGTTGGCAACAAGGCCCGGTGGCAAGTCGATGATGATGTCCTTCGGGTCCCCGGTCGGCGCTGCGTGGCCGCCGTTGCGTTCTTCCTGAGTGAACTTGATAATGGTCGTCAGGGCCGTTGGATGCCCGCCAGCCTGGGTGAACATCGTCGGTTCGTTGACGTTGCCGGCGGCGGGTTCGGTCGTTTCGGTCCTGAAGCTCGCGATTCCGAACGGCGTGCCTTCGCTGGCGCCCGCGCGAGCGGCGAAGGACACACAAGCGAGGACGATGGCCGCAGCGACAGCTACGAATCCCTGAGCCGTAGGCCGGCGCCTGGCGACTAAGTCGTCTGGAGAGATGTCCGGCATGGGGATCATTTGCCGCGACACCGAACGCGATAGGTGGCACTGCTCGTGGAGCCGCCTGAAATGTGAGCGTCGCGCTGAATGGATAGCCGCCGGGGGGGCAGGTTTCGGGTATCCGCAGGCCGCGTGGCTTGAAGGAAACTGTCCGGTCGTTGACTTGGCGTTGGTAGGTCAAGCCTCGGGGGCCAAGTGTGGAGTCGATGTCTCAAGCTCGAGGTCGGGGCCTTCCGGCCATGCTTCGACGAGTGGGACCGATGTCGCGAGCTGTTCGCCGTATGGTGGCGGCGCTTCTTGGATGACGCTGGGAAGGACAAGTTGGCCCGCCACGGGTTCGGTCGCGTCGACGAAGAAGAGCACTTCGATGCGGTCTTCGGCGGGGTGCACCTCGGAGCGCATAGAGGGATGCCTTCTCGGTCACGTTCTGCTCGCCGACGGAGACGGCCGCCGTCGCGGTGCCGAACCCAATCCGCGAGTTGGGGGCAGCCGGCGAGCCCCTGGGCCAACAGTTGCTTTGCGTAGCAGTTCTGCTGGCCCAGATTCGTCCCTGCGAACCCCATGTTTGCGGGTAGGCGCAGGTTGAGGCTCCGTACTGGTTCCGGCGCGAGGCCAGCCGACCCGCCGATCCGCAGGTCAAGCTCGATTGTTGCTCGTGCTCCTGGGCGGTCGGGCGCTAGCCCGACCTTGAGCTTGACCGTTTGCGCCGCAGCGTTCGCCGTGAGGGCCGCGCAGCACACCAGGGCGAGCATGACCGGGCGAAATAGAAACAGCATCTGACGTTGGGTTGCGTCCGAGCGGGCTATTCGTTCGCTACCCCGTGGGCTTTGACTTCGCCGTCGTCCGTGTTCTGATCAACACGCCGCTGATGCCCAACGGCTTCCCCTTGATTTCTGAGATGTGCCGGAAGCGTCCCGTTCCGTGCCCGAGCGTGAACGTTCCTCCAAAGTACAGGAGCGCGTTTAACGCCGTGAAGCTGGCGTGCGCTGTGCCAGTGATCGTGCCGCCCTTGGGGGAGATCGTCACAACCGCCGAGACATACGTCCCGTGGAGCGTCATTTCTGCCTTCAGTGGCGCGTTGTAGGTGCCTTTCGCTTCGCCATAGTCCACGACCGCCGCGCCTTTTTCCCCGTGAAACGTGAGCTTGGCTACCTCCGCTAGGTCTACACGCCTCGCAGCACTGGCGACCGGGTGGCCGTTCGTGCTCGATGCGTCGGCGGTAATCCCGGTCGTGACGGCTAGCACTCCATCTGTGCACACAGAGGCTAGGAGGCAACTTGCCAGCAACCCAAATCCTCTCGATTTGCCCTCCCTCTTTCACGATGCCCATTCGCAACTACGCCCGACGAGGCCTCCCTGTGGGGCGCGAGTGATGCCCATTCGGGGTGCTCCCTACGCTCCAGGGAGCCACGAGCCTCGCCCGTGTTCGTTGAAGAGCATATACCTCAGACTTGAAGTTCATATGAGATGCAGATGCGGATATGTGGGTGTTTGTAGGCGCTCGCGGAACTCCTGTCTGCAGCCGAACGAGGCGTCCCTGTGGGCGCGATTTTGGGACGTGTTTATTTAGGTGGCGAATGTGTTTGTTTAGGTCGATTTTTGCGGCCACGCAGTCAATTGAGTCCCTGCGCGTAGCTCCCGCCGAAGTCGCGCTGGCCGAGTGTGGGCTGTCCCGAGATCGCAAATCTGCGTGGGGTAGTTCTCGCAGCCAGCTTGAGCAGCGGTCCGCCGAGGTGGGAAGCCCCTCGTCATCCGTAGCGCAAAATGGGGCTTCGATCCCTCGTTGTAGCGCTCGGCGGGCAGATCCGCGACGACTGCCCAGCAGGGAAACAAGGACAACTAGACAACAACGATCCACCCGACCCGTGGGAACATGGGGTGCTACGCGAGTAAGTTGCCTACGCGGAGGTTGGTGATGGGTGAGCCGGTGTTGGTGTTGGATGGTGTGTGGAAGGGGTTTGGTCGTGGTGGCCATTGGCTTTCGGTCCTTGAGGATGCTTCGTTGACGGTGTGGGCTGGCGAGGTCACTTCGGTTGTTGGGACTCGCGATGAGGGCAAGACGACGCTCGTGAACATTGCTGCCGGGATCGAGAGGCCCGAGCGCGGCTCAGTCCGCGTCGCAGGTATTGAGATGATCGGTTTGAGCGGTAAAGACTTGTCGAAAGTGTTGCGGGAGCAGATCGGGGTGGCGGGAAGACACGGCCCGGCGACACGGCAAAGGATGAGCGACTACGTCGAGGTGCGCGTGGCGAACGGTCAACGGTTCGAGCCGCGTAAACGGCGCATGCTGGTCAGGGAGGTGTTGGAGCGCTTGGACGTCGCAGACTGCGCAACGTCCTGGTGGGAGGAGCTCTCGCGCTGGCAGCAGGTGAGGGTCGAGCTTGCGCAGGCAATCGTGACCAGGCCCCGGCTGCTGCTCGTGGACGACGTGCTCGACGGGCTCGGGATCGGCAAGACCGAGGCAGCGATGGAACTCGTACGCGATCTCGCTACCGAGGTCAATTGCGGTGTGCTGATGGTCGCCTCGGACATCATGGCCGCCGACCCATCCCACTACGTGTGGAGAATCGCGGGCAAGAAACTCCGCCAAATCGCCGACAACACCACCGACCAGAACGTACACCCAATCGGCCAGCCCGGACGCGCCAACGACGCATCCGCCTAGAGAGCCCGCTCGATACAGGGCGGGCCGAGCAGGCTCGGCCCGCCTTCGAGTCAGAAACAACCCGCCGAACCTCGACCCAAGCGACTCCGAGAAGCGCACGGGATCAAACATCCGGCCTCCTAGCGTACGCGAACGATTCTGTAGACACGTACGGTGGGGTACGGTTAGGCCACTATGCCACGAGTCAACCCAGACGAACTGGCGGGCAGTATGGCCATCCTCGGTCTTTTGATCGAAGAAGAGGAGGCGACCGTCAGCCAACTAGGCAAGGAGCTCCACCGTCGCTTCAGGCGGTCGCGGTTCAACCGGGCCACCGCCCAGAACTCAGTGGATCGCTTTCTGTTACCGAGCCACAAATGGGCCCGCATGGTGAGCGAAGGATCCGCCCGGTCGCTGCATTGCTACGTGCCCACTCCGACGGGCGAACGCGTCTTCCGTGACTGGATGTACTGTCGTCCAGGCGACGCGATGGAACCCACGATACGAGATGCCATGTATGGCCGGATTGAGCTCTGCAAAGACGAGTACATCCCTATCCTCGCGCAAGCTGGCGCGGGCAGAGGTCGCGGTCAGCGAGGACCTATACAACACGGCTTCCAAACGCAAGAACAACCAGCTCACCGCGAAAATTCCGCGCGACCAATACACCGAGCGCGCCCGATCGCTTCTGAAGTTCATCGAGCCTAAGTACTGGGCGACACGAGCAGAGTGCTATGAACAGGTCGCCATGGGACTGGAGGAAATCCTCGCCGACATGCGTGAGGATGGCGTGGATGTCCAGGAGGTTGGTGATGGGTGAGCCGGTGTTGGTGTTGGATGGTGTGTGGAAGGGGTTTGGTCGTGGTGGCCATTGGCTTTCGGTCCTTGAGGATGCTTCGTTGACGGTGTGGGCTGGCGAGGTCACTTCGGTTGTTGGGACTCGCGATGAGGGCAAGACGACGCTCGTGAACATTGCTGCCGGGATCGAGAGGCCCGAGCGCGGCTCAGTCCGCGTCGCAGGTATTGAGATGATCGGTTTGAGCGGTAAAGACTTGTCGAAAGTGTTGCGGGAGCAGATCGGGGTGGCGGGAAGACACGGCCCGGCGACACGGCAAAGGATGAGCGACTACGTCGAGGTGCGCGTGGCGAACGGTCAACGGTTCGAGCCGCGTAAACGGCGCATGCTGGTCAGGGAGGTGTTGGAGCGCTTGGACGTCGCAGACTGCGCAACGTCCTGGTGGGAGGAGCTCTCGCGCTGGCAGCAGGTGAGGGTCGAGCTTGCGCAGGCAATCGTGACCAGGCCCCGGCTGCTGCTCGTGGACGACGTGCTCGACGGGCTCGGGATCGGCAAGACCGAGGCAGCGATGGAACTCGTACGCGATCTCGCTACCGAGGTCAATTGCGGTGTGCTGATGGTCGCCTCGGACATCATGGCCGCCGACCCATCCCACTACGTGTGGAGAATCGCGGGCAAGAAACTCCGCCAAATCGCCGACAACACCACCGACCAGAACGTTACCCAATCGGCACCGCAACATATGCGCGCCGAGCATCGTAAGCCGCACCGGTGCTCGAGGTAGAAGGCCTAGTAAGGCACTACCGGGACGAGGACGACAACCCAGTTGTCGTCCTCGACGGAGTGACACTGACGATCCCGTCCGGGGAATTCGTAGCACTCTGCGGCGCCAGCGGATCAGGCAAGTCCACCCTGTTGGATCTCATCGCGGGCTTCCAGCTGCCCGACGCCGGAACAGTCACGTTCAACGGCCGCAACATCGCCAACTTCTCCCGCAAAGAACGCGCCGACTACCGCCTCTGCGCCCTCGGAATCGTGGGTCAACCCAACGAGCTGCTGCTCGGGGCGACAGCACAGGACAACGCATCCCTGAAGTTGCTGCGGGTTGACGCCCGCAACGCGCACACGCTAGTCACGCCACTACTGCATCAACTCGGCCTCGGCGACAGGCTGAAACAGCGAGCAGGCCAGCTCTCGCTCGGCGAGCGACAACGCGTATCAATCGCCCAAGCGCTCGCACTGAACCCAAAGTTGGTTCTCGCCGACGAGCCCACCGGCCACCTCGATCCACCGCGAAGTCGGGAAATCCTCGAACTTCTCAGAGGCCTCTGCCGCGAGCGCGGCACGTCCGTCCTTCTCGTCAGTCACAGCCCGCAGGCCGTCGCACACGCAGACCGGATACATGAACTCCGCGACGGCCGCCTCCACGACTACCGACAGGAAGCACTTGCATACGACACCAGAGTGCGGACATCAGCATGACCAAGCCCAAGGCCCCCCTCAAGCCACTAACGCCGCCAGGCGATGATCATCACCGCCGACGTTGGTCTACACGAACGCGGAACGCCAGGACCCGCGAGCGCGCCCGTGGATGTCGTGGAGAGAGGTCCTCTATAACCAAAAGGCATGGCTGCAGAGCCCGGCGGTGCTCATCCAACAACTGCTGGCCGTACTCGGCCTCGCCACTGGGGTTGCGCTGCTGTTCGCTTCGCAGGTCGCGTCAACCACACTGAACTCCTCGGTGAGCTCACTAACCGAGGGAATCGTCGGCTCCACACAGTTCCAGTTGGACTCCGGCAACCCGGAAGGATTCAGCCAACAACTGGTCCCGCGAGTGGGGCGCCTGCCCGGTGTCAAGGCTGCCTTGCCCCTACTTGAGCAATCCGCGACCGCGATAGGACCCAAAGGCGAAGTCTCCGTCGATCTCGTCGGAGCTAACCCGAGCTTCGTCCGCGCTGGAGCGCTACCGAGACGCTTCAGCACAAAATTCCTCGAACGCCAGGAAACCATCGCGCTGCCAACAGCACTGGCAACACAGGTCGGAGTGGAAGCGTATGAGCCCCTGACGCTCCACGTTGGCGCAACCGTGCAGCGAACAACAGTAGGCGCCGTACTGGACCACAGCGCCATCGGGGCGCTTGCGAGCAGTCAGATCGCTTTCGCCCCTATTGCTTACGCGCAGAAGCTTGCCGGGACCCCGGGACGCGTGACCCGAATCTTCGTCCAGGCCCGTCATGGCCAAGAGGCCCGAGCGAAGGCCAGCCTGCGACGACTCGCAGAACAAGAAAACCTAACGCTGGAGCCGTCGAACTTCGATGCACGACTCTTCGCCGTCGCCTCGGCCCCTTCCGAGCAAGGAGAGGGCCTGTTCTCAGCGATATCGGCGTTCGTGGGCTTCCTGTTTGCGTTCACCGCCATTCTCTTGACCGTTCCCGAACGACGCAAGTTCATCCGGGGGATGCGAGTTCGCGGCACTGAGGGCACAGCGATCACCCAATTCCTTTGTTGGGAAGCAGCGCTTCTCGGCCTACTCGCAGTCGCACTCGGCCTGGTGCTGGGCGAGGCTCTGTCCGAGCACGTCTTCCACAGCCAGCCGGGCTACCTATCTTTCGCCTTTCCAGTCGGCCAGGAGAGACAGGTCACCGCGCCGACCATCGCGCTCGCAATAGGGGTCGGTCTGATAGCCGCATTCGTCGGCATATTCGCACCGCTTCGCCTTGCCCTGACGGGTTCCCTACGACAGGTCGCATCCATCGAAGACACACCGCGCCGCTGGACCAGCCTCATGCTTGGCGCGGGAGCCGCATCACTCGTCGTGACCACGCTCATCCTTGTTCTACGCCCCCAGTCCGCTGTCGTCGCAAACCTCACCTTGCTCGCCGCCCTGCTGTGCCTGCTCCCGTTCCTCTTTGGCGGCGTCATCACTGTCTTCGATGTCATACAGCGCCCGCTTCAGCTCGCCTCCACCAAACTCGCCGTAAGCGCTCTCCGAGACCCTGTCACTCGATCTCGAGCGAGCGCGGTGGCCGCAACCGGAGCGATCGCCGTGTTCGGCTCCGTAGCGATTTCTGGCGCCCGAACCAACCTCGAACACGGTCTTGACAAGACCGCCACCGAAGTGAACGAGGTCGCGAACCTGTGGGTGTCACCAGCCGGAGTGAACAACACGCTGGGCACGACGCGATTCCTTAACCGTCGTCGCCGGCGTGCTGAGGCATATACCAGGCGTTCGACAAGTCAATATCTACCGTGGCGGATTCCTTAACCTCGGCGACCGCCGCGTCTGGATCATCGCGCCCCCCGCTACGTCTTCTCAACCTATCCCACCGGGCCAAATCACTGAAGGCGACCTAGCGCGCGCATCCGGCCAATTGCGCGGACACGGATGGGCCGTTGTCTCAGAAGCCATCGCCCAAGAAAGGCATCTGCATATAGGCGATAGCTTCACCCTCCCGTCTCCCCATCCCACCCGCTTCAAGGTCGCCGCGCTCAGTACCAACGGCGGATGGCCTCCCGGCGCAATCATCATCAACGCCGCTGACTACGCGCAAGCGTGGGGCACACAAGCGGCGAGCGCTCTGATGGTCGCGCTGCACCCCGGCGTGTCTCCGACCCAGGGGCGCACCGAAGTAGCACGAGCGTTGGGTCCAGACTCGGGCCTCGCGGTGCAGACCGCCGGCCAGCGCGCGAATGATTGGCGAACGATCAGCCATCAAGGACTAGACCGGCTCAGCCAAATCGCGAAGCTGGTCATGCTCGCAGCGATACTCGCGATGGCTGGAGTGATGACATCAATGGTGTGGCAACGGCGTGGGAAGATCGGTTATGTCAAGCGTCAGGGACCTGGGATGGGGACCATGTGGCTGTCACTCTTTTTCGAGAGCGCCGTACTCCTGGGGGCCGGCTGCTCCATCGGGGCTGCGTTCGGGATCTTCGGCCAGCTCGTGATCTCGCATGCGCTGGCAACGGTCACAGGCTTTCCCATCGACTTTTCGACCGGGGCGGTGATCGCCGTTGTTCGATTCGCGATCGTTAGCGCCGCCGCGCTCGCGATCGTTGCCATCCCCGGAGCCTTTGCCGCCAGCGTTCGTCCCACGCTGGTCAGCCCCGCCGCCACCGACTAGACAACCTGCCGGCGCGGCGCCGCTTTCACGGCGCCAGATAGCCGCACTGACTGCCGCCGCAGGCCGTGAGCTGATCTGGGGGCTACGGCTCGTCTCCCGTGAGGTCGAGCACTGGAGCACCCTGGCTGCACTCATACCCGATCGTGTCCTTCGCGAGGACGCCGAGGCCGCGATCCTGCGCAAGCGCGCCAACATCGACGGTGCCGCGCTGTTCTGGACTCTGCCGCGCACCCGCTCACCAGTGCTGCTGCGTCTGCTCGTCGCCTACGAGATCCTCGCGGACTACCTCGATTGCACCAGCGAGCGCGGAGCAAACGTCGGAATCGCCAACGGGCTTCACCTACACCGTGCGCTGATCGACGCATTGAACCCGGCCACCGCTCTAGCCGACTATTACCGATATCACCCGTGGTCAGACGACGGCGGTTATCTAACGACGCTGCTGCAGACGTGCCGCGAGGCATGCGTCCTCCTGCCCTCCTACGAGGCGGTCAAGCCCGGGATACTTCACGCCGCCGGCTTGACACAGGTCCTCGGCCTCAACCACGAGCTAGACCCTGAGCGCCGCGACGCGGCACTCGAGCAGTGGGCCACCACTCACTTCCCCCTCGCCAGTGGCCTGTCCTGGTGGGAGTGGACGGGAGGCGCAAGCGCATGGCTAACGATCCTCGCGCTACTCGCGCAGGCCGCAGAGCCGGGCTGCACCGCCGAGCAAGCTCGAGCCGTGCACGCCGCATACCTGCCGTGGATCTCCCTCACCGGCACGATGCTCGACAGCTACGGAGACATGGCGGAGGACTCCGCTGCCGGCGATCACAGCTACATCGCTCATTACCCCAGCCTGGCAACCGCCACCCAGCGCATCAGCGCGCTAATCGAGCGTTCCCTCCAGGAAACGCAGTGTCTCACCAATAATTACCGCCACATCGTGATCTTCAGCTGCATGGTCGCCATGTACCTGTCTAAGGACAACGCCCGGACCCCCCAACTGCGCGACACGACTCGCGAGCTGGCACTTGCGGGGGGTTCGCTTACCCGCTCACTTCTGCCAGTGCTGCGCGCCTGGCGCCACTTCTACAAACAACGATCCACCTAACAAGGAGACACCATGACAAACAGCAACGGAATCGCTTCACACGTCCAGTACCACATAGACGATCGGCAGCACGCGCGATACAGCTCGCTCCCGCTGAGCCTCCCCGTCCCCTCACCGGTCCAGACGCTCGCATTCTGGCGCGCTCCGCACGCCTACCTTGAGTTGTGCCAGCGCCGCATCGGAAGCCGTTTCACGATTTACCCATTTCGCAAGCCGCCGATGGTGTTCATGTCAGACCCATCAGACATCGGTGCGATCGTCGGTGCGCGCCCGGAGGTTCTACATCCGGGCGCCGGTGCCTCCGTGATTGAGCCTCTAGTGGGTGCCCAGTCATTCATGCTCTTAGAGGAACAGGAACATCTCGAGGTTCGCAAAGTGATAATGCCCGCGTTTCACGACAGCGCGGTCGCCGGGCACACGGCCATGGTGAAGGATATCGCACAGCGAGAGATCGCGACATGGCCGACAGACGGAGCATTCGCCGCTCACACTCGGCTGCGCTCCCTGACCCTAAGAGTGGTATTGACGGCGATCTTTGGCGCCGAGGACCCCCGGCTAAGTGAGTTGCACCTTAGGCTACTCAGGATGCTATCCGTGACGGGCGGGCTCGCGTTGCAAGAACCTCAGCTACGCAGCCTGCCGCGTTGGCGATCGTATTGGCGATCCTTTCTGCGGGAGCGCGCCCATGTTGACCACCTTCTCGAAGGGCTGATTGCTGACGAGGTGCACGGCGATGCGCGCTCGACGGGATTGCTCACCTTGCTCCAAGCCGACCGCGGAGACCACCGTATGAGTGCAGCCCGGGTGCGGGACAACCTGATGAGCGTGATCGTCGCCGGGCATGAGACGACGGCCTCCGAGTTGGCATGGGCGCTGCAACTTCTCGCACACGATGCGCGGGTACTCAGCACGTTGCGCGACGAGCTCGACCGTGGCGGCGAGTCATACCTACTCGCCACAATCCGTGAGGTAATGCGCCATCGCCCGGTCTTTCTGTTCACAATTCCGCGCGCGGTCGCACGTACGACGGAAATAGCAGGTACCTTCTACGAGCCGCCTGCACAACTCGTTGGATGTATCTATTTGATGCATCATCAGGCAAGCCTCTTTCCCGAACCCGAGCGCTTCCATCCCGAGAGATTCATTGACCGCCCGCCGGACCCGCGCTCATGGTTGCCCTGGGGAGGCGGGCCAAAGCGATGTATCGGGCATCGCCTGGCGACGCTCGAGATGCAAGCCGTCCTACGCGAGCTAGTGGCGGAGAGAGTCCTTCGACCCGCAGACCGGGTCATCGAGCCGCCTCGCTGGCGCAGTGTGATCGTGACCCCAGGACGCGGGTGCCGGATCCTTCTACGCGCGCGGAAGGGGGTCACCGCTCGGGCCACCTTGCGCTTACGCACGCCCGTCTCTACTTAAATAAACAAAAATGACATCTAAACAAACGTTTCCCTTTATATACAACAGAACTTTTGCGCACCCCCACCAAAATCTGCTAATCGGGCGTCATGATGTTCGCGCGTGTTGCTACGAGGCACATATACACAGGTTGGCCATCACAGCGGGCGGAGGCGAGCCCCATGGCCGAGCGCCTGCGAGTTGGCAGACGACACTCCGCGCGGGCGACCTGTAGCCCAGTGTGCCCGGAGACGAGCAGCAGGCCATTTCCCCTTGGTGGCCGTCACCGCAAAACTGCTCGCCTCCATGCAACGCCACGCATCGCCAGGCGCGGAACGCGACCCGCGCCCTCGGGTCCAGAGGATACACCGACTCGTGGTGGGTCGAACGGCGGCAGGGGACCGCCGTTCGACCCACAGGTGCGCACCCAGCAATATCGGCGGCCGATTATCGCTGCCAACGGGAGTTGACCTGAACACACTCGCCAGACAGTCGGCAGCCGCACACCAACCAACCGCCGGCAACCCGTTGATCCACTCATGGTGTCACGACGGCTAGCGCGCCCGCCCCGCACCTGGTCATCTCGTCGCGAAGAAGCACGTCGCCTCAGAGAAACGCTGACCGGCCAAGCGATACCACCCGCGCTCGCCCTGTGCACGAAGAACGGTGAGCCGATACCGCTCGCTGAATACGCGGAACGTAACGCTGCGATTTACCTTTTCCCAGGAGATCGCGTTGCACAACGCGGCGGCGACACTGACAGCCCAATGGCAGACGCTGCCCAGCATCAGGGATTCAGGGACCGCCGCGACGACCTGTTCAGGCGGGGTCTTCTCATACTCGGCATAACCAGCCAGCCTCCGGAGTCCCTGAACGCTATCTCCCAACAGAACAAACTGGCCCACGCACTACTGAGCGATGCGACGCTCCAACTTGCTGACGCGCTTCGTCTACCTACGATTGACCGAGGGGACGAGCGGGTGTACCGGCGACTCGCGCTCGTGGTACGCGGCGGGCTCATCAAGCACGTCTTCTACCCGATCGAGACCCCCGAGAGCAACGCCGATCAGGTTCTCGCTTGGGCACGAATCGAGGGCCGATAGATGACCACCACTAAAACGGTCTACGCGCCTGGTCGAGCAGAGATATCAGCCGACTGGGAAGACTCTACGCGGTCCCTGACCATCGTTGGCGTCCGGCGCGACGTGAGGCGCTTGACCAACGAGATACGCCGCCGGGACCGTCTCGGTGCCTTGGTCGCACTGACGCTGCCTGGCGAATCTGAGCAGCCCGTCTTTGCCCCCGGGGCTATTTGGATGGTGCTGGCGGAGCCTATCCCGATTTATGTACTCGGTAGCACGTACATCTGTCGACGCTTCGCGGACTCGGTCGGAGCAGCACTTGCCGTCGGCGGGGGTTCTGCACGTATCTGGTGGCCCGGTGTAACGCCAGAGAGCGATCCGGCTGACCATCCTCTCGTGCCCTACGTTGCTGATGAGGAGCCCACAGCCCGCCTTGAGAGATTCGTAAAAACTTACGAGCTGAGTCGCCCTACGGTTCGGCGGTATCTTCGGCCGATCCAACGAAATCTGCGGAGGGCTGAACAGGAAGCCGCACAGCACCTACGCCAACGCGATGCCGCGAGAGCCGACGCCAAGGCGGCAGCAGCCAGCGCCGAGGCAGTAGCCACACGACTCGACCTCGCCGAGAGACAGCTCCGGGCACTACGAGATGCCGGGGTGAGCCCAGCCGAGATAGACGCAGTACGCAAGATGGATCACGCGGAAAAGCTGCATCGGCTGATCTCCCGAGAATGGCTTGACTCTATGAACGATGTTGACCGCCACGCTCACCCGCTCGGCAAGTACAAGTTCGGTCCGCGCTTTCTCGACACCGTAGAAAGGCTCGGTGCGTTGGTGTCCGCGGAGCGAGTCGCGTTCGTTTGCACGATGGTCGCTTGCAGTCGTGCGGGACAGCTCCGTGGGCTGGACGCCCACCAGCTAAAGACTCGCACGACTCCGCAGGACAGGCGCGATAGCCAAGCAAAACCCTGGCTGTGCAAGGTTGGCGAAGGCGGCGGCGCACCGCGCATGGAGTATTGGACACTACCGGACCACGTGACCGAATTCCGGTTGTTGCACACTCACGACGCCATAGGCCGGCAATGGCATCTCTAACGGGATTCGGCCTGACGGAGCACCCAAAATGAGTGACTCCGACATCCGCCCCGCCAGACTCCCCCAGGCGCGGCCGATACGGCTGCGCCACCTTTCGGTTTTGGTGTCCTTCCCTGACTCGTACCGTCCACGAACTGCACGACAACTTGCAGATGCCATGGGAGTCTCGGAGACCACGGCAGAAAAGTGGGCAGTCGAGCTCGAGGCGCTTGGCTTGCTGACGCGTGAAACAACTGGTGCGTACCAACTCATCGACAGCAACACACCCCCCGGGGTCGGGCATGACCGCTAAACCGGCCTGGCCTTCCGGGGGCCGAAACGACCGCCCCGCCAGCCGGTCGCAGATTAACGAAGTAGCGGGGGAGCGATCCGCTCCCATTAGCGACCTCTCGGTACCCGTGGGTCGAGCCGTGCCCGGCTGGCCTGGGTCGTAGCATCGGACTGGGGGGCGCCGACAAGGCCGGGAGGGTGCTCCAGGGCCGCCGCGCCAGGCAAAAGGCGACGACCTCGACCTCCTCTTCTCGTCTCAAGCAGCCCGTCTCAGGCCGGGGACGTGCCTGCTATTGGCGAGAAAGGGGGCGAGCGGACGTCTCAACGGCGCGAGCCACCCGGTCAACTGGACCCGCATTTAGGGGCGTTGCCCCATCCGCCGCGTATGACGGATCTTCGGTTGTCCCGATTGGCTTCTGCCAACCTTTAGGGACCGTGGGCGCCACCGATGACCAGCTTCAGCCACTCCTCGATGCCGCACATGTCGGAGACGTGGCTGACCTCGATGCCCTCAGGCGGCTTTGGGCGCTGATTGGAGCCATCGACGAACAACGGTTCTCCGAGTTTCTCGACGCTGTCTCGCCGTCTACCGAACGCGACGATGGTCTTGCCTTGCGCGCGGGACAGTGGTCGATTGACCTTCGCACAACTGCGGTCAGAACCGCTGTGCTTACAGCGCTAGTTGGTGGCGTTCTCACCACCCAGGGACTCGGTGAGTTCGCGATCGGTCTTGCGACTGCCATCTTGCCAGCGGTGATCGAGATCGAGCGCATCGAACTGGGAGCGGGTGAGCGCCGGCTTCTCGTCGAGATCCGCGCCAAGACCAGCCTCGGCTCCGAGGACGAGCTCTACGCTGCCCTGCCCGACCACGTCCGCGCGCAGATCAACCGCTACGACTTCGCCGATTTCATCGAGCGCCTTCGCCAGACTGGCTTCGCCGATGGCGAGGACCCGATTCGCCTCAAAGCCCCATGAGCTGGTTGAAGACATTCGCCTGTGGAGGTGTCGCCTGTCTAACTGCCATCACGAATCGCGACTGCGGCTCTGCATCGTCCGAGCGTCTCTCGATCGAGAGACGAGCCTCCGGGCTCATCCCAGGAGCTTCGCATGAGCTTGGATCAGGGCTTCGCAGATGACCACAGGTCGGTCCACCCGAGCGCATCGAAAGTCGGCTCCTCGTTGAGAAGTCGTACGAGAGTCGCCAGAGATTTGTCGGGCTGCCCACCAAGTCCTTCGACCCTATTCGAGTTGATTGTTGACGAGTACTCGAGCACGACCTCGAGACCACGAACCGCATGCTCACTGCCAACTACGACGTACGGTCGGTCTACGAAGACCTCGAAGTCCGGAAGTCGCAACGCAAGCACGTAGATCGGTGGCCCTCCAGGGTTGCTCATCTGGAGCGTGTCGTAACCCACACTCTCGTGTGTTCGCTCCAGATGGTCGACTAGATGTCGTCTCGGCGTATCCATTAGGACGGTCACGTGAGCCCTCCTGCCCAGCGTGGGGGTCATGGCCGCCAGCCACGGCCAAGCGCTCATGCACGCCATGGAAACGGATCCGAGAAGCCCGTTTCGCGAAGCAAGCGCGCCGATCCGCTTGAAGTCATTCGGGTAGTCGAGGGTCGCGAGGACGGTCGTCAGTTCACCGGCGGCCACGATCTCCACGCGCACCGCGGTCACAACTCCTGCGATAGCTGCTTGTTCGAGCAAGGCTCGGGTTGGTCGGTCCACGCGGTATTGACGGAGAAGAGTGGCAAGAGGACGCACGACGACAAGGACGCTTTTGTCGTCTTTGGGACCACCGACGAGATGCGAGAGGCAAAACGAATGTTCACGCGTGGGTGTGTCCGCGAGGGCGCTAGCTTGAAAGGCGACGAGACGACGTCCCGAACGTAGCTGCACCTGCTCCCGATCGCTGGCAGCAACCTGCCAGTGCGGGTCCTCGGGACCCGTCGCAGACGGCCCGGTGTACTGCCTCGGCATGACAATGCTCCTGGCGTCGATGACCGTATCGGCCCAGCGCTCTACCGCGGGATCGACGTTGTCGTACGGCTGACTGACGATGCCATCGCGTTCAAGAATGTGTTGGAAGGCCTGATAGTACGCGCTGGCCATCAGACCCCAACGACGCTGGTGGTCATGAACGCTCGCGTCGACCTCGGTCACTCGTCCGCTGATCCAGGAGGTCGGAATGTCGACATCTACCTCATCCAGAGATAGGTGTGCGCGCCGCAGTACGGCCAGCCGGTGATCGGGCCACGCCGCTTGCGGCAACGACGCAGCAGACAGGGGCTTATCCGCCAAGTATTGCCCGAGAGGCGCCTGCATCGCCACGAGCCCGGCGCAGAAGACCGCGGCGATCGCAGCGTAGCTTCCCGGCAACAAACCCTGGCTTATCTCGACTCCCGCGTCGAGATGGCGGACGTAGTCTGGATACTCGTCGAGGAAGCTATCACTCGCGCGGCTCGTCCACCAGACTCCAGCCGTAGTCGCGACGATCTCGTGCGTCGTTCTGCACCGCTGGAGGAACTGCGGCAAAACGTCCTCGTTGCGACTTCTTCGCCAGTCGTCGGTTGCGAGTACTCGAAGCAGCAGACCAAAGGTGGTCATGAGGTTCAGCTCAAGATGCGTCTGCTCGTGCCGGGAGACCATCGCCCAAGACGTGTCGGACTGCCCGAGCACGACCACGGTCTCATGTCCCATTCGGTACTCGCCGCGCGCGGCGAACGCTTGGGCCGCGCGTGCAGACAGCATCAAGTCATCGTCACGAAGAGGCACGTAGACCGGGATTCCATCAGCACGTCCTTCCGCGCGCTTTCGCCCGCTATATCGGTGACGCCCAGGACTGGCCCGACCTTCGATGCCAGCACCGATAGGACACACCCCGATGCCAAGCGACGAGACTGCTCATGTTGCCGCCACCGTTCGTGCTGGAAATAGCTGCGACCTGCGAGACGTACGATTCACAGGCGTAGACAGGACGAGTTTGCGACAATGCTAGGTCGTCCGCTGGGATGCGACGCGAATCTCTCCGTTCGTCCCTGTCACGGTCTCGAATCTCAGGCGGGATTGATACCCAATCCTGCGACCGCAGACGGCCCGCGAACCGCGGCCCTAGCCCACAGAGTCGAGCAGTCATGCCTACTCAGAGAGCCCGTGTCGTCCTAGAAAGGCGTTCTAGCCGGAGACTACAGGACACCCGCTAAGTCTAGGGTGGCTGACCCCGTTATCAGGCTGATGCACCAGTTGCCACTACGGTCTATGCTGAGTCGACATCTCGGTTCAATTCCGAATAAAGGGGATGGCCCCATGCCTACAAGCGCGAGAACCGTCGCTGATGTGCTTCGCGTCTCTTTGGATGACGATGTCGAGTCCTTTGTCCCGGCTCCCATGCCCAAAGCAGGATCTGATCCAACCGACGCCCCAGATAGCCCGAGCACAGAGACCGGCCCGTACGGTAATCCGAGCGGCCCGGACGGATCGCCAAACCTGCTCTAGACGCCATCCGCGCCCGAGCGACCTGTAGCCGACCGAGATCGAGATGGACGAGCCGCTGGTCTTTTGTCCGGGATCCGGCGGCCTTTCCGAGGAGGAGCGCACCCGCGTGCGTGAGTACTTCGGGCGATTGGACGCTTCGACCGAAGCAGGGCTCGTCGGCGGAGGGGCGCACCGTCCAGAAGTACGACGCTCGCGCGTGGCATGGCTTGGCATGTCTGAGGAGACTTCGTGGCTCTTCTCGCGGGTTTTCTCGCTCGCTCATGCAGCGAACCAAGCCGGGGACTGGAACTTCGAGCTGTTGGGGCCTCACAAGGCTCTGCAACTGAGTAGCTACCAGGATGCCGAACTGGGAGCCTTCGATTGGCATTTGGATCTCGGGGCAAAGCAGTCGGCGCTACGCAAGGTCTCGGTGGCCATCGAGATCGACCGCGCGGACGAAGGGGGCGTCTTGCAGTTCAGGCCAGGCGTGAACCCGCACTCGGTGGATCTGCAACCTGGCGCAGCGGTGGTGTTTCCCGCCTACCTGCCCCACCGCCTGACGCCTGTCACGAAAGGCCAGCGCCTCAGTCTCGTCTCATGGATCTGCGGCCCACCCTTTCGATGACCGCGGACGACTCCCACGACGGCGTATGGCTCTTGCCGGCGTTGTTGCAAGTCGAGGTTCTGACCGTCGTCCAGCGCTACGTCAATCTTCGGTTGGCATCCGGGACGATGCCGAGAGAGCCAGGGAGGTCGAACGCCTACGCGATTTATGGCGATCCGCTCGTCGAGAGCCTGTTTGGACTGCTGACGCCTCGCGTCTCGTGTGTTCTTACGCGGGCGGTCGAGCCGAGCTATGGCTACCTGAGGGTCTATCTGGCCGGCTCGGAGCTTGCTGCGCACCTCGATCGAGAGACGTGCGAGTACACGCTGTCGTTGGCGATCATTGGCATGCTCGACGGTGCCGACTGGGCGCTTCATGCGCGCGATCTGTCGGGCAAGCAGATCAAGCGGTCCTTGATGCCAGGCGACGGGATTCTCATGCGTGGTCGAGAGGTACCTCATTGGCGAGACATCTTGCGGAGCGGCTGGGCCGCATATGCCTTCCTGCATTGGGTGGAGCAAGATCGGCCGGACGTGCAGCGGTTCGACGGGCGCCCAGGACTCGGATTCGCAGGCCGCGAGACTCACCATGCAACCCGCGCAATCCAATAGGACGACATCGCGATGGCCGACGCCCAGTGAAGAAGGTGGCGCGTCAGTTCGTAGACGCGATCTGCGACAACTAGTCCTGGCTCCGGGCAGGGCACTCCATCACAAAGGCGATTCGCCACCGGATCTGTGACGCCCAGCGGCGCCTTGCGAGTTGCCTGCGGGCGGACCTAGATCTTCTTGAGAATCTGAACCGCGAAGCGGGCTGCGTGATCAGCAGCACGACGCTGCCACCCGTCACGATCCGACTCATCCTTGTCGTCCAACAGGTCGGATATTCCTCGGATCACGAGCGCCTGCACGTCGGGATTAGCGTGGGCCGCTTCGAGGAAGCCCGCCCCCTCCATCTCGACGGCCACTGCCTGATCGTAATGCGCGCGGATGAACCTGTATGTCGGCGAGCGCGACGATGCCACGACCTTCGCACCGGCGACGATCGGCGCGACAACGACGGCCGGAGCGTCAGCCGCCCCAAACCAGGCATCGGACTGGCGCTCACGCTCGGCCCTCTGCACGAGCGCGTAGTTCGACCGTCCAACGCGCGGCCGCGAGATAAAACGGTCACCCGCCTTGCCCGCCTCATATCCATAGATGTCGGTCGCGACTACAACATCGCCCAGCGAGACGTCCTTTATGCCACCGCCGACGCCCACAAACAGCACGACCTCGGGGCCGAATCGGCTGATCGCCCGCTCCGCCTCCAGCGACGCGCGGTCGCCACCAGCACCGACTAGCACCGTGTGCACCGTCCAATTGCTCGTCCGTGATTTATACCGGCCGCTTGTGTAGACAGTCCCGTGGTGTACCTGCTCATCGGTACCGGCGAGCAGTCCCAACACAGCCTCTTGCTCGGGGGCAATCGCCGAAAGGATTACGGCCACGCGCTCCCGACGCTGGCGTGCCTCGACCTGATCCCGAAGTCCTCCCGGTAGCTCCAAGACCGTGCGCGTCGGCGTGATTGCCGCGATCTGGGTGAAGTTGTGATAGCCAATCGAATCGCTAGGGCCGACGGCGTACTCCCCGTTGAGGTAGATGCCGAGCTTGACGTGAGCTTCCGGCATCGACGCGAGTACGGTGTCTGCCTCCATGTTGCTGTCGATGGCGTCGAGCAGATACTTCCGGCTCTCGCACAGGAAACAGACGACTGACGCCTCCTCGCCGATGTTTCGGTCGAAGTGCGCCGCCAGCGACTGCACATTCTCGCGAAGTCCGTCGCGCTTCATCTGCATTAGGTAGTACGGGCTGCCCTGCGCCTCAGCGCGAACGAGGCGAAGTAGTGCCTTGCCGTCGACCTCATCGAACCAGATCGGAACGTTCGGCCAGATAGCACGCTCAAACGGGCTCAGCGCGGAGGCGATCGTGTACTCGAATGTCTTCATCTCGGCCGGGATCGGCGTGCCTTCCTCCATCATCGTCAGCATCTCGTCGCGTGAGACATCCCAGTAGTCGACGAGGAAGTCCATAGGCTCCAATCCGTTGATCCGCTCGATGTAGAAGTAGCGACCCTCGTCGTATTGGTCCTTGTCGTTGAACTCCAGTCGGAGTGGCTCCTGGTTGACCAAGGCGAAAGGGTGCTGCAACAGATATTCCGACGGTGAGTAGGGCAGGAACGTCGCAATTGCCGCGTGGTCGTACGTGAAGTCGTAGACCTCGCTGCCACGGTCGAGCTTTGCGTAATAGATGCACTGAAGCTGCTTAGGATGACGATTGCTTGAGCAGCCACCGACGATCTGTGCCCCGCTCGCGTCGTTACGCAACTCCTGCCCGACCGCATAACAGTCGGTGAAGTCGATGAATTGCTTGGCCCCGATGTGACCGCTTCCCGACGTGAACAGGATGCCCGTCGTCTCGCGGAACACCTCGGCCGCCCGCGGCGCTTTGCCATACGTCGCGGCCATCTCGTCGCGGTAGCTCTTCACGCACTTCTGCACGGCGTTGATCCCCGCGTACTTGCGATCATTCCGACGTGTGCTGATCTCGACTGCGACAGGGATCGCATCCAAGACAGCGCTTGAGTAGGCGGCTAGCAGCAGCCCATCGGTGACGTCGGCTTGCTCGTGACCTCGATCCGAGTAGAAGAATGCGTGCACAGTCGTGCCGATCAGGGGCGGGAAGTGGCCCCTCTCCGAGCAAAAGGCACGCAGACCGGAAACCAGATTGACATCGGACTGCTTCTGCAACGCAGTAATGCTGTCCTCATCGTCGATCTCGTCGCCCTCGTGGTCGTCGCCGGAGTCCGCGAGGATCTGCTTCGAGTTGAGCAGCAGCAGAAGCGACACGTCGCTCCAATTTCGGCCCTGGTCGATCAACCGCCCTTCGAGCTGCCGGGCGAGCTCGATCACGTGCTCTTCCTCGATCGGCCCTGGTGGAAGGTCGCCGCCTGCGAGCGTCAGATCGAGAATCGACTGCATGGAGCGATCTTATGCGAACGTCGTCCTAAGTTCGGTTCGTGGAAACGTTCGGAGTATGTGTTCTGAGATGTGCCCCATATCTGTCGAACCTGCCGCAATGGCACCCGACCGGCGCGGCCGCGGAGGCACTGCGCTCATGCTCGCAGGCCGAAGGCAGCGGGTTTTGGCCGCTCTTGCGTACGGTGGTAAGAGCAGCGCTCTCGGTAGGTCTGGCGCTCGCTATCGCCTCGGACGAGACCGAGCGCGCCACTGTCCGCCTCCAGCGCTTCCGCATTGAGAACAGACGCGAAAATCGCCGAGACCCCGTCGTTGGCCCGCGGTATATCCAGCCTCGAAATGATCCGACCTCGCTGGCTTATCATCGATGCCGGGGCAGACCCTGCTCGCTCGGCACTGCAATTGCAGACAACTGTCATAGCGGGGGCAGGATTCGAACCTGCGACCTTCGGGTTATGAGCCGGGATCAGAGCGCCGCGCTTTGCGGCTCTCTGGCGTTTGCCCCGCTAATCCACCATTTTCGTGGATGCGGCGACTGTCGCGCTTGCGGCGTTTTTCTGGACCTTGGCGTGGTTTTTCCTTGACCCAAAGCGACTCGAGGGGCCGCCCGAGGTCCTTGTCGAGCAGGTGGACATAGGTGTCGAGCGTGAAGCTCGGGGAGTGGTGTCCGAGCCAGCGCTGGACCTGGAGGATGTTGCGCCCTTCGGCGAAGAGTCGCGACGCGACGGTATGGCGGAAGGTGTGGAAGCCTGCCCACTCGACGGCGGCCTCCTCGCACGCCGGCGCCAGCACCCGGTTAGCAAGGTTGGCGGGGTCAAGCGGCGCCCCGGTCGCAGAGGCGAACACCCAGTCGTTCCGGGAGCGCCCAGCAATGTGGGCCCTGAGCCGGTCGGCCACCTCGATCGGAACCGGTAGGTCGCGCTTGGCGTAGCGAGACTTCAACGCGCCCACGACGAGCCCCATCCCACGTCGACGGCGGATGCGGCGACGGATCTTCACGTATGGCTCCTCGCCGTTCAAGCTCAGATCATGGACCTTGAATGCGATCAGCTCCGAACGACGGACGCCTGTCGCCGCGAGCAGTTCGAACATCAACCGGTGCTTTGGATTGATGAGCGAGACGACAAGCTCCATGCTCTCGACGATCTCGATCTCGCCGTTTGCGTCCTCGAGCTCGAGGCGAGGGAACGGCCGCGTGTCCTCCTCCTCGTCCTCCTCGATCCTCGACCGATGAGGCAGCACGGCATCGTCACACGGGTTGTGCTCAATCAGACCCTCGCGCCGAGCCGTCGACAGGCATGAGGACACGGGCTGCAGCGCGTTCTTCACGGACTTGTCCGAGAGCGTGCCGCCCCGCTGGCTCGGCTGCTTGACCAGCCAGCCGATGAACTCGGAGACCAGGCGCGGTCCCACGTGAGCCGACGCGCAGGTCGGCAGCGAAGAACTTCAGCGCGTAGCGCTTCAGCAGGCGGCGATCTTCGTCGCGCGTTTCCTCCCGATAGCCCCGTCGGCCGGTGCCCTGATAGCGCTCGACCCACTCCAACGCATACGCGTGGAAGAACGGGGCGACCTGACCACGCGCAGCAAGTTCGCGCTCGCAGTCAGGGCATCCGTCGCGAGGCTCGTCTCGGTGCAGCCCGAGAGCATGCCCTCTCGTCAGCTTCGCCTCACGCTCCATGGCCGCCTTACCTTCGCGAGCTTCCACGAGACGGAGAAACGTGCGCGTCTTCCCGCGATAGACGACCACATAGGGGCACCCACAACGACCGACTCGATCGCAGTCCTTCGCATGCCGCCGATAGATGGCCGGCGTTTCCGTCTTGACGAGCTTGGCCTCCATCAAGCAGCTCCTGACTTATCACACGCATCCCGGAAATGCGAGGCCACCCGAGCCCGACATGCCCAGTGCTCCAACAGGATCCTTTCACGCTGCATCCCGTGCGCCAAGCCCGCAGGCTAGAGCACCGCCTCCCCACAACCGTATTGCCATATTCGTGGTAAACCCAGGCAGCCGGCCTACGATCATGGTCGGGCACCTCCCGCGCCATGCGATCGTGGTTATCCGCGAGTGGTTACGGTTGCGGCATGTATTTCGTGTCTGGAGATCGGGAGCGTCTGGACGCTGTCCGTGGCGCGCAGGCGAGACTGACCCATCCCGACGAGCGCTTTATACTCGATGCGCCCACGCCCGATTATGTCCCCCACCGTTCGGTTATCGCGGGCCCCAACGTCAACTCGGTGCTCAGCGGCATCGCCGACTATGGCGGGCGCCGCTGGCCTCTGTTCTTCAAGCCTCTGAACGGCGTCAGCCTGTCCACTGCACACGCCTATCAGCAGGACAGCATCGTCGACATCGGTATCCACGAGGTAGCCGCCTGGTGGTTGGCGCGTGAGCTGGGGTCGCCGTGGAGCGGGCTCGTGGCGCCTGCGGTCTGGTAGGACCCACCTGGCACTGCGGACATTCGTGCCAGTGGGCCCGTGATGTTGGGCATGGTCGGCTCGGCTTCGCTGCCGCAGCCAAGCGTCGGTTTCGAGCAGCTCATCGCCGACGCGGCGTTCTTCGACGCGCTAATCGGCGCTCAGGACCGGCACGACGAGAACCTTCGTGCCGCGCTACCTGCTTCGCTGGGGCTGATCGACCATGGCTACGCCTTCGCGCGTCCCGGCGATCTCCACAACGGCTACGAGACCGCCGGAGTCTTTTAGAGATTGCGCTACGGCCAGCGTCGCTTCGCGCCGCAGCACGGCCCGGTGCTCGACTACACCGGTCTCGGAGCGCTGTCCCCGAGCCTCGCTCCGCATGAGCAGGCGGCCGTTGCGCGCCTCAAGGCCGATCTGACGGGCCTGCTCGGCGTTGCCCAGCTGCTGCCCGCGGATCGGGCAGACGCGCTGCGTGATCGTGTCGAGCGGATGGATCGCGCTCAAGCAATTCTGCGAGAGGCCGACTTCTGATAGACACGCATAGCCTCTTGAGCTATACTGGCTCTTGGAAAGGAGTGCAAGCATGATCCGTCTCAGCATCTTCAGCAACGAGATCAGCCCCAGCGGGGTGCTCGTCGATCGCCTCGCCGCCACCGTGCAGATAAAAGGGCAGGAGCTCGACGTCACCGCGGGCAACGCACGGTACGTACAGGTCGGCCTGCCCGTCTACAGCGAGCGCTACGGCCGTATGATCGACTTCGACACCGACGGCGAGGAGTGGGCTCGCAACCTACCGAGCGCCTACCGCAACGGCGCCGTGAGCGTAACCGCCGAGGAGATCATCGAGCCCGTAGACAAGCAGTTCTCCGTGCGACGCGCGAGACGCGCTCCGGCTCTCACCGCCAGGCACGCGCAGCATCCACGCTGAGGCCATGCCCCGAACCCGTCGCTCAGCTATCCACGCCCAGATCATCGGCCAGCGCATCCGTGCCGCTCGCGAAGCCGTGGGGCTGACACAGCTGGCGCTGGCCGAGCGCATGGAGGTCTCCCAGCCGGTCATAGCGGCGCTGGAGACCGGCCGCGGCAATCCCACAGTCGGCCAGCTTGCGGCCGTCGCCGAGGCTCTGCAGGTCGGCTTCGATGTCGACTTCCCACTGCTGCCGGCCACACCGCACCCAGGCGAGCTCGTTGCTCGCTGAGTTCGGTCCCGCCGAGCCTTTACATGCCCCGCCGCGCTCGAGCAGAGCGAGCCGACCGCGCGCCCCGGTAGGAGGTGTTGAGCATGGACCCCTCGGAGGGCAGCTCAGTCACTTGCGCGGCCCGAGAGATCCGGCCGCAAAATCATGGCAATGGAGCGATAAATGCAGGGAGGAGCGTTGGCGATCGAGCGGGAGGCAACCCATCGCCTGCCGGAGATCCTTGCTGAGCTGCTTGACGAGCCTGGCCTGCGGTTCGATGCGCCTTCCACAGCGGATGACGGGGTCGATCTCGTTGGTTACGACGGGCGCGGCCATCGCTGGGTTTTCCAGGTCAAGGTATCGAGCCAGCCCGGCCGCGTCGCCGACACGGCGAGGCGGATGCTCGACCTCCGACGCGACGACACGATTCTTGTCCTAGTGGTGCCATACATGACTCCTGGGGGAGCCCGCGCGGCGGAGGAAGCGGGGCTCAGCTGGATCGACCTATCCGGTAACGCCCACGTCCGCAGCGACGATCTCTATGTGCGGGTCCAGGGTCGCCCCAACCAGTTTCGCTCACGAGGACGGCCATCGTCCCCGTTCGCACCCAAGAGTGCCCGCGTGACGCGAGTCCTACTCGAGGACCCTGGCCGGTGGTGGCGCCAGAAGGAGCTCGTGACGGCCACCTGCCTTGATGACGGCAGCGTCTCGCGTATCGTGCGACGACTTGACGAAGATCTGCTGTTGGAGCGCCGCGAGCGCGAGCTGCGCCCACGCGACCCTGACCGCCTGCTGGATGCCTGGGCGCAGGATTACCGCTTCACCCACCACGACATCCTCACCGGCCACCTCAGCGGCAGTGGGATCGAGCTCGCGCGCGACCTCGCAGAGCGCCTTGGCGCGCTCGATGTCCGCCACGCGTTCACCGGGCTCCCAGCCGCGTGGGCGATCGACCACTTCGCCCGCTTTCGCCTCACCACGGTCTACGTCGAGGGCGACCCCCGCGACACCGCCAAGCGCCTGGAGCTGCGCCAAGGCTCCCCGGGCGCCAACGTGCAGCTCGTCGGACCGGACGACCTCGGCGTCTTCATCGGCGAGTACCCCCACGATGGGCTCAACTGTCTCCTCAGTGCAGGTCTACCTCGACCTGCTGCACCTCCCCGAGCGCGCGCCCGAGGCCGCCGAGCACCTACGCCATCACCACCTACACCATGCCCCCGCCGGATAAGCCCAGACACCACAGCGCGAACCCGCGACCTTCGGGTTATGAGGATCACCTTGACCCCTCCGGTACGTCCAACACGCTCAGTTTCGCTGGAGTATGGCGTGCCTCATACGGTCCTGATCTGCGCATATTAGAACGACGATTGAAACAGCGGCGAAGTGGTGTGGCGCTATCATGTCGCCGCTACCCGCACACGCGCCCTCAAGATTATTTGTTCAGGGTCGCGGTCGCGTTCGTGTAGCTGGTGCCGGCGAGCGTCTGGGCGGTCATCGTGTCAGAGGCCCAGACGCCGCCCTGGGCTTTGAACATGAATTGAACTGTGGAATCCGCTGTGTTCGTGCCGCTGATGGTCAAGTTGACAGATGTGCCCGCCGCCGGTTCCGTAAAGCTCCCACCACTACCGACGCCGCTGGAAGGGGTAGAGACGGTGACCGTGTGGCCGGCTCCCAGACTGCTAACCGTGTTCCCAGAGTTGTCGGTGACACTTACATTCGCAGTAAGGGTGCCGGAGTTTCCGAGGGTTGTGACCGTACATGCGAACAGGCAAGGCGAGCTCAGGGTGCCGGCGCTCACGGTCACGTGTGTCCATGCCAAGCGCGCCGGTGAGCCTGAAGCGACGGTAACAGACAGGCCCGCGCCATTATTGACCGCACCGGAGGCAACGGTTATCGCTGCTGTTTCGGTCTTATATAGGATCATCACGCCGTTGTTTGCGCCAGCGACCGAGGCAATCCCGTTGGTGAATGTGGTCGCCGTGACCGTACCGAAGCTTGTCGCGGTGCCCGTGCTATTAGTGACCGTCGGCTTGGTGCCGTTCGGGCCGTTGCCGGCGCCTGCGAACGTAAGGTTGTGCGAGCCAGTGTAGGTGGTCGCGGTGTTACCGAACGCGTCGAGTGCCGTGACCGTGAGATTGTCCGCCTCACCCGCAACCGGAGTAGTGGACGCGGCTGTCAATGAAAAACTCGCCCCCGCGGCGGCAGCGACGGTGATCGACAGGCCACTGCCGTTGCCGACCGTACCGTCGGTGACAGTGACCAGTGAGGTTTCGGCCCTATAGAGCTTCATCACGCCATTGTTGGCGCCAGCGACCGTCGCGACGCCGTTGGTGAAGGTGATCGCCGTGGACGTACCGAAATTCGTCACAGTGCCAGCGCTGCTCATCACCGTCGGATGATTCCCGTTCACGCTATTGCCAGCACCTTCGAACGTGAGGTTGTGTGAGCCGGTGTAGGTAGTGACAGTGTTGCCGTATGGGTCCTTGGCGGTGAGCGTGAGGTTGTCGGCCACACCCGCGGTCGGGGTGACGGACGCGGCGGTGAGCGATAGACTCGCCGCTGGCGCGGCGGCCACGGTGACCGTCAGACCGGCGCCGTTAGAGAGCGTGCCGTCGGTGACGGTGATTTTCGCCGCTTCGGTCTTGTATAGGGTCATCACGCCGTTGTTTGCCCCAGCGACCGACGCGACACCGTCGGTGAACGCGATCGCCGTGGACCCACCGAGGCTCGTCGCTGCGCCCGCGCTGTTGGTCACGGTCGGGGTGAACGAGCCGAGCGTGCTGGCGCCACCGAAGGTGAGGTTATGCGAGCCAGTGTAGGTGATAACGGTGTTGCCGTAGGCGTCCTTTGCGGTGATCGTGAGGTTGTCGGCCACACCCGCGGTCGGGGTAACGGACGCGGCGGTAAGCCCCAGGCTCCCCGCCGCCGCAATGCTGACGGTGACGGGGAGACCCGTACCGTTGTTGACCGTACCAGAGGCAACAGTAATGTTTGCTGCTTCGGCGTTGTATAGGATCATCACACCGTTGTTAGCACCAGCGACCGTCGCGACGCCATTGGTGAACGTGGTCGCTGTAACCGTGCCGAAGCTCTTGACGGTGCCAGTGCTATTGGTGACCGTCGGTTTGCTGCCGCTCGGACTGTTGCCAGCGCCACCAAAGGTGAGACTATGCGAGCCAGTGTAGGTAGTCGCGGTGTTACCGAACGCGTCGAGTGCCGTGACCGTGAGATTGTTCGCTTCACCCGCGACCGGAGTAGTAGACGCAGTCGCCAATGAAAAGCTAGCTGCCGCGGCAGCGGCGATGGTGATCGACAGGCCGGCGCCGTTGCTGACCGTACCGTCGGTGACAGTGACCAGTGAGGTTTCGGCATTGTAGAGCTTCATCACGCCATTGTTGGCGCCGGCCACCGATGCGACACCATTGGTGAAGGTGATCGCCGTGGACGTACCGAAGTTCGTCACAGTGCCAGTGCTGCTCGTCACCGTCGGGTGGTTCCCAGTCGCGCTGTTACCGGCACCTTCGAAGGTGAGGTTGTGCAAGCCGGTGTAGGTGGTAGCAGTATTGCCATATGCGTCCTTGGCGGTGATCGTCAGGTTGTCGGCCACACCAGCTGTCGGCGTCGTGGACGCGGCTGCCAACGATAGGCTCGCCACCGCGAGCGGACTGACGGTGACCGTCAGTCCGGCGCCGTTGCTGACCGTTCCGTCGGTTACGGTGACTTTTGCCGCTTCGGCCTTGTATAGAGTCATCATCCCGTTGTTAGCGCCAGCGACCGACGCAATACCGTTGGTGAACGTGATCGCCGTGGACGTACCGAAGCTCGTCGCGGCGCCCGCACTGTTTGTTACAGCCGGAGTAGACGAGCCGACAGCGCCGGCGCCGCCGAAGGTGAGGTTGTGCGAGCCAGTGTAGGCGGTGACAGTGTTGCCATAGGTGTCCGTCGCAGTGATCGTGAGATTGTCGCTCGCGCCAGCGGCCGGGGTGGTGCTTGCGGCTGTGAGCCCCAGGCTCACGGCCGCGGCAGAGCTGACGGCGAAGGGTAGGCCACCGCCGTTGTTGATCGTTCCGTCGGTGACCGTGACCAGTGCGGTTTCGGCCTTATAAAGCTTCATTACGCCGTTGTTCGCACCAGCCACCGACGCGACGCCATTGGTGAACGTGGTCGCCGTGGCCGTGCCGAAGGTCTTGACGGTGCCAGTGCTGTTGGTGACCGTCGGTTTGCTGGCGCTCGGGCTGTTGCCAGCGCCACCGAAGGTGAGATTGTGCGAGCCGGTGTAGGTAGTAGCAGTGTTACCGTACGTGTCGAGTGCCGTGACCGTGAGATTGTCCGCTTCACCAGCGGCCGGAGTAGTAGAGGAAGCCGTCAATGAAAGGCTCGCCGCGGCGACAGCGACGGGCGTTACCGACAGGCCACTGCCGTTGTTGATCGTCCCGTCGGTGACGGTTACCAGTGCGGTTTCGGCCTTATAAAGCTTCATCACACCGTTGTTGGCGCCAGCCACCGACGCGACACCGTTGGTGAACGTGATCGCCGTGACAACTCCAAAGTTCGTCACAGTGCCAGTGCTGCTCGTCACCGTCGGGTGGTTCCCAGTCGCGCTGTTACCGGCGCCTTCGAAGGTAAGGTTATGCAAGCCGGTATAGGTGGCGACCGTGTTGTTTCCTTCGTCCTTGGCGGTGAGCGTGAGGTTATCGGCCACACCAACCGTCGGCGTTGTGGACGCGGCTGTAACCAGGAAGTGGGTGGCCGGGCCGAATGTGACCGTGGCTAAGCTGGTCGTGCTCGTCGCTGTCCACGAGCGCCACACGGCCGTTACCGTGTAGTTGTGAGTGCCGACGGAGACGCCAGTGTCGGTGCAGCTCGTCACCGTCGAGCTCGACGTGGAGCTCGGACAGTTGCCTTCCGGTGCGCCGCCGTCGCGGCTGACGTAGTAGGAGACCGTCCCCGAGCCCGGTGCGGTGACGACGGTCCAGCTAAGCGCAACCGTGCCCGCGCCTGGCGTCGCAGAGGAGATCGTGGGCGCCACAAGCACGGTGACGCCTCCAGACGCGCTCCCCGTGCCTGTGGTCGTGAAATACGCCAGAACACCCGTAGCGACGGCGAGCGCCACAGCGACTGATACACCGGATCGTGTGACCGTCTTTCTCGACAGACGTCCCACGAGTGCGCGCTCCCGGTAGAGCTGAGCCCTGCTTAGTTGCTCGTGAGATTCAAAGTCAGCGTGGCGCCTTGGCAAGCGTCCTGGCTCACGCCGGTATCGCGCATGGTCAGTGTCCCCGTCGCAGTCACGGCCTGGCCATTCCCTGGCGCGATGCTCTGGTTAGCGACGACATCCGGCAGCGTGAAGTCGGGGTTGCCCCCCGTAATAACCACGCTGCAGCTGCTGTGGCCAGCGTCAGGCGCGATGCTCGCCAGATGGATCGTTTTGACCAGCTCCGCGCCAGAGGAAGGGTTATCGACCGTGAAGGTCACAGTCGAGGAAGAACCCGGAGCGAGCGCGCTCGCCACCGTGCCGTGAAGCGTCACGTTCGAGCTGCTCCCAACCGTAGCCGTACCCGTGCCACTACCCAGGCTTGTGAAGTAGGCCACCGCGATACCCACCATAGCCAGACCAACGACAATGCCGATCGAGATCAGCACCCCCTTTCTTCGGACAAACCGGCCCATAGAAACCACGACTCCTTGTTATTTAGAGGGGCCTTGGTCTGGGCTGAAGTGCTCCAGCCTGCGCTGCACACGCCCCGGCCTACCTGCCGAAGCCCGTGCTGCCATCCCGAGGTTACCCCCCGCTTTGCAGCTTTTGACACCGACCATCGGCTCTCCTGCCCGGGTTGATGAGGAATGCAACCTCTCGGTCATTGCGCCAGTTCTGTCGGCGGTGGCGCTACTTGCTTGGTCCGTGCCGTGCTTCGGCCTGGCGCTCAAGCTCCCGGCGCAACGTCTCGACCGTCCAGGTGTGACACCCGCAGCCGAGAAAGTCGTTATCGCCGGTCAGAATGCCCGCGTCGAGCATCATCGCGAGGGCAACAGTGGGCCAGCCGCGCTGATCACGCGGCACTCGCTCTGTGGCCGCCTGCTCCAGCGAGGCGTACGTGTCGCGCGGGACAACCTCGATGACCCGCGTCTCGATCAAATCGTCCACGTCCCGCTCCAGAGCGAGTCGCTGCTCGGACGTAAGCTTCTCCCGAGACTCCAGAATATCCAAGCGCCGGGACAACTCGTGCTCGGTCTCCTCCCACTGATGCTCCGCGACGAGGACGCAAAGATCGTGGTGCAGCAGGAGTTCCCGACCTCGCTTACGCAGTAGCTCACCAACGAGAACACTGGCGTCAGCAACAACGATCACTCGGGCAACGCTCGCCGCAGATCAAGCAGACCGGCCAACTCCTCCTCGCTCATACCGGTCTCCTTGAGCACTCGCTCAACCGTCTCTCCCAGCCTGAGAACAGCACGCTGGGCCTCGCCCTTGTCGCGCTCTAGGGGGATGTAGAAACCGATCACATGCCCGTGCTTGCTGACCGCGACCGGATCAGACCCAGAAAGGTAGGTCGTGGCGTGGTCGCGGAACTCCCTGACTCCGATGCTCTTCATATGGTCACCATGTGGTCATACTACAGCGTAGGCCAAGTCAGATACCCAGACAAATGCCCTGCCGTGGATGAAACCATCGCGGAGCAGGTCCGATGTCGGTAGTAGCGTGCGTTCACCCGTGAAGCGACCCTCCTCGGCCCTTTCGACGCTGCTAGCTCTCGCGATCTTGGGGATGAGGAGGTGCAGCCGCCAAGGTCGAGCAAGAGCGCGCCGACGCTGTGGATCAGCGAGTGATCGTGAACCCGATCGATGCGGCGGCTGAGGTCTTGCCGTCAGCGAAAGCGGTGAGGAGCAACCTGTAGCGACCCGGCTCAAGCGTACGCCCGCGAATCTTGCCTTGGAAGCCATAGACGTTCTCCCCGGCCTCGCCGGCAATCTCCAGAATGCCGCGAGCCTGGTAGCGATCGCACCGGGGCTTCCTAGCGTTCGCTTTGGTGACCATGACGCAGCGCGCGCCCTCCCTGCGACCGGAAGCGATCTGCGAGAACGCAAACCGCACCCGCGCTGGGCGACCGAGCTTGAAGCGTAAGGTCGTTCCGACTGGCAGCCGCGACCCGCGCCGAACGCTTTGCGTGGGCCAGCATGAGCGGGATTACCGGAGATCGGACAGGACCGGCACCGCCAGACCGGGATGGGGACCTCGGTCGGGAGAACCGGCCTGGTTGGGAGGACCGGGCTGATCGGGAGGCCCAGGGCCGGCACAAGAATCAGTTCCCGTACCGAGCTCGGGGTTGGGCTCGATCGAGATCATCTGTGACGCGCTTGTCGCGTTTGCCGCCGGATCGGTGCCGGTGATCGTCACCGTGCGCTCGCCAGGGGAGCTGTAGCAGTGGTCGACGGTCGCGCCCAAGCCGCTGCTGCCGTCGCCGAAGTCCCAGGAAGTGACAACCGGCGACCAGACGTCGAACGGATCGACCGACATCGCAACCGGCTGCCCGATCACGCTCGCTCGCGCAGGAGACCGCAACAGCCAGGCCTTGCGCGGTCACCCCTCTCGTCGCTCGTCCCTTGCGAGCAGCGTCTAAGACCACTGATCGAGACGCTCGCTTGTATGGCAAAGGGGGCCGCACTTGGAAGGAGGAAGGGCCATTCCCCGGCCCTTGTAGTTGCCCGCGCACGCCGCTATGAGGTCCCTCTGGCATTGATGAGGTCGCTAGGCTCTGTAGCATGAGCGAGAAGGCGCCCTTCACCGTTGAGGAGGCTCGCGTGGCCGGCGAGCGGATCGGCATCGAGTGGCTGACATCGCCGTTCGGGGTCGAGCAGTTTCGGATGGGGATGGACGTCGAGCTCGAGCACGGCACGCAGGATCTCGAGACCAATGTCACCGACGACGACGTGACCGTGACCGCAAAGATCGCACGAGCGCACCTCAACGAGTTCCCTGACTACTACACCCGTTTGGCCGTCATGGAGGCCGAGGCGGAGGCCTACTGGGCCGCGCAGGGCGCGTAGCGCCCACCCGTGTCGGCGAGCCGCTGGCGCGCTGATCATCACGCGTCGCGACAGAGGTGGGCGCCGCGCCAGGGGGCCCGGCGACAACTCCGCGCTTGGCCCAGGTAGGTAGATAGGTCGCGGCAGGGTGGTTGTGCCTGCGCATGGGTGCTCGGAGGTTCGTGCAGGATAAGCGTCAAGATCCGCGTCGCGCATGGCACTTCGCTCCCAACCTTTCCACCTCATCTAGCTGTTCGCCACCCGCATCGGAGGCTCGCCTCGCTGCGCGGGCGCCGAGCAGGGTTTCTGGCGCTCCTGGCCGTCCTCGGGCCCGGTCTGCTGGCCGGGCTATCCGATGATGATCCGGCCGGCATCACGACGTATTCGATTCTCGGTGCGGACTTTGGCTACCGGTTGCTGTGGGTGCTGGCGCTCTCCACGGCAGCACTGATTGTCTTCCACGAGCTGGCGGCCCGCACGGGGATCGTGACGGGTAAGGGCTTGATGCGGCTCGTACGAGAGCGCTACGGCACCCGCGCGACGACGGTCGCGCTCAGCGCGCTGGTGGTCGCGAACGTCGGCACGATCTGCGCGGAGTTCGCCGGTGTCGCCGCCGGCATGGAGGTGCTCACCGGCGCGAGTCGCTACCTCGCGGTTCCGCTGCCCTCGCTGTGAGCGTGCTTATTCTGCGCGGGTCCTTCGCGCTCGGCGAGCACGTGCTCTTGGCGCTGAGCGCGATCTTCGTTGCCTACATCTTCTCAGGAGTGCTCGCGGGTCCTGACTGGGGCGCAACGGCGCGCGGACTCGTGGTCCCCAGCCTGCCTCCACGTGCCACGGCATTCTGGTGGTAGTCGCGACGCTCGGGACAACGCTGGCACCATGGGGTCTCGCGTTCATCCAGTCCTACGCGGTCGACAAGCGCCTGAAAATCAAGGATCTCGGCTACGAGCGCGTCGACGTTGTCAGCGGTGCGCTGCTGACCGGCGTCATCGGAGTGTTCATCGTCGTGGCCTGCGCTGCAACGCTGCACGCGAACGGACAACACATCCACGAAGCGAGCGACGCGGCAATTGCGTTGCGGCCGCTCGCTGGCAGCTCCCGCGCAGACCCTATTCGGGCTTGGGCTTGTCGGGGCCGGCCTGCTCGCGGCCGCGATCGTGCCACTCTCAACCGCCTATTCGGTCGCGGAGTCCTTTGGGCAACGCTGCGATCTCAATGACAGCCTCCGCCAGGTCGCCGCTCTTCTATGGGGCGTACGGCGTCAGCATCCTTCTCGCCGTGTCGATCGTTCTCATTCCGGGCGCGCCACTGATCCCGATCCTCTTCCTCTCCCAAGCGCTCAACGCGGTGCTGCTGCTCGCGATCCTGCCCTTCTTGCGAGCGCTCGCCCGCGACAGCGAGCTGATGGGCGCTCACCGTCTCGGTCGCCTCGACTCGGTTCTGACGGCCCTCGTGATCGCGCTCGTCGCGGTCTCCGTCGTCGCGCTCGGCGTCCTGAGCATCGCATGAGGCCGCCGCCGTGCCGCTGGGGGCTACCTAGACTTCGAGGCGACAGAGGTACCCAGCCCGGCCCTTGGATCGTCGACGCCACCGGCCGGTTTGACCGCGGTTACCGTGTCGTATAGCCCGCGCTAAAAGGCGTATGGTGGACGACGGTCCAGCTCCGAGGGTGAGGAGCATGAGCATGTTGGCAGCCGTCTTCAATCTGAACCATCCGTCGCATCTCGTGCATTGGCATTTCTTCCAAATGTCGGTCTCGAACATCGTCGTGATCGGGCTGATGCTGGTCGTCTTCGTCCTCGCGATCGCGCTTCCGTTCCCAGGGGCGGCGTCGCGTCGCCGCGGTGGAGGGTCATGAGCGTCGCTCCAACCTCCAAGCCGTCGTGGACTACTCGCACGCGCGAGCTTGCGATGGGTGCTCTGCCGCCGGAGAAGTTGCTGCCCGACAATCAGCCCACATACGTCGCATCTTGGATCTACGTGTTCGGCGTCGCGAGCCTCGCAGCGCTTGTGGTAATCATCGGCTCCGGCGTGATCTTGAGCCTCAAGGGTCCCGCCTGGTGGCATTTCACCGGGATCGGGCACTTCTTTAACAGCGTCCACCTGTGGTCTGTGGAGTTGTTTTTCTTCTTCATGGTCATCCATCTTTGGGGCAAGTATTGGATGGCGGCGTGGCGTGGCGGGCGCTCCCGCGTATGGGTCACCGGAGCCATCACGTTCCTAGTCGCGGTTCCCGCGGCGTTGACGGGCTATGTCTCCCAGCAGAACTTCGACGCGCAGTGGATCGCCACGCAGGCCAAGGACGGTCTGAACTCAGTCGGCGTTGGCGCGTTCTTCAACGTCACCAACTTCGGTCAGATGTACAGCTACCACGTCCTGTTGCTACCGGTGGCCGTGATCGCCCTCGTGGTCGCGCACGTCCTGCTCGTGCGTAAGCACGGCGTCGTCCCGCCATTTGAGCTCGATAAGGGGCTGGGCTCACCGACCGCCCCCGAGACAGCGCCTCCGGGGTCCGGCGCGCAGGGAGCGCCGTCGTGACTCGCCTGCGCTGGTCGCGACGCGAAGGGGAAACAGTCGAGTGGAAGGGCGGATACGCGCCTTACGACTTGGTAAAAGAGCTGTTCATCGCGGTCGGCGTGGTCGCGCTGCTGGCCGTGCTACTGACCGTGCTGTTCTCCTCGCCGGACGATCCGCCGAGCACCGTCGCGCAGTGGTCTCGTGAGCAGCCCGTCAACTTCGTCGCGGCGGCCGCGAAGGAGCTGGCCGGCACGAGCGATACCGCCACCTACGGTCCTCCTTACAACCACAACGGCGATGGCCAGCACGCCGCGTTCCTCTATCCGCAGCAATGGCTGGGCGTCAGCCATCCGATCAACACCGCCAACGACTTCGTGATCGACCCCCTGAAGACGGTTCCCGACAACCCCGCGTTGCAGAGCGCTATCGCCCAATATCAGGCGGCGCCCGAAAAGACACGAACGGCTTGGGCGGAAGCCTTTGCCAAGCCGTTGGAAGAATATGAAACGGCGGTGGAAGAAAACAAGGCACCGCGCAAGGATGTTTCGGTTGACCCGACCAGTGGTTCGGTAACGGTCAAAGCTGGCGAAGCCGGCCCTGTCCCGACCATGATGAGTGGCCTGCTGGACCTCGCGAAGAGCGGAGGCTTGGACGGCAGCCTGCTGACGAGCCGACAGTTCTTCCAGACCGATTACACCAAGCCGTTGCTGTTCATGGCCGACGGCGGGCTGCTCGCCGAACGCGCCGAAGCCCAGCATCTGCTCGGCGACCAGTGGGGCATGATGAACGAGACGGGCAGTTACCCGGGCCAGACGTGGCTATGGCTGTACACCGTCTGGTATCAGGTCGAACCGTTCAAGGCTTCCGAAAACGCTGACATTCTGGTGATGTTGGTGATGGGTGTGCTCAGCCTGGCGTTCGTATGCATTCCGTTCATCCCAGGTATACGCGGCATCCCACGCCGAATCCCGATCTACCGGCTGATCTGGCGCGAGCACTACCGCGAACACGAAGTCGAGGCTTAGCCTTCCCGCCCTGTCCAAAAGCGCTTCACATCACGAGAAGCTCCGCGTCGTCATCGCCGACGGATGAATGGCGGCTCTGGAGACCGCACTCGCCTTGGCCGATCTCGCGCCCGACCGCACGGACGTAACCGTCATCGCACCCAACACTGAGTTTGTCTACCGGCCAATGGTCATCCGCGAACCATTTGCCTACGGTTCGGCGCAGCGCTACCCGCCCGCGCGGATCGTTCGCCACGCCGGAGCAAAACTGCTTGAAGGTGAGCTTGGCTGGATCGACCCGGTCGCGCGGACGATCCACACAAAGGCCGATGAGGCGATCGGGTACGACGTGTTGGTGCTGGCGCTCGGAGCGACAGTCACCAAGCGCTACCCCCATGCCCTGACGATCGACGACCGCAACTTGGACGAGACCCTGCACGGGCTGATCCAGGACATCGAGGGGAACTACATCCACAGGTTGACATTTGTTGCGCCAGGGCGTATGGCCTGGCCGCTATCGCTATACGAGCTCGCGATGATGACGGCCGGGCGCGCATACGACATGCAGATCGAGCTGGAGACAACGATCGTCACCCCTGAGGACAGCCCACTGGCTATCTTCGGCTCGGCGGCTAGCGAGGCCGTCGTCGACTTGCTTGCAGCCGCGAACGTCGAGACGATCTGCTCCGCCTATGCCGGAGGTCCCCAGCTCCGGCGAAGTGCTGATAAACCCCGGCGAACGGCACCTGGAGGTGGATCGGGTAGTTGCGTTGCCCGAGCTTTATGGCCCCGTCGTGCGCGGCATTCCGCTCGGCGAACACAGCTTCATCCGGATCGACTCGCATTGCCGGGTCCCCGATGTCGAGTGCATCTACGCCGCCGGCGACGCGACCGACTTCCCGATCAAGCAGGGCGGTATCGGATCGCAGCAGGCCGACGTCGCTGCGCAGTCGATCGCGGCTCTAGCTGGGGCCCCGTGACGCCTGAGCGTTTCAACCCCGTGATCCACGGAATGCTGCTGACCAATGAGAAGCCGCAATATCTCACCGCCCACGTCACGGGAGGGCACGGGTTCAGCTCGGAGATCACCGAGACACCGGCCTGGTCGCCGCCGAGCAAGATCGCCGCGAAGTACCTGTCGCCATATCTGGAGGCGCAAAACCGCGAGAGCACCTCCCAGGAAAGCGCCGGCGCCTAGCACGATACGCAGTGCTGCTCGACAGTCTCATGCCCGACCTGTCACACATATACACAAGCTCAACTGCGAAACCGCTCCAAGCTTGCCGCCGAAGCAGCCCGACGAGCACCAGAAACCGCAGCAGGCTGTGCCGCCACCGCTGAGAGCAAGGAAGGCCTCGGCGCGCCGCTGTTTCCCGCCCGCACCCATATTGGTTGGGCCGTGCGGCTCATTGCCCGTGGCCGGCGTGAGGACCTCGACCGCGCACAGCCCGCGCTCGAGAAGACTGAGGACACCGCCGGCCGTTTGGGCGCAGAATCCGTACCCTGGATGTAATGGAGCGCATACCAGCCGTCCTGATCGAGTTCCCCGCCGATGATCCCGAGCGCGCCCGGCGCTTCTGGGCTGAGCTTCTCGGTGTTGAGCTGGAGGCCCGCCAAAACTCAGAGGGCGAAGGCTGGCAAACGCGCTCAGGAGCCCCAGCGGTCGGCGTCCATGCCCGCGGACGTGGCCCGGGCGATTCCTTTTCGCTGCCCTACTTCGCGGTGAGCAACATCGCCGAGGCGCTGGAGACGGTCGAGGCCCTCGGGGGAAGCGTCGTCCACCCAGGGGAGATATGGGCGATCTGCAAGGACTCAGAGGGGAGCCCGTTCGGGCTGACCCAGGAATCGCCCAACGAGTAGCTCGCTGCCGGTTCCGCGCGCCCGCGAACTGTCGCCCCGTCGTGTGGCGAGAACCTGAACATGCCAACGCAAGCGCTACTTCGGTTGGTAGCAGGCGTGCCGATCGGCGGCACCGAGACGCCTACCTTGGACGACAAGGAGGCCCTCGCGTGGCGCCGAATGCGCCTGCTCTCGACGACCTTCGAGCGCAGCCCTTGCTCAGACGCTCCCAATCATGCGGAAGCGAAAGCCGGGGCGACCGAGTTGCTCTTGTGGCCCGACTGGGCATCCTCGCGCTCGCCTGTGCGAAGGAGCGGCGCGCCTGCCATGACGTCTGCAAACCCTTGACCCAGAGTTTGACCCGGGAGCCCATGGGTCGCCGAGCCGCAATCCGTGAGCAAGAAAACCCGCCGTTTCCAGCGGGTTTCTCTTATAGCGGGGGCAGGATTCGAACCTGCGACCTTCGGGTTATGAGCCCGACGAGCTACCAGACTGCTCCACCCCGCGTCGCACCCATGTTCTAGCAGAAAGGACCCCTTCGGAAGGCTTGGGCGGGGCGATCCCTCCCCACGGCCGACCCACACGCACACACACATACGCGCCCGCACGCACATACGCACGCGCGAGGCACCCGCACCGCACAACTCCAACCCCAGCCCCCACCCTCTACGATCCCCGCCCATGCGCACCGCGGTCGTCGACATCGGTACCAACTCCACTCGCCTGCTCGTCGCCGACGTCGACCAGGCCACGGGCGCTGTCCAAGAGCTGCATCGCGAGTCCCAAGTGACGCGCCTCGGCGACCGAGTCGACGCGGGCGGCAAGCTCTCCGAGGAGGCCATCGCCCGCGTCACCGACACCCTCACCGCCTACAGGGCCACCATCGACAAGTACGAGGTCGAGGCCAACATGGCGGTCCTCACTTCGGCCGTCAGGGATGCGTCCAACGGCGCCCAGTTCACAGAGCTTGTGCGCTCCCGATTCGGCCTAGACGCACGGGTCCTATCGGGCGACGAGGAGGCCCAACTCACTTTCCTGGGCGCCATGAGCGACCGACCCGTCTCCACCGAGCCAACCGTCGTAATCGACATCGGGGGCGGCTCCACCGAGTTCATAGTGGGCGCCGACCACGAGGCCTCCTTCCACGTGTCCGTCCAAGCGGGCGTCCTGCGCATGACCGAGCGCCACATCGATACAGACCCTCCTTCGCCCAACGAGCTGCAAGCGTTGGCCGCCGACACGCGCTCCATCTTCCTGGCCGGCCTCCCCTCCGAGCAGCGCCAGGCCGTGAAGCAAGCAATCGCGGTCGCCGGCACCGCCACCTCGGCCGCCTCGATCGACCAAGCATTGGACCCCTATGACCCCGAGCGCGTGCACGGCTACTCCTTGCTCCGGGCCACCGTCGAGCTGTTGATCGCGCGCCTGGCCGACTTGACCGAAGCCCAGCGCCGCGAAGTGGTGGGCCTTCACCCCGACCGCGCACCCACGATCGTCGCCGGCATGATCCTCCTGGAGGAGGCCATGAAGGCTTTCGGCTTGGACCAAGTAGAGGTATCCGAGCACGACATTCTGCGCGGCGGCACCTTGCGCTTGGCCGGGCTCAGCTGAAATCTCGCCGCCGAGGCGCCACCGCGCACGCCCGCCAAGACTCAAGGTTTGCCGTCGACTCTGGTCCGGCACGAGCCCGCTCCGATTATTCCGCAGCATGTCCTTCCGCTAAAGCACCCCATTCACCGGGCGGAAAGGCCAGTGGACATAGATACGAACGAACGACTTTCCCCTCAATAAATCCCGGCCTCCCACCGACAGGCCCCTATCGGCAGCGGAGGGCGGCCCTGTCGCGTCCCTTCGCCCCCGGTCCATAGACCCGCTCGTTCGGGTCACCATACCCGGCTTCGAGGCTGCACCCCTGCCTATGCTTCGAGGTCAAGCCCCTAAAGGAAGCCGTCCACCCGGGCGGCTTCCTTATTGCGGGCTCAGGCCAGGTTGGACTTGCGTGGGTAGGCCACGGTCGGATCGGTCAGCACGTTCACGAGCGCCGGCTTGCCGGCCCCAAACGCTCGCCCCAAAGCCGGCCCCACATCCGCCGGGCGCTCCACCAGCTCGCCGTGGCCGCCCAAAGCCTCCACTACCTGGTCATAGCGTGTGGCCGGCCTCAGGTCCGCCGCCACCGAATACCCATACAAGAACTCCATCGGATGCTTCTCCAAAGCCCAGATCCCGTTGTTACCCATCACACCCACCACGTTCACGCCGTGGCGGGCCAACGTGTCGAACTCCATGCCCGCGAAGCCGAACGCGCCGTCGCCTAGGAGCAGTACGACCTGGCGCTCCGGATGGGCCAGCTTCGCCGCCAAGGCATACCCAGGCCCGGTGCCCAAGCACCCGAACGGGCCCGGATCAAGCCAACAGCCGGGCCCATAGCTGTCGATCACGCGCCCCGCATAGGACACGAAGTCCCCTCCGTCGCCGATCACGATCGCGTCCCGGTCGAGCACCTTGGCCAGCTCCGCATACAACCTCATCGGGTGAAGCGGTTCGCGCTCGTCCTCAAGCTCGGCCCGCTCGGCCTCGCGCCGCTCGGTCTCGGCGGCCCTCAACTCGCCCACCCACTCCTTGCTTGCCAGCACTTTGCCGCCCGCCGCCACCCGCAAATCGCTCAAAGTGGCCGCCAAATCCCCATACAGCTCGACCGCCGGCTCCCTCGGATGTCTGCGCTGAGGCTCGGCCACGTCGATCGCCACGATCGCGGTGTCCTCCCCGAACGACCCTCCGAAGCCCAACCTGAAATCCATGGGCACGCCGATCACCAAGGCCACGTCGGCCCCTTTCAATGCTTGGGAGCGAGTCCTCGAGAAGAACAACTCGTGATCCGCCGGCACGCACCCCCTCGCGAGTCCGTTCAAGAAAACGGGTATCCCCAAAGTCTCCGCCAGCTCCAACAATGCCTGCTCGCCATGCCCCCAATAGAGGTCAGTGCCGGCCATCACGACCGGCCGTTCCGCCTCTTCGAGCAGGCGCGCGGCCCTTTCGATCTGCGTGTTGTCCGCTCCTCGCAAGGCCTGACTCGCGTGAGCGCTCGAGTCGCGGCTCTCCGGTGCGCTCATGAACACGTAATCAAGCGGGAAGTCCACGAACGTGGGCCCCCCGTGCGGTGCCAACGCCGAAGCCAACGCCTCGTCCACCAAACCCGGAATCTCCGCGGTCGACTGGGCCGTCGTCGCCAGCTTGCACAGCGGCCTCACGAAAGGCACATGGTCGATCTCCTGCAAGGACCCCTGCCCCCAACGCAAAGTCGGGGCCCTGCCGCCCAGCACCAGCATGGGCGTGTGGTTGGCCTGAGCGGAAGCCATCGCGCTCATCCCATTGGTCACGCCCGGCCCAGCCGTCAAAGCACACACGCCTGGCTCGCGAGTCACCTTGGCCCAGCCCTCGGCCGCGAACGCCGCCGTCTGCTCGTGCCTCACGTCCACGATCGCGATCCCCTCCTCGCGACAACCGTCATAGATCGAGAACAAGTGCCCGCCCGACAGCGTGAACAGCTTGCTCACACCGTGCGCCTTCAGGCGGCGCGCGATCAAGCGCCCCCCGTGCAACTCCTCCTCGACCTGGTCTTGCGCTTGCGTGCTCTGTGTAGACATAAGCGGCGACTCTACAAGAGCGCAATGCCCGGGGTGGGACTCGAACCCACACGCCCTTGCGGACTATCGATTTTAAGTCGACGGCGTCTTCCAATTCCGCCACCCGGGCGTACTTTTGACATTTTAGTCCAGCAACTATCGAGAATGTCTAGAGTGGACTTCAAGTAGACGCTTCGGGCCCCTGCCGCCCAGCCGCTACACCTAGCTTCTGGAGACGCACCCGAAACACCGCCGGCCCGCCGGCGACCGCCGCCGTCCGCGCGCCAGAGCGCGTTGGGCGGCCCCCAAATGCCTCGGCGGCGTTTATCTGGCCTTGTGCAAGGGCAGCGATACTTCGTAATAGACCGCAACTACACCCTCGCTACGGTGTATTTAGCAGTGAAAGCAGCGAAAGGACCGCCGTGGAGGTCTCCGCACTAAAAGCCCCAGCAGCGCCCGGCCTGAGAAGCCCCTCGGCCCTCTTGCGCCTGCAGTCCGACGAGCGCCTGATCGCGCTCATCCGGCGTGGGCAGCATGCGGCCTTCGAAACGCTCTTCTCACGCTACCAGTCGCGCCTGCTCGCCTTCTGTAGGCACATGCTCGGCTCCAAGGAGGACGCCGAAGACGTCCTCCAAGAGGTGTTCGCAGCCGCCTTCAACGCGATCTTGGCCGACGAGCGCGAGATCAACGTGCGCCCTTGGCTGTATCGGATAGCGCGCAACCGTTCGCTCAACCACCTGCGCAAGGCCTCGGCGATCGGCGTGGACTCGATGGACGTGCACTACGCCGAGGGCGGCCTCTCGACCGCCGAGAAGGTGATGAAGCGCGAGAGCTTCAGGCAGCTGATCGGCGACGTCCAACAGCTGCCCGAGACCCAGCGCACCGCTCTGCTCCTGCGCGAGATCGATGCGCTCTCCTACGAGCAGATCTCAGACGCCATGGAAACGACCGTCCCTGCCGTCAAGTCGCTTTTGGTGCGCGCCCGCATCTCCTTGGCCGAGGCAGCCGAGGCACGCAAGCTGACCTGCGACGAGGCCCGCCTCGAGCTCGGCGAAGTCGCCGAGGGCCTAATCAAGCCCACGGCGGCTGTACGCCGCCACGTGCGCGACTGCGATCGCTGCCGCGCCTTTCGCAAGCAGCTGAAGGACAACAACGTGGCGCTTGCCGCCATGTTGCCCGTAGGTCCTTTCCTGCTGCTCAAGAAGCTCGTTCTTACCAAGCTGGGGTCAACCGCTGGAGCCGGCCATGTAGCCGGCGCCGGCGGAGCAGGGGCCGCCGCCGGCGCCGGCGCTGTGGGAGGGGCCGGCGCCGGCGGCAGTTTCGTTACGGCCGGCGTGTCCGCCCTGGCGACCAAGGCCGTCGCCGGCTTGGCCGTCGCCGCGATCGTGACCGCAAGCACTGTTGAGGCCGACCACGCGGTCACCCCAGCCCGCCACCACCATCACGCGGCAAGCCTCGCTTCGGTCGCTTCTTCCGGTCAGAGCAGTGCGCCGGTGGTGACCCACTCGGTCTCCCAGCCGGTGAGCGTGTCTGCTTCGGTCGCCGCCGGCGCCGGTCTCGCCACCGTCCACAGGCGCCGTCTCGCTAAGAAGACCAAGCCGGCCGGCCCACCGAGCGATCCCACAAGCCTTCCCGACACCACCTCCGTCGCCACCACCGCCATCCCGGCTCCGCTTCCGCCCAAGCCGGTCGCCCAGCCGGTGACCGAGGTCACGACCGAGTCGACCCAGTTGCCGAACACCCAACCCCCGGCCACCCCCACCACACCGGTGGAAACGACAACGGCACCGACCACCACCACAGCCGCCTCGCCGGTGCCGCCCAGCGAAACGACACCAGTCGAAACGCCGACCGTAACCACACCCCCGCCGTCCACGCCGGCACCCAACGAAGACTCCACGACGACCGTGAAGATCGTGACCCAGCCGACGACACCCACCTCGGGGAGCAGCGATACCGACCCCGGGGGCACCGCGGCGCCGACCCAGCCCGACTCTGGCAAGTAGCCTCCTGCCGACGCCCCGCCGGCCGCCACCTTCAGCTCTCTGCGGCCACCGGCTCGCTCACGGCCGCCGAGCGGCCGCCCGTCTTACCCGAACGAAAAGCTCTTCAAAGGCACTTCAAGCACGCCCAAGCTGGCCACCGGCTCGGACACCGTCACAGGTTCAGCTGTCAGCATCTCGACCACCACTCCTTCGTGCGCCCCCGGCCTTTCGGGCAAGAGCATCACGTCGCGCCCATGCATCGGGCGGCCACGGATCGAAGCGCTGTAGAGCACCTCATAGCCGCCAAGGGTAGAGCTGAGCCGAGTCTTGCCCTCCCCTTCGGGGCGGAAATGAGCGAAGCGATGGGCCAACGTTTGCGTATAAGCGGCGGCGGCCACCGGCAAAGCCCCGCTCACACTGCCCTTGTAGGCACCCAAGCGCAAGGGCGCGACCCCATAGGAGTCCTCCAAACGCCCGCCCGATTCGCGCGTCACCTTGACGTAGCCGCCCGGGTCCGGGGTGGTCCTGTAGAGCCCTTTGTACTTGAAGCTGAAAGGCACAGGCGCCCCATGCGAGTAAGAGGCGTCAAGCAGATTCAAAGCCACATACCCGACCAGCGCGAGGACCGCCACGCCCGCCCCGACCGCCAAGGCCCGCCAAACCGGTCGCGCCGCATGCCAGCGCGGGGCTAGCAAAGTGCCCAAAGTCGGACCGTACTGAGGCTTAAGCGGAACCGAGGCCATTCAGCGCTCGCTCGCCCCACCGTCACCACGGACTGCGCCCGCGCGCCCCCTCTCTCCCCACGCGACCATACCTGGGGTCCTCACTCGCCGATCGAGAACAGGGACTCCAGGTCATGCCTGGAGAACGCCGCGAAGGCCACCATCGTCTGCGTACGCCCAACCCCGGGGAGCCTGCCGATGCCATCGGTAACGACATCGGCCAACTGCTCGTGATCGGGAACCCGTACGATCGCGATGAAGTCCCACTGGCCAGTCACCGAGTAGGCCTCGGCGACCCCCTCTACGTCCGCCAAGTCCCCGCCCAAGCTCGACAAGGCATCGCGCTCGGCCTCGATCAGGACCACGGCATGGGTCATGGTCATGGCGAGAGAGACTCGCCCGGCGCCAACACGACCACCTCGGAGACGCCTTGGGACTCGACCTCGGCCTTGAAGGCCCCAGCGTCGGTCTCGATTGGAGGGAAGGTGTCGTAGTGGCAGGGAACGATTTGCTTGGCGCCGATCAGGCGCGCAGCCTCGACCGCGTCGTGGCGATCCATCGTGTAGTGGCCCCCAATGCACATCAGCGCCACGTCGATCCTCCCCGCCTGTTTGGCGATCAAGCCCAAATCCGAGAACAGGGCGGTGTCGCCGAGGTGGTAGATCGTCTTTCCTCCGATCTCCACGATCAGGCCCGCAGGAGTGTTGACGGTCCCCTTAGGCGTCGTGGAGGTGTGCCAAGCCGGAACCAACTTGGCCGAGCCCCAATCCAAAGCGACCGTGCCCCCAATGTTGGGGTCATGCACGTTCTCCAGTCCGTCTTCGCCAAGCTCGTTGGCGATCTCCACGATCGCCACTACGTGCGCGCCGCTGCCCTTGGCGATGGCCACAGTGTCCCCAATGTGGTCGGCGTGACCGTGCGTCAACAGGATCGCGTCCGGCTTCAGCTCCTCGGGAGAGGCAGCCGCCTTCGGGTTGCCGGTCAGAAAAGGATCGATCAATACCGACGTATCGCCGTCGGTCAGCTCGAATGCGGCATGGCCGAGAAAGCGAATCTCCATGTTCAAGGCTCCTCTGTCGGAATTGTTCGGGGCGGTCCAATCATAGGCCGCTCAAACCGCCCTCGCGCGACTCAAGCCAAGGCCGAACACCAGGCCCAGCAAGCCGCCCACCACACCCGCCAGCCAGCTCACCTCGGGACGAGCGTAGGGCATCGCCAACAAGACCACCGCGATTGCGCCGGTCCCAAGCAGATCACCCTCGTAGTACTCGCCCGCACGGGCCGCCATCATGCTTGGAGCCGCCCACGCCGCCAGTAGAGCCAAGGCCCCCGCGTTCGCGCCAGTCACAATCGGAAATGCATAGACCGCCTCCGCCGCCAGACCGCCCGCGATTCCCGCCGCAAAAATAGGGCCAAGACCACGAAAGGTCCGTGACGACGCTCCAACAGGCCGCCGAACAGAGCGACGGCGAGCAGGGTCGAGAACATGAACAGGCCGGCCGAGAAGCCTCGCCCGTACACGAACTGGGTGCTCAGCAGACGCCACCAGTCCCCTTTCAGGGGCCCTGCCAAGATCAGCTTCTCGATTTTGAGATAGTCGCCCTGCGTTGCGATCCACACAACGCAAGAGGCCGCCACCAGGGCGATCGTGACATAGGGCGGCGTGTCTGAGCGAAGTCCCGCGATCTCACCGCTACGCAAGCGCCCCAAAGAACGGCGCCGGAATAGCCCTGTACGCGGCTTGCCAAGGCGGTCACGGGGCAGCTTGGGGGCACGCCTGCGCAGCCGATGTCCGCAGTAAGGACACTCCGTTATGTAGGGGCTAACCTCGGAGCCGCACTTCTTGCAGACCACGAACAGATCGGCGCTTGAGGTCATCGGTCTATTCTAAGGGCCTATCTCGGTCGGCCCGTAAGGCCGGCCCAGGCACCGACGCCAAAGGAAACCGATCGATGCAACTCGGCTACGAGAAGAAGCTCTACATCCTGGCCTTCGACCACAGAGGCTCCTTCCAAAAGAAGTTCTTCGGGATCGAGGGCGAGCCCGACCCTGAACAGACCGCAATGATCGCCGACGCCAAGCACCTCATCTTCGAGGGCATGCAGCGCGCGGTCGCCGAAGGAGCGGACGCGTCTGTCACTGGCGTGCTCGTCGACGAGCAGTTCGGCGGCAGCGTCCCCGAGGAAGCCAAGGCCCAAGGCCTCAAGCTGGCGATGCCGGCCGAGCGCTCGGGCCAGAACATGTTCGACTTCCAGTACGGAGACGATTTCGGCGAGCACATCGAGAGCTTCGACCCCGACTTCACGAAGGTCCTGGTGCGCTACAACCCCGACGGCGACCTCGCCGAAAACAAGGAGCAGCTGGGCAAGCTGAAGCGCCTATCCGATTGGCTTCACTCCAAGCAACGCAAGTTCCTGTTCGAGCTCTTGGTGCCGGCCGAGACCGTCCAGCTGCAGAGCGTCGAAGGCAGCACCGAGCGCTACGACTGCCGAGCTGCGCCCGACTTGATGAGGCGCACGATCGCCGAGATCCAAGACGCCGGCATCGAGGTGGACATCTGGAAGATCGAGGGCGTCGACGAGCGCGCCGACTGCGAGATGCTGGCCGCCCAGGCCCGCACCGGCGGGCGCGATGGCGTGGTCTGCGTCGTCCTGGGCCGCGGCGCCGACGACGCCAAGGTCGACCATTGGCTGGAGCAGGCCGCGCCCGTCGACGGTTTCGTGGGCTTCGCGATCGGGCGCTCGATCTGGTGGAACCCCCTCAAGGAATACGTAGACGGCAAGATCGAACGCTCCACCGGAGCCCAGCAGATCGCCGCCAACTACCTGCGCTTCGTGAAGGTCTACGAGCGCGCCGAGGGCAAGGCCCCGGTGGCGTGATGTGGTGCAAACCACTCCCGCACCTAGCCCCCTCAGGGCGTGGTATCGACGTCCTGGCAAGGACGCAGGGAGCGTGGCGTGCTTCGCACGCGAGCGACTGAGGACGCAGCCAGGACGTCGACGCGTATGAGGATGAGGCAGAGCATCAACGAGATAGAGCAGGCCTTCGCCCGCGAGATCTCGATGGAGCGCCGGCGGCGCGCCTCTCTTAGGCGGACCGCCGAGCAGCGCGCGATCAAGCGGGACATGGACAAGCGTCACAAACGCGGCTCGGTCCGCTTCGTGCTGCTCGTGCTCACTTTGATTTTGACGGCCGTGATCGTGACGGTCGTGATGTTCCGAACGCTCTACCTGCTGCTCGGCTAAGAACTTCCGCGCCGGCGGATATCGATACTCACGTCGGCCGGCCAGATAAGCCGGCGCGGATCGGGCTAAGCCTCGCCGAGCTTGCCCAAGGCGTTGTCCACCTCGGTGCGGACCGCATCGCTCGCGGCCTCGGCGCTTTCGCTCTGGTCGCGCTGAATCTCCACATAGATCTCTGTCCGAAAGACCGGGATGTCATGCGGGGCGTGGATGCCGATACGAACCTTCTCGCCTACCACCGATAGCACCGACACCTCGATGTCGTCGCCGATCATGATGCTCTGGTTGGGCTTGCGCGTCAAAACCAGCATCGCTGTGCACCCTTCTCGTTGGCCATGGACTTATGGCGAAGTCGCCCCCGGCCCCGCCCTAGAGCAAGCATAGTGTTCCGCCCCACCGAACGCGAGTCCGCTCCTAAATGCTCGACTGAGCCCATCATAGATTTTGCGCAGTCCATAACGGTCGATCGATCTGGAGTGGTTCGATGCGGGCCAGTCGATCATGCGCTAGTCTCCCGGGCCGTTATGGGGTCCATTCATGGCTCGTAGATCACTGCGCCCACATCTGAACCAGATCCGAAGCTGGGTCCGGCAAGGTCGTACCGACGCTTGGGTTGCTCACCAGCTCGAGGTCACCGTGCAGGAGATCGAGCAGTTCAAGCGCCAAAACGACCTCTCCGGGGAGGAGAGTCCGAGTGAGGGCGCCACCGCAGCGGCGGCCTACCCCGACGAGATCGATCTGCGCGCCGAGGACGACGAGCTGATCGCAGCCGAACTGGAGGCCGCGATGGAGGCCGAACGCGCCAAGGCAGAGGCCGAGGCAGCCGAAGCAGCGGAGCGAGCAGCCGCCGGCGAAGGCGAGGAGGACGAGGAGGATGCGCCCGCGCCGTCACGCCGCAGGCGCAGCCGTCGTGGACGGCGCTCTCCGACCCGCGCCGGGTCACCCCTAGAGGGAACATTCGACCACGGCGAAGAGGGATACGGCCTGTGGTTGGATCCCGCGATCCAGGACAACCCGGTCTACGCCGAGCATTGGGCCGGCCACCGGCCCGTCGAGGTTGTCGTCGAGGAGGACCAGATCGTGATCCGTCGCACCGGCAGCGACGACTAGCTACTCCGCCGGGACCAAGCGCCCACCCGCGTAGTCGGTGGCCTCGCGCAGATAGCGCGCGAAGGCCGCGTCGATCACCACCGCCGAGTCCCACGCCCACGGGTCCTCGGGGGCGGCGTCCATCACCAGCTGCAAGCACCACGAGGTGCCGCGTTCGTATAGCTCCGCCAGTTCGTCGGCGGTGAAGCGACCACCCAGGCGTTTGCGCAGCTCCGCGACGAGCCCGTCGACGATCCCTTGTAGCCGGGGACGCCGCTCGGAGGGCGCCCGGGAGAGGCGGCGCTCGCCCTGCTGCCACTGGTATAGAGCGTTGTCGAATCCAGGCACGGAGGCCGAGGCTAGCAGCGCGCCTGAACGTCCCTCAGTTCGAAGGCAGGCCGCTGACGATGTAGGCCTGCTCGCCGGGATGGATCATGCCGAGACGGCGAGCGTCAGCCTGCACGGTCGCGGGGCTGGCAAGCGTGGCGTGTTGGTGGCGCAGTGTCCGATTCTGAGCTTCCAAGACACGCGTCTGGGCGGTATCGCGCTTTGACTCGCCCCAAGCCGAGAACAGACGCAAGCCGGCGCTCATATAGAGGTAGGCGATCGCCATCATCACGCACAGCATCGCGATGCGACCAACACGATCCCAGCGTACTTGGGCAATCGACATACAGTCGCATTCGCCCCCACCGACGAAGCTCCTTCCTTGCAAGTTCAGCGCCGGTGCCTACTTGACGCGCCGGTGCGAGCAATCCGAAAAGCGAAGCCCGCTTAGTGCCTCTTAGCCCCTGAACACAGAGCGACCCGGAAACTCCGCGTCGGCTCCCAGTTGCTCCTCGATGCGCAGGAGTTGGTTGTACTTGGCGACTCGGTCTGAGCGCGAAGGGGCGCCAGTCTTGATCTGCCCGCAGCCGGTGGCGACCGCGAGATCGGCAATCGTCACATCCTCAGTCTCGCCTGAGCGATGGCTCATTACGGCCGTGTAGCCGGCCTCACGGGCCATCGCGATGGCCGCCAAGGTCTCTGTGAGGGTGCCGATCTGGTTGACCTTGATCAGGATCGAGTTGGCCACGCCCAGCTCGATACCGCGGGCCAAGCGATCGGTGTTGGTCACGAACAGGTCGTCCCCCACCAGCTGTACCTGTGCACCAACGCGCTCGGTGAGCGTCTTCCACCCGTCCCAGTCTTGCTCGTCCATGCCGTCCTCGATCGACACGATCGGGTAGCGCGCGGCGAGCGTCGCCCAGTAATCGGCCAGCTCAGCGCCGCTGAGTGTGCGACCCTCGTGCTCGAGGACGTAGGCGCCGTTCTCATACAGCTCGCTGGTGGCGGGGTCCAGCGCGATCGCCAGGTCCACTCCGGGCTCATAGCCGGCGGCTTGGATGCCAGCCACGAGCATCTCCAAGGCCTCCTCGTTGGAGGCGAGGTCTGGCGCGAAGCCACCCTCGTCGCCGCCGGCAGTCGACAGCCCGCGCGCGTGCAAAGTGCGCTTGAGGGCGTGGAAAACCTCCACCCCCATACGCAAGCACTCGGAGAAGGTGGACGCCCCGCACGGCACGACCATGAACTCTTGGAAGTCGACCTTGTTGTCGGCGTGAGCCCCGCCGTTCAAGACGTTCATCATCGGCACCGGCAGTACGCGAGCGGCCTCACCGCCGAGGTAGCGCCATAGGGGCATCCCCTCCTCGGCGGCCTGAGCATGGGCGACCGCCAAGGACACGCCCAAGATCGCGTTGGCGCCGAGGCGCGACTTGTTGGGGGTGCCGTCGAGAGCGATCAAGGCCTCATCAAGCGCCTCCTGGTCACTGCCGTCCATGCCGGCCACCGCGCCCGCGATCTCGCCGTTGACGTTGGCAACAGCCTGAGTGACTCCCTTGCCCGACCAACGCTCGCCGCCGTCGCGCAGTTCGGTTGCCTCAAACTCGCCGGTGGACGCCCCGGAGGGAACCGCCGCGTGTCCGTGGGCTCCTGAGCGCAGTGCCACCTCGACCTCGACCGTGGGGTTACCACGGCTGTCGAGAATCTGACGGGCGTGAACTTTCTCGATCTGACTCATAGCTGCCTGTACTCGCCGGGGTGCGCTCCACTGCCAGGAACCCGACCCGGCGCCACTGGACCGGCGCTACTTGGTAGTGGTGCCCGTGCTGGTCGTCGGCGTGGCGGTCGTCGGCGTCGCCGTGCTCGGCAAGGTCGACGTTGCGGGGGCTTTGTAGCCCTTGCAATCCTTGACCGAGTATTCAGCGCGGCATTCGGTGCGACCTTCCCACTTCTTGCGGAAGTTCTTGATGAATTCGGACAGCGACTTCTGCTGCTTTTCGGCCATGATCTGCTGAGAGATCGTGGACTGCACCTTGGAGAGCGCCTGCTGGTTCCCCGGAATCGTCTTCGTGACTTCGTAGATGTAGTAACCGAAAGGCGTCTTGATCGGGCCGCCGAGCACGTTCAGTTGAGCTTTGAAGACGGCTTCGTCGAGCGCCTTCTCCTCTTGGCCTTTGACGACGCCGGGCAATGATCCGCCGGCCGCCTTGCTGACCGGGTCGATCGAGGAGCTCTTGGCGACGCTAGAGAAGCTCTTGCCCGATTCAATTTCTTTCTTGGCCTGTTCGGCCTGCGCCTGAGTCTTAGTCAAGATGATCTTGATGTTGCGCTTTTCGGGCTGGCCGTACTGAGTCTTGTGCTGTTCGTAGTAGCTCTGGATTTCCTTCTGGCTCGGCTTCTTACCGGCTTCCTTGCTCACCTTCTGCTGGATCTTCGAGGAGAGCGAGTTGAGCTTCACCCGCAGCAAGAGGTCAGAGACGGTGTAACCGGTGCTGGCCAGGAATTTCTGGAAATCGGCTTCCTTGGGGAACTGCTGGGCCTTGATCTGGTTGAACTGCTTCTTGACTTCGGCGTCGGAAACTTTGATGCCGCGTTCTTCGGCTTCCTTGATCACCCAGTTGGCGGAGATTAGATAAGCGAGGACCTGTTGCTTGAGCGCGGTGTACTGCTGTTCGCACTGGCTCTTAAGCGCGGCTGCCGTCGGCTTGGCCTGACCCTTGGCAGGCTTTGGCGCCGTCGCTTCAAGGTG
>CAVSCQ010000035.1:0-3530 GCA_963726465.1 uncultured Solirubrobacterales bacterium
GAAGATCAGAATCCTTCAGAGAAAGCTGTATCGTAAGGCGAAGGAGAGTGATGCACCGTGCCGAAGCCGCGTGCGGTTTGGGTTACTCCCTCGTGTGCCTCTCGGTGAAACCAGTCGGAAAGCCGAATGCCGGAGATCGGCACGTTCGGTTTGATGAGCGGGGATGGGAAACGGAGCGTTGGCCACAGGCCCCAAGCTACCGCGCCCATCCTCGACTCTACCCAAAAGCTGCCGCGACAATCGTCGACCGGGGCGGCAGTTAACAAGCGTGGACCGGCCCGGCGCGATGCCGAACATGCCTGTGTGACGTGAGGCACAGGGAGAACGGCCGTATGTGATAGGCTCGTGTGATCCCGGTTAGGCTTGCGGACCAAGAGGGTCAAATCTTTGGAGCAATACTATGACGGATGATATTGGCGATCTCGACAAAATTGACGAAGCCCTCTCGACCAATGATCTCTCAGATGAGGCACTGGAAGCTGCCGCCCGTGTTGACGGCAGGCCAGCAATGACCATCGGTTATTGCGCTACGGCTGGCACCGCTTGGTATTGCCTGCCGTTTTGAGCAGCGCAACGCGGGGGGAGCATTCGGCCGGCCCCGCGCGAGACATTTGGGGCCTCGCAATCGAGCTGCGCGACCGGGAAGGACTCGCCTACGAAGTCGGCGGCCGCACCATCACGGAACTGGAATGCAGACGGATCGAGCGCGGCGAACGCCCGCTTTGGAGGCCGTTGATGGGACAGGACCTATACGCGAAATGATGCGGGGCGGGCGATGTTCGATGTCGGCTACTTCCCGCCGAACACGCCGCCGGTCGATGGAGCTGGCGGCAGCTATGCCTCCGATAACGGACTCGAAGGCGGACGGACGGCGCGGCAGTTAAGGGCCAATGGCGGACATCGGGGGCTGATCTATTCGATCACTTCGTCGGCGCCAGCAAGCAGTGTCGGCGGGACTGCAAGGTCGAGAGCCTTGGCAGTCTTGAGATTGATCACTAGCTCGTACCTAGTAGGTGCCTGCACGGGCAAGTTGCCCGGCTTTTCCCCCTTCAGGATGCGATCGACGTATGACGCAACTTGTCGATGCAGCTCGACCGGGTCGAAGCCATAAGACGCCAAGCCCCCCATTTGTAGCAAAATAACGAAAAGGATAGATCGCAGGGAGATGCAGATCGGAAGCCAATGTAATGATCCTGTCTTGATTGGTAGCAGCGAGCGGGAACGGTCCCAAGATCAGGCCGCCGCTTGGTTCCTTCGCGAGGTCCGTGAGGGTATGCTCGATGTCAGCGATACTTTGTACCGCAGCTCTTGTCACGGTCACACCCAATGACGCCGAAGCTGCTTCGGCGGTGTGAACTAATACCACGTTGGCGGATATGTTAGGGCTGTGCACGAATGCTACGCGTCGCACGGCGGGCGCAATCTCCTTCAGCAGCTCCAACCATTTTCCGCCGATTTCCGCCTCGAAATTCTGAAATCCCGTGATGTTTCCGCCTGGCCTGCTGAGGTTGGTAACGAAGCCACTTCCGATGGGATCGGATGCGCCCGCGATAACGATCGGGATCGTTTGGGTCGCTTTCTGGAGTATCCCAACGGTCGTATTGCTCCATGCAACGATTACGTCAGGCCCAAGCGCGACTAGTTCTTCGGCCGCCGTGCTGGAATTCGTTCGGCATCTTGGACTGTGAAACGGTACTCAAATCGAATGTTACGGCCTTCGATCCAGCCGAGTTCATGAAGGCGCTGCTTGAACGCTGCCAAACGCGCTTTGACTTGAGGTTCGTCATCGCGAAAGGGGATCAAAATAGCGATCTGGCGCGTCCGCTCTACTTGTTGTGCACGCGCGGCAAGTGGCGATATCGCCGCCGCTGTGCCAGAGCAATGCGATGAAATCATGCTATGATTCTTTTTTGAATCGACGGTCTGGAGCGATGAATGTCAGGCTTTGTGGAGGGGATTGACCGGAGCCAAAGCAGTTTGTTCCCAGCCGAACTTGAAGACTATGTGGCCGAGGACAATCCGGTTCGTGCGGTTGACGCTTTCGTTGACGGTCTTGATCTTGGCAAGCTTGGCTTTGGTCGGGTTGCGCCGCTGGAAAGAGGACGGCCCTGCTATCACCCGGCGACGCTGCTCAAGATATACATTTATGGCTATCTCAATCGGGTTCCGTCGAGCCGACGCCTTGAGCGCGAATGCCAGCGTAATATCGAGCTGATCTGGCTGACGGGACAGTTGGCGCCGGACTTCAAGACCATTGCGGATTTCCGCAAGGACAATGGCAAGGCCATTCGTGAGGTCTGCCGTAGCTTCGTGGCGGTGTGCCGCGAGCTTGATTTGCTGAGCGAGGCGAGCGTCGCCATCGATGGTTCCAAATTCAAGGCTGTCAATGCGCGCGATAAGAACTTCACCGAGGCCAAGATGAAACGGCGTCTGGAGCGGATCGAGGAGAGCATCGCGCGCTACATAGCGCAACTGGAGACTGCCGACCGCCGTGGCGATGCGGTGCCGGAGGCAAAGGTTGCGCGGTTCAAGGACAAAATCGCGAAACTGAACGAAGAGATCGCACGGCTCGATGCGATCGGTGCCGAGCTGATGAAGAGCGAGGACAAGCAAATCTCGCTGACCGATCCCGATGCACGTTCGATGGCGACGAGCGGCAAGGACACCGGAATCGTCGGCTACAATGTGCAAACCGCAGTCGATACCAAGAACCATCTCATTGTGGCCCACGAGGTGACGAACGTCGGCACCGACCGCCATCAACTGTCGAATATGGCCGAGCAGGCGCGAACCGAGATGGGCGTTGAGACGCTCGATGTCGTGGCCGACCGCGGCTATTACGATGGCGAGGAGATTAAGGCTTGCGAGGACGCCGACATCACGGTGACATTGCCGAAGCCGATGACCTCGGGTGCCAAGGCTGCTGGTCGCTTCGGCAAACAGGACTTCGTCTATGTCGCCACCGACGATGTTTATCGCTGTCCTGCCGGCGAGCGGCTGACCTATCGTTATCACGAGCGAGGAGGATGGCAAGACGATGCGGCGATACTCGACGAGCGTCTGCAAAACCTGCGCACTGAAAGCGCAGTGCACGACAGGCTCCGAACGCCGCATCTCACGTTGGGAGCACGAGGCCGTTCTGGAGAAAGTTCAGGATCGGCTCGACCACAACCCCGATGCAATGGGTGTCCGCCGTCAGACAGCGGAGCATCCGTTCGGCACGATCAAGTATCTGGATGGGAGCGACGCACTTTCTTACGAAACGGCTGCCGAAAGTGGCCACCGAGATGGCGCTCAATGTGCTCGCCTACAACATGAAGCGCGTGATGGCGATCATCGGCGTGGCCGGGCTACTGGAGGCCTTGGCGACCTGAGCCGAGGGAAGCTGCGATTCAAATCAATGCCAGCAGACACCCCAGGGAGCATCTGGGGCCATCAGGAGACGATTCTGTGCAGTTGGCGTTCTCTGATCGCAAAACCCACATCGCACCAAAATTGCCGCCGATACAGACCACTTCTCACACAGCCTG
>CAVSCQ010000036.1:0-7502 GCA_963726465.1 uncultured Solirubrobacterales bacterium
CAACGTGCTCGTGATGATCGAGATCCAGATCACCACCGACGTCTACGACGAGGTCTCGGCGGCCAGCCGGCCCACCCCGGCGACGGCACCGGACATCCGGTCGTCGCGCTATCGCGGGGTGGCCGACGACGGCAAGCTCTACGTCTTCGACCTGTGGGAGTCCGCCGAGGCCTTCGCCGCGTTCGCCGAACGCGATCTCGCGCCGCACGCGGACAAGATGGGTGACGTCTAGCCGACGATCACGCCGGTCCACAACGTCACCCGCGGCAGCGGCGAAGGTCACCGCGTAGCGAATCGTCAGATTGCGGCCGGTGCCTCGATCCGGGGCACCGGCGCTCCGTCGAGGGCCGAACGGCGAGCCCGAACCGACCGCGCATCACCTCTACAGCGTCCGGATTCGCGTCGCAGAGCACACACCGGCGGCCGAGCTCGAGCGCTGCCGCGCCGAGCGTGCCGCTGCCGGCGAAGAAGTCGAGGCACCAGTCGCCCTCACGCGACGAGGCCTGAACGATCCGCCGCAGGACGCCGAGCGGCTTCTGGCGTCGGGTAGCCGGTCTTCTCACGACCGGTCGGGGAGACGATCGTGTGCCACCAGACGTCCGTCGGCAGCTTCCCGCGGGCGGCCCGCTCGGCGGTCTGGAGGCCCGGCGCCATGTAGGGCTCGCGGTCGACGGCCTCGGAGTCGAAAACGTACGCGTCAGGATCCTGGACGTAGACGAGGATCGTGTCGTGCTTGGCCGGCCAACGGCGCTTCGTGCGCGCGCCGTAGTCGTAGGCCCACACGATCTCGTTGAGGAAGCACTCGCGGCCGAAGATCTCGTCCAGGAGCACCTTCACGTAGTGCGATTCGCGCGGATCGACATGAACGTAGAGCGTCCCCTCTCGAGCGAGCACGCGACGCGCCTCGCGCAGCCGCGGTTCGAGGAAGCCGAGGTAGTCGTCGAAGCTGTCGGCGTAGGCACTCGTTCCGGTGGCCCGGCTCTTGTAGCGCCGCCCGCCGAACCCCGTGCGGTCGCCATCGGGATGGGCCTCGACCGCGAGGGTGAGCCGGCGCTGCTCCTTGCCGGTGTTGAAGGGCGGATCGACGTAGATCAGCGTGAACGCGCTGCCCGGCAGGCGGGACAGCAGATCGAGGTTGTCACCGAGGTAGATCGCTTGCTCGAGCACCCAGCCGAGACTAGAAGCCGACTCGGGTCGCCCGTGGAATAGATCGGGGCACGATCCTCAAGGCGTCCTGATCAGCTCGATCTCGGGGCCTGTCCGCCCGTCCATCAGCCCGGCGGCGTTTGCGGGATCCCAGGCCGCGCACGTTCCGTGCGACCTCGGCGAGATAGCGCGGCGCGCGCTCGCGTCGGGGCCCGAGTCGTCACGAGCCAGCGAGCTCTGCCAGTGTGGCGGCGACGATGTCGGGCGGCGACGGCTCGGGCGCGACGAGCGCGGCGCATTCCTCGCACGCGCGCACCTCGGCCAGTTCGCTTCGCGTCGAGCGTCCGCTCGGCGTAGGCGGCCGAGGCCGCGTTCGCTTCGAGCTCGCTGGGAAGCGTCGCGTAGACATGGCCTCCCGAGCCGCGCACGGCGGCTCGGAGCAACTCGTCGGCCTCGAAGAACCGCGTCCCGGATCGCTCCCAACGCCGCGCGTGCTCGAGCTCGTGGCGGAGCATCGGGCCGAGCGCGCAGTCCGGGATCCCGGGAAGGTCGCCCCAAAGGGCGAGACGGTGCGCGTTGAGCTGGGTGCGGGCGACCCGCTCGGCTCCGACGGCCCGGAATACCGCAACTATCTCGGGGCGGACGACACCCGCCGGATGCAGGTAGGCGAGGGGCGTCGTGCCCGCCGGACGAGACGTCGAGACGACATAGGCGACGACCGACGCCGGGGCGATGCCCGCGTCGCCGCACGCTGCGACCAGCTCCTGGCGAAGGCGTTCGGGATCGAGCACGGCGCAAGTGTCACCTACGGCGGCTACCCGCCCGAGGCGGATATCCTCGGAGCGTTGAGCAAGCTCGCCCGGATCGCTGTTCCGCTCGGCCTCGCAGCGGTGATATTCGCCGCACTCGCGCCTGTTCCGGCGCGCGGCCGCCGACGCCTGATCTCTGCACCGGCGCGATGCTCACCGGCACGTTCAAGGTGATCCCGGGCAGCCCCGGGGCCGGAAACATCGTCTACCGCCTGCGCGTCAAGAACAGCTCCAAGACCGTCTGCGGCGTCACCGGCCTTCCGGTCCTGACCCTGCTCGACGCGGCCGGCAAGAAGCTCCCGACGCACACGCGGTTCGCCGGGACGCCTGGCACCCTGAGCGCGATCCTCGTCTCGCTCAGGCCCGGCGGCACCGCCACCCTGACGGCGCGCTTCTCACCGGACATCCCCGGTCCCGGTGAGCCCGTGACCGGACGGGCGTGCGAGCGCACCGCGCACAAGCTGAGGGTTGCGCCGTCGGGCGGCGGCAGCGTCGTCGTCCCGATCACCCCCGCCACACCGGTCTGCGAGCACGGCGGGTTGCAGATCAGCGTGTTCACGCACGGCTGACCCGCTTGCAGATCTACGTCGCAGGGCCGTTGTTCTCCGAGGCCGAGCGGGACTGGCTCGACAAGCTGGCCGCGACACTCCGGGCGGAAGGGTTCGATTGCTTCGTGCCCCACGAGCACTTCGACGCGATCAGCGAACTGACGCCCGACGAGATCTACCGGGTCGACGGTGACGGCCTGCGTTCGTCGAACGTGCTGCTCGCCTGGCTCGACGGCCCGGTGATCGACGACGGGACGGCGGCGGAGATCGGGGCCTTTGCAGAACTGGTGCGCCATGGGGACGGCCACCACCGCGGCATCGTCGGGCTCGTCACCGACCTACGGCTCCAGCGGAGACGCGGCAACGCGCCCGGCGACGGGATGAACCTGTTCGTGATCGGCGCGATCCGCTCGGCGGGACCGGTCTGCTGGTCGATCGACGAGGCGATCTCGGCACTCCGCGGCCTCGAGAGCCCCTGAACCTTTCCCGTTTCTTAGCTTTCTACTTACGACATGTGGATACTCCTACGACAGCGATGACGACGGTGGGCCACATCGGACGGAAAGGCCTCGCAGCTGCTGGAGCGGCAACGGCGGCGTTGATCGTGTGTGCGATTGCGGCCGCGGCCGCACCGACAGCGATCACGGGCCCGGTGACCGCCACGGCGGCGACCACGGCCACGCTGAGCGGCACGGTCAACCCGAACGGCACCGCGACCAACTGGCACTTCGAGTACGGGAAGACGACGAGCTACGGCACGAGCACGTCGTTGACGAGCGCGGGAAGCGGAACCGCGAACACCGGCGTCTCGGAGAACCTGACCGGCCTCACCCCCGGCACCACGTACCACTACCGGGTCGTCGCGGCCTCGACCGGCGGCACGACGAACGGCTCGGACGGCATCTTCAACACGGGGTCAGCGGCGCCGCCGACGGTGACCACCAACGCCGCCTCGGGAGTCGGAAGCGGCGCCGCGACGCTGAACGGCTCGATCAACGCCAACGGCCAGGCGACGACGTACTACTTCGAGTACGGCAAGTCGACCTCGTACGGAACGAAGACGGGCGTTCAGAACGGCGGCACCGACACCAACCCGGTGAACGTCTCGGCGGCGATCTCGGGCCTCCAGACCGGCCAGACCTACCACTTCCGCCTCGACGCGGCCTCGACCGGCGGGACGACGAACGGCAATGACATGAGCTTCACCGCCAGCGCCGGGCCGAGCGCAACCACGAAGGCCGCGAGCTCGGTCAACTCGTCGGGCGCGAAGCTGAACGGCTCCGTTGTCCCGAACGGCCTCTCGACGAGCTGCTTCTTCGACTACGGGACCTCAACGGGCTACGGGTCGAAGTCCGCGACGGTCAGCGCCGGGCTCGGGAACGAAGGCGGTCAACGTGTCAGCGACGGTCACAGGCCTCGGTGCCGGGATCTACCACTTCCGCGTCTCGTGCTCGAGCACCGCCGGCACCTCGACCGGCAGCGACCTGACCTTCGGCAGCGCCGGCCCGCCGGTCGTGCAGACCGGCTCGGCCCAGGGCGCCTCGACGAACGACGCCACGCTGACCGGCTCGGTTAATCCGCAGGGGCCGCAACGAACTGGTACTTCCAGTACGGCCCGAGCGCGTCGTACGGCCTGAAGACGGCGACGAAGAGCGCCGGCTCGAGCTCGCAGCGACGGGCGTCTCGGCCGCGGTCACGAGCCTCAAGGCCGGCACGACCTACCACTACCGGCTCGTCGGAACCAGCACTGCCGGCACGACCTACGGGAGCGACGTCACGTTCACGACGGTCGCAGCCGTAACGATCGCCTCCTCGACCGTCCAGCTCGTCTACGGCCACTACGCCACGCTCTCCGGCGCGGTCTCGAGCAGGCAGTCAGGCGTCACCGTGACGATTCTTTCCGAGGCATTCGGCACGACGTCCTTCAAGACGGTAGGCACCGCTCTAACCGGCGCCGGCGGCTCGTGGACGTACCAGGCAAAGCCTTCGCTCGAGACCGCGTACGAGGCGAGCACGCCGGATGGGACGAGCGCTCCCGTGACCGTAGGCGTGCGGCCCGCGATGTCTCTGCGCGTGATCACCAAGCACCGGCTGACGACGAGGGTCGTCGCGGCTCCTCGTTCCGCGGCAAGCAGGTTCAGCTGCAGATCCTGCTTTCGGGCGATCGCTGGAAGACGGTGGCCAAGGTTCGGCTGAACGCCAAGTCCTCGGCGACCTTCGCCTCGTCGAAGCTGCCGCAGGCGTCGTCGTCGGTTCGCGTCGCGATGAGCGTGAACCAGGCCGGGCCCGGCTACCTCGGCGCCTTCAGCCGCACGATCAGCTACCGCCGTCCGTAGCCGCGCGTCTACAGCCCTGGGCCGCGAGGGCGGTGTTGAGCGGCTGGGCGGTCTGGGCGCCGACGATGCCGTCGACGGTCAGCCGTTCTCCTGCTGGAACGCGCTCACCGCTTGCTGGGTCAGCGGGCCGTAGATCCGTCGGCGGTGAGCTGAGCGGTGCCGAGCTGGTTCAGCGCCTCTGGAGGGTCTTGACCTCGGGGCTGTGTCGCCCGGCTTAATCTTCCCGGCCGCCGGCAGCGTCACGGTGATCGTGCTGCCCGTGCCGGGCGTCGTGCCGTGGTCGTGGTCGTCTCGGTGCGTGGTGGTCGTGGACGTCGCGGAGTGTCGTCGACTCGGCCGGCGTCGTCGTGACCGGCGTCGTCGCGGTCGTGGGAGATGCACGGCGCGCTGCTCGCGCGCATCGATGACGAACAGCCAGAACGGCACCACCGCCACGATGACCGCGAGGCCACCACGAGGGCGATCGCCCACCGCCGGCGGATGACGTCGTCGACCGGGCCGCCCTCGGGGACGGTGCCACGGCGGACGGGCCGGTCGTGACTGCGGGGCGGGGCGGGCCGCCGGATCGTCGAACCAGTCGAGGTCGAGCGTCCGAGAGCCAGTTCGGCTGGGTCTGCTGCAGCTCGGCACGGGTGCCGGTCGGGAGCCGATCACCGTGGGCGTCCTCGGCATCGAACAGAAGTTCGCCCCTCGTGATCCTGGGCATGCCGTTCAGCGACACCGGAAAGCTGCAGTCGATACGGAGCGCGCTATCGGACGTGTCGAACGCGGGCCCGGAGCTGGTCATCGGCCATCACAGGCATCGCGGCCCGGATCAGCCCGAACGCCACACCCGCAGCAGCGAGCGCGAGCGACGGCTGCGAGCGCAAGGCCAGGTGATAGCCACCGTCGAGGCCGAGACGGCGCTGTTTCGGCCGCCTCCAGCTGTCGGGGACGGCTCGCCGCCGAGACGCCACACCGCGAGCCCGACGGCGCCGCCATCATCGGGGCCGTCTTCACGACGCGCCAAGGGCGCCCAGACTTGCGGCTCGACGCCGCTCATCGAGCGAGGAAGAGGTGAAGGAGATCGCCCGCCGAAGCTGAGATGACCGCAGCACACGTCATCACGTGGCCCGCCGGGTGCGCCTCGCGAGCAACGCCAGGCGCGCGAAGAAGAGCATGCCGGTGATGAGCGGCGAGCGATCCGAATGGCATCACGATCTTCGCCGAGCGCCAGCGACAGCGTCCCGATCAGCAGGGTCGCCGGCAGGAACGTCGAAGCCGACCTGGAGCGCGTCGTACTCCATGATGTTCTGGAGGTAAGCGCGGAGACGAAGAACGAGTCGAACATCGCCACCGACATCAGGACCGCGACGATGTTCGGCGCCGAGACGTCCGGATGAACAGCCGCAGCGGAACGAGTGGGCGAGGAGGCGCGGCTCTCGATCAGCGGCGCGAAGATCCGGAGGATGCGCGACATGTAGCAGAAGGCCAACCGCCCGGGGCGAGCCCAATCCTCGCTGTTCCGTTCAGGATCGCGTGACAGACATCAGCGCCGACGTGACGTCAACCACGCCACGAAGTCGACGGCCGTGATGGACATGGTCCTCGGCTCTGGCAGAGCCGAGCGACAGGATGTAGACGATGGACCCGATCAGGATGTTGACGAGGAGGATCCAGTGCCAGTCGAGCGCGTCCGTCGACAGCGCTCCGAGCACGTCACCGAGCTGACCCGCGCCCAAGGCGACGAAGCCCGGACACGCCCATCGCCTTCGCACGCTGCGCGGCTCGACGAGCCGCATGATCAGCGCCAGCGCGACGCGGCCAGACGGTCGCTGCCGCCGATCCCCTGGACGGCTCACGCGCCGATCAGCGTCCCTTCGACTGGGCGAGCCTGCAAGAGCGACGAGATCGTGACGAGCGTGATCCGGCGAGGAAGAGACGCGGCGCGGGCCGAAAGATCGCCGGCGCGCCGAGCAACAAGCAGCCGCCGAAGGTCAGCACGTAGGCGTTGACGACCCACGCCAGCGTCGACGCGCTGAAGTCGAGATTCGCCTTGATCGAGGGCAGCGCAACGTTCACGATCGTCACATCGAGGACGATCATCAGGTCGCCCAGGCAGAGAACGAGTAGGGCGAGCCACTTGGCACGGTTGCTCGAGAGCATCGAGCCAAGCTAGTCATCGCCTGCCGGCTCGCGTCGTGAGGACCGGGAGCTATTGTCCCGCGGTGGCCTACCAGCCGCCTCCAGAGATCATCGATCGGTACGCCGATGTCCTCGTCAACTTCGCGCTCAACGAAGGACGCGGCGTCGCTCCCGGCGATGTCGTGATGATCTCGTCGGGCGATATCGCAAAGCCGCTGTACGTCGCGCTCCGGGACACGGTGCTGAGATCGGGAGGGACGACCCTCGGCGACTACTCGCCGAGCGGAAGCTCACGCTCGGCGCTCGAGATCGCCTCGATCGAGCAGCTCTCCAGCTTCCCCCGTGCGTACTACCGCGGGCTCGCCGCGACGATCGACCATCGCATCGCCGTGATCGCCACCGAGGACCCCCATCAACTCGAGGGCGTCGACCCCGAGAAGCTCCTGGTCGGCCGGCGCTCGATCCGCCCTTATCGCGAGTGGATCGCGAAGAAGGAGGCGGAGGGCCGTTACTCGTGGACGCTCGGCCTCTACGGGACT
>CAVSCQ010000037.1:0-7117 GCA_963726465.1 uncultured Solirubrobacterales bacterium
TAGGCCGGCAGCCCGCCGGGCCCGGTGCCGAACATGATCACGGTGGCGGCCGGGCCGGCCAGCCGGATGGCCTGGGCCAGCGTCGCGTCGGTGCCGGCGCTCTCGATCACGGCATCGGCGCCCCGCCCCCCGGTCGCCTCGGCGACCGCCGCCGCCGCGCCGTCCGGTGCCACCACGACGCTGGCCCCGCTGGCCAGGGCCAGGTCCCGCTTCCAGGCCGCGCGGGTGACCCCGACGATCACCGGCACCCCCCGGTCCCGCAGCAACTGCACGTGCAGCAGGCCGGTGACGCCGAGGCCGACCACGACCGCGCTGTCCGCTGCGGGGGGCTGGGCATGCACGCAGGTGGACAGCACCTGGAGCAGCACCGCCGCGTCGGCGGTGATCCCTTCGGGCAGCGGGTGCAGCAGCGACTCCGGGACGGCCACGTACTCCGCGAAGCAGCCGTCGAGGTCACGGCCGAGCAGCCCGCCGCGGGCGCACAGGTTCGGCAGGCCCCGGCGGCACTCCCGGCACGCGCCGCAGAACGCCGCCGGGTTCACCACGACCGGAGTGCCGGCCGGCACCGCTCCCCCGGCCGCCGGGACCTCCACGCGCCCGGTCATCTCGTGCCCGAGGACCCGGGGCGGCCGGACCGCGATGCCGCCCGCGGCCAGCGCGCGGTCCGTGCCGCAGATGCCGGCCTGGGTCACCCGGACCAGGGCCAGCCCGGCGGCCCGCGGCGGCGCGGTATCCCGGACCACGACGGCGCCCGGCCCCTCGATGACCGCGGCCAGCATGGTGCAATGCTCTCACCCGGCCCCGATCGGAAGGAGGCGCCAGTGACAGCCGTCGGCTTCGTCGGCCTGGGCACGATGGGCTCCGCGCTGAGCGGCCGCCTGCTGGCGGCCGGCTGGGACGTCGCGGGCTGCGACATCGACCCGGCCCGGGTGACGGCGCACCGGGCGCGGGGCGGCACGGTGGCGGCCAGCCCGGCCGACGCCGCCGCCCGTGCGGACGTCGCGGTCACCTCACTGCCCAGCGCGAACGCGCTGTTGGAGGTCGCGGCCGGGCTGGCCGCGCGCCCCCGGCCGGGGCTGGTGGTCGTCGAGACCTCCACCCTGCCGGTCGCGGTGAAACGCCGGGCCCGCGACGCCCTCGCCGAACGCGGCACCGTCCTGCTCGACTGCCCGCTGTCCGGGACCGGCGGGCAGGCGCTGGCCGGAGACGTGGTCGCGTACCTAAGCGGCCCCGCCGAGGCCAAGGACCGCGCGCTGCCGGTGCTGCGCGCGATGACCCGGGGCGTGCACGACGTCGGGGAGTTCGGCCACGGCTCGGCCGTCAAGTTCATCGCGAACCTGCTGGTCGCCATCCATAACGTCGCCGCGGCGGAGGCCCTGGTGCTCGCCGAGCGGGCCGGCCTGGACCTGGCGACGGTGCTCACCGCGGTCGCCGACGGGGCGGGGACGTCGGCCATGTTCGAGGTCCGCGGCCCGGCCATGGCCGCCCGCGACTACTCCGGGCCCGGCGTCACGACCACGGTGTTCGACAAGGACCTGCAGATCATCGCCGGATTCGCCCGGGAGACCGGGACCCCGGCCCCGCTGTTCACCCTGGCGTCGGCGTTCTACGCCGCGGCGCTCGCCCAGGGCCACGCCGGCGACGACACCGCCTGCGTGCACGCGGTGCTGCGGGCTATGGCGGGAATGTGAGACACCCTTTGCAGGATGCCCAAGAGGCCCGCCGCAGGCGCCGGGCCGAACGCCGGATAAGGCGCCCCAGCGCCGTTGCGGTGTCCCGGCGCCGAGGACCTGCCTCCCGAAGCCAGCGAAGCGCCCGCGAGGGAGGCAAATGATCATCGATGTCCACACGCACTTCGCACCGGCGAGCGTCCTGGCCGCGGCGCGCCGGGGACAGGGGTTCGACGGGATGGTCGCCGAGCACTCCGGTGGCCAGGAGTGGCTGGTCCACCGCCAGGGCTTCCGCTGGCCGGTGCCGGCGGTGTTCTACGACCTCCCGGCGCGGCTGGCGGCCATGGACCAGCGCGGCATCGGCCACGCGGTGCTCTCGGTCGCCCCGCAACTGTTCATGTACTGGGCGGACGCCACCGAGGCGGCCGGGTTCGCCCGGCAGGTGAACGACGAACTGGCCGCCTTCGCGGCCGGCTCGGGCGGCCGGATCACCGCCGTGGCCACGCTGCCCATGCAGGATCCCGCGGCCGCGGTGGCCGAACTGCGGCGGGCGGTCACCGGCCTCGGCATGCGCGGGGCCGAGATCGGCCCGGACGTGGCGGGCACCCCGCTGGACGAACCGGGACCCCGCGCGGTGCTGGCCGCCGCCGCGGACCTCGGGGTGCCGCTGATCCTGCACCCCTATTACGTCGGTGCCCGCCCCGGGCTCGCGGACTTCTACCTCACCAACCTGATCGGCAACCCGCTGGCCACCACGGTCGGCGCGGCCCGGCTGATCTTCAGCGGGGTGCTGGACGAACTCGCCGCGCTGCGGCTGGTGCTGACCCACGGCGGCGGTTACCTGCCCTACCAGATCGGCAGGCTGGATCACGGGCACCGGGTCCGCCCCGAGTCGCGCGGCTGCGCCCGCGCCCCGTCTGCCTACCTGTCCCGGTTCTGGTTCGACACGGTGACGCACGCGCCGGGCCCGCTGCGCTTCCTCACCGAGATGGCCGGCGCGAACCATGTCGTGTACGGCACCGACTACCCGTTCGACATGGCCGCCGGCCTGGCCCCGGCCGACGCCGAGCTGATCGCCGGGCGCAACGCCGCCGCCCTGTTCGGCGTCCCGGGCTGACCGGCGGTCCGGTGCTGATCGGGGTCTTTCCGCGCCCCGGCGCCGGTCCGCCCCTAGGCTGGCGCTCGTGCTGGCCGAGTGGGATGTCCCCATCACCATGGATGATGGGCTGGTACTCCGCGCCGACGTGTTCGCACCCGAAGGCCCGGGGCGGCACCCGGTCATCCTCACCTACGGCCCGTACGCGAAGGGCCTGGCGTTCCAGGAGGGCTACGCCGACCAGTGGCGGCTGATGGTCGCCGCGCACCCCGACGTCGCGCGCGGATCCAGCAACCGGTACGCCAACTGGGAGACCATCGACCCGGAGAAGTGGGTGCCGGACGGTTACGTCTGCGTGCGGGCAGACTCCCGGGGCGCGGGCCGCTCCCCCGGTTTCCTCGACCCGTTCTCCCCGCGCGAGGCCCGCGACCTCTACGAGTGCGTGGAATGGGCCGCCGCCCAGCCGTGGAGCACCGGCAAGGTCGGCATCAACGGCATCTCCTACTACGCGATGAACGCCTGGCACGTGGCCGGCCTGCAGCCGCCGCACCTGGCCGCGATCTGCGTCTGGGAGGGCGCCGCCGACTTCTACCGGGACGCCACCCACCACGGCGGGATCCTGTCCACGTTCTTCCGGCACTGGTACGACAAGCAGGTCACCGTGGTCCAGCACGGGATCGGGGGCCCGCGCAGCGCGGTCACCGGGGAGCCGGTGGCCGGCCCGGAAACCCGCACCGAGGCCGAACTGGAGTCCGCGCGGGCGCGGTTCGGCGAGCAGATCGCCGCGCACCCGCTGGACGGCGAGTTCTACGGGGATCGCTCCGCCCGCTGGGAGCGGATCACCGTGCCGCTGCTGACCGCCGCCAACTGGGGCGGCCAGGGCCTGCACACCCGGGGCAACTTCGAGGGCTTCACCCGGGCCGCGTCGGCGCACAAGTGGCTGGAGGTGCACGGCCTTGAGCACTGGACGCACTTCTACACCGACTACGGCGTCGGCTTGCAGAAACGGTTCTTCGCCTGCTTCCTCCACGGCGACGACGCAGGGTGGCGGGATCAGCCCGCTGTTCAGCTACAGGTCCGCACCCTCGACGGTTTTGTTCAACGTGCCGAACGAGAGTGGCCGCTGGCCCGGACCCGCTGGACGCGGCTGTATCTGTGGCCGGACAAGAGCGAACTGGGCCCGGCGCCGCCTGGTACCGGAGGCGGCGCGTCGTACCGGGCGGACTCCGCCGGGGTGACGTTCACCGCGCCACCGCTCGCGGACGAAACCGAGGTCACCGGGCCGGTCGCCGCCCGGCTGTTCGTGTCCTCCTCGGTGCCCGACGCGGACCTGTTCTGCGTGCTGCGGGTGCTGGCGCCGGACGGGTCCGACGTCACCTTCCCCGGAGCGATCGACCCGCACACCCCGGTCGCGCAGGGCTGGCTGCGGGTCTCCCGCCGCAAGCTGGACCCGGACCTGTCCGCGGAGTGCCTGGCCCTACCACGCCCACGACGAGATCCAGCCACTGGTGCCCGGTGAGGTCTACCAGGCCGACGTGGAGATCTGGCCGACCAGCGTCGTCGTCCCCGCTGGGTACAGGATCGCGCTCACCGTGCGGGGCAAGGACTGGGAGGTCCGCTACCCCGGCTCGCCCCGGCTCGGCTCGTTCAAGAACGAGATGACCGGCTGCGGGCCGTTCCTCCACGACGACCCCGCGGACCGGCCGCCGGAGCTGACCGGCAGCACGCAGACCCTGTGGTCCGGCCCCGGCCGAGAGTCGTTCCTGCTGCTGCCGGTCATCCCCGCTGACGGCAGCCCCTGACCGGCCCTGGCCGGGCGCGCGCGAAGTTAGGAGTTAGCGATGAAGGAAGCGTTCGGCGGCGTAAGTACGGACTGGAAGGAAGGCATCAACTGGCCCGCCGTGCGGCAGTGGCGCCTCACGCGGGCCAGAGAGGCGATGGCGCGGCACGGGCTCGGCGCGCTGCTGCTGATGTACGACGAGAACATGCGGTACGTCTCCTCGACGTACACGCCGGGCTGGAACCGGCTCAAGCCGGGGCTGCGGTACGTGGTGCTGTGTGAGGGGCGGGAACCGATCGTCTACGAGCAGGGCGACATCGGGATCCACCTCAAGGCGCACAACCCCTGGATCCCGCCCGGCAACGTGCGCCACTCCTACTCCTGGATCAAGGGCGCGGCCGGGCCTGCCTCGGAGAACCAGGTGCGGAAGTTCACGCTCGCGCTCGTGGACGACCTGGAGGACGCGGGGGTCCTGGACCGGCCGCTCGGCGTGGACTTCATCGACCTGAACATGATCGCCGCGTTCGGACGGGCCGGGATCACCTGGGCCGACGGGATGACGCCGATGATGGAGGCGCGCGCGATCAAGAGCCCGGACGAGCAGAAGGCGCTGCGCATTGTCGGCGCGATCTGCGACACCCTGCACTACGAGTTCACCCAGTTCCTCCGGCCCGGGTTGACCGAGAACGAGGTGGCCGCGTTCGGTTTCTCATACCTGTACAACATCCCCGGCATGGAAGACGTCGAGGACATCATCGTGTCGTCCGGGCCGAACGCCTGGCCCAACTGGCGCAACTTCTCCGACCGGATCATCCGCCCCGGCGAACTGGTGATCATCGACCTGGCCGCGCTGACCTGGAACGGGTTCAAGTCGTGCGTGTACCGCACCTATTGCGCGGGCGGGTCGCCGACCTCGGAGATGAAGCAGTACTACCGGACCGCGCACAAGTGGCTGTGGGACGCGATAGACGTCGTCCGGCCGGGGGTCACCACGCGGGACATCGCCTTGAAGTGGCCGTCGGCGCGGGAGGCCTGGGGGTATGAGGAGGAGGACCAGGCCGCGGCGAACCTGTGGGGGCACGGGCTCGGCCTCGCCCAGTACGACCGGCCGGTGATCTCCCGGATCTGGTCGCTGGACTACCCGGAGGAGATCCGGCCGGGCATGGTCTTCGCGCTGGAAACCCAGCACGGGAAGGTGCACGAGTTCGGCGTCCGTCTCGAAGAGATGCTCCTGGTCACCGACGACGGGCACGAACTGCTGTCCACGTACGCCTCGGACCGCATCATCGAGGTCGGATGAGGCTTATTCCGCTGACCGGTCCCGCCGGCGCGGCCGCCTCGCCAGCCACCGGTCCCGCCAGCGCGGACGCCTCGCCAACCACCGGTCCCGCCAGCGCGGACGCCTCGCCAACCACCGGTCCCGCCAGCGCGGACGTTTCCCTTAACACCCCCATGTCCGCGGAGATCGGGTTCAAGGCAGAGCGGTTGGGGGCTGCGCTGCGGGCGGGGTTGCCGGTGTTGCCGGGGTTCGTAGTCCCGGCGGCCGAGGCGCGCCCCTCCCTTCAAGCCGCTGCATCAGCCGTCCGTGCCCGAGGGATCGCGGCCGGTCGGCTGGAAGTCCTCCGCCACTCGATCGACTCCGCACTCACAGAGGAGCTGCGGGAGGCGGTGCATGCGCTGGGTGGGCGGGCGATTGTGCGGTCGTCCAGTCCGCTGGAGGGGGATGGCCGGTGGGCAGGGGCGTTTTCCTCGGTAACCGGGGTCGGACGGGAAGACGTGGCAGCGGCGGTACGGAGTTGCTGGGCCTCGGCGTTTGCCATCGACCCGTTGCGGCGGCTGGAGGGGTGCGGGCTGGATCTGGAGGCGCTGGAACTGGCGGTGCTGGTGCAGCCGGAGATCGTTCCTGAGGCGGGGGGCGTGGCCCGGACCGCGGGGGATGCCGTGATCGTGGAGGGGGTCCGGGGGCATCCGGCGGCGTTGCTTTCCGGGTGGGCGGAGGGTGCGCGGGACGGTGCGCTGGCTGAGCTGGTCGGGTCGGCGACGGTGGCGGATGCGGCGGAGGTTGCGGGGCGGGTTTACGCGCAGCTCGGGGACGACGTGATCGAGTGGGCGGGCTGCGGCGGGAAGGTGTGGCTGCTTCAGTCGCTGCGGAGTGAGACACCGCCTGACGGCGAGCCTGCTGCGCCGCTGCCGGTAGCCGGGACGCGGGTGCCGGGCAGGCCCGCGGTGCCAGGAACCGCGGCCGGCCCGCTGGTCGCCTGCCGGCCGCATGAGCCCGCGGCGCGCGACTGCCGGGAGGCCATTGTGCTGGTGGACCGGCCGGTGCCGGGGCTGGCGCCGTTGCTGTTCGGTGCGCGGGGGGTGATCTCACGGACCGGGGCGCCCGGCTCACACCTGGCCGAGGTGGCCCGCAGCCTGGGCGTTCCCATGGTGATCGGCTGCCGCCCCGAGGCGGTGACCGGGCCGGACCCCGCCGCCGGTGCCTGGTTCGCCACGATCAACGGCGGGACCGGCGAGGTGGTACTGACCCCGGCGTAACGTCGGCCACCTGACCTACCTGCCGGGGCGCGG
>CAVSCQ010000038.1:0-14321 GCA_963726465.1 uncultured Solirubrobacterales bacterium
AGGATCTGGAGGGCGCCTTCGAGGGCTCCAGCCGCGAAGGCGAGAAGTTCTTCTCCGACCCCACCGTGTACCTGGAGCGCTACCTGCACGACCCACGCCATGTCGAGGTGCAGGTGCTGGCCGACCGCCACGGCAACGTGATCCATCTCGGCGAGCGCGACTGCTCGATCCAGCGCCGCCACCAGAAGGTGATCGAGGAGTCACCGGCGCCTGCATGGGTGGTGGACGAGGCGTTGCGCGAGCGGATCGGCAAGATCGGCGTGGAGGCCGCACGCGCGGTCGATTACGTCGGCGCGGGCACGATCGAGGGCCTGCTGGCCCCCAAAGAGGACGGTAGCGCCGAATATTTCTTCCTGGAGATGAACACACGCGTGCAGGTCGAGCACTGTGTGACCGAGATGACCACGGGCGTGGACATCGTCAAGGAAGGCATCCGCGCGGCTGCAGGCGAGGAGCTTGCGGTGCGCCAAGAGGACGTGGCCCTGCGCGGTCACGCGATCGAGTGCCGTATCAACGCCGAGGACGCCTCCAAGAACTTCGCGCCCGCGCCGGGCAAGATCGGCGCCTACTCCGAGCCCAAAGGTCCCGGCGTGCGAGTTGACTCGGGCGTGGGAGCCGGCGGAGAAGTCTCGCCGATGTACGACCCGATGGTGGCCAAGCTGATCGTGTGGGACGCCGACCGCGAGCAGGCGACACAGCGTATGTTGCGGGCCCTGGAGGAATACGAGATCGAAGGCCTCAAGACACTGATCCCCTTCCATCAGGCGCTCCTGCGAACAGAGCAATGGGCCAAAGGCGAGACCTGCCGCGACCTGCTCGAGGACAAGGCTTGGCTGAAGACGCTCGCGTTCGAGAAGGCCGCCCCCAAGGGAGACGACGAGAGCGAGCCGGAAAAGGTCGAGCAGACCTACACGGTGGAGGTCTCGGGCCAGCGCTTCGACGTAAAGATCCTTGGCCCACCGCCGAGCGGCGGCGCGGCGGTCAATGGAGCCGCTCCAGGCGGCCAGGCGGCGCCCAAGCGCGCGTCCAGGGCAAAGTCGGCGAGCGCCGGGGGGCCGGACACGCTCGAGTCACCGCTGCAAGGGAACATGTGGAAGGTGCTCGTCAAACAGGGCGACACGGTCACCGAGGGGCAGATCTTGTGCATCATCGAGGCGATGAAGATGGAGAACGAGATCACCGCTCACAAGGCGGGCACGATCGCCGAGCTGCCAATCGTCGAGGGCGAGCCGATCAACGCGGGCGCGCCGATCGCCACGATTAAGAGCGAGGCGGCCAGCGAGAGCTGAGCCGGATTGGAGGACTCTCAGATGTCAGCAGTGGACTACACCGCCATCGCCGCCGGTTTGAGCCAGGCGATCCCCTTCAACGTACACCTCGGTCTCGAGACGATAACCGTGGCCGAGGATCACGGTGTCGTCAAGCTGCCCGATGAGCAGCATCTGCGCAACCACGTCGGCTCGCTGCATGCAGGCGCTCTATTCGCCGCCGGCGAGGCCGCCTCCGGAGCCGCTTTCGTCGGCGCTTTCCTGGACATCATGGGGGAGATCACGCCACTGGCCGAGTCGGCGCAGATCGCCTACAAGAAGCTGGCCAAGGGCGAGATCACGGCGACCGGGCGCTTCACCGAGGACAGCGGCGCACTGAAGGCCAAGCTGAGCGAGGACGGGCGCATTCGCTTCCCGGTCGAGGTGGAGATGACCAACGCCGAGGGCGTTGTCGTCGCCGAGATGACCGTCAACTGGTACGTGCGCCGCAACGCCTGACGCGCCGCCCTCGACACCCCTGACGCACCTATAACCGGGCGCAGCGACACCTGACCCATCGGTCGCCGCCATACCCGGCGCAGCGACACCCGACCTACCGGTCGCCGTCGTCACATGGCGGCCACGAATAGGCGGGCCTCCTCCAGCAACTCAAGCGCCCTCTCGATGGCGAGCACAGGACCGTGGCCGGGCACGACGTACTCAGCCAATTCCACCAGCGGACGCAAGCGTTCCAGCGTGGCAAGATATGCAGCCGCGGACTCAACCTGGGGATCCTCCACGGGAGAGAGGTAGTCCCCAACCACCAGCACCTTCGCCCAATCCAGCCAAATGGCCATGCCGTCCTCGGTGTGGCCGTCGGCGGGATGCAGCTGCAGCTCGTGTAGACCGATCTCACATTGGCCCGGCACGTCGAGTGCTTGGACGGAGCCCAGACTCAACGGCCGTGGGCGCTCCAAGTAGAACTGCTTGTCGAAGGCGCGCAGCTCTCGCTGGGCTGCACCCGGCTCTGCGTTCAACCGCCGCGCCGTCGAGGCCGCACAACCAAGGGCCGCTTCAGGGAAGGCCAGGCGCGCGAGCAGATGATCCCAATCGGCATGGGTCGCAAGCAAACCGCTTGGAGCGGGAAAGCCGGCCTGATCGATCAATGCGGGCAGCGCCTCGAGCTCCTCGGGCAGCACTGGCGAGTCAATCACGAACGTCTCACCCCCCAGGTCAGGCTCACCGGCGATGCGCACCCTCACAGGGTTGTCCGGGTCTGGCTCGACCCGTCCGCGTACGATCGTGCAGTTGGTCTGCCAGATGGCGCTTGTGGCGAGCAGTACGTCAGCGTGCAGCGAGACGACGCGCACGCGTCAGGCGATACCGAGCAGCTTTGCGGCCTCGCGCAGGTTGGGCACTTCGGCAGTGGGCTTGCGCTGGGAGGACTCGAGCGTCTGCTTGTTGCGATTGATCCAGATCACAGGGATGCGCGCCTTTACGCAGGGCGAGACGTCGGAGTGGTGGGACGCGGCGACATGCACCCAACCCTTCTTTGAGCCCAGGCGACGCGCGCACTCGACGAAGTGGGCGGGGTCGGGCTTGTAGGAGCGCACCTGTTGGGCGGTCACCACGAGGTCGAAATCCATCGGAATATGCCGCCGAGTTTGACCCAACAGCTTGTCGTCGATGTTGGAAATCAGGCCGAGCTTGTGCTTCTTGGCCAGCTTGTTCAGCTGTGTGGCGGTCTCCTTGAAGGGCTTCCAGCGCTGAACCGAGTCCGGCAGGAAACCGGATCGCGACGGTTCCAGTTTCCACTCCAAGCGCTCGGCTATCTCAAGCGCCGTGCGCCGCAGGACCTCGGCATACAGCTCATAGGAGCCGGCCTCGATTTCCTGGGAGATCTCGTGAAACAGCGGGATCAGGACATTGCGGTCGATCTCGAAGTCGTCGCGCTGGGCCTCCTTGGCGAAAGCCTCATAGATGCCGGTCTCCCAATCGATCAGGGTGCCGTAGACATCGAAAGTGACGAAGGTGATGTTCTTTGGAATGGGCATCGGGCGCGCATTATGCCTTGCCAGTAGCCATCGGCGCGTTGTGCCGCCCCTTTGAGGCTCTCGGCGCGCCCCTCAAGCGCCATCAGCTAAAGTCTCGCGCCGCATGGACCTGCTCGAGTACCAAGGCAAGCAACTGTTCGCCCGTCACGGCCTGGAGGTATCGGCCGGCGAGGCGGTCACCACGGTCGAGGACGCGGTTACGGCCGCAAACAAGGTGGGCTACCCGGTCGTGGTCAAGGCCCAGGTCTTGATCGGCGGGCGCGGCAAGGCCGGCGGCGTGAAGCTGGCCGCCGACGAGAGCGAGGCCCGCGAACACGCTACGAACATCCTGGGCTTGGACATCAAGGGTCACATCGTGCGCACCCTCTGGATCGAGCACGCGAGCGACATCGCGACCGAGTACTACGCCTCGGTCCTGCTCGACCGCTCGGCCAAGCAGCCGATGGTGATGTTCAGCGTGGAGGGCGGCGTCGAGATCGAGCAGGTGGCCGAGCAGAGCCCGGAGAAGCTGGTGCGCCACCATGTCGACGCTTTGCGGGGCCTCAGCCGTGAGGAGGCGATCGACATAGCGAAGGAGGGCGAAGCCGACGAGGACGTCGTCGAGGGCGTCGCCGATGCGCTCGTGGCCCTTTATGAGGTGTGGTTGCAGGAGGACGCCACCCTGGCCGAGATCAACCCTCTGATCGTGACCCCGGAGCGCAAGGTGAAGGCGCTCGACGCGAAGGTCTCGCTCGACGGCAACGCCCTGTACCGGCATCCCGAGAATCAAGGACTGTCCGACAGCGAGAACGAAGACCCGATCGAGCGCAAGGCCAAGGAACAAGGCGTCCAATACGTGGCCCTCGACGGCGACATCGGCATCCTTGGCAACGGCGCAGGGCTCGTGATGAGCACGCTCGACGTGGTCGCCCAAGCCGGCGGCGCGCCGGCCAACTTCCTCGATGCCGGGGGTGGTTCTGACGCGGGCAAGGTCAAGCAGGCCGTCGAGCTGATCCTCGCCAACGACAAAGTGAAGGCCGTGCTGTTCAACATTTTCGGTGGCATCACGCGTTGCGACGAGGTGGCCAAGGGCCTGATCGCCGCCTTCGCGGACATCAAACCGACTGTTCCATTCGTCGTCAGGCTCGACGGCACCAACGACGTTCAGGGACGCGAGCTGCTGCAGGAGGCTGCCTTGCCCAACGTGTATGCGGCTAAAACGATGAACGAGGCGGCCGAGAAGGTCGTGGAGCTGGCGGCATGAGCATTCTCGTCGACAAGAACACGCGCCTCGCCGTCGCCGGGATCACCGGCAAAGAGGGCTCGTTCCACACGCTCAACAACCGCAACTACGGCACCAACGTAGTCGGCGGCGTGACGCCCGGCAAGGGCGGCCAGGACGTTGACGGCATTCCCGTATTCGACAGCTGGGAGCAAGCCGCCCACGAAGCACAGCCGAACACGGCGATGATCTTCGTGCCACCGCGCTTTGCCGCCGACTCGATCCTCGAGGCCGCCGCGGCAGGAGTGGAGCTGGTGATCGCGATCACCGAGGGGATCCCCGCCCACGACGAGCTCAAGGTCTACAACACTCTGAAGCGCGATCATCCCGGGACTCGCCTGATTGGCCCTAACTGCCCGGGCATCCTCTCGCCCGGCAAGGCCAATGTGGGCATCATCCCCGCGTCGTTCTTCAAAGAGGGCAACGTGGGCGTGGTCTCGCGCTCGGGCACCTTGACCTACCAGATCGGCAACGAGATCGCCCAGGCAGGATTCGGTTGCAGCTCGATCGTTGGGATCGGCGGCGACCCCGTGCCCGGATCTTCGTTCGTGGACATCATCGCCCTCTTCCAGGAGGACCCCCAAACCGAGCTGATCGTGCTCTCCGGCGAGATTGGAGGGTCGGCTGAGGAGGAGGCCGCCGAGTACATCGCCGAGCACGTGAGCAAGCCTGTGGTCGCCTACATCGCGGGATTCACCGCGCCGGCGGGCAAGCAGATGGGCCACGCGGGCGCGATCGTGTCCGGGTCCGCCGGCACCGCCGCCGCCAAGGCGCTCGCCCTGGAAGCCAAGGGCGTGAGGGTCGGACGCACACCGACCGAAGTCGCGGAGATCGCCATCGAGATCCTCGGCGGCGTCTCCACCGGTCTACGATCGGGCGGATCGCAGATCGGCCAGCAGCTACGCTAAGGGCGTGGACCAAGAGGTCGCTAAGACGCTGGGCGAGTTGGAGCTCAAGCTCCAGCAGCTCGAGCACGAGCTGACCGCGATCGGACCCCACGACGCGCCGCCCGCTCGTCCTCAAGAGCCGGAGAACGCAGGCTCCGATTGGAGCCCATCAATGCAAGAGTCGGGCGCTGCCGCGGATAGCCCCCCTTCCCAACCACAACCCTCCGGGCGGCTGGTAGACGAGGCGATGGAGCCGTCTCAGACGACAGACGCGTCTGAGGCGGCCGACGCGATTGTGGCCGGCGACGGCTTCGGCGGCCCCCCCGTATTCGGTGGCGAGGAATTGCCCGCACAACCCGCCGCGAGCGGACAGGACTGGAAAGTCGACGTGCGCGAGACGGCCTACGGTGAGATCCCCACCGAGGACACGCCTGCCTCATCCTTCGGGCACCCATCGTCCTTCGGACCGGTCGCGGACCGTCCGGGTCCGCCGATCCCGCCGCCGAGTCCCACCCCTCAGCCGCCGCCCACCACCCCGCCAGGGCCGCCCCCATCAGAGCATCCTCCCGCGCCAATGCCCCAACCAGGACCACAGCCGATCGACCGTGCGGAGCTGGTCCGCTTCAAGCAGCATCTGGAGCACACCATGGCCGAGCTGAGCGAGGAGCTCGCCAGGCTGCTGTTGCCCAAGCCACCCACGTAGGATGTCAGCGTGATCTCATTCGCCAGGGGCGCACCGTCGCTCGACATCGTTGACGTGCAGGGACTGAAGGATGCCGCCGCACGCGCTTTCGAGAGCGATCCGGCGGGCACCACCGCTTATGGAACCTCGATCGGCTACCCGCGCCTGAGGGCCTGGATCGCCGACAAGCACGGCGTGGAGCCCGAGCGGGTACTCGTCACGAACGGGTCGATGCAAGCGGACGCGTTTCTGTTCGAGCAGATCGTCAAAGCAGGCGACGACGTGATCGTGGAGCGTCCCACCTATGACCGCACGCTGCTCTCTCTGCGCGAGCGCGGCGCGAAGGTGCACCCGGTCGAGCTACAACCCGATGGGATCAACACCGATGCCTTGGAGTCCCTGCTGAGCGGCGCAGGGTCGACCACTGCCGTCAAGCCGAAGCTGGCCCACATCATTCCCAACTTCCAGAACCCGGCGGGCTACACACTCTCGCTCCAGAAGCGCGAAGCCTTGCTGCGACTGGCCGGCGCCCAAGACTTTTTGATCTTCGAGGACGACCCATATGTAGATCTGCGCTTCAGCGGCGAGAAGCTGCCGACGATGCTCTCGCTGGACCCTGAGCGTGTCGTGTACGCCTCCTCGTTCTCGAAGACCGTGTGTCCCGGCATCAGGGTCGGCTACCTGGTGGGACCAACCGACCTGATTGCCCAGATCGCAAAACTGGCCACGAACACCTATATCTCGCCCAGCATGGTCTCGCAGGCGATCGTCTACGAGTTCTGCGCCTCAGGCTCGATCGAGCGCTCGATCGAGACCGTCAGGACGGCCTTGGCCAAGCGTGCCCTGACTTTGCAGACCGCCCTCGAGCGCGATCTGCCGGAGGTCAAGTTCGTGGCCCCGCAGGGCGGCTATTTCATGTGGGTGGAGCTGCCCGAGGGCACCGACGTCGACGCTCTATTCAAGTTCGCAGGCGAGCTTGGGGTGGCTTTCGTGAAGGGCACCGACTTCCTGATCGAAGGCGGCGAGAACACCTTGAGGCTGGCCTACTCGGGCGTAACCCCAGAGCAGATCGACGAAGGCGTAGCGCGCCTCGCCGAAGCCTTCCAGTCGCTCTAGCTACTGACACGTCCGAGAGCCAAGCGAGACAAGGACGCGCCCGCGTGGCGTGCTACACACGCGAGCGGGCGAGGACGCAGTATCGCGCCGGCTGTCGGGCGTGTCAGCGACCGTACCTTTGGCCCAGGACTAGCTGCTCCGGGAGAGCGGTGCGCGGAGGAGGTGAGGGATCCGCCGTGACTGAGACGGTCTCGGCCACGCTTGGCGTGAGTATGCACCGAAACCCATCGGCAGTCTCCACGACTACTTGGTCCTCGTCGTGCTCCACCAGACTACCCACCAGGCCAGGCTCGATACCCGACTCCTTTAGATAGCGCAGCAGATCCTCCGCCTCGTTCTCGAAGCGCAGGATGCGCACCTTCGCGCCAACCTCCACGTCGGCGAGCGGAACGCCCGCGAGGCGGGCGCCGGCGACTATCGGATGACCGTGTGGGCAGGTCGTGGCATCGCCGATCGCGGCCAGCATTTTTTCCTCGAGCACCGGCGACATGGCGTGCTCCAAGCGCTCGGCCTCCTCGTGGACCTCGTCCCAAGGCACCCCGAGCACGTCAGTCAGGAAGCGCTCGATCAGGCGATGACGCCGAACTATCCCCTCGGCATGCTCGAGGCCGGTCGCAGTGAACGAGATCGCGCGATCGGAGCCTCGTGTGATGTAACCATCGCGCTCCAAGCGTCCCACCATCTCGTGCACCGTCGGGGCCGAGAGCTGCATGGCCCTGGCCACGTTGGCGCCGGTCATCGGCAACCCAGCCTCGTGCAGCCAAAACAGGATCTGCAGGTACTCCTCCTCGGCCACTGTCGCGGTTGTGGCGCTCTCCTCGCTCATCGTATCCAGCGTATCTGGTCCGCCTGCGACGGTGATGACGCGCGGTGCCCGCGCCTAGCAGGACAGCCGAGCCGAAGCGCCGACGTCAGCTCGCTAGTTGCTCGACGGTGCACTCCTTCGGGTCCTTGTCCTCACGCCAGCGTTTGAGCTTCGCGCCGTGACGGATGCGCCCGGCGGAAACATGGTCGAAGTCGATCTCGACGACCAGCTCCGGACGCAGAGCCACCCACTCGAGGTTGCGATCGGCGACTCCAGCGAGATGGATCGGCCGAGCCACGCTCGCCGGTCTCGTAAGGAGCCAAGGAGTCGACCAATTCGCGCTTGACCTTGGCGGTCAGGCCGGAGCAATGACCGACGACGTGCAAGTCCTCGCCTTCGTAGAGAGCCAAGATCAAAGCTCCGACGGTGTGCTCTTCCTTGCCCGGCCGCCATCCCGCCACGACGGCATCGATGGTGCGGGTGCGCTTGACCTTGACCATGCCCTTGCGCTCGCCCGGCAGATAAGGAGCGCGAGCGCTCCTTGGCGATCACACCCTCGTGCGTCGCGCAACCAAGGCCCGGCCGCTTGGGGAGTGTCCACGGAGACCATCAGCTCGACCGGAGCCTGAGCGAAGTAGTCCTCGGCCAGCAGGCGCTCCAACCCGGCGCGACGCTGGGAGAAGGGCTGATCGAACCGACGAGTCCTCCTCATAGGCGAGCAGGTCGAAGGCGATGTAAATGGCAGGCGTCTCCACCGCGAGGCGCTGCACGCGAGAGGCCGCCGGATGGACGCGCTGACCAAGCGCATCGAAGTCCTCACGGCCGCTCGCGTCGCGCACGACGATCTCGCCGTCGAGTACATAGCGACCGGGCGGGAAGAGAAGCTCGGGGAAGTAGCGGCCGAGTGTCTTGCCGTTGCGCGACTGCAGGAAGATCTCCTCGCCGTCGACGAAGGCGATGCAGCGAAAACCGTCGAGCTTGACCTCGTAGACGTAGTCCTCGCCTTCGGGCAGCGCTTTGCGCGAAAGCGCAAGCTCGGGCTTGAGCGGCGGTGAGAATGGGAGGGTCATCTCTGCTTGGCCCGGCTCGGTTGCACGCGACGTGGCTCTCCGGTCTGCTTGCGGAAGTGGGGAGGCCATGGCGCGTCGCCGAGGCCCTCGCGCTGTCGCGAGCGGCCAAGTCCAGGAGCGCGCCCAGCGAACCGGCGTGCTCGTCGATGGAGTCTGACGGGTCGCCGCGCTCGCGCAGGCGCGCCGGCACCGTGTCGATCCGCAGCTCGGCGGGGTCCAGGGCTTCGGCCACCTCCTCCCACTCAAGCGGGCAAGACACACGCGCATCGGGGACCGCGCGCACCGAGTAGGCAGAGGCAACAGTGCGGTCGCGAGCGTTTTGGTTGTAGTCGATGAAGACCCCTTCGCGCTCCTCCTTCCACCAGCGCGAAGTCGCTTCGCCGGGCATTCTCCGCTCCACCTCGCGCGCAAGCGCAAGCGCGGCGCGGCGCACCTCGGAGAAGTCGTGCTCGGGCACGATCCGCACGAACACGTGGATCCCGCGCGAACCGGAGGTCTTGGGAAAGCCGAGGAGCTTGTGCTCGTCGAGCACCTCGCGCACGGTGAGCGCGACACGACGCACCATCGCGAAGTCGACACCCGGCCCAGGATCGAGATCGATGCGCAGCTCGTCTGGATGGTCGAGGTCGGCGCGGCGCACCGCCCAAGGGTTCCAGTCGATCACGCCCAGGTTCGCGGCCCAGACGAGATGGGCCGCGTCGTTGGGCACCAGCTCGCGCGCGTGGCGACCGCTGGGGAACGTGACAGTCGCCGTCTCCAACCATTCGGGTGCTCCATTGGGGACGCGCTTCTGAAAGAAGGGCTTGCCCGCGACCCCGTCGACCCACCGCTTCATGACGGTGGGTCGCTCCTTCAAATGGCGCACCACAGCCTGCTCGCACTCGACGTAGTAAGCGACCAGGTCGAGCTTCGTGAAGCCCGGCTTGGGGAAGAAGAGCTTGTCCGGTTTGGAGACGCGCAGCTCCCGGCCACACACCTCGAGCATGACGTGTTCGTCGTCGGCCATCACTGAAAGGATGCCAGTCGTGATCTCTGAGACCGTTCTCCTACTCGCCGGCCCGTTCGATGAGCACCTCGACGCGGGGCGGGTGGCGGGTGCGATCGGCCGCGGTTTGGCCGCGGTTGGGAGCCTGGTGTGCGATCTATGCCCCTTGGAGGAGGAGCCGTGTGGGCAAACCGCGGACGCCTCAAAGCCCCTTTACGCAGTCGACTTCGACCGGCGCATGCGGGCGGCGCGTGCGCTCGTGATCGCGTGCGCGCGCCTGGATGGCAGCGCGTCGCGGGCAGCATCGCGTCGAGGCCGCCACGCGCGCCCGTCAAGGAGGAGTGCCTGCGTACGCGATAACCGCCCACGACGAACTCGATCGGTTCGAGGCTCGCATAGTCGATCTGCAAGTCATCGTCGAGGCGGGCACGCCACGAGCACTCGCGGCGGCAGGCAGGAGGTTGGCGACGGTGATTTAGACGTTGTGGTTGGTCTCTCCGGCGCTTGTGCCCCACTCACAGGAAACACTTGCCCTCTCCCCTGTAGGTCGGGACCTCCTCGACGATCCCTTCGCCTTCGATCAGATAGAGGCGATCGAAGCGCTCGCACAGCTCGCCCGCCTTGGCGTGACGAAACCAGACGCGGTCGCCGACTCCCAACTCGCGAGCGGGAGCGCCCGTCAGTGGGGTCTGGACCTCCCCGCGCCCTCCTGCTTGTCGAGCGTCAGCCCCGACGGCAAGAAGGGACTCGGCAGGCGCGCCGCGTCGGCCGGTCCCGAGGCGGGGTATGTCCCCACCGCCGAGCACCGTCGCCACGGACGTTCGTGGCTTGCGCACCACCGGCAGCGCGAACAGCGCCGCTGGCTCTGGCTGGAAAGCGCGGTAGGCATCGAACAATGTCGGCCCGTACAGGCCCGAGCCGGCGGCGATCTCGGTGACCGCCGACTCGGCTCCGGTCGACTCCAGGCTGCCGGTGCCTCCTCCGTTGATGAAGCGAAGAGGCGCCTCGGAAGCGGCCGCCAGCACTTCTTGTACAGCTGCGACCGCGGCACCTCGCCGCGACGCCAAGTCTGTGACCGATCGCTTCTGCAATCCACGGATCGTCGCTGCGCGCAAACGCCGACCTCGCGGCGCGTCGCCGACACCGGCGACCTGGGACTCATAGGCCATCATCCCGACGAGCTTGAAATGCGGCCGGGCCACGATCTCGCGTGCGAGCGCCGCGGCTTGTTCGGGGGTGTGCACCGGCGAGCGCTTGGCGCCGATGCGGACACGGCCATCGAGTAGCCACAGGCCGGCGTCGAGCAGCTCGAGGCACACTTCGATCGGATGCCGCGGCTCCCCCACAGCCGCTTCGACCAAATCGAGTTGGGCGGGACTGTCGACCATGAGCGACAGGCGTGCGTGGGACGAACCTTTGGGAAGCTCCGCAAGAGCGCGCAATGCATCTCGATCCACGGTCGGATAAGCCACGACCAAGTCGTCGAAGCCTTCCTGCGCCAGCCACAGAGCCTCGGACAGGGTGAAGGCGAGCGTCCCCTGAAAGCCAGAGCGCGCGAGCACCTTTTCTTGAAGCGCCCGGCAGCGCACCGACTTGGAGGCCAGCCGGATCGGCTTGCCGGCGGCGCGGCGTTCCATGTCGGCGGCATTGGCCCAGAACGCGTCGAGGTCAACGACCGCGAACGGGGGCTCCAACTCCGCGGTTGCGTTGTCGAGACGCCGCCGCCGCGGATCGCTCACGGAGTCGCCCCGACGGGCCCGAGCACACGATCGGTCCATGCATTGGCGAACCTGCCATCGGGGTCCAGACGGGCACGAACTGCTTGGAAGCGGTCCCACCCCGGGTAGCGGGCGCGCAACGTGGCAGCTGTCTGGAAGTGGCGCTTACCCCAGTGGGGGCGACCTTCGAGGCCGTCCATGATCCGCTCGACCGCTTCAAAGTAAGGACGCCACTGCATCCCGCGATACATGTGCACGGCCACGTAGCCGCTCTCTCGCCCTTGGGCTGTGCTGAGCAGGGCGTCGTCCGGGGCGACCGTGCGCACCTCTATCGGGAACGGCACCGCGAAGCCTCCTTGCTCAATCGTCTCAAGCACGCGCTTGACCGCCTCGGTGGTCTGAGCGCGTGGCAAGGCGTACTCCATCTCGGTGAACTTGACCAGGCGGGGGCTGGCAAAAATGCGGTCGGAACGGTCGACCCGCTTGGACTTGCCGGCGAGGCGCGTCACGATCCGGTTGATCTCGGGAATGCGATTCGGCAAGCGCCGACCGATGCGACAGAACATCTCGAAGGTGCGGTTGGTCGGAGCACGTCGTTTGCGTACTCGACCACCTTGCCGCGGGGCTCGGCAGGCCGCTCGGTGCGATTGTTGGTGCGGGTCAGCGCGGTGTCGCAGTGGGGGAACACGTAGAACTCGAAGTGGTCGTTGGCTAACGCCAGTTCCTCGAAGCGCGCGAGCGTCTCGTTGAGTGGTGCCGGGGCGTCGACCCCACACAGGGTGAAGGCAGGCACGCAGCGCATGGTCACCTCGGCCAGTACCCCAAGCGCCCCAAGGCCGACGCGCGCCGCGAGGAAAGACGGGGTCGCTCTCCTGCGAGCAGGCGGAAACCGATCCGTCGGCGAGCACTAGCGTCAAGGCGACCACCTGGGAGGGGATGTTGCGTAGTCGCGCCCCGGTGCCGTGGGTGGCCGTCGAGATAGCTCCGGCGATGCTCTGGGCGTCGATGTCGCCGAAGTTCTCGAGCGCGAGGCCGTGCTCGGCCAAGTCGCGTTCAAGCGAGCGATCGAGATACCGGCCTGCACGCGTACCAGACCCAACTCCCGGTCTACGTCCAACACACCTTGGCAGCGGTCGAGCAGGATCAGCATCCCTCCAGTGCAGGCGATGTCGGTGAAGGAGTGTCCTGCGCCCGCAACACGCACCGGCATATCCGCCTGAGTCGCACGGGCCACCGCCGCGGCTATCTCCTCGGTCGATCGGGGATGCACGATCTCCCGGGGCCGGCAGATTTCGTCGCCGGTCCAGTTGTGCCACTCCACTTCGCTGGTCTCAAGGGCAGTAGGCTCGCGCATCAGATGACCTCCTCCGAGCCTACCGTCAGTCAGACGCCGCGCGCTGCGCGCCCACGTGCCTTGCCGAGCCCAGTTGCGCGCCGCGCCTCCGTAATCGGCGCCGGTTCGTTTGGCACCGCCCTGGCCGTGCTCTTGAGCAGGGCAGGTCTGCGCACGACATTGCAGACACGTCGCGCCGGGCAAGCCACGACGCTGGCGGAAGATCGCGAGAACAAGCTCTACCTACCGGGCGTAGAGCTGCCGGTCAGCTGCGTATCGAGTCAGTGAACGCCGGTGTCGCCCGCGCCGACTACGTGTTCCTGGCTGTTCCCTCGCGCGGTTTGGATGTCGCGATCTCGACGCTGCAAGCCGGCGACTTGGCGGGCCGTGCTGCGGTGGTATCGGTGGCTAAGGGCCTCGTGCCTCCCGATGGGCGCCCGCCGACCGCGGTTTTGAGCGCCATTTTCGGATCGCGGCGCGTGGCCTGCGTGGGTGGACCGGCCCACGCCCAGGAGATGGTGCGCTCCGGTGCCGGTCTGGTCGTGGCCTGTGTCGAGGAAGAGCTGGCGCGCGCGCTTGCCCAGATATTCACGCGTGCCGGAGTGGTGTGTGAGCAGTCCAACGACCCGATCGGTGTCGAGCTGGCGGGCGCCGCCAAGAATGCGGCGGCGCTGGCGGCGGGTGCCACCGAGGCGCAGGGCGCAAACGCCGCGGGAGCAGCGGCCGGACACATCTTCGCCGAGGTCCTGGCGCTACGCGGAGGGCTTGGGCGCGCGGCCGGAGTCGATGATCGGACTGGCCGGAGTCGGCGACCTGGTCGCGACCGCCTTGGCGCGCGAGAGCCGCAATCGCCGGGCGGGCGAGTTGCTCGCCGAGGGCGTACCGGCATCCGAGATTCCAACGCGAATCGGCCAGGCGGTCGAGGCTTTGGAGTGGGTCCCCCAACTGGCCCGTACGCTCGAAGCGGCCGGCGTGGAGGCGCCCGTAACGGGTGCCCTGGGGCGGCTCATCTCCGGCGAGCTGCCGCTCGACGAGTGGGTCGGCCTCGTGCGCACAACGGTCCCGCCCCCCGCGCGCTGGCGGCGACGCCCGGCGCCAGGCTTCTGGCGGCGTGCGTGGCGCCGCCTCTTCGGGACCGACTGGCAGCGGGCTTCCTAGACGGC
>CAVSCQ010000039.1:0-21086 GCA_963726465.1 uncultured Solirubrobacterales bacterium
TCAGGCACGAACACATCGTCGGGTCATCCGCGGCCACCGGGACAGAAATCGACGGACGCATCAATGGGAAGGGCAGCACCCTCACGGCCGACCCAGCCAACAACGATGTCTTCATCGACGAGGGCGCCGACGTAGCTCCGTATGGCTCCTCGGGGCACCGGCTCTGCGACGTTCGGAGAACTCGGACCCCCGGAAGGCTCTCCAAGTGAAATATCTCACGGCGTAGCGGTAAACGCCACCACCGGCATGAGCGGGTCGGGCAACATCTACACCTCCAACAACAAAAGCGGTGTGGTTGATATCTTCAGGTCGCTTGCGGTGCCGAGTGCCACGACTGAACCCGCGTCAAAAGTAGAAGATCTAGGCGCGACCCTCCAAGGCATCGTCAACCCCGAAGAACTGGAAACCAAAAGCAGCGCGGAAGGCATCGGGTTTGAATACGGTCTGAATACCAACTACGAATCCGGTGCGGTGCCCGCGACCCCAGCGGAAGCCTCCGGCAACACGCCGGTGCCCGTTACTGCGAACCTCTCGGGGCTGCTGCCAAACGTGCCCTATCACTACCGTGTGACCGCGACAAACGCCCAGGGCACGAACACGGGCCAGGACCAGACATTCATCTTCAACGTCCTGCCAATAGTCAACGGCCAGCCCGCCAGCGCGGTAGACAGTACGCGTACCACAGCGCTACTACAAGGCGCGCTGAACCCCGAGAACACCAAAACGTTCTACCACTTCGCGTTCGTCCCCGCCGCGGCCTACCAGCCCGGCGTCGCGAACCCCTACAGCGCGGGCGGCATCACACAGCCTCTGCAGAGCTCTGCCTATGAAGAAATCCCAGCCCTCTCGACCGCGAAGGACCTGGCCCCCGGCACGACCTACGACTACGCGCTCGTCGCGACCAAACCCCAGCAGGCCTCAGCATCGGCGCCAACCACCAGTTCACGACCGCGCCGGCGACACCGCCAGCCACGACAACGGGCGCCGCGAGCAACGTCACCCAGAACACGGCTGTGATCTCCGCCACGATCGACCCGCAGGGCCTGGCCACCAGCTATGGCTTTGAAATCGCCACAAGCACCAACTACGGCGCACCGACGGGCCTGGGGGCGATAGGAGTCGGCGCGAGCGAAGTACCCGTCACGCTGACCCTCACAAGCCTGCAACCCGGCACGACATACCACTACCGGATCGAGGCCAGCAACGTCTACGGCACCGATACGGCGCCGACCAGACATTCACAACCCCAGTATTCCCAATCACATTCGCCACACCCCCGGCGCCGCTGCCGTTCGTAGCGACCCCCGCGATCGCCTTCCCACCGGAAGCCAAGAACACCTCGGCGACTACGCCGAAGGCCCTGACAAGGGCTCAGAAGCTCGCCAAGGCGCTGAAAACGTGCCACGAGAGATTTGGAGCCCACCCACCCAAGCAGCGCCGCACGTGCGAAGCGGCCGCGCATCGGAAATACGGCGCCGCGGCGAAGAAGAAGTCGGGGGGAAAGAAGTGATGTGTCTATCGGGGAATCTGTCTATCGGAGAGGGAGATGGTGTAGATGAGGGTGCGGTGGCCGTCGGGGCTGAAGGTGCAGGTCGGGGAAATGGTGCTGATCGCTGTGGTGGTGGCGACGTACATGCTGCTCGCGCCGGCGACGTTGTGTCGTTCGATGTTTGTGCTCCCCGGTGCGTACGAGGCTGTCGTCGTTGTGCGTGCTCCGATGTCCGTCAGAACAGCCGCGCGCACAGGTGTGCCGAGGCGCCCGCGCGCTGCGGTAGGGGCGCTCGCCTCCGGCGCGCCGGACGCGTGGCAGTTGCGGATGCTGGCGAGCTTTTTGCGGTGTGGGGCGCAGCCCGATCGCGCTCACGCGGGCGGGGCAGGTGTGCGCTGGCTGGATTTCACCGCGCCCAACGCCAGGGGAAAGGTCATGCGGTCGCTCACGCCCGACTGCCATCGTCGCTCCACCACCTAGCAGAGCCTTCGCGCCAACCGCGCAGGAAGACCGCCAAGTCAACACGGAGGAGTAGTCGATGAACACTCGTCGCCTGACCCTGGCAACCCTGGTAGCGCTTTGCGCGCTGGTCGGAGGGCTGGTGTTGAGCGCGTCGGCGCTGGCCGCCGCTGAATATGAACTCTCGTCTTCGTTCGGCTTGTTCCAGGGGCCTGAAGCTGTCGTGGTGGATCAGGCGAGCCATGACGTGTATGTGATCGATACCAGCGCCGATACGGTCAAGCGGTTCGATGCGATGGGGACGCCGGCGGGTTTCAGCGCCTCGCAGCCTTACGTCAAGGAAAATGAACTCACGGGGACGTCGAGCGGCGCGTTCAGCTTCGACTCGTCGGGATCGGCTGCGGAGGTCGCCGTCGATAACTCCGGTGGACCTGCAGACGGTGACCTGTATGTGACAGATTCGAACAATGCAAGTGTCGATGTGTTTGCTCCGGATGGGAGCTTTCTCGGCGGGGTGGACCCGTCGATTGCCGCTCCCCAGGCAGGTGGTGAGCCGTGTGGCGTTGCGGTGGACCCGTCGGGCAACGTCTATGTGGGGCACTTCAGCGGCCATGTAGACAGATACAGTCCGATCGACGGAAATCCCGCGGATGACATCTTCACCGGCCAACTGGAGAATGTGGGGGCGATCTGCCAGGTTGCGGCGAACGCCGCAGGTGATGTTTACGTCGATACGTGGCCGAGTGGGCCTCTGCGCGAGTACGAACCTTCGCAGTTCGGTTTGGAAGCGCCGACGGGGACGGAAATCGACTCCAGCGCCTACGACGTCGCCGTCGACCCGGCGAATGAACATGTGTTCGTCGATGAACAGACTCAGATCGCGGAGTTCGAACCTTCCGGCAGCCTGTTGGCTCCGCCGTTTGGAGCGCTCGGGGAATCTCGTGGTGTAGGGGTCAACGGGTCCAGCGGTGATGTCTATGTCTCTGATCGCACCAGCGCAAAGGTTGATTTGTTCGTGGTGCCGGTTCCCTCGGCGCCAGCGGTCAAAAATGAGTTCTCCGCGAATGTCACCTCCGATTCGGGCGAACTGAGGGCGGAAGTCAACCCCAATTTACGTGACACGAAGTACTTCTTCAGATACGGCACCGATACCTCCTATGCGAGCGGAGATGTGCCGGCTGCGCCCGGTGTAGACATCGGCGCGGGCTCCCATGCCCAGGCGGTGCGTGTGGAACCGAGGGGTCTTGCCGCGGGAACGACCTACCACTACCAGGTCGTCGCGGAGAACGAACTCGAGGAAATAACATACGGCCGGGATCGTACGTTCACGACTTTTCCGGTGGGCGCCCCGTTTACGCTGCCGGATAATCGCGCGTGGGAGCTGGTCTCCCCCGTGGAAAAGAACGGCGCGCATATCGTTGGTATCTTCGGCAGCGAAGAACAGTTGGGGTCTGGCGCGCCGATGCAGGCATCACTCGATGGGAGTTCGGTCACTTATGTCGCGATCGGCTCGTTCGGCGATGCGAAGGGCGCGTCCAGGGGCAGCCAGTACCTCGCGACACGTAGCCCCGATGGGTGGTTGACACGGAACATCACACCGTCACAGATATCGGGCTCGTATTCAGCCCTTGGTCATGGCACTCCATATAAGGCCTTCTCGGAAGATCTCTCGAACGGGCTGCTCATCAACGGCGATACCGGCGGTAGTCAACCTGTGGAAAACGCGCCGCTCGCGCCGGATATGCCGCCCGGTTATCGGAACCTTCTATCTACATGGCTTCGCCGATGAAAGCTTCCAGGCGTTGTTGACGAGTACCCCCGCCGAAGAAACACCAGAGCGTTTTTCGATGAACCTGGAAGGCACGACACCCGACCTCAGTCATGTCGTGTTTGCGACCGACGCGGCGTTGACGACGGGCATGGTGGACGATGGTCAGTCGAATCTGTATGAATGGTCGGGCGGTCAGCTTCAGCCGGTGAACATGCTGCCGGGCGGTGGACAGGCGCCGGGCGCGATAGTTGGCGATGGATTCTTTGAGGGGCATACCGTCTCTGATGATGGCTCGCGTGTGTTCTGGTCTTACGAGAACGCGCTGTATGTCCATGAAAACGGAGTTCCGACTGTCCAGGTCGATGCTTCGAAGATAGGAGGCGAAGGCGGGCATGGGAGGTTTCTTACTGCCAGCAGTGATGGGTCGCAAGTGTTCTTCACCGATGGGCTGCGACTGACCAGCGATTCAACAGCGCACGGCAATGGTGTCGGGGAAGATCTTTACGTGCTCAATACCGATACCGGCCATTTGACCGACCTCACGGTTGATGAAAATCCGGCCGACGGCAATGGCGCTGGGGTGGAGGGCGTACTCGGTGCTAGCACGGATGGTTCCTACGTGTATTTTGTCGCCAAAGGCAGTTTAGTTGGTGGAGCTGTTTCTGGCGAAAATAATCTTTACATGTGGCACGAAGGTGAAATCACACCCAAGTTCATTGCGACTCTCTCAAACGAAGACGAGACTGAACGATCCCTGCAGGGATCGGCCAACGATTGGAGTACCTCGGATGCCACGCGCACAGCGAGGGTCACACCGAACGGTGAATTTGCGGTGTTCATGTCGGCAGCCAGCCTGACGGACTATGACAACACCGACCTGGTGACAGGCAAACCGGATGAGGAGGTATATCTGTATGACGCCCGTTCGGGCCACTTGAGTTGTGTTTCGTGTAATCCGAGCAACGAGCGTCCGATCGGGCCGGCAAGTATCGCCGCAGGGACTCATTTTGAAAGCGGCCGCATTGGTGGGAAGAGCTTGTACCAGCCGCGTGTGCTCTCGGAAGACGGTAGCCGGGTGTTCTTTGAAACGAAGGATGCGCTGGTGCCTCAGGACACCAATGGCCAGCTGGATGTGTATGAGTATGAGGATGGTCATGCGTACTTGATCTCAGGTGGTACGAGCAGCGAAGAATCGTCGTTTGTGGACGCGAGCACAAACGGCAGCGATGTCTTCTTCGTCACCGGGCAGCAGCTGGTTCCCCAGGATACGGATACTCTCGCGAATCTTTTCGACGCGCGCGAAAATGGTGGCTTCCCACCGCTGCCGTCGTTGGAATGCACTGGTACGGGGTGTCAGGGAGCGCCTGGGGCGCCGCCGACGTTTGCCACTCCTCCAAGCGCGACGTTCGACGGCGTCGGTAATTTCCCCGCCTCTGGCACATCCCCGGTGAAGCCCAAGGCGAAGCTTCTAACTCGCGCCCAGAAGCTCACCAAGGCGCTCCGGGCGTGCGCGAAGAGGCCGAGGCAGCGAGCTGCCTGCGAGAAGCAGGCTCGCAAGCGGTACGGAAGCGCTAAAAGAGCCAAGAAAGCCGGCAATAACCGGAGGGCAAGTCGATGACCACCACCTTCAGGGCTCTCCATAGTCATCTCACCCCGGCCCGCTGGATGGTGGTCACCGTAACCGTAATAAGTCTTCTCGTGGCTTTTGCCGCTCCTGCCTCTCAGGCAGAGCACTTCGGGTTCTTGCCGGGGTCGCAGGGATTCAGCAACACGTTCATCAACCAGGATGGCTCGCCGGACGTGCTGGCGGGCTCACATCCTTGGGAGATGGTCACCACTTTCACCCTCAATAGTAGGACCAACGAGGTTGGAGAAAGCGTGCCCGACGGCGATCTTAAGGATTACGTCGGTGGATCTGCCCGCCGGGTTTGTTGGCAACCCGTCCGCCACGCTCAAGTGTACCCAAACAGAGTTCTTTACCCCCAATCCAAACGAGAATTCGGGGGGCGCTCTGCCTTCCGGGAGCTGTCCCGATTACACCCAGGTAGGGATCGTGCATGTCGTCGATAATACGCAGACTGGTGCTTGGGTTGGCTTGTATAACCTTGTTCCGCCTGCTGGTGTGCCGGCGGAGTTTGGCTTCGATTTCGTTGGGACACCGGTCTTGCTGCTCCCGTCGGTCCGTACAGGTGGTGACTACGGTATTACTGTACAGTCCAGCAACACACCCCAGTCGGAGCCTGTGGATGAATTCACGGCGATCCTCTGGGGGGTGCCCGGAGACCCGAGTCACGACGACTTCCGCGGGGAATGCCTGACCGTTGAAGGCGGGTCGCAGTGCTCACACTCCTTCCCCGGGACGGTCGAGCCGTTCCTGTCGCTGCCGACGCGCTGCTCGACACCGCTAGTGACGGAGATTCACGCCGACTCGTGGCAGGAACCGGATGTTTTCACCGAAGCGGCAACGGTTAGTAGTGACAGTGAAGGTAACCCCGCCGGCCTGGTCGGTTGTGACCGTCCGGGCTTCACCCCGCAGCTGACAATCTCGCCCGATACCTCCCAAGCCGACACGCCGGCGGGGTTGACGGTCGACGTGAAACCCCCTCTGGGGGGTCTGCTTGAACCATGAAGGCGTGTCCTCTGCGGACCTGAAGAACACGACGGTCGTGCTGCCCCCGGGCATGGTCATCAATCCCGGTCAGGCCGCGGGCCTGGAGGCCTGCCAGCCGGCGCAGGATGCGCTGACCACGGAAGCCGAAAAGGCGGAAGGCAAGGAAGCACAGCCGCGCCGTCGTGCCCGTTCGCGTCGAAGGTCGGCACGGTGAAATCGCAGACGCCGCTGCTTGGCTCACGAACAAGCTGAACGGCGACGTGTATGTCCTGCAGTCCAACCCGCCGAACCTGAAGCTGCTGCGTCGCGGCCTCCGCGGACGGCGTGAACGTGAAGCTCGTCGGCGAACGTGCACCTCGACGAAGCGACGGGCCAGCTCGACGACGACGTTCACGGAAACGCCGCAGCTGCCGTTCACGGACTTCAAGCTGTCCGTTCAGCGGCGGCGCGCAGGCCGCGCTCGTGACCCCGCGCACCTGCGGGACCTACACCACGACGCGCGGACTTCACGCCGTGGAGCACGCCCGTTCGAGGCCGACGCGTTCCCCACGCGACAGCTTCGCGATCGGCAGCGGCCCCGGCGGCGGCGCCGTGTGCCTCGCCGCTGCCGTTCGCGCCGACGCTGACGCGCGGGCGCGACGACCGACCAGGCGGGCGGCTACACCGACTTCTCGCTGCTGTTGCAGCGCGCTGATGGCCAGCAGCGGATCTCGAGCCTGCAGTTCAAGACGCCGGAGGGCCTGCTGGGGATGATCTCCAAGGTCCCGCTGTGCCCGGAACCGCAGGCCGCGCAGGGCACCTGCCCGGCCGCGTCGCAGATCGGGCATACGGTCGTGCAGGCCGGCCCCGGCCCCTACCCGCTGGTGGTCCCCGAGCCGGGGCAGCCCCCGGCGCCGATCTACCTGACGGGCGGCTATAAGGGCGCGCCGTACGGCCTGTCGATCGTCGGTGCCGGTGATCGCGGGCCCGTTCAACCTCGGCACGGTCGTGGTGCGCGCCACGATCGAGGTCGACCCGCATACCGCGCAGCTGACGGTCACGACCGACCCGCTGCCGTCGATCATCGACGGTGTCCCGACGGATCTGCGGACGATCAACGCGGTGATCGACCGGCCGGGGTTCATGTTCAACCCGACCAACTGCAGCCCGCAGTCGTTCAGTCGGGCACGGCGACGAGCACCGAAGGCGCGACCGGCGGCGATCTCGAGCCCGTTCCAGGTCGGGTCGTGTCAGAGCCTGAAGTTCAAGCCGGACTTCAAAGTCTCGACGTCGGGGAAGACCTCGAGGGCGAACGGGGCGAGCCTCGACGCGAAGATCCTCTACCCCACCGGCGCGCTCGGGGGCTAACCAGGCCAGCCAGCAGGCGAACATCGCGTCGCGTGAAGGTCGATCTCCCCAAGCAGCTCCCCTCGCGGCTGACGACGCTGCAGAAGGCGTGCACGGCCGCGGTGTTCGAAGCGAACCCCGCGAACTGCCCCGCGGCGTCGGTCGTCGGGCACGCGACGGCGGTCACGCCGGTGCTGCCGGTCCCGTTGAACGGGCCCGGCGTACTTCGTCTCCCACGGTGGCGAAGCGTTCCCGAGCCTGATCGTCGTGCTGCAGGGCTACGGCGTGACGGTCGACCTGGTCGGCACGACGTTCATCAGCCACGCGGGGATCACGAGCAGCACGTTCAAGCAGGTCCCCGACGTCCCGATCACGAGCTTCGAGCTGACGCTCCCCGAGGGCAAGTACTCAGCGCTCGCGGCGAACGGCAACCTCTGCAAGTCGAAGCTCGCGATGCCGACGGCGTTCACCGCGCAGAACGGCGCGGTGATCAAGCAGAGCACGAAGATTCGCGGTGACTGGGTGTCCGAAGGGGAGGAAGGCGAGGAAGAAGGGCAAGGGCCACAAGGGGAAGAAGTCAGCCCATCGGAAGGGTCGCTGATGGGGGAGTCTTTCTCAGGGCAGCAGGGTGAAGCTCTCGACGTGTTGGGGGCGTACGACGCTGAAATGCCGGTGGTCGAGCGTGGCGATCTTGGTGAGGTTGTGGCGTTCGGCGAGCGCTATGACGGAGGCGTTGACGATGCCCAGTGGGAGGTCCGCGTATTGCTCGATCAGCTCGGCGATGCGGCTCCACTCGGAGCGGAGGACCGGCTCGACGACGAGCTCGCCGCTAGCTATCGACCGGCCGAAGGCAAGCTCTGCGTGAGGCCCGACCCGGTCGCCCAGCATGTAGGCGACCTCGCTAACGACGAGCTGGGGGACCAAGAGTGGTCCCGTGGCCTCGGCCAGCAGCTTCGTACAAGCAGCGTGGTCGTTGTCCCGCGTGGCGCCGGCGGCATACAGCGGCCCGGCATCGACAATCAGCACAGCTACGAGGCGGGATGCCGGCGGTCGATTGCGAGGCCGACGAACTCATCCACGCGCCTGGCGGCATCCGGGGGATCGCCCTCGCCGATCGCGAAGAAGGACAGCCATCCGACCTTTTTGGACTGCGTCGCGCGCGCCGACGAAGCGGTGCCGCTCTTGCCTCGCGAGGCCAGGATCTCAACGATCGGCTCGAGCTCGTCCTCGGGCAGCTCGTCCAGCAGTTTCTGGGCCTTCTCGCGCGTCGTCATGCCGCCAAGTCTAGCGCGGCGTGCTGCGCACGCGAGCGACCGCCTGTCCCCGAATGGGGGAGGACGCAGACCGATCGTCCGGGATCGGCCAGCGCCGTCCATCGTCGTTCTGATGTCAATCGAAGAGGGGACTGGTGTAGATGAGGGTGAGGTGGAGCCTCAAGCTCTAAGAGAGGGCTCAACAACGGGAGTGCGCACCCTCCGGAAACAGTTGTCGCTGGATTTCAGAGGCGAGTTCACCGCTGCCATTAGTGATCGACGTACCGGGAATGTCGTTCAAGTGCGTAGCCACGACCAGCGGTCCATCGGGCGTATCGAAGACCACAAGATGACAGAGACTGCGACCAAACTCGAATAACTGCTGCCTGTCAGGGACCACCGTCAGTTCGCCTCTTTGCTGATTGTCGGAGTAAGCCACGTCGTGGGGTTGCCTCATACGGTGGAGAGGCATCTGTTGCTCATTTCTCGGCCGAGACTGTGGGTACCCTAGGGGATGTGGCGGCCCAACTCCGATACAGGGGCTAGCCTTGTGGCCGTGAGCTATGAAACGGTCCGCCTACTCCTTGCCTTGACCGGCGCTGGATTCCAGATCGCGGGCTTCACTTGGGCGCTGGTAGATGCCTCTCTCGCGCGTGGTCGCTAGGGATGAACGCCACGCTGACCGCCATCAAGAGCCCAGAGTCGGACATAGAGCGACTCGAACGCGAACTCACGGTGCTAAGCGCAACCGTCGAGCGCCATCACAAGGAGACAGACGAACGTCTCACGACGGTCCAGGGCGACGTGCAGCAGTTGACCGACGATGTGACCGCACACATCACCGAGATCGAGACTCGAGAGCGTGACCGTCGCCGGGGACTATTGCGCAAAGAGCAGCGTGCGGCGCAGCTCTTCATCTTTGGCGTGCTTTTGACGACCAGCACTTACGTCATCTGAGACGCACTGCACCGGGCGGCGGGTCAGAGCGAGTGCGTCCACCGCCGTCCGTAGAACCATGGCCGGTGCTCTCCGGATACTTTGTAGTGATGGCTTCAGCCAAGAACATGGACACGCGTCTCCAAACACTCGAAGGGGCAGGCGTCCCGGGAGAAGCGCTGGTCCTTTACGGGCGATGGTGGCGGCTTGAGACGTACCTGCGCGAGGTGGTGTACACAGAGCTGAGGGCCTGTTATGGAGCGGCCTGGACTGAGCAGTTGGGCCAAGGTGCTACATCGCGTGCCCAGCGTGATGAGCTGAATGCGTACATGGCATCCGCCGACGCCGGCGATGCCCTTTCTTACCTCGATGTGAGCCGACTGTTCGATCTCATCTCGCGCCGGTGGGAGCTGTTCGAGCCGGTGCTGATACCGAGGGTGCGGTGGGACGGGTTAATGGATGAGCTGCGTCAGGTTCGTCACCGCATAGCCCACTGCCGTCGGCCGCACCTCGATGACATCCCGCGGCTGGAGTTGGCGCTTCGGAGTCTCGAGCACGGGGCTTGCAATTTCTACGGCGCGTATACCGCGACGTATGAGCCGGAGAAGCTCCGTCGTGACTCGGTCGTGAGGGCTTGGGGAGCGGGCAAGCATCCGGTCGCCGAACGACTTCTGGAGCATGCTCAACGGCAGTACGACGTTCGGATGGCGCTCTCTTGGAGCAAGCGCCCCTGGGCTGATCGGAAGGCCGGAAAGGTCACCGGTGAGCCTGGGTTGCTGTGGCAGGTCGACTGGTTCTTAGGCGGGCGTGACCTTGTCCCGGGCGCTTGGTGGGAGCGCCTTTCGGACTCAGTACGAGAGCTCATCGTCCACGCGCTTGCTTCGGACCCCTACGGGTTGACTGTGACGTTTGCCGCCGTCGATGACCCTAGTGAGGTGGCCGATGCAATCGGCGATTGCTTCGATTCGCTCCTCATGACCTCCAGACGTTCGGTTATGGATGCGCCGGGCGAGAGCGACGACTACACAAAATGGGTTCGTCTGGGCACGCAGATGCCGCCCGCGTCTGCAGCTCGGGAGCACGCTCTCGCTGTTTGATCCGCAGGCTCCGTGGACGATCTTTGGTGCATGAGGTGAGGTCACCGCTAGATCTGGCAGACTTGCCGTACTCGTTTTCGCAGCTGCCATTGCTGACAGCGGAGCAGTTTCGCCGCGAGGCGGTCGGTCGGGGAGTTGAGCTAACAGAGGACGAACTCGAGGCGCTACACAGGGCGCGGCTTTTGGTGCCTCTGTTTCGGCTTTCCCGTGATGGTCGCCCGATTGCTACAGCCTTGCGACATGAGCCCGTGCTTGGCCGGCAGCTGGCGCATTGGTTCGCACCATCGTTGGTGGATCTTGTGCGAGCTCGGGCGTGCAGGCGCTTGTATGACCCGGCGACTGAGCGATTGGTCTCACGCAGACAGAGATGTCACAAGGTCAGCATGAGGGGTTATGGGACAGACGTCTATGCGACTTACGAGACGAGCCTTTACGCCTACTCCCAGCATCGGTTCATGGACGCTACGTGGAGTGGACCCGCTTTCGTGGACAGTCGTGGGCTTTAGTCGCTAGGTCTCCTTTGTCGTTGTGATTGTGGTGTTCTCGTATTCCTCTGGGGAGAGGTATCCGAGGGTTGAGTGTCGTCTCTGGCGGTTGTAGAACGCCTCGATGTAGTCGAAGACGGCCGAGGACAGCTCGCGTCTGCTTGGCCATGACTGGCGGTGCACGAGCTCCTTCTTCAGGGTGGCGAAGAAGCTCTCGGCGACGGCGTTGTCGTAGGCGTCGCCCTTGGATCCCATCGAGACGGCGATCCCTGCGTCGCGCGCCTGCTGGCCGAAGCCGAGAGCGACATATTGCGATCCCTGGTCGCTGTGATGAATGAGACCTGGCTCTGGCCGGCGGCGATGCACTGCCATCTGCAGCGCGTCGGCGACGAGCTCGGTGCGCATGTGCTCGGCCATCGCCCAGCCGACGATCCTGCGGCAGTAGGCGTCCTGCACGGCGGCGAGGTAGAGCCAGCCCTCCCAGGTCCTCAGGTAGGTGATGTCGGCGACCCACAGCACGTTCGGAGCGTCCGGCCTGAACTTCCGTTCGACGAGGTCATCGGCGACTCTGACGCCGGGCACACGGATCGTCGTGCGGCCGCGCTTGACCTTCACCAGCCCCGAGATCCCGGCCTGGCGCATCAGCCGGCGCACCCGCTTGCGCGAGACCTCGATGCCCTGGCCGAGGCGCAGCTCGGCCTGCACGCGCCGGGAGCCATAGACACCGCGGGCGCGCTCGTGGATCTCGGTGATCCTCGAGGTCAGCCACGCGTCGCTCAGCGCCCGGTCCGATGGCGCCCGGCTCTCCCAGCCGTGATAGCCGGATCGGCTGACGCCGAGCACCTCACACATCACAGAGACTGGGAAACTGGCCCTCTCCGCCGAGATGATCCGGTAGGTGCTCACCGGGTCTCGGTCTCCGCTGCGAAGAGGACCGCGGCTCGCTTGAGGATGTCGCGCTCCTGCTCGAGGCGCTTCACCCGCTTGCGCAGCTCGCCGGAGCTCCTCGCGCTCCGCGCTCGTCAGCCCATCGTCGCGTTCTCGCCGGTCGAGCTGGTGCTGCTTGACCCAGTTATGCAGCGACTGATCGCTGCAGCCCAGGCTCTCCGCGACGTCTCGCACACTGCGGCCGGCGAGCACCAGCTCGACGGCCTCGCGGCGAAACTCCGGCGGATACGGCGCTCTCGTTCGTGGCATGACGGACATCCTTTCGCGTCCAAGCCACTAAAGCCATTCAGTGTCCGTCCAACCGGGTCCACTCCAGGCCTCATGTCCGTACTCTTGAGGAGGCTAATCTCGTTCAGAGCGAACGGGACGAGACGGACAACCGACGCAAGACTATCTCCATCACGCCGAGGGGATGGCTGGTTCGGTATCGGATCAATGACTGACGAGCCGCCTCACTAAAAAAGGGTCGATATGTTGGTTGATACGTTCAGGATGTGTTATTCCGAGTCTTATCTGTCAGGGGTTGTCGATCATCTGAATGAACCGCTGAGCAACCGTGAACGCACCATTCGCCGCCTTCCTCGCTGCCAATGTGGGTTGTGACCCGGCGGGCGGCGGACCGAGGGCTGGTGAACTGCTCCCTGATCCAGCGCACGGCTGCTCTGACGTCCGAGCGCTTACGCAGATCGGAACTCTCCATCATCGCGTCGTTGTCGCTCGCACAGGCGGCGGCGAGCATGATTGCGTCCACGGTGTCAGTGATCCGCTTGGCCTCTCGTTGGCGTGCCCGGCTTGCGACCAGTGCAGCCTTTAGTACGAACGCTGCGTCGAGCTTGACGGTTCTGGAGGGCGAAGGAGCGTTGCTTCTCGCCGATCAGGTCGAGCTTCTCCAGCAGGAGCGGCGTGGCGCCTCGTAGCATGGCGTAAGCGAGACCTGGGGCCGCGAGGGCGAGGGGATGCCGGGCTCGAGGATCGGCGGCTCTGCGCGCGAGCGCCGGGCGCGACGAGCAGATCGACGACGAACACGCCGGCGGGCGTCTCGCGCGCGAAGCGGAAGGCCTCTTCGGCGTAGCCAGGTTTGAAACCGTGTGCTCGCAGCAGCTTGCCGACGATCGCGCGGTCCCCTCGTAGCCCGAGGATCGCTCGGTCGATACCGAGGTCCACATCGCGTGTCGCGCGAATTGGCAATCCAACCGGCCGGCGGTGAGCGAGGCCATCGTCGCGAGTCCGCCGATCAGCAGAGCACCCTCGCCGAGGTCGTCGAGGACGGCATCAGCAGCGGCAGGCCCTCATAGTAGCAGTCGATCGGCGTCGCTCTTGACAGGGATCTCACAGCGAAGCATCAGAATCGAAGGACCTCTCGACGAAGATGCTCCGCTGCCTCTCTCCCGCGTCCGCGATCGGCGGCCAGATCGATGTAGACCTGTGTCGGAGACGCGAGCGGCAGGTCGTTGCGCTCAGAGTGGAAGGCGCTGTAGCCCTCGGTCGGCCAGATCGACCAGGATCTGGCCGCGCGGCGCGCCGAACTCCAGCGAGGTCTCGTCCTTGGCTGTCAGGGCCGCGAAGGCCTCTGCATCGAGACAGTGGATGATCGCCGTCTCGGCGGGTAGGTACGGGGCAAGTTCCGCCGTGGCCGCTTCCCGAGACGACGGCGTTCTCGCCGAGCTTGTCGAGGAGATCCCGAACGCATCGCTTGAGATCCCCTTCACAAGGCTTCCAGACTCGCTGGCGCGGTCGCTGGTGCTGATCTGCCGATGCTTCGAAGAGCGAGCCAGGGTCGGCGACGTGGTACGCGTTCTCGTCGCGCTCGACTACTCCTCGATCGACGAGTGCTGCGAGAGTCCGGTGGACGTTGCCGGGGTTGAGATGCGATAGCGCGGCGATGTCCGACAGCCGCCAGCGGTTGTGTGTGTCGCTGAGGAGCGTTCGGACGACGCGGCTTGCCGTCGGAGCAAACGGTGAGGAGCGCGATTCTTGGACAGACGGGCTGCGGGGTGGGGGAGCGACTAGACAAGGCCCGCGGCCACGACTCGTCCTCCCCCGTGGAGGTCGAGATAACTCAGGCCTGCCTTCTCCGCTGCCTCACGCAGCCCAGGAGGGGCTCGATCCACGACGATCAGGTCCACATCCTGCTCGCGCGCCAGGAGCTGCTGCAGTCCTGATGGATAGGGCACCGATAGGCCGGCCGCGTCCAGCTCGACCGCCAAATCGCCTTGTCGCAGGCGGCACGATCCCACGCCCTGATCGTCGACGAGGTCGACAGACAGCTCGATGTCGCCGCCGAGCGTCGGTGGAGATTGCGCGAAGCGCCGGAGAACGGAGTCTTGTCTGGAAGGACTCATTTTTGCCTAGAAAACTTATTTGCCTAACAAGGCAAAGATAGCATATTGAGCAAAACAGACGGGTCGGGAGCAGATCCGACAAGCAATCACCGGATATTTCATCCTGGGCCGAACTATCGGCTTTTCGAAGTCATGCGGGCGGTTTGATCAGCCACATCGCAGGCGCTGTCATCTACCCCTGCCAACTCGACTCCTGGCAAAACCACCCTCGACCTCCTACTGCAGCGTTCCCGAAGTGGCTTTTCGATCCGCAGGGTTGGTGACGGCCCATCGAGACGCCTGCTTTTCGTCCAACTCAGGCGTTTCGCTGGCTACGCGGGGTACGCCTGCTTTTCGCGCTAAGCACGTCCGCGAGTCGCCGGCAACCGTCTGGGCGACGGTCGAAGTCCCGTCGTTTACAGGTCCTCGACTGGGAGCGCACTTAGCTGGTCGGGGTCCGCGACCTCAGTAGGCAGTTCGGCGTCAGCGAGCAGCATGGTGCGGTCCTGCTGCCCAAGCCAGATCAGGAATCCGCGATCCACCACGGTCAAACGTTTCGTAGACTGGTTGTAATCCAGGATGATCGGCTGGATTCCGAGTTTGACCTGCAGGGATGCGATGGACTTGAGTGCCTGCGTGATGTTGCCGGCATTGATGGTGCCCTCGGGATGGCTTGCCGAAATCGTCTGACGTATGTGGGAGAAGGAGAGCCCGTTCTCCAGTGCCTCCGAGGTCGCGCGAAGGACCGGGAGCAGCAGCCATCGGTACATTTCAAGTCGGTCGGCTGAAAGCCCGCCGCGAGGTCTTGGAGGAAGCTGTTGTAGCGGGCCGACTGCTTCTCCACCACGTCGTGGATCACGACGGCGGCCTTGATCCCCTCGCCGACCGCGACGGTCTTCTCGGCGGTCACAGCGACGCCCGCTGACGCGCAGATTTTGTGGCACGCCTCTTGGACGACGGATACGGACTCCAAGCAGCCGTCGAGCAGGTCCTGCCGGAACGTCGGATCGATCCGAACATTGAGCAGCTGCTCGCCCTCGGCGATCACCTCCGAAAGCTGCTCCCGCGACCACGCATCCGCGTTGACTGCGATCAACCGCTCCGTGAGGTCGCCGTTGTAGCCGATCAGCCGGTTTTCATCGAGCCACACGCCAACGACGATGAAGCACAGGCTCGACTGCTCGTGAAACGCCTTGAGCGCGACTGAGAAGTCGCGCTGCGTCTCCTCCGGCAGGTAGTGGAAGTCCTCAAGCACAATGAACTTCGTGAACCCGGCAGCGTCGAGCGCGGCGATGATGTCATTGACGTCGAGGGGATCAAGCTCCAACGGCTCGGTTGTCTTGCTCGTCGACGTCTCAGAGCCCAGCCTCACCTCCGACCTCTCCCTTCGCCTTGCCGAAGAAGGGTACGCCGAATTTGGGGCCAATCTTGGCGCTTATCTTCTGCGTGCCGGTGGCTGTCTCGTGTGGTGGCCTGCTCGACCGTGTAGCCAGCGGCCTTGAGGATCGCGCTGTGCAGCGGGATCAAGCTCGTCCACTTATTCGAGCAGGTGACGACCTCGTAGTCTTCGTCTTGAGCGTATGCTTCCGGAGGCTGGTCTTGCCTTGCTTCGAGCTTCCGAACACGACGATATGTCGGTCACGCGCGAGGCTGCGACGAACGTGCCGTCGACTGCGTCCCGTTCCACGTAGTTGATCGGAAGATCACGGGCCACCCCGTAGACGTCGTCGAGTTTATGCTTGCTCTTGGACACGGATGGCGAGTCTACGGAAGAACAGCTACCCGCGCCGATAAGCAGGGCCGACCGGAGCGGTCACGGCGCTCGCATCCGTTCCCAATGCGAGCGTGCGGGCTCCGGTCCGCCGCATGCCCGCAAAGGATGAACAGCGGGCGTACGAGCGATCGTTGCCAGCGCCGCGAATAGACAAGCGACTTCGGGACGCTGCACCAGGTGGCATGTAAACGCCGAAGGACACGTCATGCATGGTTGAGGCTCTCGCCAGAAGACGGCCGGAGGGCTTGCGCCAGGTATCTTGGAAGCCGAAGGCGGATCGAGTCGGCCATCCGGCGTGACATCTCGCCTGACAACTCTTTCACTCCGCCCGAAACGCTGCATTTCGCCTGACAATTCTTTCATTTTTCCTTTCACTTTGCCGGGCCAGATCAACCACTGAAACCAAGAAATACCTGCAAATCAGCACCTTGGGGGACTGGTGTATTGGTAACACGGCGGTCTCCAAAACCGCAACGCGAGGTTCGACTCCTCGGTCCCCCGCTGGAGCCGTCGCTGCTCAGAGGTCCGCTGAGCCTCTTCGCGGTCAGACGGTGCGCTTGGCGCCCGCACGGCGCTCCACGCCGTCCGCGCCCGCGATCAAGATCTCGCTCACCAGCTCAGGGGCGAACAGGCCGTGCTCGACCACGCCCGGGGTCGCGCTCAGCCGGGCCGACAGGCTGATCGGGTCTCCGACCGGGCCGAGGTAGTCGGCGATCAGGTTGCCATCCGGGCTCTCCAGCTCGCCGCGTAGCCGCGCGTCGCCGACCGCCGCCAGGGTATGTCGGGCGCCGAAACGCAGGATCTCCAGCGGCACGGGCGGGCTGAGGGCCTGGACGGCCTTCTCGCTGGAGGCGATCACCACGAACCGCCGCGCTGCGCTCGCGACGATCTTCTCGCGTGTCTGCGCGGCGCCGCCGCCCTTCACCAGCCATCCGCTCGGATCGATCTGGTCGGCGCCGTCGATCGCGATGTCCAGCTCGCCCACGGCATCCAGCTCCTCCACCGTCAGGCCCAGCGCGCGCGCTGCGCTCTCGGTTGCCGGTGAGGTGGCGACGCAGCGCACGCCGCGCAGCGCACGCGCGGCGAGCGCCGGCAGCAGGTGGGCGACGGTCGACCCCGTTCCCAGCCCCACGCGCATACCGTCTGTCACCAGCGCCGCGGCGGCCTCGGCGGCGGCGCGCTTGTGACGCTCGACGTCGCTCATGCGAGCGCTCGCGTGCGCGACGTCAGCTCGACAGCGCTCATGCGAGGGCTCACGCGGCTTGATGTCGCTCAGTGACGGCTGCTGCCGCGCAGTCGCACGATCGGGCGCCATGGTGGAGGCGACTTTATCGTTCCCGGCGGCTCCCTAAGGCGCAGCCGCTCCGGCGCGTCGGGCCGATGCAGCAGAAAGCCCTGCCCGATCGAGCAGCTCAGCGCGCGGGCGAGCGCAAGCTGGCTGTTGGTCTCGATCCCGACCGCGACCGTCGTCAGGCCTACCTCGTGGGCGAGCGCGAGCATCGCGACGACCACCGCGCGCCTGTCCTTGTGGCGCTCGAAGCCCTGGATCAGGGTGCGGTCGAGCTTGAGCATGCTCAGCGGCAGGCTCCCCGGCAGGCTGAGCGAGGACTGGCCGGCGCCGAAGTTATCGAGCGCGACCGCGACGCCGAGTCGCTGGACGTCTTTCAGCGCCGTCCGCGCGCGCGCCGGATCGCGCAGGACGACGGCCTCGCTCACATCCAGGCACAGCGCGTGTGGCGGCAGTTGGAAGTAGGCAAGCGCCTCGCGCACCCGCTCGGCGAGATCGGCCTCGGTCAGCTCGCGCGCGGAGACGTTGACCGAAACCGTCAGCCCGAGGCCGTCGCGATGCCAGGCTGCCGCCTGTGCACAGGCGGCATGGAGCACCCAGTCGCCGATCTGCGCGATCAGCTCGCTGTCCTCGGCCAATTGCAGGAAGGCCGCCGGGTGCAGCGGCACGACCTCCGCATGGTCGGGGTCGTGGGGACGCCAGCGCACGAGCGCCTCGCAGCCGATCGGCTTGCCGCCGATCAGCCCCAGCAAAGGCTGGTACTCGAGCAGCAGCTCGTGGCGGGGTAGGGCGTGGCCAAGGCGCGCCTCGAGCTCCAGGCGCGCGTTGACTTCCCGGCGCAGATCCTCGTCGAACAGCTCCAGGTTGTGTCCGCCCGCGCCCTTTGCCCGGTACATCGCCACGTCGGCCTCGCGCAGCAGGTCCTCGGGCTTGGCCTCGGGATCGTGCGAGACGGATACGCCCACGCTGGCGAGCATCGAGACCTCGGCCGAGCCCACCTGGAAGGGCTCCTCGAGCGCGTGCAGCACGCGCTCGGCGACCGCGAGGGCCTCGGCGTCACCGTCGAGATCCTCGGCCAGGATCACGAACTCGTCGCCCCCCAGGCGCGCGACCGTGTCGCTGTCGCGCAACATCTCCGCCAGCCGTTCGGCGACGGAGATCAGCAGGTGGTCGCCGACGGCGTGCCCGAGGTTGTCGTTGATCGCCTTGAACCCGTCGAGGTCGATGAACAGCAGCGCGATCGGCCCGTTGCTGCGGCGCAGACGCGTCAGCGCCTGGTTGGCGCGGTCCATCAGGAGCAGGCGGTTGGGGAGCTTCGTCAGCGGGTCGTGCAGGGCCTGGCGCTCCAGCCAGATGCGATCGGTCACGTCCTTCGCGGCCGCGTACCAGACCTCGCCGTCGCAGCGCGCGCTCCACAGCAGCGAGCGCCACGACCCGTCCTGGTGGCGGTAGCGGTTGGTGAAGTTCACGAACTGCGCTGCGCGGTCCTTGCCCGCGAGCGTCAGCTCCAGCGTCTGCTCGACATCGTCGGGGTGCACGAGCTCCTGCATCGGCCGCGCCATCAGCTCCTCGATCGTCCAGCCGAGCGCCTGCTCCCACGCCGGGTTCAGGAGCGTGAAGCGGCCGTCGAGCGAGATCGTCGCCAGCAGGTCGCTGGTCATCTCGAACAGGCGCCCGATCCGCGCCTCGCCGTCGAGCGTAGGGTCGCTGCTCGCCTCGGGACCGGTCGTCGTCGTAGCGGTGCGCATTGCCTTGCTCACCACGTCGGCCCATCGCCCGCGTTGCACGGGCCTACCCGCTCTTGCTGGACGGATTGGCTAGCTGGAGCGCCTAGCCGGGGGCGACGATCGCGCCCATGGGCAGTCGCTCGCCGCGTAGATAGCGCCAGATCGACAGGCACATGATCACCGTCATGAGCAGCGCGCTGGAGACGCACCACTCGCAGATTTTGTGGAGCGTGAACAGCTCGCGGTAGGTCAGATAGGCGCTGAAGCCAAAGCCGCCGACGGTCAGCACCGTCGTCACGAACCTGGCCCGCTCGCCTTCGGGCGCGAGGAGCGAGCCGAGGATGGCGATGTAGCCGATCAGGCCGATCAGGGCCACGGGTATGCCAACGAGCTCCGAGTACTGCGATTTCTGCACCTGGCTGCAGGGGTTGCCCTTGATCGAGCAGGGCGGTGTGGCGCCGGAGTAGTGGACGTAGGTGAGATAGCCGGCCAGGCAAAGGCCGATCGCCGTCAGGACGATCATCGTCTTCCTGAGGGCGCCCGTGCTCACGGCCGCCTAGCCTTGCAGCTGTTTTTCGACGGCTGCTTCGTAGGGCGCGGCTTCGGTGAACGTGCCCGCTTCGAGCTTCTGCAGCGGGCCGCCCGACTTGCCGAGTTCAAAGGACGGCGTGCCGGTGAAGCCGGCCTGGTTGGCCGCCTGCGCGTCGGTGGTGACTTCGTTGGCCAGGGCGGGGTCGCTGCGCGCGGTGGTCCAGGTGGTGAGGTTGAGACCGGGGACCTGCGAGGCGAGCCCCTGGAGATAGCTTTCGGTCACATAGCCCGAGTCCTCTTCTCCCTGCTCGTGGTAGAAGAGCTCGAGGAAGTTCCAGGCGCGTTGCTGCTTGCCGGCGGCCAGCGCCGCGACCTGCTGGCTCTTGAAGACTTCCGGTTCCCGCGTGGCCGTCTCGAGCGAGCGGTATTCGATCTTCAGCTTCCCCGTGCGCACGTACTTCGGGATCAGCGCCGGCAGCACGCCGAGCGTGAACTCCTTGCAGATCGGGCACTCCAGGTCGCCGTAGTACTTCAACGTCACCGGCGCGTTCGGGTTCCCGAGGACATTGCCGTTCTGGGGGATGCCGTTCAGCAGCGTGCTGACCGCCGCCACATTCGCGTTGGCCGTGCTGCTCCCAGGTTTGATCGTCTTTGTTTTGCCGCTGTTCGTCGCGATCGCGATCCCGACGATCACGACCACGACGATCGCGACCACGACGCCGAGCTGCGTCAGGCGTGTGCGCCGCTTCGCCCGCGCGGCCTCGGCCTGCTCGAGCGCCTTGCGCTGGCCGCGTGCCTGCTCACGACGCTGCTTGCGTGTGAGGTCATCGCCTTCCTCCACAGAGCTCATATGCGCAACTTTTACAGGTTTTTGCTCAAGATTGTCTAAGCAACCGTCTCGATCGGGTACCTGCCGCGGGCGTGGCAGGCGTGGGTCCAGGCGCCGCGGGCTTGTGGGTCGCCACGGCTGGGTTATCGATCGACTCGCGGGACCTGCCATGACTCGCGGGACCTGCCACGATTGGAGCGGTCGGGCGTAACTCGGCGATCGTGGCCAACCCGAGCCGTAC
>CAVSCQ010000040.1:0-36776 GCA_963726465.1 uncultured Solirubrobacterales bacterium
GTTCGACCCGAAGCCCGGGTAGCCGCCGCTGTGGCTGACCACCCGGCCGAGCGCCGGGTCCTCGTCGACGAACAGCCCGAAGCCGTAGTACGACGGCGCAGCCGGGCGGCCCGCCGGGCATCCGGTCCGGCGCGCGCCAGCCGGTCACCGCCTGCGGCAGCTGCATCAGCCGCCGGGAGGCGGCGGCCAGCGGGTGCGGTCGCGGCCGGCGGCCAGACAGCGGCCGTCCGGCGGGAACGCCGCCGCGAAGCCCGGCCGACCAGGTCGCGAGGTCGGCGACGCAGGAGAACACGCCGCCCATCGGGGCGAACGCGCCGTAGGGGTCGAACGGCAGCTCCTCCCAGCCGTCCGGACCGCGACGGTAGCCCAGGGCGAGCTCGGCCGCGGGGAACTCCTCCGCGGCGAACCCGGTCCGGCTCATGCCGCAGCGGCGTCGAGCAGCCTGGTCCTGACGAACTCGTCGTACGGCACGCCGGACGGCGGCCGCCACGATCCGGCCGAGGATCGCGTAGCCCGAGGTTGGAGTACTCGAAGCGGGTGCCCGGCGCCCAGTTGAACGCGACGCCGTGCGCCAGCAGCGCGTCGAACTCATCGAGCGGCAGTCCCTGCTGCCGGTCGCCCCACGGGTCGTCGGTCGGGAAGCCCGCGGTCATCGTCAGCAGGTGCCTGATCGTCAGCGGCCCGGCGTCGGCCGCCCCGTTGACCCAGCCGGCCAGCTCGCGGCACGTACGCCGCGGCCGGGTCGTCGAGCGCGAGCGCGCCCTCGTCGCGCAGCAGCATGATCGCGGACGCGGTGAACGACTTCGACATCGACGCGATGCGGAACACCGTCCGCTCGTCGGGCGGCGCCCGGGCCCGCCGAGTGACCTGGCGCCGAAGCCCGCCGCGTGCACGAGCTCGCCGTCACGCACGATCCCGTAGCTGATCGCGGGCTGGCCGCCTCGTTCGTGGATAGCGCGCGGACGATCTCGTCGGCGGCGGCGAAGCTGTGGCACTGAGAGCAAATCACTGGGCACCCGAATATCCTCCCACGTCGCTGGCGTGCGATTATCGAAGTGTCCGGGTACGCCAGTAGGGGCGCCTCGAGACTTTGGAGGTTCTGACGATGTCGTCACCACCATGCAGCCATCAGCAGTCCGAGCCCAGTCAGAGCCGCTGTACGGCGGCAAGAAGCCAGGCCGGGTCACGGTCAGGGACATCGCCGCCGCGAAGGCGCGCGGCGAGAAGTGGCCCATGCTCACCACCTACGACGCGCTCACCGCGGGGATCTTCGACGAGGCCGGGATCCCGGTGCTGCTCGTCGGCGACTCGGCGGGCAACGTGGTCTTCGGCTACGACACGACGATCCCGGTGACCGTCGACGACCTGATCCCGCTCACCGCCGCCGTCGTCCGCGGGACCAAGCGGGCGATGGTGGTCGCGCGACCTCCCGTTCGGCTCCTACCAGGCGTCGCCGACCGAGGCGCTGCACGCCGCGGTCCGGTTCATGAAGGAGGCGGGCGCGCACGCGGTCAAGCTCGAGGGCGGCATGCGGGTCGCGCACCAGGTCGAGGAGCTCACCGCGGCGGGCATCCCGGTCATGGGCCACCTCGGGCTCACCCCGCAGTCGGTGCACGCGTTCGGCGGGTTCCGGGTGCAGGGCCGCGGCGAGGACGGCGAGCGGCTGCTGCACGACGCCAAGGCGCTCGAGGCGGCCGGCGCGTTCTCCATCGTGCTCGAGGGCATCCCGGCACCGCTCGCCGCGAAGATCACCGAGTCGCTGCGCGTCCCGACGATCGGCATCGGCGCCGGGCCGGGCTGCGACGCGCAGGTCCTCGTCTGGCAGGACATGGCCGGGCTGTCGCCCCGCTCGCCGAAGTTCGCCAAGCGGTACGCCGACCTGGCGGGGGTGCTGCGCGCCGCCGCGACCGAGTTCGCGGCGGAGGTCGCCGGCGGGCACCTTCCCGTCGGAGGAGTACTCCTACAAGTAGGGCCGCCGGTCGAGCCGGTCACGCGCGGTCCGAACGGCGAGCGGATCACAACAGAACAACATGCAAAGGCTTGAGCATCCGAACGGGTGCGTGCTTTCACCGTGCAGCGTGAAACGCCGGCACCCGTTCTGATCGAAGGCATTTGATGATCTGGGTGCCGGTTAGGCAGGGTGGCGGCATACGTCCTGGCTCAGGGCCGGCGCGTCTGACGGGAAATGCGGTGCAATCGCATCGGGATTCTTTAGGGCGGGCACGTATCAGGTGCGGCGCGGCGGGGACAGGCATCGGGACATGGCACCGACTCCGGCAGGCGACGACTGCGGCTGTCATCTCGGACGGCAAGGACCTCACCGTCGCCCCGGGCCAGACGGTGCGTATCGGGCGCTTCCCGGACAATGACCTGGTGACGAACGTCGCCGACGGTTTCCCGGCAGCACGCCGTGCTGCGCTGGGGCGCCGGCGGATGGGAGTTCGAGAACACCGGGTCGGCACCGACCTTCCTCAACGGGCAGCAGGTCACCCGGGTCATCGTGGACCGCCCGCTCGACCTGGTGCTCGGCTCCGCGGACGGGCCGGTGCTGCGCGTCGCGCCGGTCCGTGCCCGCCGCGGCCGCAGCGGCGCCCGCCGCGGGGCAGCGGCCGGCCGGCGCGCCCGGCTGGCGGCGGCTACGGTCACCGGATGCGCCTACCAGTCCGCGCGCCGGGCCCGACCGGCCGCCTACCAGCCGCCGGCGCCGGCCGGGTACCAGCAGCCCGGCGGAGCCCGTGCCCGGCGGGTACCCGCCTGCCGCGGGGGCGCCGGCTGGGGCGCCAGGCCGCCGCCGGGCGGCAGGCTGCCCTCGGCGACGAGGGCGAGCTGGCGACCGCGCTGCGGATCCTGTTCCCCATCCAGAGCTGGCTGCACGACACGGGCTGGCGGCAGGGGCTGCGGCTGCTCGTCATCGCCTACGCGCTGCTCCCGCTGATCTTCCTGGCGATGCTCAGCTCGTCGAGCGACCTGTCCACGCCGGGCTGGGCGTACAGCCTGTACGTCGCGCCGCTGTGGATCATGGGCTTCTGGCTGCTGATCCGTCCCGGCCCGTCGGCAAGCGGGAGATCTGGGTCGCCGTCGGCATCGTCGTCTGGACGCTGGTCTGGATCAACGTCGTGACGATCACACGTCAACGACGCGCTGCACATCAGCGGCACGATCGACTTCGTGCCCGCGCTGGTGATCGGGTTCAACGAGGAGATCACCAAGGCGCTGCCCGTGCTGCTCGCCGGGCTCATCCTGCTCGGTACCGGAAGGTGAAGCTCGACGTCCGGATGTGGATGTTCCTCGGCACCATCGCCGGCCTCACCTTCGGCATCGCCGAGCAGGCCTTCTACACCTCGACCGACATCGTCGGCATCAACGAGGCGCAGTCCAACAACGAGGCGGTCAACGCCGCGCTCGCCTTCGCCGAGCGCATCTTCGTCGACGGGTTCCAGCACGCGGTCTGGGCCGGGATCGCGGGCTTCTTCATCGGCATGGCGCTGAACTACGGGCGCCGCCGCGTCCAGCTCATCGTCCTCGGCGTGGCGATCCCGGCCGTGCTGCACGCGCTCAACGACTTCCTCGCCGGTTCCTCGGTCTGGCTGGTGATCCTCGTCCAGGCGGCGTCGCTGCTGCTGTTCCTCGGCTACACGATGTCGGCGGCGTCGATCGAGCAGCGGGTCAGGGAGACACCGTTGTTCCGGCACGGCGACTCGGTGCTGCTGCCGATCATCAAGGACCCGGACCAGCCGCCGTCCGCGGCGAGACCGCGGCTAAAGCGGCGGCGCGGCGAGCCCGTCGGAGCCCGGCGGGCCGCCCAGGCTAAGGGCGACCCGGCCGCCTCCGGAGGGAGACTGCCCGATGGCCAGTGTGCCGCCGGACACCTCGGCGATCCGGCGTGCGATGTCCAGGCCGAGGCCGGTTGAGCCCGCGCCCGACAGGCCGCGGCGCACGCCCGCCGGGCGGGAAGCCAGGACCGTCGTCCGACACGACAAGCCACGCACCGCCGCCCGCCCGGTGGCTCACCCGTGACCGTGAGGCCCGCGCCTTCCGGCGTGTGCGTGAAGACGTTCTCGAGCAGCACGTCCGCGCAGGCCGCGAGGTCGTCGCGGGACGCCTGGACGAGTGCCGGGTCCGGTGGCACGCTGACGCTCATCTGACGTTCCTGGTCTTCCGCCAGCGGACGCCAGAACGCCGCGCGCTCGGCGATCACCTGGCTCGCGTCGCACGGCATCCCGCGCGCCTCGCCACGCTGGTCGCCGCGCCTCGCGGATGATCTCGCTGACCGTGCGCTCCATCATGGCGACGTCGTTGATCAGCCTGCTGTCGCGCAGCGACTCGGCGTCGATCCGCAGCGCGGTCAGCGGCGTGCGCAGCCGGTGCGACAGGTCGGCGACCGATTCCCGCTCCCTGGCGAGCAGGTCGCCGATGCGCGTGGCGAGCCGGTTCAGGCCGGTGCCCGCCAGGCGGACCTCCGGCGGCCCCGCGACCGCCGCCCGGGCGGACAGATCGCCCGCCGCCAGGCGCTCGGCGGCCTGCGCGACCGCGATCAGCGGCCGGACCAGGGAACGGGCCAGCTGGTCGGCCACGACGACGCTGAGGACCAAGAGGAACGCGCCGACGGCGAGGAGCAGCAGCCAGGCCCTGGCGACCCCGTGGTGCAGTTCCGCGTCAGGCACGAACGACCGGATCACCGCGGTCCCGCCGGGCAGCCCGTCGACCGCGACGAGGACCTCCACCCCGCCTGCGACGGCGCTGCTGAATGAGGCGCCGTGCCTGGCGAGTTCGACGCTCGGCGAGGCGGCCGCAGGGCTGCCGACGACGGTTCCGTCCGGGAGGAAGATCGTGACCGGCGTGCCGCTGCCCGCGTTGACCTGGGCCACCGTGAGCCGCAGGCTGCGGGCGGAGAGGCTGGCCACCAGCGGTGCCAGGGACTGGGTCTGCGCCATCGCGGCGGACACCGCGCGGTCGGCGGCGAGGGTGCGCAGCACCAGGGCGAGCGGCAGCAGGAAAGACACGAGCACCAGCGAGCTGGTGGCGACCACCAGCGGCGACGATGCGCAGTCTCATCGGGCTCAGGCCTGCCCGTCAGCCGGGCTCGCCCGGCGGGCTGAGCTTGATCCCCACGCCGCGCACCGTGTGCAGGTAGCGGGGCTCCTGCGCGGTCTCGCCGAGCTTCCTGCGCAGCCAGGAGACGTGCACGTCCACGGTCTTGTCGGCGCCGCCGTACGGCAGCTGCCAGACGTGCGTCAGCAGGTCGCGGCGGGTCACCACCTGACCGGGGCGCCGCGTCAGGTAGTGCAGCAGGTCGAACTCCCGCGGGCTCAGGTCGAGCCGCACGCCGTCCAGGGTCGCCTCGTGCGCGTCGGGGTCGAGCAGGAGCCCGCCGACCTTCAGGATGCTGCCGCCCTCCGCCTCCCCCCGGCCTGACCGCCGCAGCACCGCCCGGATCCTGGCCTCGATCTGGCCCACGCCGAACGGCTTGATCACGTAGTCGTCGGCGCCCGCGTCGAGCACCCGGATGATCTCAAGCTCGTCGTCATGCGCGGTGACGACTACCACCGGCACGGCGCTGACCGCGCGCATCATCTTCAGCGCCTCATAGCCGCCAAGGTCGGGCAGCCCAAGGTCGAGCAGGATCAGGTCGGGCGGGGTGTCAAGGACATAGCGCAGCGCCGCCATGGCGGACGCTGTCGACGTCACCGCGTGCCCGTGCTCGGTGAGCACACGGATCAGCGCGCCGCGGATCGCCGCGTCATCCTCCACCACAAGCAGCTGGGCCACGGAAGTGAAAATATCCCGTTTCCTGGTGGTGAGAGCGCCTTCCTGTGATTCGCTTACCGTCTCCTTAACCTCGCCTTAACGCGGTTACCTGGATGGTGTGACATGCACCGGCGCATCCTCTTCGGCGTCGCCGCCTGGCTCCTCGGCGCGGCGACCGCCACCGCGGGCAGCCTGCTCGCCGTCTCGCTGCTCGGACAGGGCATCACCGGCGGCACCGGGCCGCTGCTCACGCCAGGTCGCGGTGAACCGGGCGCTGGCCAGCGAGTCGGCGGAGCGGACCGCGACGCCCACTGGTTCCGGGACGGCCGGCACTGCGGTGGCATCGGCCGGCAGACCCGTGTGGCCTCATCCGGTTCCGCCTCGCCGTCGGCCGCCGCGTCGCCGTCGGGCACGGGGCCGTCTGACACCGCGCCTTCCAGCACCGCGCCGGCCACGCCGGCCGCCTCGACGGACGGGACGCCGGAAGGCGGCGGCACGGTGCTCACGTCGCATGGCGGCGACGTGGTGGCAAGCTGCCAGGCGGGCGGCGCCTACCTGGACTCCTGGTCACCCGCGCAGGGCTTCGTCGTCGGCGACGTCCGCCGCGGGCCGGCGCAGACCGCGAAGGTGACCTTCGATCCGGCCGCCGGGTCCGGCGTTTCCGGGGTGACCATGCTGGTGTCGTGCTCAGCCGGGATTCCGTCGGCCACCACGCACACCTGGGGCGGGGACGAGTGAGGCGCCGGCCTTCCTGCCCGCGTCCGCCGCGCTGGACGCCCGGCCCGCGGTGGCGCTGGCGGCCTCGGTGAGCAGCGCGAGCGTCGGGCACGCGCCGACCGCGCGGCGCGCGTGCGCCGCGAGCCTGCGCGGTACCTGTCCGTCCTCGGGCGTCAGGATCGGGTAGCCCCATGGGTCGAGGCTGATCATCTCGGGCAGCAGTTCGGCGCACATGCCGTGGCCGACGCAGGCGATCGGGTTGACGTGCAGCCTCATGCGTCCTCCTGCGGTACTTCGTCGTCAGGGACGGGCAGCAGCGGCGCCCGTCGGACACCGTGGCACGCACCCGCCGCGTCATGCCGGCGTGCGTCGGCGGCCCCGGTCCGCAGCGCGCTGCGGATCAGCTGGGTGACGCCGTCCGGGTGACGGCAGGCGCCGCGCCGTTCCACCAGCGGGAGCAGCGCGTCGAGCTGGCCGAGCACCCGGCCCCTGCCGCCGTGGAAGGCCAGGTCGGACAGCGCGTCGGCGAGCGCGGGCAGCCCGAATACGCACGGGCCGCACTGGCCCGCGCCCTCGCCTGCCAGGTAGCGCACCACCCGGGCGGTCTCGGCGAGCAGGCACGAGGACTCTGGCAGTGCGACGATGATGCCCGCGCCAAGCGCGCCGCCCGCCGACTTGAGCGCGGCGTGGGTCATCGGCAGCGGCCAGGCGACTTGAACCGGCAGCCAGGCGCCGAAGTAACCGCCGACCAGCAGCGCGCTGATGGGCTCGGCGGGGCCGCCCGCCCAGGACAGCACCTCCCCGAGCGGGGTGCCGAGCTCGATCTCGTACACCCCCGGCCGGCAGACCGCGCCGCTGACGGTGGCCAGCATGGTGCCAGGCGCGGCCGGCAGCCCGGCCGAGCGGAACCAGCGGTCGCCGCGCCTGGCGATCAGCGCCAGGTGCGCGAACGTCTCGACGTTGTTGACCAGCGTCGGCAGTCCGCGTACGCCGCGTTCGTGCGGGCGCGGCGGCGAGTACGTGGGCTTGGCCGGCCCGCCGTTCAGGTACTGGACGATCGCGGACTGCTCGCTCGCCACGTACCGGCCGGGTATGCCGGCCACCTGAACAGGCACCGGATCACGCCGCTCGGCCACCGCCTCCGTCCAGGCTGGCGAGCAGGTGCGTCTCGTGCTCGTGCACGCACAGGTACGCCTGGTCGGCGCCGACCGCCGTGCGCGGCGAGCACGATGCCGTCGAGGACCAGGTGCGGCAGCCGGGTGAGCAGCAGCCGGTCCTTGCTCGAGGCGGGCTCGCCTTCCGAGCCGTTGGCCACCACCACCTTGCGCCCGCGCGCGGCCGCGACGCTGCGCATCTTGCGTCCGGTGGGGAATCCCGCGCCGCCCCGGCCGGTCAGGCCCGAGGCATCCACGACGTCGATCAACCGGCGCGTCGCCGCGGGCAGCGGACCGTAGCACCGCTCGTGCTCCGCCAGGCCGGCCCGCCGCTGATAGGACAGGCCGGCCAGCAGGCGCGGCAGCTGGCGGCGGCCAAGCTGAGTCTGATGGGTGGTCACCGTGCTCCCGCCGCGAGGGTGACGACTCGCCAGGCGGCGATCGCCGCGACGCTGATAATGCAGCCGAGCGTCAGTCCGATCACCCACGTCGCCGACCGGTCGGTGCCGATGCCGAGGCCGTGCGCCACCGCCACCGGCCAGCAGGCGTAGGCCAGCCAGTGCACCCGGCGCCAGGCCCGGTGGCCTAGCCGGCCGCGCAGCAGGCTGGTGGCGACGAGCGCGATGAGCAGGTCGACCGCGACCGCGCCGAGGGAGAGCCACAGCGGCTTGTAGGACGAGGCGAACGGCACGAACGCGGCGGTCAGCGATATGGACGTGTAGCTGTCGAGCACGGTGCTCGCCACGTGCAGCGTGAGGAACGCCAGGACCAGCAGCGACAGGTTGCCGTGCAGCCCCTGGGTGAGGAACCGCGGCCACCGCTCGCTGCGGAACCTGCCCGCGTTGAGCAGGCCGAGCAGGACGCTCGCGGTCAGCAGCACCAGGGCGACAAGCCCGGTCGCCCTGGTGACGTACCACAGCCCGGGGCCGTGCAGGTCCACGCTCACGAGGACACCTCGCTGACGCTCGGAGTCCGCATTCGCGGACGCACAGTACTTACCGATTCGCTCGCAAGCTCGCTCATGCCGCGATCGCCTGATCCGCCGGCCAGCCCGCCACGGCGGTCACGGAACCGTCCTGCCTGACCAGGCGGGCGGGCAGGCGACAGTTGCTCGCAGCCAGTCCGCCGCCGGCTCGCCGCGCACGATCGCGGCGGTGGCGGCGATGTTCGCGGCCACGCAGGTTGCCGCGGCGACGGTGACGGTGCGCCAGCACGAACTGGCGGGCAGCCCGGTGCTCGGCGCGATGATGTGGTGCACGGTGGTGCCGCCGCGCCGCCAGGACCGGCCGAGCACGCTGGAGGTGGCCAGGCCGCCGTCACTGATCAGTACCGTCTGCCTGATGCGCACGCTGTCCGTGGTGGTGTCGAAACGCGCGTCGTCCGCGACGCCGACCAGCCAGCCGCCCTCCGGTGCAGGTCCCGCCACGCTGATGTCACCGCCCAGGTTGACCAGGACGCCCGCGTCCGTGGCCGCCGCGATCGCCGCCGCCGCGCGGTCCGCCGCGAACGCCTTCGCGGTGGCCCCCAGGTCGAGGAGCACCCCGTCCGGCACCGTCACCGTGCCGCCGGCGGTGTCGAGCCGGATCGCGCGCCAGCCGCCGCCCGCGACCGGCGGCAGGCTCGCCGGGCCGGTGTCCTGCCTGACGAGGACGAAGTCCCTGTCGTAGCCGAGTGCGGTGAGCGAACGGCCGCAGGTGGGGTCCACGTCCCCGTCGGTGAGCCGGGCGGCGCTCAGCGCGACGTCGAGGGCCGCGGCGAACAGCGGGCTGACCTGGACCGGCCGGCCGCTGGCCGAGCAGGCCCGCCAGAGCTCGGAATCCTGCCGGAACCTGGAGCAGGCGAGGTCGATGGCCGCCAGTTCAGCGATGAGGATTTCCGTGGCGTCCGGCAGCGCCTCCGGGTCGGAGACCAGCAGGGTGGCGAAGGTGCCAAGTGCGTTGAACGTGTGCTGCCCGGCTGGGGAAGCGGGCATCAGTTTCCCCCGTGCGAGGTGCTCGTGGCGGTCGGCGCCGGGGTCGGCCGTGGTCGGCGCCGGCGCCGGCGTGGTGGCCGGCGGCGTCAGGGTGGCGGGCGCGGAGGTGGCAGGCGCCGCCTTGGTCGGGGCGGTGCTGGTCGGCGCCGGCTTGGTCGGCGCGGACGTGGCCGCCACGGTGCCGGTCCCCGCCTGGGCCGACGGCACCCCCGCCGCGCCCGCGGCCCGCGTTTTCCGCGCGGCGGCCTTGTGCGACTTCGCGGGGCCGACGGCGAGGGTGGGGGCCTGGCTGGGGGCAGGAGCGGCGGGCGTGGCCACCGGGACGGTCTGGCTGTCCGCCTGCATTGGCGCGGTTCGCGCGAAGACCGTCGCGATGCCGACCGTGGCCAGCGCGCCGAGCTGGGTGACTCGCCAGGTGAGCGTGCGCAGGCGGCGCAGTCCCTCGTCCCGCTGGCCAGGGAGGTCGGGACCGTTGCCGGCCGGGTAGTCATAACCGTTTCGCATGCGGCCGATCTCACCAGCGCGATCGTTAAGGCGAGACCAAGAACCCGTGAAGGAGCGGTTGTATTTGTCGGCTGACCCGCCCGGGGGATGCCGGCCCTCCCGGTGACCGCCGCCGCTATCCGGAGCGCAGCGGCAGGGTGAGGGTGAAGGCAGCGCCCTGCCCGGGGCCGGCGGAAGCGGCGGTGACGTCGCCGCCGTGCGCGCGGGCGATGTTGCGGGCGATCGTCAGCCCGATGCCGGAGCCGGTGGCAGGCGCGGCTGTTCCTGGCCGCCTGGCCGCCACGGCGGTTCCGGCGGTCTCGGCGGTGCTGGCGGTCTCGGCGCGCGGTAGAACCGCTCGAAGACGCGCTCGAGATCCGCGGCGGCGAGCCCGGCGCCGGTGTCGGCGATCGTCACCTGGGCCAGCCCGGGCGGTGCGGCGGTCCGCACGGCAACCACGCCGCCCGGCGGCGTCGCGGCGAGCGCGTTGCCGAGGATGTTGGTCAGCACCTGGGTGATACGGTCCGGGTCGGCCCAGACCGGCAGCGGCGCGCCCGCCTCGATGGACAGCCGGACGCCCGCGTCGGCGAACTGGGGCGCGAGGCGGGTGGCCGCCTTGCCTGCCAGGGCGGCCAGGTCGGTGGCGGCCAGTGACAGGTCGAGCCGCTGCTCTTCCGAACGCGACAGGGCAGAAAGGTCGTCGGCGAGCCGCCGCAGGCGGCGCAGTTCGTCGCTGACCGCGCCGAGGACCTCGGGTTCCGGCGCGAACACCCCGTCGATGAGGCCCTCCAGGTACCCCTCGAGCGCGGTCAGCGGCGTGCGCATCTCGTGCGCGACCTCGCCGAGCAGCCGGCTGCGGCGCTCCTCGGTGTCCGCGAGCCTGGTCGCGAGCGTGTTGACGTCGCTGGCGATGCCCGCGAGCTCGGGCTCGCGCGGCACCGGCACGCTCGCCTGGTAGCGGCCGGCCGCGATGAGCCTCGTCGCCCGCCGCACCTCGTTCAGCGGGCGCACCAGGCGCCTGGTGATCAGCGCCGCGGCGAGCGCGGCGACGACGACGCTGGCAAGCGTGCCGAACAGCAGCGCGGTGGTCAGCGCGGAAACGAACGCGTCGCGCACCGTGCCGCGCAGCGCGCGGCGCGTCTGGCCGTGGCCGGCGAGCAGTGCCCTGATCACCGCGTCGGCCTCGCGCGCGAAGAACTTCGGCGCGAGCAGCCGGATCGTCACGTAGGCGGCAACCGCCCCCACCGCGATCACCGCCGCGTAGGACAGGAACAGCCGTCCTGGCAGGCGCATCGTCATGCCGGGCGCCCGGCGAACTTGTAGCCGACGCCGCGGACGGTGGCGATCAGCCGCGGGTTGCCCGCGTCGTCGCCAAGCCGGGACCGCAGGCCGCGAATGTGCACGTCCACCACCCGTTCGTCGCCGAAGAAGTCGTAGCCCCACACGCCCTCGAGCAGCTGGCGGCGGGAGAAGACCCGGCCGGGCGCCTCGGCGAGCGCGGCGAGCACGTCGAACTCCAGGGCGGACAGGTTCACCGCCGCGCCGTCCACGCGCACCTCCCTGGCGTCCTTGTCGATGGTCAGGCCCTCGAACCGCAGCACGGGCCCGGCGACGTCGCGCGGACCGCGGTCGCGGCGGAGCACCGCCTTCACCCTGGCCGCCACCTCGCGCGGGCTGAACGGCTTGGTGATGTAGTCGTCGGCGCCGACGCCGAGTCCGAGGAGCTTGTCGATCTCCTCGGTGCGCGCGGTGACCAGGATGACGTAGACGTCGCTGAAGGTGCGCACCTCGCGCAGCACCTCGAGCCCGTCCCTGCCCGGCAGCATGACATCGAGCAGCACCAGGTCAGGCGGATCGCGGCGGACCTCCGTGGACAGCCGCCGGGCCGTCGGCGGCCTCGGACACGGCGAAGCCGGCCGCCTCCAGGTATCCGCGCAGCACGGTGCGGATATGCGGTTCGTCGTCGACAACGAGCACCCGGCGCATCGCTCACCCACCTCTGGCCCAGGGTACGGCCGGTGTTGCGGGCCGGGCCCGGCCCGGCGACGATCTTCACGGTAGCTTCACGGAGCGCTCCGCGTTGCCTCACAGTGGCCCGGCAGTCTAGGTGGCATCGGAAGCACGGACTAGACGTCACAGCAAAGGAGCCAGGCAGATGGAAACCGACAGGCGGCGCCTGCTGACCGGGCTTGCGGCGGGCGGGGTGCTCGCGGCGGCGCTCACCGGCGGCGGGGTCGCGATCGCCGCGACGGACTCGGCGCCCGCGGCACCGGCAGCGGCCACGGGCGCGGTCCTGGCCGCGCCGGGCACGCCGGGCTCGCCCGCCTCCGCGAGGTCCGTCACGGCATCGGCCGGGCGGCACGCCGGCGCGGCCTTCCGCCGCTTCGCGCGGCGGCACCCGCACGTGGTGCGCTCGGCCTTCAGGTCCGCGGCCGCCTACCTGGGGCTGACACCCGCGCAGCTGCGCGCCCAGCTGCGCGACGGCAAGTCGCTCGCCCAGGTGGCGGCGGCCAAGGGCAAGCCCGTGCAGGGGCTGGAGAACGCGATACTCGCCGGGGCCGTCAAGGCGATCGACGCGCACACCGGGTGGACCGCCGCTCGCAAGGCGGCGGTGACCGCGCGGGTGAAGAACCACCTGAACGCCGTCGTGAACGCGACGTTCCCGTACGGCATCGGCGGCCACAAGGAGGCGCCCGCCGCCGGGGACCGCCGGGGTGTAGCTGCCCGCCGCGAGGTCTCTGACGTTCCCGCCGGCCGACGGGCGCCAGAGACCTGCGCGGCGCCGTCAGCCGGCGAGCTTGCGGAGTTCGGGCAGGACTTCCTTGCCGATCACCTCGATCGTCGCCATCGGGTCGGCGGACATGACCTGGATGGAGACGATGTCCGCGCCGACGTCGGTGACCAGCGGGCGGTAGGCGTCGATCAGGCCCTGCGGCGTCGGGGACGACCGTGTAGCTGGCCAGCACCTCGGCGCGGTCCATCTCGTCGGCCTTGATCCGCAGCTCGATCGGGTCGGTCGCCTCGAGGCGGCCGGGCGCGCGCAGGCCGCGCATCGAGCTCAGCGCCTGCCACGCCTCGGTCCGGGCCGTCGGCGAGCACGGTCCAGCGGGTGGCGAGCACCAGGTGCTCCTTGCCCGCCTCCGTCGCCGCCTTCCGGTACGGCGCGATGACCTTGGCGACCGTGTCGGCCGGGTCCTTCACGCTGGTGATCAGGCCGTCGGCGTGCGTGCCGGCGAACGCGGCCGACTTCGGGCCGCCCGCCGCCATCAGGATCGGCACGCGGCCCTTGCGGCGGCGAGTAGAGCTTGGCGGTCTCCGTCGTGTAGTACTCGCCGTGGAACGTCACCTTCTCGCCGGCGAACATGCCGGTGCATGATCTCCAGCGCCTCCTGCATCCGGGCCTGGCGCTCGCCGTAGCCGGGGAACGGGAAGCCCAGCGGCCGCTCGTTGAGCGCCTCGCCGGTGCCGACGCCGAGCATCAGGCGGCCGTCGGACAGCCGGTCGGTGGTGGCGGCCATCTGCGCGACGAGCGCCGGGTGGTAGTGGAACAGCGGGCAGGTGACGGCCGTGCCGAGCAGCACGTCGCTGGTCTTGACCGCCACGGCGCCGAGCCAGGACCAGACGAAGCCGGCCGCGGACGTGTCGTCGACCCACGGGTGGAAGTGGTCGCTGCCGAGCACGGCGTCGAACCCGGCCTCCTCGGCGGCGACCGCCTGCTCGACCAGGTCTTCGGGCTGGTAGGACTCGTGGCTGCACAGCCAGGCGAACTTCATCGCGCCTCCATCGGTGATCTCATCGCCTCCGATCCTCTCACCGCCCGCACGCGCCGGCGCCGCGCGTCTCCGGTAGCTGTGGCCGCGACCGTCGTTTCCTGTCTTCCCATCTGCCTTGATAGCGACTATCTTGATATCGAGACATCTCTGGAGGGGCGATGATCACCGGACTCGATCATGTCCAGCTGGCGATGCCGCGCGGGCGCGAGGAGGAGGCGCGGTCCTTCTACGCCGGGCTGCTCGGGATGACCGAGCTGCCCAAGCCGCCGCGTCCTCGCCGCCCGGGGCGGCTGCTGGTTCGCGTCGGGCGCCGCCGTGCTGCACCTCGGCGTCGAGGAGCCGTTCAGCGCCGGCCCGCAAGGCGCACCCCGCGCTGCTCACCGACGACCTCGACGGGCTCGAGGCCGCGCTGACCGCGGCGGGCCACGCCTGCGTCCGCGCGGACGGCGAGATCCCCGGCGTCCGCCGGTTCCACACCCACGACCCCTTCGGCAACCGCGTCGAGTTCCAGCAGGCCTGAGCCGGGCTGACAGTCGCGCGACCCGGCAGGCCGCGGCGCCGGCTCGTGCTGTCATCCGGCCGTTACCGGGCGGGATTTTCCGTGGCGTGCATAACGGCGGCGTTGGCCTCATGCTGAGATACGTGGACGCGAGACCAGGTCGCTACGCTCCGTGCGCTGATGGCTGGCTCCCGGTGGCTGGAACAGGCCAGCGTCGCTCGGCCGGGCGCTGCGCACGATCCCCGCGGTCGGCGGGCGGGCTGCTCGTCGTCGGCACGCCCGACTTCGAGCCATGGCACGTGACGGCGCACCTGGACGACGAGGCGCGGCTGTCCGGCATCGCCGAGCTCGCGCCCACGCTCGTCCGCTGGTCCCCCCCGCCGGGCGCGCCGCCGCACCTCGCGGTCGGGCTCGCCCGCCTTGAGGCCGCCCGGCGCGGCGAGACGCTGTTCGTCGTCGCGGAGGACACCGCCCCCGTTCCGCTGCTCGAGCGGGTCAGCGACGCGCGCAAGACCGGCGCCACCATCCTCGCCCTGGACAGCGACGACCCGGAACTCGACGCCCTCGCCCACGAGGCACTCGCCGTCCCGCAGTCGCTGACCTTCGACGCGGGCCAGCACCTGGTCTCCGCCGCCGCGGGCGAGCGTGGCCGCACCGCGCGGGCGCGACGGCCTCCGCGCCCGCATGGCCCGCCTGCTTGACACGGTCGCCGGCCCGACCGCCTAGCGGATCGATCCCCTCGGTCGGCGGCCGCCGACCCCGGTGCCCGGCGCGTGCCAGCGTAGGGTGGCGCGCATGGGGATATCGCCGCACGTTGCCCGGCTGCGTGCGGCCGTCGGGCACGAGCTCCTTGTGCTGCCGTGCGTCACTGTGCTGCCCGTCGATGACCAGGGGCGGCTATTGCTTGCTTGGCACACAGGCCACAGCGACGGCTGGGCGACCGTGGGCGGCGCGGTCGATCCCGGCGAGTCACCCGCTGAGGCGGCCGTCAGGGAGGCGCGCGAGGAGATCGGCGTCGCCATCCGCCTGGGACGGCTGATCGACGTGCTCGGCGGCCCTGACTACGAGATCAGCTACCCGAACGGCGACCGCGTCGCCTACATCCCCGCCGTCTACGAGGCGGAGATCACCGACGGGGACCCCGCCCCGGCCGACGGCGAGCTGAGCGAGATCGCCTGGTTCACGCCGGAGGAGCTGCGGGTCCATCCCGCTGAGCCGGTTCACCCGCGCGCTGCTGACCGCGACCGGATGGCTCAGGCGTCGAGGGACAGCACCATGGTCGGGCGCTCGATCACGTGGTCGTCGCGGAGCGGCCGGACGGCGGTGCCGATCGCGAAGAACTCGGTGGTGTGCGAGCCCCAGGTGTGCGAGTGCTGGCGGAGCTGGACGCCGACGATGCCCTCGGCGTGCAGTTCCTCGGCCTCGGCCTGCATGCGGCTCATCGCCAGCTCGCGGGCGTCGTAGAGGGCCTGGGTGAACTGCTCGATCTCGACGTTGCGGCCGATGTTGCCGAGGACCGAGCCCATCCGCTGGTGCGCGATGTGGTAGACGCACGAGCCCATGACCATGCCGAGCGGCGCGTAGCCGGCCCTGATCAGCGTCCAGAAGTCCTGGCCGGACAGGTCGGAGGTGAACGGCTGGCGCTTGTTGTTGCGCCAGTTCGTCACCCCGCCGCCGCCGGCGCCCGGCTCGGCCTTCACCGCGGTGCCGATCGCGATGAACTCCGCGATGTCCGCGCCGAACTCCTTCATCTCCACGTCGAGGCGCACGCCGACGATGCCGTCGGCGCCGAGCGCGTCCGCCTCGGCCTCCATCCGGGTCATCGCCAGCTCCCGCGCGTGGTACATCGCCTGGGACAGGACGTTGAGCTCCTGGTTCTTGCCCCAGCGGCCGATCTGCAGCCCGACGTGGTAGATCGACGAGCCGAGCACGAGCCCGAGCGGCTGGAAGCCCACCTCGCGGACCAGCAGGAACTCGTTCACCGACAGGTCGGAGGTGAAGATCGACCCGGCCTTGCCCGGCTGCAGCTCCGGCGAGCCGCTTGATCGCGTCCTGCGGCACGCCGGCCGCGCCCAGGTCGCTGATCTGCTGGTTGGTCATCGACGTCCTCTTATCTTCGTGCCTACGCCGTTTTGGCCGATGTCGACGCGCGCCGCCTGACGCCGCTGCGGGTCGAGGGACATGATGGCGAGCGGAGACTGCTGATTCCGTTCGGAATGACTGCTTTTGAACCGGACGATCGCGGTGCCGATGTTGACCGCCTCGATGATGTGGTCGCGGCGGCCCTCCTGGGCGGGGCACTCGCGCTCGCGGACCCGCAGGTCCATGTCCGCGATGACGACGCCCTCGGCGCCGATGCGCTTGACGTCGGCGGCGAGCTGCTGCCGCGCGTCGTGGCGGGCGTCGTTGACCAGCTCGGTCCAGCCGCTGACCTCGGCGTTGCCCGCCGACCAGCGGGTCTGCCCGACGGTCTGCCAGTCGTCGTGCCTGGCGGCGATCGTGATGCCGAGGACGAGCCCGGCCGGCATCCAGCCGCTGTGCACCAGCTTGGCGAAGTCCTGGCCGGACAGGTCGGAGGTGAACGGGTGGCGCAGCGGCGGCGCGCCCGGCGCGCGGACCGCGGTGCCGATCGCCTTGAACTCAAGGCCGCCCGGCGGGGAACTGGCCGATGGTGAGCCGCACCCCGACCACGCCGTGCCCGCCGAGCTCGGCGCACTCGGCGACCATCCGGCTGATGGCCGCGCGGCGCGCCTCGTACATCGTCTTGACCAGCGGCCCGAACGAGCCGTAGCCGCCCCTGCTCGACACCTGGGTCCGCGCCGGCGGGCGCCCAGGCGAGGTTGTAGCCGCCCCACGCGCCCGGGCAGCCGTAGCCGCCGGTGTAGCCGACGTTGTAGACCGCGGCGCCGAGCACCTGGCCGACGGGCTGGAAGCCGACCGAGCGGACCGCGGCGAACTCATCGGAGGTGAGCGCCGAGCCCCAGGTGCCGCTGCGCCTGATCTCGGCCATGCCGGGCTTCCGCGGCCGGCGGCAAGTCGTTGCTCACGGTATCTAGCCTAGCCCGGCTTGCGCCGCAGGACGCCCGCATGGATACCGCATCGATCGCGCACGGCGTCCATGCGGGCGCGTTATCGGCAGCGTGGCCTAGTCCTGTTCGTCCCAGGCCTCGTTGCGCTCCCTCACCTTGTCGAGCGCGTGCGCCGCTTCCTCCTGCGTCGGGTAGGGGCCGAGGAGATCCTTGCCCGGGCAGGGGGTGTCAGCGGGCTCGACCCGCATGTGCCGTGTGCAGAACCACCATTGGTCTGCTCGTCGGAGTTCGCCATGCCTACTAGACTCGCAAAACATGGCCACTCTGCTCTACCCGGGTCGGCTATCTCCCGCCCGGCAGGTTCCCGCGAACATCCCGCGTCCCGAGTACGTGGGCAAGAAGGCGCCCACGCTCGGCGAGTCCGACGTGAAGGACGCCGACACGATCGCGCGGATGCGGGTCGCCTGCCAGCTCGCGGCGCAGGCGCTTGAGGAGGTCGGGCGGCACGTGCGGCCCGGGGTCACCACGGACCACCTGGACGCGGTCGGGCACGAGTTCCTCGTCTCCCACGGCGCGTACCCGTCGACGCTCGGCTACCGCGGCTACCCGAAGTCGCTGTGCACCTCGCTGAACGAGGTCATCTGCCACGGCATCCCGGACGACACGGTGATCCGCGACGGCGACATCGTCAACATCGACATCACGGCCTTCATCGGCGGCGTGCACGGCGACACCAACGCCACCTTCCTGGCCGGCGACGTGGCGGAGGAGTCGCGGCTGCTCGTCGAGCGGACCAAGGAGGCGATGATGCGCGGCATCCGCGCCGTGGCGCCCGGCCGGCCGCTGAACGCGATCGGGCGGGTGATCGAGTCCTACGCCAAGCGGTTCGGCTACGGGGTGGTGCGCGACTTCACCGGGCACGGGATCGGGCACGACCTTCCACTCCGGGCTCGTCGTGCCGCACTACGACGACCCGTCGTCCACGCGTGACGATGGAGGCCGGCATGACGTTCACCATCGAGCCGATGCTCACGCTCGGGCGTGATCAGCTACGACGTCTGGCCCGACGGCTGGACGGCGGTGACGAAGGACCACAAGCGCACCGCGCAGTTCGAGCACACGGTCCTGGTCACCGAGGACGGGCACGAGATCCTGACCCTGCCGTAACGGGCTCAGAATGCCCTCACGTAAGGGCATTTCATGCCCTTATTCGCTACAGTCTGCTAGCGACTGCGGACAAAAATGACGCAACGGGCCTGTTAACACGTGTTACGTGGCCTACCATCACCCGTTATGACCCCCTTGCGGTTGGGCAGCCGCTACCAGCTCGAGGAGCGGATGGGCGAGGGCGGCCTTGGCGTTGTCTGGCGAGGCAGCGACATCGTGACCGGGGCCGGCTTCGCGATCAAGCTGCTGCGCCCGGAACACGCGCGGGACGCGGCGGCGGTGGCCAGGTTCGTCCGCGAGCGGACGGCGCTGACTCAGCTTCAGGCACCCGAACGTGGTGGCGCTGCACGACATGATCGTGGAGGGCGACCGCCTCGCCCTGGTGATGGAGCTCGTCGCCGACGGCGACCTGGAGGCACACCGCCAGCGGTGCGGCGGCACGCTCGACCCGGCCGAGGCGACGGAACTCATGGCGCAGGTCTGCAACGCGCTCGCCACCGCGCACGCCGCGGGCATCGTGCACCGCGACCTCAAGCCCGCCAACATCCTGCTCGACGGGGGCCGGGCGCGGCTGACCGACTTCGGCATCGCCTCGATAGCGGGCGAGCCGTCCCTGACGTCCGAGGGCGTCTTCCTCGGCACGCTGCCCTACCTGGCGCCCGAGGTGATCCAGGGGGACGAGCCGACGCCCGCCTGTGACAGCTACGCCGTCGGCGTGACCCTGTACGAGCTGCTCGCCGGCGACACGCCGTTCACCGGCCAGGCCGCCGCGATCATGCACGGCCACCTGTACCTGAAGCCGGAACGCCCGCAGGGCATCCCCGACTCCTCCTGGCGGCTGATCGCGGCCTGTCTCGACAAGGACCCGCGCCGCCGCCCGACGCGGCCCGGCTGGAGCGGGCACTGCGCACCGACCCAGGGGCGGTGATCGACCCGCTCGGCGGGCCCGCCAGCGAGTCGCGGCGGGCAACCGGCCCGCGGGGAACCGGGGCAGGGCAACCACGGACCCGGCGGCGTCCGCGGCCGACCCGGTCACGGTCGCGTCGCGGGCGCTGCGCCGCCGCCGCCGGTCCCGTCGCGGCTGGGCATTCGGGGCGATCGCATGTCGCGGCGGTGGCCGGCGTCATCGCGCTCGCACTCAGCTGGCCGGCCGGGCCGTCAGGCACGGGCGCGGCCCCCGGAGTCACCGGGACCGAGCGGCTGAAGCCTGCCGGGCAGGCCGCGACCCTCGGCCGGCTGCCCGGCTCGCCGAGCGCGCACCCCGGCGCCACCGGGCCTGCGGTGTCCCCGGGCACGCAGCCGGGGACGCCGCCCGGGCACACCGGCACGGCGCAGCCGTCGCCCGGCCGCACCGGCGTCACCGCGTCACCGACCGCCCCCACCTCCGGCCCGCCGGTGACCGCGACACCGTCGCCGTCCGCCACGGCGGTGCCGTCGGTCTCCCCCACGGTCAGCCCGTCACCGACCGGGCCGGCCGACACGTCCTGGCAATGCGGGACGGTCACCGCCGCCATGCTGGCCAAGGGCCAGGCAAGGCCACCGGCCAGACGCTCCAGGCCTGCATCCGGGTGCACGCCGGGAAGCTGGACCTGCAAGGAACGCTCAGCGGCACGAATGCCAAATGGAGCGAGCAGGTCATCCTGGTGCTCACGGACAGCGCGCAGGGTAGCGACGGCAGCTACACCTCGTCGGTCTGCATGACGTCCGAGTGCAGCTACACGGTCTCGATGGTGCCCGCGAGCGGCGAATGGACCGTGCTGCCGGAATGGTCCAAGTCGGGCACGGTCCAGTCTTCAGGCGACGAGCCCGCGTACGTCAGCTTCTAGTCCAGGCCGGGCCTGGCCGGCCGACGAAAGGGACAAGTCGGCCGAGCGGCCATCTGTTTTCCCCTACCATCACGCGATATGACTCCCCTGCGGTTGGGCAGCCACTACCAGCTCGAGGAGCGGATCGGCGAAGGCAGCCTCGGCGTCGTCTGGCGGGGCACCGACACCGTAACCGGGGCCGCCTGCGCGATCAAGGTGCTGCGGCCCGAGCACGCCCAGGATCCGGCGACAGTGGCCAGGTTCGTGCGCGAGCGGACCGCGCTGCTCCGCTTCAGGCACCCGAACGTGGTCGCGCTGCACGACATGATCGTCGAGGGCGACCAACTCGCCCTGGTGATGGACCTCGTCGCCGACGGCGACCTGGCCGCGTACCGCAAGCGGTGCGGCGGAACGCTGGACCCGGCCGAGGCGACGGAGCTGACAGCGCAGGCCTGCGCCGGTCTCGCCGCGGCACACGCGGCGGGCATCGTGCACCGCGACCTCAAGCCCGCCAACATCCTGCTCGACGGCGGCCAGGTGAAGCTGACCGACTTCGGCATCGCCCTCGTCACCGGCGAGGCGGCCATCACCACCGAGGGCGTCTTCCTCGGCACCCTGCACTACCTTGCGCCCGAAGTGATCCGGGGGGACGAGCCCACCGCCGCCTGCGACAGCTACGCGGTCGGCGTCACGCTGTACGAACTGCTCGCGGGCCGCACGCCGTTCACCGGCGTGCCCGCGGCGATCATGCACGGCCATCTGCACCTCACGCCGGAACGCCCCGACGGCATTCCCGACGCCGCCTGGCAGGTAATCGCGGAGTGCCTGGACAAGGACCCTGACCGCCGGCCGGGCGCCGCGGAACTCGAGCGGGTTCTCCGCAGCGAGGCGGGGACGCAGACGGCGCCGGGCAAGTGGCGACGATCGGCCGGCTGGCCGGGCCTTGCCGCGGCGTGGGACCGCGACACCGTGGCCCGGACGAGGGCGCTCGAGTCCGGCCCCGGCGCGATCGCGATGATGGCCGACGCCGGCCTGGCCCGCTTGGCCGGCCGTCGCGGAGCTGCCGGCGGAGGCGGGGCCGGCGGAGGCTGTGCCGACGGATACGGTGCCGGCCTGACGCCAGCGTGTCAGGCCGGCGAGTCCCCAGCCTCCCCGAGGCGAGGCGGGTGGCGGTCCGCGGCGACCGCGCGGCGCCGGTTCTGGTTCGGCTGGGCGCTGGGGCTGCTCGCCGTGGCGGTGGCGGGCGTGATCGCGGTCTGCTCGCCTCACCCAGTCGCCGGGAACGTCCAGCGCGGCCGCGCCAGGCGGGGCCGTCACCATGACCGGCTCGATGAGCGCGGCGGGACAGACGGCGAGCGCAGGCCGGTCCGCCGCATCGACGGGAACGGCTCAGCGGGGCGGCACCGCGACGCCGGCGACGTCCCCGGCGACAGCACGCCCGGCAAGACGGCCCGGGCAGACCGGCACCGCGCGGCCGTCGCCCAGCCGCACCGCCGCGTCCCCGACCCTCACGGCGCCGTCCGCCCCGGCACCGTCGTCAACGTCCCCCGCGGCGTCACCGTCCGCCACGCCTTCGCCATCGGCTTCCTCCTCGGCGACGGCGACTGCCACGGCGCCGGCGAACACCGCCTGGCATTGCGGGGCGTCCGCACCCGCCACGCTGGCGACCGGCAAGGCCACCGGCCAGACGCTCCAGGCGTGCATCCGCGTGCACAACGGGAGACTGGGCTTGCACGGCGAGCTCGACGGCACGGTGAAGGCCTGGCACGAGCAGATCATCCTGTTGCTCGAAGACGCCGCGGGAAACGTCACCGGCACCTATTACTCCCCGGTGTGCACGACGGTGACCTGCACCTTCACGGTCACGACGATGCCCGCGGACGGCCAGTGGACGGTGCTGCCCGAGTGGGCACGCTACGGCGGCAACATCATGTCCGCCGGCCAGGCGCCCGGCTACGTCTACTTCTAGCCCAGGCACGCCCGCCATGGCCGTCTTGGCGGTCATGGCGGCGGGATGACGAGGAGCACGAACCCGTTCGGGATAATGCCGTAGGAAACCGGGCGCGGAGGGTGGAGGCGGCGTGATCGAGGCGGTCGTGTTCGACATGGACGGGGTGCTCGTCGACTCCGAGCCGGTGTGGGAGCGGGTCAGGCGGGCGTTCACCGCGTCGCACGGCGGGCGCTGGGCGCCGGACGCGCAGGACCGGATGATGGGCATGTCCACCGCGGAGTGGTCCGCGTACATGAGCGAGGACTTCGGCATTCCGCTCGCCGCCCGCCGAGGTCGCCGAGCAGGTCATCGCGGCCATGAAGGAGGAGTACCGGGCCCACCTGCCGCTGCTGCCCGGCGCGGTCGAGGCCGTCCGCGCCCTGGCGGCCCGCTGGCCGCTCGCGGTCGCGAGTTCCGCGCCCAAGTCGCTTATCGAGGCCGTTCTCGACGCCTCCGGGCTGCGCGCCCGCCTTCGCCGCCGCGGTGTCGAGCGAAGAGGTCACCGAGCGGCAAGCCCGCGCCCGACGTCTACCTGGAGGCCTGTGCCCGCCTCGGCATCCCTGCCGCCTCCTGCGCCGCCATCGAAGACTCCTCCAACGGCCTGCGCTCCGCCGCGGCAGCCGGCTGCACGGTCATCGCCGTCCCGCGCCCCGAGTACCCGCCGGCCGCTGACGCCCTGAAGCTGGCCCGCGTCGTCCTCGACTCCCTGACGAAGCTGACCCCGGACACCATCGCCGCCCTCTAGCGCGCGCGAGGGGCGGGCTTTCCTGCCACCGCGGTAGCCGTCCTCGACGTGGGCTGCGGTGATGGGTTCCTGGCGGCCCTGCTCGCGAGGCGAGTCCCCGGTGTGGTCGGCATCGACATCGACGCCCCGGTGCTGCGCCGGGCCCGGGATCGCTTCCCGGACGCGCCGGTGACATGGTGCCATGGCGACGCGCTGACTCACCCATTCGAGCCGGGCTCCTTCGACGCCGTGGTGTCCAACGCCACGCTGCATCACCTGCCCGAGGTCCGGGCCGCGCTCCGCCGCCTGAGCCAGCTCGTGCGGCCCGGCGGGACGCTGGCCATCGTGGGATTCCCCCGGGGCGAGTGGCGTGACCTACCCTGGGCCGCGATCGGGTTCATCGCTCGGGGGGCCGCTATCAGGCTGCACGGCAAATGGGAACACACGGCGCCAATAGCATGGCCGCCCCGAGACACATTCCGCGAGCTTCGCCAGGCGGCCCGCGAGATCCTTCCCGGAGCCCGCATCCGTCACCTGCTCATGGAGCGCTACCTGCTCACCTGGACGCGCCCCCATCCCACACCGCCAGGCAAACCTGGGTAATTTGGCCAGTTTCGCCCAGCTTTGTCCACCACGAAATGACGCCTAATTAGGGACCGTGGGCCGGATGCGGCGAACTGCGCCGCGGATGACCCACGGTAATTACCGGCCGGCTTCAGCCCTGGAAAACAGACTGGGGTCCGAGGAGGATTCGCCGCCGGCCTTCCGTAGGAGCGCCGGCGGGAATCCTCCTGGACCCCAGTCACCTCACAGCTTTTGATTTTGACTTTGACGTGCGAGAAACAGCTCTACGCGTCGCGCTTGCGGAACAGGTAGCCGCCGACGCCGACGAGGACGACCGCCCAGATCACCGTCACCAGGAACTGCGGCCACGTCGACCACAGGTGCGGGTTGCCCGCCGCGGCAGGGTCACCGAGATCACCCGGCCCGCCGCGTCGGGGAAGAACCGCATGATGTCCCAGCGCCAGGTGTCCGGCAGGAGCTGGATGATGATCGAGAGCACGAACAGCAGGCCGATCACGGAGCTGATCGCGCCCGGCGGTGTGCCGGATGATCGCGCCGAGGCCGAAGGCGATCAGCGCGACCACCGTGACGAACAGCGCGGAGCCGACGATCGCGATGAGCACGTGGCCCGGGGTGATCACGTCGGTGCCGACGAACGTGTAGTTGGGCGGCCCGTCCGGGCCGCTCGCGGGCCCGGGCTCATGTTGACGCCCATCGGGATCGTGACGTTGTGGAACAGCGACCCGGCCACGCCCGAGCCGGACAGCGTCGCCGAGCCGACGAAGAACGCGATGAACGAGGTCACCAGGGAGACGACCAGCGTCACCGAGGTGAGCACGATCAGCTTGCCGAGGTAGACGGTGCCGCGCCGCGGCATCGCCGTCAGCGAGGTGCGGATCATCCCGGTGGAGTACTCGGACGTGATGACCATGGCGCCGATCACCGCGATGATCAGCTGGCCGATGTAGAAGAAGGGGGTCAGCGATGCTCTGCGTGCCGTCCGTGCCCGCCTTGTTCCACGGGCTGGTTGTGGATGTCGTGCGCGATGCCGAAGCCGATGAGGGCCGCGATGCCGACGCTGACGATGAACAGCGCCGCGATCGTCCAGTAGGTGGAGCGGACCGAGCGGATCTTGGTGAACTCCGAGGCGATCACGCCGCGCAGCCCGGCGCGGCCGGTGGCGGGCGGGAGCGCGGACAGCTGCACGTCCGGCAGGTTGTCATGGTTGCCATCGGTCAGACCCCGCTTCCGATCGTCGTGGTCGCTCGCTGACCGGGCGCGTCGGCGTGGTACTCCACGCTGTCCGCGGTCAGTTCCATGAACGCCTCTTCAAGCGAGGCCCGCACCGTGGCCAGCTCGTGCAGCCTGATGCCCTCGCCGAAGGCCAGGTCGCCGATCTGCTCGGTGGTCATGCCGCGCACCTCGATCGCGCCGTCGTCGTCGGTGCTCGCGGTCGCGCCCTTGGCGGTGACCGCCCGCACCAGCTGGTCCGCCGACGGCGTGCGCACCCGCACGGACGCACCGGACGCCCGGGCGACGAACTCCTTCATCGATGCAGTCGGCGATCAGCTTGCCCCGGCCGATCACGATCAGGTGATCGGCGGTGTTCTCCATCTCCGACATCAGGTGGCTGGAGACGAAGACCGTGCGGCCCTCGGCCGCCAGGGCCTTCATCAGGTTCCTGATCCACAGGATGCCCTCGGGGTCGAGGCCGTTGACCGGCTCGTCGAACATCAGCACCTTGGGGTCGCCGAGCATGCGTCGCGGCGATGCCGAGGCGCTGGCTCATGCCGAGGGAGAAGCCCTTGGACCGCTTCTTCGCCACCTCGGTCAGGCCGACAAGCTCAAGCACCTCGCCGACCCGCCGCCTGGGCAGGCTGTTGGTCTGGGCCAGGCAGAGCAGGTGGTTGTAGGCGGACCGGCCGCCGTGCACCGCCTTCGCCTCAAGCAGCGCGCCGACCTCGCGCATCGGGTAGGCAAGGTCGTGGTAGATCTTGCCGTCCACGGTGATCGTGCCCTCGTTCGGGTAGTCAAGCCCGAGGATGCAGCGCATCGTGGTGGTCTTGCCCGCACCGTTCGGCCCCAGGAAGCCGGTGACCTTGCCCGGCTCAATGCCGAACGTCAGGTCGTCGACGGCGGTTTTCGCGCCGTACCGCTTCGTGAGGCCCCGTACCTCGATCATGGGAAATTGGTCCTCTCTCGATCCGTTGGATCGTTCGCCCGAATGTCTGACCCGGACGGCCGAGGATTCGGCGTCGCCGCGTCCAGCCCGCCGGTGATGATTTAGCCGGCGTACTCCCGCGGGGTGACTCCGCGACTCCCGCGGCTAGTACCGCCGAGCGGGCCGCGCGCAGAGAGTGCCGCATCGGCGCTGAGAATACGCTGAGGACGTCGCCGGTGCGCGGAGTCCGAGTGCGGAAGGCGCAGCTGACCGTTCGGATGACGGCTTTTGAATTATTCCGAACGAGCGCGGCTGACTGCGACGTGCAGCGTGACCGAGTAGCCGTGGCCGGCGGCGCGCAGCGCGGTGCGGTGCGGCGGGTGCCGTGCACCCGGACGCGGCCGGGGCGCAGCGGGCGGGCGGGCGTGCCGCTGCCCGCGCCGCACCGTGCCGGATGCCTCGACCGCCTCGCCGGCCAGCGCGGTGGCCTGCTGGCAGTCGCAGTCGGCGGCCGCGCCCGGCGGCAGCACGAGCAGCCAGGCGCCTGGCGCGCCTGGCACCGGGATGCGGACCGGGCCGCCGGGTCGAAGCGGACCAGGTCCCACCAGCGCTGCGGGGTGGCGGCGAGGTCGGCGAGGTCGCCGGCGATCCGGCCGTCGGTGCGCGGGCGCGGTGACGTGCTGCTGGCGGGGACGAACGGGTCGGCGAGCTGCGCGATCTCAGGAGCGACCGAAAGGTCGGTGTTCAACGACGGGTTCCTTCGTGTGTCGGCTGCGTTCTGGTGACTCCGGCTGAGAATGCGGGGTCAGCGACAACACGAGGAAAGACGGCAGCACCGCGGAGGCTGTCGTCTCGGGCAGCACGAGCATGGCCTGGCGGCTCATCTGACGTGCTGACATGCGGGCCATCACACCGTAATCACGCCGCGTTGTCAAATCCGAAGGCCGGCGGCGGCCAGCGTGTCGAGCGCGCCGCGCCACCTGGGCGGCGTCGAGGCCGCCCGCGCTTGTCCTGGGCTGCCCAGGCGGCGGCGGTCAGGGCACGCAGGCCGTCGATCGGCGCGCCGTGGCCGGTCAGGGTCGAGCGTGCCGTCGTCGCCCGCCGTCGCGGTCCAGCCGCCGCAGGTCGCGGCCCGGCCTCGGTCGCGGTGACCTCCGGGTAGGGCCGCAGCAGGGCGTCGAGGTTCTCGGCGATGTAGGTGGGCCTGCGGTGCCTGGGCGCGAGGGTGGCGGTGCGCGGGTTGTCGACGCCGGTGAGGACCAGCAGGCTGTCGGTGCCGGTGTTGTAGGCGGCCTCGATGTCGGTGTCGAGGCGGTCGCCGATCACCAGCGGGCGCTTCGCGCCGGTGCGGATGACCGACTCGCGGTGCAGCGGCGGTTCCGGCTTGCCCGGCGACGACGGGCGCCATGCCGGTGGCGTTCTCGATGACCTTGAGCAGCGAGCCGTTGCCCGGCGCGGTGCCGCGCGCGTGGGGATCGTCGAGTCGGCGTTGGTGGCGACGAACAGCGCGCCCGCCCGCACCGCGAGGCCGCCCTCGGCGAGCCTGGCCGTAGTCGATGCCGGGGCCGAAGCCCTGGACGACGGCCGCCGGGTTCTCGCTGGCGGTCGAGACGGGGACGAGGCCGCGCTCCCTGACCGCGAGCCGCAGCGCCGTCGCGCCGATGACGAGGACCTTCGACTTGGGCGGCAGCTTGTCCGCGAGCAGCCGGGCCGCGGCCTGGGCGGAGGTGACCACGTCGGCCTCGGTGACCGGGGCGCCCATGCCGTCGAGCAGGGCGGCGACCGCGGCCGGGGTGCGGGAGGCGTTGTTGGTGACGTAGGCGACGTGCGCGCCTGCCCGCTTGGCCTGCTGCAGCGCCTCGGGCGCGCCGGGGATCGCGGTGCCGCCGATGTAGACGACGCCGTCGAGGTCGAAGAGGAGGACGTCGTAGGCTTCGGCGAGCGTTTGGGCACGGCCACTCGAGCTTCACGCGGCGGCTATACGGCCGCGCCAGGAACGGTCGTGCCTCCGGCGGTCCGCGGAACTTGAGCGTGGCCCGGACCTGGCGGAGGGCGTCGGTGTAGTGCTTGCGGTCCGGGCGCATCGCGGCGGCCAGCGCCAGGTACTCGGCGGCGGCCTCGTGCTCGCCGGCCCGGGCCAGGGACAGGCCGAGGCCGAAGTGGGCGTAGTCGTCGGTCGGGCTCGCCTCGACGATCACCCGGAAGTTGTCCGCCGCGGCCGCGTACTGGCCGGTGTCGAACTGGGCCCGGGCCAGCGCCTCGCGGACGCTGCGCGAGCGCGGGCTCGGCGTTCGCCGCCCGCTGCAGCACCTGCGCGGCGGCCGCCGGGCTGCCCTTGCCGAGCAGTTCCAGGCCGGTGGTGTACCAGGCGTGCACCTCGGCGGGGTCCGGCGCCGCCATCGGTCGTCGTCCGCCGTTTCGCCCGATCGCGCGGCTCGCGGCGGCCGGCGGGCGGGCGAAGTTTTCCTGCGGCGGGGAATCCCAGCTGCCGCTTGGCACTTCTGACATGGTGTGCAGACCCACTTTCCGTCCGGCGATGACTCCGGTTCGGCGCCGGACTCGTCCTGGCGCCGTTCCGCGGTGTCCGTTATGACCTATCCCGGGTAGGGGGACTCGCAAACGTCACATCACCACCGTACGACGTGATCGGCCCCGGGACCCTGGAGCGGTTGCTCGCCGCCTCGCCGTACAACGTTGTCCGGCTGATCCTGCCCGTGCGCCCCGGTCGATGCGTCTCCGGGCGAGCCGCTCGGCCGCGGTGACGCCGGGCTGCGATCGCGGCGGCGCGGCTGCGCGACTGGCTGACGGACGGCGCGCTCGCGGTCGACGACTCGCCCGCGCTGTACGTGTACGAGCAGCGCGGCGCCGACTGGGTGCAGCGCGGGCTTATCGGGCTCGTCGCGGTCGGGCACGGGCGCGGTGCACCCGCACGAGGGCGTGATGCCGGGGCCGGTCGCCGGGCGGCGGGAGCTGATGAAGGCAACACGGAGCAACCTGGAGCCCATCTTGCTCGTCTATAACGGTGGGGGCAGTGTCGGCGAGTCCGACGGGGATGGCCTGGCTGGTGCTGGCAGACCGAGGGCGGCGCCGGCGGGCACGGCGGCACCGCCGGGCCCGCCTCACGGCTGGTGGACGAGACGCGGACGACCAGCCGCCGCTCGCCGTGCGCGGTCACCGACGACGGCGTGACGCACCGGCTGTGGGCGCTGACCGACCCGGACGCGCAGGCGGCCATCGCCGCCGACCTGGCCGACGCGCACCGCGCTCATCGCCGACGGCCACCACCGGTACGCCGCCTACCGCGAGCTGCGCGCGGAGATGCGCGACGCCGGCGCGGGCGACGGCCCGTGGGACTACGGGCTCGCCTTCCTGGTCGACGCGGACGCCTACCCGCTGCGCCTCGGCCCGATCCACCGCGTGCTGCCGCGGCTCGACCCGGCCGAGGCGGCCCGGCTGCGCCGCCGGAGGCGTTCACCGGTGACCGCCGGTGACCGCGGCGCGGCGCTCGGACCGCCTGGCGGCCGCTGGCGCGGCCGGGACGGCGTTCCTGCTGGCCGGCCGGGACGGGTACTGGCTGCTGACCGACCCCGACCGGGAGCGGCTCGCGGCGGCGATGCCGCCGGCGGCGTCGCCGCGCTGGCGGGCGCTCGACGCCTCGGTCATGCAGGAGCTGCTGCTCGCCCAGCTCTGGTCGATCAAGGACAACGAGCGCGACGTGCTGATCTCGCACGACGCCGACGAGGCGTCCGCATGGCGGCGGACTCCGGCGGGACCGCGGTCATCTGCAACCCGATGCCGCTCGCGGCGGTGATGGACATCGCGGCGCACGGCGAGAAGGTGCCGCGCAAGTCCACGTCGTTCGGCCCGAAGCCGCGCACCGGCCTGGTGCTGCGCACGTTCGACTCCTGAAGCTAGCCGGCGACGCGCCGGCACGGCGCCGACAGGGCGCGAGGCCATGGAACCGCTCGTTCGGGATGACCGGTCTTGACTTTAGCTTCCTGGGCGTCGTCCGCGGCCGGGCTGCGTGTGCGCCGCTACGGCCTCGGCCACCGAGTCGTAGATGCTGAACACCTTGTTCAGGCCGGTGATGCGGAAGATCCGCAGGATGCGGCTCTGCGTGCAGACCAGGTCGATCCAGCCGTCGTGCGCGCGGACCCGCTTCAGGCCGCCGACCAGCACGCCGAGGCCGGTCGAGTCGAGGAACTCGACGCCTTCCATGTCCACGATCAGCTGGTAGCTGCCGGACTCGACGAGGCTGATCAGCTTCTCGCGCAGCTTGGGAGCGGTGTAGACGTCGATCTCGCCGCCGACCGCGATGACGGTGAACCCGTGGTCCTCCGAGTCCACATTGAGCGTGAGCTCCATGTCCTCTCCCCTCTCTTGTCTGGGACAATAGTCCGGTGCGTGACGACATTGCTATGACGACAGGCAACTCTACCGGGCTGAGGCCGCCGCGCGCGCTGGTCTACGGCGACGCGCCATCGACACCTGACGTGACGGTGCCACCGGCTTATCCGAGTGGCACCTGGCAGGCTGCGGGTCGGCCTTGGCGCCGCCAGGCGGCTGCTCGCTCGTGAGCCGGGGCTCGGCTTCGTCGTCGGGCTGGGCGTCGAGCATCGCGTCCGTCCTCGTCGTCTCAGCGTCCGGTCGTCTTCGTCGTCGAGGTTCGGCCTCGTCGTCGAGGTCCTCGTCGTCCTCGTCGTCGTCCTCGTCGTCGTCCTCGTCGTCGTCTTCGTCGATCGAGGTTCGTCGGACTCGTCGTCGAGGTCGTCGTCCTCGTCGTCTTCGTCTTCGTCGTCGTCATCGGCGCGTCGTCGGCCTCGTCGTCGAGGTCCTCGTCGTCGTCCTCGTCGTCGTCGTCGTCGTCGAGGGTTCCTCGTCGTCCTCGTCGTCCTCTTCCAGGTCCGTGACGGTGATGCCGTCTAGTTCGTCCAGGCGGGCCAGGGCGTCGGTTTGCTCGTCCTCGTCGGCGACGACGGCGCGGGAGAAGGCCTCCCTGGCGGCCTCGGGGCGGCCGGCGGCGAGCAGGGCCTCGCCGTAGGCGTAGAAGAGCCGGGCGGACCAGGGGCGCTGCTTGCCGTCGGTCAGCTCGGGGACCTGCGAGGGCGAGCACGGCGGCGTCGGCCAGGCCCTGGTCGCGGCGGATGCCCGACTCGACGATGCGCAGCTCGATCTGCGCCGCGCGCGGCAGGCGCTTGGCCTCGGCGCTGTGCACGAGGTCGAGGGCGCGGTCGAGACGGCCGAGACCGCGCTCGGAGTCCGCCATCAGCGGCAGGTAGTCGTTGCGCCCGGTCATCCTGCGGCCCGCCTGCAGCTCGGTCAGGGCCTCGGCCCAGCGGCCGGACTTGTAGGCCATGATGCCGGAGACCTCGCGGACGATGCCGACCCGCGCCGCCAGCTGCTTGGCCGCCTGCGCGTAGCGGTAGGCCTGCTCCGGGTCGGTGGCCAGCTCGGCGGCGACCAGGTACCGGCCGACGATGCTCGCCCGGTCGACGGAGAGGCTGCCGAGCTCGTCCCGCACCTCACGCGAGAGCTGGTCGTCGGTGATGCTGTCCGGGATGCGGGGCGCGTCGGCACAGTCCCCGCCGTCGCCGGTCGTCCTCGGTCGGTCCCGGTGCCGCCTCGGGCCGTCCCCGGTCGCCACCAGGCCTGGCTCGCGTACCCGGACGGCCTGCCGGTGCCTGTCCTGCCCGCGCCTCGGACGTCCCGCGAGCGCCCGGGCGGCCCGCGCCGCCCGGCCGCGGCGGCCGGCCGGCCGTTCATCGGGGAACGCGCCGCCGATCCGGTCGGACATGGTCCGGCTGAAGCCCTGGCTGCGCGCCGGGCGGTCCGTGCGCGCCGCGGACCGGCCGTACGACGGCCGCCGGAGCGCGAGCGGGCCGTCCTGGCCCGACCGGTAGCCGCCCGGCCTGCGGTCGCCGCCGTCGCGCCCTGCCGCCGTCGCGGCCGCGGAACCCGCCGTCGCGGCGGCCGCGTCGCGGTCGCGCCCTGCCAGCGCGGCCGGTCACCGCAAGGCCGTCCGGTCGCCGCCGACGGACCGCCTCGCGCCGTCCCGGTCGCCGCCGAACGGCACGTGCCGCCGTCGCGGTCGCCGCCGGGGCGGCGGTCGGAACCGCGCGCTGCGTCGCCGCGGTCGCCGAGCCGAAGTCACGCCGCGGGACCACGCGCCGTCGGCCGGTCACCGCCGCGGAAGCCGCCGTCGGAGCGGCTAGCGCCGCCACCGTAGGAGCGCGAGCCCCGGTCGCCGCCGCGGAACGCCGCGTCGTACCGCGCCCGCCGTCGCCGCCACTCGCGGCTGCCGGACGGTCACCGCCGCGGAAGCCGCCGTCGGAACGGCCGCTGACCGCCGTAGGACGGGCGGTCACCGCGGCTGCCGCCGGGCCGCGGTCATAGCCGCGCTCGCCGCTGCCGCCGAAGTCACGTCGCGGTCCGCGACGCGGGCGGTCACCGCCGCGGAAACCGCCATCGGAACGGCCTGCGCCGCCATAGGACGGACGGTCACCGCGGTCGCCGCCGCGGCCGCGGTCGCTGCCGGCGCTCGCCGCCGCCGCCGCAGTCGCCGGCCGGGCGGTCGCCGCCGCGGAAGCCGCTGTCGACGCTGGCCGCCGCCGTAGGACGGGCGACCGGAGCGGTCGCCGTACGACGGCCGGCTCGGACGGTCGCCGTAGGACGGACGGCTCGGACGGTCGCCGTAGCGGCCGCTCGCGACGCGGCCCGCGATCGGCGCTCGACGGTCGCCGTCGGAACCGGCGTCATCGCGACGGTACGGCCGTGACGGTCCGCTCGCCGGGCCGCGACGGCCGCCGCCGTCGGTAACCGCTGCTCGTAGCCGCCACGCGGCCAGCCGTCGCGCTCACGCAGTCGCGGCCGGATCACCCGTCACGGTCCGAGCGCGGCCGGTCGTCCCCGCCGCTGTCCCGGTAACGGACGGGACCCCGGTCATTGCCGCCCCGGCGCCGCCCCGGTCACCGCCGTCGCCGTGGCCGCCGACCGCCGGTCCCCGCCGCCGCCGCCGGTAGCCGCCGCTCACGCCCGCCCTGGCCACCAGAACGGCCGTATCCCCCGGGGCGTCCAGCACCGCCGGAGCTACGGCCAGCGCCGCCACCCGCGCGCCCACGCCCGTCTCCGGCGCCGCCACGCTGCGACGCATTGCCGTCTTCGGCCACTGTCCCGACCTCCTGCACACTCAATCCTTCACCCTATGCGCTAGCCGCGCCGATAGCCCGCCCAGCGCATCAGCAGCCCGAGCACTGCCCTGGCTCGGCTACGACCAACGCCTCGCGCCGTCCTTCCGGCGCTCGACGGCCAGAGCGACGGTACTCCGCCGCTGCCATGCTGGTTACCGCTACCGGCAGCGGCATCGTCCTGCCGCTGCACTCGATGGCTCGGGGAGTTGCGAGCCGATCGCGCCGAGGACGCGCGTGACCCGAGCGGCGCCGGTGCGCGGTTGCGGTCCGCGGGTCGGCACCGCCGATCGGCGCTCCAGGAGCCTGGTCACGAGCGCACCAAAGCGCGACTCACCGCCTGGAAGGACCAGAGCAAGGACGTCAAGACAGGGGGCCGACCCTGAAACGGGTCGAGCCCTCTTCAGTGAAGTGTGTTCCGGCGGTGTCCTACTCTCCCACGAGGCCTCCCTCGCAGTACCATCGGCGCTGAAGGGCTTAACTTCCGGGTTCGGAATGGGACCGGGTGTTTCCCCTTCGCTATGGCCGCCGGGAACTCTATTGAGCTGTATCAGCCTTGAAGTCTCCCGGCCGTAGCTCGGGAACCACACAGTGGACGCGAACTCGCGATCGCTCGGGGTACATGTAGTGCGTGTAGTGTCAAGCCCTCGGCCTGTTAGTACCGGTCAGCTGAGCACCTCGCGGCGCTTACACTTCCGGCCTATCAACCCAGTCGTCTGGCTGGGGGCCTTACCCACTCAAGGTGGTGGGAGACCTCATCTTGAAGCGTGCTTCCCGCTTAGATGCTTTCAGCGGTTATCACTTCCCGACGTAGCAAACCAGCCGTGCTCCTGGCGGAACAACTGGCACACCAGAGGTCAGTCCGTCCCGGTCCTCTCGTACTAGGGACAGCCCTTCTCAAGTCTCCTGCGCGCGCAGCGGATAGGGACCGAACTGTCTCACGACGTTCTAAACCCAGCTCGCGTACCGCTTTAATAGGCGAACAGCCTAACCCTTGGGACCTGCTCCAGCCCCAGGATGCGACGAGCCGACATCGAGGTGCCAAACCATGCCGTCGATATGGACTCTTGGGCAAGATCAGCCTGTTATCCCCGGGGTACCTTTTAGCCGTTGAGCGACGGCGCTTCCACATGCCACCGCCGGATCACTAGTCCCAGCTTTCGCTCCTGCTCGACATGTCTGTCTCACAGTCAAGCACCCTTGTGCACTTGCACTCGGCACCCGGTTGCCGACCGGGCTGAGGGTACCTTTGGGCGCCTCCGTTACCTTTTGGGAGGCAACCGCCCCAGTTAAACTACCCGCCAGGCACTGTCCCTGACCCGGATCACGGGCCCAGGTTAGACACTCAGAACGACCAGAGCGGTATTTCACCAGTGACTCCACGCGCACTAGCGTGCGCGCTTCCCAGTCTCCCGCCTATCCTACACAAGCCGTCCCAAGCACCAATGCCAAGCTGCAGTAAAGGTCCCGGGGTCTTTCCGTCCTGCTGCGCGTAACGAGCATCTTTACTCGTAGTGCAATTTCGCCGGGCCCGCGGTTGAGACAGCGGGGAAGTCGTTACGCCATTCGTGCAGGTCGGAACTTACCCGACAAGGAATTTCGCTACCTTAGGATGGTTATAGTTACCACCGCCGTTTACCGGCGCTTAAGTTCTGAGCTTCGCCATTGCTGGCTGACCCGTCCCCTTAACGTTCCGGCACCGGGCAGGCGTCAGTCCGTATACATCGCCTTGCGGCTTGGCACGGACCTGTGTTTTTAGTAAACAGTCGCTTCCCCCTGGCCTCTGCGACCCCACCTAGCTCGGGGAGCAAGTGCCGTCACCGGCTGGGGTCCCCCTTATCCCTAAGTTACGGGGGCAATTTGCCTAGTTCCTTAACCACGGTTCACCCGATCGCCTCGGTATTCTCTACCTGACCACCTGCGTCGGTTTAGGGTACGGGCCGCGCACGTCCTCGCTGCGAAGATTTTCTCGGCAGCATGGCATCACTGACTTCGCCTTGCGGCTCGGCATCAGGTCTCAGGCTACATGACCCGCGGATTTGCCTGCGGACCGCCCTACGCCCTTACCCCGGGACAACCACCGCCCGGTAGAGCTAGCCTCTTGCGTCTCTCCTTCAGCTTGCCTACTACCCGATCGGTTCGCCGGCCGCCTCCGCCCGAAGGCCTCGGCGACAGGCTTAGCATCACGGTTTCAGCATGGACGGCCGTACACGGGTACGGGAATATCAACCCGTTGTCCATCGACTACGCCTGTCGGCCTCGCCTTAGGTCCCGACTTACCCTGGGCGGATTAGCCTGCCCCAGGAACCCTTGGTCAATCGGCGGGCGAGCTTCTCACTCGCCTTTCGCTACTCATGCCTGCATTCTCACTCATGCAGCCTCCACAGCTAGATCACTCTGCTGCTTCACACGCTGCATGACGCTCTCCTACCCATCCCGCATCAAGCGCGAATGCCGCGGCTTCGGCGGCGTGCTTGAGCCCCGTTACATTGTCGGCGCGGAATCACTTGACCAGTGAGCTATTACGCACTCTTTCAAGGGTGGCTGCTTCTAAGCCAACCTCCTGGTTGTCACTGCAACTCCACATCCTTTCCCACTTAGCACGCGCTTGGGGGCCTTCAGCCGGCGATCTGGGTTGTTTCCCTCTCGACCACGAACCTTATCGCCCGCAGTCTCACTGCCGCGCTCTGGCTTCACCGGCATTCGGAGTTCGGCTGAATTCAGTAAGCTTGTGGGCCCCCTAGTCCAACCGGTAGCTCTACCTCCGGGAAGGAACACGCGACGCTGCACCTAAATGCATTTCGGAGAGAACCAGCTATCACGGAGTTTGATTGGCCTTTCACCCCTACACACAGGTCATCCCCCAGGTTTTCAACCCTGGTGGGTTCGGGCCTCCACGCGGTCTTACCCGCGCTTCACCCTGCCCATGCGTAGATCACTCCGCTTCGGGTCTACAGCACGCGACTCAATCGCCCTATTCAGACTCGGTTTCCCTACGGCTACCCCACACGGGTTAACCTCGCCACGCACCGTAACTCGCAGGCTCATTCTTCAAAAGGCACGCGGTCACCCCGAAAGGCTCCCACGGCTTGTAAGCACACGGTTTCAGGCACTATTTCACGACCCCTCACCGGGGTGCTTTTCATCTTTCCCTCACGGTACTAGTTCACTATCGGTCACCAGGGAGTATTTAGGCTTAGCAAGTGGTCTTGCCAGATTCACACGGGATTTCACGGGCCCCGTGCTACTCGGGAAATCACTAAGGAGTCGCAGAGGTTTCGCGTACGGGACTGTCACCCGCTACGGCCAGACTTTCCAGACTGTTCCGCTACCCAGACGATTTGTAACTCCTCGCCGTCCCGGCAGAGACGGCCAAGTGCTCCCACAACCCCCGTCACGCAACGCCCGCCGGCTATCACACGCACAGGTTTAGCCTGTTCCGCTTTCGCTCACCACTACTCAGCGGAATCGCTTTTGCTTTCTCTTCCTGCGGGTACTGAGATGTTTCACTTCCCCGCGTTACCACCAGCCGCCCTATGCATTCAGGCGACGGCGACACGCCCATGACGACGGCCGGGTTTCCCCATTCGGAAATCCTCGGATCACAGCCCGGTTGCCGGCTCCTCGAGGCTTATCGCAGGCTCCAACGTCCTTCATCGGCTCCTGGTGCCAAGACATCCACCGTATGCTCTTAGAAACTTGACTAAATGCACTACATGCACCTAAGATCGGACCTCTAACAAGGATCTCAGAAGATGCTCGCGTTCACTGTGCAGTTCTCAAGATACGGACGGAACCATGCGTCA
>CAVSCQ010000041.1:0-3686 GCA_963726465.1 uncultured Solirubrobacterales bacterium
ATACCGGCTCGGTCAACGACTACGCCGCCTATGCGGTGGCCGGGACGCTCGCCGTCATAGCCGTACTGACCCTGACCTGACGGCGCCGGGTTAACGGCCCCGATCCTGCTCCAGTTGCCGCCCGGCCCTCAAGGCGGAGCCGGACCTGCTGCAAGCCTGCCTCGCCGGGTTCTCCCGCGCCCGGCCGCGGCACGCTGCCGGAATGGGTGGCGACCGCCGGGGTAGGGCCGGTGGACAGGGCGCGGTAGCGCCGGTCCAGGTAGCCAGGAGGTGGCCCGCATGCCGCGGGGATCCAATCCCAAGCGTGAACGCCAATACGAGCACGTCAAGGACAGCGCCAAGCGGCGTGGTGAAAGCACGGCCCGCGCAGAGGAGATTGCGGCGCGAACCGTCAACAAGGAACGCGCCCGCTCCGGAGAGGCCAAGACGGCCAGCCGGTCGTCCACGAAAGACATCTCATCCGGCCGCCGTGGCGGTCTGCGCTCGCACCGCGGCGCCGGCGGCCCGACCAGGGCACAGCTTTATGCCGAAGCGCGCCGCCGCGGCATAAAAGGCCGCTCGACCATGAACAAGGCGCAGCTCGCCCGCGCCGTCGGCCGCTGATCTCAACGGCCTAGCGTTCCTGCTGGCGCTCGTCGGCCGAGCCTGGGCCGTCGAGGGCGGCTTGGCGGATCTGCCGGTGCTGGTGCCCGATGGCGTGCAACTCCGCGTGCGCGGGCCGCCCGGCTGGGCCGGTCTCGCCGCTTAGTCTGCGGCGAGCCAACGCTCCATGCAGGTCAGCAACTGCTCGGTGTCGACCGGCTTGGTGACGTAGTCGTTGGCGCCTGCGGCAATGGACTTGTCCTTGTCGCCCTGCATCGCCCTGGCGGTCACCGCGATCACGGGCAGGTCGGCAAACTGCGGCATCTGCCTGATCGCGGGTTGTGGCGTGCCCGTCCAGTTGCGGCATCATCACGTCCATCAGCACCAGGTCAATCCGCCGGCCGCGCAGCACCTCGATGCCGTGCTTGCCGTTGTCGGCGTGGATGACGGTCATCGCGTACATCTCGAGCACGCCGGTCAGCGCGAACACGTTCCTCGGGTCGTCATCGACGATCAGCACCCGCTTGTCCCGCAGGCTGTCGTGCGCGGCGACAGCACCGGGCGGATCGGTGCCGCCCCGCCGCAGCGGGGACCTTCGCGACGGCTCGTTGCTGCACGGCTGCGACCGCACTGGCGGCGGCGCATTGAACGGCCTGATCGGGCGCGATCGCCTCGACCGGGCGGTCCGGCCAGCGACCGGCAGGTACAAGGATGAACGTGCTGCCGACACCCATCGCGCTGCAGACGGTAATCCGGCCGCCGAGCTGAGCCGCCATCTCACGGCAGATCGCGAGTCCAAGGCCGGTCCCGCCGTAGCGGCGGCGGTAGTGCCATCGCCTTGGTGGAACGCGCCGAAGATCGAAACTGAGATTCTCCTCGGCGATGCCGATGCCGGTGTCGACGATCGCGAAGAGCCGCCCGCCCGTTGCTGCCTGCGGCCGCCGAGATCCGGGCCTCGACGCCGCCGCGCTCGGTGAACTTGACCGCGTTGGACAGCAGGTTGTGCAGGATCTGCCGCAGGCGCTGCTTGTCGGTGAAGATCTCGGCCGGGACGCTCGGGTCGAGCCTGATCGTGAAATCCAGCCGCTTCTCCACGGTCAGCGGCAGGAAGATCGCCTCAAGTTCCTCCACCAGGCCGCTGAGCGCGAACCGCTCCGGGTGCATGTCCATCTTTCCGGCCTCGACCTTGGACAGATCGAGGATGTCGTTGATCAGCTGCAGCAGGTAGGAGGATCCCGGAGGAATGGATGACGTTGGCGTACTCGACCTGCTTGGAGGTGAGGTTCTCTGACTGGTTCTGGGCCAGCAGCCGCGCGAGCACGAGCAGGCTGTTCAGCGGCGTGCGCAGTTCGTGCGACATGTTCGCGAGGAACTGCGACTTGTAGCGTGAGGCCTGATCCAGTTGCCTGGCCCGCTCTTCGATCTCCTGCCTGGCCAGCTCGATCTGCTCGTTCTTCAGTTCGATGTCGCGGTTCTGCCGGGCGAGCTCGGCCGCCTTGTCCCCCAGGTCGGCGTTGGACAGCTGCAGCTCGTCCTGCCTGACCTGCAGTTCGCTGGTGCGGGCCTGCAGTTCGGCGGCGAGCCGCTGCGACTCGGCGAGCAGCGCGTCGGGTCCGCGAGTTCGCGATGATCGGGTTGACGTTGACGCCGATGGTCTCCATCAGCTGCTCGAGGAAGTCGCAGTCATCCGGGTGAACGGGCTAAACAAACCCACCTCGATGACGCCGAGCACCTGGTCCTCGAACACGATCGGCAGCATCATCAGGTTCAGCGGGGCGGCCTCGCCCAGGCCCAGGTGCTCCGGATGTACTCGGCCGGGATGTCGGTCACCACGATCGGCTTGCGGGTCTTGGCCACCTGGCCGATCAGCGACTGGCCGAGCCGGACCTGGCTCGGCGCCTCGATGTCGGCTCGTAGGCCGTCGCCCGCGATCAGCGGCGACGGGCCTCACCGTCGGCGCCCTCGGCGAGGAAGAACGTCCCGTGCTGCGCGTCGACCAGCGGGATCAGCTCGTTCATGATCAGGTCGGCGACCACGGTCAGCTCGCGGTGGCCCTGCAGGGCTGCCGATCCTGGTCAGGTTCGTCTGCAGCCGGTCCTGCGGTGTTCGCCTCGGTCGTCTCGCGCAGCGACCCCACCATCGCGTTGATGTTGTCCTTGAGGTCGGCCAGCTCACCCTCCGCCTCGACCGTGATCGAGCGGGTCAGGTCGCCGGTCGCCACCACGCTGGTCACCTCGGCGATCACGCGGACCTGGCGGGTCAGGTTCCCGCCAGCTCGTTCACGTTCTCGGTCAGCCGCTTCCAGGTCCCCGACACGCCCTCGACCTCGGCCTGGCCGCCGGCCGACCCTCGCTGCCCACCTCCCGCGCCACCCGGGTCACCTCGGCGGCGAACGAGGAGAGCTGGTCGACCATCGTGTTGATCGTGGTCTTCAGCTCCAGGATCTCTCGCGGGCGTCCACGTCGATCTTCTTCGACAGGTCGCCCTGGGCGACGGCGGTGGTGACCTCCGCGATGTTGCGCACCTGGCTGGTCAGGTTGTTCGCCATCGAGTTGACGTTGTCGGTCAGGTCCTTTCCAGGTGCCGGCCACGTTGGGCACGGTGGCCTGGCCGCCGAGCATGCCCTCGGTACCGACCTCGCGGGCCACCCGGGTCGCCTCGCAGACGAAGCGCGCCAGCGTGCCGACCATGCTGTTGATCGACTCGGCGAGCACCCAGGCCACCTCGCCCTTCGCCTCGACAGTGATCGTCTGGCTGAGGTCGCCCCGGGCGACCGCGGTGGCCACCTGGGAGATCGAGCGGACCTGCGCGGTGAGGTTGGACGCCATCACGTTGACGTTGTCGGTGAGGTCTTCCCAGGTGCCGGACACGCCGCGGACCCTGGCCTGGCCGCCGAGGTTGCCCTCGGTGCCCACCTCGCGGGCCACCCGGGTCACCTCGTCGGCGAACAGCGACAGCCGGTCGACCATCGTGTTGATGGTCTCCTTCAGCTCCAGGATCTCGCCGCGCGCGTCGACGGTGACCTTCTGGCTCAGGTCACCCTCGGCGACCGCCGTCGCGACCTGGGCGATCGCCCGTACCTGGCTGGTCAGGTTGCCGGCCAT
>CAVSCQ010000042.1:0-5259 GCA_963726465.1 uncultured Solirubrobacterales bacterium
CAACGAAATAGATACGAGAATTTGATCTTGCTCTGCAATGTTCACCACAAACAGATTGACGATCAAGTAAGCCAATTTACTGTTGAGCGGCTTCATATCATTAAGCGAGAACACGAAGCATGGGTGCAATCAAGTCTCTCTGAATTTAATCCGATACGCCAAGCTGACGATGAAATGTGGGCCGGATATATCGACGAATGGGCAACCATGTCTGACCTGCTTCGTTGGCGCGACCACGTCTCCTTTCTCCTCGGTGCCACTCCCGCAATCGAGGTGCAATTTCTTAGCCAGCTCGATGAGCTTCGAACTTGGATCGTGTCACGCGTTTGGCCCGTGAGTCACGTTGCCCTGCGAACAGCATTAGAAAACTTTCATGAGGTCATCGATGATCTCGTGAACGTTTTTCGAAAGTATGCAGAGCACGAAAAGCGAGGCAGCTTAATTTACATGGAGAGGTTTTACAAGAACCGGCTGTGGGATGAAGAAACATATAGGAGGTTGGTGAAGGAGTTCGATTTTCACGTCGCGCTTATTCATGACTTGACTTTTGAGGCCACTCGGGCGGCAAACTACATTTGCGATAAGGTGCGAGAGAAAATTGACAGATCCTTTCGGATTTCTGAGGGCGTTTTGCTCGTAGAGCGAGCGTCGCGCCTGGTTTACTACACATACAGACCCGAGTACCTTGAAGCTGAGAGAACGGACCACCCGTACCCAGGACTCGACGAATTCATGGAGACGCGCTCTTCCAGAGCGGAACAATTTGGAGAAGGTTACCCACCTGAATGAAAGGCCACTCCGATCGCGAGTGCGCGAAATAGTTAATTCATTCTGAACGGGTCAGAAGCAATATCGCGCTGATGCAGGACAAGAAGACAAAGTCAGTTTCAGCACGGCTGAGACTGAAACCAACCGCCATTCCATGGCCGAAGTGCCGATTTCTCAGTTGGTTTAGTCCAGTAAGCATCGCGCAAATCTCTGGGGCCAGTAGGTTGCTGCCTTCAATATGATTTTTTACTTGCCCGAAAGTGTGGTTGGGCAGTTGATACTTGATTTTCGCGACTGACTCCATCGCGTCGAAAATATTTGAACATGCGTCCCGATCGCGGCGTGGGCGGTCATCGTATGCCTCCCGAGCAGCACGAAAAAGTTCGAGTGCCGGCGCAGCGGCCGGGTGGCTTAATTCAACAAAAGCGCTTGCAATCAGTGCGTGTACAGGTTCAGGCAAGACGCGTTCCAGCCGACCCTGCGCCGACACATCCCAAGCGGTCCCATGCGCAGAGAGTATGCGATTCGTACCCTCTCGGTATTCAGCCGCGAGACCGGCGCGGCTAAACTCTGGCCAGAGCCGAGAGATGAGGTCATAGACGCGCGTCCATTCTGCCCGTCCGAGATCGCGCCCCGCGGCGTAACGATAACCGCCATATGGCTCTCCAGCCGCTCCCACTCCCAGGCTCTGGCATATAACCCTGTGGAGGTGCCTATCGCTGATCGCATTGGGGTTATGTTCGCTTAGGCCAAATATAAGATCTACCAGCTCTTGACGCATCCCGTCGGGCGCGTCTTCACGGTTTCTTGTTGTCGGAATATGTCCGTCCTGAAAGGTAAAGTCGCGAACCCAATGCACTTGGATACTCCCTTAAAAGATGCCAGCACTATCCGATAGTAATGATTTCTGACGCGCGCTTGTTGCGCCATCTAGCTGAGATAGATCGTTTCTTGCTACTTCCTATCTCTCGCCGGCTCCGGCGGCTGGATCGCATTATGATTTCCGAGACTTCCCCATCAGGCCTCGCTGCCCGTGTAGAGAACCGGCTCCCGAAGATGCATAAAGTCTGGAACGTTGGAAGGGCCAGCAACGTATATGTCCATCTGAAGCGCAAGGCGAAATGTCCCCATCCAACAGGATCGTAGGTTTGTTGCTGATCCCTCTTTTCGCGTCTCCGCTTTTCTCACAGAGTCCCGAGTGGAAAGACTCCTCACCCCAGCACATTCGCTTTGTCACTGTAGAGAGTGGTGTGAAGCTTGAGGTCCTCGATTGTGGAGGTCGTGGCAAGCCGATTGTTCTTTTGGCGGGAGGCGGAGACACGGCCCATGTCTTTGATGGCTTTGCGCCGAAATTGCGCTCATTGACACATCGTCATGTCTACGCGATAACGCGACGTGGCTTTGGCGCTTCCGGATACGAAGCCACGACTGATCCTGCAGATCGTCTCGGTGAGGATGTACTCGCTGTCATTGAGTCGCTCAAGCTGAAGAGACCAATCCTCGCGGGCCACTCCATTGCCGGGGCCGAAATGAGTTGGATTGCCAACAACCATCCCGAACGTGTCGCAGGCCTTATCTACCTCGAAGCGGGATATTCATATGCTTTCGACGACGGCCATGGAGCAAGTGTCATGGAGATGATGGCGCTTCATGCACCTCAGCCACCGCCACCTGGTCCAAACGATTTGGCCAGCTTTGCCGCGCTGGACAACTATTACGAACGCGTGAACGGCTTTCGAAACCCGGTAGCCGAGCTGCAGCAGCAAAGGGAGTTGGCTCCGGACGGAGCGGTCGGACAATACCGGAATTCTGCTGGTGGTCCCATGTTGATGCAGCTGCTAAACCATCCGAACAGGTACAGCCGCATTCCCGTGCCTGCGCTTTTCATTTTCGCGAACCCGCATAGCTTGGGAACCTGGGTCGACCATACTACCGACCGAGCGGTCCGCACCGCCGCCAAGGCCTATTCCGTTGCGCTGTCGGCCCTAACTGAAAAGCAGGAGACTGCCGTCAAGAATGGAATTACCACTGCCCACGTGGTCACCATTTCAGGCGCGAATCACTACATCTACTTGTCCGATGAAGACAAGGTTCTGGCAGAAATGCGCGCTTTCATTTCTACACTGCAATAGGCATGCTGCCGGGTGCCCCATCCTAGCGCGGCTAGGATGGGATAGGTCTCCACCATGACACTCGTCTACTGGCCAAGCGGCTCGGCGGTTGCACCGGGCTTGATCGCAAGCTCGTCCTCCGGCGCGGACGGGTCAATGCCGAATGCATACACGCTGGAGGCGAACAGGCTCCCCTTATAGATCGGGGTGAGAACGTACTGCCCATTAGTCAGGTCCTCGGTTGGTGTAATCGTCGTCCAGCCGTCCGGAAGATGGCCTTCCTTGGTGTCGATAATGTCATCGTTGTGCTTGCCGTGGCCAGTGAGCTGAGTGATGCGAATCTGCGCAACAACGCGTCTGTCCCTATCTTGTTTTGCGCGTACGATTGCCCAGCCAACAAGATTCTCATCGCGGTCAGCATTTGAGTCGTCCCGGCCGTCAATATGGAGATAAAGGACAGGTCTGCGAGAGTGCAGAGTGACCGCCGCCGCCTCTCCGCGTAGCTCCGTTGCCCCCTTAGGCTTGTAAAAGAAGGAGCCTGCCAGCCCGCCAGCGACGTTGGTTCCGGCGTGGTTATTGACCGACACGTTGGAGTGTTGAATCGGAATGAGTTCAGGCTTCCCAGCGAATGAATCCAGCGCATAGGGCATGGCCGTGCCGGGAACGCGAAGTCCGGCCGCAACCTCAGGTCCGGTTTGCCCGACAAGTGAGATTGGGATGGAAACAAGGCAGAATGCGAAAACAAAGCGTTTCATGTGCAGTCATTCAGCCACACGCGGAGTGAATCATCAATCCCACTTCTGAGGAAAACGAATCTGCTGTGGGAAGTGCCAGTCAGACACCGTACGCGACATCCCGGCTACGCCCACGCTTCCCAAAACGAAATCGGGCCGGCATCACCAATCCGCAAAAAGGTGCCAGTTAATTAGAGCCAATTTGCTACTCTGGAAATAGAGATCCACCTCCATCCGGAGGACACGAAACACAAAAGCCACCGTGGCCGTTCCATTCGCAGGAAATGGAACCGTCAAGGTGGCTTTTGTGTTGTCGCTAACTCCAATGACTGGACGACTTTACCGATAACCCCTTTAGAAAGACGACTTTGCCCCTCGGGAGAGCACGCAAGCACCTGATTCAACAGAAGATACAAACCAAGCTCCCCGCACCGGGAGGGGGGAGGGGGGTGGGGTCACGTTACCCTGCTCGAGGACTACGCTTTAGCCGCCGTCTCCTCCACCAGCTTGCGCAGCCGGGCATTCTCCGTCTCCAGCGCCTCCATCCTCTTCCGGATCGGCTCCAGCGTCCCCATCAGCTCCTCCTGCGTATAACGCGGAGTAATGTGTTGCGGGCAGTTCCAGTCGAACGCCTCCACATGGATCAGCACCGCGCGCTCCGCCGGCGTCTTCTCCCCCGGCACCCGCAGCTTCGCGAGCAGCGTCGCCGCCTCGGCATCGTTCTCGTGCACCTCAGCGCGCGCCAGGATCTTCAGACGGAGCTGGTGCGCATAGTCCATAAAGAAGAGCGCCACGCGATCGTCATGTTCCACGTTGCCCGTCGTGATGTACTGCTTGTTCCCGCGCAGGTCGGCAAACCCCAGCGTCTTGTCGTCCAGCACATGGAGAAAGCCCTTCTCGCCGCCCCGGTACTGGATGTACGGCCAGCCCGTCTCCCCCGTCGACGCCATGTAGAAGCCATCGCGTCCCGCAATGAACTCCCGCTCAAAATCAGTCAGGCGATCGCCCGCCTCGCCCTTCTCCTCCATCCGCGCATACTGCCGCCGGCTGCCATGCTGCTCCTGCTGTTTCTTCACCAGCGGCGTAAAAGCGCGTTCTGCGAAGCTGCGGCTCATCGGCAACTCTCCAATCCTGGCTAATTCAGGGATGCGCTGCCGCCCGATTCGATTCACCCTTCCCATCCCGCGCCCGCTCCAGCGCCGCGATATCCAGCTTCACCATCCCCATCATCGCCTGCATCACCCGGGCCGCCGTCGCCGGATCCGGATCGTTCAGCATCCCATCCAGCGTCTCCGGGGTGATCCGCCACGTCACGCCGAACTTGTCCGTCAGCCATCCGCACGCCATGGTCTTACCCCCGTCCGTCAGCTTCGCCCAATACTCGTCGATCTCCTGCTGCGTCGCGCACAGCACCATAAACGAGACCGCCGGGGTGAACTGGAAGTCCGGCCCGGCATTCAGGGCCACAAACTCTTGCCCACGCAGCGTAAAGCTCGCCGTCAAGACCTTGCCGCGCCACTTGGGATCAGGAAACGACTCCGCGTAATGCCGCACCGCCCCCTTCTTCGCATCCTTGAAGACGGAGACCCAGAAATCCACCGCCGCCGCCGCCTCTCCGTTGAACCATAGAAACGTCTGGAGCGGTC
>CAVSCQ010000043.1:0-7098 GCA_963726465.1 uncultured Solirubrobacterales bacterium
TAAGCCAAATGCACGGCCCCGGCCATACCCGGGCCAGATCATCCCGGCGTGGGTGTCGCGCCGGGACGGCGGAGGAGCCGGGGCCTGTTTCCCACCGTTGCCATGGCGCTGGCGCCTCTGCGCACTACCTTCTGCCAGCCGGCTTATCCCAGGGGCTTGGTTACTGTGCCGCTTCCACGTTGCGTACACGAGCCCAGCCTCAACGGGGCCCACACCATGATCGTGGCGGCTGGTTGTTCAATGTTCTTGGTTTTCCCGGCCAAGACTGGCCAGCGCCACCAGCCCGATGATGCCGGTGATCACCTTCACATGGAGTTGGCGGTTCCGCAGAAGGCTGAGCCCGATGACCATCACTACGCGATGATTTCGGCGCATCGCCGTCGACCGCCGCGCTGCCATCCTGGTGCCTCGCGGGATCATGGTTCCCCTGCGTCTCGTGGCGGAGCGAGGGCGCCCATGGTCCTATCCCGCCGCGAGCGTAGCGCTTAGGCATCGCCCCATCGGAATGAGCCCCGCGCGATCGGTTCATCTCGGCCGAAGCCACGACTACCGCTGCAGCTACGTCAGCTCCCCACGCCTGGTTGTTGCCGGGCCATCGGCCTCGCCGGTACCGCTTCGTGCTGCGCCTGGTCCCGGGACGTTCCGGAGAGGGCCCTTTTCATCCCAGATGGGCGATGCAGCGTGGCACCCCAGGACACGAGCATGGGGCCAGCGCTGGTGTCGCTGGCGGCTCAGCCGGCGCGGCGCGGCCCTCTGGCAAAGGCTCAGCGGAGGTCCACAGTCAAAGGAGGTTGTCGTGGTCTGGCATCCCATCTCTAGCGGCGGTACTGGCTCACTAGGTTCCGCGACACGTTCACAGAGTTCGTGGTGAAATTGCACCTGGGCCGGGATCGAGCCCTGCGCGGAATCGAACGGGACCTGGCCCGCTCCGATCCGGAGCTCAATTCGCTCTTCTTGCCGCTCACCCGGTTGGCCAGCGGCGAGAAAATGCCTGGTGCAGAAACTACGGCCGCCCCGGCTGCTCGCGCGCCTGGGACGGCGGGAAGATCGTCACCGGGCGGCCATGGGGCCGGGCACCCAGCCCCGCGATTCGCTAGGCCTGGTCGCAGCAAGGCCCGGACCGATGCTGATGCTGTACGTCCAGGGCGCGAGCCCGACAGCCCTTCACCGGGCAGCTGGGCTGCAAGGTAGCGATAACTGCTTCGATGCCCCATCTGCGGCGGTCGCAGGGATGGCGTCTTCGACGGCCTGGGGTGGTTCGTCGAGGCCGCGCTCTGCACCGTGCTGGTCATGAGGCTGGGCGCGTCGGCGGCGCACTCTTCACCAGGCTGTCAGCCGCAGCGGTCCGGGGATGGGGTTCGTCCGGTCTCGGCCCGATTCGCCGTCGCTCGCAGCAGGCCTGCGCACCGGACCCCCTCGCGCTGATGCTATTCATCTTGTGCCCTCGGCTCCTGGAAGGGGGGTGGCGTTCATCCTTGTCTGGCTGGCCTGCCTAGTGGCGGTGATCGCAGCTGTGACCCTGCTGACCGGGGGCGAGCCGCCGAAGCCGCATACTGTGCCCCCCACGGCTGCCCTGGCAGTCAAGGCGCTGCTGGGCTGGATGGCCTTCCGACAGCGGCGCCATGTGGGGCGGCTAAAGAAGCTGCCGGCCTGGATGGCACACCTGGACCGGCTGTCGATGTGGATGGCCGCCGGGCTCGGCGTGGTCTTGCAGCCGTGGGGGCTGGTGGCCGCCGGCGCGGCCATGCTCGTGCAGTCGAAGCTGTACACCGCGGGTGACGGGCTGACGCTCGTACTGTTCTGTCTGCGCGTTACCTCCAGCCTGCTGGCCACGAAACTGTACACAGCCTTCGCGCCCGTGGAGGCAGGGGCCCGGCTGGGGCGGCTGCAGAAATGGATCAATCACCACACCGACCAGGCGATTGTCACAGCTAGTCCCTGCGGGGGCGGGCTCATCCGATCGGAGGTGGCGGGGTGAAAGAACCGGGTGAGGGCCGCGCCGGGAGGCTTCCGGAGTGGATCACGAGCGCCCGGCAGCGCCAAGAGAAGCTCAAGCGGCATCGGTGGATAGCGTTCCCCCTGGCGTCCCTGCGGCGGTTCAATCAGATCGATGGCAAGCACCTGGCCCTGGTCATCGCCGCGAACCTGTTCATCGCGGTGATTCCCCTGATCATCATCGGCTATTCGTTCGCCGAGGCGTTCAACCCGCACCGTAACTTCGGTGCCCTGGTAGTCAACGACCTGCACCTGACCGGCAGCACCGCGCGCGTCGTCCAGGACACTTTCACCAATGCCAGCTCAGGCAAGAATGTGGCGCTGAGCATCAGCGTGATCTCGCTGCTGATTACCGGCCTGGATGTCAGCGCCACCGCGCAGGTTGCCTATGCACGGGCGTTCAGCATGACCCCGTTGCGGGGCGCCCAGAAGTACCTGCGCGGCGGCGCGTGGCTGATCCTACTGCTGGCGGGCACCGGCGCCGCCCTTACGCTGCGCTCCCTGACCGCCGGGCGTCCGGCATGGTTCGTGCTCACCGCCGTGCTGGTGCTGATCGCGGGCGAGTTCGGATTCTTCCTCATCACTCCCCGGCTACTGCTGGACCTGCCGTTCGCCTGGCGGGATCTGGTCGCCGGCGCGGCCGTATGCACCTGTGCGGCCGTTGTGGTCCACGCGGTGGCGGTGTTTTTCCTGCGCAATTGGTTCGGCGAGTACGGTCATGCCTACGGCGGCTTTGGCGTCGGCCTGGCGCTGATCGCCTTCGTCGGCATCATCGCGTCCTTCTGGGTCTGGATCGCCGCCGTGATGGGCGTCTGGTGGGAGCGCAAAGCAGGACCGACCGCGGTCGCCGCGATGGAGAAATTCTCCGCCGAAATCAGCAAATCGTAGCGAGCGACCTCATGCCGCCGAGGCTCGCCTCGCAGGCAATGTCCCTCTGCCGGAGGCTAGGGACGTCCTCACGCAGCCAGGCGCTCGCCGGGTCCCGTGCGCTGGGCTGCTGGGAGGGATGACAGCCGGTGTTTTTACCCAATTGGGGGCATGGAACGCGCGTCGGCCCGGGGTGCAATGGTGGCCTTAGCGCCGAGTGGAGATGTGTTGAGCGAGATGGTCAGATTCCAGGAGACCTTGCGTCGGCTGGCGATGATCGACGAAGGCTTCGTCCAAGGCGAAGCCAGGCTTGGGATGGACCTGGCCCCGACATCTGCCCTGGATGCCAAGACCGCGACGCTGCTCCAGCTCGGGGCGTCGGTGGCCATCGGATCGCCAGCGGTGTGCCTGGAATGGGCCACCGCCCGGGCGATGGCGGCGGGAGCGACCGACGACGAGATCGCCGACGTGCTGCTCGCCATCGCCCCGGTGACCGGGCTTGGCCGTGTCGTCTCTGCCGCCCCGGAGGTAGCGACCGCGCTCGGATATGACATCGCAGGTGCGCTGGAGGAACCAGATGGTTAGGTGCGATCCCCCGGCACGCTCCCGGACTCGCCGACCGCCTTGTAGGCGAAGGCGAGGAACATCCCGTCTGGCCGCGCATGGAGCCTGCTCACGGCCGGGAGCCGGGCGGTGTGGACGGGCAGAATGGGAGGCGGGCCGGATGGCCGTGCGGGAAGATCGCGCATCCGGGCATCGGCGAGCGCAACGGTGCCGGTACGGCATGGCCGGACAATGGTTCTCGCCGTTCACCTTCTACTGCGGCGCCGCGAAGATCATGGCGGCGGACTTGGCGGGACTAGGGCCGGGCTTCTTCGGGGGGGAACCCTCGACTTGTTATCCGTTTTGGGTGATTCCATAACCTCCGAGCCCAAGAATCGTGACGAGGCGAACTTGTGCCGGCTACCTGGTTGCACGTGGTAGCCGGCGACGGGTCGTGGCAAAGATCGTTCCGTGCATTTCCGGATCATGCCGCGGTCCGCTATGACCTCTCGCCCAGTCCGATCTTGGAAGGTCGGTGGTGTGGCAGACCGGCCTGCCGGGAGCGCTGTTTCTGCTGGCTTACAGGTGTCCGACCTTTCCTGGCGCGACACGAGCTTGGGAGCAGTGATCCCAACGCCCTGTTGACCGCCAGGTCAGCTCGATTTCGAGCTCGGTGCCGTCATCCTCGATCTCGAATTCCACCTTCAGATGGACCTGGTCGGGGACGTGCGCGACGAACCGAAGGTCCGCTCTCTCGATGACGACATCCTGGCCAGGCTTGGCTCGTTCCTCCGCCCGTCCGCTGGCAGCTCGCCATGATCGAGTGAGGCGCCGTCAGTGATCGTCGGGTTCTTCCAGCGCGGCCGCGATGCCATACCCGAGCGCGGAAGTCACATCGGGAGCGGCGGCGACGACTCGGCCACCGGGCGATCGCCATCGTCACCTGCCGCAGGCCATTGATCGGAGCTCCCTGTTACCTGAACAGTCCAGGCCCACGACGCCGACGGTCCTGCCGGTCGTCGCGCCGGTCGCCCCGGTCATCCCGCCGGTCGCCCCGGTCATCCCGCCGGTCGCCCCGGTCATCCTGCCGGTCGTCGCGCCGGTCGCCCCGGTCGTCGCGCCGGTCACGGCCTCCGCCGATCAGACCTGGCCGGCTCATCCGATCTCTGAACATGGGCATGTCAGCCTCCTTGCGCATTGGCGGCGCGGTCTGCGTCGATCGCGGCCAAGATCGCCTGGGTCGGGATCCGGCCGCTGGTCACGAGCTGGCCGCCCGACCTTCGCACCGCTGAAGCGAACGGCGCCGCCCATACGTTCTCCCATACCAGCACCGCCGCCGTGCTACCCGGCTCCAGCATCCCGCCGATCTCCTCGACGTCCGAGGCGGCGAGAAGCACAGCCAGATCGGCCTCCGCCCCACGCAGCCGGCCGACCTCGCTATCGTCGGCATCGCGCAGCTCAGAGGCCTCCACCGACCCATCTTCGTCTTTGGTGAGCAACAGCAGGTCAAGCACCCGCACGGTGTTGCTCTGCATCAAAACCGCTAGTTCAGAGGCCATCTCACCCGAGAAATCCGCCTGCCCTGCCGGGAACGCGACCACCAGGTAGTCGACCGGCCCAAGCTCGACGTCAGTGCCGCTCATCGTCTTGCCTCCATCGGGTAATTCCGAACGCCCCGTCATCAGGATCGCTCCTCCAAGGTTCGGCTGATTGAGCCGATGGGTCACCACCCAAACGGATGACAACACTCTTCACCGGCCGCGATCACCCCGGTCCGAGCACCTCGGCCACGCGAGCCGCCGGGCGCTGGTCTCTCGCAAGTGGTCCGGCAAGACCCTCGAGGATCACGGCCGCGACCGCCAGGTATGGCTGATCGCCACGCTCGGCCAGCGGCCAAGCCCGTGACCAGGTGTCTGCTCAGCAGCAGGCGGCGTCTCTGGGTTGATGTCAGCGATTCAATGCACAGCTTGCTTACAGAGATCTACGGCAGTCTCAGGTGACGATCAGGTAGATACTGCTTCCGATTAGCCAGAACCCCAGGACCAGGCTGCCTACGATGATCACCTGGTCGGTGCGGGTGTCCACCCAGGTCCTGAACCTGACCAAGAACGCCTGGGTCTGGTCGGGACGGAAACCAGCGTAGATCTCCATGGCCAGGTAGGACGACGAAGCCAGGACACAGAACAGGAACAGCGCGAGGCCACTCTCCCAGCTGGACACCTTGGCCCCCACCACGGTGGCCGCGCCCGCGCCGATCAGGCCCCAGGGCTGCAGGGCGGGCGCGAGGCCCATGGCAAACCACGGGGACATGCTGTCCACTTGCGCCTGCCACTTGGGTGGCTTCTTCGGCGGCTTCGGCCGCCCCATCCGCCGGCGGTGCCGGATCGCGATCGCGACCAGGCCGGCTCCGATGGCGATCTTCACCGCGAGCTGGGCCAGTGACGGTGCCGTGTTCGGCTTGGGCGGGTTATTGCCAGTTGCGAGCACTGTGGCCGTGACCACGATCGCCAGTGATACCAGCCACCCGAACACGAAGGCCGCGCCCTTTCGCACTCCGCGCTTGGAGGGGAGGACCACGGTGAACGCCGTCAGCGGCAACGGGTCGAGCGCTATCGCCAGGCCGATTAGGACGAGGTCAAGCAGTAGCACGGCCGTTCCTCCCGCCTCATCCCGACCGAAGGCATCCTGATGCCGGGCGCGTCATCGCCTTGAACTGCGCGCAGTCCGGGTTAAACGAGCATTGCCCCCAAACCCGCCAGGGACATCACCCGGATCGGAGGAGCCGATTGACCTGCCTTCCCCCGTCGGCCACTCCGAGGGCAGAGGTCGGCGCTAGGGCCGGACCTTCGAGCAGGGCCACCTCAGCACCGGGCTTGGTGGCCTTGCCGGACAATCCAAACTTCGCGACCTTTCCGCACCCGATCCCGGATTCATGATCACAAAAGGCCGGCTGGTGGCACCCGCTGCATACTTACGTGGGGGCCGGCGGCCCGGCCATGGCATACACCACGATCACCACGACCGGCGGCGACGGGAGGGCGAACGCGAGCCAGCGCAGCACGCCGCGGTGGGCCAAGAACCACCAGGCCTGCGCGCAGACGACGGCGAGCCCGGCCAAGCCAACCAGCGGCGCGGTAAGTCTCCGCAGGGCACTAGCCAGCACCACCACTGCGGCGGCCGCAGCCGCGAACGCCAGCCGGCGCTTCGGCTAGACGGAGGCGACTGGTCTTCGGGGCGGTGCTGCGGGGTGTCCTGACTATGACGGTGTTAGTCGTCCTGTACTACGTGCTTCCGCTGGACCAGCCGTGGAACGGTGACACGGCGGTGCGTGTCCTGATCGGCCTGCTAGTCTTCGCCGGTATTACGGTATGGCAGGTCAGGAGCATCGCTGCTTCCCGTTATCCGGGCATGAAAGCATTCGAGGCGCTGGGCTTGATCGTTCCTTTCTACCTGTTGGTGTTCGCCTCGACGTACTTCGTGATGCAGAGGGCGTCCGCGGCGGCTTTCACTCAGCCGCTGACCCGCACCGACGCCTTGTACTTCACTGTGACGGTCTTCTCGACGGTGGGTTTCGGGGACATCTCCGTCAAGTCCGAGGCCGCCCGGGTGCTGCCAATCGTCCAGATGCTCGGCGATCTCGCGCTGCTCGGCGCCGGGGCGCGGGTGTTGCTGGGGGCGGTGCATCGAGGCCAA
>CAVSCQ010000044.1:0-11821 GCA_963726465.1 uncultured Solirubrobacterales bacterium
TCCAGCCCGTAGTCCCGCCATGTCACGCCGTCCACTCCCGGGGCCGCGTTCGGGCTGATCGCCCGGTACGCCTCCCGCGAACGATCGACGCTGAAGCGTGATGAAGGAGCGCGGTGAACCGCACATCCCTGTCCTTTCGCGCCGCCTGGCGCACACGATCCCAGCTCGCTTGACACGCCCAACCCGGCACTGGGTCCGGGGCGTGGTCCGCGGCCGTGTTCCCTCGGGCAGGCCCCTTCCCTCCACCACCTCCGCCCCCGCCTGCGCGGGGTTGTTCGGCGGCTTCGCTGGTACTACGAGCCTGTCTGACTTCCCGCGATCGTGCATCAAGGGATTACCGCCTCAGCGTTCCCCTCACGGCCCAACAAGCACCGCACCACCACCCCGCGAACCCGTAGGACGAGGCATCTGTCGGCGCCGCGGGCGACCGCGGGATCTCCCCGGTTCTCGCGCATGGAGACTTGCGTGCGTGCCTGGGATCTCTGACCGCGCAGGGTCCACCAGCGACTCGCGAAAACGCCGCTGGCGGTGTTGCCTTCCGCCGATGGGGAGGACGTCAGCACCCCGAACTTCTATGAGATTTCGCGGCTCAATCACCCCGCCCACACGCCCCCTATCAACGCTTCGCCGCCGCCCTCGCGGACAGCCGACGCATGACTCGGGGCCACCGTGGATCGCTACTCCTTCGATGTAGAGAACTCTCATCTCCTTCTCCATGCCGGTTTAGCCCGGCGCTTTCCCCCATCAAACATCATGTCGACGGCCCCGGAGCCAACCCGAGGGTCGTGGACCGAAGTAAGGCTGGGCGCCCGCGCGCACATAACCGAGACCGTCAAGCGCGCGCACGCACCACCCGCGGGCGCCCACAGCAGTTCAACCCTGACAACCCCGGACCCTGCGCTTGACGCGGGCCCCTGCACAAGTAAGGAGACTCGTGCCTACGACCACGAAGACCAGCAGCGAGTTGACCGAGTGGACCGTCAGGCTTGAACGCGGCGCTGCAGGGCCCTGAGGGGTGGAGCTCCCGGCTGGAGGTTCGGGACCAGCTCAGCGACGAGTTGATCGACCCGCTGCTCGCGGGCGCCCGAACTGAGGAGGAGATCGTCGGGCCGCGTGGCCTGCTCGCTGACCTGACCCGCCGTCTGGTTGAGGGGGCGATGTCGGCCGAGCGGACCGCGCAACTGGACTTCGAGCCGCATCAAGAGCAGCGGGCGGGACCGGCAACACGCCCAACGGCACCTCGCCGAAGACGCTTGTGACCGAGCATGGCGGTCCAGTTTAGAGCGGCGAGCGATCGGGACAGCAGCTTCGAGCCGCAGATCGTGCGCGAGCGTCAGCGCCGGTTCGAGGGTTCGACAGCAAGATCCTGGCGCTCTATAGCCGTGCGATGTCAACCACGGGATATCGTGGCGCACCTGCGCGAGATCTACGGCGTCAACCTCGGGCGGGACTTGATCAGCCGGGTCACCGACGAGGTAATGGACGACACCTAAGTCCACCGAGCTGTCTAGCGCCGCGATTGCGCTTGACAAGTCGCTTCCTCGGAAGTAATGTGAGTTTTAGGCTCCTCGCACGTGAAGCACGGCTGCCAGTTGTGTTGTACGTGCCGGTGGTAGTGGTTGACTGGCTCCAGCCAGCGGAGAAAGGTGCCAAGAGGTGAGCGCGTGGGCGTTGGAGATGTGCATCGGAGTCCGTTTACCACTCGGACGCTGCTAGCGGGCTTGATTTGCCCCGGGCGGTGCTGAGTTGCCGCGCTCGGCTGTGGCTTCTGGTTCGCTGGCATGGCGATCGCTCGGTGGCGAGGCGGCAGGTCGCGGCGAGCCGGAGACTTCACATGGAGTCATGTGCAGCCCGACCGCGCGTGGCAAGCGGTCGTTGCTCTTGCGTTCAGGACGACCACGAAGAACTTCGAAGTGATGCGACGGCTCGGTGACACTGTTACCAGGACACCCGCCGGGGCGGCGCGCCGCTCGCTTGAGCTCGACTTTGCGAGCGAGGAGCCCGTTGTCCAGACGGGCTTCGTCGCGAGCCCGATCGCGCTCGGCGTGCATGGTGTGGCGAAGACCTTGAGCCGGTGGCGTGGGGGTGCAAGATACGCGCTGGAGGAGACTCTGCACACGACACGACGGCGCACGACCAGTACGCCTTCCACGGGTCTCATTGGTGCTTCGACCTTGCCGCCGCCCTCGTCGCGCGCGGGTCCAATCACAGAGTTGAAACCACAATGCGCCCCTCGCACGGCCCGTGTCTCGGGTTGAGGGACAGGGAGCTATCACGATGGGTAGGTTAAGCGTACGCAGGTCACTCATAGTCGCGCTGCCGCTGCTGGCCGCAGCTCTGGCGGGTTGGGGCGGATCGTCCACGACGAGTTCTGCAAGGGGGGCCGCTGCACGCGACCCTGCCACGGGCACCATCACCTTCATGGCCGCTGACTACTCCTCGCTGACAACGCCTTACTGGCAGCACCTGATCGCACGGTTCGAGAAGGCGAACCCCGGGGCCAAGGTGAACCTTCAGGTCGTCAGCTGGAACGACATCGAGCAGAAGATCACGACGTTGGTCGCGACCGGGCAGCAGCCAGACCTCCTCAATCTCGACCATTACGCGAACTTCGCCGCCGACGGGCTGCTCATGCCGGCGAGCAAGTTTGTGTCCCCGCACCTCCGAGCGGACCTTGTGCCGAGGTTGGCAGAGAACGCAGTGATCCATGGGGTGCAGTGGGCCGTTCCCCTCGGTGCGTCGGTGCGGGGGATGTTCTACAACAAGGACATCTTCCGGCAGGCCGGGATAGCGAGTCCTCCTAAGACATGGGCTGAGCTCCTCGCAGATGCGCTGAAGATCAAAACCAAGACGGGCAAGGTCGGCTACGGCATGCCTATGGGCCCCGAGGAGCCGCAGGCTGAGTTCTCGCTTTTGGCGTTCGGAAACGGCGGCGGCTGGAAGAAGAACGGCAAGTGGGCCATCAATCAGCCGGCTAATGTCCAGGCGCTGAACTTCATGGTCCAACTCGCCGACAAGTACCGGGTGACCGAGCCAAACCCGGGCACGGTCAGTTCCGACCCGATCTTCAGGGTCTTTGAAGCCGGACAGGTCGGCATGACAGAATGCGGGAACTTCTGCACGGCGCTGATCAAGCAGACCAACCCCAAGCTCAAGTACGGGATCGGGCCCGTGCCCGTTAACGGATCGAACCCTGCGGTCACACTCTCGGTCGAGGACTACCTGATGGCGTTCAAGACGACGAAGTACCCGGCCGTAGTCGAGAAGTTCCTTGATTTCTTCTACAGGCCGGACAACTACGGACGTTTCATGAGCAACGAGGGCTTCCTCGGCGCGACCAAGTCTCTCACGAAGATAATGGAGAGGACAACTCCTTTCCAGAGGCCGTTTATCGCTGCGATAAAACACGCCGAGTTCTATCCCACAACCGATCCGACCTGGGGCGCGGTCGAGGGGAGGGTTCAGAACGGGCTCGGCGCTGCGTTCGCGGGCACGCCTGTGAAGACCGTGCTTGACGATCTACAGCGGGCCGCTCTGCGAGGAGGTCGGTGACGGTGTGCCAGACGCCGTCTCGTCGAAGCGCCCAATAGCGTCAGCAGGTCACGTGGCACGGCGCGGCGCTGGCCGCGCTGAGCCGCTGCTGTGGTTGGCGCCCAGCCTCTTGCTCATCGGCGCGGCCATCGCGTACCCCGTCGTCGAGATGGTACGCACCTCGCTATCGAACATCGATATCTCCGGGCTCGACATCGGCTGGGTCGGCCTACGGAACTACGGCTGGGTGCTGCACGAGACGGATCTCGGTCAGGTCATTCGCAACACCGTGGTGTGGGTGGTCGGTGTAGTCGGCGGCACCTTGGTGGTTTCGCTCGCCCTTGCTCAGCTTCTGGACCAAGCTTTCCCAGGCCGTCGGCTCGTGCGGTGGGCGTTGATTGTTCCGTGGGCCGCGTCACTGGTCATGACGGCGATCATCTGGAAGTGGATGCTCAACTACTACTTCGGCATCGTCAACCCGATCTTGGAGGCCGTCGGGATCATCAACGGCCCACATGACTGGCTAGGCAATCCGTCGACGGCGTTTTACGCCATGGTGTTCGTCGGAATCGTCGTGTCGGTGCCGTTCACGACGTACGTGATCCTCGCCGGACTCCAGAGCATCCCGCGCGATCTCTACGAAGGCGCCCGCGTCGACGGCGCCGGTCCGTGGCGGACGTATCGCTCGATAACCCTCCCGCTTCTAAGGCCGGCGCTGCTGGTCGTCGTGGTGCTCAACGTTATCTACGTGTTCACTACGTTCCCGATTATCTGGATCATGACCCAAGGCGGCCCTGGTTACTCAACCGACACGACCGTCACGTTCGCCTACAAGCTCGCGTTCCAGGACCACGCGGTCGATGAGTCGGCGGCTCTCTCGGTCCTTAACGTCGTCGCGTTGCTCATCGTCGTGATCCCGTATGTCGCGGTGGCGTGGCGCCGGAGTAGGGTGCTTCAAAGTTGAACGGACCCTCATATCTGAGGCGGCACGTTCGCCTATGGCTCATGATGCTGGCCGGCTCCGTGACTGTCATCTTCTTCCTCTTTCCGTACGGCGTCATGCTCCTGAACGCGCTTAAACCCAATGCCGAGCTGGTGGCGGTTCCGCCACGCCTGTTCCCCACGCATTGGCAATTCAGCAACTTCATCGATCTGTGGAAAGCCGCGCCGATCGCCAGGAACCTACTCGTGACGCTGATAGTCGCAGGCTGCTCCACCGTCCTCACGCTCGCTGCCGGGCTACCGGCTGCGTACTACACGGCGCGTTATAGGTTCCGGGGGCGCCGGACGTTCATGCTCATCGTGTTGATCACCCAGATGTTCTCGCCTGTCGCACTTGTGATCGGGCTCTACCGCGAGTTTCTCCAGTTCGGCCTAATCGACAGCATCTGGTCGCTCGTCATTACTGACGCCGCTTTCAATCTTGCGTTCACCATCTGGCTCTTGAATGCCTACTTCCAGAACATACCGGTCGATCTGGAGCAAGCGGCATGGGTCGACGGCGCATCGCGCCCGGCTGCGTTGCTGCGAATCATCCTGCCGCTGGCCTGGCCAGGCGTCGTGACAGCTGTGATCTTCTGCTTCATCTCCGCGTGGAATGAATACGTGATTGCGCTCACGCTCATCAACAACCCCCATAACCAGCCGTTGACCGTCGGGGTCACCGCCTTCATGGGACTTTTCCAGATACAGTGGCAATACCTATTCGCCGCGTCACTTCTTGCGGTCGTTCCGGTGGTCCTGCTCTTCGGGCTGATCGAGCGGCACTTAGTCTCAGGACTGACCGCAGGAGCGGTGAAGTGAGTGCACAGGTAAAAGCGTCAGGGGGGCCTACGCCTTCGCGGGACGGGATTCCAGCTCGAGCCTGACAAGGCCGCCGCTGTAGCCAGCATCAGACATCGGACGATGGAGGAAATGACATGGGCGGTATTCGCCTCGACGGCGTCACGAAGCGCTACGGGAGCGACGTCGTCGCGATCGACGACCTCTCCCTCAAGATCGCCGATGGCGAGTTCATGGTCCTAGTCGGGCCGTCGGGATGTGGCAAGTCGACTCTTCTCCGGATGATCGCTGGGCTCGAGGAGCTGACCGCGGGCCAGATAGCCATCGGGGACCGGGCGGTCACGCACCTAAGCCCCAGGGCACGCGACGTCGCAATGGTCTTTCAGAGCTACGCGCTGTATCCCCATATGACCGTCGAAGAGAACCTTGCGTTCGCGCTGAAGATCCGGCGACGGCCGCGGCACGAAATCACGGAACGGGTGGGGAGCGTCGCGAGGATGCTTGGGCTGGACGAGTTGCTTCGCCGGCGACCCGTTGCACTGTCGGGCGGCCAGCGCCAGCGCGTCGCAATCGGGCGGGCGACCGTACGTGAACCGAAGGCCTTCCTAATGGATGAGCCGCTGTCGAACCTCGACGCCAAGCTGCGCGCGTCGATGCGTTCCGAGCTTGTGCGGATGCATCAACGCCTCAGAACAACGACCGTTTACGTGACACACGACCAGGTAGAGGCAATGACCCTGGGTGACCGTGTCGCGGTGTTGCGCGAAGGTGTCCTCCAGCAGTGCGACACCCCCCAGCGGCTGTTCGACGCACCGGTCAACCTGTTTGTCGCGGCCTTCATCGGCTCTCCGCAGATGAACTTCGTGGAGTCCGAGCTCATCGACGGCGAGGCCTTGTTCGCTTGCCAGCGGGTGCCTCTCACCGAGAGCGAGCGCCGTCTCGGCAATCGACAGGTAGTGCTTGGTATCCGCCCGACCGACCTGAGCCTGGACGATCCGGTCGATGCTCGGGCGCCTCGCCTGATCGCTAAAGCAAGCGTCGTCGAGGAGCTCGGCTCGGAGCGGCATGTGATCTTCCCTATCGACTCGCCGCAAGTGCGTACGGAATGGACCCAGGCAGCCGCGGGCGGCGCCGCAGAAGACGAGGGCAAGCTGTTCGCGGATGACCGGCGCGCGATCTTCACGGCTGTCGTGTCCGGGCGGCGCCCCGTCCGCGTGGAAGAGGAGCTCGCCTTCAGGGTTGACCCGGCGGGGCTCCATTTCTTCGATCCGGCGTCTGGCAATGCGCTGCGTTAGCGATATACATAACCGGGGCCTCAGTTCGGGTCGCCGTGCGTCCGCCACCGGCGGAGCGCCTGGGCGCAAGAGCAGTATCGCTGTTCGCTTGCATGCGAAGGCGGCCGCGAGCTCGGAGCGGAAGCGGCGCCCGCGTGTCGTCATGCGACGCGAGGTCGCACATTGTGAGTGAACTACCGATTGGAGGTCAACCCGACGTGATGCAGAGCGAGTAGCCTCGGCCGCGTAGGGAGCACGGCGTTTGGAGTGCTCCCCGTGGGTGTTGACGGTTCAGTGCTCCCCGTGGGTGTTGACGGTTCAGTGACTCATGGCCCTTGTTGGGCCACCCACGAGTCATGAGAATGGGGTGGTCGTCTCCCGGTCGACGTCGGCGCCGCCTGGTGCCTGTGACGTTCTACCCGCATCCCCGGTGTCGAGATCACCGAGACGACGAGGGTGCGCTCGGCGCACGACGGCTTCCGCAAACATGACCTTCCCGCCGGCGCTGACGCGGCAGCGCTTGCTCCGCGCGAGCGCGCTGCGCGAGCATCTGACTGCGCACCAGAGTAGCTCGCCCGTTGCTCAATGGGACGCTCAATGGGACGCCAGCGCCAAAAACGGAAAAGACGGTTCCGGCGACGACCGTTAGAGTGCGAGAAAACCAGCCGATTAGCAGGCAGGAAGCTAGCGCGCCCGGCAGGTCATTGTCCCTGCAAACGGGCGGGTTTGGTGACTCATTGGTGTCTCGGAGTCTCATACGCTGTGCAGCGTCCGGGCGCGCCTGCCGTCCAGCGACCGCTGGCCGGTGTCGTGCTCGATCAGCTTGAACTTCTCGGCGATCCGCTCGCGGCGGGCTCGGTCGTCGGGGTGGAGGTAGTGGTCGCGGACGATCCGCCCGCCGGCGCCGCGGTGCCCGCAGTACCAGCCGATGTCGTCGACCGACGAGGTCGAGCTGCTCGATCGCGTAGGTCACGAAGAAGTGCCGGGTGGCGAGGTACAGCTCGACGTCGCCGAGCCCGAGCGTGCAGCGGACGCGGTTCCAGTGGTGGTTGCGGGTCGACGGGGTGTAGTGGGTGCCTCGCAGCGGTGGTGAATACGAACTCGGACTCGCGCGGGAGCTCGAGCAGCCGGTCGCGCGACGACCGGGACCATCGGGAGCTTGCGGATCGAGTCGTGCTTGGGCTCCTTGAACCGGCGCCCTTCGGCTGACCACTGCTGGTCGATCATCATCGTCCCGGCGTCGAAGTCGAGCCGGTCCCAGCGCAGCGCGTCGGCCTCGCCGGGTCGGATGCCCTGCCAGGCGGTCGTGAACAGGTAGGCGGCGAAGCTCGGCGGGGTCAGCTCGTCGGCGAGCGAGTGCATCCGGTCGATGTCGGCTCGCGCGGGTAGCTGGCGGTCGACGCGGGTGCGCTTGGCGAGCCCGAGCTTGTTGAACGGCGCGGTGCGGTGATCTTCCCGGCGCGCTCGGCGTCGTTGAACATCGCGCGGACCGCGGGCACGGTCCACAGGTGTCGCGACGTCGGCGATCCACTCGTGCGCGACGTTGCGGTCGATCGTGCGCATCAGCCGGTCGCCGTAGACGTCGACGAACGCGCTCGTGCGCTCGCGGTTGTGCGCGACCGTCTCGGGTGAGCGCCCGCGAGCCGCGCCCGTAGGCGTCGGAGGTCGTCCACGTCCTCCCACCAGTCGCGCACGGTGAGATGCGCGTTCGGTTCGAGCAGCACGGCGCGGGCCTTGCGCTGCGCCTCGTCGCGCTCGGCTTGAGGTGCGGTAGCTGCGCGGCCCGCCGATGACGGTGTGCGGTGGCGATCTGCTTGCCGGTGCGCGGGTCGCGCACGCGGCCACGGTAGTTGCCGTTTGAGAGCTTGGCGGCCATTGCTAGTCCTTTCGGTCGGCGACGGTGAAGCGTCGCGGTGTGCTCGTCGACTCTATCGGCGCGAGCCCGCGCCCACGTCGATGCACTCGCTCGCGAGGTAGCGCCGGGTGCGCGCCATCCCCCAGGTCTCGGACGGCATCCCGGCGGCGGTCAGCCGGCGGATCGTCTTGACCGAGACGCCCATCAGCTGCGCCAGCTCGGCGGCGGTGACGTAGCGCTCGGCGGTCACGCCTAGCCCTTCTTGGGGACCTGGTGGCGGTGCTCGAGCAACCGCCCGTGGTAGGGGTGCGCGGGGTAGCAGGCGACGGAGGTCAGGGCTGTCGCTCCCGGAGTTGCAGCCGCGCCAATAGCTCCGCGAGTTCGAGCGTCGCCATCGACCTGCGCCGGGAATCGCCGGGCCCCGTGAAGCAGCAGATCACGGCGCGCGCGCCATGGGTGCCTGTGTGGTCATCGTCCCGGGTTCCGCTTTGCATTGTGAATACCGTACAACTATTGGCAGACAGATACAAATATGTGTTCATCTGCGAATACGGGGACTAGGCCTGGTAGGCTGGTTCGATGAGAGCGGATACGGCGATCGGCGCCGCGTTGATCAAGCAGGCGAGGATGCGCGCCGGGCTTAGCCAGGCGCAGCTGGCCGAGCGCAGCGGCAAGGCGAAGGTGCAGATCGGGCGGTGGGAGACCGGTGTTGTCGCTCCGAGCCTGGACACGTTGCTTGAGCTGTTGAGGGCGTGCGAGTTCGATCTTTCGCTGACGCTGCAGCGTATGAGCCGGTCGATGACCGCCTGCTGGTCGCGCTGCAGCGGCAGTCCCCGGGAGCCCGGGTTGAGCGGATGATGCGCAGAGGCCCTACTCCTCGACGAGGTCGAGGAACACGGCCACCACGTCATCGCCGGTAACGGGCTGATGAGCAGTGCAGGAGAGCAGGTAGCGGGAGTGATCATCAAGCCAGTTGAGGATCTCCACGTCGGTGCCGTCGGCCAGCCGCCAGTGGATGAAGTCCGATTGCCACATCTCGTTCGGTTGGGCCATCTCAAACCGCGTATAGGAGGACCGGGGCCGCTTGCGCGGCTGCGGCGACGATCAACCCGGCCCGAGTCAGGATCCGGTGGATCGTCGCCGGAGCAGGCGCCTTGAAGCCCTCCCGCTCAAGGTGCCACGCGATCGTCACCGGCCCGGCGTCCAGACCATCGGCGGTCAGCTGCGACCGCAACTCGATCACCCGCTGACGAACATCCTCAGACGTCGCGGCCGGGTTCGTTCTCGGCCGCCGAGAGCGGGGCTCCAGAGCGTCCAGGCCGCCCTCGCGGTAGAGGGCGAGGAGGCGGTGCAGATGACGGCGAGAGAACCCGTGCTCAGCAGCGGACTCCGTGACAGACAATTGGCCAGAGGCGACCTTGAGAACAGCAACGCGGCTCGAGACATGCCCGCCAACCAACCCCACCGACCGGCGGCGCCCGGCGATCGCCGTTCCGGCACAGCCCTCCGGGCTGCGCCTCCACGACGACCGCCGCAAAACCCTCAAACCCGAGACCGGGTGAGACCTATGTCCCGACACACGAGGGACGTATCACCTGGGACATATGTCGTGAACCCAGACACCCCCCTCTCCGTTTTGTGATGAGTCGCGACATGTGTCTCACATGAGTCGCGACATAGGTCTCAGTTCTAGGAGCTCGGCCAGCGGCCGGGCTCTTTTTGTTGGTTGCGCCAGTAGGTCTTGTCCGGTTCGATTAGTAGTGCTTTGTTAGGTTCTGGGTAGGAATTCGCGCTAGTTGCGGCGAATCCTTCTCGCGGTTGTCGTCGAACGCGAGGAGGTCATGATGGCGGTTGTGACTGTTGCGGGTTCGCAGGACGAGCGTGAGCGTGGATCCGCCGTCGGTGGTGCGCGAGCGCTTGGAGGCGTTCGGGGTCGAGGTGCTGGCGGAGGCGATGAACCGGCCGGTGCAGGTTCGCAACGGCGGTTTGTATCTGCGGGGGTTGATCGAGCAGGGCGAGCGCAAGTCGCTTGAGCCGTTGGTCGATCGGCTGGGTGGGGACGCTGACTATCAGTCGATGCAGCAGTTCCTGGCTGATAGTCCGTGGGATCCGGCGCTGGTGGTGCAGGGCGGTCGCGGAGCGGGTGGCGCCGGAGATCGATGTGCAGGCGTGGGTGCTGGATGACACCGGGTTTCCCGAAGGACGGCAAGGACTCGCCGGGGGTCAAGCGTCAGTACTCGGGGACGTTGGGGAAGATCGGTAACTGTCAGATCGGCGTGTCGGTGCACGCGGTCGGTTCGAAGGGGACGGTGCCGTTGGGCTGGGCGCTGTACCTGCCCGAGGAGTGGTGCACGGACGCTGAGCGTCGCAGGAAGGCGAAGATCCCGCGAGGAGGTCGGGTTCAAGACCAAGCCGGAGCTGGGGGTGGAGCTGATCGAGCGCGCGGCGGGCTGGGATGTTCCCGACGCGCCGGTGCTCGGCGACTGCGCGTACGGCGATAAGACCGAGCTGCGCGCGCGGCTTGACGGCGCCGGGCGCCGGTACGTGCTGGGCGTCTCGGCGGACACCACGGTGTTCGCGCCCGAGACGATGTTCGCCGTGCCCGAGCCGCGCAAGGCCGGTAAGGGCCGGCAGAAGACCAAGCCCAGGCCGGACCGCAAGCCCGAGCCGATCGGCGCGCTGATCGCCCGCCAAGACCCGACGGTATGGCAGACGGTCACCTTCCGCGACGGGCCCGACGGCGAGCCGATGACCTCCCGCTTCTGCTTTCTGCGGGTGCGCGCCGGCAACGACTGGGAGAAGGCCACGCCGTCCCCGCCGCGCGAGGAGTGGCTGATCGCCGAATGGCCCGAGGGCCACGACCAGCCGACCGACTACTGGATCTCCAACCTGCCCCGCCGACGCCGAGCCCGAGCAGCTCGCACGCCTCGCCCGGCTGCGCTGGAAGATCGAACTGGACTACAAGCAGCTCAAGGGCGAGCTCGGACTCGACCACTACGAAGGCCGCTCCTGGCTCGGCTGGTATCACCACACCGCGCTGGTCACCGCCGCCCACGGATTCCTCACGCTCGAGCGACTGAACCCTTTTCCCCCGCGGCCGGCCTGACCCTCCCTCAGGCAGTCCGACTGCTCCAGCCGATCTTCAAGTGCTGGACCGGCCGCTGTCAAACCTGCCAGCAACCAGTCGACCTCGACCAGGTCCCCCTCCACCCCGCCCGCCAGGACGAATGACCGAACCTAACAAAGCACTATTAGGAGCTCCGGGGTCTTGAATAGGTGAACGTCCTCGCGTAGCGAGCGCCACGGCCCGATGCCCCAGATGGGGAGGCTACCCCGGCCCTCACTGGACAATGACATAGACGGCTTCCTGGAGGACCGC
>CAVSCQ010000045.1:0-194614 GCA_963726465.1 uncultured Solirubrobacterales bacterium
CAGATCGCACGGACACTCAAGAATACGCGGTTCGAGAGTTTTCTGGAGTAACGCGATAAGAGCGCGACTCCATAGTTTCAGGCGATGGTGTCAGAATATATTTCTCTAAGCTGCACGTCTATGACACTGACACTTCGTGTCTCTCGGCAGGATCTGCGGCCGTCCTCACCAATAGATGACGCCAGATCTGGACTAGCAAGCATTTGAACCAATCGGTCAGCCAACGCCACCTCGTCACCCACATCCACCAGGAGTCCTCCACCAGCTTGGGCTAGATCGCGTATACCTCCGACTGGCGTGCTAATAAACGGGCGACCTGCGCTCATCGCCTCGGTGAGTATCATCGGCATCCCCTCTGCACGCGAGGGCAGGACGATCACGCGGGCGTCTCGCAGCAGGTCTTTCATCTCCTGCGCATTCAGCGGCGCCTGCACTTCAAGTCGCTCAGTATGTGGCATCTCGAAGTCACCGGGAGGACCGGCGACGATACAGCGAGCAGCGGGACGACTTTGGGTCACCAACTTCCAAGCTCCATATAGTACGTCAGCACCCTTTCTAAGCCCGATCTCGCCCGCGAACACGACCAGCTCCTCGGTCTTGTCAGCGCTTGGGGAGTGATCATCCATCGGAACCGGGTTAGGCAGCATTGTTGCGTGGGCATCAGGAGCGGCCTGGCGTACCAGCGCGAGGGCCTCGGGATCCAGGCATGTGACCGCATCCGCACACCTGAGCACGCTTGAGGCCAACCGAGGATGGCGCCGAGCAAACTGAACGAATCTCGCCAGGGATCGGAGACGATCGTCCTAAGAGCCGACGCAGACGGGCCAGGCGACCAGCGCGCCCTCCCTTATGAAGGATCCTCGCTCCGACAGATGCAGGTGAGCAATTGCAAACTAGGCATTCGCAATATTTGGGATGCAGCCTTCAAGGTCAGCCAAGCATTCCTCTACGCTTGAGCCCGGTATCCAAGTCGGATGCACCACGATCTCATCCGCCCCAACGCAATACTCCTGTATCACCCGAATCACGCTTCCCATGCCGCCGACATAGGCGGGATCAGGCCCAAAGTGGCGAACGATCAGGTGCTTGTCATCTGTCATGGCGGATGGCGGCGAAGCCTACTACACCGTCGGCGGCGCCTTGAGACCAGCGGCATGCCGTGTCTTGGACGACAAGTGTCCCCGAAGAATCGACTACCTCACGATGTAGACCCCAACCGTCACCTGGACTCGGCCCACTCAGAAGTCGGTGCCGCGACGCGGAGGCAAACAATAGGGCCGCAAAGGGTAGCCCATCAATCAGGTAGCGACGCACAAGCCTGCGGGGCTCACGAAACAGTCGATGTAGCCACTCAAGGCCGAGGACGTGCATCCAGCGCGGTGCGCGCGTCACGTCGCCCGTAACAAAACTGAAGCTGATGCCCACACCCACAAACGCCACATCCGGCAGGCGCACACGCAAGCGTTCGATGAGCAGATCCTGCTTTGGAAAGCCCAGGCCGATCAGGACGATCTGCGGTCTTGCTTGTTCAACGGTCCGCTCAATGCGCGCGAGTTCTTGCCTATCGTGCTCGAACCCCATTGGCGGGCAGAGCACCCCTGCGATCTGCAGCCCTTCGTTGCGCTTCCGGAGGATCTCCGCAGCGCTTGCGGCTACTCCCGGATCTCCGCCGAGAAGATATATCGTGGCGCCGCTCTGGCTCGCGGCCGAACTGATCGACCAGATCATGTCCGAGCCAGCCACGCGCTGCGGTAGAGGAGTTCCCGCAAGCTTGCTTGCCCATACGATTGGCATGCCATCGGCGAGCACCAGGTCGGCCTTATCCAGCAAGTCCCTGGCCGTCTGCTCATGTCTGTAGCGACGGAGGTGGTCGAGGTTGGCCGTAATCGTCCAATGGCCACCGCCCGCAACAGCCTTGTCGACGATCTGCTGGACCGCATCCATCTCGGCGACAGCGTCGATTGGTGCGCCCATGATACGCATGCGGCGATTCGGTCTCACCACGTCGTTAGCCTTCTGAGGGCGACTGAGCGCCGATCTCAAATAGATGTACCAGTGCCTTGTGCGAGCCAGTCCTAAGACGCTACCTTCAACCGTGCGTCGGCCTTAGAGTAACGATGACAGCGCTCGCGGGTCGCACGAGTACGCGAGCCGAACCATCAGCGCGAAGGTCGCGAGAACTCGGCCGCCACCGACCGATGCTGCTCACCACGGCGCCTCCCAGCGTTACGCCTCCGGTCGCCGCCACCGATGGCGCGCCCAGCGCCTCCTCCGTCGCCCTGTAGCCGGAGAGCGCAATCGAGACGGGCTGGACCAAGCCGGCGCTCGAGAGGTTGTCGATCGCGACTCTGATCGTTCCGCTTGGGGTCACGGTCGCCCAACTGGTGAGGTTTGGCAGCGAAGCTCGACCGATGAGCCTGGCAGGGATGAACCTACCGCCCTCGAGCTGCCTTGCGGCGAGCAGACCGTAGTACTCAGGCTGTGCGGTTACTTCTCCCGCATTGGCAGCCGTCCCGTCATAGGCGGCGCATATCGGGCTCTCGGGATAAAGGCTGCAGGAGATCAGCCGGTCGTGGAAGTTCAGGCCCCTGACTCCGCTGTCGCCGGCGCGCAGGGCCCAGTCAAGCGACCAGAGAGCACCGGCGAACCCGGGGCTTGCATCCACCGTTGGCTTGCAGGCAACGCTGTTGGTCTCGCCAAGGCGTGTCGAGCGACCCGCGATACGGCCAGCAAGAGCGAGCGTCTGGAGAATTTCGTTCTCCTGTTGGCGCACAGCGGGCGAAAGCAGTTCGATGTCCGTCGGTTGCGAGTTCAGGGGCGCGATGGACGAGCAGGTTTTGATCGGGTAGGCGTGTTGAGTGATCTGGGCGAACATTTGCGCGGCGTGCCCGAGTCCCGCCAGCCATGAGGGCAGCAGGCTCAATGCCGGACCGTATACGGACACGCCTGGATCGACCGATTTCAAAGTCAGCAGGTAAGCTTCCGCTTCATGTAGATATTCGGCTATTCCGTAATTCGCCGGACGAAGACCGACCTGACGACCCCCAAAGTCATTGGGCTCGTTTCCAACCTCAACGCCGAGAAGATAGGAACCAAGGATCTCCCGCGCATAGCGAACCTCATCGGCCGCGCGCGCAGGTTCGAAGTGGCCGAGATCGACCCCGAGCAGCACCTTCCACCCAGTGGCGACCAGCAGTCCGCGCAATGCGGTCAGGTCGGCCGGCGTGATTGTGGTGGTCGCCCAGGATGGTGCCGGTTCGGCGGCATTTGTCCACCACGACGAGTCCACGCTGTTGGCACCAATCCGGAGCACCGAGGGTCCGAGCAGACGCATCATACGTATGAGGCTGGGATGACGGACGCTGAGTTGCCCTTCGCTCAGTTCGCGGGTCTCCGTCGACAATCCGACGGCGCCCACAGGAAACACATACCCAGGGTGGCGTAGGTCTAGCTTCAGCGCAACTGTCGGCGCTGACCCGACGTTGCCAGCCGACCGAGCCCATATCCCTACGCACCCGAATATGAGCACAAGCAGCACAGTCATGAGGAGGCTCCGGCGAACGTTCGAGACTTTCAGGACCATCCCCACCTACCCTTTCGTCCCATCGCCGATCGGACGAGGGCACCCGGTGCGCGGTCCAAAGTCTGCTGGCCCACACGCCAAGGCAACACGCCAGCCGACAGGGCCACCACGACATGTCGATGATATACCGACTCGCGCGTACGAGCCCGCCGGACACGCGGTCCCGCGTATCGCCCTCGTAAGGTTGCTTAGCGTCTGCTGCCAACCTGTATCGTCCCGCCTACGAGGATCTTTCTAATCTACCGGACCATCTTTTGGGAGGGGTCGAATGATGTCGTCGTCTCATCGTGGACGGAGCGCGAGATGTATCGTCCCCATCTGTTTGCTGGCTGGCCTGATGGCGGCGGTCTGGCCGAGCATCGCCGTCGCAGACTATGGTCGGTCTTCGGTGCCCACACCCGCCAACAAGGATTCCTGGTGTGGCAGAGAACTGGATTGTCGTCTCCGTCCTGGGAAGTCCCACCATGCCGCGCGCACCGAGAGGCCTGCCCACGTCGTGGAGCGTCGCGCTTCCTCGGTCGTGGGCTTTGCGGCTTCGCCATTTTCGCCCGCCGAAGCCTTGAGCGAAACCTACAGCGAGACGACCGGCGGGGAAGCCCACACGTGGACGAACTACACCAATGCCGGGGGCTATGAAGGACCGCTGATCCCCGGCCTCGACACGATTCAGATCGCCTGCCGAGTACGTGGGTTCAAAGTAGAAGACGGCGATCCATGGTGGTATCTGATTGCATCATCGCCTTGGAACTCCGCGTACTACGTCTCCGCCGACCCGTTTTACAACAATGGGCAGACATCCGGCTCACTGATCGGCACGCCGCTTGTCGACGAAAAGGTCCGTGAATGTGGGACCGAAGGTGTTCCCGAGACGACCGGCGGGGAAACCCATACGTGGACGAACTACGGGGATGCAGGAGGAACACCGGGCCTGACGATCGGCGGGCAGACAACCGTTCGCGTCACTTGCAAGGTGGCCGGGTTCCCCGTAGCGGACGGCAACAATTGGTGGTATCGCATCAACCAAGCGCCGTGGAGCAACACGTACTATGCCTCCGCCGACGCGTTTTATAACAACGGTGCCACTTCCGGCGGCCTGCTGGGTACACCTTTCGTAGACGAAGCGTTGCCCACGTGCCCTGAACCCTCCGAAGCCGGCGCAACGGCGGAGACGGCCGGCGGGGAAGCGCACACCTGGACCAGCTACGCAGACGCCGGCGGCACCCAGGGCCAAACGATCGAACCACATCAGATCGTAGAGATCGAATGCAAGCTGGTGGGCTTCCAAGTAGCTGACGGCAACACCTGGTGGTACAGGATCAAATCCTCTCCTTGGAACGGCTCCTACTACGTCTCAGCCGATGCGTTCTACAACGGCGCTCCAACATCAGGAAGCCTGCTCGGCACGCCGTTCGTCGACGAACGGGTGCCAAGCTGCCCGACGGGCCTGCGGCCCGGCGAAGAGATCACCGGGGGGCCTGCTGAAACGTGGGCGAACTACTCTCATGCGGGCGCCACGCACGGCCCCACGATCCCGTCATCCACGGCCGTATCGATCAGTTGTCGGGTCCAGGGCTTCACCGTCGCCGACGGCAATATCTGGTGGTATCTCGTCGCTTCGGCGCCGTGGAATAACGTCTACTACGTATCCGCGGACGCCTTCTACAACGGTGCCCCACCGACCGGCAGCTTGAAGGGTACTCCGTTCGTGGATCTAAGCATCCCGATTTGTGTCGGGAACCACGAGGCGCCGATCAGCACCGCGGTGGGATCCTCAAACGCCGTTACTCATAACACTGGCTGCGTCTCGGGAGCCCACCCGATCGATTGCGCCAGTGGCGATTTCTGGCATACGTTTACCGACATCTCCCTCGCTGGACGCGGTCCTGGGCTGAAGCTGACACGGACATACAACACCCTGGATGCAACCACTCCTGGAATCTTCGGGTACGGCTGGAGCTCATCACTGGACCAGCATTTGACCTTTACCGAAGACGGCACGATCATCATAACCCTGGACGATGGCTCTCAGATTCCTGCCACCCCGGCCGGCTCGGGAGCATTTACGCTTCCACCTTCGGCGAACGCTACGCTGAAACAGAGCAGTGACGGCTCCTACACATTCACCCTGCGCGCAACCGAGCTACTGCACTTTTCGGCAACGGGGCATCTTCTCTCCATACGTGACCTAAACGGTTATCAGACCACCCTTACCTACAACGAGTCCGGTCAGCTTGGCGACGGTCAAAGACACGTCGGGCAGAACAGTCTCGGTGACATTCGGCTCCAACGGCCTCGTCTCAACGGTCACAGACCCGCTCGGCCGCAGTACGCACTACAGCTATGACGGCTCTGGGAACCTCGCCTCCGTGACCGATCCGATGAGCCGCGTCTGGTCCTTCTCTTATGACGAAGCTCACCGGATGCTGTCGATGACAGACCCGCGCGGAGGCGTCGTTGCGAACGTGTACGACACGCATAGTCGTGTGACCGTCCAGACCGACGCAGCTGGCCTCGCCACCACATACGCTTATACCGGAGATAACTTCTCCTCGCTGGGAGGTACAACGACGATCACCGACCCATACGGCAACGAGACGATCGAGCAATACGCGGATGGATTCATGACTGAGGTCACCAAGGGCGCCGGCACTAAGCAGCAGGGAACGTGGACCTATACGTATGACCCAAACACCCTTGGGATGACATCGGCCGCCGATCCAAAGGGGCACGTGACGACTAGTGCCTATGACGCGAATGGTCAGATGCTCAGCACGACAGACCCCCTCGGCCACAAAAAGACATACACATATAACGAACTACAAGAGGTCGTTACGAGCACCACGCCGCTCGGCAAGACAACGACGAGGGCTTATGACACCAACGGCAATCCCATCTCGGTCACCGATCCCCTTGGCAACAAAACACTCTACAGCTACGAAGACGCCTCGCGTCCTGGCGACCTTACCGCGATCACCGACCCCGCAGGACGAATCGAGCGCCTCACCTACGACACCGACGGCAATGTCGCGTCGCGTCGCGTGTTTCCATCGAAGGGCACCACCGATACCATCGGCTACGTCTATGACCTGGACGGCGAGCTCCTATGCGAAGCCGCGGCGAACGCAGTGGCAGCTGGGATCAGCTGCCCAGCCGCGGGGTCCTCGCGGATTGACAAGACCGCCACAACGACCTACGACGCCGACGGCGAGGTGAGCTCAATGACCGACCCCAACGGGCATACGACCACCTACGGCTACGACGCAAACGGGAACCAAACCGAACTCGTAGACCCCAGCGGCAATGTCACCAAGAACGCTTACGATGCTGATAACCGCTTGGTATCCAAGACGACCGCAGCCAACACCTCCTCTGCGTCCACCACGACCTATGGCTACGACCTGACAGCCGGGCACGGCAGTTGCCAGGCCATCGCGAACGCGACGAACTGCACAACGACCACCAACCCCGACGGCGGCACGACGGTCAGGTACTACGACTCCAGAAACCACGAGATCCAGGAATCCCGGCCCGGGGGGAAGAAAACCCAGTACGCTTACGAACTCACCGGTAACAAGGTCACGACCAAAGACTCGTCCGGTCGCACCACCACCTACGGCCATGATTCCGATAATCGACTGACGTCGATCAGCTACTCCGACGGCGCCACCTCGAACGTCAAATTTACCTACAACTCGGACGACGACCGCACGTCCATGACCGACGGCACCGGAACCACCACCTATGCCTACAACTCGGACGATCGCGTGATATCGGTCACCAACGGTGCCGGCATCAAGACGGCCTACACTTACACCAAGGCAGGCGACATTGCAAGCGTCAGCTACCCTAACGGCCAGGTAGTCACGCGTGGATACGACGACGCTGGCCGACCCGTGTCAGTCACGGACTGGCTCGGACACAAGACAACCTTCGGGTATGACCCAAGCGGAAACCCGATCACAACCACATATCCCAACGGCGACACCGTCGTCAACAGCTATGACCCGACCGGCGCTATATCCGGGACAACGACGACCTTGGCGCATGGACAGACAGCCTCCATCGCCTATGCCAGAAACGCCGACGGGCTCATCAGCCAAGAAACCGACGCGGGGATTCTCTCCGGCAACACCGCGTACGCGTACGACCCAAGGAACGAACTCACGCAAGCCGCCACCATGAGCTTCGGGTACGACCCCGCAGGCAACCTGACATCCAACGACAGCACCTCCCAAGCTTATGATCCTGCGGCCGAACTGACACACAGCACGAGCGCCGCCGGCACGACGACCTACGGCTACGACGCCGCAGGCAACCGGGTCAGCGCCATACCAACGTGGGGCCTACCCACGAAATACAGCTACGACCAGGCACAACGCCTGACTGCGATCGCAGCGACCGCCCCCAGCCCGACGGTTAGCAGCATCTCACCCGCCACAGGACCGAGCGCCGGCGCAACCACGGTCACGATCAAAGGCAGCGGCTTGACCGAGGCAACCGCGGTGAGCTTCAGTGGGATCACGGCGACCAACGTCAAAGTCATCTCCGATACCCAACTGACCGCGACCGCACCGCGCGACGTAGCCGGAGCGGTCGATATCGCGGTATCCAGTCCCGGAGGCACAAGCGTCGCGGTGGCGGCCGACCGCTACACATATGTCGCAGAACCGGCCATCACGAGCATTTCGCCTGTGGCAGGCCCTACGCACGGATCGAACACAGTGACGATCGCCGGCGCCGGGTTCACCGGCGCAACCAGAGTCCTGTTCGGCAGCGTGCCGGCGACGAACCTCAACGTAATATCCGATACAGAACTGACCGTCACAGCGCCAGCCGGCAGCGGAACCCCCACCGTCACCGTCAAGACCCCATTGATGACAAGCAAGGTGGTCACTGCAGACAAGTACACCTACGCCGACGGACCCGTCGTGGCAAGCGTTTCACCGTCGGCTGGGCCGACGAGCAGCAGCACGGTAGTGACGATCACCGGCGCCGGGTTTACCGGCTCAACCTCCGTTCTGTTCGGAGCCACGGCAGCTTCCAACGTGAACATCATTTCCGATACGCGGCTAACGGCCGTGGCGCCGACCGGATCAGGCACCGCAACGATCACCGTTACGACCCCTGCCGGAACGAGCGCCAACCTCACCGGCGACCACTATGCATACGCGGCGGCCCCGGCAGTAAACGCTGTCTCTCCCTCTGTCGGGCCGGCTTCGGGCAACGCGATAGTGACCATCAGGGGCAACGGCTTCACCAACGCAACAGCCGTCGAATTCGCCGGCCTGCCGGCGGCTAGCTTCAAGGTCTTGTCAGACACGTCGCTCATGGCGATCACGCCCGCCGGAGCCGTAAGGGCGGACATAACCGTGACCACACCGGGAGGCACGAGCGCCAAGACCACGACGGACACCTACACCTATGCGGCCACGCCCAGCAACTATGCCTACAACGGCGATGGACTCCGAACCTCTGAAACCACCACGTCCGGTGTCGCGCAGTTTACGTGGGACAGCACGCCCGCAGTACCAGAGATCATCGGCGATGCCAGCATGTACTACGTCTACGGGCCAGGCGGCCTGCCGATCGAGCAGATCGACCACTCGGGCAACTCCACATACTTCTTCCACGACGCGAACGGTTCCACACGCGCGCTGCTCGCAGCCGACGGAACCGCCGGAGCCACATTCGCCTACAACGCGTACGGCGGCCTCATCAACACCACCGGCAGCCTGCGCACGCCGCTCATGTATGGACAGGGATATACCGACCAAGCGACTGGACTTGTATACCTAGTGCACCGTTATTATGATCCACAAACCGGTCAGTTCGTGAGCCTGGACCCCGCGCTTGAAGAAACAGAAGCTCCATACGGCTACGCAAACGGAGATCCAACAAACGAGGCCGATCCAGCCGGTCTTTGCGTTCTCGGGCACAATCCAAACGGAAGCTGTCGTGGTTCCAACGGATGGAACGACGTTGCGACTGTTGCAGCCGGCGTGGGATTTGTCGCGGGCGTCGTAGCCGTCACTGCTAGCTCACCGATTGTCATCGGCGTCGCCTCGGCGACTGCGTTCTACGCTGGGCTGACCAGCGTGGGTGTGGCATGTAACTCCGACCCGAACTCCGGATCGTGTCAGTTTGGTGTGCTTACGCTCGGGATCGATCAATGGTGGGGCCTAGCTCTCAACTACGCATCGCAGTTGTACGGCGCGTCCGGGACGGCCTACGCGCCGGGTAGGTCTAGCCCATCCGATTCGTCTCGAGCGGCGACTGGCGCGAGCCGCTGCTAGATGGTGTGAATCTTGGCCGCAAGTGACGGGGCGGGGCATGCTGAGCGGAGAGCCACCGATCCCCATCAAGGATTGGCAACACAGTTCGGCGTCGAGTCGATGCGTGCGGCTGATAACCCAGAGGTCCGCGAAGTCTCGGTCGCGGGTGTTGGTCTCGCGCCGCTGCATTGCCGTGACGATCTTCTCCGCAAGATTTAGCACCAGCGGTATGCCTGCGATCTTCACAAGCTCGGCCTAGTGGTAGCCGAGCGCCTCGCCCGCGGCGAGCAGGTGTACCCCGGCTTGGCCCGCGGGGCCGTGCGTCGCGCTTTGGAAGCGCTCCGCGAAGCCGCCATCATCGAAAGCAGAGGTAGAGCAGACTGGCCATTCGCAAGCCCGCTCCTGCGCCGCTATCTCACCGGCATCGGTTTTTTGAGTTATGTCCGCATCTCGGCGCATGATGCGCCGAGATTGGCGCATCTACACATCTGACCCCAAGCCACGACGCGCCTAGGAGCCCAGCTCTCGCTCATCCAGATCCTCAGGCAGCGGCACCTCTTGCGGCGCGGCGCCGCGCTCGTCCTCCCAGGACGCGAACGCCTCTCCGTCTCGACCCACATGCTCGCCGTCGCCACCAAGCGCAAGCAGCACAACCCGATCTGGCCCTAGATTGACCAGCTGGCGCCGCAACTGCGGCGCGACACGAATCAGCTCGCCCTGCTCGAGCTCGATCGGCTCGCCCTCGACCAGCAGACTCAGCCGGCCCTCGAGCACGAGGTAGACCTCCTCTTGGCGCTCGTGGCGGTGAATGCGACCACGCTGGCCGGGCTGCAGCACGAGCTGGTTGAGCCCAAAGGAGCTGACCCCCAGCTGGCGGCGCAGCGCCACGAAGCGCTCGTCCGTGTCCGGGTCAAGGCGGGTCTGCGTGATGCCGTCCTGCATGAGGGGATCTTTGCACGAGGCGAGCCGCAAGCAGTGCCGCAGACCACCGACGTGCGGCTCCCGCGGGCCCGCTAACGGGAGTGTTGCTGCCCGCGATCCTTCTCGTTTGAAGGACACGCCAGCTGCCGCATTGTGGTGTTGCGTCGAGACTAACGGCCTGCGGCAATCACGGAAGCCGAACTCTGGCAGGCCTCCGCGTACAGCGGCTCGGGAGCCATGTCCACGCCGTTCGGCCATGCGATTGTGCCGCCTTCCGGGTCGACCCTCACGCGGGCGAAATAGTCCGGATCGCGAAGTGGCTCGAAGACGCCGCGCCACTGGCGTCCAGTGAAGTCAACCTCGCCGACTGTCCCATCGTCAAATGCCAAACGCAGTCGGTAAGGCCCCACAACCTCGACACTCGTTACGTCTTTGAGTTGCTCCATGACACGATTTTAGGGCAAGGGATCGATTTGCTCCAGTGCCTCTTCGCGGCGCGCGTGCTCCCAGTTGGCGAGCAGCTCGTGACGGTGCAGAGCCGTCCACTCGGTCACAAGTGTGAGCGCACGCGGTGGCAGCGAACCCACGATTACCGCTCCAGCCAAGTCCACTGATGCCGCTTGGCCAGCGTAGCGGGCGTGGAAATGCGGCCGAGAGTGAGCGCCCTCGTTCCAATACATCCAGATGGTGATCCCATAGAAGGAGCTGATGCGTGGCATCCACCCACCATATGCCGCGCACCCGACGAAATTTTGCATCGCCCTCCTTGCGTCTCTCTATAAAGCTGATAAACTTAGTGAAGAATGCTAATCCTCCTAATCGCGATCCCCATCTGGACCTTCTTGATCGTGCTGACGCTCACGGTATGCGCGACAGCGCGGCAAGGGGACTCCAACAGGAGAGCGGTCGGCGTTGCCCAGGCCGACCGCTCTCCGCGCCTACCCCTCTCCCAGGCGCCGACAGAGCAAGGGCAGCCATCGGCCGGTGACTCACGGCGGGTGGCTGCCTAGCTCTGAGCTCCGACGAGCTCCACATTCCAAGTAACCTCAGGGAGTGCCGGCGGGAGCGCTCCAAAGCACAGCCTCGGCGCTGGATGCGCCTCTGAGCGAAACGGCCTCACGCTCCACCATGGAGCGGATCGGCTGGGTGGCCTTGATCGCACTGGCGCCGGCCACGCTGATCTACCTGAGCTTCGAAGCGGGGGGCTACTTCCCGAGCGCGACGGGCTATGTGGCGCTCGTGTTGGCCGGTGCGCTCGTGCTGAGGACCACCTTGGCGGAGCGTCCATTCGAGGGGCTTGGCCGCTCGCTGGCGATCCCGCTCGGGGCTCTTGTTCTGTATGCCGCCTTCACGTTGGCCTCAGCGGGGTGGTCGCAGGCCACGGCACATACCTTGGACGCCTACTCGCGCGTGCTGCTCTATGTGCTGGCCTTCTTGTTGTACGGCTCGGTCAGGTACACGCGCGCAAGGGCCGCATGGCTGGTGAAGGCGGTGGCGGGCGGACTGGCCGTGGTCTGTCTGGTGGGGCTCGTCTCGCGAGTGCTGCCCCACACTTGGCCGACCGCGACCTCCTTCTATGCGGACCGCTTGAACTACCCCCTGACCTACTGGAACGCGGAGGGGATGGTGGCGGCGATCGTGCTGATCTTGGGCTTCCACCTGAGCGCCGACCGATCCGAGCACCCGGCAGTCAGGGTGATCGCGGCGGCCGTGTTGCCGGGCGTGGGGGCCGCCTTGCTGCTGACTTTCTCCAGGGGAGCGCTGGGAGTGGCGGCGATCGGGCTGATCGCTTACTGCCTGCTGACCAGATTCTCCACCCTGCCAACCGCCCTGCTCGCGGCGGTCCCGACCACGGCGATCGCGATGCGCTCAGCGTGGGATGCGACCGAGCTGGCCACCAAGCACCCGACCGACGCGCTGGCGGTCTCCCAAGGCCACCACGTGGCGGTGGTCGTAGCGATCTGCATGGTCGGGGCGGGAGTCATACGAGCCGTGCTGCTTCTGGCAGACCGCCAGATCGAAGCCACGCCGGTGGTGCGCACGCCCCCCCGCCTGGCGGTCAGGGCCGGCGTGGGCGCGGCGGTCTGCATGGTCGCCCTGATCGTGGCCCTCGCTTTTGGGGCGGGCGGCTTCGCGAGCAGGGAGTACTCCAAATTTGTAAAAGGCACCCACGAAGCCCACAAGGTCCAGACCAGGGACCGGCTCACCGACCCCGCCAACGACGGGCGCTTGCCTCTGTGGCGCGTGGCTTTGGACGTCTACAAAACCCAGAAGCTGAGAGGCACCGGGGCGGGCACCTATCAGCAGTACTACCCGCGCTACCGCACCGAAAAGGGGTACGTTGTCGATGCCCATTCGCTGTACCTGCAGAGCCTCGCGGAGCTGGGGATCGTGGGCTTCGTGTTGGTGGGGATCGTCGTGCTGGGCATGCTCGTGGGCTTGGCCGCGCGCATCCGCGGGCCCGACCGGGCGATCTTCGCCGCTCTGCTCGCGCTGGTCTTGGCTTGGGCGGTCCACCAAGGGTTTGACTGGGATTGGCAGATGCCGGCCGTGACGCTCGGCGTGTTCATGCTGGCGGGGCTCGGCTTGGCACGCCGCGAAGACGGCAAAGCGGGATTTGCAGGGCTGCCGTTGGGACGTACGGCGGTGGCGCTGGGCTGGCTCGTGCTGGCCGTGACTCCTTTGCTTGTGGCCACCTCCTACACACGTCTGCACAGGGCAGGCCAAGAGCTGTTGCAGGGCGAATGCGCGAGCGCCAAGGAAGAGGCGTTGTCCTCGCTGTCGCTGTCGGCCAAGCGCCCCCAGGCCTATGCGATCGTGGGCATCTGTGACCTCAAGCTGGGCTACGCCCAAGCGGCCGTGCCGGCGATGAGCCAGGCAGTGGGCCTTGAACCGCAGAGCTGGGAACAGTGGTTCTGGCTGGCTGTCGCCCAGGCAGGTGCGGGCGTGAACCCACATAGGGCCATCAACCACGCAATCGCGTTGAACCCGCTCGAGGGGGGCCTCAGGAACGCGGCTGAAGTCCTGCACGGCCACGATCCGCGCGTGTGGGAACGGGCAGCCCCCCGTCTGCGCTTCGAAGCGCTGACCTCGGGCAAGTTCGCGATCACCAACCTCTGAGACCAAACATTTTGCTGCGAGTGTCGGAAAAAGGGGGCTCGTTCGTATAGGGCCATAACGAGACTTCTCTCAGCAAACCCACTCAGGAGACCAGGAGATCAGATGCCGCGCAAAGAGGACGCACACACGGATGAGTTGGAGGGCGTCGCTCAGCGCCTGCGCGACGAGCGCCCCCAGGCCAGCCCGCTTGACCTGGACCGCATCAAGACCACGGCCATGGCCCGCGCCAAGTCCGGCGCCAAGGGCGGCAGGGCCGGTGCTCGCAGGCTCGCGGTGGCCGGTCTGACCGTCGGCCTACTGGTCGCCACGACCGGCGGCGTGCTCGCCGGTGAGGGCGGTCACGGCAAAAGCAAAGGCTCAGGTTCAAACGGCGGCGGCAACGCGGCCAACGCCCAGTACGGCGGCGAATGCAACATCCAGAACGGCAGCGGCAACGTCGGCGACAACAACGGGCAGGGCTCCGAAAACAACGCCTGCAACGAAAACACTTTCATCAACGAAACGAACAACTCGACGAACAACACGACGAACAACGTCACCAACACCTACAACTCGTCGACCGTGACGGTCGCAGGCCCCGCCAACAGCGGCGTGCTGGCAGCCACCACGACCAAGAAAGCAACGACCAGCAGCAAGCACGTGAAGATCCACATCAACGTGCCCAACAAGTCCAAGCTGCGTAAGGTCACGCTCAAGGTCAACGGCAAAATCGTGTCGGTGCTCAAGGGCAAAAAGGCCTCCAAGAACGTGACGCTCGTGAGCCTGCCTTGCTCGGCCACGGTCACCATCACCGCGGTCACGGCCAGCGGCAAAACGGTCACGCAGACGCACAAGTACAACCTCTGCTAGAGGGACACGGCAGACGAAGCACAGGCGAGCGAAAGCTCATATGAAGCGTAGGCAAAGGCCCCGGGAGCCCATCCCGGGGCCTTTGGCCAAGAAGGAGAGCCGATGGCCCACGAACTGACACCCTCCACCCAAGCTCGTCTCGGTACGGGCCAACCCGCCAGAATGGGGTTGCGCATGAAAGCGGACAACTTCGAGAGGCTGTTCGAGGAGCACTCCGAGCGGCTGTACGCGTTCTTGGCCTACCACACCGGTAACCGGACTCTGGCCGAGGACCTCTTGTCTGAGACCTTTGAGCGCGTGTTGCGCTCACGCGGGCGCTTTGACCCACGCAAGGGCAGCGAGCGGCGCTGGCTCTACACGATCGCCCTCAATCTGTTGCGCGACAACGCGCGCCGCAAGACCCACGAAGACAGGGCCTTGCAGCACGTGGGCGCGGGCACGGCCGAAGAGCAAGCCGACCCGGCCTTGAGCGCCGTAGAGCAGCGCGACGAGCTGCAGCGGGCCATGCAAGCGCTGGGCGAGGACGAGCGCGAGGCGCTGGCCCTGCGCTTCGGCGCCGATCTGAAGCTGCGCGAGGTGGCCGGCGTGCTCGGCGAGGGCGAGAGCGCCATCGAGGGCCGCATCTACAGGGCCTTGGGCAAGCTGCGCAAAGAGCTCGACTGACGCAGCTGCTCCGCGCCTCGACGACCGTGGACTTCAGGTCCAGGTGGGCAGAGCTGAAGGTGGGTCGGCGCCGCGGACTTGGGCGCTAAGGGGCCACGCCTGAGGCCACGCAGCAACCTTTGATCGTGAGCCTACCGTGCAAAGGGGCGCCTTCGGGCTGACCGGAGCCGAAGATCGAAAGGTCGGCGTGCACGAGGACCCGGTAGCTCACCCGGGGCAGGCGGGGATAGCGCACCACGCACGTCCATGGGTTGCCCAAGGCGCCTGAGCTGCCCGCCACGCAGTGAGCGGCCTTGGCCCGGCCGGCGTAGCCGGGGCGAGGATCGCTCGTGGTCGAGACCAGGCTCGCCAATTGGACCGAACCGACCGGCGCGAGAGACTGCTGGGCGGAGACGAACTGGGTGGGCGCTTCACGTCCGTGCACGGCCACCACCGTGCCCGCCAAGCCCACCAGCAGAATCGCGGCGACGATCAGCCAGGCGAACCTCATGCGCAGTCCCCCACCATCGCTCCAAGCATAAAGCCGCAGAGACACTGGGCGCATCCCGCAATCCGCCCGGATGGGGGCTTGACCCCTAAGACAAGGGCGCCTCCCGGCCGATAGGCCACGCATGAAGGCATTTCTCACGGCGGCGATCTTGGCCCTCGCATGCGCGATGTTCGCCTCTGGGGCGCTTGGGGCCGGGACGGGTGCCGCGCGCCACCACGGCAAACACGCTCGAGTTAGCTGCACGGCAAAGACCAAAAGCAAGCGCCACCACAAGCACGCAACGAAGCACGCTCACAGGTGCGTCCGGGCCAAACATGTCAAGAGCTCGCACTCGACCGGCGGCGCGCGGACGAGCGGCAAGTCCTCACGGACGGGCAAGCGCACCAAGCAGGCCCAGCCCGCCCCACGCACCCAGCCCGCCTCACACCAGTCCAGCAGACCCAAGGAAACGACGGTGAGCGCGGCTCCCTCGACCGCGCTCACGATCGCGAAGGTGCTGGGGACGACTTGCGAAAACACCGAACTGATGCCTGAAGCGGGCAACCTGGAAGCGGTCGATCAAGCCACTCTGTGCTTGGTCAACCAGGAGAGGGCCCGTAGCGGAGAGCTGCCTTTGCACCCCAACGCCGACCTGACTCAGGCCGCCGAATGGCACTCTGAGGAAATGGCGCAAGACGACTACTTCGCCCACGTCTCACCCAGTGGCGAGACCCCGTTTCAGCGCATCGAAGCGAGCGGCTATATCCCCAACGATCAGGTCGGCTACACGCTCGGCGAGAACATCGCTTGGGGCACCCTGTACCTGGCGACGCCAAAGGCGATCGTGGCTGCCTGGATTGCCTCGCCTGAGCATCTCGCGAACATCCTCAACACGTCTTACACAGAAACGGGACTGGGCGTGACGCCCGCCGCGCCCGCCTCCTTGGCCGAAGGGCAAGCAGGAGCGATCTACTCGCAGGAGTTCGGCGTCATCGAAGGCTGAGCGCCCGCACTCCGGCGCTCAGCGAAGCTGCGCATTGGATCTGTTGGGCGCGTGTTCCCCGTTGAGTGCACTCGGTCACAGAAAGCTCGCGAGCAGGAAAGAGGCTGCGCTCTTTGCGCGTTCTTTCAGGGTTAGAAGACGATAGAGACGGTCATTACAAATAGGACACGAGTCGGAAACATCCTGGACATATGTTCAGTCTGCCCCGTCCGGTATCAAATAGACGACGTATTTGTCCGAAGTAAAGGGCAGGCCTATGTCGGCCTTAAAGGGCAAGTCCCTCACGGCCGATAAGTCAGGTAAGACCAGGAATCGACGCACAGCACGCGAATAGGAACCCAAGGCAAATGACTATTCTCACGATCTCCATAGCTTGGCTGCTCGCACTTGGGGTGCTGGTGTTCTTGCTTGTGAGACGCCCCGAGCGGAGCTCGGTGAGCTATGAGCGCTCTCCACGCTTGCTCAAAGACGCCCGCGGGGACTTCGAAGCGGCGATCGGGGAGATCCTGGCCTCAAAGGCCGCGGCGGCACAGGACGTGCGGGACGGTTCGCACGAGGATCTTTACGTCCGTCCATAGCGACCAGTTGGCGACATAGAGGTAGTCCATCGCCACCATTTCGCGCAGGGACACGGTCGCCGGGCCAAGGATCTGCCAGTGGCCGGTGATGCCAGGATGTAGTGCAAGGCGGCGACGGTGCCAGCCTTCGATGCGCTGATCCTCATCGAGGATCAAAGGGCGCGGCCCGACCAAGCTCATCTCGCCGCGCAGGACGTTGAATAGCTGGGGCAGCTCGTCCAAGGCGGTCTTGCGCAGGAAGTTGCCGACGCGCGTTACCCGGGGATCCTCGGCGATCTTGAAGAGGCCCTCTTGGGCTTCGTTGCGATCGACCAAGGTGTGCTTGAGCTGCTCGGCTTCGGGGACCATCGTGCGGAACTTGAACAGCCCGAAGCGACGCTCATCGCGCCCGACCCGCATCTGGCGGAAGAAGACGGGACCTTTAGAGTCAAGCTTGATCGCGATCGCGATCGCGATCATCAGCGGCGCGACGGCGAGCAGACCCAAGGTCGCGCCGATCAAGTCGAAAGCTCGCTTGACCATGGCCGAGGAGCGCGTCAAATCGAAGCGGCGCACTCCCATCAAGGTGACGCCGTGCAGATCATCGAAGATGACCGAGGAGCCGATCACCTGCAGCAGGCGCGGCACCACGCTTACTCGTATGCCCGCTGCTTTCAAAGTCCTGACCAGGTCGAGCATCTCCCCCGCTTCGCTGTCGCTGGGAGACACGATCGCCCGATGCACGTCCATCTTGGTGGCCAGGTCGCGTATCTCGCCGAGCTTGCGCTGGGAGAACGTGTCGGCTGACCACGGCTCGATCTCGTGAAGGTCGACGTGGGCGACGATCTCGGCCTTGACGCCGCCGTGTTTGACCAGGCGCGAGCGGATCGTCTGTTCGGAGGCGGCACTGCCCACGAACAGGCAACGTTCGACCGGAGAGACACGCAATGCCAAAGCCCGAGCCGAGCAGCGTCCCACGACCAGGAAGCTCACCATAGCGAGCCACAGAAAAAGGACATCGCTGTGGGTGAGCATGCCGTAGCCGAGTGGTCGCTCGGCCAGCCATGCCAAGAGGGCGCACAGGGTGGCCACCTGAACCAGCTTTGGCAACTCGTCCAAAGTGGTCTTGCGGATCACCGCCTCGTCGCGGTCGTACAGGCCGAAAAGCTTTGCGCCCAAGACGACCAAGGGCAGGCCGACCAGGCAGATGCGGGCCATGTGCAAGCGTCCGCCAGAGATCTCGGTAGCGACCGCGAAAGCGGCCACTATCGCCACGATGTCGGCGCCAAGCAACATGCGTCGGAAGATCGAGTCCCTGGCCAAGCTTGCGGCGGGACCGCGCGTCTCGAGGATCGGCCCAGGTCCGATCCTCCGCCCCAGCCCTCCCCGGCGGCCCGGCCTCGTTATTGAACCTGTGGCCAGTGAAGCGTCGAAGTCGGCTTGAATAGCCGGCTTTCGCTCTACCTGACCGCTGGTTGCCTCCAACCTTGTCTCCCGTGACGCGCGTTGAAATCAAATCCAGCACGACGCCCGTATCCGTCCGAGTCGTCAACGATTCGTGCTGGCCTTCGTGTGCTGGTTTCTTCGGCGGACTTCCCCAGTTTCCGTCTTTACCTAACGTTGATCGGGGGCACGCTAGCCGCGCTCGTTGCGAAAGTCAAGAGCCACGGACACTATTCGGATCAGTGGGCTGGGCGGTCACAATTAATGCCCACGCGGTTTATCCAAATGGCCAAAGATCAGGCCGTTGGACGAGCCTTGAAAGGCTCCTCGATGCCGACCGTCCCGGGCCCGGACAGCTCGAAGGCGGAGTGCAGGGACTGCACAGCCCGCTCGACCCGGTCGCGTGCGATCACGCAGGAGATCTTGATCGGCGAGGTGGAGATCATCTCGATGTTGATGCCCTCACCGGCTAGCACGCTGAACACCTTGGCGGCGACACCGGGGTGGGAGCGCATGCCGGCGCCGACGATCGAGACCTTGCCCATCTCGCTTTGGGTCTCCATCCGCTGGCACACGCTCTCTCCCTTGGCCTCCAAGGCGGCTGTCGCAATGCGCAGGTCTTCGTGGGGGACGGTGAAGGAGATCTCGGCCCGGCCCCCGGCGGAGGTGGGGACGTTCTGGTCGATCATGTCCACGTTCACGTTGGCTTCGGCCAAGGCCTCGAAGATGCGTGCGGCCGCGCCCGGCTCGTCGGGCACCCCGATCAAGGTGACGCGCGCCTCGGCGGTCGAGTGGGTGACGGCTGTGATGAGTGGTTGCTCCACGGTTTCTCCCTCTGAGAGCACAACGGTACCGGGGGCGTCCTCGAAGGAGGAGCGACAGTGAATACGCACGCCCTCGTTGCGGGCGTACTCGACAGAGCGCAATTGCAAGACGCCGGCGCCGGAGGCCGCCATCTCGAGCATCTCCTCGAAGGACACGGTTCCCAGCTTGCGCGCGTCGGGCACGATGCGCGGGTCGGCGCTAAAGACGCCGGGCACGTCGGTGTAGATCTCGCATTCGCGGGCGCCCACGGCGGCGGCGACAGCGACGGCAGTGGTGTCTGAGCCACCGCGCCCCAAGGTGGTGACGTCGTCGGAGGTGGAGACGCCTTGGAAGCCTGCGACGAGCACGATGTTGTCTTCGGCCAAAGCAGCGCTGACGCGGTCGGCGCGCACGTCGAGGATACGGGCCTTGGTGTGGGAAGTGTCGGTGACGATGCCCGCTTGGGAGCCGGTCAGGGAGATAGCACGGTGGCCGAGATCGTTGATCGCCATTGCGCACAGGGCACAGGAGATGCGCTCGCCGGTGGACAGGAGCATGTCCATCTCGCGCGGGTCGGGCGCCGTGGAGACCTCCTCGGCCATCGCGATCAGCTCGTCGGTCGTCTTGCCGCGCGCAGACAGGACAGCCACGACGCCGAAGCCGGCCTCGCGCTTGGCGACTATTCGCCGCGCGGCGCGCTTGATGCGTTCAGCGTCGGCGACGGAGGTCCCGCCGAACTTCATGACCACGATCTCAGGCACTTGCCTGAGGCTACAAGGAGCGGCGTCCGGCCAGGGCCTTGCCCAAGGTGACCTCGTCGGCGTACTCGAGGTCCGAGCCCACAGGCAAGCCCGAAGCAAGCCGGGTGACGGTCAGATTGGGCACCCGGTGGCGCAACTCCTCGGCGATGTGCAAGGCGGTGGCCTCGCCGGTGGTCGTCGGATTGGTGGCCAGCACGACCTCGCGCGCATCCCCTACCCGTGCGTAGAGCTGATCGATCTTGAGGTCCTCGGGCTCGACACCGTCGATTGGAGACAAAGCACCTCCCAAGACGTGGTAGAGACCGTGGAATTCGTGGGTGCGCTCCATCGGGATCACGTCGGAGGGCTCCTCGACCACGCAGATCACGGACGCGTCGCGACGGGTGTCTTGGCAGATGCGGCAGCGTGGTTCGTCGGCCAGGTTGAAGCAGACCTCGCATAGGCCCACCTTTTCCTTGACCTCCTTGATCGCCTCGGCCAGACCGAAGGCGTCCTCGGAGGAGGTTCTGAGGATATGGAAGGCCAAGCGCTGGGCCGTGCGCGAGCCGACACCGGGCAGCTTGGATAGCTCGGTGACGAGCCGCTGGACAGGGGGCGCGAAGGAGCTCAATGGCTAGAGCCCCGGCAACCCGAGGCCGCCAAGCGCGCCAGGATCGAGACCGCCGGTGACGGCGTTCATCTTCGAGGCCGCCAAGTCCTGGGCGGAGCGCAAAGCCTCGTTGGTGGCCGCCAAGACGAGATCGCACAGCATCTCCACGTCCTCGGGGTCGACCGCGGTGGGCTCGATCTTGACCGAGCGCACTTGCAAATCCCCGGATACGGTGACGGTGATCATGCCTCCACCGGCGGAGGCCTCGACGGTTTCCTCGGCCAATTGCTCTTGGGCTTGCTCCATGTCCTGCTGCATCTTTTGGACCTGCTTGAGCATCTGCTGCATGTTGGGTCGCTGCTGTGGGGGGGTCACTGGTTGCTGCCTTTCTGTTGTGCGAGCTGCTCGGGTGAGACCTCCTCGGCGTCCAGCTCGCTCATCAAGCGCGCCACGATCTCCTCCTCGCTAAGGGCCTGGAGGTCGATGCCACCCGCGATGGGAGCGTCCTCGGAGAGCTCGAAGGTGACGCTGTAGCGGCGGCCCGTGAGCGCCTTCAAGGCGTCGAGCAGGATCTTGCGGTTGTCGGGCTCCTCGGCTTTGCGCTTATTGAAGGAGGCGCTCACCGGGAAGGCAATCGTGATGTGGTCCTCGGTGATGCCCGTGGGCGCTGCTTCGCTGAAGAAGGCACGCAGGAGCTTGTGCTGGTCGCGAACCGTGTCGAGCACCGCGGGCCACAGCGCGTCGAGGTCGCCGGGCGGTGGGAGCGCAACGGCGACCTGGGCGCCGGCGGGCTCTGCCGACTGAGCGGACTCGGAGATCTCCTCTACCGCTTCGGCGGGCTCGGCGGGCCCGTCCGCTTGGGCAGGCACGGGCTCCTCAACCGCCACGGATGTACGCATAGGCACGGATGCCGCGTCAGGCAAAGGCGCCGTTTGGGGCACGGGCGCCGCTTCGGGAACCTCGATCGGCGCCGCTTCCGCGGACGGCACAGGAGTACTTGCGACGGGTGGAGAAGCGGGCGGGGCCGGAACCGCGGGAGGCTCTGAAACCGGTGCGGTCGGCGCGCCCGCACCCTGGGCGCCTACCGGTGCGGTCGGCGGCGGGGCGCCCACCAAAGCCTGCTCGAGCCGAGCAATGCGCGCCAAGAGGGCCTTAGTAGAGCCGTCGGTGGCGGGGGTTGCAGCCTTGACCAAAGCCAACTCCAGTTGCGTGCGGGGGATCGGCGCCGGCTCGCACCGCCTCCAAAGCGGAGCCCAACAGGTCGAGCACCCTCACTACCTCGGCGGCGCCCAAGCGATGGGCCTGCTCGCGCAGGCGCTCGTCGATCTCCGGCGTCAAGGACAACTCGGGAGGCACGTCGCCCAAGGTCTGCACCACCAACAGCTCTCGCGCCCGTCCCTCCAAATCGCGGGTGAACGAAGCGGCGTCGCGACCCCCGTCGGCACAGCGAGCTACGGCGCGCAACGTGGCGCGCGCGTCACCGGCTTGGACCGCGTCGAAAGCATCGGAGAGCAACTGCTCGTCGGCCACCCCCAAAACGGCCAAGACATCCTCCAAAGCGATTGTGGTGCCGCTGTAGGTGACCAGTTGCTCCAAGGTCCCCAACGCGTCGCGGAAGCTGCCGGTGGCCGAGCGTGCGATCGCGGCGACCGCCTCGGGCGGGACTTGAATCGACTCGGCCTCGGCGGCACGCATCACCACCGAAGCGATCTGCTCGACGGTTGGGCGGTGAAAGTCGAAGCGGTGACAACGATCGACCACGGTCGCCGGCACCTTGGAGGCCTCGGTCGTGGCCAGCACGAACACGGTGCTCGGGGGCGGCTCCTCCAAGGTCTTCAGGAACGCGTTCCAAGCGGCCTGGGAGAGCATGTGGGCCTCGTCAAGGATGTACACCTTGTGGCGTCCCGACACCGGCGCGAACGCAACCGAGTCGCGCAGGTCGCGGATGTCGTCGACCGAGTTGTTGGAGGCCGCGTCCATCTCGATCACGTCGAGCGAGGTGGCCGAGGCGATCGCCCGGCACGAATCGCAGCGCCCACAAGGATTCACCGTGGGCCCGCCCTGCTCACAGTTCAGGCACGAGGCCAAGATCTTCGCCATCGAGGTCTTGCCGGTGCCGCGCGAGCCCACGAACAGATAGGCGTGGTGGACCATCCCGCGCTCCACCGCGTTGCGCAGCGTGCGCACCACCGGCTCCTGCCCGACGACGTCGGCGAACGAGCGCGGGCGATGCCTTCTGTACAGGGATTGAGCGCTGTCGGCCACCGGTTGCCCAGTCTACTGGCGCGCCCTCGCCGTCCGAGGCGGCGCGCGGCGGCAGCTAGCCCTGCAGGGTGAGCGTGCGGAAGACAGCATGCCCGCCGTCCAGCGTCACCGTGGCCCGTACCTGTACTCGATGGCGACGGGCGCCGTTCAACAGCCGTATTCCCGGGTTCGTCAGCCACAACACGACCGTCTGGCCACGGGCGCCGCGCACGTCGTAGTCGGCGCGAGCGAGCACGATCGTCTCGTAGCTGAAGCGACGGCGCCCGTGGACCCGCACGAGGACCCGCTTGCGAGCGCTTAGCACCACCGTCCCGCGACAGGCGCCGCCGCTCGACCCACCGCTGCAGCTGAGCCGCATCCCCGTGTGCCCGTGCACGACCGGAGCCAGGACGGCCCCGAGCAAGACCTTGGGCGCGGGCACGACCGGGACAGGCTTCGGTCCTGGCGCGGGGCCAGGCGTCGTCGTCGCAGGTGGCGGGCTGCCCGGCGCCGCGACGACCGTGTAGCCGATCGAAGTGCTGCTCTTGGCCCCGTCCTTCGAGGTGGCGGTCACGGTGTAGGTGTGCCCTCCGGCGGTCGAGGTGTCCAGCACTCCCGTGCCACCGCCGGCGCCGCCCGAGTCCTCGCAGGAGGACAGTCCGGGGCCACTGGAGCCCTCGGTGCAGGAGAAGCTGGTGGGCACCGCTTCGCCGGCGGGGTAGGTACCGCCTTGCGACGGCGCGCCGATCGACGCGAGCGGGGCCAGTGCGAAGGTCGCGGTAACCGAGTGCGCTTCGCTCATTGGCACCGTGCACGTAGTGCCGCCGCAACCGGAGCCGGTGAAGCCCACGAAGGCGCCGCCGAGTGCCACGGCGGCCTGCAGCGTCACGGTCGAGCTGGGCGCGAACAGAGCGGTGCAGGACGTCGGAGCGGGAGCGCCGCATTCGATCCCGGCCTTGCTCGAGTAGACCGTCCCTGAGCCGGCACCCGTCACCGACACCGACAGGCTCGACATCAGTTCGAGCACCGGCGCCGGGGTCAGGGAGAAGGACATGTTGCCGATGCCGAGCCCACCGGTGCCGTCGTAGCCCCAGCACTGCACCCTTCCACCTGTCTCGCCAACGGCGCAGCCGTATTCGCCGCCGGTGGCGATCGAGCCTGCTGCCCCTTCGAGCCCGCTGACGGCGACGGGGACGGTGCTGCACGAGGCTTCCTCCGCGCACGTTTCGGGGCCGCTGTGGGTTCCGTCGCCGAGCTGGGCGTTGCCGTTGTAGCCCCAGCACAGGACGCTGCCCGTGCTGGTCAAGGCGCACGTGTGGAAGGACTCGGAGGCGATCGCCCTGACAGTGACGCCTTCCGGCAGCTGCACCGGCACGGGCGTCCAGCTTTCCGTGTCGCTGCCGTTGCCGAGCTCGCCTTCTTCACCCCGACCCCAGCACATCACGCCGCCCGCGCTCGTCACCACGCACGTGTGGTAGCCGCCGGAGGCGATCGCGGTGGCCGTCACGCCTTCGGGCAGATGCACCGCGACCGGGGTGGTGCTGCAGGGGTCTTCTTCGCAGCTCTGCGGGCCGGTTTCAATCCCAATGCCGAGCAGGCCCCATCCGTTGTAGCCCCAGCACTCCACGCCACCCGCGCTCGTCAACGCGCACATGTGCTGGTTGCCGCCGGCGACGGCCGTCGCCTTCATGCCTTCGGGCAGCTGCACAGCTACCGGCTTAGAGCTGTCGGCGGTCGTACCGTCGCCGAGTTGTCCGTCGCCGTTGTTTCCCCAGCACTCGACCGCCCCCGAGTCCATCACCGCGCACGTCTGGTCCCAGCCGGAGCCGATCGCGCTCACACCGCTGCCCAGGCCGCTGACGGTGACGGGAATGCTGCTGCACGGGGTGGGATGTTCGCTGCTGCACAGTTGCGGCCCCGTGTTGGTCCCATCGCCGAGCTGCCCGGCGGTGTTGTAGCCCCAGCACTCCACCCCGCCCGCGTCCGTCAGCGCGCACGTGTGCGCGTATCCGGATGCCAGTGCGCGCACGCCGCTGCCGAGACCCCTGACGGCGACCGGCGTGATGCTGCACCCGACGGGGTTGTCCACCGTGTAGCAGTTCTGCGGGCCGTCGAGCGCGCCCACGCCGAGTGTGCCGTAGAAGTTCCATCCCCAGCACTCAACCCCGCTCGTATCGGTTAGCGCACACGTGGTGCCGGCACCCGCCGAGATGCTGTTCACGGGGCTCGACGCGTGCGCAGCCGGCGCGAGCAGGAGCGTCAGCGCGAGCAGGCAGAGCATCCACCCCGCCCGCAAGACACATCCCGAACTTGTCAACCCCTCCGCCAAAGTCCAACCCCCGCCTGGCCCCTGCGATCAGCTTACCGCGCAACGATTCTACTGTCAGGGCATGCCGCCCACAAGGGCGGGCGGAGCGGATAGCGTTGCGCCGCTGTGAGCGATTCGAGGACGATCCCGCGCGTACGCCTGCCGCGCATCGCGGCTCCCCGTTTGGGCTGGCTGTGGCCGACGCTTGCGATCGTTGCGGGAGCAGCGCTGCTACGCATAATCGCGGGGGTCGGCTTCGTCAACTACGACACGCTGTACGGGCTGGTGTGGGGAGCCCAGATCACGCGCGGGGAAACGCCCGAATACGGCCTGCCGATCGCGCCCACGCCCCACCCCCTGATCGAGGTCCTTGGGCATCCCCTTGGCTCCGCTTGGGGCCAGCGCCGAGAGCACGATCGTGGTGGCTTTGGCATTCCTGGCCCTCTCAGCCTGTGGCTGGGTGCTCTACCGGCTCGGCGAAGCTTGGTTCGGGCGAGCCGCCGGCATCGTGGCGGCGCTCTTGTTCTTGACCAGGGTGCCGGTCCTCTCCTATGGGGTGCGCGCCTATGTGGACGTCCCCTACACCCTGCTCGTGCTGAGCGCCCTCTTGGTGGAGACGAAGCATCGCCGGGCCGGCGCGCCGGTTCTGGTCCTGCTCGGCCTAGCCGGCCTGTTGCGGCCCGAGGCGTGGTTTTTTTCTGGGATTTATTGGGTCGTGCTGGTCGTGTCCTCCGGGCGCTCGCGCCGAGACTTGGCGCGGCTGGGCCTGCTGGCGGTGGCAGCACCCCTGTTTTGGATCGCGAGCGACCTGGCGGTGACCGGCAACGCGATGTGGTCCTTGACGAACACCAAACACACCGCCACCACGCTCGGGCGCGCCACCGGGATCGGCGACGTGCCCCAATACATTCCGCGGCGCATCGGCGAGATATTGCGCCCGGCTGTGCTTGCCGGGGCGGCCTTGGGCGGCATCTTGTCCTTGTTGTGGCTGCGAGAGAAAGCTCGCCTGGGAGCGCTCGCGGGCGTGGTCGCCGTCCTAGTTTTCGCCCTGATAGCCGCGTTCGGCCTGCCGATCGATACGCGCTATGCGTTCCTCACCTCCGCGATCCTGTGCCTGTTCTGCGGCGCCGGGGTGTTCGGCTGGATCGCGTTGGCCAAGGACGACCGCCGGCGCACGCCTTGGATGGCCGCCGGCGCAGTCGTGCTCGCAGCGCTCGTGGCGACTCTGCCCGCACAGATCAAATCGGCCCACGGAGAGCTAAGCAAACTGGCCCACCAAGAAAGCATCCAAAGCGACCTGTTGGCGCTCGTCAAAAGCAAAGCGATCGCCTTGAAGTGCGGTCCCGTCGGAGTACCCAACCACGCGCCCATCCCCCTGCTCGCGCTGTACCTGAAAGGCAGGCCCGGCTTGATCGTGAGCGCCGAAGCGAAACAGATCGAAACGGGCACCTACGTGGACCCTGCGAGCATGGAAATCGAACGCGACTACATCCTCGACCCGAAGGATCCCCACGCCGCCGTTTCCATCCCTCCGGGCTTCATCGCCACGCACAGCAACCGCTCGTGGTTGATCTTCCAGAAGTGCCCATGAACCGAGACCGCCACGAGGCTCCACAAGCGCCCTGAACGAGACCGGCACGTGAGTTGCGGAACCGCGCCCGAGCGCAGACCCGCACGAACAACAATCCAAAAAAAGGACCGTGCACCCCTCGTCGAGAATCCGGATTCCGAACGCCTGCCGCCACCGAGGACTCCGGTTCGGGGGCTCCCAAACGCGCCTGCCGGTGATCGCTTAAGGCTGCTTCCTTCCGGACCTGACCTGGTTCACGAGCCGACACCGCGAGGGACCCGAGCCATCGACGCTCCCGGCGGCGGAGCGACCGGAGCGGACCCCCTCGGAGGGGAGTTCAGCCCCGCTAGAGCGGATTGCGGATTCAGGGCGCCGCTACATCCCCGCCTAGCACGGTCCGTGGTGATCGTAGCGCGATTGCCCGCCCCCGAGCCGGGCCGGTCATATGGTCGAATCGATCACGTGCGCTCGGACCGAGACCGGACGGCTTGCGCGCGGCGCGCGCCCACCCGCGCCCGATCCAAAGTCAGGGGAACCACGGTGCGGCGCGCACCGGCCCCGATGCGTTAGGCTGCCCGCCGTTATGAACTTCACTCCTTCGCATTCCTCCAAGCATTTCCGCGCCCGCATCGGCTCGGCCCTGGCCACCTTCGGCCTCGTCGCGTTGATCGCCGGCTGCGGCTCCTCCTCCAGCTCCTCCTCGATCGGCGTGGGCAACGAGTCTGACTCCACCTCTGTGCCGACCGTGGCGGGCGAAACGACGCCCACCAGCACGACGCCGACGACACCGACGGCGGCCGCCAAGACTCCGACCAGCGGCCCGCTGGCAACCAAGCCCGCGGTCACAGTGCCCTCGGGCGCGGCGCCCACGACGCTGGTCACCAAGGAACTGATCAAAGGCACTGGCCCCGAAGCGAAGGCGGGCGACCCGGTCACGGTCAACTACGTCGGCGTGCTCTACAAGGGCGGCTCCGAATTCGACTCCTCCTGGAAGCGCTCCGAACCGTTCGCTTTCACGCTCGGCAAGGGCCAGGTCATCAAGGGTTGGGACCAAGGCGTGGCCGGCATGAAGGTGGGTGGCCGGCGCGAGCTGATCATCCCCTCCGAACTGGCCTACGGCAAGACCGGCTCACCGCCCACGATTCCCGCCAACTCGGCGCTCGTGTTCGTGGTGGACCTGCTCGCCGTCTAGCGTCCTGAAGCTCCGCTCCGCAATCGTCGTGCTGGCCCTACTCGGGCTGGCCGGCTGCGGCGCGGGCTCCTCGGACGGGCCCAGCGCGCGCCAGCTGGCCTTGGAACGCAGCCAGTTCGTCCAGGTGAGCTCCGGCTTGCAGGCCGCGGAGGGAGCCGTCCACAACGAGGTCGCCGCCTCGCGGGGAGCTTGGCCCGCAATCGCCTCCGGCTTGCCCGCTGCACCGTCCCCCACTTTGCGGAGCGCCGTGGCCACGGCAAGCGCCAAGGCCGCCCTCGTCCCCGCACCCGCCTTCCTGGCCGAACGAAGCAGCTTGACCGGACCGGCCGCGGGCATCGCGGGCCTCTACGAAAGCTATGAGCGTCTGGCGCCCCGCTCGTGGCGACTGGTTTTGGCAGCCGTCGACGCGATCGCCTCTGGGCCCGCGGTCGCCGCGCGGTACTCAAGGACGAACTCCTCTTTCTATATAGACGCGATCTACGACGCCCACTTCAATCTGTCTTTGGTCGGCAAGAGCTTGACGGGCGGCTACGAAAAGCTGGGCGGCGCCGGCGCTTTCGGGGCCAGACTGCCCGCGAGTCGATTGGCGGCTTTGGCCGCGGCCTACTCGATCCCGACGGTGCGCTTGGAGCCCCACCCGGCGGGGGCGGCCAAGGAAGGATGAGGCGGGTCGGAGAGCTGAGACGATGTGCCGATGTGCCGCAAAAGCGGCGCCCCCTTGCTCGAGGCTCATGCGACGCGGGCGTCAGGAACTAGGCACCTGCCGTTTGGTGTAGTAGTCGTGTCTCGACACTGTTAGCTGCTGCGTGGGCGCCTCCGGTGGCGGTGTAGGCGGCGGCGATGCGCAGGCGCGCTACGCGAGCGACGGGGTATCGCGATCGCGGTCGCGACCGACCTACTGGCTTGGAAGGTGTTGTGCCTGGATATGGGCCTTGACCGTGAGCAAGCCGAACGCGTGACGGGGGAGATGATCGAAGGCTTTGCGGCTCGCCTGTGTAAGCGCTCGCTGGAGGACATCGCGGGCCAGATGTCCCAAGCATGGGCACTCCGTCGGAATAGACAACAAGCCATGTATCGCGCTCAGACGAAGCTAGCGAAGTTCCATGTGATCTCGGCGTCGTCGACAAGAAGGTCTGGCCTTCCGGCGATGCGCGTCGCGATCACTTGGTTGTGATACTCGGCGACCCAGCGGTACTTCTCCCAGTGGCGTCGGTTGGTTCGGTGCGTGCGTAGACGCTCGACGATGATGTCCCGGTGCATTTGGAGAGCGCGTGTAGGGTCGCGCGGCTCGTCGAAGAGAATGCTGAGGTAGTCGATGAACGTCCAGCCGTCGTCGTCGCGCAGGAGGAGGAGGTTCTGCGGGGAAGCCTCCGGCCTGCCATAGAAACGAAGATCGTCACGCTGGGAGCGCTCCGCGACGCTCCCAAGGACGATGCGTGGGTGGACGGCCTGGGTGCTCTCCAGTGCGTAGGCCTCAACGAGTGCGGGACCGAAGCTCAGGCCCGAGTGCATGTGGAACTTCCCGAGGCAGAGGGCGCCACGGACGAAGAAGCCTTTGAGGACGAGGTCAAGTTGTAGCCAGGCTGCCTGGACGAGGAGGCCGCCGAGAGCGGACTCCTCGTCATCGCCCCGTACCGGGGATGCGACAACTAGTGTGTCCGAGAAGAACGCGGCCGGCCAGGGTGAGTCTTCATCGAGGAAGTCGCGGTAGGTTCCGCTGACAGCCTCGGCCAGCGAGCGTAGGTTCTTGCCGGCCGCGCGGCCGCTAGCCATCGCTCGTACGCCCAGCAGATCGACGAACAGCAGAGCGCAGGGCACCAGCCGTGGCTTCCCGCGAGCGTCGAGGAAGACGCGGTCGGTTGGTCTTGGGCCGCGCTGCCGGGACACGCCGCGAGCGTTCAGGCGGCGCTAGCTATGTGTGCTTGCGCTGCGGGACCGGACACGTAGATCCTCGGCGAGCGGCCCCGGGCGGTTCCACGTGCGACAAGACCTCGCCACTGCGCGGAGGCAAGCCAGTGAGGCAAAGCGGCACGGACGCGTGGATCTTCGACAGCTACGCTCAGTTGGTCGAATGTGACCGGCTTCATCGACATGACCAGCGGCAGCAGCTGGGCATCTAGCTGGTGATAGTTGCGCAGATGGTCAGGCTCCTGTGCAGGATTCACCACCGGCAGAGCATCGCCTTCAATCACCGCAGTCATAGCGACAAGTATCGCACTGGTTGCCGACAGTGTCGACGGCGAAACTACGCGCCCGCGGCGGGAATGGGGCCAGTGGGCCATTTCGCCCTTGCGCATCGCGTCTCAAGGCTTCGCCGGTAACTCAGAGATGGCTCCAATACAAGGATCCAGTCATGGACGCGGCGGGTTTCGAACCTGCGACCTCTCGCGTGTGAAGCGGGAGTCGCTCGACTGAGCTACGTGTCCAAAACCAGCCAGTTTGCAGGGATTTTCCGGACGTAGAGTGGGCGATCCACTCCGAGCCCGTGGCTGAATATACCCGGATTTTTCGGATTCGCAATGCGGGTTTCGTCCACGGTGGACGAAACCCAGGCTCCGTCGCCGGTGCTCGCGCCGCCGGCTAGCTTCGGGTTGCAAATCCGTAGAACGCTGCCGACGACCGTGTCTTGTCACGGGTTGTTCGGGAGCCCGAGCGTGGCCGCGTGTTCGCGTAGGTAGTCGCGTAGGTAGGGGAGTGCGAACTCGACGCGTCCGTGCCCGGCGGGTTTGATCAGCTCGAGTGCGAGCAGTCTGAGCCGATACTGGCTCGTGTAGTTCGAGTTGGCGCCGAGCCGTCGTCCGATATCGGCGAGAGTCGACGGTCCGTCGTCTTGTGCCATCGCGAGCAGGAAGGACTTGGCTACATCGGAGGCGTCGGCAAGCGCGGGTGCGTGCACCAACTGGCCGAGGCGTCGTTTCGCCGCGTCGATGCCCGAATCTGCGTGCTCGAGCGTGATCGTCAGCGAATCGCCGGCGGCGCGCCACACGCGGTCGCCGACCAGCTGGATCATGAACGGGTAGCCGCTCGTCGCAGCGACCATCGCCTCGAGCGCGTCCTCTGTGATGGTGTGTCCGGCGCTTACGATCGGTTGCTCGAGCGCCTGGCGTACGGCAGACGGATGGACTGAGCCGAGGTGGTGGCGGTCCGCGCGGCGCAGGAACGTCATCAGCTCGTCGGCGAGGACCTCGTCGATTGCGGCGGGCAACGAAGCCGCGGCAAACGCGAACTCGCGCTGCTCGCGGATCATGTGCTGCGCGACCGTGCCGAACTCGCGCAGCTCGGCGACGGGCTGATGATGGAGCTCGTCGAGCGTGATGAGAAGCCCGCTCTCCGTTTCCTTCAACAGGTCGGTCAGCAGCTCGACCTTGGAGCGGAACGAGAGCGTCCTCGCGTGTCGCTCGACTCTCGCCCAGTCGAGCCCGCCGAGGTTCGCCGGAAGCCCAAAGCCCGTCAGATGGCGACGCACAGCCTTAGGGTCGTGGTCGGCGAGCATCCTCGGCAGATGATCGTCGGAAAGGCGCGAGATGAACCCGGGGGTCGCGGTCTCGCTGACGACAAGCCAGCCATGGGAACGGGCCTCGTCCTCGACGGCGTTGAGCAAGACCGTCTTGCCGGTACCCCGCGCTCCTGAGTAGATGGTCGCGCGGCCAGGCGCGCCCGGCCCATCCTCGAGCGCCTCGGCAAACTCCTCGATCAGCTCCTCGCGCCCAGCCAGGATCGGCGGCGAAGCTCCGAACGTCGGCGTGAACGGGCTACTAGCTGCCACACCGAGAGCATAGCCGTGTCGTGTTAGTTCTCGTTAGTTTTGTTAGTTCTCGTTAGTCTTGGGGCGGCTGCTACGCCCACTCGAAGAAGATCACACCAGCGACGATGCCTTCCGACACCAACACAGTCCCAGAGTTTCACCGGACGCGGCACGGGGATGACGATCGCCGTCCTGAGCTGGACGGCAGCGGCCGGGTTCGCCTTTCGTGCTCGGGAATCCACTGGTTCGACCGGACCACGGGCGTCAACGTGCTGCTCGAGGAGATATCTATTGCGCCAGAGTTGTGGGCGCGCGCCCCGAGGTACGTGTCGATTGCGTTGACGAATGCGTGCGAGCTGGAATGCCCGTTCTGCTACGCGCCGAAGACGCCCGCAAGGCTGGAGGCGCGCCAAACTCTCTCCTGGGTCGAAGAGCTCGATGACGCCGGCGCGCTCGGCGTGGGCTTCGGCGGTGGCGAGCCGCTCGCCCACCCGAAGTTCGCATGGCTATGCCGCCAGACCAGCGAGCGCACCGGGCTGGCCGTCAGCTTCACCACCCACGCGCACCGCATCACCCAGCAGCTCGCGGCCGAGCTCGCCGGTAGCGTCCACTTCATCCGGGCCTCGATGGACGGCACCGGCAGCACCTACGAACAGCTCCGCGGCCGATCTTTCAATTCCTTCCGCGAGAAGCTCAAGCTGATCGCAACGATCGCACCGTTCGGGATCAACGTCGTCGTCAACGACCTGACCGTCACTGAACTCGATGAGATGGCCGAGTTTGCCACGGCCGTCGGTGCGAGCGAGTTGCTGCTACTCCCAGAGCAGCCCGTCGGTGACCGTCCCGGGATCACGAACGAGTCGAGTCGCCGGCTCGCAGCATGGGCCACGACCGCCATGCTGCCCTACCGCCTCACAATCTCTCGCGCGGGCACACCGGCCGACATCCCCCTCGCCGACCCTTTCCCAAGTGAGCAGCCACTTGACCAGCACGCCCACATCGACGCTGAAGGAAACCTCCGTCTCCACGCCTACGCGCCCGAGGGCACACCAATCGGGCCATCGCTGATCGCTGCAATCGACCGACTACGAGAGGCCTCTACGCCATGAAGATCTGGACCGGCTACGACTCAGAGCACTCCTACAGCCTGGTCATGATCGGCCGCTTCGCCGACGAGACCGTCGCGAAACAGACCGCCAAGAAATCACCTCACTTCCGAACTCGCGGGCATCGAAGCACGCTGGGCCGGGACCGACGCCCGCGACGAGTGTGACGAACTCGACGCCATTGCAATCACCTGGCTGTTGACCAGCACGATCCGCTCCCTACGAGACTCCGCCACACGCGCGCTGCAGCGCTACGGGCGCGGCGACCCAGCGGGACTGTTCAAGCTCGCACCTGCCCACCTCGACGTCAACGACCCCTACGTGCCCGAGCGGATTCTCGCGGCGTGCTTTGGCGCGGCGAGTTCCCACCAGATGCCAGATCCCGGTGGCACCTTCGAGCAGCCGTACAAGCTGCTGCTTGAAGAGCTCGCCCGACGCTACCTGTGCCCCGACGCGCAAACGCCGACATCGCACATCCTCACCCGCGACTATGTCAGCTGCTGTTTCCATCTCGCCGCACAACTACACCCGGCTGTACTCCCGACGGACATCGACCCAGAGCGGCTGGACTTCGCCGCCGCGCCGGCACCTGGACCGATCACCGATGAGGACGAGCGCGCTGCGGAGTGCGAGAGAACAATGCAAATGGACTTCCGCAACTACACAGTCGGAGGGCTCTACGACGGCCGCGGCAACTACCAGACCGATCACGCCGGCTACCAGGCCGGACTCGCCGAGATCCGCGGACGGGTGTGGGAACTCGGATGGCGCGAAGCAACCTTCTCCGACCCCGACGAGACGATCGGCCGCGACCAGTGGCGACGACACGATACCGCTGATAAGACTGAGCGCTACGGCAAGAAGTACACCTGGATCGCCTATTACGAACTCGCCGGCCGCCTCCAAGACTCAGGCGAGCTCCGCGACCGGCTATGGATCCGCCCGCGACCCATCTGGCCGGACATCGACCCGAGCTTCCCCGAAGCGCCCGCCTCCTCCGAGATCACGGTCCCGGCATGGGCGAGCAGCGACCCAGCCGAGGACTCTGAGTGGTACTCCGCCGGGCAGATCGAAGTCCCCGAGGAACTGCTGCTCCCGAACGAACACCTCACCGGCAGGCCGGGGGAGTGGGTGCTCGTCGAGGGCTATCTGCAACACAAAGACGAGCTACGCGACCGACGCGTCTTCGGCTTCCTCCGAGGCGTGCTGCTCGCCGCAGCTGACGCCGAGACGCTCGCGACCCGGCTCTCCGAGCGCCCCTACCTCGGCAACCACTACCTCCCCGAAGCGCCAGACGACTCGGCCACCTTCGCCGGCGAAATCCTATGGAGCAACAGTTTTGAGGCGCACGGCAATCTTGAAAATGGGCTCGCCCCCTACCACGCACTGATCCAGGAGGACTACGATCAGCCGGGGATCGAGATCGAGTTGCTTGGGCACGGGTACAACGTCTCGCCCGACCGGACGGCCACCGCCCTCGCCACTGGGCACTGGGTCCCCTCGGCCACGTTCTCGCGAGTGTTCGACTTGCGCCGCCACCCCCACACCCTCGACCTCGTCTGCCTCGACGGGTCAACCGCTAGCCTCACTCGCGATGCACCTGCAGGTTTTGAAGGCAAGCTCCTGTACCTACGCCGAGACCTTCTCGCTAGCTACGCTGGCGATCGGCTGCTGCTGCACCTCGCCTGGGGCGAGCGCCAGGTCGACTTCGATTTCGCGAACCCGCCCGGCTGGCTTGAAAAAGCAGGCTCCGCGCACGCTGACCTCTGGCGCCACGTGAGGCTCCGCGACCTCGCCGGCCCAAAGCCCGAAGGCTCGGATGCCGATCACTGAGGATACCTCTCCAGTCGTCCATTACGACCGATGCTCTCATGGATGGTCAACACCCCGCGCACTATCTGCGGCCAGCGATGCTCGGACAGGGGAAGCATACGAACCCGCACGATGAGGCGGTGGCTTCACGCGCGCCCCAGCAGTGCTAACTACGTGTGCTGTTCTCCTCAGTAATAACTGCACTGGATGTCGATACTTACCGGCTGGCGAAGGTGCAACAAAGCGGGCTCGGAAATACCTCGATCAACAAGACCCTGACCACGCTCGCCGCGATCCTTGAGTCCGCCGTCGAATACGAACTGATCTCCCGCAATGTCGCCAAGGGCCGGCGCCGCCGTCTATCGTCGGCTACCCCGCGACGGACATGGCTTGGCCGCGCGGACCACATCAGCGCCCTGCTCGACGCTGCTGGTGCTTTGGATCAAGGCGCCAGGATCCGTGGACAGCGAAAGGCGTTGATTGCGACGCTTGTCTTCGCTGGGTTGCGCCTCGGTGAGCTCCTATCCCTGTGCTGGGGCGATGTAGACGTTGTCCGGGCCACCCTCCGGGTCGGCCAAGCCAAGACAGACGCCGGTGCTCGCACCGTCAACATGCTGCCCATCCTGCGTGAGGAAATCCTTCGCCACGAATCCCATACCTCCCGCTTGAGCCACGAACTTGTCTTCGGGTCGAGCACAGGCAAACCGCTCAGCCCGACTAACGTCCGCAAACGCATTATCGAGCCAGCCGTAGTGAGGGCCAGCGGAGCGCTCGAAGAACGGGACCTCGCTCCACTTCCTCAAGGCGTCACGCCCCACTCGCTTCGTCGCACTTTTGCTTCGCTGCTTTTCGCGCTTGGTGAGTCGCCCGTTTACGTGATGGGACAGATGGGACATACAACGGCCGGACTCACGCTGGCTATCTACGCTCGCGAAATGAGCAGACGCGACGGTGAGGCGCCCCGGCTACGCACCCTCGTCGAGGGCACCACGAAGCCCGATCCCTCAAGCGCCTTCGGCAACCGATAGCGGCTACCGAACGATCGACCATCTGAGGCGGCGTGGCTCGGCTGCTCCGAATCGGGCGCGATAGCAAATGCCGGGGTCGACTCGCGATTGCTGATCGCACGACTGGTCATGCTCAGGGGGTGGAGGAGATCATCGACTACGTGCGGCTAGCTGCCGAGCGCGTCGTGACGGACGCGACTTGGGACAAGTTCATCCGTGATGCATTGGTCGATCGTTGGGTCGCCAGCTACGAGGCGATCTCCGGCTGGCAAACCGAGATACTCGAGATCAGCCAGGGCGAGCTGACGTTCCTCTTTGACGCTGGCCCCACGCTGATCGAGGCTCGACACGGCGAGGGAGACGATCGCGTCGTCGCGGTCTGGGGATGCTCGACACTGCCGGATCGCAGACGCGATCGAGCACGGCTGGCAGGGTTCTTGCCGAACCCGCTGCTCTGGTCAGCCAGGAACCAGGACCGAGGGCATTTCGTGGCACACACAGCTGGTGGAGGACTGGATCTCAATCTGTTTCCGCAGAACGCCGGTCTGAACCGCGGCCGCACCGAACAGGGACGTCGATGGCGGACGGTCGAGCGCTACGCAGCGAACCACCCAGGGACACCGCTCTTCGTGCGCCCACTCTACGACTCCGAGTCCTGGGTGCCGGTCGCGCTCGACCAAGCAATCCTGACCAGCCAGGGGCTCCAGGTCGAGCGGTTCGCTAACCGCTGAGAGTCAGCGCCAGCCAGCGCTGCAACAACGTTCAACGCGAGGGCTCCGCATTGCAAGCGAGCGTTCGCTCGTTCGAAACCCCTCAAGTCCGGGCATTTCCGAGTCCGAGCCCTCCTGGGCTCCGCCGTTTCGGTCGGCCTCGACGTGTTGCGCGAGGGTGTTTCGTCCACCGACGCAATCGATAGCAGTGCCGAGCTCCAGCCGAGCCGCTGATGCTCCTCGCATCGCAAACGCAGACGCGCTGGGACAGTGCCCAATGCCCAACTGCAGCACAGGCGCAGCCCTCGCCATGCGCGACCCGGCCCATCGTAAAAACCGCTGCAATCCTGGGGCTTATACGGTCGAACGATGAGCGTTGTCCCAACCCGCTTCTAGCCTACTTCTTGATGAGCAAGCCACCGTCACCCAAGGAAAGCGCTCGAACGCGACTGGTTGTCATCGAGGACTCCTAGATTTAGGCAACCAATGGGCAAAACCCCGACCCCCAACGATTCAAGCTAGAAGCAACGCCACAAAAACCACATATTTGCAGGGCTTTTATGGACGCGGCGGGTTTCGAACCTGCGACCTCTCGCGTGTGAAGCGAGCGCTCTCCCACTGAGCTACGCGTCCGGGCCTTTGATTCTATTGGCCCAGAGCAGTGTCTTGACATCTCATCAAGCTAATTTCTGGCGCTGGCTGGCCAGAGACGTAGCCCGGGAGCGATCCCATCCGGACGATGGAGTGTTGCCGGACGGCTCGGACCACCCCGGCGAGCCAAGGTACCCGGTGGATTCGAAGCTTGGCCCCGATCACTTGTGCTCGACGATCAAGGGCGAGCAGCCGCCGCCTTAGCTACAGCGACGGGGCCTATACGCCTGAAATCCCAGAGCACAACTACGGTTGCTGCGAACACGTCGCCGTCACAACGTGGCGTTTCGGAGCGCAGCCGCCTGTGGCGCAGGTTCTGGCGCAGCCAAACGACCAAGCCAAGCATATGAACGAGCAGCTGAGCATGCCGCAGCTCGCGATCGGTCTGACCTCGGTCACCGCTCTTTGGAGCGCAGGCGGGACAGAACCCGACGGCTCATCCTTCGAAGCCCTTGACGAGGCCTTTGGCCGCCTCGGAGAGCCCCCCGCAACCTGTTCAGTTGAAGCGAGTCACACACGGCATTCAGTCGACTTACCTGAGCCTTGCGCCAAATGGGGATCCGATAGCCGCGTGGCGTCAAAACGTCGATGAGCTGCAAGCCGTCGAGGGCTCAAGCACAGGCGCTTTGCCTGACCCCTTGGCCGTGCGGACCATTCCAGCCCCAGGCAAGGGCGTCGAAGACCGGTGCGGCGGATGGTCGGCTCAGTCAAGGTCAGGTCGCGCTTAGTCAGAGGGTCCGGGACCCAAGCGTTTACCTTGCGTCCCCTCCACTCGATTTGGTAGTCGTGGCCCGACATCGTTTCCTTCCATTACTGGGGCGTTTTGGACGGTTAGCTGGTTAGGGGTCTGAAACCTTGCTAAGTCGCGAATCGCCCATAACATCTCTCAGGTGGTTACACGCATTCTTCTGTTGGCCCTTGCCCTGGTTCTCTCTTCGGCCGGTGCGGCGGAGGGGCTGCCCGGGCTGCTCACACAGACCGGGCACGGGCCTCCTTTTGCCGTAAGACCCGCGCAGATCGTCTATACCGGGGACGGCTCCGGAGTGCTCGGCGGGTTTACCGGCAAAGGTCCGTTTCCCCGTTTCGGACAGCTGCATTGGCCTAGCTGGACCGATACTCAGGCACAAGGGTCAGGGGCGGTGTGGCTCGATAACTGCACACCCAATTGCGCCCAGGGCACCTTCCATCCCTACGCATCCCAAGTCCGAGCGTTCGCCCCGCATGGTGGACACTTCACACGACTTACGCTCCGCTACAGCTACAACGGCAAGCGCGTTATAGAACGGCTCGGCATCGCCAAGGTTGGAGCCAACTACAGCTACTACACCATTGGCTTCAAACCGTAGGCGCAGTTCCGCAACCGCCTGCGAGATCAGCCGTTTCTCGCCGCCGCCCAGGCCAGCTGCGCGGCCTGCGAGCGGTCGCTTACCGCGAGCGTTCGGTAGCAGTGCTCGAGGTGCTTCTGCGTGGTGCGTATGCCGATGCCGAGCGCGGTTGCGGCGGCTTGATCTGAGCTTCCCATTGCTACGAGGCGGAGCACCTCGGCCTGGCGCTGGGTGAGGCCGAGCGCGCGCAGGTCCGCGATGACGATCTGCCGGCCCGCGCCCCGCGCAAGCTCGGTATGGGCGAGGGCGTTGCGGTAGACCTGGATCAGATAGGGGCGCGTCAGGTTGAGCAGATCGCGCTCGGTAGCGGTGAAGTCGCGCTTGGCGCGGCTGAGCGCGATACCCAGAACTCGCTGATAGGAGGAGGGCAGGGCGAAGGCGATCTGGTACTCCACCCCAAGCGGGCGGTAGACCTCGCGGTAGAGGGCGAGGCGGTGGAGCTCGCGGCGTGTGATGAGGTCCGAGAAGCGCATCGCGCGACCGTCACCAGTCTTCAGGTAGTACTCGACGACTGGGTTCTGCCCGCCATAGCGGGCGAACGCGACATGCATCTCGGGCGGAACCTCCGGCTCGGTGATCGAGACGGTGTGGGGAAGATCGGCGGGGAGCTCGTTCAGCGCACACCACTCGGCGGGCACGGCTTCGCGCAGTGCCCAGAGCAGGCCACGGCAGAGCTCATCGAGATCGAGAAGACCGATCACCTCGCCGACGAGGGTCAGCGCACGCCGCTCCAGTGCCCCAGGAATCGGCCGAACGGTAGCGCTTCGACCATTTTGAGGAGCTGGCCTACGTGTCTAATACGTATCTCCGGCCTGGGATAGTCTGAACACAATTGTGCCTGTTTGCAGGATCTTTTTGGCTGGGTTGTCGTTCTTGGCGTCCAGGAGCCCGCTTCTCCTCGGAGTCTTCTGAAGAAACCCACGAATACGGGTAGTCTGGCCGGCCGCGACGGGACGACGAGCACGGAGGTAGTGACATGGACGAGTGTGGACAGCCGAGCGAGCAAAGCGCAGCTCATCAGCCGGCAAACGAGCCGCTGGGCGCGCGCTGGCAGAGAAGCCGGATGGCCTTGGGCGCCGCGGTTGGTCTGCTGGCGTGCCTCGTGCTCGCCCCTACGGTCAGCGCCGCCGAACCCCCGTCCTACAACATGCAGGGGACCTGGACGACCGGGTATCTCGAAGGAAGCACTCGCCAAGCCGCCAACGGCAGCTATGACATCACCTCGATGGACATGGCCACGGGCGTCCTCTCAGGCACGGCCGAAACCGGGGGCATCAGCTTTGCGCTAGCTGGCACCGAGAGCGGATCCGTCGCCCACATCACGTTGAAGGAGGGCGGTTACACCGCCTACGACACGCTGCACCTATCGACCCTGGGCAGTGGTCACATCGGGGGCAACGGAACGTTCAACTCGATCGAATTCAATGAAACGGGCGCTGGATTCTGGGCCGAACAGAATCAGCTGCCGGGGGAAGAAACGTCGAAAAAAGCCAAAGAAGAAGCCGAAAAGAAAGCCAAAGAAGAAGCCGAAAAAACAGCCAAGCGCCCCACGGCCACGACCGTGACTTGTAACTACGAATTCGCCACCTCGGAGAACACCTGCGTCGCCGCGGTCGGTGACGCAGGGGCGGGAACGCCCGTCACGCCGACCGGGACCGTGACATTCACGAGCACCAGCGGCGCCTTCAGCGGCGCGAGCTGCTCGTTGGCACCCACGTCAGGCTCACCCTCGGTTGGCAGCTGCACGCTCGTCTATCAGACCGCCAACAGCGGTCTGCCCGAAATCACCGCCGGCTACAGCGGCGACGCTCGGCATACCGCCAGCAGCGGGCGAACCCAGTTCCTGGGCATGGGCTCGAGCGAAGGCACCGAAGAAGTGCCCCCCGGCGCGCCCGGCCAGTATCCCAACGAAATAACCCTCGGCCTCGAAGTCCCCACAAACGGCACCACCGTGGAAGGCTCCGCCGAGGGCTCCAATCCGAGCCCCGCGCCCCTACCGCTGACGTTGCCTGGACTCGCCGGACTCGACACCGTCTCCGCCACGGACCTGAAGCTGACCGAGACGGATGCGAAGAAGGTCGACGCCTCGGGCGGGCAGAACGCTAACTCAGTAAAGGAAATGGACCAGAGCATCGAAAAGCTCAACCAGCGCGCCGTCGAACTCACACACGCCCCTGCACCCGCGCAACAGGCCGAAGGTCAGGTATTGACGAAGGACACCAACGAGACGCTCGAATCGATCACCAAGATGCTCAAGGCGCAGCAGGAAGCTGAGAAGGAAATAATCAAGAACGCCAAGAGCTCAGCGTTCTCGTCCACCCGGCACAAGACCGCCAAGAAACAGAAGACAAGGGCGGTCAAGCCGTTGGCCCACGTCATCGAGCGCAACGTTGCGGCCGGCAAGCTGAAGCTGGTGCTGAAACTGAACCGCGCAGCGCTGACTAAGCTCGCGGGCAAGCGCGGCAGGCTGACCGTCTACGTGCGCGTGACCATGGTCCTTCCGAGCATGCTTTACAAGAGCGGCCTGCCGCGCTCCTACGTAAAGACCATCACGCTCAAGCGCACCCCCATGGCCAAGGGCCACAACCCCCATAGGAAACCTTAGGAGGCTATCCATCCATTGACGCCACGGCCACTCCCGGTGGCTTTCTCACTGAAACCTTGCCCACGATCACCGGCACCGCCCCCTGATAAGTCTGATAGAGAACTTCGATCGTGGCAGCGTTCCTGCGAACCGTTCTGGGATGGGACGGTAGACCGCACATCGGCGCGAACAGATCCCCTGCCGAGAACCTATGGGTCACCGTTGCCCCCTTGGTTACATCACGCCCAAGGGTGGCCTCGTCATAGCCGGTCGCAGTCTCTTCGGAGCGGCGGTGCGCGAAGGTCTGGCGGCCGCACGAGACGCCCGGAATTCGGATCGTGTAGTCCTGCTTGGCGCTCTCCACCGCAAACGGCGCCTTGAAACTGACTAGCGCTCCCGCGCTCAGGCCATGACTGACATCCAGGCGCACGTGCAGCGGCTGGTGAAGTTCCCGCGGCGGCAAGTCTCCGCCGGCCGGCCAATGCGGCGCGGGGCAGGGGTCGGTGACTTGGACGTGCCCGCCGGGCACCACGACCGGGCCACGCTCGCACAGCTTGCCCGCGAGCCGGTAGGTGATCGCGGTGAGCGGCGGATAAGCCGGCAGATCGCCTTCGCTGCCGATGCTTTCGCCGCCGACGCCCACCTGCTCGCGGGGCTCGGCGCGCCGCACGATCAAATATGCGCCGAGCGGCTTCAAGACCGGCGTAGTCACAGGTGTCCTGCCCGCCCGGAAAGTCACGCTCACTGCCTGCGGGCCGAGCAGCCCGAAGTAGACGTCTCTCAGCTCGCTCCTCGGCCGCGCGTTTTCGTGGCCATTGGCAGCGCCCGCGCTGCGATCCACGCCCCGATGATCGCCCGCGACCGCCTGACCGGCCAAAGCACAGCTGACCGTGGCGGTCGCATCGTTCTCTCCGCCGTTGACCCCTTGTCTGATGCTCCCGGGCAAGATGTCCGCGGGCATCGCGTGAAAACGCCCGTCATCGTGGAAGACCCCGTCGATCCCCAGTTGTCCCAGCTGCGTGTCTTGGACACGCCCGATCTGGATGCATAGCTCACCTCGAGTGGTACGCACGACCTTCATTCCCCACTCCAAACCACCTTCAGGATCGGGCACCCGCAACGAAAGCAACCTGGACGCGCCCGGCACGGGGGCGCCTTGCCCCACAGTTGGATTCGGCTGTGCTTCGGGACGAACCGGTGCTCCTGCGAGGATCACACGCGCCTCGGCTTCCACGCGTCCCACCCGAGTGCTGGAACCGAGCACGTTGCGGGCGATCCCGAACAGCCATTGATCGGCTCTTCCCTTGGCCTGGTCATAGCCCTCTACCGACTCGAGCGCCCTGGCGAACGTCTCGGCGGCCAGGTCCGCCGCCAGCTCGGGACTGCCCGTGGCCTTCATGAAAAACCCGAGCACAGGCCGCTCGAAGAGTCGGTAGAAGGCCGCGAATGACTCGGCGTCCGAGCCGGCCGCGACCAGCAGCGCATCCGCGTTGAGACTCTCGCGCTCCATCGTCCTTACCTATTAGCCGACGCGACCGCTTTGTGACGATCCCCCTTCCATTCCGTTGCGGACGATTCTCAGCTCATCGATCAGGAGCAGCCCGCGCCACGCCATCGATCGCCACCTCGGCTGTGTCAGCCCGCATCAGACGGCCCGCTCGACGGCGTGCTCGAACTCGTGTAGGCGCCGACGCCGCGGGGACTTCGATGTGTGCCCGGTGAACAGCGTGGCCAGAGCGCAGACCAAGAAGCAGGTCGCTCCCAGCGATGTGTTCCAGTTCACGGCGGCCAGGTCGATCATCGAGCCGCTCGAGGGAACGACATAGGCGGCGATGGCCGAGACACCAAAGAAGATGCACCCCATCAAGTTGATGGACGGCTCCCACCATCCCCGACCCTCACGCTTTGGTAGCCATCCGTGCCTAGCCGAGGCACGATAGGCGATCACGCCCGAGACCAGGAAGCAGATCGAGCCCAACAGGTCCGGCCGCCACACGAGCCTGTTGTACTCGTGGTTAGACAGTGCGGTGTGCATTGCTTGGTAGGTGGTCCTGTTAAAGAACAAGGTGCCCGCGGATTGAACGATCGCGGCCCACCACCCCGCCCGTCCAGCACCAGACAACCGGCGCTCCGGAAAAGCGAGAGAGCTCTGCAACGCTCCACCAACCGTGAACAGGATCGAGCCCACGAAGAATGTGACGGCGTCAGCGGCGTCCCCCACAAGGCTTGCGAACCCAGGAAATGGACCGATGAGAAAGCACGTTGACCCGCCGGCGAAAAAGAGGGCCATCCAGCGCTCGCGACTCATGACCGGGTCTTATCAGAGCGGAGGACAAGCACCATCACGCTAACTACGAGCTCTATTCGTGCTACTTTGCATTACAAAGTCTTGCATCAGGAGAGGGAGTCATGTCACGCGTCAAGCGCACGAAGTCGTTTTCCGCACGGTTCTCGGCAGAGGTCGTAGATATGCTCGACGCTCGCAGCGAACACCTTGGCCAGTCGAAGGCACGTGTGGCGGAGCGCCTGATCGAGGAGGGGCTGCGGATCGAAGAGTTCCCGGGGATCGCTTTCCGCTCGGGTCCCACCGGCAGGCGGGCCGGGATCGCCGGCGGACCCGACGTCTGGGAGATCGCCCGCGATCTGAAGGCAGCGGCTGGGAACGGCGCCACGAACACGATAGAGGCCGTAACGCATATAAGCGGTCTCGATCGCAGCACCGTGGAACTGGCGGCGAGCTATTATGCCGCCTACCCCGCTGATATCGACGAGCGCATCCAGATGGACAAGCTGGCAGCCGAGCGGCTGCGGCACGCGCTAGCGGTCGCAACTGCCGCGTGAAGCCGCTGCTAGACGAGATGTGGACGCCAACGATCGCGCTCCAGCTGCGCAAGCGCGGATTCGACGTCGTCGCAATAAGTGAGCCGGAGTGCGCGGGCCGCTAGGCCGGGGTCAGCGACGATCAGGTCTTTGCGCGTGCGCAGGATGATGGTCGCGCAATCGTCACCGACAACATCGCGGACTATGAGCAGACCAGGCGTGAACATGAGAGTCGCGGCCAAACCCATCAAGGGTTGATCTACGCGCTCAACCCACCCCTCAATCGCCACCGTGGCGATCGCGTCATTGGCCAGGTGGTAAATGCGCTCGCTCATTTCCTCTCATCACCGGACGCAGCGCAGCAGCCGTTCAACCGGGCCCACTACCTCCGCGAAGCTTCGAGCGGCATCTGAACGCGCATCCGCGCGGCCTTAGTACCCACGCCGACGTGCTGAATCAAGCCTCCCAGCGTGTGCTGCATGGCTCGTCGAAAGCAATACGCTCCACGACACCGCCTTTGTAGCAGCGACGACCACGACAGAAAGACCAATCCATGCCCTCCAAGCTCGAGCCCGTTGATGAGGGCTTCTTGACCTCAGCGCCCTCGCTCTACTCAGAGACGTTCGCGATCGCGCGTCCCGCCGAGGAGATCTGGCGCAGGCTCGCCTCGGAGGGGCCGCTTGGCTGGTGTCGCATTCTCTCGATCCACTGGACTTCCGGGCGCCCGTTCGGCATCGGGACAACCCGACAAGCGAAGGTCCTCGGCGGAGCCATGAAGCTGCAGGAGCACTTCTTCATCTGGGAGGAGGGCCATCGTTATGCGTTCTACGCCACCGAGGCCAACCTCCCCGTCTTCCGGCGCCTCGCCGAGGACTACATCGTCGAGCCCGATGGGGCCGGCCGCTGCCGCTTCACTTGGACCTTCGCCGTGGAACCAACACCGCTCGGCAAGCCCAGCGCACCCGCGAATGGCCTCATCTTTAAACAGCTATTCGCGGAAACCCGGCGCCACTTCGGCGCAGCCTGAAGTCTGACGGGGCGTGGCGGCACGGGTAGCTCAGGTGCAGCCAGCGGACGATGAACCAGAAGTGACTCACGAGCGATGATCCGGGTTCACAACCTGCTCCAAGGTCTGTGCGAGGGCTTGGATACGGGGCAGATGCTCACGAGTCAAGCTCTCAAGCCGCACTCGCCCCATGTCAGTGAGCGCGAGGTGTACGCGGCGATGATCGGCAGCATCCCGTACACGGCAAATCAGGCCGGCGCCCTCCGCGCGCTGGGCGAGCTCCACCGCACTGTGATGTCGTATGTGCAGCTCCTCAGCAGCCTGTCCCACTGTAGGCCCAGGCGCTACTGGGTGGCCACGTAGGACGAGAAGCAGCTGGTGCAGAGAGGGGGTCAGGTCGGCGTTCTGGGCCGCTTGCTCGCTCCAGCGCAGAAAATCGCGCAGCTCGCTGCGGAAGGCGAGCAGCCGCCGATAATCCTCGTCGAGCAACGGTCTGCCGGCGGCGAGCGAGCTCACCCTGTCGGCTCGAGAACCGGGAGCGACTTGCCAGGCGCCGAAACCCGCCGGCGTGGCCCCAATGGACGCTCGCGGTGGCGCTCCTCAATCAACACCCGCTCGTGGGCCTTGAGCAGGTCGAACTGGCTCACTAGCCCCACCAGCCGCCGAGGCTCGTCGCGCTCGGTGACAGGCAGCACGCCGTGTCCGCTTGAGACCATCCTATCGGCGACCTCGCGCAAGGTCTCATCAGCGAAGGCAAGCACCGGCAGGCGCGCCAGCTTGCTCGCCACCGATCGGGTTGTGGATCTACGCGTGGCAAGCACGTCGGAGAACGCCAGCACTCCCACGAGGCATTCGTCAGAGTCGAGCACCGGATACAAGCGCTGACGGCGATCTGCGCTGCCCTCGGGCAAGCGCTCGTATAGCTCTGCTGTGGACGTCTCGGGCTGCACCGTCAGCACGTCGGTGGCCATCACGTCCGCTACGAGCAGAGCATGCAAAGGGTCGATGTCGTACTCGCGCGTGACGTGGTAGCCACGACGAGCGATCTTCTCGGTCAGGATCGAGCGCTTCAGCGTCAGCACACTCACCAGATGAGCGATCGCGCACGCAACCAGCAGCGCCAAGAGCGCGTTCACGGCATGGGTGAGCTCGAGCGCGAACACGATGCTCGTAAACGGCGAGCGCATCACGCCGGCCATCGCCGCGGCCATCCCGATCAGCGCCCAGGTTCCCTCCCCCGCCCCGGGCAACACCGCGCCCAACAGCCCGCCCAAGGCGGCGCCGAGCATCAGCAGCGGGGCAAGGATCCCGCCGCTCGTATTCGAACCCAGCGCAATCGACCAGACAGCCAGCTTGACCACCAGCAACATCAACAGCGCCGTGAGCGCAAGCTGTCCCGCAAGCTGCGCGCCGATCGTTTCATAGCCCACGCCAAGCACTCGCGGATCGATCAAGCCGCCGACACCCACGAACAAGCCGCCAATGGCCGGCCACCAAGACCAGTGCACAGGCAACCGCCCGAACAGATCCTCCGCTCCGTACACACAGCGCGTCATCACCCAGGCGAGCCCTCCACACGCGACACCCACCAGCACCGCTCCGCCTGTTACCGATATGCCCAGCGAGCCATGCGCGCTCATCGCGAACAGCGGCGCCTTGCGCAAGAGCCCGGCGCCCGCCAGCGCTTCCCTGACGGCCTCGGCCGAACATGCCGCGAGCGCGACGGGGATCATTGAGCGGGGACGCCACTCGAACAGCAGCAGCTCCACCGCGAGCAGTACAGCCGCGACCGGCGTCGCGAACACCGCGGTCATGCCTCCCGCCGCTCCCGCTACCAACAGTGTGCGGCGCTCGGCGGCCGTCAGGTGCAGGAGCTGTCCGACGATGCTCCCGAGCGCACCCCCAGTGACGATGATCGGGCCCTCCGCCCCGAATGGACCACCGGTGCCAATACTCACGGCGCTCGAGGCCGGCTTGAGCAGCGCCAACCTCGGCTCCATGCGACTACCACGCAAGAGGATCGTTTCCATTGCCTCGGGGATCCCATGACCACGAATGCGCTCGGAGCCGACCCGTGCCATCACGCCCACGATCAGTCCTCCCACCACCGGCACCAAGACGCTCCACGCACCAAGCACTTTTATGTCGGGGCTCGCCAGGCTGGTATCGACCGTGCCCGTGTAAGCGAGGTGGGTGATCAAGCCGATCAGGTCCAATAGCACCAGGGCGAAGCACGCGACAAGCGCCCCCACGAGTAGCGCGGCGGCAGACAGGCCAAGCACCGATCGCGTCGTGGCGAAGTCCCCTAGCTCGCGTTGCTCTGTGCCCGAGAGCCTCGGATCTAGTGGAGTCGCGGCAGTGATGGGCAACCGCTCCACGTGGCCTTCGCTCGACATCCGGCAATAATATCGGGTGGCGATATTTTATCGACCGCGCACCACAGGCGCACAGACTCGTTAGCTGCAGGCAACTCACCGCGCAGTCGACTCGCCAAGCCCCGATCCATCTCGGTGACCTAACCTCCTGACTCCGTGAAGCTCGTGATCGCCATCGTGCGCCCTGAGAAGGTCAATGACGTGTTGGAAGCTCTCTATCGCGCAGAGGTGGGCGGCATCTCCATGAGCCGCGTCCAAGGCCACGGAGGGGAGCTCGATCGCGTCGAGACCTACCGCGGCACAACCGTCAAGATGGGTCTCTCCGAGAAGGTCCGCTTCGAGGTAGCTGTCTCCGACGCGTTCGTCCAACCGACGATCGAGGCGCTCTGCGCCGGCGCGCGGACAGGCGAAGTCGGCGACGGCAAGATCTTTGTGGTGCCACTGGAGCAGGCTGTGCGGATCCGCACCGGCGAGACCGACGAGGGCGCGGTGACGCCCGTGGATAAGTGATGGTTGTCGCCGATCCGTCGATCACGTGATGGCGCCCGCAACGCTGACGGCACATACAGCGATCAACGCCGGCGATACCGCTTGGATGCTGGTGGCCACCGCGATGGTCCTACTGATGACCCCTGCCCTCGGCTTGTTCTATGCGGGCCTGGTGCGCTCCAAGAACACGCTCAACACGTTCATGATGTCGATCGGCGCGATCGCGGTCGCCACGGTCACATGGGCACTCGTTGGCTACTCCCTGGCGTTCGCGAAGGGCAACGGGTTCGTCGGTGGACTCGACTACGCGTTCCTACACGGCGTCACTTTCCTCCCCCGTGCCGGGACATCGATCCCGCAACTGCTGTTCTTCGCTTTCCAAGCCACTTTCTGCATAGTCACCGTCGCGCTCGTGTCCGGGGCCGTCGTCGAGCGGATGCGGTTTGGCCCCTTCCTCCTATTCGCGGGGCTGTGGTCGGTGCTCGTGTATGCAGTGCTGGCCCACTGGTCCTTCGGCGGCGGCTGGTTGCAGGCCCACGGCACGCTCGACTTCGCGGGCGGCGTGCCAGTCGAGATGGGCTCCGGCTTCTCCGCATTGGCTGCCGCACTCGTGGTAGGAGCGCGCAAGGACTATGGACGGCAGGCCCTACTACCTCACAACGCGGTCTACGTGCTGCTCGGCGCGGGGCTGCTGTGGTTTGGCTGGTTTGGCTTCAACGGCGGCAGCGGATTCTCGACCGGGCACTCCAGCGTGCTCGCTTTCACCAATACTCTGCTGACTCCCGCATGCACGCTCGCCGTGTGGTTTGTGCTCGACGGGCTGCGCGGCAGACGCGTGACAGCGATCGGGGCCGCCACGGCGATCATCGTCGGTTGTGTCGCGATCACCCCGGCAGGCGGCTACATCAGCCCGGGGTGGGCGATGGCACTCGGCGCGGTGGCCGCCTTGCCGAGCTACGCGATCATCGTGTGGCGCCCGCGGACGCGCGTCGACGAGACGCTCGACGTGCTCGGCGCCCACGGGATGGCCGGTCTCACCGGCATCCTGTTCATCGGCTTCGTGGCCCAGCTCTCCTGGAACAAATCCTCCAACGGCCTCTTTTACGGCAATGCCGCTCAACTGGGCCACCAGGCACTGGCGGCGCTCGCCGGCCCCGCATATGCGTTCACGGCCACGTTCGTGCTCCTACGATTGATCGGACTGGTCATGCCGCTGCGCGCCACCGAGCATGAGGAGGCGCTGGGCATGGACGTCGTCCAGCACGGTGAGGAGGCCTACGCCACGGGTGAGGGCGCGATCCTCCTCTCAACCGAGGCCGACATCGAAGCTCCGGTTGCGGTGGCACAACCCTGACCTGGGGAAGCGTCGCGCTGTCCGGCGCACAGCCCCGATTCGCTGTAGCTTGCGCGCATGGCGGTCGATCTTGGTGAGGCCACTCAGGTCCTAGGCAACGAAGGCCGGTTCTCCACGACGCTCTCCGATCAATGGGAGATCTGGGGGCCCAACGGGGGCTACCTTGCGGCGATCGCCCTGAGGGCAGCCGGTGAGATGGCTCAAATCCGAAGGCCACGCAGCTTCTATTGTCACTTCCTGAGTTCCCCCGCGTTCGCGCCCGTCGAGCTCGGGGTCGCTTCGCTCAAGCGGGGATCGCGCGCGGAGTCATTGTCGGTTGCGATGACCCAGCAGGGCAAGCCGATCCTGCAGGCTTTCGTCAAGACAGCGGCGGATGGACCAGGACATTCCCACCAGCATCCGACCATGCCCGATGTCCCACCGCCGGAGCAGGTCGACCCCTACGAGTACGTGCCCGCGCCCGGCCGTCCAGCGTTTCGCTTTTGGGAGAATGTGGAGCGACGACCGATCCCCACCGATAACGAGGATCGCTCCCCGGTCCTGCGAGAGTGGACGCGCTTTCGTCCAACCGCTTGCTTCGAGGACCCGTTCGTTGACGCCGCCCGCTCTTTGCTCTTGCTGGACACGTTCGGCTTCCCCGCCGCCTACCAGCGCTACCGCTCTTGGGACTACCTAGCGCCCAATCTCGACACGAGCCTGTGGTTGCACCGGTTCAATCCAGCCTGCGAGTGGCTCTTGGTGGATCACGAATGCTCGGTCGCCGCCGACGGGCTGATGGGCGTGAGCGGCAAGATCTGGGATACCGAGGGGCGCTTGCTTGCGACGGGGGCGGCACAGCTCTGCTGTATCGAGAATCGCGGAGCCCGAGAACACACCGCGTAACGAACCGCGGAAAGATATTGTTCGATGGACTTTGAGATCCTGCGAAGACATGGGACGCCACACCAACAGAGCCGGTGAGATGCTCGGCAGGGTTGGCGAGAATCAATCGGGCGACAAGGCCCCGCTACGCTTGACCTTGCTCCTGCTGGGCTCTCTCTTGACGATTGCCTGCTTCTCGGCGCAAGCCGCGTCCGCCGCGTCCTCGCTGTATTGGTCGGCGCCGTCAGCGATCGACACCCATCCGGTTAATGACCTCTCGTGTCCCTCAAGCGAATTGTGTGTGGGAGTGGACGACTATGGAGATGTCATCGCATCGACCGACCCGACCGGCGGCTCGAGTGCTTGGACGACAGCAAAGATAAGCGATGAACCGGAACCCCCCTACACCGAGCCGAACGCGCTCGACGACGTGTCCTGCACTCACCCGCCCGCCTCCCTCTGCGTGGCGGGCGGGGTGAGCGGAATCTTCACCTCCTCCGACCCGGCAGGAGAAGCTGGCGCTTGGACCAAGGTCGGGGTGGGTAACGATGTCCGTGCCGTCTCGTGTGCGTCTACCTCGCTTTGCGTTGCGAGCTTTGGCAACGAAGGAGAAATCGCCACATCAAGTGACCCGGCGGGCGGTACCGGAGCCTGGAAAATCTCGCAGGTCGATGCGGGCAATCCCATCGTCGCTCTCTCCTGCCCCACAGAATCGCTGTGCGTCGGCTTGGATGACGCCGAAAACATCCTGACGTCAAGCAACCCCACCGGTGGCCCCGACGACTGGACGATCGCGCATTTGGGCACCGGCGCATTCTCCTCTTTGTCGTGCACTTCGACTTCGTTTTGCGTCGCCGTCGGGGGCTCCAGCTTGATCGACTCGACGAACCCCACCGGTGGAGCGAGTGCTTGGAAAGCACAGAGGGAAGTCTTTCCCAAAGAAAACTTCTATGCACGAGTCGCCTGTGCCTCCGCGGAGCTATGCGTTGTAGCTGGACCGAACAGCAATGTGGCAGAGTCGACCAACCCGACCGGGGGCCCGGGGGCGTGGGTAGATGCCGACGACCTCGACGGGACCAACAGTATAAGGGGAGCCGCATGCGTCTCTGAATCGCTGTGCTTCCTAACCGACGAAGCGGTTGTGATCGGCATTCCGGCCAACACGCTTTCGGTGTCATTGACCGGTCTTGGCACAGTAAAGAGCACACCAGTTGGGTGCCCCTTCGGGTGCACTTACTCTGGGCCCGCATGTCCTCGCGACTGCGAAGGACGTGTCACCGACGCCTTGATCCCGCAGCGGCTTGGGGGAATCAGCTGTATCGACAATGGCTGGTTCGGCGGGATCGACTGGGGCACTTGCTCGCTCCCCTTCCCAGCCGAGAATATGGTCACGCTAACCGCCACACCGGAACCAGGCTGGACCTTCACCGGATGGAAAGGGGCCTGCGGCGAACAAGCAGGCTGCACGATCCCAATGAGTTCAGACAGCGCGGTCTCCGCGAGCTTTGAGATCGCCAAAGGCCGACCCCTCCCTGCTCCTACCCTGCATTTGGCGGACTTCAAAGAGTCAAATAGACGGTGGAGCCGGGGTAACGATCTTGCCGGCATCAGCGCCAGGACTCGCAAGAAAACGCCGGTCGGGACGATCTTCTCTTTCAAGCTCAACGAGTCGGCGAAGGTGACTTTGGCGTTCGCAAAGTCACACGGACGGCAAACAGTTAGAGGAGCATGCAGCACGCACACAGAAGTAAAGACGAAGCGCCGGTGCGCCCACGCTGCAGCAACCACGAGCAGACTGACCTTCTCCGCTCACGCCGGAGCCAATCAAGTCAGTTTCGACGGCCTCATCTCCAAGCACAAACGACTTGCGCCGGGCGACTACACGCTCGTGCTCACCGCGATCGCGTCAGGCATGCGTTCGCCGCCACGCGCGCTGCACTTCACGATTGTGGAGGGCTAGCCCGACCCGACGGGGCGCAGCATCCTCACCCGCACGCCCATCAGCCGGGACAGTCAATCCAGCGATACATCAGTCCGTCGCGCACCTCGTGATAGGAGGGAGGCGCCGGCGGTGGATCGTTGGAGAGCCGCGCGATCACCGCGTCGACGCCATGCAAGTCCTCTTCTACCACGGTGGTCCAGTGAATCTCGGGATGGAGCAACCGCCGCAGACGTGTCCAGTCGCGGCGCTCTATCGCGTCGAGCACGTTGCATACCGCGGGGACTTGGTCGGCCATTCGCAAGACGCTAGAGCACAAGCTAGGCGCCCGTTGAAACGCTTCACCGGAGATGCCACACTCCGAACATGACCACCGTGCCCGTTAGCGTCGTCGATGACTTCTTGGATGCGATTCTCGCAAGAGACTTCTCCCTCGCCCGAGGGCTCCTTCGCCAAGACATCGACTTCCGTGCGATGACGCCGAGCCGGGTCTGGGAGGCTGATGGTCCAGCGGATGTCGAGCGTGTCCTGCGCTCTTGGTTCGAACACCCAGATAGAGAGGTCGAGCGTGTCGAGCCGATCGAGACGGCATCCGTGGAAGACACCTCGCGGATCGGTTGGCGCGTCTACGGCAAGGGCGTCGAAGGCCCATTCGTTTACGAGCAACAGGCCTACCTGCGCGAGCAGGACGCCCAGGTTTGTTGGCTTAGGATCATGTGCAGCGGCCCTCGCCCGCTAGACCCCTAAGACTCCTCGGCGACGTCTCCCTTGTACCCCGCCGGGGGTCCTTCTTGAGGGCCGAGCGTGGGCTCGAAAGCGGCAACGTAGGCATCGAAGTGTCCCCTCCAAGCGCCCGCATCGGGCTCGAGCCCGGCCAGGCGGTCCAAACATGTCTCCCAGCCTGCGCCGTTTCGCGCGGCGATAGCCGCGGGTAGCTCGTCGATGAGGGCTAGCAGTGTCCCGTCATCGACAGGAGTCAACTCGAACCGGAGCGTCTCGTTGCCCCAGGTGAAAGCGAGGCGGGCCGGCTCCTGCACTTCGAGCACTTCGCCGATTAGCGTCAAGTCGATCACCTCGGCAGGGAAGGGGAAGGAGATGGAAGCACCAACCTCCCACTCTCCACCGGCGAGGACTACGTCACAGGGAAACCAAGACCGCAATTGCTCGCGCTCGGTGAGTGCCCGCCACACGACCCCGGGGGGATCGGACAGATGGCGCTCGAGGCGCACGGCCAGCTGAGCTCCGTCGGTGAGGAGAGTTCCAGTGTTCATGTTTGCCTCCGCTTGTCCAGGTGCTCTTCGAGTAGATCCAAGCTCTTTGACCAGAGCCCGCGATAGCCGGCCAGCCACTCGTCCAGCTCGGCCAAAGGCTCGGGCCTGATGCGGTAGAGCCGTCGCTGGGCGTCCGGGCGGGTCTCGACCATGCCCGCGTCCTTGAGCACCTTCAGGTGCTTGGACACCGCCGGCTGGCTCAGGTCGAGCCGCTCGACCAGCTCGCCCACCGGTCGCTCTCCGTCGCTCAACAGGTCAAGGATCGCCTGGCGATTGGGCTCGGCGAGGACTTGGAAGGTGGCAAGAGCGGTCACGCATTTAATATAGCTGATTAGCTATATAGCTCTCAAGGCACTTAGACGTCGCGGACCAATCCAGGCGTATAAGGTGCGCACGTGGATCAAGACGCCGCTGCCGACTTCGTCAAGCGCTTCTCGGAGTTCTGGCGAGCTCCCGAACCCGAGCGGTTGGGAACCTTGATTGCACTCGACGCCCGCTTGTCGGCGCCCATGATCCCGACCACAGTTGGCCTGGATGCAGGCAAGCGCGCCTTTGCAGACCTGTTCGACTTGATCGACGACATGACCGCCGAAGTGCATCGCTGGGGCCCAACCTCCGACGGCGTCTTGATCGAGTTCACGGTCAGAGGCACGACCAAGGGATCGCCAATCTCCTGGGAGTCCGTCGACCGTTTTGTGCTCGACGAGGACGGGCTCGCCACGGAAAGGGCCACCTACTTCGACTCCCTGCCGCTCGTCCTGACCTTGATGCGCCGGCCCAAGACTTGGCCGGCGTTTACGCGCAGCCGGATCAAGCAGATGCGGGTCTGACAGGGGGGGCGATCAGTGCCTCACCTCAATCAGACGGTGATTGAACCCCGCCAAATGAGTTATCTTATCTGATAACATGGCCTCCATGGAACCCTCGCTGGACGACGTACTCGAGAAGGCCGCACAACTGCAGGAACTGGTCCCGGGGGCCGTACTGGTCGGGGGCTCGGCGGCAGCGCTTTACGCTCACCATCGCCAGTCCTTCGATCATGACCACCTCGTTGCCGACTTGGCTGAGCGCTTCGACACGATCCTCGAGAACTTGGAGGCCTTGGGAGACTGGTCGATGACGCGTGCCCAGCCAGGCAAGATCATCCTTGGCGAACTTGGAGGCATCGAAACAGGCGTACGCCAGTTGCTGCGTAGCCGGCCGCTTGAGACGAATGACATCGAGGTGAGAGGCAAGCGATTGGTGGTGCCGACAATGGAGGAGATCCTTCGCATCAAGGCGTGGCTCTGCCTCAATCGCAACCAGACTCGCGATTACCTGGACATCGCGGCGCTGGCAGACCAGATTGGCCTCGGCGAGGCCGCCACCGTGCTGGCGGAGATGGACGACTACTACGCCGATATCAATCGCCGACCTGAGGCGGTAGCTACTCAAATCGCCCGACAGCTCGCGGATCCTCAACCTCGCGACGCAGAGGTAACCAAGCAACTCAGCGACTACAAGGCATTGGATCCCCGCTGGCACGACTGGTCCAGCGTGAAGGGCCTGCTCGCGGACCTGGCTGAGAGGATGGTCAAATGACGGTGCGCTTTCGCAACCTCGACTTCGACACAACATGTCCGATGGACGAGTGGCCGGCCGAGGCGATCGAGACGGTGATCGACCGCGGTTCTCTATCTGACTGGCGTGCACTTGCCAAGGCAATCAGACACTCCCCGTGGGGACCCGCTGCACGGACGGCGGAGACTGTCGTTGCTTGGGGCGAACACTATGGCGTCGACGCTTTGATGACACATGTGATCGACCGCGCGCGAGGAGATCTAACCCAACGAGGACGGGTGGATTACGCAACACAGATTCGCGCTTGGCGCAAACAGACGGGGATGACATTGCGCGAGTTCGCCCATGCGGCAGGCACTTCGGCGCCACGCCTTTCCGACTATGAGAAAGCCAAGGTTGCGCCCACCACCGACGTGCTCGGCCGACTCGGCCATGTCGCAAAGATCTCCACAGCCAAAGCCCGAGGAGACTCGCTGGGGTCGACTACGGTCGCATGATGCGCTCATGGTCAACACCGCCGCGCCTGTTCGCTGTCCTCCTGCTCCCGGCCCTCCTGGGGCTCTGCGGCTTTTTGGCGCTGGCCTCCGCCCAAAGCCAGTTGTCCACGACCGTAGGGAGCGGTGGCGGCCAAAACGCACACATGAGCGCGGGCGAGCGCGCCAACAAGATCGCGGCCGAGCACGACGCCCAAGCCCTGCTTGCCAAGCTCGAGCTCCCCTCGGGCGCCCGGCGTACGCCCGGAGCCCCGCCGGGCGCCGGGTCCAGGCTCTCCAACCCGGGCGTTGGGATTCCGAGCCCAGACGTTGTCGACCGTCACGCCTTCTGGACCGTTCCTGTTCCCGTCACAGAGGTGCTCGCTTTTGTGGAAGCCCATCCGCCGGCCACTTCGCAACTCGAGAGCTCGGGCAGCGGCGGTCAAGGCGGGCTCACGACCTCTCGATTCTTGCGATTCACCTGGCCGCCGGTTCCGTCGGTGCTCTACGCGCGCTCCCTGTCCGTGATGCTTGTGGCTATGCCGGGCGGCTCCACCGCGATTCGGGCCGACGCGGCGGACATGTGGGATGTCCCCAGACCTGCTTCCGAGCGGATCCCCTCACATGCATCGGTGCTGGACGTGTCCGTGGCCCGACCCGGTGCACGTCCTTCGCTCTCACTCACTGTTACCGACCGGGCCAAGGTCAAGAAGATCGCAAGGGCGATCGACCGCTTGCCGACCGTGCAGCCGATCGCCATCGCTTGCCCCGACATCCAGTTCGACGCACCCACCGTGACCTTCACCTTCCGGGCCTCCTCTCGCGGCCCGGCTTTGGCCCAAGCTAGCGAGCCCACCTCGGCCAGCGGCCCGCTCGCCCCCTGCGAACCTATGCGCTTCACGCGTTGCCGGGCGAGCCCTGACGCCGCTGTTGGGAGGAGCCACCGTGGTCGAGCAGGCCCAAGTCTTGCTTGGGGTCACTTTGCGCCAGGCCCGCTAAGACTTGACATCTGCTTCTGCCTGTCGCAATGAGCAGCCGCGTTGCTGGACACCCAGAATTTGACCCCACCGTAGAGTTCCGATAATCTGCACCTGCTGTTCGACGCGACGCGCATTCACAGCGTCGGACCGCCAGCCAACGAGTCGAGCGAGGCGCTGATCCGAGGCATCATGCCTGCGAGCGAACGGAAATGAGCACGCGTGACAAGCATGCGCGCAAACGGTCGCGCCGACCCGCCGGCGCCACGAAACCCTCGCGAGGATCGGCGGCGCGGCGGCGCTGGCACAAGCGCCTGTGGTACCTGATCGCGAATCTGTTGGGCAGCACGAAAAGGGCGATCATTACGGTGGGCGGGCTTGCCGGGGCCGTGATCGCGATCGTGACGGTGGTGAGCATGATCCTGCCAAAGGGGCCGGCTCCGAAGCCCGCAGTGGAAGCGAGCTTTCCGGAAGCCAAGGTGGAACCGGACATCGTGTTGGCCCAATACGAGTACAACAATCAACCGGCGTCCTCGACCAATGCCTCCGATCGGGGGCAACCCCAGATTCGATACAGGCTCGCGGCCGATGCGAGTAGTGTGGCCAATGCAAGCACTGTGACCGACGCAAGCACCGTGACATCTACCACGGGAGAACCCGGCAACGGAGCCCAGACAACGGGCACCGAAATAGTCAAGGAAACCCCTGGAGAAGCCGAAGCGAAGCTGATCAAAGAAAAGGAAGAAAAGGCGGCGCGCGAAAAGGCTATCGAAGAAGAAGAACGGCGCAAGCGCGAAGCGCTCAAGGAGAAAGAAGCCGCCAAGAAGGCTAAGGAAGAAGCCGAAGCCAAGGAAGAAGCCGAAGCCAAGGAAGAAGCCGAAGCCAAGGAAGAAGCCAAGCTGAGGGTCAAGGAAGAAGCCGCCCTGAGACGGGAAGAGGAAGCGGAAGAAAAGACAACTCCCCCCGTCAAGGGCAAACAGGCACACGGCAACAGCGAGGGAGACCACCAAGGCGCCTCTGAAACGCAGGCCGGCGTCGAGCCGACGGCCCCGGCGAAGTCGTTTCACAAGGAGGGCGCTGCCAAGGTGGTTGTAGGGACCGGGGCGCCCACCCAGGTGGTCGATGCCGTGCTGCGCAAGGCCAGAGCACTCTTGCGTAAGCGCGCGGCAAGACTGAGCCAAGCCTACGGCCGCAGCGACGCTTCTTTCGAAGAGAACGAGCCGGCGCTCGGCTACATGGGGGCATCGGATCTTGCTCCCCGACCGCCCGACCAGGCACTCATAGCGACGAGCGAAGGGGACGGGGCGACGCTGGCCAACAGTGTGCCTTCCAATTGTGGCGCCGGCTGTGCTTTGGCGCCGACAGTGGACAAGGCGCTGGCTGACTACTCCTCAAACCTTGCCCAAGCGGCGCGGGTGGTAGCCGCGGCGTTCAGCGAATCGCGGGTCGAGCTCTACGAAGCCAAGCCACAACCGGTGGGAGTGACCGTCGACTATACGATCCACTTCGTCGGATACAAGGGGCAGCTGATGAAGCTGGAATGGACGCTATACAAGTCGGGACGGCCATTGCCCAAAACCTGGTGGCGGAAAGTGGTGGTCAAGCAGATCGTGCCCTCGGGCGAATCGATCGGTGTGTCGGGCAACTTCTGGGCGCCGGTGCCGCCTCGGCGTGGCCACTACTACTTCAGCCTGAGGGTCTTAGACGGGAGCGCCGAACCGACCCACAGGGCCAGCGAATCGTTTCGCTGAAGCCGCCCACCGGACGCCGCTCGTTGTCCGGTCGTCAGGTGGGCTTGTGCGCCAGGAAGAGGTAGCGGTTGAGACTGAGGAAGTAGTTGGGGCCTAGTTCGGTTAGGTCTTGTGCCCATGCGGTGGCTTCGGCCTCGCTCACGCCGTTGCGATCGGCTACGAACGTGGCGATCAGCTCGAGCATTCCGGCGCTGTAGGTGTTGGGGTCATAGCCGGCGTTGAACAACGGCACGATTTGGCGGTCGGTGACTTCCAGTCCAGCGTCGCGCAGCAGCCGCGTGAGCGTACGCGGCAGGTGAGGGTGAACGAGGTGCTCCTCCCACGCGGCGAGCACCCGGTCCATGCGCTCATCGTCACTCGAAGCCCATACGATCGAGTCCCAGTCGGTGTCAAGCACGAGCGCCCGGCCTCCCGGGCGCAGCACCCGCCCTAGCTCCAGCAGCGCAGCGGGAACATCATCGACGTACTCGTAGACCTGTGTGCAGACCGCGACGTCGAAGCTCGCGTCCGCATAGGGGAGCGTGTGCGCGCCGGCTTCTTGGTACTCGACCGGGCCGCTGCCGGCTGGTGGTCTGCGCGCCCTGGCGAGGGCAAGCATGTTCTCGCTGACGTCCACCCCACAGATCCGCCCGCCGCTCCCGACAGCAACGGCCATTTCGCACGCGAGTAGACCAGGACCAGAGCCGATGTCGATCGCGCGCTCGCCGGGCTGGAGCGCGAGTGCCCGCAAGATCGTTTGGCGCTGTTCGATGACATCGGGCGTGGTGTAGATCCTCTCTACACGCCGGGAAGCGTCCTCGTCAAATTGCAGTGTGGCGCTCATAGTTCGCCTTCGGCTAGTGAATGGCTCACTCTTAGGGAACGCCAGGGTACACCTGATGCTCGATACGGTGTCTTGATCGGTCGCTGAGCAGCTTTGGCCGTTGCTCCTATGTCCAGCGAAGCTCGGAAATTGCGAGGAAGTGTTCTCCGTAGACGATCGGGAGTGCAAACTGCTGAAGCGGCTCGGACCTCGGGCGGAGCGTAGGGACGGGTATGCCCACTCTGCGTTGAGGGTCAGGCGACTCCGGCGTAGTCGCGAGGGAGAGCGGCCGGCTGGTGACTTGGATGGGGTGTGCGGCGTTGGAGTGTGATGCGTCCGCCGCGTGCGGGTACGATGAATACGTTGCGGTGGGTGACTCGCTCTGGTCGCTGGTGGGAGGGTTCGAGGCGGGCGTGACGGAGGATTGTCCTGAGTACGATTCGGGCCTCGGTGAGGGAGAACGCGGCGCCGATGCATCGTCTGGGTCCGCCGCCGAAGGGGATCCAGGTGTAGGTGCCGGCGCGAGCGTCAAGGAAACGCTCGGGGCGGAAGGCGAGTGGGTCGGGGTAGAGCTCGGGACGGCGGTGCACGAGCGTTATGTAGGGGACGACCATCGTGCCGCTCGGGATAGTGAGCCCGGACAGGTCGAATGGCTCGGTTGCGAGGCGTGCGGTAAGCGGGAACGCTGGGCGCAACCGCATCGCCTCCTTGATGACCGCGTCGAGATACTCGTCGTCTCCGTCGAGCGCGGCGGTTTGCAGACGTGCCAGCGCGTCGGGGTGGCGACTAACGCGCTCTAGTACCCAGGTCAGGGTGGAAGCGGTCGTGTCGTGGCCACCCAATAGCAGGGTGCGCATCGCGTCGCAGATCTCCTCGTCGCTCATCAGGCGGTCTTGGCTATCGGGTGTGCGCAGGAACATTCCGAGCACGTCCTGGCCGTCTAGTTGATCGGTGCTGCGGCGGTGGGCGACCTCTTCCAGCACGATCGCGTCAACTGCGTCGATCGCGCGACGGACTCGCGGGAACGGTCTGTCCCACCCGTTCTCACGGCTGGTCGCGATGATCGTCTGGAGGAAGAACCGCCGTGAGTGGCCCTCGCGAAGCAGCGCGAGCGTCGCCGAGCGCAACCGCTGCACACGCGCAGCGTCGGTTACCCCGAACACGGTGGCCATGATCACCTCAAGACTGATCGCTTCCATGTGCGGCTGGGAAGGCGTGGGGTGCCCGTAGGGCCAGCGTGCGAGAGCCTCTTCGGTCTTGCGCTGCATCGTCTCGTGGTAGCCGGTGAGCGCTTGCCCCTGGAACGGAGGTAGCTGGGTTCGTCGCCTGCGCATGTGCTCGGCGCCGTCGATATTCGTAAGTCCCGTCGGGCCGAGGAAGAGATGGTGCGCAGAGGCCTTTGCCAGCGCCGCCCCGAGACGAAGCACGCCGGTGTCGGCCGTGAAGACACACTTGATGTCCTCGGGATCGGTCAGGCACAGCCACGGCCCCGTCGCGGCCGGCATCGGCACCAGGAAACGGTTGCCGAGCTGCCCGCAGTGGCGCGCGAACTGCTCCGGCGCCAGCCAGTACTGAGCGGCATTGACGAGCGCGGGGCGTCGCAGTCGGGGCAGGTCGGTGAGCGTTTGGCCCATGAGCCACATCCTCTCTAGTTACTCTGTGCGCAATAGAGTAACATAGTATCCAATGGTGGCAATAGCCGAAATCCTTGACGTGGCTCCCGTTGTGGGCGAGGACGCGCTCTTTGACCGCGTCGCCGCAGCGGCGCTCGATGAGTTCGCCGAGCACGGCATCCGCCGCACCTCAATGGAAGACATCGCCCGCCGCGCGGGCGTCTCACGTATGACCGTTTTCCGGCGGTTCGCGAGCAAGCAACGCCTCGTCGAGATCGTCATCGCACGCGAGGTCCACCGTGGAATGCAAGACTCGACCTCCTATGGGAAGGCGCAGAAACGCTTGAGGACCGACTCGTCGCGGGATTCGAGTTCGCCGGGCGCTACGTCCGCGGCCACCCACTATTCGACCGGCTCCTACGCAGCGAACCCGACGTCCTCCTACCACCACTCACCCTCGACGGCGGACCAGTGCTGGGGCTCTACCGATCACTCATCGCACATCGACTCCAAGCCGAAGTCAACGCGGACCGCGCCGCAACAACAGACATAGACGGTGTAGCCGAAGTGATGGCACGCCTCGCGATCTCACTCCTGCTCACCCGCGACGGGACCATCACACTCGACGACCCAACCTCCGTCCGGCGCCTAGTCAACCTCACACTACTCCCCATGCTCCAACCACAGGTCTAGCGGCCCGCAGTCTGTCCAATCAGATCGCCGCGGTCAGGGGACCCGGTCAGAGCTACCAGGCTCACCCGGATGCAGTTCCGGGCACCCCGGCCCGCAAAGCCTGAAGCTCGGCGGCCCGCGGATCGGCCCCACCGGCACACACCCCGGTGTCGTGGGCCAGTTTGTAGTCGGCTGCGAGATGCCCGTTCTCGGCCTGCCAGAGAGGCGAGCGGGGGCCGGCAACTTCGTAGTACTGGTCGATCGCCAACTGGACTGAACCCTCGTTCTTGGCCGGATTCACCTCGCCGGCGGAAGCGGTTCCGAAATGCCCCTTCCAGCACGCCCAGGGCGTGGTTGCGATGTCCACCAACGGCGTGGTGGCCGCCCGAAAAGCGAAACGACCGGAGCCGCACACGAGCCAGTCACCCACGTCTCCACTCAGCCCGTGGGCATAACGGGGCCGAACCCCGCAATGGGCGTCATAGGTGGGGTGACCGCCGAAGGCGGCTTGGACTACGGGATGGCCTTCGTCGAAGCTCAACGAAGGACTGCTCCACGGGTAATAGTGACCCTCGTCGCTGTGGCGCGCGGTGTAAAGCCACAACGGCTTGCCTGTCTTGGGGTCGACGAGCACGGTGACGTGCTCCCAGTCGCCTTGGTGAAGGTCCGTGTTGACTACGTCTCCGGCCAGGGGAGCACCGTTCATGAGGTCGGGTGTGGCGACGGTGGGGTAATAGTTGTAGGGATAGAAAAACCAATACTGGAGCGCCACCAATCCGGCGGGAATGGCGCGATTGGAGGCTGGCCAATGGGCCGGATTGGATGGACCGGCGTAATAGAAATAGACCTGGGCGGTCCTCCACGGGTTGAGCAGGCCGGGGTTCGCCAGCCAGGAGTGCAAGGAAGGCAGAGGCTCGCCCGGTTCGGACTGACCGCGCAGGAAAGCGTTGAACTGGCCGGTGGGGTCACCGCTCAGCGAAGCTGGATATTGCAGGAATTCTGAGGCGCTGCTGCCTTGAGGCTGCAAGGCCGTGAGCTTGGGGGCGCGAATCGCGCAAATGCCCACCTTGCGGTACAGGCAGGTACGGGCTCCCCCGGAGCCGACGTCTTGCAGCAGGGCCCCGACCGAGACGGGCCAGAAGCGGTCGGCGACCGTCACCAAAACCGTGGGTTGGTAGCGACGCGCCAAGGCGGCTATGGCGGCGGGCGTGGTCTGTTGGATCGGAGGCTCGCCGTTGGCGGCGCGTCCACCCGGAGGCGCGGGCCCGGCTATCACGCCTTCGCCCAAACCCGTGTCGCGATAGCCGTTGCTGGGCGCGGGTGGCTGCTCACCGGCGCAGGTGGCCGTCTTGGGTCTGAGCTCAGGCTTGATCCAGGTGGGGGTGCTCGCTTCGATACCCAAAGCGTGTAGGAGCACAGTCGGCAAGGAGGGTCGCGCGCCAGAGTCGACGCTGAACTTCGTGTCTTTGGTGGCTACCGATGTGGCTTGACCACTGGGGATCGTCAAGACGGCCTCGTCGCTGGAGGTGGCGTCGGCGAGCGCCGTGCAGGACACGAGGTAGACCGCGCCCGCCCTTTGGGCCAAGTAACCGCCGACCTGGCTCTCGCGCGGCCCGGTGACGATCGCCTGGGGGAATGAGACCGGTGGGGTGGCGTAGTAGGCGAGCCCGACCAAGGCGTACACGGTGAGCAGAAGCCAAGGCAGAGGCGAGAGCGCGAACTCGACCTTCGAAGTTGGCCTGACCTGACGGCGACCGACGGCGCGTCCCACCGTGGCGATGCCGGCCCACGTGAGTAGCAAAAGACCGATCGGGGCCATCGAGACGCAGGCGATCGCAACCACGAAAGTCCACAGGAGCGCGTGGACTACACGACCGCCGCGCAGGGGATTCACCCTCACCAAGATCAAGGCGGCCACGAGAGTGATAATCGCCCAAGGCGCCAACAGAGCCCACCAGCGATCCGGTTCCAGCTGGTCGATCAGAGGCTTGACGATCCTCGCCACGACTAGGCCAAAGGTGGCCGCAACGACGACCACGTTGAAGCCCGCGACGACGCGTACGAAAGGGTCGCCCATGTTGGCGTGCACGGCCTCCGCCGCCGGTGATTCGGGTAGATCCTGGGCCTGGGCCACCGTGCCCTCTTGAGCATCCTTGGATGTCTCGGCAGGAGGGGATGGAGGAGGGGTTAAAGCTCGTGCCCTACCACGACCGAGGCGCACGACCGCATGCCACTGGGCGGCGTGCGATTCCCAGGTGAAGGCGTGCAAGCCGTAAGCCACCAGGCACATCGCAGCGAATACAAATGCCATGACCACGACACTGCGCACCCCGGTCGCGAGGATCGTCTTGTCATCGATCAGCGGCAGCGACGCTTGGGCGGGCAACCGCGCGGCCGACAGGCGGGCGGAGGTGATCAACCACCCGATCACATACACGTAGAGCACCAAAGCGAGCGAGGCCGCAAGTAGCTGAGCCATCTCGCGCAGTTTCATTGGGCGGATTCTCACACATGATTGGCATCATGCGTGTATCGGTGCTTGCTCCCCTCGAGCGTGGTAGCGCGTGTTGGCCCGCTTCAGGTAGACGAGCGTGGCCAGAGCAACCACTATCGGCAGGATGTGAGGCCAGTGGGGAATCAAAGCCTTTGCGTAGTCCAGCAAAGCGGCAAGGCCCGTGCCCGATCTTCCGCCGTGATGACTCAAGGCCGAGGGTGAGCACCACAGATGCGCCCACGCGGGCGCTTGGGCGCCGCGGGCAGCGAGCAGCAACAGATCGCAGGTTGCGCCCACTGCGATGAACGCGAGGGTCGCAGCCGGCAAGGCCCTACGCTTCATGACCGCCGCCTGCAGGGGCCTGGTCGAGCGCCGCGCGCACAGCCGCCACCGCGGCGGCGCCGGCGACCGCCATCGGCTCGGTGGTGCGCATCGCCCGGCTGAAGATGAAGGCGCCCTCGAGCAAAGACAGCATCGTCAGCCCGAGTTCGCGCGCGCGGGCACGAGGGATGCCGGCGTAAACGAAGTACTCGGTGGCGCCTTGGATCCACTCTTCGAAGACCTCGGCGGTGGCCACGCGTAGAGGCTCGCTGGTGCTCGCCACCTCCAAAGCCACTGTGGCGATCGGGCAAGCGTCGACATAGTCGGTTTCGCGCAAGGTCTCCCCGGCGCCTTCGAAGAAGTCGTGGACCGCGCTGAGCACGTCAGGCGCTTGGATGGCGATCGAAGCGAACAGCTGTCCGTAGAGGCGCCCGGATGCCTTGATCGTCTCGGCCCCGAGCTCCTCCTTACCCCCTGGAAAGAAGTGGTAGACCGAGCCGAAGGGAGCAGCCGCTTCGGCGGCGATCTGCTTCATGCCGGTGCCGGTATAGCCATGGCGGCGGAACAGCTCGGCGGTGCTCTGGAGGATTCGGTCCTTGGTTGTGCTCGACATGGTCGCTCGCTTCTGACATTATCGTGTCTAGAACGATCTATCAACTGAGCAACCGCGCACTTCGACTGTCCGACCGCGCACTTGGAGGCAGCTATGAGAGACGAGCGACAGACATTGACCTTGCTCAAGGTGATCCTGGCCGCCAGCATCCTGTCTACCGCGATCCACTACACCCATAACTTCATCGCGGTCAACCGCTACCCGGGACCGGGCGGCAGCTTTTACACGGTCGTACGCATAGCCATCGTCGTTGGCTGGCCACTGCTGACCGCGATCGGCGTAGTTGGCTACAGGCGCTACCGCGAAGGGCGCTACCAGGAGGCACGTGTGTGCTTGGTCGTTTACTCGCTCACCGGCCTGGTCACGATGGGCCACTTCGCCTATGGCAACCCCCACATACCGGCGTTCTTCTACGCGACCCTGTTCACCGACTTCGTGTGCGGCCTGGCCGTGCTCGCGTTCGTCGTGTGGTCGGCCAACGCGGTCGAGCCGCAAACCGAGCGTGCCGCTTAGGCGCCGCCGCGCGGCCCCTAGCCGAAGGAGGGCGCCCATGGCCGCGCGCGGCCATCATTGGCCACTACGACCGCGAACCGACCGGCTAAGCCGCGAACCGCTGGGCGCTGCGTGCCCGGCGCTTCTCCGCCTCGACCTCACGGTCCTTGGGCGGCGCCGTGGTCACCAGTCTCACCGAGGAGTCGGGACGAGACCAGCGCCACTTCCTCGACGGCCCGCTCGAACGCCTCCGCGTTCGCGTGGGAAGGCTTTGTGAAACCACTGATCTTGCGCACGTATTGAAGCGCGGCGGCTCGTACCTCATCGTCGGTTGCCGCCGGCTCGAAATTGTGGAGAGTCCTTATGTTTCGGCACATACGGACATGGTAGCCGTCGGTTGACAGGTACAAGCGTGTGCCGCTTCCTCCGAGCTTGCGGCCCGAACGCGCCGCCTTGGAGAGCAAGTCGACTACGGACCCACGAACCGGGCCCGTGAGATCCCCACGCGCTTGCTGAACGGGCTGTCGAACACGCCGCTGGAGTTGAGCTGAGCGTGCACCTCTTGCCACTCTCCGTAGTGGGGATACATCTCGGCGATCAGGCCGTGACTGCCGGTCAGTGAGTTGATCTGACCCCAGTGCGGACGACCGCCCAGCTTGTACAAAGCGTTCTCGTGAGCGCCGAGAAGCTCTTCTCCGCCCTGGGTATGAGTGGCCATGATCAGCTCGATCATCATCGTGTCGTGACCTTGCATCATCGACATATGGGCATCTGTGGCACGCACGAACCGCAAAGAGATCGGCGAGCTGTGGTAGACATCGCCCATACGGGCTCGCCGCGCGGCGACCTCGACGATCCGCTCAACAGCCTGCACGTACAGACCGCGATCGTCGAAAGGCACTCCGATCTCGGCGGAATAGGCCGGTAGGAAGTTGGCCGCCCCGATGTTCAACACCTTGTAGCTGATGTTGACGTAGTCCTCGTTGACGAGCGCTTTGAGTGCCTGAGCGATCATGAAAGGTGCGATTTTCGGCCACAGGCCCAGAGCCAAGTTGATCAGCACCGGCGTCAGCGGAAAGCGGGCCGCCAGTTCCATCAGGAGACTGCGACTACGGCGATGGTCGCGCCTGAATTCGGAGCGATCCACAGGAGTGCGCGTGGTGATGAGGCATTCGATCTCCCCATCCTCACCTGGATAGGGGTTGAAGAGAACCTCGTAGTGAACTCTGCCCTTCGGGGCTTTATTGCTTTCCAATTCGGAGCGTACCTGCGACCAAGTGCTCATCGAACGTACCTCGCGCAGGTAATAGAGAGGAACCACTTCAAGCATTACCGAATGAATCAAACCCATGCAGCCCATGCCTACGACTACAGCCCTGAACCAGCGATCGTCCTGCACCAGCTCGCGATCTGGGTGGCGCGCCGCGTAGGAGCCCGGATCGGTCGGTCCGTCGGCTCGCTCGACACGGTACACGCGGCCACCGGACCCGACGATGTCAAGCGAGCGGACCAAGTCTGAAAGCGGGCCGAACTCGAAGCCGGAACCGTGCGTGGACGTCGAGATCACGCCGGCCACAGTCTGCCCGTCGAAGCCGCCCATGTTGGGAAGAGCAAGCTCCATGCCCTCCAGATGGGAATTGAGCGTGGCGATCGTCATTCCTGCCTCCACCCGCACCAAACGGGAGCCATCCCCTGACTTGTCCCCCATACCCGGGCGCAGCACTTCAAGCTCCAACTCCAAAGGGCGCGTGAGGCCGGTGGGCTTGACCAGCAAGCCGTCCGTCAAGGCCACATCAGACCACGAGTGACCCGAGCCAACCGCCCGTACTCCACACTCCCCAGCTTCCGCTTCGCGGACCGCTTGGCACAACCCTTCGAGCGTCGTGGGGGTCGACTCGCGGAGCGGATCGACCCCTTGATTGCCCGTGTCGTTGCGCCAGCGCTTGCGCAGTGTCACCTTCTCGCGCAGGCTCATTCGCCGACCGACTACCGAAGCGGGAACTCGACGCCATGTTCGTCAAACATCGCCCGAACCATACAAGACCTACGCGCGAATCCAAGAATGATTAGGATAATCAGGATCTACACGCCCACCGTGTCTAGCGATCAGACCGAGATCGACGTCCTGGGCCGCAAAGCATGCTCCTCGTCACTTGGCTGGAGTGTGATCACCCGGGCCACGAGCGGCAATCCCATAAACGACACCACGGCCATCGCGATAAAAGCGGCCAGCGGATGGTGAACCAAAGCCTGCACGATCAAGGCCACCACGAGCCCGCCAAGGTTCCCGGCCATCCACACGATCGCTCCCGCGGTTCCCGCCGCGGGCCCGGCCAGGCGCTCGGTCGCGGTCAAGATCACGGGCAAGGCCGGCAGCAGGATCAAACCCATTGCCACGATCACGGCGGCACGCACGCCGATCCAAGGCATTGCGCCCAGGGCGATGCAGCCGGCACCGCTGACCAAGACCGCGCAGCGCAAGAACCTGCGCTCCTCTCCCCGCGAGACCGCTGCAGGGGCCAAGAAGGCGCAACCGATCACGCCCGCGACCACCATGCCGACGAGCAGCAGACCCGCCGTGGTTTCGGAGACGCCCGACGGTTCCAGCAAAGTCTGCAGCCAGGTCGCGATCGCCACGAACACGCCGAAGCCCACGAACGCGAGTCCGCAGAATGTGCGCATCGCGGGCAAAGCCCACAGTGCGCGCGCCGCACTGCCTTCGATCGCCGCGTGCTCGTCTGCCTCCCGGCCGGGACGGCGCAAGGCAAAGATCATCATCAAGGTCGGCACGACCGCCAAGACCGCCTCGACCTCGAGCAGCCGCTGCAGTTGTCCGTGGCCGCCGACGGTGGGTCCCAAGATCAAGGCGAGCACCATCCCCACGAAGCCTCCAGCTGAGCCCACCGAGATGCCTGCCGCCCTTTGATCGACCGGGAGGTACTCACCGGCCAGCTTGCTCACAGCGCTCAAGACGACCGGTTGGGCTACGGCCACTGTCACCTGCCCGGCCATCGCCCAAGCGAAGGTGTCACCACCCAACCGCAACAGACCACCCGCGGCGACCAAAGCCCCACCGCCGGCCAGGACCGGACGAAACCAGCGATCCAGCAGGATGCCGGCTGGGATCGCGAGCACGACGTAGAGCAGCGGGAAGATCTCGGCGAGCCAACCGATGGCCGAGCTTGACACGCCGTAGTGGCGCGCCGACTCAGTTGTGATCACCGCATAGGTGAGCCACAGGACCTGCGTCGAGGCGCACACCAAGGCATAGGGCAAGATCACCCGCCAGCCGCTGCCCCGCTTCATTTCACGCTGAGCACGATCTTGCCGCGCGTGTGGCCGGCTTCGCTCAGTTCGTGAGCTTGTTGCGCCTCCTCCAGCGGAAAGGTGTGGGCGATCTCGACGCGCACGGTCCCATCAGCGACCAGCGCCGCGATCCGCGCGAGCTGCTCGGAGCTTGGACTCATCGAGAACAGCTCGGCACGCGCTCCGCGCTGCGCCGCGGCCTGCTCGGGAGGCGCGTTGGCGATCGTCACCAAGACTCCCCCGGCGCGCAGGGTGGGCACCAAGGAGGCTGTCGTCTCTCCGCCCACCGCGTCGAAGGCCACGTCCACGTCTTGCACCGCCTCGCTCACGTCCTGGCTGGTGTAGTCGACGTACTCCTCAGCACCCAAGCCCAAGATGAACTCGCGATTACGCGCCGAGCCCGTGGCGATCGTATGGGCGCCCGCGTGTTTGGCGAACTGCACCGCCAGGTGCCCCACACCGCCCGCCCCACCCGCTATCAGGACGGTCTGTCCGGCCTGCAATTTGCCCTTCTCGAACAAAGCTTGCCAGGCGGTCATACCTGCCACCGGCAGGCACGCTGCCTGCTCGTGGCTTACGCCGGCCGGCTTCTTGGCGATTGTGCGCGCCGGAGCCGTGGCAAGCTGCGCGTAGCCGCCGCTGGGCACGATCCCGAACACCTCGTCCCCCACCGCGAAGCCCTCGGCCCGCGAAATCTCGATGACACCGGACGCATCGTTGCCCAAGATCTTCGGCATCTTGGTCTCGCGCATGCCACGCCTGATCTTCCAGTCGATCGGATTGACCGAGGCCGCCTTGACCGCGATCAGGACCTCGCCCTCGTCCGGCTGCGGACGCTCGATCTCCTCCAGGCTCAGGACATCCGGGCCACCCGTCTCATGGATCAACACGGCACGCATCGGACTCTCCTAGTTCGGCGGAATGGACTCGATCAGTCTAATCCGAGCAGGAGCTCAGACCCCAACTAGGAGTCCAAGTCCCTCTCGGCCTCCAACCCCGGTGCAGGCTCCGATTCTGGCGAGTCTCGCGTATCCGACTCCAACCCCGTACCTGGCGCCGCCTCCGAATCCGACTCCGATTCTGACGAATCGACCGCGAGCTCCGCGATCGGCGCCGCGGGGAGCGCGTCGGCAGCCACCTCTGCTGCCGCGCGGTTCTCCTCCTTAACCGCGAGCCAGATCTCCTCGCGAAAGATCGAGATCCCTTGCGGAGCTTCGATCCCAAGGCGAACCGTGCTGCCGCTGATCTCCATCACCGTGACCAAGATCTCATCGCCGATCACAACGCGCTCTCCTGTACGTCGCGCAAGGATCAGCATTGGAGCTGATTATGAAGCTTCTTAGGCCCGCACGAAGCTAGGCCGCTCTCAGACCCGAATGGACTAGGCCGCGTCGGCCGACTGAGACGGCTCGGCGACCGGCTGTTGTGCACGCACGAACAGGGGAGCCTGCAGGGACGCCTCCATCGAGGTATTGATCACCTGATAGCCCTTCCCTTTGTGGATCACCAAGGGGGCTCTTAGGTTGGCGGTGATGTCATATGGATCGGGAGTCGCTCTCACTGTCACATACAGGGCTGGGCCCGGCTGCCCTTCGGCGCCGGCACTGTCCGCACCGCCCACACTCTGCTCATCCAAGCCGATCCGTTGCCTGTCCTCGCTGTTCAGGTGGAGGGTGAACTCTGGGAAGAACAGGTTCGGGTTGACGACCGGCAACCCCAGAGCCTCGTCTTCGGTGGAATGCAGCCACAGAAAGCCGGTGCCCGGATTGCGGTCTAGCAAGGCGTAGTGGCGACCGCCAAGCCCGATCAAGCCAAGCGGGAACTCGATCACATCCTCCGTCGGAACTTCGACGGTGCCGAAGCGGATACTCTGGAATGTGACTGCTGACATCGCTCTCTCTTCGGCCGTCTACTGGAGGAACTGAAGCAGTGATTCTTGGACGATGCTAGCGCCCGCCCGTAGAGCCGCCTCGTAGGCGGCCTGCTCGTTGGAGTAGGCAATCGAGGTTTCCGCGATGTTGGCGTCCTCGACGTTGGACAAGCCCGCGGTGATCGTGCCCTGCAAGCCTTCGATGCGACTTATCGCGGTCTGCAATTGATCGGTCACGCTGCCTGCCTTGGCCTGCAGCGTAGTGAGCGTTTCGATGCTCCCTTCCAGGCTCTGCATGTCGGTGGAACCGAGCGCTTCGACGTCGGCCGGCGTGCCGCCCTTAAGGTGTTCTGAGATCGTGCGCAAAGTATCCAGCAGCTTGCCGTCGGCGGCGCCTTGGCCGCTGCCCAGCAAGGAGGAGATGTCCGTGTTGACGACAACCGACAGGCCCGGGCCGATCGCGCGTGCGATCGTGCCTGTGTTGCCCTTATAGGCGTCTTCGGCTCCTTGTTCGTAGGGAGCGGTGGTGGTGTCGGTGCCGGCGAATACGTACTGACCCGCGTATTGGGTGTTGGCATCCTGCTTGACCGCTTCGGTGAGCTGGTCGACCTCGGCCGCCATGTGTTGCAGGTCGCCGGCGTTATAGGTCCCGTTGGGGGCTCTCACGAGCAGTTCGCGCACGTTCTGAAGCACACTGCTCATATTGGACATGGCGCTCGAGGCCGTGTTCTCCCAGGAGATCCCTTCCTGGGCGCCTTTCGTGTAGGACTGCAAGCCATCGAGCTCGCTCTGCAGGTCGATCGCCTGGCTCGTGCCGTACGGGTTGTCAGACGGTTCGAGGATCTTTTTGCCGGAGGACAATTCACTGGAGGTGCGCTCCAAGGCCGCCATCGAGGAGTTGAGTCCGTCGAGCACCGAGCTCGTGAGGATCGCCGGGGTGATGCGCCCACTCACCGCTACATCCCCGTTCCGGTGTGCTCGATCAAGGTTTCGAGCATGCTGTCCATCGCCGTCATCGTTCGCGCCGAGGCCTCATAGCCGCGCTGGAAGCTGATCAGGTTCGTCATTTCTTCATCCAGGGATACACCCGAGACGCTCTGGCGCTGGTTGCCGATCGCCGTCACAGTGCTTTGCAGATTGGTTTGCTCGTCGCGAGCGCCACGAACGTCACTCCCTATCTTTCCAACCAAAGCCGCATAGTCCTGTTCGGCGGCCCCTCCCCGCAAGGCGGCGATCGCCAACGCCACGTCGTTGCCGCCCTTGCCTTCGGTCGAGGATGTCTGGACCTGGAGAGCCGTGACAGCCACCTGCAGGCTCGCGGCCGTGGTGCCCGTGAAGAAAGGTGTCGAAGTGTGCAGAGCGTTGACCGCGCTCGCGATGCCTCCGGCCACATTGTCAAGCGCTTGCAGGTAGGAGGCCAAAGGCCCGCCCGGCGCGGTCAGGCCGAGCAGAGCGCCGAGGCGTCCTCCCGCCGCGGGCGTGAGTTCTTGGGGCCAGTTGACTGTGCCCCCTTCGACCAAGGGCTTGGCGGCGTCGCCGAAGCTGACCGTGTCGGTGCCGTCGGGCTGCTTGACGACGGTGACATTGGCCAAAGCGGAGAGCTTGTCGAGCAGGAGGTCGCGCTGGTCGAGCAGTTCGTTGGGCGGTTCGCCGGCCTCTTCGTCCAGCTTGATCTGGCCGTTGAGCTTGGCGATCTGATTGGCGTCCTGTTGCACTTCTCCAGAAGGGCCGGTCAAGGCCGCGTACTGTTCGCCGGCCTGAGTCGAGATCGTGGTCAGCTGGGCGCTCACCTGATGGAACATGTCGGCGAGCTGTTCTCCGGCCCCCACCACGCCCTGCTTGGCCCCATCGCTGGTAGGCGCGTTGGCCAGTTCGCTCCAGGCGCTCCAGAACGCCGAGATCTGGCTTGCGAGCCCTGAGGTGGATGGTTCGTTGAAAGCGGACTGAGCTTGAGTCAGCTCTTCGGCCTGGGTGCCGGCCGCGCCGAGAGCACTGCTCTGGGTGCGGTATTGGGCATCCAGGTAGGTGTTGCGAATGCGGTTGATCGTCTCCACACTCACGCCCGTCCCGAGCTGGGCGCCCTCGCCCGTGCGTGAGGAGATCGCCGGAATGTCGATCGGCATGCTCGGGCGCATGATCACCGTCTCGCGCGAATAGCCTTCGGTGTTGGCGTTGGCGATGTTGTTGCCGGTGACGTCGAGCGCCTCCTGCTGGGCGAGCAGGCCGCTCAGCGCCGTCTGCAGTCCTTGCAAGGTGGGGATCGACATCGTGGTCCTTACGCGTGCAGGTCGAGGACGTGCAGGCCACCGTTGGGACGGGGGCGCGTGATCGGCTTGGAAGATCCGTGCGTGTCATAGCCGCTGACCCCGTCCAAAGCGAGTATGCCCATCAGATGGTCGAGGAAGCCCAGCTCGATCTGCATCAAGGCGCGGTTGCAAGTGTGCTCGCGCTGCATCTCGTGCAAGAGGCCCCGCAGCTCCGCGCTGCGTGCGTTGGCAAGCTCGGCGGCGGCCGGCTCCATCAAAGTGGTCAAGCGACCCAAGGTGACCGCCTCGGCGGGGATCCCCAAACGCTCGCCGCAACGCGCCAACAGGCGCCCTCGCTGCTCCTCCAAGAGCTGCCTGCGCCCCATCTCTCCGCGCAGGATGCCCGCCAGGCGCACGACTGTGTGCACATCGCGCTCGCGGATTGCCGCTCCTTGCTCGAGCACAACCTCGAGCAGGCGGCGCGCCGAGTCGAGTTGGGCATCCAGGTGGACCAGCACTTCCGCGCCCAAGGCACCGTCGCCGGCCAGGGTCTGGGGCGCGACCAAGGTCGCTGCGCTCATGGACGCAACTGGTTTGCGATCGACATCATCTGGCTCTCGGTTTGGATCGCGGTGCTGCTCATCTGAAAGGCGCGCTGGGTGCTCACCATGGCGGCCATCTCCTTGGCCATGTCGACGTTCGAGCCCTCCAAAGCGCCTTGATGGATACGTCCTGAGGTAGCGGCTTGGGGCGCACCGCTGGCGGCGGTCGGCGTGAACACGCCGCTGCTATAGGCGAGCAGGTGGTCGGGGGAGGCCACCGTCATCAGCTTGATCTGGCCGATTGCGCGCTTCCCAGCCGTGACGGTTCCGTTGGGCGCGATTTTCACTTGGCTTGCCGACACACCCGCGGGTAGCTTGATCGGCGGTTCCAGCTGGCTTCCTTCGGGGCCGACCAGCGAGCCGCCGGCGTCGAGCCCGAAGGCGCCGTCCCTGGTGAGCCCGACGTGGCCATTGGCGAGCTTGACTTGAAAGTAGCCGGGACCTTCAATCGCCAGGTTGAGGGGGTCTCCCGTTTCTTTGATCGTGCCTTGGACTTGGCTGCGCCCAATCACCTGAGCGCTTGCCCCGGCGCCCATGTCGGTTTCGCTGCCGGCCACATCGACCGCGTTGTAGAGCAAGTCTTTGAAGCCGACCCGCTCCGATTGGTAGCCGGTGCTCGACACGTTGGCCAAGTCGTTGGCGATCGCGTCCAACTGTTCCTGCTGGGCGGCCATGCCGGCGGCGGCCGAGTAGAGACCTTCGAGCATCAGCCGCCCGCCGGGTTCAGGGAGCCGATCTGCGAGGCGGCGGTTTGCAGGGTCTGGCCGATCGTCTGGATCGCCTGCTGACCGGACTGGAAGTTGCGCATCGAGGTGGTCATCTCGACCATGACCTTCGCCGCGTCCACGCCAGAACCCTCCAAGGCGCCTTGGCGAACGGTCCCGGTCGGTTTGCCCGAAGCGCTGCCCGCAAACAGGTTTTCGCCCTGCTTGACGGCGCCCGGCACTTCATACAGGCCAAGCGCGCTCGCGGGTACGCGGCCTTTGGCGTCGACCTTGATCGGGGTCCCAGCCTGATCGAGCACCGGGTCGCCGTTGGCGTCGGTGAGGACGCCTTGCGAGGAGGTGGTGAACTGGCCGTCGCGCGTGTAGCGCACCCCTTCGGCCGTCTGGACGGCGAAGAAGCCATTCCCCTCAATCGCGAAGTCCAAGGGTTCGCCGGTTTCCTGCAAAGCGCCGGAGGACATGTCGGTATAGGTCTTGCCCAAAGCCACGCCCTCGTCGAGCGCGCCGACCGTGGCGCCCCCCTCGGTGTTGGCGAGCAGGACATCTCCGAAGCTGTGCTGGGGCGCTTGGTCGGGCTTGTAGCCCGGCGTGGTCGAGTTGGCCAGGTCGTTGGCGAGCTGACCCTCGCGCACCTGCTCGGCAACCATGCCCGAAGCAGCGATATACAGGCCGACATCCATGCTCCTCGGGTGTTCGGCCGGGGATGCCGATTCTTTAGGCGCTGGGCACCATCCGAGCGAAAGCCCCCCGCGCGCGTAGGCAGCGCTCCGACCAGGACAACCACGAGCCCAAGGCCCCCCCGCGCGCACGCGTGGGCAGCCCCAAGCGCAGACACTCAACCCACAGCGCTGAAGAGAGGCAGCTCGTCGGAGAGCTTGTCGTACAGGCGTCGGCGCAGCTGGGTGTGGATCTGGGAAACCCGGCTCTCGGACACCCCCAAGCGGGCCCCGATGTCACGCAGAGTCCAATGCTCGACGTACAGGAGCACGGCTACTTCGCGCTCTTGGACCGGCAGTTGCGCAAAGGCCTCGCGGAAACGGTCCTTGGCTTCGCGCCGCTCGGCGCTGAGGATCGGATCGCTGTCGGAGTCGTTGCTCTCCAACGTGTCGATCCGCTCGATACGGGCATTCTCATCGGAGCGCACCGTCCGGTTCAGGGAACCGACCTCGGCCAAAGCCACGTCGTGCAGGCGACCAACGAGCTCGTCGGGCTCCATGCCGACCAAGGCCGCCAGCTCCTCTCGGGTGGGTTGGCGCTCGTGGTTGGCCAGGAACGTGGCGCGCGCTTGGTTGATCGCGCGCTCGTCACGCCGCAGCGAACGGGGCGCCCAGTCGTGGCGGCGCAGCTCGTCCAAGACCGCTCCGTGGATGCGCGTCCAGGCGTACTGCTCCAAGGTGGCGCCCTTCTCGGGGTCATAGCGCTCTATCGAGCGGATCAAGGCCTCAAGGCCACAGGAGAGGAAGTCCTCGACCTCGCACTGTGCGGGCACCTCGCGCACCTTGCGATAGACGATGTAGCGAACCATCGGGGTGAACACGAAGATCAGCTGGTCGCGCAAGGCACGATCGCCGGAGCGCTTGTACTCGCGCCACGTGCGGAGGCTCTCCGCGGCCGATATCCGCGCCGTCCCCCTAGCGATCGTTTCCATCGTTGACTCCGTTTTTGAGGAGCGGATGAGAGTCGCCCGCGCGCCGCCCACCCTGCCCCGCTGCCCAATTTGCGGTATTTCCGAAGATTTCGGCGCGCACCGTATCGTCTGCTCCGGTCGTAACCGTTTGACTGGCTCGATGCGCCCGAGCTAGCCGACTCGCTCAGGTATCGAGGGACCCGGTCGATCACCAAGCGTGTAGATGGCGGCTCCCCCTTCGAAACCGAGCGCCGAGGGCAACGCGGCCCAAGCCGTTGTGCTGATCACCCGCGCCCAGAAGCTGCTCACCTCAGGCGACCTTGCCGGATACGGCAGGCTGCTGTCGGAGCTGCCTGCAATCGAGGACCCCCAGCGCCGCCAGTGGGCGACGCGCAACCTCCTCGAAGGCGGACTCGCTGCCGGCGCGAAGGTCTCGCGGACGCGGAGGATCCCCCTGCTCGCGAACGTAGCCTCGGGCGCTTTGGCCTCGCTTGAAAGCGAGCCACGGGAGCCGACGCTGCTCAACTTGGCGGGAGTCGCACTGTGCGAGCTCTCAAGCCTCGACGCTGCGGAGGCACTATTCGACGCCGCTAAGCGGCTGGACCCAGACCTCCAGCAGGTCGACGCGAACCTGGCGGCGGTTGCGAAGCTGCGCGTCTCACTCGCACGCAAGTCACGCCGCGGAGCACACGCACATGCCGCCTCGACTAGCCGGGGAGCGCAACCGAGTACAGCACCGACCGCACAATTGCATCCTTCCTTGGCGCAGTTGGAGCGGCGCGCACTGGAGGTGGCCGCAGGAGCGCAACCGGCACAAGGCCTGAAGCTGAGCCTGTGCATGATCGTGCGCGACGAGCAGGAGATGTTGCCTGGTTGCCTGACCTCGCTGAAGGAAGCAGTCGACGAGATGGTGATCGTGGACACAGGCTCCACCGACGCCACCGTGGAGATCGCGCGGTCCTTCGGCGCAAAGGTGATCTTCCATGAGTGGACCGGCTCGTTCGCGGAAGCTCGCAACGTCTCGTTGGAGGCGGCAAGCGGAGACTGGTTGCTGTGCCTGGACGCCGACGAGGTGCTCGTGCGGGAGGACGTGGGGCTGCTGCGCTCGCTGACGGGACGAACCTGGCGCGAGGCGTTTTACCTGTCGGAGACCAACTACACCGGCGAGCTGGATGACGGCACCGCCGTGACGCACAACGCGCTGCGCTTGTTCAGAAACCGCCCGGAGTATCGCTACGAGGGTCGCCTGCACGAGCAGATCGCCCATCGCCTGCCGGCTTTCCTGCCTGAGCGCATGGAGGCAAGCGGGGTGCGGATCGAGCACTACGGGTATCTGGGCGCGGTACGCGACAGCCGCGAGAAGTCGCGCCGCAACATCGAGCTGCTGCGTATGCAGGAGGCCGAAGGAGTGGACAGCGCGTTCCTGCACTACAACCTCGGCTCGGAGCACGCGGCCGCGGGAGAACCGGCGGCCGCGGTCGTCGAGCTGGAGCGCGCTTGGACGATGATGCAGGCCGATCCGGGCGGCCAGGAGTTCGCTCCGGCCCTGACCAGCCGTCTGGTGAAGGCGTTGCGCGCGAGCGGGCGCCCGGCCGACGCGATCGCGCGCGCCGATGAGGGACTAGAGCGCTTCCCGGGCTTCACGGACCTGGTCTTGGAGCAGGCATTGAGTGAGCTGGCCTTGGAGAACCCGGCACGCGCACGTGAGCTGCTGGAGCGGTGCATCGCGATGGGCGACGCCGTAGGCGGATACACCGCGACGGTCGGCAGCGGCAGCTACATCCCGGTGGTCCATCTGGCCGAGCTCGAACGCGGCCGAGGCGAGCTTGAGGCGGCGATCGGGCTGCTGGAGCGCTGCCTGCGCGAACACCCGACGTTCGTTGGCTCGGTGCTGCCCTATGCGAGCGCGCTGCTGGCGTCCGGCAGGCCGGCGGAGGAGGTGGTGAAGGACTTGGAGGGGCTCGTGCCCGACCTCACGCCCGCGGCCAGGTTCCTGCTAGGCAGCGCCCTGTATGAAGGCGGCGCGACAGCCTCGGGCGAGACCCAGTTCAGGGCGGTGCTCGAGCGTCAGCCACACTCTTCGCGGGCCCGCGTGGCGCTTGGCGAGACGCTGCTTGCTCAGCGACGCTACGCCGAGGCGGCCGCCACGGCCGCGGAGCTTGCCGATGACGATCCGCTGGGCGAAGTGGCGCGCAGGACCGAGCTGTTTGCTCGCATCGCCGACCTGAAAAGGGATGGGCCCTCCGGCGCGCGCGCGGACGAAGGCCCGCGCAAGGGCGAGGCGGTCGATATCGACCGCGCCCTGAAGGGCGCCAAGGCGGCAGACATGGCCGACGCGGAGATCGACCTGTTTCGCGCCTGGCACGATCTGGCGAGGAGCGGCACGACGGCGATCGCGCTTGCCGCCGAGGCGGTACAGCCGCTCGTGGTGATGCTCGAAGCCCTGTTGCGAGTACAGGACTTCCAGACATTCGAGGTCCTGCTCGGCGCTCTGGAGCGCACCCCCGTCTCAGAGCGCGAGCGGCGCGAGCTGCTCGCCGACGTGTACCTGCGCCGTGGCTTTGCGACTTCGGCCGCGGAAGAGTGGATGGCCGTGTGCCAGCACGAGCCGGACGCTCGTGCTCTGCTCGGCCTCGCTCGCGTGGCGGCCGCGCGGGGCATGACGCGCGAGGCCCAGAACTTCGCCGCCGCCGCGCTCGAGCGCGACCCCGACAACGCGCTTGCCGCGAGCCTGCTCTCCCATGCGCAGGCGCTGGCGGCCTGACAGCACGAGCTGCGATGGGATCTCGACGGCGAGCCTCGCGCGAAGGACGTGCATGTAAACGAAGAGACAGGGTAGGAAGTAGTTGTCCTGCCAAGGGGCGCGTGCACAGCCATGGCGAAGGGAAAGGGCAGGATGGTTCGTCGGCCAGGCGAACCATAAATAAAGTTTTCGCAAGAGAAGTCGATTACCTGAGGAGAAGTCAATCGCGAGGCGGCCCATGGACAGGGTCGCGTCACACGTTTTCAGGGAGAAAACGCCACATGCACTCGCCGATCATGCCTAACCAGGGCTCTAATGAGCCCACCCTGCCTGTACACGGGCTCACTGGCCCGACCATGCCCGCGACCGGGAACGACCCGGTCGGCAACCTGCCGACTTTCGCCGCCGAGCTGCGCAGCGGCGAACACGCGCTCGGGATCGAGGATCCACCCGGCTCCCCGCCGCCCGAGGTGCTGGACCAGATGGAGGCCGCCGGCAGGATATGCAGGCAGCTGCTCGAAAGCGGTCAGAGACTTCGCTTCTCCATCGAGCCGGAGGGCGGCGTCAAGATCGAACTTGCCGACCGTGAGGGAAAGATGCGAGCAGTTTCGCCCACCGAGGCGCTTGACATAGCAGCCGGAAAGTCACTGGAGTAAGGACCGAATGTCCTCGCTGTCAGTCGGCTCCGCCCCGGGGTCGCCAATAACCGTCTCTGGACTCGCCTCTGGACTGGACACCAGCTCGATCATCTCGGCGCTGATGGCGGTCGAACGGGAGCCGCTGACACGCTTGACTGGCGAGCAGCAGAAGTTGGAAGGGGGCAAGCAGCAGTTGCAGAGCCTGCAGAGCAGCCTGCAGCAGCTTGCCTTCAGCGCATCTGAATTCAGCTTGCCATCGCTGTTTGAAACCTCACAGACGGTCACCTCCAGCGATCCGACCAGGGTGGGCGCGGCAACGACCAGCGGCGCGGGCATCGGCGGGCACGAGGTGGAAGTCACCCAACTGGCCAACTCGGCCCAGCGCAGCTTCGCCTTCACCAGCCCCACCGCCGAAGACACGATCGAAATCGATGGGCAGAGCTACACGATCAAGGCGGGCGCCAGCGCCAAGGAATTGGCGAGCGCGATCAACTCGGACAGCAAAGGCACGGTGTACGCGGCCGTACTCGAAAGCGGGACCGTGGTCCTGTCCACCCGAGCAACCGGGAACACGGGCACCGAATTCATCAAAGTGAGCGACCCGGGCGGCGCGCTCCTTGAAAAGGAAGGCACGGCCAAGGAAGGCAAGAACGCCGAATACACGATCGACGGCGTACAAGGCAGCTCGGCCTCGAACATCCTCACCGAAGCTATACCCGGTGTGACGCTGACCTTGAGCGGATTGACAAGCACAGGCCCAGTGACCGTCGATGTGCAGCCGCCTGGCGCGAGCGTGAGCGCGATCGAAACGCAGGTCCAATCGTTCGTCAAGCTCTACAACTCGACGGTCTCCCAGATCCAGAAGGAACTGACCACCAAGCCGATCGCGAACGCGAAAAGCACGAGCGAATTCGCGACAGGCTCGCTGTTCGGCGACTACGAACTGGAGAGCATGCTAGCCAAGATGCGCCAAGCGATGTACGAACCGATCGCGGGCCTGCCCACCGAAATGTCGAGTCCAGCGGACGTGGGCATCGACACCGGCTCGGCCTCGGCCGGGGGAGCCTCGCAGTCTTCAATCGAAGGCCAGTTGACGCTCAACGCGAACAAGCTGACGGAAGCTATCCACACCAATCCGGCGGGCGTGCAGAAGATGCTGCAGAGCTGGTCGCAAAGTCTGCAGAGCGCGCTCAACTCGGTCGCCGAACCGGGCGGCTCGCTCGAAGCACGAATCAACGGGGACTCGAGCCAGGTGATTCAGCTGAATACCCAGATCAGCAACATGAACGAGATGCTGGCCCTGCGCGAAAAGGCGTTGCAGGCCACCTACTCCCAGCTCGAAGCCGTGCTGTCACGCAACAGCTCGCAATCGGCGTGGCTGACCAGCCAGACCGAATCGCTGAACAACTCGGGGATCTGATGAGCCGCCTCGTCTCGTCCCCCTCCGCACCGCTTGGAAGTCGTCGGAGTCGATGAGCAGCCTCGCACCATCCCCTGCGGCCTACCGACAAGGTGCCGTGATGGCTGCTACTCCGGCCGAGCTGATCGTGATGCTCTACGACGGCGCCCGGCGCTTCCTGCGCCAAGCTGGCTTGGCGATGCAGGAGAGCGAAGTGGAGCGCGCCCACAACAGCTTGCGCAGGGCCGAGCTGATCATCGCCCACCTTGACGGCGTGCTCGACTACGAACAGGGCGAGGTCGCCCAGAACCTGCACTCGATCTACCGCTTCTGCCTGGCCCACCTCAACAGCGCGCGTCTGCAACAGGACGCGGGCAAGCTTGATGAGGTCGGCGAGCTGCTGGGCGAGCTGCGCGAGGCTTGGGCGCAGGCAGCGGACGAGGTCGCCCAAGCGTGAGTCGCGCAGAGGCCCCTCCGAGCGATCCGCCGAAAGGAGCGCGGGGCCACAGAGGCAGCGCCGGCGATGAGGCGGAGACGATGGTTCGCTACGAAGCGATTCATCGGCACGCCGAGCTGGAATTGGAGCTTGCCGGACGCGGGGAAGTCGAGCACTTGGAAGAGCTGGGGGCTCGCTGGGCCGAGCTCACCAAAGGGCTGCCGGCACGCCCTCCCGCGCTGGCCTTGCCGCTTCTCGAAAGAGCGAAGCTGATCCACGAGCGGACCCGCATCGAGCTGTATCGGGTGCGCGAGCGACTGGTGGCCGACCTTGCGACCAACACGCACGCCAAGCGCGCCGCCGAGGGCTATGGCGGCCGGCCGGCACGCCGGCCCAGCCTGGACCGCAGCGCGTGAGAATGTCCGCGACACGCGGGTCGAACCTCAAGCGCAGGGCATAAGCCTTACCGCCGGGCCCCGGGCCGCCGATCCGCGGAGCCGGTCGGACGCCTAAAGATTCGGGGATGGCGGCCGATCACGGGAACGGTCTATGGCTCTCGTCGATTCGACCCAGCAGCTACTCGAGGCGGCCATGCGCGGCTCCTGGCAGCGCGAGACGGCGCTGACCAACAACATCGCCAATGCGGATACGCCCGGGTACGAGCGCGAGGAAGTCAACTTCGAGTCAGCCTTGCAAGGCGCGATGAACAGCGGCGAAAGCCCTGAAGGGATCGAGTTCCAGACCGAAGTCCAGCCCGAACAAGTGGGTCCCAACGGGACCGCGGTGAGCGTCGATCAGGAATCGACCAAGCTGGCCGAAAACGGCTTGGACTACCAGGCCTTGACGCAGGTCGCGGGCGCCCGTAACAGCATCTTGACGACCGCGATCGGGGCCGCTTGATGGGTATCTTCGAAGCGATCGGGATCGCCGGCAGCGGGCTCACCGCGGAGCGCATCAGGATGGATGTGACCGCCGAGAACCTGGCCAACGCGGAAACCACGCGTACCGCGGGCGGCCAGCCCTACCAACGTCAGGAGGTGGTCCTGACACAGACGGGCGAAGGCGGCTTCAGCGGCGCCCTGTCGGGCGCTCTGCAGCAGAACCGGCCGGGCAGCCCGCCCCCCGGGGGCGTGGAGGTCGCAGGGATTGTGAGTGACGCAACCCCTGACCAGGAGGTCGATGACCCGGGCAACCCCGAAGCCAACGCACAGGGGTACGTGAAGATGCCGAACATCAGCACAGTCACCGAAAACACCGATCTGATCTCCGAGTCGCAGTCCTACCAATCCGATGTGACCGCGATGCAGACCGCGAAGTCGATGTTCACGGCGACCTTGGGGCTATTGAAGTGATCGTCCCCGCCGTCGGCGGCTTGGCCGGGAAATTGTCGGAAAGCTTGATCAACAGCGCCGCGGCCCCACAGGCCAATGGCCTTAGCCAGGCGGGGCAAGGCCTCGGCAACACGGGCCTTGAAGGGAGCGGCGGCCTGGAAGGCGCCGGCGGCATCGGAGGCGCAAATGGGCTAGAAGGCGCAAGCGGGGTCGAAGGCACGAGCGGGGTCGAAGGTGCCGGCGGTATCGGCTCCAGCGGCCTGGAAGGGACCGGCGGGGCTCAACCACCGAGCTTCGGCAACCAAGCTGACCAGCGCGATCTCCTCCTTGGAAGGGACCCAGCAGAGCGCCGCCGGGGCGGCCCAATCGCTGGCCTCCGGGACCGCCACGGACCCGGAGAGCGCGGTTGTGACGGTGCAGGACGCCCAGATGGCGATGGACCTGGCGGCCACGATCAGGACCAAGGCCACCGAAGCGGCCCAAAGCATCTTCCAGACGCAGGTCTGATCGGGTCTAACCGGTGCCGCCTTTGAACCAACTGGCCTCCAGGCTCACCACGCGCGGATGGTTGATCGCGGGGGGCGCCGCGGTAGGCGCGATCTTGTTCATCTACATCTTCTTGCACATGGTCTCGGCGCCCAGCTATTCCACGCTGGTGAGCGGCTTGGACCCTTCGCAGACCGGCAAGATGACGGGCACGCTAAGCGAGCATGGCGTCAAATACGAGCTGCAGAACAACGGCACGGCGATCGCTGTCCAATCCAACCAGACCGCCGAAGCGAGGGTGGCGTTGGCTGGGTCGGGACTTCTGGGCAATACACAGCCGGACTTCTCGCTATTTGAAAAACAGAACCTCGGCGAAAGCAACTTCCAGCAGCAGGTCACCTATCAGCGCGCCTTGCAAGGCCAACTCGCCGAGACCATCGACTCGGTGCAGGGCATTTCAGGCGCCGAGGTCGAGCTGGTCTTGCCCAACTCCCAGAGCCAGGTCTTCGGCGAAGGCCAAGGCACCTCATCGGCCGCGGTGCTCCTATCCGGGACCACCAGCTTGCCCCCCACCTCGGTCAAGGGGATCGCTCAGCTGGTCGCCTCAAGCGTGCCCGGGCTGGAGCTGAGCAAAGTCACGATCACCGACGGCTCGGGCGAGCTGTTGTGGCCACAGGCGTCGGGCAGCGCGGGCGGCTCGGGCAACAGCGTGCAGGAAACCGAGCAACGCTACGACCAGAGCACGGCGGCCAGCCTTGACGCGATGCTGGCCCAGACGCTGGGGCCGGGCAAGGCGCAAGTGTTGGTGTACGCGAACATGAACGTCAACCAGACCACCCAGGAACAGCTCACCTATGGCAAGGCCGGAGTGCCCTTGCGCCAGAGCAAGGACATTGAGACCTTGACCGGCAACGGGGCGAGCACCGGTGCAGCGACGGGCACCGCCAACGTGCCGGCCGCTGCACAGGGCGGCGGCAAGTCCAACTACAAGCACGAAACGACGAGCTCCACCTTGGGCGTGAGCAAGACCGTGACTCACTCCACGATCGCGCCGGGCACGGTCGAAAGTCAGCACGTGTCGGTCCTGCTCGACCACTCGGTCCCGGCGGCCGCGGTGCCGGCGATTCGCGAAGCGATCACCAATGCCGCAGGAATTCAGACCAAGCGGGGCGACACGATCTCGATCGGCCAGGTCGCCTTCGCCAGCCCGACCACAGCGGCGAGCAGCTCGACCAGCAGCATGCTCGGCTACGCCAAGTACGCCCTGCTCGGCATCGGGGCGATCGTGCTTCTGTTCTTCATCACCAAGTCCCTGCGACGCCGCGAAAGCGAGCCGATCGAGGAACCCGTATGGCTGCGCCAGCTGGAGACGCCGATGCGCTTGTCCGACCTGCGCGGTGAGGGCGCACCCAAGCCGGCGCCTGCCTTGGCCGGTGTGGCGCCGGGAGGCGGTAACGGCAATGGGTCCGGCAATGGGAACGGCGGAGGCAACGGCAACGGCGATCACCTACGCAAGCAGATCGAGGAGCTCGCCGACAGCGATCCCGACAAGGTCGCCCAGCAGTTGCGCACCTGGATGCAGGAGGACTGAGCTAAATGCCAAGCGATTCGAGCGGGCCGACCATCCAAGCGCTACCCGAGTCCACACCAGAGCGCCTGCCGGGTGCGCAGAAGGCGGCTGTGCTGATGGCCGCCCTGGGCTCCGAGCGTGCGGCGAGCGTGATGAAGCGCTTGGAGGAGGAGGAGATCGAGAGCCTCTCCCACGAGATGGCCCGTCTCAGCTCAGTCGGCGCGGAGACGACAGATTCAGTCTTCACCGAACTAGCGGCCGGCGCCGGCGATGGGGGAAATGTGAGCGGCGGCGTTGACTATGCGCGCGACGTGATCGAGCGAGCGCTCGGGCCCGAGCGAGCCGCGGACCTACTGGGACGCTTGACCGGCGGCACAGACAGCCGGCCTTTCGAGTTCTTGCACAGGGTGCCCGCCGAGCGCATCGCGGGCCTGCTGCGCGGCGAGTCCCCGCAAACGACCGCTCTGGTGCTCGCCAGCCTGCATTCGACTTTGGCGGCCGGAGTATTGGCGCGCCTACCCGAATCGGAGCAGCCAGACATCGCGCTGCGGATCGCGCGTATGGGTCATGCCAACACGAAGGTGATCCAGCAAGTGGAGGCCGTCATCCGCCAGAAGCTGGGCGCCGTGGTCGAGCGCAAGTACTCAGCCAAGGGAGGCGCCAAGGCGCTTGCGGGCATCCTCAACCACGCTGATCGCTCCACCGAGCGCAACGTGCTCGAGCGCCTCGCCGGTGCGGACAAGGCGCTTGCCGCCCAGGTCAGAGGAATGCTGTTCGTGTTTGAGGACATCGCCAAGCTGGACGAGCGGGCGATCCAACAGGTTCTGAGGGAGGTCGATCAGAAGGACCTTGTGCTTGCACTCCGGGGAGCACCCGAGAACGTGATGGATGCGGTCCTTACCAACATGTCCGAGCGCGGCGCCGCGATGCTCAAGGAGGAGATGGAGATCCAACAGCCCCAGCGCCAGCGCGACGTGGACGACGCCCAGAGCAGGATCGTGACCGTGGTACGCAAACTCGACGAGGCGGGCACGATCGTGATCGCCGGCGAGGAGGAGGACGGAGAGGGCGAAGCGGTTGTCTGAGACGGCCGTGAGCTATGACTTCGAGCAGCTCGAGCCCTCCACACCACCGGCTCGCGAAGAGCCGACGCAGATAGTCGCTCAGGCCGTTGCCGAAGCCGATCGACTGAGAGCCGAGGCCCACGCGGCCGGTTACGCCGAAGGTCGCGTGGCCGGCCACGAAGAGGGCGCCGCCGAGGTGGCTCGTGTCACACGCGCTTTTGAAGAGTCCGTCGCCGGCATCGAAGCCCTGCGGGGCGAGGTCGTCGAGGCGATCGAACGAGACGCACTCGACCTTGGACTGCACTTGGCCGCGAAGGTCGTGGCGGGTGTGGCGGAGCTACGCGAGGAGTTGATCTCAGAGGCGGTCCGTGGCGCCCTGGCCAAGGTCAGCGAGCGACGTAGGATCGCCGTGCTCGTCAACCCGGGCGACCTGGACCTCGTTAAGGAATCGATCGCCGAGCAGGCTGGAGCCAGTGGTGTCGAGCACTGCGAAGTCCGCCCGGATGAGCGGGTCGCCGCGGGGGGAGCGATCGTGGCGACCGAGGAGGGCGATGTCGATGCCAGCGTCTGGACCCAGCTCGAGCGAGCGCGCGAGGTCGTCGAAGCGTCCTTGGCGAGCGAGCGGGCGGCGTGAGGCCCACCGCGCGCATGCCGAGCGCGAGGTGAAGGGGCACTCCGTTTTGGGTGACCCTGCGCGCGGGCGCGCGCAGGGGCGCGAGGCACCCCTTCCGCAGCACACCCAACCCTCCCCCGGCGCCCGACTCGCCACTGCCGCCCAAGCGCTGCGCGAGGCCGACTTGGCCAGGCGCCACGGCAGCGTGTGCAACCTGATTGGCCTGATCATCGAGGCCACCGGCCTGCAGGCCGAGGTCGGCGAGGTCTGCTCGATCGGAAGCGACGATCCCACGAAGGGCCGCATCCCGGCCGAGGTTGTTGGCTTCAGGGACGGACGCACCTTGCTGATGGGACTCGGGGAGATGCAAGGTATCGGCCCCGGCACGCGCGTGCTTGCCACCGGCGCCCCGTTTCGAGTGGCGGTCGGCTCCGATCTGCTCGGACGCGTCGTGGACGGTTTGGGCCGCCCGCTCGACGAAGGACCCGAGCCGGGCGGCGTCGAGCGCTCCACCGTCGCCCCTCCTCCGGGAGCGCTATCGAGACCCCGCATCTGCGAGCGGGTCGGCCTCGGCGTGCGCGCGCTCGACGCGCTCGTCCCCTGCGGGCGGGGTCAGCGCTTGGGCATTTTCGCGGGCTCGGGCGTCGGAAAGTCTTCGCTGCTCGGCATGATCGCCAGGTCCACCAGCGCCCAGGTCAACGTGATCGCGCTCGTGGGCGAGCGTGGGCGCGAGGTCCGCGAGTTCATCGAGCGCGACCTGGGCGACGCTTTGGAGCGCTCGGTAGTGGTGGTCGCAACTTCTGACCAACCAGCATTGGTCCGCATCAAGGCAGCCTTCACGGCGACCGCGATCGCCGAGCACTTCCGAGACGTTGGCCACGACGTGCTTCTGATGATGGACTCGGTCACACGTTTTGCCGTGGCTCAAAGAGAGGTGGGCTTGGCGATTGGCGAGCCCCCGGCCACAAGGGGCTACACGCCCAGCGTGTTTGCTCTCTTGCCGAAGCTACTTGAGCGCGCAGGCACCAGCCAAGCAGGCTCGATCACGGGCCTGTACACGGTCTTGGTGGACGGCGACGACATGAACGAGCCAATCGCCGACGCGGTCCGCTCGATCTTGGACGGCCACGTGGTCCTCACCAGGGCGCTTGCCCACGCCGGTCACTACCCGGCGATCGACGTCTTGCAGAGCGTGTCCCGTTTGGTCGGCGAGATCGTGTCGCCCCCGGTCTCGGCCGCAGGTCAGCGCTTGCGCTCAGCACTGGCCGTATTGCGAGAGAAGGAAGACCTCGTCGCAATCGGCGCCTATCAAGCCGGCGCCGACCCGGCGCTCGACACGGCCCTTGCCCACCGCACTCCGATCGAGCGGTTTCTGCGCCAAGCCGTCGATGAGCCAAGCACTCCCGCTGAGGCCGACACAAGCCTGCTCGCGCTTGCAGCGTCTTTGACCGGCGAGGAGGAGAGCGAGCCCGAGATCGTCGATGCCGTGGCGGTGGCGCATACCGATGTAGCGATCGTGGACGCGTCCATCGCCGGGCAAAACGGCGGCGCTCCATCGGTGGCCGTGGGCGGAGAGTTGCCCGCCATACCGGCGCTCGGCTTGAGCATCTGAGCAAACCTTCCGCTGGTGCTGTCAGCGTGACTCAAGAACGAAGCTTTCCATCCGATAACCCGGGCCGTGAACGTGCCTGGGTTCCGTTTCAAGCTCGAGCGTGTGCGTGCCGTGCGCGAGCGTGCCGAGCAACTCGCCAAGCAGGACTTGGCTGAGGCGATCTCGCGGCGCTCGGATACGGAGGCCGACCTACGTGCGGCGGAGGCGCTCTTGGAGCAGGCTCATGAGCAGCAGCGCTCCAACACAACAGTCACGCAGAGCGTCGATCCGAGCGAGCTAGTCGCCCGCCAAGCCTATGTGGAGCGCATCGAGGCCCAGCGCGCCAACCATGCCCACGACTTGGACCATCGCGAGACCGAGGTTGCCGCGCGCGACGCCCAGCTGACCAAGGCATCTGGCGAGCGGGAGATGCTGGAGCGCCTGCGCGAGCGCCGCCGCTCAGAGCACGAGCGCGAGGTCGCACATCGCGAGCAGGGGGCGCTCGACGAAGTCGCCGCAACCAATTTCGAGCGGAGTCGCGCATGAGCCCCGAAGCCGTGGGCTCCACGAGCGGCGTCCCAGCCGGCGAGCTTGCCTTGGCCCAGCGAGTCCGTCAACTACAAACGTTGATTGAAGAGTCGCGCGAGGTGAGCGTCGAAGGCGCCATCCCCAACCTCCCCTCCGGCGCAACCGCAACAGGCGCATCGAACGCCTCGACAAGCGCCCTCGCGGGCACCGCTTCCCCGGCCGGTGTTCCCGGGCAGTCCACGAGCTTCGCCGCGGCCCTGCAGGCCGCAACGACGGCCGATGCTGCGCCCGCGGCGCCGATCGGAACTCAGAGCACCGCGGACCTGGGCGGCACAGGATCGACGAGCCGGTACGACCCTCTGATCGAACAGGCAGCCGCACGCTATGGCATCGACCCAGCCGTCTTGCACGGCTTGATCCAGCAAGAGTCGGGCTTTGACCCCGAAGCCCAGAGCAGCGCCGGCGCAGCCGGCTTGACCCAGCTGATGCCCGGCACCGCCAGCTCTTTGGGCGTCGCCAACCCCTTGAACCCGGCTGAATCGATCGAAGGCGGGGCGCGCTACCTCAGCCAGATGATGAGCCGGTTCGGCGGCAACACAGAAGATGCTTTGGCCGCCTACAACGCAGGCCCTGGAGCCGTCCAGCAGTACGGAGGAGTGCCGCCCTACGCGGAAACCCAGAGCTATGTCCAAAAGGTGCTCGGCTACGCCGAAGCCTACCGTCAGGTCCGCGGCGCCCCGAGCAACATGGGAGTGGCGGCATGAACGCTTTGTCAGCACCGCCAACGACGGTGCCACCCTCCGGGGCGCCCCCCTCGTCTTCCCCTTCGCCCGCTTCGGTCGGCTTGCCGCCACCCGAAGCTCAAGGGGGCGCCCCGCCGGGTACCCCACCCCATGCGCCGCCCTTCAAGCAGGCGCTCAAAGAACACTGGGCCCGGACCGCCACTGCGGAAGGCCAATCGAAACGAAGCCCTAAGGCTCGTTCGTCCCATGCGAAATCGCCCGGTGCGAACGGGGCGCCGGCCTCCGCTGCCCCTGCTTCGCGCATATCTGGATCACAGCCTGAATCCACTGCGACGGCAGCGATACCGGCCCGCGCGTCAGACCTTCTTGCGGTGACATCTAGCCTTGCCGCCTCGGCGTTCTCCACACCGCCGAGCGTGACCCCATCTTCGTTGCCTGCCGCATCTTCGTTGCCTGCCGCATCCTCACTGTCCGCCGCATCCTCTTTGGCCGCGGCATCCTCGTTGCCTGCCGGGTCCACGTTGCACCCGGCAGGGATGTCTCCCGCCGGACTCCCACTTGCCTCGCTTGCCTCGGCTCCAACTCCCCCGCTGGCTGGGGGGCCGACGCCGAGTCCCGCCGCTTCGTCTGAGTTGACGGTGAGAGCGAGTCTGGGGGCCTCCGCCACAAGCCCCCCAGTCGCCCCTGCCCAGTCCATCTCGTCTGGGAGCCCCGCTACGGCCTCCACATCCGCGTCGGCCTCACTCGTGACCGACTCGACCACGATCGACTCGAGCGCATCCCCAGAAACCGCTTCCCCCTCCATGACATCCCCCTCCGCAACCGGGGACGCCGGCGGACTGGCGACAGCCGCCTTGCCGCCTTCCACTGCTGCCCAGTCGACCACCGACGCGGTGGCTTCTGACATCTCGTCGACCACAACGCCCGATCCACGCTCCCCAACAGTCGCCTCGCCCTCCCCGGGGACACTGTCGTCTCCCAACTTGTCCTCCCCGTCGACATCCTCGACCCAGACCGCCGCGCTCTCCCCGGCTCCGCCGTCCTCCCCTTCGCTCACTTCGCCTCTAGCCGGCTCGAACGGCGTCCCCCAGACCCCGACGATGATCGGCGGCTCCCAAAACGGTGAGCGCTCGAGCACTTCCCTTGCCGACGCCTATAGCGCCGCTTCAACCCCCTCCCCCGGCGAGCGCGGGAGCGCGAACGACCCCGGGAAGCAGACCGGTACGAACTCCCTCCCCCTCCCCGATCCAACCACCGATCGACCGGAACCAGCCTCAGCCGCAACTGGCGGCGTCGCGCAATCCACCACAGAATTGGAAGCTCCCGTCTTCGGGACCGCTCTCGGAACCGCTTCTGCTCCAGAAGCGGGGTTCCCTGGGGCACCTGCATCGCTCTTTGGCACACCGATGCAGGACACGATCGACGCGATCCGGGCCACCATAGAAATCGCGGCCAGACAAGGTTATGCCCAGGCGCGCATCGAGCTGCAACCGGAAGAGCTCGGACACATCAGCATCAGGCTCTTGCAGACCAGCGAAGGCCTGCGCGCCCGCGTCAGCGCCGACACGCCGGCCGGAGCGCAGGCGCTCAACCAAGGTCGCTCTGAGTTGCGTCAAACGTTGACTTCCCTTGGCGTCTCCGTTCTGCACCTGGACATCGGCTCTTCCGGCCAGTTCCCTGCAGGCGCAGGACGTGACTTCGGGGCTCAGTCCGACGGAAGCACCTCTTCCCCCACCCAGGCACTCGATGGACCCGCACAAGAGGACGAAGTTTCCACCGATTCCAGCGCACACCAACCCACAGGCCCAGCCTTGGGCGAAATCGTAGACATCTTGGCCTGACCACCGAAAGGACCGTTTCCGTGAGTACGACTCCCATTGCCCAAGCCGCTTCGACCACGAGTGCCGCGGGCGCAACCCCAGCTAAACCGGCAGGCCCTGAAAACCCCAATGGGGCGCTCGGCCAAAACGACTTCCTCAAGCTCATGATCGCCCAGCTCCAAGCCCAAAATCCGTTGGAACCGAGTAACGGCAACGAATACGTGACCGAGCTGGCCCAGTTCACCCAGCTGGAGCAGACCACCAACCTGGCAAGCGCTGGCGAGCTCTCAAGCGCCGTCCAACTGATCGGCCACACCGTCTCCTACAGCGATCCCACCACCGGTGCCGCCGCCACCGGCGTCGTCGAAAGCGTCCAGTCGGCGACCTCCGGGCCCACGGTCACGGTCGAAGGCGTCCCCGGCATCAAGCTCTCCTCCGTCACCGAAGTCAATTGACCCAGATCTCCAATCCCGCTCTGATCCCGCCCGGAGGCTTCGCTGGGCCGACCGCGCCCGCCCAGCCGAGCGGCCCGAGCCCGGCCGAGCGCAACCGGGGCCCGGCGCGCCAAGCCGGCCCCGCGACGCCCGACCGGTCATTCGCCGACGCCCTCAAGCAGGCCGGTGCAGCCGACCCCAAGAAGGGGGCCACACCCGCCTCCGGGCCGACCCAGACCGGAGCAGCGGCCGCGCCCCTCCAATTCTCCCGCCACGCCCTCGCGCGCATCCAGCGTCGCGGCATCGCTCTGGACGCCTCCACGCTCGGGCGCCTCTCCGAGGGTGTGGGCAGGGCCGCGAGCAAGGGCTCGCGCGACTCCCTTGTTCTTGTAGACGGCACCGCTTTCGTGGTGTCGGTAAGCAACCGCACGGTCATCACGGCCGTGGGGGCCGAACACATGAAAGACAACGTGTTCACCAACATCGACAGTGCCGTGATCGCATGACCCCGGCGCCCAACAACGGCTGGACCTCTCAGAGGAAGCCGCGAAAGGAAGGGCAGTCACGATGATGACTGGAATGTATGCCGCGATCAGCGGTCTGGACGCAAATCAAGTGTTGCTGGACGACACCGCAAGCGACCTGGCGAACGTGAACACAGTGGGCTACAAGTCCTCGAGTGTCACTTTCGCCGAATCGCTCACCCAAGTGATGCACGGAGCCTCGGGTCCAACCGCCACCAACGGCGGCTCCAACCCTGTCCAGATCGGCCTGGGCGTACAGGTGAGCGCCACCCGCAATGAAATGTCCGAGGGCTCCTTCCAAACCACCAACAATCCCCTGGACGTCGCAATCGAGGGCAAGGGTTTCCTGCGCGTAGGCTCAGGTACCCCTCCCGCCGCGCCCCCCTACACGGCCGGCCTTCCCGGCAACGTCAACTACACACGCGCGGGAGACTTGACCGCCAACTCACAAGGCTTCATCACGACCGAAGCCGGTGAATACGTGATCGGGCACAACGCCGTCGCCACCGAAACCCCAGCCGATATCACCTACGCGGCAGGTACCGAAGACTCCTACATCAGGATCCCGCCCGGGTCCTCCAACATCTCGATCGGCCAAGACGGATCGGTTGCCTACACCGACGAGAACCCCGCCTCGCCCACCTACCAGCAGCGAGTCACCGCCGGCTACCTATCGCTGGCCACCTTCACCAATGAAGATGGTCTCGAACGCCTCGGCGGCTCACTCTGGGGCCAGACCGCCAACTCGGGCACCCCAATCGTGGGGACCCCCGACACGGCCGGCTTCGGCTCCACGATCGGAGGGGAGCTTGAGATGTCAAACGTCGATCTTGCCAGCGAGATGACCAACATGATCACCGCCGAGCGCGGCTTCCAAGCCAACTCGAGGGTGATCTCCACAGCCAACGAAATGCTGGGGACTCTGGTCACGATGGTCCAGTAGGCCACCTCTCGCACGCGTGGCCCTCCGCTTGGGCGGCCCGACCACGCTCCTGATCTTCAGCCAAACCCAACGAAGGGGCCTCTATACGACGGGACACTCCGAGGAGTGCGGTTCGGGACGGCGCATTTGCGTCGTCCCGTCCGCCGTTCAAGGACCTAGCCTGAAGCGAACCAATCCTCTAGCAAGGAGCCGCGATGATCACTCTGAACCGGCTCGGCCACAGTGACGAGCCCTTCCAACTGAATCCCGACATGATCGTCACGGTCGAATCCACGCCCGACACCGTCATTGCCCTGGCGACCGGCGCCAAGGTGGTCGTGAGCGAGACGCCCCAAGAAGTCACCGCAGCTATCCACGCCTACCGAGCTGAGGTACTCAGCGACGCTATGCGCCGCCGGCGCGCTCCTCGCGCGGGCACCAAGGACAGCTCATCCTCCGAGCATCGAGACGGTCCCTGGCTCTCCGCAGTCGAGGACGACCCTGCCTGAGCGGCAAAGCCGGCCCATACCGCTCAGCTCGCGGGAGCCACCGCGCACCCGCTCTGAAACGCGGCGCGCTTTAGATCCTCATCCCAGCTCACGACAGTCACATCCCCGCCAAGCGCCAACGCGCTCGCGAGATGAACGGCGTCGTATCCCCGCAGGGCGAGATCCTCGGCAAGATCGCCCGCCTGCCACGTGAGTGCCACGTCAACCCCAACCAGAAGCAGCTCGCCCTGCAATTCCTCGAACTGCTCCTGGGCCCGAAAGTAATCCAGCTGGCTCAGTCGCCCGCCGCGCTGTGCCGCCGCGAGCGCCGCCCGGCCCTCGGGGTAACAAAGAACGCTGGAGGCCGCCCGAAGCTCTGAGCCCCACAGCTCGGCCGCGAGGTCTGACCCGGGCTCGATAACAACGAGCTTGACAAGCGCCGAAGTGTCGAAATACAGGATCAGCGGCGCTGCTCGGCGACGAGCTCGGAAACCGAACCGAGCGCCTCCACGTGCGCGCGTCGCGCACCCCGAGCACGCGCCGGCGGGGTGATCAGTCCACGCCTGACGAGATCATCGAGTGGATCCTCGTGGTCAACGCCAGACAGCCGCGCGATCGGCTGGCCACGGCGCGTAACCACGATCTCAGCACCCCGCTCCACGCGCTCGAGATGCTCGCTCAACCGATCGTGAAGCTCACGCACCCCTACCTCATGTGTCTGCCCATGTAGCGTCATCCAGCCATCCTAGCAGCTACATGACTCGCGAGCGTCAAGCGTCCGGCCTCTCGACGTCGAGGACCATCCAGCTCGAGGCGCCCACCGGTCTCAGACCCACATCGGCCGCCCCACCCGTTTTTCAAGGATTTCGGGCCGCGGCCGATGAAGGTGGACAATGAAAGCTTCGACCGCCATCGGGATCGGGGCTGCCTTTGGCGCCCTCCTGCTCAGCTCGATGATGGACGGGACCAGTCCCGCGTCCTTCATCAACATCCCCGCCTTGATGATCATCCTCGGCGGCACCTTCGGCGTGACCTTGGCCTCCGTCGGCATGGAGACGATGAAGCAGATCCCCAGCCTCTACAAACTCGTCATCTCAGCCGAACCCCCGGACATGCGTGGACGCCTGGATGAGCTCGTGGGCCTCGCCGACAAGGCTCGTCGCGAAGGCCTGTTGGCCCTCGACGCTCAGCTGTCTGAGATCGAGGACCCGTTCACCCGTAACGCCCTCCAGTTGGTGGTAGACGGCACCGACCCTGAGATGGTCCACACGATCCTCGAGGCCGAGGTGGACGGCATGGCAGCCCGTCACGCCGTCGGCGCCTCGCCCTTCGAGAAGGCGGGAGGCTTCGCACCGACGATGGGGATCATCGGCACCGTCCTCGGCCTCGTCCACGTCCTCCAGAACCTGGCGGCCCCCTCGACGCTGGGTCCCTCGATCTCATCCGCCTTCATCGCCACCCTGATGGGCGTCGGGGCGGCCAACGTCATCTTCCTGCCGATCGCCAACCGACTCAAGGCGATCTCCGCCGAAGAGGTCGAGCTACGCATGATGACCGTCGAGGGGATCCTCTCGATCCAGGCCGGCGACAACCCCCGGCTCGTCTCCGAAAAGCTGATGTCCTACGTGCCGCCAGCCGAGCGCTCCGACGAGGAAGACGGATCGGTGGCCCAACTGGCAGTCGAGCCCCAGGCGGCCTGACCGATGGCACGCGGGCGCGGGCGCCATCGCGGCGCAGGCCACAGCGAGGAGAGCGAGGAGCGCTGGCTCCTGACCTACGCCGACATGATCACCCTGCTGATGGCCCTGTTCATGGTCCTGTTCTCGATCTCCTCGGTCAACATCTCCAAGTACCAGACCCTCCAAAAGTCCCTCAAGGCGGCTTTCTCGGGCAACATCCTCCCCGGCGGCAAGGCGATCTCCCAGCAGGGCTCCACCGCCAACGCCAGCCACGTGCCAGCCACCTTCGAACTGCAGGCCATCGAGCCGGTCCAGACCCAGGGATCTAGCGCGCTCCAGAACAGCACAGCACGCTCCACTCCGACCGCGGGCGCGACCCAAGCCGCCATCGCCCAGCAAGGCGCCGCCCAGCGCGAGACCAACGAGTTCGCCCAGATCAAGCACGAGCTCGACGCCTACGCCAAGTCGCACGGCTTCAGCTCCTCCGTGAAGACCACCATCGAAAAGCGGGGCCTGGTCATCAGAGTGCTGACGGACGACCTCCTGTTCGCCTCCGGCCAAGCCACCCTCAGCAGCAACGCGACTTCCCTGCTCAGCGAGATCGGGCAGCTGCTCAACATCGACGAAACCCATCCCATCAGCGTCGAAGGCAACACCGACGATGTGCCGATCCACAGCTCCCTGTACCCCTCCAACTGGCAACTCTCCACGGCCCGCGCCAGCTCCGTCGTCGAATTCCTGATCGCCCACGGCATCGCCGCCAGCCGGCTGACCGCCACCGGCAATGCCGACCAGCGACCAGTGGCCTCCGACGCCACCGAAGCCGGTCGTGCCCGCAACCGGCGCGTGGAGATCGTCTTGCGCCGTCTCTACAGCTCAGAAGGCTCCGGCCCCTCCTCCGGCGAAGGATAGGAAACCATGCTCAAAAACAAGAAGATCCTGCTCGCCCTGATCGTGCCGATCGTGCTGTTCGGCGGCTACACGATGACCAAGGCCAAGCCTGTGCCCAAGGAGAAGATCAAGGGCACCATCTACGTGATGCCCCAGTCCTTCCTCTTGAACCTCAGCGACGGCCGCTACGCCAAGCTCGACGTCGCACTCCAGCTGGCGCCCGGACAGAGCGACGGCGCCTCCGCCGACGCCGCCTCCGCCGGTTCCGAAGGTGGGCCCGGTACGCTGCCCGAGGAAGCGATCGTGCGCGAAATCATCACGAACACGATTACCGGCCAGAGCGGGGAAACGTTGATCGGTTCCCATGGTCGGCAGGCTGTCAAACGTCAGATTTTGCACACGATCCAACAGCGCACAGACGTAAAGGTCGAAGAAGTCCTGTTCCCGGACTTCACCGTTCAATAGGAGGCGCAGTGGCCGACGCAATCGAGTACGAACAGTTCGACGGCGCCGCCCCCGGCCAGGCGCGCACCCAAGCCGACCCCGACCTGCGCCGCCTCAGCGACATCCCGATGGAGTTGAGCGTCGAGCTGGGACGTACCCGGATGACCGTCGGCGAGACGCTCGACCTCCGCGTTGGCTCGCTTATCACGCTTGACAGCGCCGCCGGCGAGCCGGCCGGCCTCTTGGTCAACGGCACCGCGATCGCGCGCGGCGAGGTGATCGTCGTCGACGAACGCTATGGCCTGCGCGTAACCGAGATCCTCGAGGGCAACGACATAGCCTGCTCTCCCGGTGCTGGCGACGCCACCGAGCCCGACGCTCGCGATTCCGCGGCCGTCGAGATCGCCGCGAGCGAGAGCTGACAAGGACACGACTGTGAGCGCGAAGGGCAGCGCCGACGCCGTCAAGAAGGACGCTCCCAAGAAGAAGCGCCCCACCCCGAGCAAGACTGCCGCCAAAGGCAAGGTCGACAACCCGAATGAGGCTTCCGGCTCAGGCGACGCCGCGAGCGCGGCCGCCGACATCGACGGTCTCGCCCCTGGGCGCATCCGTCCGCTCGACTTCTCCCAACCCACCAAGTTCACGACCGAGATCCGCCGCCGTATCACCAGCGCGATCGAGCAATTCTGCGAGGCGGCTTCGGGCCGCCTGTCCGCTGAGCTGGCGGTCGAAGTGCAACTGGGCATCGCCGAGGTTGACCAACACACCTGGGCTGCCTCCAAGGCGCGCCTTCCGGCTGACGCCATCGCAATCGCAATCGAGGCGAAGACGATCGATCGTCAGATGCTGCTCAGCATCGAGCAGCCCCTGCTCTTGCAGGCCTTGGAATGCCTGTTGGGCGGCCAGGCCGCCCAAGCCCCCTCCGAGCGCCACCTGACCGATGTCGACTGGGTGCTAGCCAAAGGCCTTCTCGACGCGATCGCGGGCGAGCTGTCTACCGCCTGGGGCGAGCTAGGTGGCCCGGAGCTGAGCTGTGGCGAAATCGACCTGGAGGCCGACGCCGGCGTCCTGACCCCCGTAGGAGAGCCCACTTTCTCGGTCAAGCTTGCGAGCGAGATCGACGGACAAGCCTCGGCGATGTCCCTCTTGATCCCGTGGTCGGCCATCGAGCCGATCGCCGACCACATCCGCGGCGACGCCGACTCGCCGCTCGTCGGCGACGCACACGGACCGGACGCCCTGCGGCGCGGTCTGTCAGGCGCGAAGGTCCTGCTGCGCGCTGAGGTGGGCTCGGCGCAGATGCCGATCGAGCGGATGCTCGAGCTGGTGCCGGGCGCAATCGCCCAACTCCAAGGACGCGCCCAGGACGGCGTGTCCCTGTATGCCGAGGGCGTGCTCTTGGGCCGCGGCCACCCCGGACGATCAGGGACCAGGCGCGCGATCAAGCTGGAGTCCACCAGCGCCGCCCCCACAAAGGCCGACACCTATGCCCAGCTCGGTCGCGCCGAGCTGGACCGCGCTCGCGCGCACGTCAGCGACGCTCTCGAGACGCCTCAAGGTCGAGCTGTGCTGCGCAGCATCTTCGTGCGCGTATGGGCGGAGCTGGGACGCACCCACATCCCGCTCAAGGATGCCTTGGAGCTTTCGCCGGGAGCCGTCCTGGAGCTGGATCAGGCTGCCGAGGCGCCGATCGAGCTGTTCGTCAACGGGCTCTGCTTCGCCAACGGCAACCTCATCGTCACCGGCGAGGGCACCTGGGGCCTAGAGGTCGCAGCGCTCGTGTGAGTGCCGCGCCCTGACCCTCGCGGGTCGTCGCGTCGATCTGCCACACCACCGGCCCATTGCACCGCCGCGCCTTCGCGCGTCGCGACCCGCCCGCTTTCTCCTGCCAGAGCTCTCAAGACCTAAGCACCTTCGCCGATAACCGGGGGCGACTCTTTCCTCGGAGTCGTCCCTTCGATGACCAAGCTGATCCCTTTCCGTGCGGCCGCACAGGCGGCCGCGTTGCTTTGCGGCTGTCTGCTCGCGTGGGCCGATCCCGCTTCGGCTTTCACGCCCGTCCACTCCAAGGCGGGGAGCGGCGAAAACACGCCGCTCGCGCTCAACACGTCCACCACCGGCACGCACACCAGCTCCGGCGGGGCCAGCATCGTGCGCACAATCGTGGGCTTGGCGATCGTGATCGCCGTCATCTGGGGGTTGGCCTGGATCCTGCGCCAAGTCAAGTCCGGGCGCGACCCGCGCGTCTCCGCCACTGGTTTGACCAGCGTGGCGGCCCTCACGCTCGGCTCGGGCCGCTCGGTGCACCTGGTCAAGGCGGGCAACGACTACATCTTGCTCGGTGCCGCCGAGCAAGGGCTCGCGCCGATCCACCGCTACACCGAACAACAGGCCTACGAAGCGGGCTTGTTGTTCGACGAGGAACCCGAAGCACGGCCCCGCCGGCGCCTACTGCTGCCCGCCTCGACCCCCTCGAGAGCGCCCGATGCAGCCGTCCCCCACCCACGCTTGAGTCTGGCAAGCGCAGGACGGACCCGATGCGCATGCCCTCGGTGTCCTCCAGCCTGATCGAGCGCTTGCGCGAATTGACGGTTCGTCGTTGAACCTCAACTCCAGCAACGCCGTCCAGATTCTGCTGCTGGTCGGCGCGATCACATTGGTGCCGGCTGTCCTGTTCACGGTCACCGGCTTCAGCCGCATCCTGATCGTGCTCGGCTTCGTCCGCTCGGGCATAGGCACCACTACCGAGCCGCCCAACCAAGTCTTGGTCGGCATCGCCTTGTTCCTGACGATCTTCGTGATGTCCCCAACGATCAGCGCGATCAAGACAGATGCGATCGATCCGCTCAGTGCCCACAAGATCAACACCGTCACGGCGCTCAAGCGCGCCGAGGAACCGATGCGCGAATTCATGTTCCGCCAGACCCGCGTACAGGACATCTCGCTGTTCATGAATCTTGCCCACGACAAGCCACCCCACACGCGCGCCGAAGTCCCTACCGAGGTTCTGATCCCTGCGTTCATCACATCGGAGCTGAAGACGGCCTTCCAAATCGGCTTTCTGATCTTCCTGCCCTTCCTGATCATCGACCTGATCGTCTCCTCGACGCTGATGAGCATGGGGATGATCATGCTGCCGCCGACCTTTATCTCCCTGCCCTTCAAGATCCTGCTGTTCGTGCTGGTCGACGGCTGGGACTTGGTCATCAAGGCTCTCGTTCAGAGCTTCCATTACTAAGGATCACGCACCCATGCCCACAAAACTCAAGGCCTAAGCGATGAACCAGGACACCGTCGTCAACCTCGCCGCGCAAGCCATGAGCTTGGCTTTGAAGATTGCCGGGCCCCTCTTGCTTGTAGGGCTCGTCGCCGGCTTGGCGGTGAGCATCTTTCAAGCGGTCACCCAGATCCAAGAGCAGAGCCTCACCTTGATCCCCAAGATCATCGGCGTCGCCGCAGTGATCGTGCTGTTGGGACCTTGGATGCTCGGTCAGATCGTCTCTTATACGGCTGCCCTATACACAGCCATCCCGACGATGGTCGGCTCTTGAACCAGCTCTTGAGCAAACTGGCGGCGGGCGAGCTCGCGGGCTTTATTTTGGTGCTCGCGCGGGTCACGCCCCTATTCATCGTCGCGCCCCTGTTCTCCTCGGCGATGATCCCTCCGCGCGTGAAGGGCATCATCGCCGTGGGCCTCTCGATCGGCCTAACCCCGATCGCCTTGAAAGGCCAGCACATTCCGACCGATCCACTCCCCTTGCTTGGCCTGGTGATCGAGGGAATGCTGGTCGGGCTGGGATTCGCGTTCGCGCTGGCCATCTTGATGGCGGCGGTCGAATCGGCGGGCGCCTTGATCGACGTGGTCTCAGGCTTCTCCTACGGCGACCTCATAAATCCCCTCAACGGCGCCAATGGGGCGGTCATCTCGCGCTTCTACTCGCTCGTGGGGACCTTGATCTTTTTGGTTATCGGCGGCGACGCCTGGACCATACGCGGGCTGAGCCGCACCTTCGAACTCGTGCCCCTAACCAGCGGACCCCGGATCAATTCGCTTGTGGGCGGCGCCGTACAGGTATTCGCGAACGTCTTTACCGACGCCCTGGAGGTGGCCGCGCCGGTCCTGATCGCCCTGTTGATCACAGACGTGGCGTTCGGGGTGGTCTCGCGCGTGGTGCCCCAGCTCAACGTGTTCGCTGTCGGCTTCCCTACCAAGGTGGCAGTCACGCTGCTCGTCGTGGCCGCCTCGCTGCCGTTCGTGGCCAACTGGATCTCAGAACAACTATCGGTGAGCGTAGGCGCGGCCCTAGGCGCCCTGCACGTCGCATGAAGGCCGCCCCAACCAACGAGTCCGGTCTGGATAAGCACTTGAACGTCGCGCGCGAGACCGGGGAGGCTTGAAATGGCGCGCGAGGAACGCACAGAGAAGGCCACACCCAAGCACCGCCAGCGTGCGCGAGAGAAGGGCCAAGTCGCGCGCAGCCCTGACCTGGGCGGCTCAACCGTCCTGATCGCGGGACTGTTTGCGATCAGCTTGATGGGCCCGCGGATCGTGGAAGCCGGCGCGGCTACGTTCCGCGAAATCTTCGGCAAGATCGCAAGCCCCGATCGCGCTCTAAGCGCCGCCGGGCTCAACGGTCTGTTGCACTCGGCCTTGGCCACCATCGCCTTGGCTGTGGCTCCGGTCGCCGGCGCGTGCTTGCTTGCGGGTCTTGCCACGGGCGTGGCTCAGGTCGGCTTCAAGCCGAGCGCCCAAGGCCTGAAGCCCGACTTCCGCCGCATCAACCCCGCTTCAGGGCTGCGCAATCTGCTGAGCCCCAACACCGTCTTCGAGGCCTTCAAAGTCCTCGCGAAGGTGGGCATCGTGAGCGCGGTGGCGGCGCTTGCCCTGCTGCCCGGACTCACTACCTTGTCGGCCAGGGTGGGCATCCCCGCGGAGGCACTCGGGTCTTTGATGGGCAAAAACGCGCTTTCGATCGCCCAACACATCGCTTTCGCGTATGTGATCGTGGGGCTGGTCGACTACGCCTGGAAGCGGCGCAGCCACGAGCGCATGTTGCGCATGACCAAGCAGGAGCTCAAGGACGAGACACGCCAGTACGGCGTCTCCGCGGAGGTCAAGAACGCTTTGCGCCGCCGCCAGATGGCGGCCGCCCGCACACGCATGATGGCCGCCGTACCCAAAGCGGACGTGGTCGTGACCAACCCGACGCACTACGCCGTGGCCTTGGTCTACGACGGTTCGCGTACCGCACCCGAGGTGATCGCCAAGGGCAAGGACCTAGTGGCCCTGCAGATCAAGCGCATCGCCCAGGAGAACGATGTGCCCGTCGTGGCCAACCCGCCCTTGGCGCGTGCACTTCACTCCTCGACGGAGATCGGCCAGATCATTCCCCAAGAACTGTTCGCGGCGGTCGCCCAGGTCCTAGCCTTCGTCTATCGCCTGGCCGGGCGTAGGAAGCTGGCCTCGTGAACAGCGCCACACTCAAGCGCGTCCTCAGCCACAGCGATCTGCTGGCCGCTGTGTCGGTCGTGTGCGTGGTGACGATGCTCGTGGTACCCCTGCCTTCGGAGCTGTTGGATTTGTTGATCACGCTCAACATCTCGGCTGCCTTGGCGATCGTGGTCGCCACGATGTACTTGAACAAGGCTTTGGACTTCGCCTCTTTTCCGAGCCTGCTGCTGCTGACCACGATGTTCCGCCTAGCCATCAATGTGTCGGTGACGCGCCTGATCCTGACCACGGGCGAAGCGGGTTCCGTCGTCAAATCGTTTGGCCAGTTCGTGGTCGGCGGCAACGTGGTTGTAGGCCTGGTCATCTTCCTGATCCTCGTGGTGATCCAGTTCGTGGTCGTCACCAACGGCGCCGGGCGCGTAGCCGAGGTGGGCGCTCGCTTCACGCTCGACGCGATGCCCGGCAAGCAGATGGCGATCGACGCGGATCTCAACGCCGGCCTAATCTCCGACGACCAGGCGAGGGCGCGACGGTCGGAGATCGCGCGCGAGGCCGACTTCTACGGCGCGATGGATGGTGCCTCCAAGTTCGTCAAGGGCGATGCCATGGCCGCCTTGATCATCACCGCGATCAACCTGATCGGCGGGATCGTGGTCGGCATGCTCCAGCACAACCTGGGTTTCAGCGAAGCGACCCACCAGTACTCCCTGCTGACCGTGGGCGACGGCCTGGCCGCCCAGATCCCGGCACTGCTGATCTCGGTCGCGACCGGCATCATCGTCACGCGCGCCGCCTCCGACAAGGACCTGGGCAGCGACATCGCTGGACAGATCCTCAGCCAGCGCCGCGCGCCGATGGTGGCGGCCGGGGCGATCGGTCTGTTCGCCATGATCCCGGGCTTGCCCAAGCTGCCTTTCCTGTTCATCGCTGCGATCTTCGGTGCGATCGGCTGGAGTGTGCGCCACGGTATGCCTGACAAGGTCGAGGCCGACGCGGCGGCGGCCACCGCCAAGGCCGCTGAGTTGGCCGCATCGTCGCCCCGTGGGGAGCCAATCGCAGAGGTCGGGATCGACGCCCTGGAGCTGGCGATCGGTTTCGGACTGGTGCCCCTGGTTGGAAGTCCCACTCCGGGACCCGGCCCGAGCGCGGGCGTCGGCCAAAGTGCCGGCTCTGGGCGCTCCAGCTCGCTGCTGCGGCGTGTGAGCATGATCCGCCAGCAGATCGCCGGTGAGCTGGGGCTCGTGATCCCACCGGTGAGGATCCATGACGAGCTGGGCATGGAGTCCCATGAGTACGTGCTCAAGGTGCGCGGCTCGGAGGTCGCGCGCGGGCGCATCATGCCGGGGCACCTGCTCGCGATGGACCCGGGCGACGCGATCCCCAAGTTGCAAGGCATCCCCACACGCGAGCCCGCCTTCGGCTTGGACGCGATGTGGGTGCACGAGTCCGGCAGGGCCGAAGCCGAGGCGCTCGGCTACACGGTCGTGGACGCGGAGTCGGTAATCGTGACGCACTTGACCGAGACGATCCGCTCGCACGCAGCTGAGCTGCTCACCCGCCAGGACGTCAGAGCGCTCTTGGACAAGCTCAAGGAGACCAACGCGGCGGTCGTCGAGGAGGTAGTGCCCGAGGCGCTCTCGCTCGGGGAGATCCAAAGGGTCCTGCAGTTGCTGCTGTCCGAGGGAGTGCCGATCCGCGACCTGGGCACGATCGTAGAGGCGATCGGCGACAAGGCGCGAATAACGCGAGACACCAATCTATTGTCCGAGTACGCGCGCCAGGCACTCGGGCGGGCGATCACCGCTCCCCACCTCGACGAGGAGCTGCGCTTGCGCGCGATTACCTTGGACCCCGCCATCGAGCAGGAGGTTGCGACCTCGATCACCCAGACGGCAGACGGAGAGTATTTGGCGATGGACCCACCCCGGGCCCAGGCGATTGTGGGCGCGTTGCGCTCTCAGGTGGAGCACGCCACCGGACGCGGCGCCCGACCGGTTCTGCTTTGCTCGGCGCGTATCCGGAGGCACCTGCGCAGGATGATCGCCCAAGCCCAGCCTCACCTCCCTGTCTGTTCCTATAACGAGATCGCACCTGGAATCAATGTCGAGACCATCGGGATCATCCACGCTTGAAGCGGGCGCCGTACGCACCTACCACGGCCGCACCGTCGAGGACTTGATCCCCAAGATCCAGGACGAGCTGGGCTCCGACGCGATCATTGTGCACCGGCGCGAAGGCCTGACCGGCGGCGTGGCCGGCTTCTTCCAGCGCCCCTACGTCGAGATCGACGCGATTCCAGGCGGGCCGCGCATCGACCTGTACGACGAAGAGCCACTCCCGCCGATACTGCCGCCGGCCGCCCCACCGAGCCAGGCGCCACAACCGCCGTCCTCGCCGGCCGGCACACCGCCCCAGCCGGTGCGAACGCCGTTCTATGAGCGCGAGCCGCTCCAGGGGAGTGGGGCGGGTCGCTACGTAACCGGGCACCTGGCGGAGTTGGCCCAATCGAGCGCCGCGAAAGCGGTCGTCTCCGAGGGCCACGAACTGTCCACGCGGCCCCGAGCGCAAGCCGAAGCAGTCGATCCGTTCGCGCGAGTCCTGGAGCGGGCCACATCCGAGGGGAGCTCCGCCTCAACCCCACAATCCACGACGCCTCCTCCTCACAACCCCACGCCCCCAACCCGGGCGCGCGCACGAGTCAACGTCCAGAGCAGACTGGTGAGCCTCGGCACGAGCCCTAGCTTCGCCGAGGAGACGATCGAGGTGGCCTTGGCTCACGTAGTCGCGCTCGCCCCGCGCACCCCGCTCGGTAAGGCCGTGGGTCAAGCCTTGGTGCAGCGTATTCCGGTCGCGCCGCCACTCCCTGCTGCAGGCGCGGCGATCGTGCTGGTGGGCCCAGGCGGCGCGGGTAAGACCAGTTGCTGCGCGGCACTGCTGACCGCCTATCGCGCCAACTCGACCTTGCGGGCAAGCTGCGCCACGATCCTGCGAGGCCACGGCACAGAAGAGTGGCAACTGCTGCTGAGCCCCCAGTTGCGCAAGCCGATCGCGGCTGACAGCGATCGCGCCAAGCGCGCCCTGCGCAAGGCCAAGGCGCAAGGTCTACTGGTGATCGACACACCGCCCCTGTCGGCCGGCGAGAGCGGAGCAGTCCGCAAGCTGGGAGCGCTGCTCGGTGACTTGGAGCCCGAGCGGGTCACGATCGCGATGCCGGCGACTTTGGGCGCCGTCGCCGCGGCCCAGTTGCTGAAGGCCTTGGGCCCGCTCCGAGCAAACGCTTTGGCTCTCACTCACGCTGACGAGACCGACCAAGTCGGGGTGGCGGTGGAGGCGGCCTGCGAATTCGGTTTGGCCCCGGAGTACACACTCGATCGCGGGCGCGCGGGCGGATGGAAGCTGCGTCGAATCGATCCGACTGGGCTGGCGGCAACACTATTGCCGTGAAGCGCACCGACACAAAGGGCGATCAACTCGAGCAGATCGCCCTGCCGCTCCGATCCGAGTCCGTGACTGTGCTGTGTCCTTCGGGCAAGCAGATCCCCGCGCGCGTGACCGAGCGCGGGCCGAGCAGCCTGTCGGTGCTGATCACGTTCATCGCCGACGTGCTCGAGGAGGACCAGCTCGAAGGGCTCCTGCTCGAGTTCCCGTGCGCGAGGGGACTGGCACGCGTCGGAGGAGATGTGGTGCTCGAGGACCGCGACCTGCTCCATTTCAGCGACCTTTATTCGATCGAGGTGCTCCAGCAGCGCGAATTCGTACGCGTCAAGGCCAACCGGCCTGTGCTTGTGTACGTGGGGCGCGACCGGATGCCGATCCAGAGCTATGCGGTGGACTTGTCCGGTGGTGGCTTGTTGCTGGCGGGTCCCGACGTGCTGGAGATCGGCGAGGACATCGAGTTTCAGCTCACGCTCGCCTCGGGCAGTCCCCCGATCGAGGGGGAGGGGACGGTCATGCGCAGCGACGTGCAAGGCCGTCGCGCGATCTCGTTCAGCGTCTTGAGCGACGCCAACCGCAGACGCCTGGTGCGCTTCATCTTCAACGTCCAGCGCGCCGAGCGACGGCGCGAAGTCGACACCCGCGAGCGCCATGGCCGCTGAGGAGACCGCCGAGAAAAAGAAGGGCAAGAAGAAGACCAAGGCGGAGTCGGGCGCCGCCTCAGAGCAGCCCAGCGTGGCGGCCCATCCGAAGGCGGCCCGCTCAGTAGCCCGGGCCAAGGGCTGGGGCGGTTTGGCGGGCTTCTTGATCGCGGGCTACCTGTCCTTGCCCACTTCCACCTTGGCCGAGGCCGGACTGAGGGCCTTGGTAGCTGGCAGCGTTTGTTACGTGGCGGCCTGGGCGGGCGCCGTGTTTGTGTGGCGCCGCCTGGTGATGGTCGAGCTGCGCAACCGCGAACAACAACAAATCAGCGAGATCTAGTCGATGGACCCGATCCAGCCGCTCGGACACGGTCCCCTGGCTCCGATCGCGCGTATGGGACGCCAGCCGGTTGATCGGGCGGAGCGGGTCTCGCGCGAGCGCGACCGTCCTTCGCGCGAAGCCGAGGAGCGCAGACAACGCAACGCTTCGGCCAACCAGGCCCAACAACCGGAGGACCCAGACGACGAGCGTCCGCACATCGACGTACGGGCGTGACCGGAGACACCAGGCCTCTACGGCCAGGCCCCGGACGGTGGCCAGCCCCTCCGGTGCGATCGGAGACCCAACCCTCCGACACGGCGCCAGACCAGGCTGGGCAATGCAGAAAAAATTGCAATCGCAGGGAAAAGCGCGAGCGAACTGAATCCCCCTCAAGTTTCGCCGCCCGTCGGCGATAACTAGGGATGAGCTGACATGGAGTCGGCTCGGGACCCCCACCAAACCGTCATCAAGGAGATGAACGCATGTCCCTCACCGTAAACACCAACCTGGACGCGATGGACGCGAACAGGAACCTGAACAGCACCACGAACATGCTGTCGCAGTCGATGCAGCGTCTGTCCTCGGGCCTCAGGATCAACTCGGCCGCCGACGACGTCGCCGGCTACGCCATCAGCCAGCGCTTGGAGGGCCAGGTCAACGGCCTCAACCAAGCGACACAGAACAGCCAGGACGCGGTTTCGCTCGCGCAGACCGCTCAGGGCTCGCTGAACGACGTCACGCAGATGCTGCAGCGCGTCCGCGAGTTGGCAGTGCAGTACGCCAACGGCACGACATCGACGACCGACAAGGAAGCGATCACTTCCGAGGTCACGCAGCTGACGTCGGAGATCGAACGAGTCGGTGAAACGACTCAGTTCAACGGCATCAACCTGCTCAGCGAAGCAGCGACGATCTCCTTCCAGGTCGGCGCCAACGACAAGGAAGTCATCGGTGTCAAAACCGCCGTTCTCAAGACCGCGATCGAAAAAAAGATCGAACTTGGCACGGAAACGTCGCTGAAGGGCATCGACGAAGCGCTCAGCGCGGTCTCCTCCCTCGCCGGCGAATTCGGCGCGGTGCAAGATCGCATCCAGTACACCGAGGCGAACCTGGAAGTTTACAGCCAGAACCTCTCCTCAGCGTACAGCGGCATCGTTGATGTGAACATGGCAGCTGAAATGACCAACTTCACCAAGCTGCAGGTCTTGGAGCAGGCCGGCGTGTCCGTCCTGGCCCAGGCCAACGCGCAGCCGCAGGCTGTCTTGAAGCTCCTGCAGTAGAACTCGGTTTCATCGAGGGACATGTGAAGCGGGCGACCATTTGGTCGCCCGCTTTGCTTGACGAACACTCAATTGAGGCTCGTGCCTGCCGAATACAGGGGCGATGTCCATCGAAGCCACGCTTGCGCGAGTCGGCCTGATCAGACAGGACCTCGCCAATCCTGCAGCTCTCATCAACCAAGACACTGCCGTCACGGGCGGGACCGAAGCGCCGGTTTCCACAAGCGCTCCCGCCACAAGCGGGGCCTCGTTCGCCTCGGCTCTCGCCCAGGCGAGTAACCCTTACCCGGTCATGCCGGCCGCCTCGAACACACCCGGCGGGCACGTCGTGGCGGCCGCCGAAACGCAGACTGGGCCAGACTGAGCAGCCACCGGGCTCCAACGAATCGCCGGCCATCGCCGCCTATCGCGAAGCTACCGCGGGAGCGGAGCCGGGCGCGCCTTGGTGCGCCTACTTCGCCTCTTGGGCGGCGCGCCAGGCGGGCGAGCCGATCGGGACGGCGGGCGAAGGCCTCGGCTCGGTCGGGGCGATCTGGTCTTGGGCGCAGAGCAGCGGGCGCGCGATACCCAATGGGCCCGGCGTGGTGCCCCAGCCGGGCGATCTGATCGTGTTCGGGGACTCCCATGTGGGGATCGTCAAGGAAGTGTTGCCTTCCGGTCAGATCGCGACGATCGAGGGCAACTACGAAAACAAGGTGGCCGCCAACGTGCGCAGTCCCGGCGAAGCGACCGGGTACGTGAACATGGGCTAAGGATTTACGACGGTGGCTGTGCCCTATGGACTGCCGGATTGGTGGGGTTCGGCGTGCTGGTCGGCGCCGCCTGGGCCGCCATCGTCAGAGTGCTCGGCCGAGTCCTCCTCGCCCTCGGGCTCGTGGCTGTCGCGTTCACACTGCTGAAGCCACAAAGCTGAGATCGAACACGTTCGTAAAGGTGCTGTCGAGACCATCGCAAATTGCGCGATGCAAAGCACCCAAAATCGTCGTACGGTTGCGAATAGTCGATATTCCTCGTAGGCTGTTCCCGAAGACCTTCACCAACAATGCGAACAGTTCCCAACTCTCTCGCTGGTGTCGCGGGCGGTCGTTTCCCGAAGGTTATGTCCGCGCTCTCCCGGGGAGACGGTCAAGACGAGATCTGGGGCGGGTCGTTCGTAGGGGCCAGTCTTCAGGCGAGCCTCGTGGCGAAGGTCTTGGCCATGCTGTTCGCGGCCGGCGCCACTTTGTCCGCCCTGACGGTGATCCTGCCCCACCCGGCCAAGGCCAACGAGGTGGGGCTGTCGGTGATCGTCGCTAACGCATATCTGGTCGGTTTGGTTTTGTACACCCAGGCGGCCCGCCTGCCGGCCTGGAGTATGCAGGTGACTTTGGCTTGGGGCTCGACTTTGATCACGGGCGTGGCCTATTTCTCCGGGGAAACGCCCAGCCCGCTCGTGTTCTTCTACCTATGGGTATTCCTGTATGCGTCCTACTTCTTCACCCACCGACAGACCACTCTGCAGATCGTCTACGTGGGCCTCGCCTATGGCGCACTGCTCGCGATCAAGGCGCCTGTGGAAGCGATCTCGACCTGGTGGTTGGTCGGCATGGGCACACTGCTCGTCGGCGCGATGGTGATCATGGTCATGAGGGCACGCGTCGAGCTTCTGATCGGTCGCCTGTATGACGCTGCGCGCACCGATCCTCTGACCAAACTGGCTAACCGGCGCGGCTTTCGCGAGCTACTTGACCTCGACCTGGAAAGAGCGCGTCGTTCGGGCACGGCAATGGGTGTCTTGATCGGCGATCTGGACGATTTCAAGGACTTCAACGACCACCTTGGGCACCATCTCGGCGATCTCGCTTTGCAGCGCGTGGCCCGCTTGCTGGAGGAGCATAAGGGCCCTTTGGACACTGTTGCTCGCATCGGCGGCGAGGAGTTCGCTTTGATCGTGCCCGACGCCGAGGGTGATAGCGCTTGCGTTTTGGCCGAGCGCTTGCGCCACGCCGTGCGCGAAGAGTTTGCGCAGGAGCGCGTGCCGCTTACGATCAGCTTCGGCGTTTCGCTGTATCCCGAACACTCCGAGACAGCCGCTTCGCTCATGCACGCAGCCGACCAGGCACTCTATGCGGCCAAGGAGAGCGGACGCGACCGCACTGTGCGCCACAGCTCTGCCCTGCGTTTGGATCAGAGGACTCCCAGCGACGTCCACGACATCCAGGGCGAGCGTTTCGTGATGGCCGTGCTCGACATGGCCGAGGCGGTCGACCTGCGCTTCTCGGGCTCGGCGCGCCACTCAGAGACGGTTGGTCGCTACGCGGAGATGATGGCTCGCGAGCTGGACCTGCCCGAGTGGCGTATCAGCCGTATCCGCCTCGCCGGCATCCTGCACGACATCGGCAAGGCGGGCGTGCCCAACAGCATCTTGCATAAGCCGGGACCGCTGACCGTGGAGGAGTACGAGATCGTCAAGCGCCATCCCGCTTTGGGCGCCCAAATGATGGAGCACATCAGCCTCTCCGACGTACGCGAATGGGTGGCGATGCATCACGAGCGCCCTGACGGCCTCGGCTACCCGCTCGGCCTGCACGCCGGGCAGATTCCCTTGGAGGCGCGCATCGTGGCGGTCGCCGACGCGTACGAGGCGATGACCAGCGACCGTCCCTACCGCGACTCGATCGGCTACGACGCCGCCTTGGCCGAGCTGCGCCATGGTGCCGGCACCCAGTTCGACGCCTTGGTCGTCGAGGCTTTCATTGTGGCCTTGGCCCGCGAAGCCAAGCGCGGGGAGACTTTCGCGGCCAGCGCCTGAGGCGGTACCGCCAACCATGCCAACAGCTCGAGTGTGGCCGCGTCGCTTTGGAGCATGTTCGGCTGGGCTTGGTGTTGTGTGATCGGGGTGCCATCCCAGGCCTTCAAGTACAGCCCTTGCTTGTCGCGGGCTTTGGCCTGGGCATCGGTGGCCATCTCTTCGGCCAATGCGCGCCAGCGAGCTTCGCCGGCTTGGACGCCGTAGAGCAACATCCAGTGCAGGTAGATCGTGTCGAACTGGGGGCCCATGTTCAGACGGTCTGAGAAGCGTTCGGCCGAGGCGTTGGCCAACCCAGCGGCTCGTTCGCACGCCCCTGAGACCCCAACTCGGCAGAGCACTTGCCAGGCCTCTACGAAGGTCCCCTCGATGTAAGGGGTAGGGGTGGGGTCGGAATCGGTGCGCTTGTACAGGTGGCGTTCAGTCGTGAAGGAGGCGTCGGCCCAATCCAGGAACTTGAGCGCTTCGGTGCGGTAGCTCATCTGGTCCGTCAGCACAAACAGCCGCACTCCCAGCAGCGAGCCCGCCGCCAAGGGCTCGCCCGCAATGTAGGGGTGGGAGGTGTTCCACCAGAGTCCGCCTCCCCTTTCGTTCCAGCCTGCATGGGCAATGAACTCGAAGGCTCGCTCGGCCTCCCTTAGGTAGCTGGACACACCGGTGGCTCGGTAGGCGTCTAGGAAGGCAAGGCCCCACCAGCCGTTGTCGTCAAACCACGTTTGCACTTGGCCCCTGTCGCCCGGATACGGCGCAAAGCCAGGATCGGGTCTCAGCGTGGCGTCCCAGTAGCGCTCCGCCCCCTTGGCGAACCTCTCTACCGCCGCCTTGTGGGCCGGCGTGGGTCGTGCGATCGCGATCGCGTCGAGCGCCTCGAACAGCGGCGTCACGTCCCAGATCGTGGCGAGCGGATAGCGGTCTTGGTCGTGGAGGCGACTGTCATACCAACCCAGGCGCTTGTCCCACCAAAGTCGCTGCGCGCGAGCGACTCCGGCTTCAGCGACCTGGAGATAGCCGTGAGCGGTCGAGGCACGCGACAAGTCCGCTCGGGCGCCACAGAAGAACACAAGCGCACAGACAAGAATCGAGATGCGCTTCATCCTTCCAAGCTTGATCGGCACGAATGTCGCCGAAGTCAAGCGGCCGTCCCTCTCATCCGAATGGTCTCATGTATGACAGGCCAACGTCCGATATCTTGAAAATGAAGGATGTTTCGGGTCGGGGAGCGCCTGAGGGGGCGCTCGGTGGGTATATAGCGGGCGCAAACTTCCAGACGAGCCTGGTCGCCAAGGTGCTCGCGGCGCTGTTCGCTGCCGGCGCCACACTGGCCGCGCTCACGGTCATCCTGCCGCACCCTGCCCACCAGAACGAGGTGGGGCTTCTGGCGATTGTGGCCAACGCCTATGTGGTCGCGGGCGTCTTGTATTGGTGCGCCGGGCGGCTGCCTGCTTGGACTTTGCCGCACGCCTTGGGTTGGGGCAGCACTTTGATTACCGGAGTGGCCTATTTCTCTGGGGAGAGCCCGAGCCCGCTCGTGTTCTTTTACCTGTGGATCTTCCTCTATGCGGCCTACTTCCTCTCGCGCAGAGCCGCCGCCTTGCAGATCGGCTACGTGGGGCTTGCCTACGGCGCACTGCTCCTCGCTCATCGTCCTCCTAGCGGCGTTCCGGCCTGGTGGCTGGTGGGGATGGGGACCTTGCTGGTCGCGGCGATCGTGATCATGACGATGAGGGTACGTGTGGAACAGTTGATCTCTCGACTGTATGACGCTGCCCGCAGCGACCCTTTGACAAGCCTGGCGAACCGGCGTGGCTTCCGCGAGCTGCTGGACTTGGAGCTCGAGCGGGCACGTCGCGGAGGAGCCGAGATGACCGTCCTGGTGGGCGACTTGGATCGTTTCAAGGAGGTCAACGACCGCTCGGGCCACCAAGTTGGCGACGCCGCCCTGCAGCGGGTGGCGCGGGTCTTGAACGAAGGCAAGCGCCAGATCGATTCGGCCGCGCGCGTCGGCGGCGAGGAGTTTGCCTTGATCCTGCCCGACGCCTCCCAAGACGGAGCCTTCCTCGTGGCTGAGCGACTGCGCGGTCTCGTGCGAGAAGAGTTCGCCGCCGATTCCGTGCCAATCACGATCAGCTTCGGGCTGGCCGCCTATCCGATGCATGGAGAGACGGCGGCTTCACTGCTGCGCGCAGCCGACGAGGCCCTGTACGCGGCCAAGGACAGCGGTCGCGACCGCACCGTGCGCCACAGCCCCCTGTTGCGCGACTTGGTGCGCTCGGAGGGGGGGAGTGGAGACGTGGAGGGCGAGCGCTTCCTGTCGGTCATGCTCGATCTGGCCGAGGCCGTGGACCTGCGCTTCTCGGGCTCCGCGCGCCACTCCGAGACGGTCGGACGCTACGCCGAGCTGATGGCCCGCGAGCTCGGACTCTCCGCACGGCGCGTCGGCAGGGTCAGGCTTGCCGGAATGCTCCACGACATCGGCAAGGTGGGCGTCCCAGACTCGATCCTGAGCAAGCCCGGGGCGCTCACCGAGGCGGAGCTGACAGTCGTGCGCCGCCACCCCGAACTGGGCGTACAGATCCTCGAACACCCCAGCCTCGCCGACGTTAGGGTTTGGGTGGGCGCCCACCACGAGCGGCCCGACGGTCTCGGCTACCCATTGGGGATCTCCGGCGATGCGCTTCCCTTGGAGGCTCGCATCGTGGCCGTAGCCGATGCTTATGAGGCGATGACCAGCGACCGCTCTTATCGCGACTCGATCGGAAGCTCGCGCGCACGAGCCGAGCTGAGACGCTGCGCCGGCACCCAATTCGACCCGCGTGTTGTCGACGCCTTCTTGGCCGCCTTGGACCGTGAGAGCGCCCGCGCCGAGGCCGAGTTGGCCCAGCTGGCGCTCAGGCTTTAGTCGGAGCCGGACCTGACCAGCGGCAGGCCCAGCCGGGATTGGAGAGCCGGCGCTCAGGCTTTAGTCGAGTACGACGATTTGCCGCTGCAGCTGGCGAAACCGACGTAGTTGGTTGCGAGTGTGCCCTGCTCCTTGCCGCCCTTGAGGAACTTACCCGTGATCTTCAGCTTGGCCCCGACCTGGCCCTTCTTCGGGCCCTCCAGGATGTGGTAGATGCCGGTGCTGGAGAAGGTCCCTTTGCCTGAGATGGAGGCGCTTGTGAAGTGGATCGGAATCGGCGGCCCACCACCGCTGCAGTAGAGCGGAATGTTGGAGGTGCTCAGTCCAGCCACCTTCTTGCCGTTGGTGGAGACTTTGAAGCTGACCACGACGCCGTCGCGAGCGGGGATCAGACCGCCGCTGTAGGAGCCGCCCTTGACGACGATGGCGGCCAAAGCCACACTCGCCAGAACCAAGGCCGAAGCCAGAGCGCAGACCGCGGTCGAGACCTTCCACTTGCTCGCCATCCTGCTGCGCCTCCTGTTTGGTGTGCTCTGCCGGCCGCCCCAGATCGGGGGGCATGGTGTCCCCACTGGGAAGGATGCAAACGATAGCCAACCCGTGCGACGGCCGGCTTGGCCCGCCGGGTCTGCCAGGATCCGCCGCGCGCCGCACGCTCCGTGCGTCCGAGCAAAATCGGAGCCAGAGGAGGGGTCAGGCCGCGCGCCGCCGCCCGTTCGTGAAAGATGCCGGGTTGGATGGAGCTGGAGTACGAGTTGCAAACTCACCGCGCCGAGGACCGCCACTGGTGGTACCAAGGTCGCCGCCGCGTCTTGGAGCGAGCGATCGCGCGCCTTGGGCTGCCCGCTGAGACACGCATCCTGGACGCCGGCTGCGGCAGCGGACGCAACATGGTGGAGTTGGCCCACCACGGGACGGTCACCGGCGTGGAGCTGTCGTCCACAAGTGTTCGACTGGCGCGCGACCGCGACGCGGGCGAGGTGATCGAAGGATCGGTCTTGGACATGCCCTTCGACGACGGCTCATTCGACTTGAGCGTCAGCCTCGACGTCATCGAGCACCTCGAAGACGACATCGGGGCCTTGCGCGAGCTGCGCCGCGTCACCGCACCCGGAGGAGCTTTGCTGGTGACGGTCCCGGCGTATCAGTGGCTGTGGAGCGGCCACGACGAGATCAACCACCACCACCGCCGCTACAGTCGGCGCACCCTGCTCGCCGCCGCGCAGGCCGCCGGCTGGCAAGAGGAAAGCTGGGCCCACTTCAACTCGCTGCTGCTCCCCGTCGCGATCGCGCTGCGCGCCTTGGAGCGCTTCAAGCCGTCGACCACCAAGTCAAGCCTTGACCTGTGGGTGCCGCCGGCGCCTCTGAACTGGGCATTGCGCCAGCCCCTGAATCTTGAGGCCGCCGTGATCGGCCGCGGCGGCTCGATCCCAGCCGGACTGTCGCTGCTGGCGGTGTTCCGTTAGGGCTTGTTAGGAGTCCGTCGCCGTCTCGGCCAGGACTCGCTCCCCGGTCCCTTTGAAAGTCCAGGCCCGGTTGGCAAAGAACGTGAGCACAGTGACAATCGCAATCGTCGCGGCCTGACCGGTCAGCTTGCCAAGGCCAAAGCCGTCGACAAACAGATAGACAAGCCCGAGGTTGACAAGCAACCCGCACGATTGCACCACGAACCAGCGCACCGGCGTCAAGGCATCGCCAACATGACCCCTGAATGTCCATGCTCGATTCCACAGGAAGCCGTTGATCGCTCCTACCGCGAAGCCGATGCCCGACGCCGCCACGTACCACACGTCGAAGGCCTTCAGGAGCAAGGTGTACAGGGCGAAGGAGATAAGGGTGTTCGAGACACCGACGATCCCGAACTTCACGAACTGCAAGATCAAGGGCATTCTCAGGATTCGCGCGGCTCCGTCCCCTACTCTTCTCATGGTCCCTACTTAACCAGCTTCGTGCTCCGCGGAAAGCGACATGTCGGACTCGCACACCAACACGCCTGACCCAAACATGCCCGGAAGCCACGCGCGCGTGCCCACTCTTTTGAGTGTGGTAGCACCCGTCTACAACGAGGAGGAGCTGGTCGAGTCCTTCGTCAAGCGGGCCTGCGCCGCGGTGGCCGACTACACCTTCGAGCTGGTCTTGGTCAATGACGGCTCGGCGGACTCTACGCCCGCCCTGCTGGACCGCCTCGCGGCCGAGGACCCGAGGGTGCGGGTGATCCACCTGTCGCGCAACTTCGGCCACCAGGCGGCGCTCACGGCGGGGCTGGAGCACGCGAGAGGCGACGTAGTGGCGATGATCGACGCCGACCTGCAGGACCCACCGGAGCTAATCCCGCGCATGATCGAGCAGTGGGAGCACGGCTCGGACGTGGTCTATGCGGTGCGCGAGCAGCGTCAGGGCGAGACCGCCTTCAAGCTGGCCACAGCTTCCTGGTTCTACAAGCTGTTCGACAAGCTGGCCCAGGTCGACCTGGAGCCCAACTCGGGCGACTTCAGGCTGCTGGACCGGCGCGCGCTGGACGCACTCCTGTCGATGACCGAGCGCTCGCGCTTCTTGCGCGGGATGACCGTCTGGGTGGGCTTCACCCAAACAGCAGTGCCCTACGAGCGCGACGCGCGCAGCGCTGGAGAGACGAAGTACACGTTGCGCAAGATGCTGCGCTTCTCCCTGGACGCGATCGCCTCCTTCTCACACTTGCCACTGCAATTGGCGACCTACGCGGGCTTGCTGTCGGCGGGGATCGCGTTCGTGGCGATCCCGATTGTGCTGGGCCTGCGCTTGACCGACTCTTACCTGCCTGGCTTCGGCACGATCACGATCCTGATCCTTTTGATCGGCGGGATCCAATTGATCGCCTTGGGCGTGATCGGCGAGTACGTGGGGCGCATCTACGACGAGGTCAAGCACCGCCCCTTGTATATCGTGCGCGAGGAGCGCAATCCGCCGACCGAGCAGGCCAGCCCGGTGGCCCCGGTGCGCGCCGGCCTGCCGGCCCGGGTGGCCGAGCGTATCGGCTGACGCCGGCCGCACCGCGCGCCGGCATTGCCCACGGCGCGGCCAGATGTCGGCCACGTAAGAGCTGGGGTACATATGACTTTGCGGCCTGCCCCGCGCGCGTGCGCGGCCAGTTAAAGCTTAAGAAGACCGCGCGCACGCGCGGGGCACCCCTTTGGGAGACATACCGCTCCTTCGGGGGCTCCCGACGGTTACGGGTCCACAGCCTGGTCCACGAACGGGAGACTCCCATGCGCCACCGCACTCTGATGCTGCTTGCCACGCCCGCCGTAATCGGCGCGATGACGGTCGCCGTGCCCGCACTCGCGGGCGTGTCGATCCTGCCAAGTGCTCACACGGCCTCGACCAAATGCTTCACGGCCCACATTGCCAAACACCGCGTGCGCGAGTGCCTCGTGCAGGGACCGCGTGGTTTGCGCGGACTGCCGGGACCGGCCGGACCGCGGGGGCTCACCGGCAAAACCGGCAAAACCGGGGCCACTGGGAAAGCGGGAGCAGCGGGCAAAAACGGCACCAACGGCAGTCCAGGCGCTCCTGGGACGCCCGGAGCGCCTGGAACCGCTCGAGCATTTGCCGTGATACAGCCCAACTCACCTACCCAGGCAACACTCATCACGCCCCGCAACATCACGGGCGTGAGCGAGATTTCAGAAGGTGTCTACTGCGTCGTTCCGGCGACCTCGATCAACGCCGGCGAAGAGACTGTGGCCGTCTCACCCGAGGTGAGTTACAGCCCAGTGAAACTGCCCGGGCTGATCGCGGTCAACGCCCAACGCACGGGCGGTTGTCCCGCGACCGACTTCGAGGTAGACACCTTCACAACGGCGAGTACCTTGTCGAGCAACTACGCCTTCACGATCATCGTGCCGTGATAGGGCCCATAATGGGTGCGTGAGCAGCGTTAGCGGCGAGGGGCCGGCATTCGAGGAGGATCCGCACGGCAGCGAGGAACGCCGCGAGCGGATCCGCCTCGAGACGCCCAGACATCGCATCGAAGGCTCCCTGATGCTGGCTCGAGACGGCTATCGCTCGCGGGTGTCCGACATGCTCAACGCCTCTGAGCGCGACTTCTTGACGCTCACTGACGTGACCTTGCAGCCACTTGAGGGCGGTCCCTCCGAGCGACATGCATTCCTGGCGGTGGCCAGAGCCCACATCGTGTACGTGGTCGCACCCGGGGCAGACCGGGCAATCGCCTGAGATCTCATCCGCGCCGGTCGAGTACGTGGTTCGTGAGCTGAGCCAAAGTCACGCCGATCAAAGAGCCCGCAACCACGTCGCCCGGATAGTGGACACCAGTGTGGACCCTCGAGTAAGCCACCGCGGTCGCCAATAGCCGCAAGGGGACAGCGACCACCGGCATGACATGGCCGACGCCGGTGGCGAAGGCGAAGGCAGCCGCGGAGTGACCGGAAGGAAATGAAGTCGAGACCGGCATCCGCACATGGCGACCTGCTGGCACGCCTTCGGCCGCCCGGTCGGGACGACCGCGGCTGGTGAGCGGCTTGACGGCCAGGTTGACTACGGTGGCGGTAACCGTGACCGAGGCGAGGCCGTAGGCAGCGGCACGGCGGCCTCTGTGGCCGCCAACGAGGGCAAGCGCAGCGGCCGAAGCGATCGACAAGCGCGAGTAGTTGGCAGCATTCGAGAGACGGGCCATCGATTTGTCGAGGGCGGGCGTTGGTGTTTGCGCGACAGCGGCGTATAGCGCTGCGTCAACATCGGCGAGCTCGCGTAAGAGGCGCACGATCAGAGCAACTCAAGCGCGCGCTCGATCGGACGTGCCAGCAGAGCACAGTCGCCGAGAACCACGATCGGTCGCTGCAAGAGAGCGGGATGAGCGACCATATGCGCGACCAGCTCATCGTCTGAGACCTCGGGTCGATCCAAGCCGAGCTGCTCGACAAGAGGCTCGCGCATCCGCAGGACCTCGCGCGGGCCCGTACCGATCTTGCGCAGCAAATCCCGCAGCTCTTCTTCCTCTATGCCTGTGACGTGGTAGTCGATCGACTCAAAGCTCACGCCACCCTCAGTCAGCAAAGCACGCAGCTTGCGACACGTCGAGCAGGTTGGCTTTTCATAAATGGTGAGTGTTGGCACGGTCGAAACGGAAGGGGGGGGATTCGAACCCCCGTCAGAGGCTTAACCCCTGAAACGGTTTTCGAGACCGCCGCATTCAACCGCTCTGCCACCCTTCCAATGCGCCAGCCTAGGCTAGAGGATCGCACGACCGGACCGCGGCGCGACAGCGCCGCCCCCTCCCAATCCCTCAAGCCGGAAGCTCACCGTCGCGAGGCAAAGAACTCGCTGAGCAGGGCCCCGCACTCTCCCGCCAAGAGGCCGCCGGCCACCTCGGGACGGTGGTTCAGGCGAGGCTCGCCCAACACGTCAAGCACACTGCCGCAGGCCCCCGCCTTTGGATCGCTTGCGCCGAACACGACCCGGGGCACGCGCGCCAGCACGATCGCTCCCGCACACATCGCGCACGGCTCGAGTGTCACGTACAGCACCGCCTCCAAAACCCTCCATGTACCCAAGGCCTTGGCCGCCTCACGCAGAGCGATCGTCTCGGCGTGAGCGGTCGGGTCTTGGCGCAGCTCGCGCTCGTTGTGGGCCGCCGCGATCACCTCGCCGCCATGCGCCACGACCGCCCCGATCGGCACATCCTCGTGCTCCTGCGCCCGCTCAGCCTCGCGCAAAGCAAGCCGCATGAAGTATTCGTCGCGTGGAAAAAACCGTTCTCGCATAGCCTTCCCGGCGGTCGCGTGGTTGCCAAGCGCAACTTCAGCTGGCCTGACGCATCATCATTACCGAGGAACACACTTTGCCGCCGACCGATCGCCTCCAAACCTGCCGCATGCGCGACCGTCGGTTGACGGCCCTCCTCGCCTGGGCAGCGCCCCTGATCGCCTGCCTCGTGCTCGTCTCGAGTGCAGCCGGCGCCTATGTACCGGGGGAGGTTTTGGTCGGACGCGGCGAAGCGACTTCCCGCGTACCCGTGCCGGCCGGCTCAAGCGTGGCTGCGACCCTCGCTCGTCTGCGCGCCGAGCCCGGCGTCGCGTGGGCCGTGCCCGACTACATAGCCCATGCCACCGCCGTCTCGATACCCAACGACCCCGGCGTCTCCGGCAACACACCCGGCGGTTGGCAACAGACCCAGTGGAACTTCGACGGGACCTACGGCATCAACGCCCCCGAAGCCTGGGCCAACGTCCTCGCTGACGGTGCGCCCGGTGGCGCCAAAGTGGTCGTGGCCGTGCTCGACACCGGCGTGGCCTACGCCAACCGCGGGAAGTACCGGCGCTCGCCCGACTTCAACAAGTACTCGTTTGTCCAGGGCTACGACTTCATCAACAGAACCTCCTACGCCAACGACCACAACGGCCACGGCACTTTCGTGGCAAGCACGATCGCCGAGGCCACCGACAACCGTCGCGGGCTCACCGGTTTGGCCTACGCCGCCCGGATCATGCCCGTCAGGGTTTTGGACAGCGCCGGCGAAGGCGACGCCTCGGTGATCGCCGAAGGCGTCCGCTTCGCGGTCCGGCACGGCGCTCGCATCATCAACCTGAGCCTCGAGTTCTCAAGCGACGTGGGCGCCACCGACATCCCCGAGCTAATCGAAGCTTTGCGCTACGCCCATAAGCACAACGTGTTGGTCATCGCCGCCGCCGGCAACGAGGGCTCCACCACGATTCCCTACCCCGCGCGGGCCAAGCACGTGATCGCGGTGGGCGCCACAACCGAACACGGGTGCCTTGCCAGCTACTCCAACGATGGTCCCCATATCACCATGGTTGCGCCCGGAGGAGGACCAGACGCGGATCTGCCAGGCGACCCCAATTGCACGCCCGAACTGCCCTCCGGCAGAGACATCTTCCAGATGACTTTCACGGGGTCCTCGCCACGCGTATTCGGCTTCCCCGGCGGCTATGAAGGCACTTCAATGGCCACACCCCACGTGAGTGCCACGGCGGCCTTGATCATCGCAGCGGGCATCCTCGGGCGCCGGCCGACAGTTGCCCAGTTGACCAGGCGTCTCACGGCGACTGCACGTCCCTTGGGCGGGCCTCAAGACCGCAAGCTGTATGGGGCCGGCTTGCTGAACGCGGCGGAGGCCACGGCTCGCGGCGGGCCAGGGGCTGTGGTGTAGGCGCGCTTTTTTCTACCGATACCAATTTTCTACTATCGGAGTAGAAAAGTGATTTCAGTAGAATATATCGAGATGTGTATATTGCATTCATGCGGGTTGCCATTCTGATCAAGCAAGCTCGCCGGGACGCAGGCATCACACAGCTTGAGATGGCCCACCGCGCCGGTACGGCCCAGCCGGCGGTAGCGGCCTACGAGTCGGGTGTGCGAACACCCACCCTCGCCACCCTGGAGCGACTGCTCGACGCATGTGAGCACGATCTCCAACTCACCGCATCCCCACGCATGCGACGCGGCGCCGCATCGCTCGAGCAACTCGCTCCGATCATCGCCAGCGATCTGGAGCAAGCGCGAGAGCACGATGCGCTACGCCTGCTGTTCGGTTTCGCTGACGATTTCAGAGGGTCGTCGCGCCCCGGGAAGATTTTGCTCATTAGCGAGGAGCCACCCGGCACGGGCGATCCTGGCTTTGACGCTGCTTTGGCCGGGACAGCCGAGTTCTTCGCGCGTGAGAGCGAAATCGCTGCACCTGATTGGGTGGAAGACCCCAGTCGCTTCGTCGAGCCTTGGCGGTTCGCCACAGATAGACCCGTGTTCGAGGCCTACACATTCGCTCACACCCCAGCCGTCTTCGCACGTCACGGAGTGTTCATAGCGAGAGAGGTGTTCGATCGTGCCTGAGAAAGCCCCCAAGAGATTCTCGCGAGCAGAGATCATCAAGGCACTCCAGGCGCTTGGTGACGAGCTGTCGAATCGAGGCGTGCGGGGACAGATTTTCATCGTCAGAGGCGCCGCAATGGCGCTTGCCTACTCGACGAGGCGTGTGACGAAGGACATAGACGCGGTCTTCGAGCCCAAGAGCTCGATTTACGAGGCTGCCGCGAAGGTCGCCGAGGAACTTGGCCTGCCCGAGAATTGGTTGAATGACGCCGCCAAGGGCTTCATGCCTGGAGAGGACCACGATGCCCGTCCCCTCCCGGACATCGAGGGCATCGAAATCACCACGGCCTCGCCTCAGTACCTGCTCGCGATGAAGCTGATGGCGATGCGCTTCGGCGAGGACAATGAAGACATCGAAGTCTTGATCAAGGAGTGCGAGCTGGGGAGCGCTCGAGAGGTATTGGAGCTACTGGAGCGCCTTTATCCATCGCGCGAGCCTTTGCCGAAGACGCGGTTCTTTTTGGAAGAGCTGTTTTCACAGGACTAGGCTGGACACGATGCCCAACACACAAGTCGTGCGCCGTCACCGGATCTGGGGTTTGCTGGCCTGTCTGTGCCTTGTCTTTTTCTCGGCAAGCACCCCCCTCGCCCGAGCCGAACCGGACTGGACCACCTACCACCGTGACGCACAGCGCTCAGGAGACGACCCGGATGCGACACAGCCGATCGAACCGGTGCTCGCCTGGCAGACCGGCGACCTGGGTGCACCCATCTGGAGCCAGCCGCTCGTGCTCGGCAATCGTGTCTACGTGGCGACCGTCGGAGATGTGGCATACGCCCTCGAAGCCTCGACCGGCAAGGTCCTATGGAAAAAGAGCCTAGGTACGCCGGTACCCGCCGAAGACCTGCCGTGCGGGGACGTAAAGCCCAGCGTCGGTGTGGTCGGCACGCCGGTGATCGACTCGGCCAAGCAGACGATCTACATGGTGGCCGACACGCTCAACCCAAAAGGTGAAATCGAGCATCTGCTCAAGGGGCTTTCCTTGAGCAATGGCGAAGAAGTGGTCAGCCGCGACGTGGACCCGCCGGGCGCCGACCCCAAAGCGTTGCTGCAGCGCACGGCCTTGAACCTCGATGAAGGAAACGTTGTGTTCGGCTACGGCGGAAACGACGGCGACTGTAGTGACTATCAAGGAACCGTGGTCGCCGCGCCCGAGGATGGCTCACAGCCACGCTTTTGGCAATACCAGCCGGCGCCGCCCTCCAGTTCGGGCGGAGCCGTATGGGCGCCGGCCGGCCCTTCGGTCGACGGCGCCGGCAACGTGTATGCGACCACAGGCAACCCTGACCCGCCGGCCGGAGAAACGGCGACCGAATTTGACTACTCCGACAGCGTGGTCAAGCTCGACCTGGCCAATGACTTCGTGGCTGATCCCTCCACAGAATTCGTTTCTCCCTTGGGATCGTTCGAGCCGCCCAACTGGGAAGAAGAGAGCAACCACGATCTCGACCTTTCCTCCGCCGCCGCCGAGCTCCTGCCGGGTGGACTCTTGTTCCAGGCGGGCAAGGACGGCGTCGGCTACCTGATCGACGAGGCGACTATGGAAAGCGCGATAAGTGGGACCAGCGGGGCGCCCGCCGTCTTCAGCCATCCTGTCTGCCAAGAACACACGGGCTTCCCCGGTAGCTTCGGCGGTGACTCGTTCGCGAACGACACGATCTACATACCGTGCGAGAACGGGGTCCAAGCGCTCGCCTACTCCGAATCGGCCAAGACCTTCACCCCACTGTGGCAAGGCCCGGAAGACGCGGTCGGACCGCCAATCGTGTCCGCAGGCCTAGTTTGGACTGTCGCCACGGGTCGCTTCAGCGGCGGAGGCACAAAGCTCTACGGCCTTGATCCGAACACCGGGGCCCCCCTCCACACCGAGACGTTGCCAAGCCCGACGATCGACCACTTCGCTTCCCCATCAGCGGCCGGTGGACGTCTGTTCGTGGCCACTGGGTGCAGCGTGACCGCGTACCAGGTCTCTCAGCTCACCGGCTCGCCAACCAGCGGTGGCGGGACGCCTGTGCCGTGCCAGGCCGGTACCGAAGAACCGGAAGTAGCCAATGGTGAACCAGAAAAACTAACGGAACCCCCAGGCTCACCACTAGTCACAGACGTGGACAAAGGAGGCGCCGTCGGACAGGTTACGAGCGGCAGCAGTGCCGGAGGGTCGCAGCCGCTGCCGCACACTCCGACCCGGCTGGTGAATTCACGCCTGATCGCAAACCACACGGGACTTGTGAAAGTGGCTTTGCTGTGCACCAGACCCACCCCGTGTCGAGGGACCATCGATCTGCGTGCCCAGCTCACGCCGTCGGCCCTCCACAAAGGCAAACACACCATTTTTATCCAGCTTGCCCGAGCCCACTTCGGTCCCGCGACGGGCCGTTTCGAATTCAAGCTTCGCCTGGGTCGCGCAGCCGTTGCTCTCCTACACCGCCATCACCGGCTCTTGGTGCTGGTCACGATCAAAGTCACGGGAGCGCCCCACCCGCGCGAGACGCTCGTCCTGCTGACATAAGCACGTCGGCTGCGCGCTCAATCACATCAGCCATCTCCGCACGAAAGCGCTCGCGTCCAAAGCGCTCCGCGTTGCCGCGGATCGCACCCTCGTCGAGTCGCAAGCCCTCAAAACGCTCAATCGCACCAGCTAGACCGAGAGCACTTTGCTCGTCGAACAGGACGCCCGTCTCGCCGTCGATAACCGTCTCAGAGGCCCCACCCACTCGATAGGCAATCACGGGCAGCCCGGCAGCCTGGGCCTCGACAGGCACGATCCCGAAGTCCTCCTCGCCGGGGAACAGCAGGGCGCGGGCACTGCCCATCAGAGCGTCCCGCTCGGCATCGTCCACCCGGCCGAGCAACTCGATCCCGGCGTGGCCCGTGGCGGCGGCCCTGACCGAAGCCATTGCGCGCCCGTCACCGGCCACCTTCAAGTCGCGCCCGAGACGCGCGCAAGCGGCGACGGCCAGCTCGACCCGCTTGTAGGGGACCACCCGCCCGAACACCAGGTAATAGGTGCCCGGGTCACGTGGCAAAGTCAAAAGACGGTCCACATCCACCGGCGGATTGACGACCTCGGCGGTGCGACCGTAATAGCGCCTGATGCGATCGGCCACGTTGTGAGAGTTGGCGACGAATACATCCGGCGAGCTTGCCCCCTCAACATCTTGACGGCGCAGGCGACGCAGCATCAACGGCAACACCAGACGCGTGGCCCTGCCGATCTCCTCGCCCTCCAAGAGGCTTTCGTCCCAGGCGTAGCGCATTGGCGTGTGGCAGTAACACACGTGCAAGGCACCGGGCGGGGTCCTGATGTTCTTGGCGCACGCATGGTTGCTGGACAGGATCAGATCGAAGCCTGAGAAGTCGAAGGCGCGGTAGGCCCGAGTCATGAAGGGCAACAGCTTCGGGTAGTGAGTCTTGGCGCCGGGAACGCGACTCAAATAGGAGGCGTGGACCGGCCGCTCAGTCACGATCTCGGGCCACGGCTCAGGGTCGTAGATCGAAGTGAACAGCTCCGCGTGGGGGAACATCTCGAGCAGCTCGATGACCACGTCCTCGGAGCCGCCCGGAATCGTGAGCCACTCGTGCACGACCGCCACCCGGGGGAAGCGCTCGCGCAAGGCCTCGATCGACGACCCGCTCACCGGTCGCTCTCCATCTCGTCTATGAAATCGCTCCAGGGCGATGCATATCCCGCGATCGCAGCCACGAGCTCCTCCAACTCGGCCCACCCGTCCTCGGCCTCCCAGCCCCAATGGAGCACGATCGGCACCCACAGCCCCCAGCGAGCCTCGATCGCACGTTCGACGGCCGGCCTCACCTCGGACGCCCGACCATAGAAGGGCGCATAGGCGGGTAGGTAGACGGTGTCGCCACGCCATTGGGGCGTGCTTTGAAAGCCGAGCAGGCCAATCGACTCGGGCCCGCCGCACACGACCCGAAATCGCTGCGCCAAAGGGCCAAGCTGGCGTGCGTCGAAACGGTTGTAGGGCGCCACAAACACATCTGCTGAGACGCCCGCCTCGGCCAGCTCCGCCAGGCCGGCATCGAGCAGGGCGTCGGTCTGCGGCAGGGAGAGCCCGCATAGCTCAGAATGGCGACGCGGGGAAGCGAATCTGGTGCGATGGGTGAGCCCGTGCAAGGCGAATGACACGCCTTCGCACTTCAGGCGCGCGAGTATCGCCCGCTCGTCGTTTTGTAGTGGCCGGGAGGCGGTGCCCGCCGGCGCGAGCGGGTCGCGGCTGACACGCGGCAGAACCGCCACCAGGTAGGGCACGTCGGCGCCGCTGAGGATCTCGTGGAAGCGCTCGAAGCCCGCCGTACCAAAGCGCGCGGGGTCATCCCAGGCGCGATAGTGGGGGAACTCGTCGACCCTGACCAAGAAGCGTGGAGGACCGTACGCGCGCTCACCGAGCAAAGAGCGTCGAGCGGCTAGCAGGGGAGCGACGACTTGGTGCTCGTAGCCGAGACGGCCCAGCTTGTAGGCCACCTGTTGGGCGATGCGCATGGGACGGGCAGGCACCCGATCCAGGCGACCCTGTTGTGAGCCTGAGATCATGTCCGCGATGGCCGATCCGCCACGGCTTCAGGGCCGCGACATCGTCTGTGTGGGGTTCGCCGATTGGGACACCGACCTGCAGACTAACCAGCACCATCTGATGAAGCGGCTGGCACGCGAGAACCGCGTGCTGTTCGTCGAGTCGCTCGGACTGCGCCGTCCCCAAATCGCGGGGCGTGACGTGAAGCGCATCGCGCGGCGCCTGGTGCGCGGGCTGCGCGAGGCACGCGAGGTTGACGGACTGAACGTGCTCTCCCCGCTCGTGCTCCCGCTGCACTCCAACCCGCTCGCCCGGAGGATCAACGGCTGGCTGCTGCCGGCACTCGTGCGCCGCGCGGCTCGGCGACTCGGGATGGACGAGCCGATCCTGTGGGCTTATGTACCGCAGGCCGAGGTCTTGCTCGCCTCGCTGCAACCGGAGATCGTGATCTACCACTGCGTCGATGACATGGCAGCCCAGCAAGGGATCGATGGCCCCAGCTTCAGAGCATCGGAGCAGCGCTTTGCCGCGCGCGCCGATCTGGTGCTCGCGAGCGCGCCCTCCTTGGCGCAGCGTCTGGGAACGATCGCTCGCAACGTGCTCTATGTACCCAATGTGGCCGACGTCGAGCTGTTCTCAAGCGCCTTGCGCGACGGCCCAATCGACGCCGGGATGGCTCACTTGCCAAGCCCACGAATCGTCTTCACAGGTGCGCTTGTGAGAACCAAGCTGGATACGGAGTTGCTGCTCGTACTCGCCAAGTCCCGGCGCGATTGGTCCTTCGCGCTGGTCGGTCCGACCGGGCCCGGAGACCCGCGCGCCGACATGTCTGCGCTTGCCGCCCAGCCCAATATCCACCTGCTCGGCCCGCGCCCCTATGAGGAACTTCCGAGTGTCCTGCGTGGAGCCGACGCCGGCCTGATCCCGTATGCGATCAACGAGCTCACGAAGAGCATTTTCCCGATGAAGGTCTACGAGTACCTGGCCGCGGGTCTATCCGTGATCGCAACCCCGTTGCCCGCCTTGGCGGGGATCGAGGAGGTAGCCACGGCCGCCGACGCCGCAGGCATCGCGGCCCTAATCGAGGAAGCCTTGGCAGAGGACACGCCAGAGCGCAAGGCAGCACGCGCACGCAAGGCCGAGGCCCACTCCTGGGAGCTCCGTCTGGAGGAGATCGGGGCCGCCGTCGCGGCGCTGGAGACTTCGGGAGGACAAAGCAGGGTCGGCCACCATGAGAGAACCGGGCGACCCGATACCCGCCCGAACGGGGACCGCGCCATGGCCGGCGACCTGCTCGTCACCATGCACACGCCCGCCCTGCGCTCGGGCCGTGACGTGCGTACCTACGGTGTTGCACGCGCGCTCGCCGCCAATGGGCCGCTCACGGTGCTCTATGTGCGCTTCGGCGCAGAGAAGCCAGACGAGGCCTACGAGGCCATACCCGGAATCCAATTGCGCGAGGTCATTCCCTCGCGTGGCCGCTCCCGCCTGCGCGCATACGCACGAGCACGACTCAGAGGAGTTCCCGACGGCTTCGCGCGCAGTGTCTCCGCCGAGCTAGCCGCCAGCGCGACCCAGCTTGCCAGCACACCCGGCCGCGGTCGAGTGATCGCCGACGGGCCGACCGCGGCCGCCGCGCTCGCCGGCCTCGCGGGCAAGCATGCGGTGGTCTATAACGCCCACAACCTGGAGTCCGGCTTTCGCCATGAGCTCGGCGAGGAGCACAAGTCTCTGCGTGGGCTGGCCTCGTTCGAGCGGCGGCTCTTGCAGCGCTCCGCGGAGTCGTGGATGGTTAGCGAGGCTGACATGCAAGCGGCTCATGAGCTGTGCCCGAGCGCCGAGCTGCGTTTGGTTCCCAATGTGGTCGACGTAGGCGCGATTCAGCCCGTTCCGGGGAACGCCGCCGAGCCGATGGCGATCTTCGTCGCCAACTTCGCCTACGAGCCCAACCGCACGGCGCTGGGATTCCTGCTCGAGGATGTACTTCCGCGCGTGTGGACCCAGTTTCCCGACGCCCACCTCGTGCTTGTCGGCGCCGGCCTCGAGCAGCCTCCAAGCGATGACCCGCGCGTGCGCACGCTCGGCTTCGTGGAGGATCTTGCCGGTGCCTACGCTCAGGCACGCTGCGCGGTCGTACCCCTGCTCCACGGCGGCGGCAGTCCGCTGAAGCTGATCGAGGCCTTCGCCTACGGTCTGCCGGTGATCGCCACCCCGCGCGCGGTAGCGGGCGTGGACGTGCAGGAGGGCGTGGACTGCCTTGTGGCAGAGAGCCCCGATGCGTTCGCGCAGGCGCTCGTGCAAGTCCTGGGCAACGGCGCGCCGGAGATCGCTCGCGCCGGGCGCAGGCTGGCCGAGGAGCGCTACTCGGTCGAGGCCTTGGCAGCACTTCTACGCACCTGACGCCGCGCGTCCAGAAAGCCCAAAACGCCTAAAGACGGGCTCAAATAGCGCCGAAAGGATCCTTACAAGACGTAGATGGCGACGGATCGCTCGCGTAGAGCTCCGTCGCGGTTCCCGACAAAGGCACACCCGTCGTGAGGCGGGCTCGCAAAGCCAGGGGTCTCAAGCAGACAGCCCGGCTCCCGAAGGAGATGAGCGGTATTTCAGCGTCCCACCCCCGTGTTGCCCGGACCCGGACTCAGCGGATCCCCACACTACTGGTGGCGACGTGCTCGATCTTGTTGGCCCTCACTGCCGGTGCATCGGCCCGCACGACTCAACCCACTGCCACGGCCAGCAGCACGATCCTTCACCGGGCGCTGCTCACCCGCGCGGCCGATGAGCGCTCGTTCGTGCATAGCTCCAGCGCACTCGCGGCCTGCAAGAGGACCCAGTCGAACCACTGCACCTATCAGCGACGAGCGGTCACGCGGTCGCGCATCAAGCTGGCTGGCGCCAAGCACCTCGTGAGCAGCCTGTCCGCCCGCATCGCCCGCCTGCATCATCGCTCGAAAGTTACCCACGTACCGCAGGGTGGCAGGACCAGCGGCTCCAGCAGCAGCACTGGCGAGTCAGCAGCAGGCAGCGGGACGGGAGCAGGGAGCACGAGTGGCACTGGCACCAGCGCCAACACGAGCGGCTCAGGCGGCAACACAAGTAGCTCGACCGGGTCGGACTCGACTGGGGCCGGCGGTGAGGAGATCGAAGGCACGAGCGCACCCGGCTCTTTTGAAATGGGCGTGGTCGTGGGCTCAGCCATTACTTGGGAGATGCCCTTCGTGCAGAAGCTCGGCGCGCACACTGCCCGTGAGGAGTTCGAAATCGGCACCCCTGCTTCGCAAATGGCCTCAACGATCGAAGCGTCTGCCAAGGCAGGCGTCAGGCCGCTCTTGCTCGCCAGCTTCTACGGCACCCTCCCCACCCCGGCACAGGCACAGAGCCTTGGCGCCTGGGCAGCCCAGTTTGGTCCAGGGGGCAGCTTCTGGAAGGGCAAGAACCTGCCCGCTTCGAGCGCCGTTACAAGCATCGAGTTCGGCAACGAGACCAGCTACGAATACCAGTACTCCAACGACACGACAGCCGGATATGCAAGCCGCGCCCAGACCTATGCGCTGCGGTTCAAGGAAGCTGAGGAAGCGATCCATGCGGCCAATCCAAATGTCGGTCTGCTGGCCCAAGGCGATCCCGGCAACGCACCTGGCACTTCATGGATGGACAACATGTTCAAGGCCGTGCCTAACCTGGGCTCACTGGTGGCCGGCTGGACCGTACACCCCTATGGGCCAGGCTGGCAGGCGATCATGGATAAGGTCGTGTCCTCGGCCAAGGCCGACGGCGCGCCTGGCACCATCCCGCTCGATGTAACTGAGTGGGGCTTGTCGAGTGATAATGGGCGCTGCCTGGACGACAACTACGGCTTCAACAAGTGCATGACTTACTCGGAAGCCGCGACCACGCTCACCTCGAACCTGGCGGCGATGCGCGCGCGCTATGGCAGCCGCCTCGCCTCGCTCTACTTGTTCCAGGCCCGCGACCAGGAAGAAACAGGAGCATCGAGCGGCCGCGAGGGCTACTTTGGCGCCCTGCAGAGCAACGAAGCGCCAAAGGGCCAATACACCTCAACGGTACAGTCGCTGCTCTCGCTCAACCCCTGACGTCCTGTCAAGTAGAGCCAACAGTCCGATCTGCGCAGCGAAGAGCACCGTGAAGCGCGGATCGACTCCGGTGAAGCTCGCTGTCGTCTCGAGCACCACCAGGCCCGCGAGCCCGCACAGTGAGGCAAGGCCAAACGCGCGCAGCATGGGCTCTTCGCTGCGCCGCCACACACGCCAAGAGAGCACAGCCGTCCCAATAAGGGTGACCCAATACGCGAGCAGGCCCAGGATTCCTAGCTTGAGCCAGAACCAAAGCGCCGCGAAGTGCACGTATTGCCTGCCTTCTTCGTGTTCCACGGACAGCGGCTGCACGGTGGCTTCCCACGGAATCCTGATGCCCAGTCCCATGATCGGATGCCGTTCGATCTCGCCAAGCACGTTGGCGCGCTCATCCAAGCGGTAGCGATCCTCGGCGTTGGTGGAGAGGCTTGAGGGACTCAGCGATTCGACACGCTTGACGATCGGGGCCTGGGCTTGAAAGTGAATCGTGCCGAGCAACCAAACGGCCAGCACGACCACAAGCCCCACCGGGAGAAGCATGCGCCGCCCAAGAGATGTCGTGCCGAGCAGCAACACCAGCAGCAGACCGAGCACGGTTGCGATCCAGAAAGAGCGCCTGTAGGAGAGCACCAAGGAGGCAATCAACAGCGGCGCCCCCACAAGCATCCAAGTCGGCGGCCCGGCTCGCAGCAGCACAGCCGCGAAGATCGCCAGCAGCGCCACCATGATCAGCCAGTTGGCGGCCGGTTCGTAGTAGGTGAGCGTCGAGCTTCCTTCGATCGACTGGCCATAGTGGCCCAGCACCTCGACTAGGCCGAAAGCTCCCTTGAGGATCGCCAGTGCCACCGCCGCCCCGAGCGCCAGCTTTACCTGACGAGTATCGAGCTCCAGGTTGCAGACCGCCAACGGCAACAGCAACAGATAGGCGAGCACGTTCTCGGACAGAACCACGGTGCGCACACTTACGCCCCCGGCATGCCCAATTACGGCTCCGGCGATCATGCCGAGCAATAGCAACATCAACCCGGGGGCCATCGCCCGCGGCACCTTGGGCGCGCGATGGTGCACGATCAAGTCGATCCCCACGGCCAGCACAGCAAGCGCTACGAGCATGTCCAAGGGCGTCAGACCCTTGTAGATCTGGTCGTATAGATGTGAGGTGAAGTGCAAGAACCCGAAGGTGGGTCCCTCACAGAGCACCGTCAATCCCACCGCGAGCGCGACCATCGTGGCCGGGCGGCGCAGCAGCACAACGGCAGCCACCAACGCCAGGGGCACCACCAAACCCGCCGTTCCCGCCTTGTGGACGGCGAGCAGCACAACGAGCAGCGTCACCAAGGTGGCGGTCGCCGCCGCGACCAACTCGCCGCTCTCGAGTCGCAGGCGCCGCGTGGGAATGATTCTCAGCTCCTCAGTGTGCTCGCCGCGAGGCCGGCGTGCCGTGCCTTGGGCGCGACAGCGATTCTCGGTAGGAATCGTCGTCAGCTGGACCGGTGGACCCGTAGGCCTCGTAGCCGTAGCGACCCGCGTCGTACAGGCCGGTGACGATCAGCCCGACCGGCTCGATCATGTGCTGGTCAAGAATCGAGCGAGCTCGGCGAACCTCCTCGTGCGTCGTCTTGCCGACCCTCGCGACGATGATCGCGGAGTGGACCTCCGGGCTGTTCATCAGCACCTGCGCGTCTGCCACGGGATTCAGGGGGGGCGCATCGATGATCACCATCGTGTCTTCGCCCGTCAGCTCGGAGATGATCTCCGAGATGCGCGAGGAACCAAGCATCTCCGAAGGGTTCGGCGGAAGCCGCCCAGCCGGCAGTACCGCGAAATTGGGCAGCTCCTCGAACGGATGAGCCAGTAGGTCTGCCACATTGCCACCGCTCGCCATCGCGCTCGTCAAACCCTCGTTGGGCCGAAAGCCGAAATGCCCAACGAAGGTGGGGCGACGTAGATCGAGCTCCAGCAGGACAACGGAGCGACCTGTGAGCGCCTCCACGTGGGCGAGGTCTACGGCAACTGTCGTCTTGCCCTCGCCCGAGACGGCGCTCGTCACGAGCAGAGTGTCGACCTGCCGCGTGATGGCGGCGAAGTCGAGTGCGCTGCGCACGATTCGATACGGCTCAAGCAGTTCGTTACGGTCCTCCGCGGAGACGGGGCCGAATGAGGATTGCGGCACACCAGTCAGAGCCGGCAAGCGGTACTCGCGCTCGAATTCCTCGATCGTCTTGATGCGTCTGTCGAGCGACTCGAGTAGGAACACGACTGAGAAGGCAATCGCCAGTCCGATGAGCAGACCGATGATGGCACTGGTAAAGAGGCTCGTGCCCGTCGGAGAGGTAGGCGGTGTTGCGAGGCTGATGATGTTCGCCCCTCCTCCGGCCACAGCCCGGAGCCCAGATAGCCGCTGCTGGGACTGTTCGAGCGAGGTGCGTGCGGGCGACCCGGCGGGCAGCGTCGCGATCTGCTGGCTCAGCCTGCGTTCTGCCGCTTCGATGCTGGCGACCTGTCCTGCCGCCTTGAAAGCTATGTACTGGTTGGCGAACGCGTTTGCCAACCTCGCCGAGTAGCGAGGGTCTCCCGTGGTTGCAATGAAGTGCAAGACGTCCGCGTCGGGAGCTGCTTCCACGCCTACCGTTTCGAGTAGCTCACCCGCGGAGGTTGTGACATGCAGTTGCTTGCGCACGCCTTCGGCAACTTCGGAGGAGTGCCCGATCAAGACCTCTGTGGCGGCATCGCGCACCGGTTCGCCACTGCCGGTCGGCGAGACCTGTAGCGCGGCATCGGGCAGCGTCGCACTCTGGAAAGCGACGCTGGCTGTAGCCGAATACGACTTCGACGCGCGCTCGTGGCGAACGACCGACACGAGCAGGCAGACCACGACGATGCCGAGGATCATCGGCCAGCGGCGGCGTAGCACGCTCATGCCACTGGCCAGCCCATCCCTTTCGCGAACCCGCTCTAGTCGGTCGGAAGCGCTCACGGGGCGTCCTCTCGCCTGAGGTGCTCAGCTGTCCAAATGCGCGCCTTCATCGTCAAGCTCTCATCGTCCACCCGTCGATCCTCCTTGAGGACTGAGCATGGAGGCAGGTTGACAAGGCAAAGACATCGAATGAGGTATTACCCGCTGCACACGACCTAATTCGGTCTCCCACCGCACTGTCCTTGCCTTTGCTCATGTTTGAGAACCCGACCATTCGACCTGGCGATAGCATCCGCCCCGCATGACATCGCCCCTTCGAGCAGGCAGCGCTGCCCTTGGGCGATCGACCCGGTCGATGATCGCCCGCCTAGGCAAGGAGGAGCAGGCACACGAGCTCCTCGGCCGTATTCGCGAGGCCCGTCTCGCCTTCGACCCATTGGAGCGCAGGGAGCTTTGCGACGACCGAGGGCTGAAGATCGTGCTTGCGAGCGTCCTTGAAGGCTCCTCCAACGCGGTCGACGTGGGCGCCAACGAGGGGCATGTACTCGACTTGATCGTGCGACTCGCGCCCGCGGGCCAGCACACCGCCTTCGAGCCAATCCCCGAGCTGTATGAGGGCCTGGTAGCGCGCTTTCCGGCCGTCGACATACATCGCTCGGCCGTCTCGGATACGGCGGGGACGGCAGAGTTCACCAAGGTCGTGGACGCCCCCGCCTATAGCGGGCTGCGCCAGCGTGAGGATCTACCACCCGAGGCCTCGCAGGTGCAGCGCGTGTCCGTGCAGACCGAGCGATTGGACGACGTACTCGAGAAAGGGCCGGTGCCGGCACTCATCAAGATCGACGTCGAGGGCGCCGAGATCGGCGTCATGCAGGGCGCGATCGAGACACTTCAGCGTCATCGACCACATGTCGTGTTCGAGCACGGTGCGGGAGGGGCCGACCTGTACGGCACCAAGCCCACACAGGTCTTTGACCTACTGGAGGGCGCGGGACTGCGGATCTTTGACTTCGACGGCAATGGCCCTTATTCGCGCGATCGCTTCGAGGAAACATTTACCGCACCGATCTGGAACTTCCTGGCCGCGCCGGCATAGAGCTCGCGAGCAACGGACAGGCAATGAACGAGAGTCACCGTGATCGCGTGGTTCAGTACCTGTACGTGCACTCGCCCGGAGACGCGCTGGAATATCCGACTAGCCGAGCAAGCGTGGGCCCTGGCAGGCTGGCCAGCCGCTATCTGGAGTGCGCCCTCGTACAGGCCGCTTCGCTGCGCTTCAACAACGCCGACTGCGACCTGGTGCTGGCCACCAATCTCGAGGACCGTCGGCTGCTGGGCCGCTACGGCGCCAGCCTCCTAGAACGGCTCGAAGGTTTCGGCGTGAGTGTTCTGCATGTCCCCTACGATCACCGGCCGGCAAAGGACGTCACCTGGTTCTACGCCTCCCGCTATGTGCTCGATGCGATCGTCGCATGCGCGACCGCCGGCCCGCCGGAGCAGCGACTTTGGATGATGGACCTCGACTGTGTGTGGATCGACCCGCGTAAGGTGTTCGCGGCATTTCCGCCCCCCGGCTCGGTTGGTTGCATCCAGATGAGCTACGACATCGGCTGGGACATCACCGGGGGCACCCGCGCCGCGCTTGAGCGACTCGCCCCTGACAGGGCCGGATCAGACAGCCCTCCGCCATGGATCGGAGGAGAGTTGCTCGCTGGAGTCCCAGAGGACATGTTGGACTTGGTGGGAGTCTGCGAGCAAATTGACCGCGACGTCGAGGAGCTGGACCACGGCTTGGGGACGGAGGAGCAGTTGCTGACGCTCGCTGGCGCGCTGGGACGTGTCCACTTCGAAGACCTGCGCAGAGTCGGAATGCGCATTCTCACTGGGCCGCGGCACGGCAGTGTCGACCCAGAGAATCCGTGCGCGCTCGGCCTGTGGCACCTGCCGAGCGAGAAGGGGCTCGGCTTTCGCAGAGCCGCCCACGCGCTCGTGTCCGGCCGCGATCGCCGCGTCAAACGCGACCTGACCTCTCCACAGCGAGCAATGGCGATGTTCAATGTGCTCGGCGGTAAGTGGACGCCCCGGCGCGTGCGCGACGACAGCTGGATCCTCGCCAACCGGTTGCAAGAGACGTTGCTGGCGCGACTACCTGGCCGAGACTGAAGTCTCGCGCAAGGGTCGCCACCAGCCGAGCACTTTGCCGTAAAGCGCTTCGTAGCGCGCGGCCATGACCGTGTCGGTGAACCGCTCGCGCGCCGCAAGCCGGCCAAGCTCGCCCATGCGCAGGCATAGCTCCGGGGTATCCAGTAGGCGACCGAGACGCTCACAGACACGCTCTAGATCATCGGGCTCCACCAGATACCCGGTCTCGCCATCGGCGACGGCCTCAGACACACTCCCCACATCGCTTGCGAGGACTGGTAGACCGGCGTGCATGGCCTCGAGGATTCCCAACGGCATGCCCTCCCAACGCGAGGGAAGGGCAAAGATGTCGAACTCCTCGAGGTGCGCTCGCGCGTCGGCTACCCAGCCGGTGATCCTCAACCGATCCGTTACGCCAAGCTCCGCGGCGAGTGCCTGTAGCTGTCCACGCTGTGGCCCATCGCCAACGAGCACGAGCTTAGCCGTGGGTAGCTTCTGTAGGGCCCGTACGAGCACGTCGTAGCCCTTCTGCTCGGTGAGCCGACCGAGCGATCCGATCACGGTTCCCGACTCGCGTGAGACACGAGCGCCTAGGGGCTCGATCGGCACTCCGTTGGGGACCGAGCCCACAGATCCATGCGGCAGGCCGACAAGCTCCTCCACCAGTCGCGCGGCGTTCACTCCAACCGCCACATGAGCCTGCAAGCAACGCGCAAGCATTCTTCTGCCTAGACGCCGTGCCCGCGGTACCGCCCCGCCCACTGGAAGGTGATCGACAGCCAGCACCCTCGTCCTCGGGTTGATCAAACCCGCTATCTCCCCGTACGCACATGCCCACGGCCACCCCTGATTGGCGTGCAGCAAATGCGGCGAGAAGGAGCGCACCACATGTATGTGTTCCCGCAGGGACACGAGGTCGCGAATGCCGTTTGGAGGGCGCACGGTGAAAACGGGCGTGCCAGGACGACCGGCGGCGATCGCCTCGGCGACGCGCGCGTCGGTTGCCAGCACACCGATCTCAATCTCGGGGGAAAGCGCCGCCAGTAGATACCCGAGCACCACCTCGGCGCCCCCAACCTCAGGAGAGTCGGTGTAGACCAGCAATCGCAGAGCGGTGCTCTCCGCGGTTGGCGACGGTTCGCTCACGAGGCGAGGATGCGCTCGTAGAGGTCCACAACCGGTTGGGCGGCAGGTTGAGGCGTGTGGTGCACGGCAAAGGTCCTGTAAGCCGCACCCGCGGCTGCGCTTCGAGCAGCCCCGTCGTCAAGCAGTCTCACAGTCGCCATCGCGAGCGCCCGATCCTCCGTCTCGACTGTTACCCCACCCCTGTCGCCAAGGCCCTCTGCGCCGTCGGGGGTCGTCACGACGGGAATCCCAAGTGCGAGCGCCTCGAGGACCTTAACCTTGACGCCGCTGCCGTCGGTCAGCGGATAGAGCAGCACGCCGAGCTCGCGCAGGAAGCCGGTCGCGCTGGGTACCTCGCCACACCACTGGATTCCTGGCCGCTCGGGCAGGTGCGAGAACGCGTCTTGCTCCATGCCCTTGCCGGCAAGCATCAGCCTCGCCTGTGGCCTTCGCTCGAGCACAAGTGGCCAGACATCGCCGATCAACCGTTCGACTGCGTGCTTGGTCGGTGGCCAGCGCGCCATGCCGATCAGTCCGGCGACGGGATGCTCGACCGAAGCGCGTGGTGTGTAGAAGGACGGGTCGAGCGCCAGCGGGGCAGCAGTGACATAAGCATGTGGAGCTCGCTGAGCGAGATCGGAGGCAACCTCCTGCGAGTTGGCCAGCAACCAACGGGCGCGCTTGCATACTGATCGCTCGGCGCGCAACAGCTCGATGGTGGTTCGCGTATCGCGTTGCCATGGCCAGCCAAGCTTGCGGTCGCGGCGGGTGAGGAAGTGGATCTGCGCGAGCGAAGGACGATCGACGAGGCCTATGGCGACCGCGGCCTGCGCCTCGACGAAGTGGACGAGGTCGCTCGACTCGGCCAGCTCCCGCAACCTGTCCGCGAACCGACCTTGCCTGAGCAGTCCGTTGGGACGCAGGAGCCGGTCGCGCCTGGCCTGCCAGTTCGACGGCACGTCGATCGGAACAACCTCCACCGGCAGGTCAGTCGGGATCGTGTCCAGCGGGGCCGAGCCGAGGTTGGCCGCGAGTACCTGTACCTCTACCCCGTGGAGCAGCAGACCCCGCACCAAGCCGATTGCGCATCTGGCGGCGGCACTACCCTCGGGCAGTGGCGGATGTGGCAAAACGACCAGGACGCGCAAGGCTGCGAGAGTATCGCGCATGCTGACCCGGGCGATGGCTTTCCCACGGCGCCTGCTGGCGGGGGGAGCGGCCGGCGATGCGGCCACCGCCGGCGGCCACCACATCGCATCCAACGTCGTCGTCCAACTGCTGGCTCGCGTTCTTACGATGGCGATGAGCGTGGTGACGGTGTCGCTGACGGCGCGCACACTGGACCCGTCGGGCTATGGAGTGTGGAACGGAGTGTCTTCCTACGTCGGACTCTTCGGGGTCTTGACCGATCTAGGACTGACGACCGCGGCCATGCAGCGGATGGCCTCCGAGCCGGAGCGGGAGTCCGAGTGGCTAGGAGCGCTCGCTGGGGCACGCATAGCGCTCTCGGCAGTGGCGATCGTGCTCTGCCTGATCTCGATCCCCTTGTTCCTGAGTGACGCCGACAGCAGTCACGCCGTTGCACTGATCCTCACAACGACGATCCTCTCCACCGGTGCGGCAGCGCTCATGACCGTGTTCGAGTCGCGCTTGAGATCGGGGCTCGTCCTCTCGTTCACCGTCCTGCAAGGGATCCTCTGGACTGGATTGGTGGTGGTACTGGCGGCAAGTCACGCGTCTGTGGTGGCTTTTGCGGTCGCCTACGCCACGTTGATCGGGTTCATCGCAGTGCTACAGGTACACACCACCCACAGGCTCGCCCATATCGCCTGGCGGGCGGGGAGACGCCTGTGGCGCCCGCTGCTGCGGGTCGCAATACCGCTCGGCATGGCGGCCGTATTCATCACCGTCTACTACCAGGTGGACTCGGTGCTGCTGCTTCAAATATCCGGTCCCCACGAAGCCGGTATCTATGGCGCGGCCTACGGGTTCCTTGGCCCGCTCGGCTTCCTACCGGCGGCGGTGATGTCCTCATTCTTCCCCGTGCTTTCGGCTGTACACCGGAGCGATCCCCTGCGAGTGCGCAGGCTCGTACAGATCTGCGCCGACACCATGGGCGCCATCTCACTGCCGATCTTGGCCGGGACCATCGCCCTGTCCAGCCAGATCGTGCACCTGCTTTACGGAGACAACTATCAACGCTCAGCTGGGGTTCTCCCGATCCTGATGATCGCCTTCGTGTCGATCTGCTTCGGTTCATTGGCCGGCTTCCTGGCCCCGATAGTCGGCCGCCAGTGGCGGCTCGCTCTCTACTCGGGGATCGGCGCTGCCGCCAACGTGGGTGCCAATCTCCTACTGATACCGCCCTATGGCGCATACGGCTCGGCCTGGGCCACGGTAATCACCGAGATTCTTACGATGGGGCTGATGCTCAGCACGAGCCTGCACGCGCTCAAACTTCGGCTGTCCCCATGGAAGCTTCTGCGCACAGTCCTCGTGGCGGCAGCCATGACCGGCATCATGATCCTGGCCAGGCCACTCGGATTGATCCCTGCGGGCCTGATCGGAGTCCTGTTCTACTGCGTGGCGCTGTTCGCCGCACGGATCGTGGACGTGGAGCAGCTGCGAACTCTGCGCGCGGAACGAGCACGGAGCCTCTGACAAAGTGTCGGGCCTGCTGATCGTCAACGCCGATGACTTCGGCGGCAACCCTTTGGCGACCGACCGGATCGTCGAGTGCTTTGCTGCTCGTCGGATCACGAGCACGAGCGCGATGGTGCACATGAAGGACAGCGCCCGAGCAGCGCGTCTGTCCCACGACAGCGAGCTGGCGATAGGGCTGCACTTGAATCTCACGCAAGTGTTCGACGATCCAAGAACCCCGACGGGAGTACGCGAGCGCCAAGCTCGCGCTGTGGAGTATTTCGCCGGTGGACGACGACGACGGTTCACCTACAACCCCCGTATGAGCAGGCTGGTGAGGGCATGTGTCGTCGATCAGCTCACACATTTCCGTGAATTGTTCGGTCGCGAGCCAACGCACATCGACGGACACAACCACGTCCACCTGAGTCCCACGGCGCTCTTCTCGTTGCCCGCCGGGACACCTGTGCGCACCGGCGAAAGCGACCCCCGGGGCGGCGTCTCGCTTGGAGCGCCGATGAGACGATTGCGCCACGGTGCGCTCAAGCACAGGTATCGCACGACCGGCTACTTCTTCGCGATCGACCGTCTCGGGCAGTCCCCGAACGAGGATGACATCAAGCGGCTGCTCAGCTTCGCCGATAGGGCGAGTGTCGAGATCATGACTCACCCTGACCGCAACAGCGACTTCGCTCTGCTGATGTCCGACGCCTGGGCATCCGGCCTGGGGCGACATGCGCTCGGCTCTTACCAGGAGCTGAGCGACGAGTGATCGGCCAGGAGCTCATCAGCGACATCTCGACGCTTGAGGCACTCATTCCCGAGTGGGACGCGCTGGCCGTGTCCAACAAACGCCCCACCTGCTCCCCAGCTTGGATGCTGGGTTGGCTCAGGCATCTCGCCCCGGCAGGCGCCTGCGCCCGGGTCGTGGCGGTGCGCGACGAGCAGGAACTCATCGGGCTGGCCCCGTTCTTCGTCCAGGAAGGACTGCGTGGGCGGACCGACTACCGCATGATGGGCGAATCGCTGCCACGGACCGCACCACTCGCGTGTCCCGGGCGGGAGTGGGAAGTCGCACAGGCAATCGGCGCGGCCCTTGCCGAGGCCATCCCACGAGCGGATGTGCTCGCTTTGGAGAACGGTCCCGTGGCCTCGCCTTGGCCGACGGCGCTGCGCGACACGTGGCCGGGCCCTGTACGCCCGGTCGTCCGCCAATACCTGGTTCAGGAGTCTCATACGATCTTGCTTTCCGCGGCTTCCTTCGACGCGTGGCTGGAGGGAAAGAGCTCCAACTTCCGCTCCCAGATGCGGCGCATGCGACGCCAGTTCGCCTCAGCCGGAGGAATCGCCCGGATGAGCACCGCGGCAACTCTTGAGACCGACGTGGACGCGTTCCTGCGCTTGCACGCCGGGCGCTGGGAGGGACGCGGCCAGTCGAGCATCGTCGCTCGCGGCGATGGGATACGCAAGCAGTTTCTCGACGCGGGACGCATGCACGTTGAGGCGCACCGCTTCCGCTTGTGCATGCTGGAGATCGAGGGCGAGCCGATCTCGGCGCAGCTGTTCGGCGAGAGCGGCGGCGAGACCCTGTACTTCAACGGTGGTTGGGACGAGCGCTTCGCAAAGCTCAAGCCGGCGATGCTGGGCATCCTGTACGCAGTCGAGGATGCGTTCGCACGCGGAGACGAGCGCATCGACCTCGCTCCGGGCGGGCAGCAGTACAAGCTGCGCTTCGCAGACGGGAACGATCCGGTCGCGTGGACGATCCTGATGACACCGGGGTGGCGGCTTCCACTCACCGCCGCTCGTCTCACCCCGATGCTCGCCGGGGAAGCCGCGCGCGGAGTCGCAAAGCGATCTCTGTCCGCGCAAGGTGCGGATCGCATGCGCCGTATCCGCGGCCTGGTCAGGCGCTGACATGTGGCCACACGTCATATTGCTCGACCCTTATAACGCCGGCCTTGCTCTTGCCCGCCGCATGACCCGTCTCAACGCCCGCGTGACGGTGGTAGAGAGCCAGTCGATCGTTGCGCGTAGCCGAGGCGTGGAGGGCATCGTCGAGCCCTACAAACCTGGTGGCGAGCGATGGCTCGAGCTGTTGCGCCGGCTGGCATCGACTTCGGCGGAGTGCGTCGTGCTGACAGGGACCGACCGGGCTAGCGAGTGGCTCGTGCAGAGGGCGGGACAGCTGCCCTCCAACGTGCACGCGTTCGAGCGCACCAACGGGGCACATCTGGCGCTGATGAGCAAGGAGCACGCAGACGCCGTGGCCCGGAGCGCGGGTGTGCCCGTTCCGTGGACGGCGTGTGTGAGCACCCCCGCGGAGTTTGCCGCGGCGGCAAACGAGGCACCTTGGCCATGCGTGGTGAAGCCAGTGTTCTCGCACGAGTGGCGCGATCGCTACGGCGAGAAGAGGGCGTTCTTTGCAGAAGATATTGGGGCGGCCGAGCCGATCGTGGACAGGCCCTTGGAGGACGGCGTTCCGATGCTGCTCAGCCAGTACATACCCGGCGGCGACGGAGACGTCGAGGAGGCGATTGTCGTGCGTCTCGCCGACGGTAGTTACCCGGTGCGCTTCGGCTGTCGCAAGCTGCGCCAGTATCCAGCCGGCTTTGGCGAGACGGCGGTCGGCGAATCCTCAGCGCTTCCGGAGACGATGGCGCTCGCCCAGCGCGTCCTCGACCAGGCCGGCTTCGTCGGAGTGGCGGGTGTGGAGACCAAGCGGCACGCGGAAACGGGAGAGCGCTGGTTCCTCGAGGTCAACGTGCGCCTACCAGGCCAATGGGGACTCGGCGACGCGTGCGGTGTGGAAGCCTCGCCGCGGGTGGTAGCCGCCCTTTGCGGTCGTGAGCTGGGAGCACAGCCACAGCTTCGACCAGGTGTGCGCTTCGTGCAGCCGGACCTCGATTGGCATGGAGTATTGCCGGCTCTCAAGGCAGCCCCCGCAAACGCACGCTTGGGGCTTGCCGGACGATTGCTGCGCCCCTATCTCGGTGCGCGCGAGCTCGGCATGTTCGATCCTCGCGACCCGGGGCCCCTGATCGCCCTCTTCGGCCAGTTCGCCGCGCGCCGGATTGGACGCATACGAACGCGATTTCGTGGTAAGCGCTAGAGGGCGCCCGCCTCTACCGGTTCTCGCGTAGGGCTCAAGGCCCCCGCCTTCACGGCACTGGCAGCCTAGAAAGCCCACCTGAAGAGCGGCGTTCGCCGTCCTTGCAGGTACTGGGTAAGCGCCGGAGCGGTGTAGGCCGTGCCGACGACGAAGCGCATTACAGGACCGAAGCTCTCGGCCGCGGGCGCACCAACGAAGTGCAGACCTGGCACCGAGGATTCCAGACCGCGTCCGAGCACGGGGTAGCCCTGCTTGACCTTCAGTTGCGAGCCGAGCTGGGGTCCGATGAATGGATAGCTCCGCACGTCGATGTCATAGCCGGTGCCAAGCAACACGTGGTCGACCAGGCGCTCGGACCCGTCGTTGAGGCGCAAGCGCAACCGCTCTCCCTCCGCGTTCGCACCGACCACGCTTCGCGCGAGCGTGAGCTTCGCACCACGCAACCTGTCAGGCAACCATTGGGCGCCGGCCGGACGGATGCAGTGATAGGTGAGCGGCGTGCGCAGCCTGCGCGGAAAGTGACGGATCAAATCGGGAGCCGCGCCCACCCAACTCGTAAAGCGCCCGCCGACGTCCGTTGGGGCGCCGTGCCAGTAGAGCCCGTGACTAGCCCGCCAGGAGGGATCACCGCTCTGAGCTTTCGCGGCGGGAGGTGGCAACAGCTCGCGATCCTCCACGCCAAGCCATCCGTGATTGAGCCAGTAAATAGCTCGTGTACGCGCGATCGCCTCTACCTGAGCCGCACCGGACTCAAGCAGGAGCGCGGCGCCCTCGAGGGCACTCTGGCCGCCTCCAATCACCGCGACCGACTTACCCGCGAAGCTGTCCAAGGGGGCAGATTCGGACGCGTGCGAGACGAGTGACTCGGGCAGCTCTTGAAAGAGCAATGGGATCCTCGAGAAGGGCCTGAGGCCGGCCGCCACGACCACACGAGCGGCTGCGACGGAGTCGCCACCGGAGAGCTCGAGCTGGAAGTGCCCGTTGCGGCGCTCGACCGCCTGCACAGAGCGCGTGTCCAAGTCGCCGACCGCGCGCTCCGCATACCAGTCGCCGTAGTCCACGAAATGCTCGAGCGGCAGATTCTCCGCTATCTCACAACGCCGGTCCTGGCCCCAACGGTCGAGCGACAGGCCGTCACCGGGCGAGCTGATCGAGCTCGCCCGCCGCGGCGAGCGCAACAGCATGCCGGCTGGCATCGTCTCGCGCCAGAACTCGAGTGTCTTGCCGAAAGCGATCGTGGGGATACCGGCATCGCGCAGATGTGCGACGGCGGCGAGGCCGTGGGGGCCGGCACCGATTACGACAACAGGGGCATCAGTGTTGGGGGAAGACATGACTCTATGGATCAAAGCGATCGGAATCGCGGGCTCAGCGGAGGCTGGACGAGCACCTGCCTGGGGCTTCGGCGAAGAATGGCCCGAGCTTTAGCCCACGCCAAGCGCCCTCTCCAGTGCGCTCAGGGTGTTCTCGGGGTCGTGGCTCTCGCGTGTGGCTTGCTTGACCAGCGCCCCCTCGCGGGCAAGACGCGGCGAGTCGCCGAGATAACCCTCGATCGTTCTTGCCAGTGCCGCAGGGTCGTGCGACGGGCTCACGATTGTGCCGCCGCCTGGAGGGATCAAACCCTCGGCGCCCTCGCTATCGGTCGCGACGACCGGCACACCCACGAGCTGAGCCATCACGATCACGCGTGGCGCGCCCTCGGTCGGGCTCGGTGCGAAAACGAGCAAGTCGCAGGCCGACAGGAAGGCCTCGACGTGACCGCGTACGTTCGGTGCGAACCGCACACGTCCCTCGTAAGGGGCCGCGCGGGCGCGCAACGCATCCTCCTCCTCACCTTCGCCGGCGATCACGAGCAGCACCCTGCTGTCGAGATGGGCCATCGCGTCGATCACGACATCATTTCGCTTGCGCCGCTGGAAGCGCGAGATGCAACCCACAACGAGCGTCTGAGTGTCCACTCCCCAGGAGCCGCGCAACTCTTCCCGTGCCGCAGGGTCGAAGTCGACGGCGTCCACATCGACAAGATTGGGGACAACCACTACCTTCTCCTCGGCCACGCCGGCCTGCACCACAGTACGTCGTGTTCCCTCTGAGACCGCCACGATGCAAGCGGCGCGACGCGCAGCGAGCGCGTAGAGGACGCGTGCCGGTCCACGGCGCATGGGCGGCGGCACAGGCCCCCACTCTGCCCACACGATCCGACCTGTGAGCGAGCGCGGCAGGAGCGAGCAGAGCAGTTGCTCCTTCTTGAAATGGAGCAGGACGACGCCGACCGGACGCTCGGCACGCAGGGCCTGAGCCAGACGCAAGAGCACGAGCGGGAAGCTCAGCGCAAGCCGCGCGGCGCTGGCTCGAGCCAGCTTGGGCCCGAGGTCCACCGCGCGCACCTTCACAGCGGTACCGTCGGCAATGTCGGGCACGTTCGTCAGCAGCACAACGTCATGACCACGAGCGGCAAGTGCGTCGAGCAGATCGACGTTCGCGTACTCGGCGCCCCCGCGCTCATTGGTGGTCTGAATTGAGACGATCCGATCCTCGAGCACGCCGTGGTCATACTATCCCGGCCTCCGCGGTACGCGAGGCTGAATCGGCGATCTGCAACCTTGCAACCTCCTCGACGCTACCTCGACCTCATCCCAGCCGGCTCCTCGAGAGACCGACCCTCTGGTGCGCTTCGCGGTCATCGAGAATCCTGACTCGCTTGCACCCTATTTGCCCGCATGGGACGCCCTGGCACAGAAACAGGGCAAGCCGTTCTGTGCGCCCGGGTGGATGCTCTCGTGGTGGCACGAGGCGCGAATAGGTGACGCGCGCCTGCGCGTCGTACTGGTATTCGCGGGCACGGATCTGGTTGCGGTGGGCCCGTTCTTCGCCCAAGTCGCCTACGGACTGGTTGAGCTGCGCTTGCTCGCTGCCGGCTTCTCTCATCGCATTGGCGTGATCGCTGAGGAGGAGAATCGCGACGCGGTGGCACGATCCCTTGCCTATGGACTCGCGAGCATCCGCCCGCAAGCTGGAAGCGTGGTGTTCGAGGGAATCGACGAGACGGACCCCTGGCCCGATTTGATCGCCGCCCACTGGCCCTCAGCCAAGCCGCCCCGCCGGCGCACGGACGCGACGATGGATGCACCGGTACTCGACCTGGACGCCTCTTACGAGGAGTGGATGGAGCGTCGCGAGCGACGCTTTCGCAAGGAGGCGCGGCGTACCGCCCGGCGGATGGAGGAGGAGCAGGTAAGCGGCAAGATCGCTTGCGATGACGCGGCGATCGGTGCGCTGCTGCGCCTGCACGATGCCCGCTGGGAGGAGCGCGGCGGCTCGCATGTCGACCGAACGGCGGGTGCGATGCTTGAGCGCGCGGCGCGCGCGCTTGGCCCAGAGGAGCGATTGTGGGTCGCCCTGCTTGAGGCTCCTTCGGGCGCGGTGGCCGCCGAGCTGGTCGTGAGAGCAGGCGATACTGCCGTGTTCTGGGCCGGAGGCTTTGACCCGGCGTGGGCGCGCAACGCACCGGGGACTCAGGCGATGCTGCTGGCTTTGCGCCACATTGCGGAGCAGAAGGTCAAGCTGGCCGATCTGGGTGGTGGAGACCACGATTACAAGCGCAAGCTCGCCGACCGCAACACGACGATCGTCTGGCGCACAATCTTCCCACGGAATGCTCGCTATCCCTTGATGCGGTTGCGCCTCGCGCCCAAGCACACGGGGAGCGCGCTTCGCAAACACGCACAACGTTTGCCGGAGCCGGTAAGCGAGCGCCTCAAGCGAATTCGCGCAAAGCTCGGCCAGGAAACCCGGTTGAGCACGAGATGGCCCGAGCAGAGAGCGACGAACGCGAGCGCCTCAGCGCCTGCCTGATCGTCCAAGACGAGCAGGACAACATTGCGGGAGCACTCGACAGCGTGGGCTTCTGCGACGAGGCGATCGTGGTGGACGGCGGCTCGACCGATCGCACCGTCGAGATCGCGCGAGCGCAGGGAGCTACCGTGATCGAGAACCCATGGCCCGGGTTCGCCGCCCAGCGCAACTTGGCGCTCGACGCCGCCAAAGGCACATGGGTGCTCGAGCTGGACGCCGACGAGCGCGTCACCCCGCTTCTGCGCGCAAGCATCGAGCGGCTGCTCGCCTCGCCTCCACCGCAGGCGGCGATCGCCGTCTTCCCTTTGCGCCATTGGTTCTTGGGGCGGTTGCTCGGACCGTCCGGCAAGTACCCGGCCTACCGTTCGCGCTTGTTCAAGCCCGGCGTCTATCGCCACGACGAGGCCCGGGGCGTGCACGAGGGCATCGAGCCACGCGAGCGACCCGTGGTCTTGGAAGGGGAACTGGAACACCAGCTCGCCCGGACCCTCGGCGGGGCTTTGCGCGACGCGTGGAGCTATGTACGTTTGGAGAGCACTCATCTCGCGCGTCCGTCGAGCGGCGCGACCTACGTGAAGGGCATCGTCCTGCGACCCATGGCGAAGATCGCCTACCGGACGGTCGTCGAGCGGGGATGGCGCGACGGCTGGCAAGGGATGCTGAAGATCGTTTTGGATGCATCCTCCGACGCGCTCGTGTGGGCGCTTGTGTTGCTGGGTCGAGGCGGAGCACCGCCGAGCGTCGACACGAACTCAGGCATGGACTGGAGCGCGGCCCACTTCGGGCGTCGCCCGAGCGGCCCGCCAAAGGTGGTGGCACTCGCCGGCAGAGGCACACCGGCCGAGACCGCGCGAACATGGTTGGAGGGACTTCGCGCGCAAGGAATCGACGTGGCGCTGCTCTCCGACGAGAACGCACCCACCGGCTCGATCCCCTGGCGCCGGGTCGACCACTTGCGCCCAATGCCGACGATGAGAGCGCTAGATGTGGAGATGCAAATAAGGACCATCCACGCAGTGGTGGCCTTTGGGCGAAGAGCCCGGCTCGTGTGGCGATTCTTGCCGGGCACTTTGCGCCCGTCCATAGCCGGGCTGGATGCGACAACCGATACCGAGCAGCCGATCGACGAGAAGGTCATATGCGGGTAACCGCCACAAGATGAGGATGTTGGGGGTAGCGTACGAATGACGATGAGTCGCTGGATGCACCGTTTCCTGCTAGGCATGGCTGTCCTCGCTGTCGCGATGGGTCTCACCGTGACCTTGCGCGAGGCGCGCGCATCCAGCCCAACACCGCAACTACCCGATCTGGTGGCTGATCCACCGGACAACATCAGCCTTGCGCAAAGCGAAGAAACTCCCGCCCACGAACACATGAAGGCGGAGCTGCTGTTGCGCTTCAACGGCTATCTGCACAACAAGGGGCCAGGAGCCTTGGATTTTCGGGGTATGCGCAGCGCGCCTACAAACCCAAGCGAACCCGCCTCACCGCCAATGGGCGTTTTTCAGCGGATCTACGAATACCCATCGGCCGAAGGTCCTCCGCCAACCGCGGAAACCACCCCTCACAAAGACGATCCGAGCAATGGCGTCATGGAATATGTGACAGCGGACGGACACGAACACTGGCACCTGCAGCATGTCGCCAAGTATTCCCTTTGGAACGCCACCAAGACCGCGGAAGTCGCGCCTTCCCAGAAGGTGGGCTTTTGCTTGGAGGACAGCGAACACATCGAATACTGGAAGGGACCTGAAGAACAGGTCTACAAAGAAGGCGGTGAACATCCGCGCGAATTCTGCAGGTACAGGCAGCCGGCGGCGACCGAAGTGTTTGAGGGCATATCCGAGGGCTGGCGCGATGTGTACACCTCAAACCTGGCGTTTCAATGGGTCGACGTCTCGGATGTAGAGCCTGGCGAATATTTTCTACGCGCCGAAGCAGACCCGGAACATTTCATACAGGAAACGCCAGAAGAAAAACCCGCGGCTTACTCAGAAAAACCGACTGTGGTACCTGGCTTTGACGCATCGACACAGGTGGTCGACGTGAATATCGACCATACCTTGACGGTAAAACTCACCTCCGAGAAGTGGGAAGGCCCCGAACAAGACGAACAGCCTTCGAACAATCCCGTCTATGAAATCGTGGGGCCTCCGGCTCACGGAACGCTCGGTCCGATCGAGGGCGATCAAATCCAGTACACGCCGGCGGCCGGCTACAGCGGCCCGGACAGCTTCACGTTCGTGGCTCGTGACCCCCACAGCGCGTTTCCGCAGAGCCCGGCGGTGGCGAGCGTCTCACTCGACGTTGGCAACCACCCGCCGAGCGTGGGCATCGAAGGAGCACCGACGAGCATAATCGCGGGTACGAGCGTCTCGTTGTCGGCTGTGGTGCAAAACGATGCGGACGAAGTGAAATGGAGTTCGAGCTTTCCCACGATCGCTCCCACAGGGCCTGAAACGGCCACCTACACGGCGCCCTCGACGCCTCCTCCAGGCGGCTTCGTGACGGTTACCGCCGAAAGCCCCAGTGGAGGCCGCGACGAGCGTACGATCGAAATCAGGCCATACGTCGCCCCTGCGCCCAAACCGGAAGTGCCGCCCGCGACGGCTCCGACACCAGGCAAAAGCGCGCACGAGCGTCGGCCCGCTCTCGAAGCCGACGGCGATGCTGATTGGGCGCAAGCTCTACATGACGGCCACGGCCGAGCGGGCCGGACGGCTGCGCTTGACCGCGATCGTGCGCGGACGCAGGGTCGGTAGCTGCTTGGCGCAGGTGAAGCGCCGCCAAGCACTCACCTGCACGACCGTGCTGCCGCGATGGGTCTCAACAAAAGCACGGATCGGCGTATGGGCCACCTTGCGGGTGGGCGACCGACTCATACAGACGGTGCGCCATTCGGCAACCGTTCCAAGCGCCATGAAAGCGATGGCCGCCGCATCTTGGCGAGGCATCCAAGCGGCGTGGCGCTATTTGTGTGGGGGGTAGGGCGTGGCGGTCTCGACGGCGGGCAAGCCCGAAGGCCCGGCGGCGAATACATTTCCCGCGCCCATCCAACCTCGTGCGAATCTAGATTTGGGAGGACGATCGAGTCATCGAAAGCCGAGGCAGTTCGTGCTCAGGCCAGTCGGACTCAGGTCGTGCGGATAATCAAAACCGAGCAGGGTGCATGGTGGGACACCTTGTTGGGCACCGACCCGAGCAGGAATCGCTTGGCGCCGGTCATGCCCTTGTTGCCGACCACGATCAGGTCCGCTCCCTGCTCCTCGGCGACGTCGAGGATCGCGTCGGCCGGATCACCCTGGCGCGGATACACGTTGACGGCCACCCCGGCCTCGCGAGCAAGCTCGGCGGCGGCCTCCAATGTCGCGTCGACATCCTCGCGCGGGTTGACCGCCCACTCCAAGTCCGCGGGCATCTCACGGCGCTCCCCGCGCAAACGCTGGGCGGGCACAGGCTCGTATGCGCTCACCAGCTCAAGCGTCGCCCCCACGGACTTGGCGAGGTCCACCGCCTGGCGTACGGCCTGACCGGCTGTGTCCGAGCCGTCGGTTCCAACCACGATCGATCTGAACATGACTCTCCTTGGCGACGGTTCGCGCTGCACTGAAACGGAAGCGATCCGATCATATCCACCGGACGCCCGGCAATGGGAGTGGGACGGTCCCGTACCTTGCGCCCTCGGACGCCGGGCAACAGCGAGTCGCCGCTCCCATATCGTTCAGGCGTAGTGATCGACCTCCATACCCACGTGCTGCCCGGCATCGATGACGGGCCCGAGACGATCGAGGAATCGCTGGCGCTCGCTCGCGCGGCAGCCGAACGCGGGACGCGAGTGATGGTGGCTACTCCACACGTGAACTGGCACCACCACAACGACTCAGCCACGATCGCTCGCCTCACCGTCGATTTGAACGAGCGCTTGCGCGACGAGGGCATCGACTTGGAGATCCGCGCCGGCGCGGAGATCGCGATGACCCGCGTCGAGCAACTCGACCCGGTCGAGCTGGAGCGATTGCGCCTTGGCGATGGGCCTTGGGTCTTGCTGGAGCCTCCGTTCACGCCGATCGTGACCGGCTTGGACGGAGTCGTAATGGCTTTGCAGAGCGCCGGGCACCGCGTGCTGCTGGCCCACCCTGAGCGCTGCCCGGCGCTACACCGCGAACCACAACTACTGGAGTCGTTGGTCAAAGCGGGCGTGCTCACATCGATCACGGCCGGCTCCCTGGTCGGCCGCTTCGGCGGGGAGGTACGGCGCTTCTCGCGTCGCTTGATGGAGCGCAAGCTCGTCCACAATGTCGCCTCCGACACTCACGATGTGGTCAAACGACCACCCGGCATGGCCGAGGCACTGGCCGAAGCGGGCTATGCCGTGCTCACGGACTGGCTGACCGAAGCCGTCCCGGCCGCGATCCTTGCGGGTGAGGAGATCCCGATGCGCCCGGATGCCCCTTGGCCCGCGAGCGCCGTCCCCATCGCATTCGCTGGCGGCGGCGCTGAGCGGACGCATCGACGGGACGCCTACTACCGCCTCGACTCTTCACGACTGCCATCCCTCACTCTTCACGGCCGCGAGCCTCACTCTTCACAGCCTCACTCTTCACAGCCCCACTCTTCACGGCGCCGGATACCGCAAACGGTGGTCCGCTGCGCTCAGGCGAGCTTGGTGATCGCGATGATCATGCCGATCAGAACGAATATGACGATCGCGCCTTGCAACCAGATCCAGGTGGGCGACATGCGCGACAGCCTAGCTCGGCCGTGCAACACATACGTGCATGTGCCGCCGCTGATACCTGGCCCAACTATCTTGTAGAGATGACAAGACGATTCAAGAGCTTGCTTGGTCCGGGTATCGCGCTGCTAATCGTGCCGGTGCTCGCCGTGCTCCCGGCGCTGCTCATGCCGGCGAGTGCCGAGAGTGTTGTGGGGCGGGTAGGGCGGGTGGGCCTCGAACAGGTCCGCCCCTCAGTGGAGTGAACGCGACAGGGATCTCCTTCGGCACCCCGACCGCCCGCGTCAATCAGGAGATCGCGTGGGCCCACTCGCTCGACGCCCACGCGATCCGCGTGGAAATACCTTGGTCCACTCTGGAACCCGTACAGGGACAGATCGACCCTCAGGCATTGGCTTTCACCGACAACCTCGTCAATCGGGCCGCGGCAGCCGGCATCAAGGTGGTGGCACTGGCGATGTGGACCCCCTGCTGGGCGTCTTCGGCGCCGGCTTTGCTTTTGGCTAAGTGTGGGGCAGGAACTGGCAGCAAGGCCCAGGCGTGGGCTCCGGTCAATCCCGCGGCCTACGGGTCGTTCGTGGCTTTCCTCGCCGCCCGGTATGGATCCAAGCTAGCCGCAATCGAAGTGTGGAACGAGCCCGACCAGGCCAACGAAGACTACCTCGCTGGACCTGAAAAGGCTAAGCACTATGCGGGAATCCTCAAGGCCGCTTACCCCGCGATAAAGCAGGCCGACCCGACGATGACCGTCCTGGGAGGGTCGCTGGTGGGATCTAACGGGACGTTTCTGAAGGCGCTGTACGCAGCCGGAATCAAGGGCTACTACGACGGGCTGTCCGTCCACTTCTACAACCTCGCGCTCGCGTCTTTGCGCTACCTGCACGAAGTGCAGCTAGCCAACGGCGACACCAAGCCACTTTGGCTCAACGAGTTCGGCTGGAGCAAGCTGCTGGCCGCGCCAGCGCATCCAGCAGGAACAGGCTTGCGTGACCAAGCAAGTGCAGGCCACCAACCTCAAGAACATGTTCCGCTCGCTCGCGCGGACTCCTTGGGTGGCCGCAGAGATCGTCTATTCGCTGCAAGGCACGCGTCGCGAAGACTTTGGCGTGCTCACCGAGACCGGCGCCCACAAGCCCTCTTTCGGTGCTCTGCGCAGCGTGTTCCGCTCTCCATTCGGCAAGCCGAGTCCCGTGACAATCAATCTGAGTCGCCGTGACGGGCGCGTCTGGGCAAACGGCTCGGGACCTGTGGGCGACTACCTTCAGCTGGAAGCATTCAAGGGCAACCGGCCGGTCTATAGGGCTCAATTCACGCTCGACCGCTTCAACCGCTATGCGATTGCCTTGCCTGGAGTACTCGGTACGCAGGGCTTGCGCGTGAGCGTCTTCCAGTACTGGACGGGCACCGCCCGGGCAGCCGGCGCCAGCATTTGAGAGCAGACGCCACGCTCGAACGCGGCCCGGCCGAGAAGCCCACTCGAAGGTGCGCTGAAGATCCGGGTCGTTAGTCGGAGTTGCGGAAGATCGCGATAAGCGTGAGCAAGGCGATCTTGAAGTCGAGCGCCAAGGACCAGTGGGCGATGTAGTAATTGTCCCACTCGACTCGTTCCGCGAGCGAAGTCTGCCCGCGCAATCCGTGTACCTGGGCCCAGCCGGTGATGCCCGACTTGACGCGGTGACGGTCGCCATAGCGATCGATGTCGCGCCCGAACATCTCCACGAACTCGGGACGCTCGGGACGCGGTCCCACGAGGCTCATCTCGCCGCGCAAAACGTTGAACAGCTGCGGCAACTCATCGATCGAGGTGCGACGAACGATACGCCCGACAAACGTGCGTCGATCATCGCCTCCCTCGACGCCGCCGGGAGCGGTGTCCACCGGCAGCAAGTCTTCCAGGCCAAGTACGCCGACCTCGGCCCCAACCGGTTGCGCGACGTTCATCGTGTCGAGCCGCATCGAACGGAACTTGTAAACGTCGAATTCGGCGCCGTCGCGCCCGACACGGCGTTGGCGGAACAAGATCGGACCGGCCGAGCTGAGCCGGACGGCCAAGGCAGCCAAAACGATCACAGGCGAGAGCAAAATCAAGAGCAGAATCGCCGACACGCGGTCGATCACGTGCTTGATCGCGAACTGGACTCCCTTCGGGTTGACACCCGAGAAGGACATCAAGGGCAGCCCGCCCACAGTGTCGTAGCCGACACGGTCGTTGATCGTGTCGAACATGCGCGGCACCACCGAGACCTCGATGCCCAGCTCTTGACAGCGCTGGATCAGACGGCTAATGCGCGCATCGGCGACCGAAGAGAAAGCCACAATCAAGTTGCGCACGCCGGTGCGCTCGACGATCTTGTCGAGATCCTCGGCCGTGCCCATCACCGGCACGTCGCGACCGCCTACCTCGGCGATCGAGCGGGGATCGTCGTCGAGAAACCCGATCGGCGCGAGGCCGTACTCGGGATGGTTGTCCAGACGGCGGGCGACCTGCGAGCCGACGAGACCGGCGCCCATGATCAAGACCGGCTTGCCCACCAAGCGGCGTCTGCGGGCAAAACGTTGCGCGAGCGTCAACACGATTCGGCTCAAGCCAAGCCCTACCAAGACACACAGCCAAGTCTCGAGCCAATTGTCTTGGCTGGGCATGGAGCCGTTGACCAAAGCTCCGAGCATCGCCACCGCCACGGCGCCCACCGAGACGGCGCTGATGACCGGGACCACCCCGTCCAGCAGGAGGGCACGCAGACGACTGCGGTACAGCCCCCTCAGATAGAGCAGGAGCAGGGCTACCGGGGGCAGCGCAAGCAACGGCGCTTGCAGTGAGGACACATCGAACGTGGAGCCCAAGCCGCCGAGCGCTACAACCACGCCGACGTACATCAACAGCAGGTCGTAGGCCGGGCGCAGGAGGCTCCAGCCGGCTCCCTCCAGCAGCCACTGCAAGCGTCCTTTGAAGGTGCCGCGTTGCAGGCTGTGAGGGAACGGAGCGTCGCGCCTGACCGGCAGTTGGCCGGTCAGCGGAAGGGACGATGTCTGTCGTGAAATCTCCATGAGCGTTGGGACGTAGGTGCCTCTGTGCCTCTATCGGTCGCTCAAAGCTCGCGCTGTAGTCGGGAGAGCCGCAAGGTCGCCACGGCCACCAGCACAAGCGTGGCTATCACGGCCAAGAACAGGAGCAAATCAGTGCCGGAGATCCCCAGCGTCGGCGAGTCGTAGGAGGCGGAGCGCGGCCCGGTCGGATAGACGAATGCATGGATCTGGGCACCCGCACTGCTCGCTCCGGCGTGAGTCGACGGCGAGCCGGCCGCGTGCGAGGAGCCGTGAGGACTTCCAGCACCCTTGCCGCCAGATCCTTCGCCGGAGCTCACACCGGCGGAGCTGCCACCGGTCACAGCCGAAGTCGCACCAGAGCCTGAGGCGCCTGCGGGCGAGGCAGTCGAGCCAGAACCGCTCGATTCCCCCGAACCTGACAAACCGGATGAGCCACCCGACCCTGCTCCGCCGCCCGAGCCCCCAATCAATGTGGAGCCGATGACGGCCTGTTCACCCGCGCCAGGGCCGCCATAGCCGCTCAGCAGCGGACTTCCCGCGAAGGCCGCCGACGACACTGTTGCCGACACCAGACCAAGCGAGGCCAGCACCATCGCGATCCTGCTCTTGCGACTCATTTTCCCTACCTTGGGTTCCCTTCTTCGGCGCGAGCAACACACAGCTCGTTTTCCCTGCCGGCAACGAATCGGTGGCGCTTATGACTGTTGGACCTGCTTACCCGGTCTGCCTCGTGACTAGGCCGCCTACGCGGCCGCCGCGGGCGCCAACCAAGCTCAGCTCACACGCTAGCGAAGGTGGGCGGCACTCTCCTGCACAATAACCCGCAAAGACCAGATGATTACGCGAGATCTTCAGCTTTGAGCAGGATTGCTCGGTTCAGGGAGTTGACGTTGACGCGCTTCCCCTTTTGAACGGTCTTCAGCGCCTGGCGAGTGAGGGGGTCGCGGGGGTTCAGGAACACAGCTCGTTCGAGCAATTGGAGAGCCTCTTGGCGGGCGCCCATTTCCGAGGCGATCGCTCCTAGCTCGAGCGTGGCGTAAGCGTCGTCGGGGACCCGCTTCAGCGCCTTCGAGAAAGCGTCCCGCGCGCGAGCCAAGTCGCCGAAGCGCAGCGCGATGCTGCCTTGCACCAGATAGGCGCGGTCGCCGAGGGGGTTCAGTTTCGCTGCGTCGCTCAGCCTCGCATAGGCCGCCAAGGGCGCCTTGGGCCAGATCCGCGCGGCACTCTGAACCTCGCGTTCGCTCAGCCAGGGAGCCGCAAGAGACAGCGTCGCGGCGAGCGCCAGAATGCAACCAAGAGCGAGAGCCAAGATGCGCCCGGACGACTCCCCTGCGCGCGCGCGCAGGGCACCCTTCGGCGAAACATCGCCACCACCCGCCGCCGCCCGCGACGAGTCGGCCTCCGAGAGGGGCGGCGCATCCCGCTCCGGAGCAGACGTCAAGGAACAGGCGACTCCGAGCAGGGCAAACGCGGGGGCACCGAGGCCGGCAAACTCCCAGAACCAGTCGAACGAGCCATGGACCGCCCAGTAGGCAAAGCCGGCCAAAGCGGCTGCCGCAACGGTAGCCCCGAGCGCGTCGTCGACGCGGCGCATCGCCCTCCAGCCCGCCACGAGCGCCGCAGCGAGCCCCACGACCGCGAGCAGAGCGCCAATCAGACCGGTCTCGGTGAGCGTGCGCAGCTCGACGCTGTGGGGATAGCGCGGCGTCTCGTCGCTGCGACCGCGGCGCAAGTACTGCTCTTGGAAGTTGTCCACGCCAATGCCGACCACAGGATGGGCCTCGAATTCGTCGAGCGCCACCCGGAAGAAGTCGTAGCGATTGCTGCCCAAACCGCCCAACAGGCGACTACTGGTGGTCGGGGTCGAGGAGTAACCGCCTTCAAAGCTTTCCCAGCTGTGGCGCACTCTCGTGACCGGATTGCCGGCCACCGCGAGTCCGCCGACCACCAAGACCAGCAGGGTGACGCCGGCCGCGGCACCAAGGACTCTCCGCACGCGTCGAGCCGCACCCGGAGAGATGGCGCGGCGACCCTCGAAAGCGGCGCCACAGGCCACCGCTACGGCAACAAGCACGGCCGCGAAGAACGCAGCGGCGACCGCGGTATGGGTCGCTCCATACGGAACGTGGCCCGCCTCGATGCGATTGCCCACCCGCACCACAAAAGGTGCGCTTGCGCCGATCCCAATAGCCACCGGGACCGTCGTGGCGAAGGTGCGCAAGCGATCGGGGATGAAGGCGAAGACGAGCACGATCATCACCGGGGTCGCATACAGCGAGCCACGGCTGAGACTGAACAGCGCCACGTCGGCGAGCACGACCGCGCCACCCGCTAGCAGCCCGCGTACCGCCCAATGGAGCTCCTTTCCGCGAGCGAGCAGCAGAGCGGGCCAGAAGGCCATCAGCCACTGGGCGGCCGTGGCGTTGGGGTAGCCCGCCGGATAACTCAACCGTTCGCCCGAGAACAGCGCCGCGTAGCTATTGCCAGTGGCGGTATCCAAGCGCAGCGCCACATAGACAGCTAGAGCGATCATCGCGAACGTCCACAGCCCCACCAGCAGGGCGGCGCTCGACCCGCGACCAGGCCACAGCGCGAACAGTGCGAAGACGAACAGGTACAGCAACGTCCGGTTCGCGCCTTCCCAAGCTTCCCCGGGCGCAGCCGCCCACAGGATCGAGAAGTAGCTGAGCGCCGTGTAGGCGGCCAAACAGCCAAGGGCTAGCTTGACCGGGAAGGGAACGCTCGCCCATCGCAACGGCACCGCCGCCAAGGCCACGATCAGCAGAGCAAGCAAAACCAAGGCGCCCGGTGCCCAGTGGGTGAGCGGATAGCCGGCCTGGCTCGTGGCCCACACGACGAACACCACGATCGCGACCAGGGCCGGAACGGTGGCCGGGGCTTCTCGCAGCGACCCCATGAGCCCTCGGAGCCCTCGCGTCATCGTGGTGAGGATAATCGTCGCGGTGGAGCATTCTCCCGGCGACGCGCCCCAGACCCACGACCCCTCACCGGGAAACCCCCAGCCAGGGTCGTCGGCGGCTCCTGCGAATCCCGCGCTCGGTGGCGAGCCCCCCGAGCACCAACGCCTTGTCGAGTTCTACGACGAGTCCTATGCGCGCAAGGGCGCCGAGGCCCAGCTCTATGCGGGCTGGAGGGCCTTGGGGGCAAAGGGCAAGGCCGACCACGTCGTCCGACTATGCCGGGGAGCGGACATCCGTCCGACCAAGATCCTGGACGTGGGCTGCGGCGACGGAGCCCTGCTCAGCGAGCTGCGCCAGCGCCACTTCGGCCAGACTTTGCAAGGCGTGGAGATCACCGAGGCCGCCGTCCAGATCGCCGGCGAACGAGGCGAGATCGACTCGGTGCAGTGGTATGACGGAGCGCGCTTGGAATTCCCCGACGGGACGTTTGACCTGGGGATCGTCTCGCACGTGCTCGAGCACGTGCCCGACCCGGCGGCCTTGCTGGCCGAGGTGGGGCGAGCGTGCAAAGCGGTGGTGATGGAGGTGCCACTGGAGGCCAACATCTCCGCGCGACGCGAGAGCAAGCGCGAGCATGCCGAGGAGGTAGGGCACCTTCAGCGCCTGGACCGCGGCGCGGCGAGAGCGATCGTGGCTCGTGCGGGGCTGCGCGTCGCCGACGAGTTGGAGGACGCCCTGCCCTTGGCGGCACAACAGTTTTTCGCCCATACCCCCACCCAGAAGGCGAAGGCGACCGTCAAGTGGGGAGCCCGCACTAGCTTGCACCTGCTCGCGCCGCCGCTCGCGCGACGAGTGTTCACCGTGCACTACGCCTGCCTGTGCTTGCCGCTTCAGTAAGCCCAACGAGCTACGGCCGGCCGCTGACCGGCATCCCGGCGACGGGGCGCAGGTAGCCCGACATTGCGCTAGATTGCAGAACTGGCTGCCCAGCCAAATCAACGCAAGAGGAGCGAGCACATGGCGAGCACAGCGACACCCCCCTCCAGCTCGACCGCCGAGGCGCCCGTGGAGAGCCTGCCGGTCGACGCGATCTCCTACGTCGACCTGTACTCGCGCTGGGAGCGCGGCAACTGGAGCGCCATGGACCTCGACTTCACCGAGGACGCCAAGCAATGGCAAGAGAGGTTCACAGACTTCGAGCGCCAAGCGGCCCTCTGGAACTATGCCCTGTTCTTTTGGGGCGAGGACGCCGTCGCGGACAACCTCTCGCCCTACATCGACGCCGCACCCAAGGAGGAGCAGAAGTACTTCCTCACCACTCAGCAGGTCGACGAGGCCAGGCACGCCGTCTTCTTCAGGCGCTTCATGCAAGAGGTGTGTGGCATCGGCGACGGCTCGATGGACAGCGGCCTGCGCGCGATTAAGCCGCAGTTGACGCCCGGCTTTCGCAAGATCTTCGACCGGCTCGACACGATGGCCGACGAGTTGCGGGCCGACCGCTCGCCCGCCAAGCTGGCCGCCGCGGTGACCCTCTACCACATCGTGATCGAGGCCTCCTTGGCCCAGCCGGGACAACACTTCATCTGCAGCTACCTGGAAGAGCGCGACGTCTTGCCCGCCTTCACGCAAGGAATGCAGAACATCGCCGCCGACGAGCAGCGCCACATCGGCTTCGGCGTCAAGCTCCTGGCCGACCTTCAAGCGCGAAGACCCCGTCGGGGTGCCCAAGGCCGTGGCCAGTCTGTTGCGCGAAGTGACCAGATACACCGCCCAGGTATTGATGCCGCCCGGCTGGGATGAAACCTACATCACGGTCTTCGGCGCCACTTACGACGAAGTGGGAGTGGAAGGGCTGACCTCGATGACGACCAAGATGCGCTCGGCCGGCATGCCCGTGGAGGCCTTGCCGGGTCCGCCGGTGCTGCTGCCGGGCCTCACCCCGGTCGAGATGTCCCAGCGCGGGCGCTCCTTGGCCCAAGCAGGCGTGATCGGCGTCAGGGAGGGGCCGAGCAAGCGCGACCCCGAGACGGTGGCCCTGCTGTTCGACACGATCCGCCGCCAGGTCAACCCCAACCACGGTCTCAAGCGCCCCACCACCTTCCAGTGGGAGTTCACCGATCCTGACGTGCCGGCCTGGCATCTATACGTGAACAACGGCTCGAGCACTGTCGAGCAGGGACTCGCGCCCAAGCCCGACCTGCGCCTGAAGGTGTCCTACCAAGACTTCGTGGACATCATCGGCGAGCGCCTCGACCCGATGCGGGCTGTGGCCACACGCCGGCTGCGCCCACGGGGCAACCCGCTCGCCTTGAAGCGGCTTACCCAGGTCTTCCCGCGCGGCTGAGGCCGGCCCAGCGCACGGTCGCTCGGCTGGCGGAGCTCATTCTGGGCCGAACTCGCCGGCCGGAGCGCCGCCACGTCCGGCGTGCGCCGGCGTGGTGCTCCCAGCCGCCGGGACGAGCCCGGTAGTAGCGGAGGCCCGCTCGGGCCCAAACTCGGGGGACGAGGCGACCCGGGTTCGAGCGGGAGCCGATGCCGGACGCGGACGATGCGAGTGAGAAGTTGTGTTTACGCGATCGGGGTGCCCCGCGCGTACGCGCGTACGCGCGCGGGGCACCCCGAATGGAACATGCAACAGCACTCCGGCCCTCCTAGCCGAGGGCGCCGCGGAGGGGCCCGGAGATAGGTGCGAGCTGCCGTGAGCGCGACCGCCGAGCAGCGCATAGCCGGTCCCGAACACCAGCGCGACCGTGATCGCCAGCTTCGCGGCGAGTGAGCCCTGCAGGCCACTCAGGCCGCCATCCAACTTGCCGCCCAGGCGCGAAACGCCCGTTGCGATCCGCCGCGCGGGATCCCAGCCGCCGCGCGCACGACCGGCCGCGCCCGATCTGCTCGCCGCGATACCGCTCCCGCCGGCCGTGAGCCCCGGCAGCAGCGGCAACGGCAGTACCGAAGCCAGCCCGCGCAAGGAGGCCACGTGGGCGCGACAGGCGGGACACTGCTTGCAGTGCGCCACGGCCAGCGCGTAGCGCTCGCCCTCGGGGTCGAGGATGCCGAAGGCGTAGGCCTTCATCAACGAGCTTTGCTCCTCGCACCAGCCACCCGCCGCGATCGTACTCAGGAGCTCGCCCATCTTGGCGGCCACACCTTGCTTGCCCGCGCCGGCACCCTCCATCAGCTTGCCCATCCGCGCCTTGCTCAGGCCCATCCGCTCGGCAGCCTGCGCCCTGGTGAGGCCTTGCAGGTAGCAAAGCGAGGCCGCCTCACGCTCGCGCGGGCTTAGACAAGTCCGCAAGCCCTCGAACAGGTGCCTTAGACGAGCCTTGTCGTCCAGCTCGCCGACCAAATCTCCGGCGGCGTGGGAGTGTGAAGGGTACGAACCTATTCCCTCCCCCTCTCCCACCCGTGTCGCGCGAGCCGCCCTGTGCTCATCAACAGCCCGACGGAACGTGACCCGCACGAGCCACCCAGCCGAGTTCTCGATCTGCTCTCCATCGAGCACACTTGCATACAAGCCGTGCCAGGCCTGCGCGTAACAGGCCTCCAGGTCAGCGGCGGCCAACCCGATGCCCGCACCGCGCAGTTGCGAGCGAACAACCGTCAGCACCTTGCTGCGCATGCCCTCGAAGTCCTTGCGCAGCAACCGCTCCGCGCGATAGCGGCGCAAATCGAGCGGTGTCACTGATGAAGATTGCGAATCGTACGGATCATCCAACGAGATCCATCGGATCGCATGCACCCTGGGGCACAATCCGCGGATAGGCTTTCGACCAATCTCCGGGTCACCCACACCTACCGCTCCGCCGCCGCCGCCACGCGCCGCGATCTTGGGCGTCCCTTTGGCCGTCTCCTCATACGAGGAGGTAGTCGCCTGGATGGACACCACAATCGAGGCCGGCGCCCGTGCGACCGTGACGGCGGCCGCAGTGAACCTGGTCATGTCCGCCCGCGACGACCCTTCCACGATGACGGCCGTGCTCGGCGCCACCTTGGCGGTGCCCGACGGCCAGCCGCTCGTCTGGGCCCTGCGCCTGCTGGGCCACAGCAAAGCCACACGCGTGTACGGCCCTGACCTGATGGCCCACTTCTGCGCCCACGCCGCAACCACCGGGATCCCCATCTACCTGTACGGCGGGCGCTCGCCCGAGGCCTTGGACCTACTGATGAAGCGCCTGCGCGAGCGCTTTCCCGGCCTGCGCATCGTCGGGGGCTGGTCGCCCCCTTCCGTCCGTTGACCACCGAGGAGCGCGAGCACGCGATCGCCGAGATCGACGCCTCCGGCGCCCAGGTCGTGTGGGTCGGTACTGGCCAGCCCAAGCAGGAGCTTTGGATGCACGAGATGCGCCCCCTCTTGGCGGCTCCCTTGCTGGTGGGAGTGGGCGCCGCCTTCGACTTCCATGCCGGCATCGTCTCCCAGGCCCCTTCCTGGATGCAACGGGGCGGTCTGGAGTGGGTCTACCGGCTCTCGCGCGAGCCGAAGCGCCTGTGGCGGCGCTACCTCACCCAAAACCCGCGCTTCGTAGTGAGCTTTGCGCGCCAGTACTTGCGCACCCTCACGGGCACAAGCTAGCGCCGATAACCTGCGACTGATGCCAGAGTCAAACACAGCCGCCGACGTCGCCGTCGTCGGCCTCGGGCGCGTCGGCCTGCCCTTGGCCCTCTCGTTTGCCGACAGAGGTCTCACCGTGATCGGAATCGACAACGACCCCGCGCGTCTCGGGTCCGTGCGCGAAGGCCTAATGCCCTTCCAAGAGACCGACGCCCAAGCCTTGCTCGAGCGCGTCCGCGCGAGCGGGCGCCTCTCCCTGTCCGAACAGGTCGTTGATGCCGCCCAGGCCAAGCACATCGTGATCACGCTTGGGGACCCCCTCCTTTTCGCACATAGAGATCGACATGCGCGACATCCGCTCGGCCTTGGACGACTTGCTCGGGGCCTTGCAGCCGGGACACGCGCTCACTTTGCGCTCCACCGTCGCCCCCGGCACGACCGAATTCGTGGCCGGCTATCTGGCCAAGCACCGCGGCTTTGGGATCGGTGAGGACGTCTTCGTGGCACACGCGCCCGAGCGGATCGCGGCAGGACGCTTCCTACAGGAGATCGACTCTTTGCCTTGCATCGTCGGCGGCGTCGGCCTCCGCTCCGGCGAGGTCGTGGCCGAGCTGTTCTCCGTGTTCGAGGCCCCGATCGTCCAAACCACGCCCGTCCAAGCCGAGCTGGCCAAGATCTGGGCCAACATCCTGCGCTACACCCACTTCGCCCTGCCCAATCTCCTGATGATGGACTGTGAGCGCTACGGCGCCAACGTTTTCGAGGTGATCGATCTCGTCAACCGCGACTACCCTCGCGGCGGCCTGGCTCAGCCGGGGCTCACGGCCGGCACCTGCTTGCGCAAGGACTTCACTTTCTCCGAGGAGCGCTCCAACGCCCCCGGAATGCTCTTGGCGGTCTCACGCGTCAACGAGTCGGTGCCCCTGTTCCTGGTGGAAGGGATCCGCCGGCGACTGGCACCAGCCGCTGGATCGGCGGAATCGTCGGCTGGATCAGCGGGCTCCTCGGCCGGCGCCTTGGGCGCGGGATCGCTGTCGGGGCGCAAGGTCGCGGTACTCGGCCTGGCGTTCAAGGCCGACACCGACGACGAGCGCGACTCGCTCGCCCACAAGCTGATCCGGCTGTTGGAGCGCGAGCTGGCGGACGTGGTGCCCCACGATCCGCATGTACCGACGCCGACCGCCACCTTCGAGGAAGCCGTCGCGGATGCGGACGTGGTCGTCGTGGCGGCCAACCACGCCGAGTTCCGCGAGCCGGCAGCGCTCGCCACGATCGCGCGCCGCGCCGGCCCCGAGTGCCTCGTGGTGGACCCTTGGAACTGCTGGGGCGCCGGCCAGGTGTTCGCCTACGCCAGCGAGCTGGCGGCTTTGGGGGCTGCGTACACATGAACGCAAACGCACACCCCCCGCGCGCGCGTAGGCCCCCCCTTTTGGTTCATCTCACACCGCGCCTCGGGACGCAGACGAGTCGATGAGCAGAGTGCTCGTCACCGGCGGTGCCGGCACGATCGGCGCCGCGGTCGTCAAGCGGCTCTTGGCCGACCCGGCCTATGAGGTACGGGTATCCGACCAGCGCTCCGCCCCACTATGGATGAGGGAGGGCTGTGAGGTCCACACCGGCGACCTGCGCGACTTCGCACAGGCGCGCGTGGCGATGGACGGCTGCTCGCACGTGATCCATCTAGCGGCGATCGTGGGCGGGATCGCCAACTTCCACAAGTTGCCCCACACCCTGACCGAGGTCAACAACGGACTCTACAACGCCGTCTTCCGGGCCGCGCTCGACCTCGAAGTGGAGCGCTTCACGTATGTGTCCTCCTCAATGGTGTTCGAGCGGGCCACCGAATTCCCCACCACCGAGGCCCACCTGCCCGACTGCCCCACCCCCCAGTCCGCCTATGGCTTCTCCAAGCTGACCGGCGAGGTCTACTGCAGAGCCGCCCACGCCGAGCATGGCTTCCCTTTCACGATTTGTAGACCCTTCAACGCCTATGGGCCAGGGGAGATGCCCGACGAGGAGGCGGGGATCGCGCACATGGTGCCCGACCTGATCAAGAAGGTCCTGTCGGGACAGCGACCGCTACAGATCTTCGGCTCGGGCGAGCAGACACGCACCTTGACCCACATTGACGACATCGCCGACGGCGTCGTCACGGCTACCTCCTCGCCGGAGGGCCTGAACCAGGACTTCAACATCTCCGCCTCGCGCGAGCTCACGGTGGCGGAGACAGCCCGCATCATCTGGGAGGCATGCGGCGAGGACCCTGACGATTTCGAGCTGGAGCATCTGCCCACGTTCGAGGTCGACGTACCGCGGCGCTGGCCCTCAGTGCAGAAGGCTAAGGACATGCTCGGCTGGGAGGCCAAAATCGGGGTCGAGGAGGGCGTCGCCGCCACCGTCCAGTGGCTGCGAGACCTGTCAGCCTCACCCACCCACGCTCGCGCTCGCGCCTGAATCGCCCCGCTCACAGACCGGCGCTCCAGCGCCATCTGACAGCGACTCCAGATAGGGTCCTCGCCCATGAACAACAAACGCTCCGCGCTCGTCACCGGGATCACCGGTCAGGACGGGTCCTACCTCGCCGAATTGCTCCTCGAGCACGGCTACGACGTACACGGGATGGTGAGACGCGCCTCCACCGAGAAGTTCGACCGCATCGAGCACATCCGCGACCGCATCGTCCTGCACCAGGGCGATCTGCTCGACCAGCGCTCGCTCGTGGACGCCATGCGGGCCGCCCAGCCAGATGAGATCTACAACCTGGCGGCGATGTCCTTCGTGGCCGTCTCCTGGATCCAGCCGACCTTGACCGCCGAGTTCACGGGCACGGGCGTCACCCGGATGCTGGAGGCGATGCGCGAAGTCTGTCCCGAGGCTCGCTTCTACCAAGCGTCCTCGAGTGAGATGTTCGGCAAGGTCCTGGAGGTCCCCGCAGACCGAGACCACGCCCTTCTACCCGCGCTCGCCTTATGGCGTCGCCAAGGCATACGGGCACTTCATCACGGTCAACTACCGCGAGTCCTACGACCTGCATGCGACCTCGGGGATCCTTTTCAACCACGAGAGCCCTCGTCGCGGCTTGGAGTTCGTTACGCGCAAGATCACGTGGCACGCCGCCGCTATCAAGCACGGCCTGCTCAAAGAGGTGCGCCTGGGCAATCTCGACGCCGAGCGCGACTGGGGCTACGCCAAGGACTACGTCGAGGCGATGTGGCTGATGCTGCAGCGCGACGAGCCCGAGGACTATGTGATCGCCACGGGCGAGTCCCACTCGGTTAGAGAGTGCTGCCAGGTCGCTTTCGACGAGGCCGGCCTCGGGGATTTCGAGCAGTACGTGACGCTCGACCCCGCGTTCGTGAGGCCCGCCGAGGTGGACCACCTGATTGGCACCCCGGCAAAGGCCGAGCGAGATCTGGGCTGGAAGCCTCAGACGAGCTTCGAGGAGCTGATCCGCTTGATGACTCGTTCGGATATCGAGTTGCTGGCGAGATGAGGCGACCACCGCTCAAGTGGCGCGCCCTTCGATCCGATCGCTGATCTGAGCTATGACCGTCCCCTTGTTCGACACTTCCACGGCGCTTCAGCCGTTGCGTGAGGAGTTGCGTGGCGCCGTGGCGCGCGTGCTCGACTCGGGCTACTACATCCTTGGCCCCGAGGTCGAGGCCTTCGAGCGCGAGTTCGCCGACTACTGCGGCGCCAAACACGCGGTCGGGGTGGCCAACGGCACGGAGGCGATCACGGTCGCCTTGCGCGCGATGGGCGTGGGGCCGGGCGACGAGGTGTTGGTGCCCTCCTTCACGTTCTACGCCTCTGCCGAGGCGATCCCCCCCACGGGCGCCACGCCCGTGTTCTGCGACATCGACCCGCAAACGTTTTGCATCAACGCCGAAACGGTCGCCGAGGCGCTCACGCCGCGCACCAAGGCCGTGATCGCGGTGCACCTATTCGGCAATTTGGCTCCCGTCGGGGAGATAGAAGAGCTGGGCGTGCCGGTGCTCGAGGACGCCGCCCAGTCGGCCGGCTCGACCGGCAAGCACGGGCGACCCGGTTCGCTGGGCAAGGCCGCCACATTCTCGTTCTTTCCTTCCAAGAACCTGGGCTGCTTCGGCGACGGGGGCGTCGTCGTAACCTCCGACGACGACGTGGCCGAGCGGGCTCGGGTGCTGCGCTTCCATGGCTCCCACGACAAGGTGACCTACGACCTGGTCGGCTACAACTCGCGCCTGGACGAGCTACAGGCGGCGATCCTGCGTGTCCAGCTTCCCCACCTCGACGGGTGGTCGGATGGGCGCCGCCGGGCAGCCTCGGAGTACGTCGAGCTGGGCCTGGGAGACCTCGTGACCTTGCCGCGCGCGACCGTAGGCTCGGAGCCAGCCTGGCACCTGTACGTGGTGCGCCATTCCGAAGCAGACCGTCTCGCAAGCGCTTTGGGCGAGGCGGGGATCGGCTGCCGCGCCTATTACCGCACGCCCGTCCACGCCCAGCCAGCGATGCGCGCGTGGGGCGAGGGCGCCAAGCTGCCCGGCACCGAAGAGGCCGCGCGCACGCACCTGGCGATCCCGATCAGCCCCGTGCTCTCGCGCGAGCAGGTCGAAGAGGTCGTAAGCGCGGTTCGTTTGGTGCTCTAGCGCCAGCGCTCGAGCAAATCCGGCTCGCCAACCTCGCGCACGACTCGCGCCGGTACGCCGATCGCGACGCCCCGCGCGGGCACGTCCTTGGTGACTACGGCACCAGCCGCCACGAACGCCTCTTCGCCGATCTCCACTCCAGGGGTGAGCACTGTGCCGCCCCCGACCCGGCAGGCGCGGCGCAACATAGCTCCACGCAAGGGCGTCTCGGGGCCGTGCCGGTTCATCGTATTGTCGTTGGTGGTAGTCGCCCCGGGGCCCACGAAAACGTCGTCCTCGACGACGGTGAACGCGGTCAGATAGACGCTCGTCTGGACCCTTACACGCGCGCCCACGGTGACGTCGTTGTCGACAACGCTGCCTCGCCCGATAACCGAACCCTCGCCAATCTGGGAGCGCTCGCGCACGAACGACTGGTCGCCCAGGATCGCCTCGTCGCCGACATTCGCTCCGGCGAACACAACCGCGCCGGAGCACACTGTCACGCGCTCACCCAGCACGAGGTTGCCGACATCGCCTTTGGCCGAGGAGCTGCGCGCAAGACGGGGGCGCTTGCCGAGCACGACGTGATCCTCGATCACGCAGCCGTCGCCGATCGTGGTGCCATCGTGGACGACCACGTAGGCGCCGAACGTGACGTTCTCGCCAACCTTGACGTTCTCGCCGAGCACGGGGCCCGGTGCACATTGACTCATAGGCGCTTAACGCTGGGAAGAGCCCAACTTTTGCGCCGCGCCGCGGCACTTGCTGTCGTACCGCTCTGCTCGCTCACAGACGCACCACACTGGGCACGCTGCTTCCGCGCGTGACCCCACGCAGATCCACCGTGATGCGCGCGCGCTGGGCGATCAAGGCGTAGTCCACGCCTGGATGGGCGGTCACGATCAGAGCTAGATCCGCGTCGCTCAGCGCCTGCTCCACAGGCACGCTGCTCAGACCAAACTCGGGGAGTGTGGGCACGTGCGGGTCGTGATAAGCCAGCTCGGCGCCGAGGCCTTTCAGCAGTTCGAGGATCTTCAAGGAGGGTGACTCCCTCACGTCGCCGACTCCGGGCTTGTAGCTGACCCCGAACACCGCCACGCGGGCGCCCCTCACAGCCCGTCCGGCGTCGTTGAGAGCTCGTTGGACCTTGGCCACACAGTGATAAGGCATCTGCTGGTTGACCTTGCCCGCGAGCTCGATGAACTCGGTGCTCATGTCGAACTCGCGTGCCCGCCAACTCAGATAGAAAGGGTCGACCGGCAGGCAGTGTCCGCCCATCCCGGGCCCCGGCTCAAAGCGCATGAACCCGTAGGGCTTGGTGGCCGCCGCCTCGACCACCTCCCAGATGTCGATGCCCATGCGATCGGTCAACATCGCCAGCTCGTTGACCAAGGCGATGTTGACCGACCTGAAGATGTTCTCGAGCAGCTTCGTCAACTCGGCGGCCTCCGGGCTGGATACCCGCACGATCTCGTCACACACCATTTCGTACAAGGCTTGGGCGCGATCGGCGCAAGCCTCGGTGAGGCCACCAAGCACCTTGGGTGTGTTGCGCATCGTGAAGTCGGTTCGGCCCGGATCGACGCGCTCGGGTGAGAAGGCCAGGTGGAAATCGCCGCCCGCCTTCAGGCCCGACTCCTCGAGCAGGGGCGCGACCCGCTCACGCGTGGTGCCGGGATAAGTGGTCGACTCGAGCACCACCAGCTGACCCGCCCGGAGCACGCTGGACAGGGTCCTCATACTGTCCACAAGCGGGCCCAGATCGGGCTCGCGGTTCACGCTCAAAGGGGTGGGCACGCACACCAAGACGGCATCGACGCCCCCCAAAGCCTCATAGCCAGTGGTCACAGTCAACCGCTCGAGCACCGCCTGCAGTCGCTCGGAGGGGATGTCCTCGATGTAGGACGAGCCGGCCTGCAGCTGTCGCGTCTTGCGCGGGTCGGCGTCCACCGCCACAACCTCGCAGCCCTCCTCGGCAAAGGCCACCGCAAGCGGCAACCCGACGTAGCCAAGCCCGATGATGCCGACGGTCGTCATCCAGAGGCAGTCTACGCGCGGCCTGCGACGGCTTGGAGCTCGCGCAGGTCGGACTCCACCATGCGCCGCACCAGCTGCTCGAAGCTCAGTTCAGGCTCCCACCCGAGCCGCTCGCGCGCCTTGCTCGGATTGCCCACGCTGGGCGTCTGCTCGGGGGCCCGCACAAGCTTGGGATCGACCCGTATGTAGCGCTCCGCTTCAAGCCCGACACAAGCGAACGCTGTCTCCGCCAGCTGGGCCACGGTTCGCCCTACGCCGCTGGCCAATACGTAGTCTTCGGGGTGCTCCTGTTGGAGCATGAGCCAAGCTCCGCGCATTACGTCACCCGCGAATGACCAGTCGCGCACGGCGTCGAGCGAGCCGAGTGTCACCTCTTCGGCCAGGCCCAACTTGATCTCGGCCGCCGCACGGGTGATCGTACGGGTCACGAATTGCTGCGGGCGGCGCTCAGACTCGTGGTTGAACACGATCCCCGAGCACGTATACAGGCCGTCGTGTGTGCGCATCGCGCCCGTGAGTTGGTGTGCGGCCAGCTTGGCAATCCCGTAAGGGCTTGTGGGCCGACACGGCGTGCTCTCGCGTTGCGGACTCTCCCCGGCATCGCCGAACATCGCACCAGACGCGGCCACCCAGACTCGCGTCTGCGGAGTCATGTCCCGTACTGCCTCCAATAGCGTCGCAGTAGATCCGGCGATTGCCTCCGTCGCCTCGGCGGGCTTTTCCCACGAGGCGGGCACGAACGAAGGCGAAGCGAGGTGGTACAGCTCGTCAGGCCGGCTATTTTTGACCGCCGCCCGCAGGCTGCTCGCGTCAAGCAGGTCGCCATCCACAAGCTTCAAGCGCTCATTTAGGCCGTAACGCTCGCGCAGATGCTCCGAGCAGCCCAGCTCCCGTTTGCCGCCGCCGCGAGCCATGCCGATGACCTCGTAGCCCTTCTCGAGCAGCAGCTCCGCCAGGAACGACCCGTCTTGCCCGGTGATGCCCGTAACAAGGGCGCGCTTGGGTTGCGTGGTCACGATTGGGGAGCTTATGGGATTGGTTGGCCGAGCCCGAGTGGGCCGAATCAGCATCTCTGACGATGCTCTATACTGATGCGTATGACACGCACCACAGTTGACATCGACACGGGTGCGCTCGATGCGGCGCGTGTGCAGCTGGGCACCGAGGGCCTCAGCGCGACCGTCAATGCGGCGCTGCGCGACGTTGCCAGACGCCGCGCACTGGCAGATTTCGACGTGACGCGAGACATAGACGGCTCACCGGCCCAGGTCGAGACAAATCGTCAGGAGCGGTTCACTGAGCAGCAAGACTGAGTTTGAGCCTGTCGCGCTCGACCGACCCGCCCTTTTCGACACAGGTGTATGGACTTGGGTGCGCGACCGCCGCTTTCCCGCCCTTGCCTCGTGGTTCAACGCTCAGGTCACTGCCGGCCGGGTGCTTGTCTGCGATCTGATCGTTCTCGAGTTGGTTCGTCTAACTCCCAACGAGTCACGCGCCAAGGACGTGACCGAGCGACTTGACGCGTTCGAGTCGGTCGCTATGGCCGCAGGGTTGTGGACGCGGGCTCGCAATCTCCAAAAACTCCTCTCGACCAGCGGCGACCATCGCCGAATCCCGCCGATTGATCTCCTAATCGGCGCGGCCGCCGAGCAGGCTGGCGTTCCGCTCCTCCACTACGACCGCGATTACGAGCGCATTGCGCGCGTGAGCAACCTCCAGGCGCATTGGTTTGTGCCAGATGGGACGCTGGCTTAGCCATCTTCCTCCGTCTGTCCTGATCGTCGGTGCTGAGCCAGGCCGTACGGGAGCAACGCTTAGACGTGATGACCAGTAATTGGATCCATTCCATATGCCGCCCGCAAGCCCGCTGTCACAACCTCGGGCCCACACAGCTCGCTCACTCGCCTCCGGCCCTGCTCGCCGGCGGCCGTGTCGCCCCACAACCGCCCGATCGCTTGAGCGAGCGCGGCGGCATCCCCGGGCTCCACGAGAGCCGACTCTTCGACCAACTCCGGTAGGGCACCAACGCGGCTGGCCACGACTGGCAGACCGGCGGCCATAGCCTCGGCGGCCGCCATCCCGAAGGTCTCTGCCGAGCGCGAAGGGACGATCGCCAGCGCGGCCTCTTTGCGCAGGCGCGCGAGCGTGGCGTCGTCGACGCGGCCAAGGAAGCGCACGTCTTGGCTTGCGTGTGGATGTTGACGTTCTCTTTTGGGCTGCCCCGCGTGTGCGCGCGCATGCGCGCGCAGGGCACCCATCTGTGGACCATCGCCAGCCACGACCAAGGGCACCCCGGCGAGGCGGCAAGCCTCGATCGCCAGATCAATCCCCTTCTCGGGGGCAAGCCTGGAGACAACCAGAGCAAACCCTCCCGACGCGGTGTTGGCCTCGGCCCCGACACTCACCGGAGGCGCCAGCACGTGCACGCGACCCCAGTCGAGCGGCGCGCCCAGCTCGCGCAGGCGCTCGCGTGCGAACACACTCGGCACGATCACGGCATCCGCGTGCGCGACCATGCGTCGCTGCCACAAGGCGAGCGAGGCGCCATAGACGAGCGCCTCGGCGCGACTGTCGCGACAGTTGTGAATCACCCCGGGCAATGTGTTGCGTCCGTGACAGCGCGTGCACTCGCGACCTTCCGTGAAAGACACGCCATTGGCGCACACCAAGCGATACTGGTGCAGGTGCAGCACCACACGAGCCCCCTCAGCACGGGCGGCGGCCAGCGCGCGCCAGCCGAACAGTGGATTCAAGTTGTGGGCGTGCACGACCGTGGCCCCTGTCAAACGCACGGCCTTGGCCACTTCGCGGGCGCCCAGGCCGCCGCGCAACAGCCCCGCGGCCGCACGCGCAGTGCCGACTTGGGAGGAGTCGCGCGCAAGCAGCTGCGCCGGCTCCCCCATCCGCTCGCGGACGAGGGCGAGCAGCTCCTCGACCACGCGCTCCTCGCCGCCGGTAGTGCGATAGCGGTTGTGCAAGAAGAGGACCATTCCCCGCAAACCTAGACTGTTGCGGCATGCCCTCCGCTTCAGAGCCACCTTCCGCGTCGATCGTGGTACCCACACGGGCACGCTTGGACTACTTGCGGGTGGCCCTAGCCTCGATCGCTCCGCAAGCGTCCGCGGCGGGTGCGGAGGTAGTCGTGGTGGATGACGCTGGGGACTCCGAGCAGGTCCGTCGGCTCGCGAACCGCTTCGGTGCGCGTTACGAGCCTCACCCGGGGCCGCTTGGTCTGAACGTGGCGCGCAACACTGGCGTGGCGCGCACGGAAGGTGAGCTTGTGGTGTTCGTCGACGACGATGTCGAAGTCTGCGACGGATGGCTTGGAGCTTTGCTTCGCGCCGCTCACGCAAACCCACAAGTAGATGTGTTCACGGGCCCAATCCGGCCGCACTTGGAAGGCGCGCCGCCGCGCTCATGCGGGCGCGAGCGAGCACCGATTACCTCGCTCGACCTCGGGCCGGACGACACCCCGACGCGCTTCGCATGGGGCGCCAACATGACGATCCGTCGCACCGCCCTTGATCGGGTGGGACCGTTCGACGTCTCATTGGAGCACGGCGGCGACGAGCAGGAGTGGCAGGAACGGCTCGTCTGCGTAATCCCCTCCGCCCAAATCCTTTATGTGGCGAAGGCATCTTTGGATCACCGCCGCTCACCGGATGACGCGCGCTTGCGTCCTCTATGCCGCGCCGCCTATGCACGCGGACGTGCCGCCAGACGCTTCGACGCATGGCGCGGACAGGCGCCCTCACGCGCCCACGAGCTGCGCACGCTGGTCGGATGTTTGGGGCACGTCGTTCGCCGTCGCTGCCCGGCTGGCCTGATAATGGTCGCGCATAGCGGCGGGCGCTTGCTGGAAGCGCTGCGAACGGACGGCCGCTCCGAGCGCTCTCTGAACGCCGCCTCCGACGCGAACGCCTCAACTGAGGACAGCCCGGCGGAGAGCACCGAGCGCTTCTTGCGGGACCCCATGGACGCCATCCCCCTCGACGACTTCCTCTCGGGCGAAAGCGGTCATGTCGGCGGAGTCGACGGCTTCCGCCGCGCTTGCCTGGATCTGAGTGCCGACACATTGGAGATCCTCTCCGGCCGAGCACGGCGCCTCGCCCGGGCCGCACAGCTTGGGCCTCCCACGCGGAAAATACTTGTGCTTGGGGTCGAGCGTCCCCAACACCAACAGCTCGTGGGAGCTATTCGCGCGGAGCTATCGCGCTCGCGCCACGATGTGGATGTCCACTTCGCCCCCGCGGGGAGTCTCGGCAAGTTCGAGAACCTGAATCTGCTGCTTGGAGCACACCACCAGGAGGATTGCGACTGGCTGCTAGTCGTGGACGACGACATCATCCTCCCCAAAGGCTTCCTCGATCGATTCCTGTTCCTGGCCGAGCGTTTCGCGCTTGACCTTGCACAGCCCGCTCACCGACTTGCCTCGCACGCGGCCTGGCAAGTGACCCGACGACGCAGCGGCGACGTCGTACGCGAGACTCGCTTCGTGGAGATCGGACCCTTGACGGCTTTTGCTCGCTCGACCTTCTCCACACTGCTGCCGTTCCCCGATCTGCGCATGGGCTGGGGCTTGGATCTTCACTGGGCGGCACTCGCGCGCGATCAAGGTTGGCGTTGCGGCGTGGTCGACGCCACCCCCATCGCCCATCGCGCGGCGCCAGCGGCAAGCACATATTCTCGCGAGCAGGCTTTGGACGAGGCGCGCGCGTTCCTGGCTGGACGGTCTTACCTGAAGGCAAGCGAAGCCCAGCAAACCCTCGTCACCCACCGCCACTGGTGAGCTCCCACCTGCATAGCTCCACTGCCCCGCCGGAGACGGGGCGGAGGGCACCCGCCCACCCTTGCAACTCCCCCGCCCCGCCAGAAGCGGGGTGGGGGCAATCGTGAAGGTCGTCGTCGTATCCGAGTTCTATCCGCGCCAAGGCGATCCGGTGTTGGGCGTGTGGGCCCACCGCCAGGCTTTGGCTGCACGCGACGCGGGGGCCGAGGTGAAGGTGATCGTGCTGCATCGACTCGTGCCACCGCGCGCCTCCTTCTCTCGAATCCCACCCACTCAGGGAGGACCCGTCCGCGCACTGCGCGATCTTGCGAGCCAGCCGCGCAAACAGACTCTCGACGGTCTGGATGTCACCTACGTGCGTTATGCATCCCCACCCAGGGCGCGCTACTACCAAGCATGGGGCGCTTGGGGCGCTCCTGCGTTGGGGCTAGCTCTGCGCCACATGCGGCGCTCGTTCAGGTTCGACCTCGTACACGCCCACAACGCGGTTCCCGCAGCGGACGCGGTGCACCGGGCGCTGAACCGCCCACGCAGGCTCGACCTGCCACTCGTCGTGTCGGTGCACGGAGGCGACGTGCTCTACACGGCGCCGCGCAGCGAAGCGGGCCGCTTGGCGGTGGAACGCAACCTGGCGGGCGCCACCGACGTGCTCGCCAACAGCTCAGGCATCGCCGAACTGGCGCGTCACTACGGAGCGCGCGAAGCCAAAGTGGTTCACCTCGGCGCCGACCTGCCCGATTCCGGCGGCAAGCGCGACCTGCAACCCTCGTTGGTAACGGTCGGCCACGTGGTCGCCCGCAAGCGCCATGCCGACGTGATGCGGGCGCTCGCCGTGCTGGCCAAGCGCTACCCGACATTGCGCTACACAATCGTGGGGGACGGGCCGGAGCGGATCGCGTTGGAAGGACTCGCCGCGCGTCTGGGCGTGGGTGAGCGTGTCGAGTTTCACGGTCAATTGCCTCACGAGCAGGCAATCGCCGTGGCGCGCCGATGCACGCTATTTGCGATGCCTTCGACCGAGGAGGCTTTCGGGGTCGCCTACATAGAGGCGATGGCTGGCGGAGTGCCGGCCATCGGCTGTCGCGGGGAGCCTGGACCGGAGGAGATCGCGGCCGCCGGCGACGGCTTCGTACTGGTCCCGCCAGGCGACATCGAGCGACTCACCCAGCGCATCGACGAGCTGCTTTCCGATCCAGGGCGACTGCGCGAGGCGAGCATCAGGGCGCGCGAGACGGTCGCCGCCAACTTCAGCTGGCGCCGTTGCGGCGAGCAGACGGTGATGGCCTACGAACAAGCGGTGCGATGAAGCCGGTCCTGTTCGTGACGGGCCACGCGCCCGCCTACCGGGTGGCGGCGTTCGCGCGGTTGCACGAGCGCGAGGATGTCGAGTACGCGCTGTTCGGCGGCCGGCTCGCACACGGCGGCGGTGCGACAGCGGACGAGTTGCCCTTCCCCCATCGTCACGTGCACGAGCACACCCTAAAGGGCGCAAGCGAGTTGTATGCGCTGGCGGCGAGCGGACGCTACCGCGCCGTGGTTGCTTCCACTGGCGGACGCCTAGCCTTGCCTGGCTCGTGGGCGGGAGCGCGGCGCGCACGGGTTCCTTTGATTCTGTGGGCATCGTTGTGGGCGCACCCGCGCAGTGCGGCGCACGCGCTCAGCTATCCGGCTCTGCTGCGCCTGTACCGCTCGGCCGACGCGATCGTCACCTATGGATCGCATGTGAGCGCCTACGTGCAGGCGCGAGGCGCGAGGCGTGTTCACGTTGCTCCCCAGGCGGTCGACAACGCCTTCTGGCGCTCGCCCGAGGCAAGCATTCCGAGCGACCCGAGATGGCCGGCCGGCGCGGCTGTGAAGTTCTTGTTTGCAGGACGGCCGGCCCGGGAAAAGGGACTGAGGGTGCTCGAGGAGGCTTGGAGCATGTCGGGCCTGCAGGCACCAACCGCCGCGCTCGTCCTCGTCGGTGCGGGATCCACCCCCCCTTGGGTCCCGGCCGGCGGCGCGGTGGCGCGCTTTGTGCAGGTCACTCAGACGGAGTTGCGCAACTTCTATGAGGCCTCAGATGTTTTGGTGGTGCCATCGATTCCAACACGGACTTTCCGCGAGCCATGGGGACTCGTGGCAAACGAGGCAATGAATCGGGGACTTCCAGTGATCGCAAGCGACGCAGTCGGCGCCGCGGCAGGTGGCTTGGTACAAGACGGCCGCAACGGCTTGGTGGTGCCCGCTGGGGATGCGGTTGCATTGGCCGCCGCTTTGAGACAGCTGGCGCGCGACCCCGATCGGCGCGCTCTACTGGGCGCGGCCGGGCGCGAAGATGTGGCCGCGTATACCCGAGAGGCGTGGGCCGAGGGCTTCTCCCGCGCGCTTGCCGACGTGGGCCAGTCGGGGGGACGGTGAGGTAGCGTTGGGCCTCTTGGAAGGGCTGTCGGTCAACAAGAACAGGGGCGGGGACACGCTTGCGGGCGTGGTGCGCCGGGTGCCAAGCGCACACCGGGTGCCGCGCCGCGTGAAACTGCTCGCGGGCGTGGGCATGCGCCTGATTGCCGTCTCGATCGCGATTCTGGGCCTACTCGCCGGCGCTTCATCCGCGCAAGCCAGCCAAGCCTCGACGATCGTTGAAAAGTGCGCGAAAAAAGAATCGTTCGGCGGCTACAGCCAAAACGCCTATCGCCAAGCGCTCAAACAGTTGCCGACAATAGTCGTGGAGTACACCGCATGCACCGAAGAAATCCGCAAAGCCGAGCTTGCGGCTGCGGGTGGCGGCGGCGAAGTGGCCTCCACAACAAGCCCGGCAAGCGTGCCCCTGGCACTGACACCAACCGAGCAGAGCGCGGTTCAGAACGCTCACCACAATGGCGCGACACCCGTGCGTATCGGCAGCGAACCGATTCGTCCGGGCGTGGTACACGCCAATATCGCCTCGGCGATCAACACCCTGCCTCACTCTCTGTTTGCCGTGCTTGCGCTGATGTCTGCCGGCGCCGTCGCGCTCACGATCGGGGAGGTGCGAAAGCGTGTCCGCTCACGCCGTGACAGCTGAGCACTCCGCGGCGGTGCTGCGCGAAGAGCCGGTCGAGCCGCTTTCGCTTCCTGTCGGCCAGGAACCGAGAGCGGGCGTGACCGCGGCCGCGACGCTGGCCGTCGCCGGCGTCCTCTGCTATGCGACGTTCCTCGCCAGAGGCGGCTTGAACCTGGCGCCAATGACCACGCTCGAGCTAACGACGACACTTGCCGCGGGTGCGCTGATCACGGGAGTGGTTGTGTTTGCGGCAGCTGGATTTCGTGCGCGCGGGGTGTGGTCGATCGGCCTATTGCTGGCCTTCACCGCCCTGACGGGGCTCTCAGTCGCCTGGTCGGTGGCTCCCGACGCGAGCTGGCAGGACGCCGGCAGGATGCTCGCCTACAGCGGCCTGTTCGCAGCGGCCGTGGCGCTCGCCTGGGTAGTCCCGGACGGATGGCGCGCACTCTTGGGCGGAACGGTGCTGGCTGCGGTGCTGGTATGTGCCTATGCGCTGCTCACGAAGGTGTTGCCTGGCGATCTGGTACTGAGCGCCGAAGCCAACTTCTATGCCCGCCTGCAGGAACCCTATGGGTACTGGAATGCGATCGGCCTGACTGCGGCGATGGGCACGATCGGCTGCCTGTGGCTGGGCGCGCGACGCGCGGGTCATGCTCTGCTGAACGCACTCGCCTACCCTGCCACGGGCTTGTTGATAGTCACGTTGATGCTCGCTTACTCACGTGGCGCTTTGGCCGCCTTGGTGATCGGGGTGGCGGCCTGGATGTGCATGGTGCCCTTGCGTCTACGCGGCGCTCGCGTATTGATCGTGGGCGGGCTGGGTGCTGCTCCGGTTGTCGCCTGGGACTTCTCTCGCCACGCACTGAGTAGCGATGGAGTGGCGCTTGGGGTGCGCACCCACGCAGGCCATCAGCTCGGTGCGCTGCTCTGCGCGATGCTGATCTTGCTGACCTTGGTAGGCATCGCGATCGGCTTCTTCGGCGACCGTCGCGCTCCGGCCGGTAGCACCCGGCGCGCCGTAGGAATCGCGCTGGCCTCGCTGCTGGTGCTGCTCTTGTTGGCCGGCGTGGGCGGGCTCGCCGCCACAAAACGAGGGCTCACCGGCACGATCTCCCATGACCTCTCATCGTTGACGAATCCGAATGCACCGGTGCCGGCCAACAGTCCCGGCCGCTTGACAGCTGTGGGCAGCGTACGTGCCCGCTACTGGAAGGAGGCACTGGAGATCTTCGAAGCTCATCCCGCGCTGGGCGCGGGAGCAGCCGGTTACGAAACGGCACGGCTGCGCTACCGCAAGCAGCTCTTGGACGTAAGGCAAGCGCACGGCTACGTAGTGCAGACGCTGGCCGACCTCGGCATCGTCGGCTTGGCTGTCAGCCTGGCCTTGCTGATCGCCTGGATGGTCGCCGCGGGACGCCCAACCCATCCCTTCAACCGGCGCTGGATGGTCGGCCGGCAGCAACGAGGATCCTCGTCGGAGGTGAGTGGCTCCCGGCTCCGCTCACCCCCCTCGCTCAGGTGGGGACACGCTCCATTGGCATATACGCCAGAGCGCATTGGGATGCTGAGCATGCTGTGCATCGTGATCGTGTTCGGAGTGCACTCGTTCGCCGACTGGACTTGGTACGTGCCCGGGAACGCTTTCGTGGCCTTGCTCTGCGCCGGTTGGTTGGCCGGACGGGGGTCGCTGCCGGCCGGCAACCTGGCGGCGCCGGCGGGCTCGCAGGAGGCGGCCGGCACCGAGGTTCCCCGCGAACGCCTGAAGGCGCCCTCGTTGGGCCGGCTGGGACCGGTGCGCGCAGGGATCGCGGTCGCGGTAGTGGTGGGTGCGCTGTTGGCAGCCTGGACGGAGTGGCAGCCCCAGCGCTCGGTCGACGCTTCCGAAAACGCCCTGGTGCTGCTGCCACACAACCCGGTGGCCGCTCGCTCCGCCGCCCAAGCCGCGGTGGAACGCGATCCTCTGTCCGCGCAAGCCTTGTTCACCCTCTCCGCGGTGCAGAAGGCCACGGGCGAGAGCGCGCTCGCCAGGGCGACCTTGCAGAAGGCGGTTCAACTGCAGCCTTCCAATCCTCAGACGTGGCTGACGCTGGGGCAGTACGACATGAGCTCCAATCCGCGCGAAGCGGTAAACGAGCTACGCGCCGCCGTCTATCTGGATCCGCTGTCGATCCCGATCCAGAACGCTTACGTGGAGGCACTACGGGCCGCGCCGCCGGCTGTCCACACCACACGAGGAACTGGACACCACACTCGGGGGACAGGCACTTAGAACCGCTTGCGCCGCGCGCTTGCCAAGAGCACTCTGCGGGCACCCGGTACTCCGCCACGGCGGGCCACGGCGATCTCCTCGAATCCGAAGTCGGACAGCAGTCCAACGAGCGTGCGGGGCGCAAAGAAGCGCAGATGATCCGAGCGCGGGTCGAAATGGGCCGCAAACGCGCGCTCGCTGAGGGCGAGATGCAGACGCGATAGCAGACCATGATCCGGCGTGGAGAGCAGGATGAGCCCGCCCGAGGGCAACACACGACGCACCTCCGACAGCCAGTGGGAGGTGTCGAGGACATGCTCGATCGTCTCCCCGGCCCAAACGATGTCGAAGCTCGCATCCGCGAAAGGCAAGGGACCGCCCGGCTCCACCAGATGCAAGTCAAGGTCGGGATGGTTTGCGCAGGCACGCCGCAAGGGCTCCTCCGCGACATCGCAAGCCACGACCCCGGCGTCTGCTCGCACGAGGACGTCGGCGAAGTGGCCCTCCCCACATCCGAGATCGAGTACGCGCACTTGGCGTCCCAGGCGCTCCCTCTCGGCGTGGAGGCGGTCTAGGAGGAACACTTCGCGCAGGCCCGCGTCGCTGGGCGTCAGGCCTGGAGGTATGCCCTCCCACAAGCTCTCGTGGTAGGTGCGCGAGGACATGATTGAGGCAAGGCTAGCGTTGTGCCAAACGCTGGAAACAGCGGGAACGATTTCTTTCAAAGTGCACAGGGAGCACCTGGACGGTCTATGTTGTCGGAAGTGCTCTTGGTGAGACAGCCGTGAGGATGTCTCGTGGTCGGGGCTCGCGAGTCGGAGAGCCGGACACGATGAGGGTCGCCTTCGACAGCCGGCCTTGCGTCGAGGTGCGCGGCGCCGGGCGCTACTCGCGCGGGCTGCTTGGCGGGCTCGACAGAGTCGTGGGCGACGGCATCGAGATCGTTGAGACGCACCGTCCGCGACATGTGGACGTGTACCACTCGCCTTGGATCGACGGCGCGATCTTGCGCAGTCCGTGTCCGATGGTGGTGAGCATCCACGACATCGACGTGCTCACTCGTCCGAGCGAGCGTATGCGCCGCGGCGGCATCTACCTGCGGCTGCGCCACCTGGCGCTTGCGCGCGCCACACACGCGATCGTGCCCAGCGAGGCGGTCGCCGAGGATGCCGTGGCCAGGCTTGGCTTGGAGCGCGGACGCGTGGTGGTGATCCCGCCGGTGTCCGAAGGCAACGCGCCGTCCGCATGGAGCTGGGAGGACGTGGCGCGCGCCACTTGGGGCGTCTACGAGCGCGCGCTGTCCGAGCCCGGACGGGCTTTCGTCAGTACGCCCCGCGCTGCATCAACACAGCTGGAATCGTCTTGAGCAGGATCGCCAGATCCAAGGCCAAAGACCAGCGCTCCAGGTAAATGAAGTCGAGGTGCACGAGGTCGTCGAAGTCGAGCTCGGAGCGACCCGAGACCTGCCACAAGCCCGTGATCCCGGGCAGGACGAGGTAGCGCTTGCGGTGCCAGTCCTCGAGCAGCTCAAAGTCGCGCTCGGGCAAGGGCCTTGGCCCGACCAAGGACATCTCACCGCGCAAGACGTTGATGAGCTGGGGCAGCTCGTCGAAGGAGAAGCGCCGCAGGAAGCGCCCTACGGGTGTAAGGCGGGGGTCGTCCTTAATCTTGAAGAGCGCGCCGTCCGCCTCGTTGAGTCCCTCCAAGGCACCTTGGCGCTCGTGGGCGTCGTAGTACATGGTCCTGAACTTCAGGCACGCGAATGGGCGCTGGCCGATGCCTGGGCGCATCGAGCGGTAGAAGGCAGGGCCGCGCGAGGAGAGCCGCACGGCCAGGAAGATGGCGAGCAGCAGGGGACTAAGCACCACCAGGAGCAAGATGGAGCCAACCGCGTCGAAAGTGCGCTTTAGAGCGAAGTCGATGCCCTCGAACACGGGTGGGCCCAGCTCGAACAGGGGCACCGATTGACCGGGCACGAACTCGGCGCGGTGGATCAGGATCTCCATCGTGGAGGGAGCTATGCGCACACGTACGCCGCGCCGGTGGCACTGATCGACGAGCTCGACCGCGAGCTCTTGGGAGAAGTCGGGGTCGGCGATGATCACCTCGTCGACGCGCTCGGCGGCGATCACGGCTTGGAGATGGTCGAGCGTGCCCAGACAGCGAATGCCGTTAGGGGGCAAGGGCTCGGGCGAGACGAAGCCGACGACTTCGATCGGCGAGGAGGGGGCATCGGCAAGCGCGTGGGCCACGTCGTGGATGTGCTTACCGGTTCCGACCAAGACGGCCCGGCGCTGGTAGCCGGCGGCACGCAGGATCGCCCCGGTGGCACGCTCGTAGAGGTAGCGGAACGATGATATGTAGAGCAGGGCGAAGGCTAGCGATCCGTAGAAGATGTAGTAGGAGGAGAAGTGTTCGCCCGAGACCACCGCGAAGATCAGGGCCACGACGGCAACTTGGAAGAGTGAGCCCACGATGCGCGACAGACCGGGACGCTGGGAGCGCGCGGCGTAGAGACCTGAGCGGGCGAACAGGAGCGCCGTCAACAGGTAGGCGAAGGCCAGGATCGACCTTGTGCCTTTATAGGCCTGGCTGGCGTCGAAGCTGGACAACACGGCCGCCTTGAGGGCGAGCGCCGTGAAGATCGCAAGCGACAGCCCGAACAAGTCGAGCGCGAGCAGAGAGAGGACACGCAGACCCCTGCGCATAGTGTCCATGCGCAGGACGAAGGAAAGGGCGGGCGGGCGCTTGGAGCGCACATCGCGGTCTGGCTTGGCCGGAAGGACGTCCTCCGGGGGGCGACGAACCGGCTGGGCGCGCACGGGCAAAGGCGGCCGTGCGGGACGGCTGGCGGGCGGCGCGTCCGGGGAACGAACTCCCATCTCGGACTTCACAACAACTCAGTTTCCCAGATGTAGCGGTCGCAACTCCTCTGGGAAAGCACGTGCGCGCAGGGGCGCGCACGTGTGCAGGGCATGGTCAAGCGGTCCCAACCCCTCTGGGCGGAAGCGTTCAACCAACCAGCTGCTCTATGCCGGAGGCGTCGATCGTGCGACGTAGACCGTCGCGCAAGGACACCTCGGGCGCCCATCCGAGCAGCTCTTTGGCCAGGCTGATGTCGGGCCGACGTTGCTTGGGATCGTCGACAGGCAAGGCCTCGAAGAGGATGTCCGAGGCGGCGCCCGTGATCTCCTTGACGGCTTCGGCCAGCTCCAACAAGGTGTACTCGTCTGGGTTGCCGATGTTGACCGGGTCGTGGTGACCGGACTCGGCCAAGGCGATAAGGCCCCGGATCAGGTCTGAGACAAAGCAGAAGGAGCGCGTCTGGGAGCCGTCACCGAACACGGTCAGAGGACGGTTGGCCAAGGCTTGGCGCAAGAAGGTGGGAATTGCGCGACCGTCGTGGGGGCGCATGCGCGAACCGTAGGTGTTGAAGATGCGCACGATCGCGGTGTCGACGCCCTGCTGGCGGTGGTAGGCCATCGTGAGGGCCTCGGCGTAGCGCTTGGCCTCGTCATAGACGCCGCGCGGGCCGATCGGATTGACGTGACCCCAGTAGGACTCCGATTGGGGGTGCTCCAGAGGATCGCCGTAGACCTCGGATGTCGAGGCGATCAGGAAGCGGGCGCGGTGGCGCTTGGCTAGACCCAACGTGTTGTGGGTGCCATAGGAACCGACCTTCAAGGTGTGCAAGGGCAAGCGCAGATAGTCGATCGGCGAGGCGGGCGAAGCCAGGTGGTAGACGAAGTCGACGGACTCGTCGATCTCATAGGAGTCGATGATGTCGACGTTGATGTGCCTGAAGCGCGCGGGATCGCGGATGTGCTCGATGTTGACCAGGGAACCGGTCTCGAAGTTGTCGACGCAGATGACCCTGTGACCGCGCGCCAGCAACTCGTCGCACAAGTGCGAGCCCAAGAAGCCGGCGCCTCCGGTTACCAAGCAGGTGGGCACGGCCCGGAGGATAACGACTGTGAACCCGTTTTGACCGACGGCTTGGCGGCTCTGGCCATCGACGGGGCCACATGCGATCAACCGTAAATATGATCTCCTGGTGGAGATGACAGACAAAGGATCAAATACAGAGCACGAGGAGCGCCTCACCGTGGCTCCGATCGTGGGTCCAGAGGACCCACGCAGGTTCACCGACTCGGGGATCGAGATCGGGGCGCTCTACGACGAGCATGACCTGCCGGCGGACCTCGACTTGGGCGAGCCTGGCGAGTTCCCGTATACCCGGGGGGTACACCGGGAGATGTACCGCAAACAGACCTGGACGATGCGCCAATACGCGGGCTATGCCTCGGCGAAGGAGTCAAACGAGCGCTACCGCTACCTGCTCTCCAAGGGCTCGACCGGCCTGTCGATGGCCTTTGACCTGCCAACCCAACTGGGCCTTGACTCCGACAATCCGCGCTGCTTGGGCGAGGTTGGAAGGACGGGCGTGGCGATCGACACGATCGATGACATGCGGACCGCGTTCGAGGGCATCCCACTCGACCAAGTCTCGACCTCGATGACGATCAATGCGCCCGCGGCGTGCCTGCTGCTCCTGTACGAGCTGGTCGGCGAGGAGCAAGGGGTGCCGAGCGAGAAGCTGAGGGGCACTACCCAGAACGATGTCCTCAAGGAGTACATCGCCAGAGGCAACTACATCTATCCACCTAAGCCCACGATGCGGATCACGACCGACCTGTTCCAGTACTGCCAGGAAAAAGTGCCCAAGTGGAACACGATTTCGATCTCGGGCTACCACTTCAGGGAGAAGGGGTGCTCGGCGGTTCAGGAGGTTGCCTTCACCTTGTCCTCGGGGATCGCGTATGTGACGGCCGCGATCGAGAAGGGCCTGGACGTGGACGACTTCGCGCCAAGACTGGCCTTCTTCTTCAACGGCCACAACAACGTGTTCCAAGAGGTGGCCAAGTTCAGGGCTGCCAGGCGGATGTGGGCGCACATCATGAAGGAGCGCTTCGGAGCCACCAACCCGAAGTCCACGATGCTGCGCTTCCACACCCAAACCGGCGGTGTGACCTTGACGGCGCAGCAGCCCGAGAACAACATCGTCAGGGTCGCCTTGCAGGGGTTCGCGGCGGTGTGTGGGGGCACCCAGTCGCTTCACACCAACGGCTTCGACGAGGCTTTGGCCCTGCCAACCGAGCACGCGGCCAAGATCGCGCTGCGGACCCAGCAGATCCTCGCCTATGAGTCTGGGGCGACCGACACGGTGGATCCGTTCGCAGGCTCCTACTTCGTGGAGTCGCTCACCGACGAGATCGAAGCGAGGGCCAACGAGCTGATCGCGAAGGTGGACGCCTTGGGGGGCAGCGTGAACGCGATCCAGTTCATTACCGGCGAGATCGACGAGTCCGCGTGGGGCTACCAGGAGCGCTACCGCATCGGCCAGGACATCGTGGTGGGCGTCAACAAGTTCGAGGAGGAAGATCTCGAGGTGCCCGACCTGTTGCGCGTGGACCCACAATCGGAGCGCGAACAGGTCGACCGCTTGAAGGCCTTCAAGGCGAACCGCGACCAGGCGCTCGTGGACAAGCGGTTGGAGGAACTACGCGAGACCGCGCGCGGCGAGGACAACCTGCTGCCCGCGATCCGCCAGGCATTGAAGGACCGCTGCTCGATGGGTGAGGCGTGCGGAGCGATGCAGGACGTGTTCGGAAAGTACGCGCCGACCTTTTGAGGATGGGCCCGGTCCGCATGCGGGCCTGAAAGCTGATGTGCCCATGCCTCACGGCATGGGCGGGAGGGCCGCATGCGGCCCTCCCTTGGGGACGTACATGTACGTCCCCACCCATCGGCGCATGCGCCGATGGGCTGACGCGCCGCATGCGGCGCGTCACACCGCCGCACATGTGCGGCGGTGCCGCCTGGCACATGTGCCAGGCGGACCAACGTCTCACGCGTTCAATAGGATCTCCCCGTGGTCGCGACGGTGGAGTTCTTCGAAGTGGTCCTGGCCGTGCACATCATGGCCGTGGTGTTCGCTTTCGGCGCGACCTTCGCCTACCCGGTCCTGTTGGGCGCGGTGACCAAGGCCGATGCGCGCGCACTGCCTGCGTTGTACAAGGCGCTTCACGCGATCAGCCGCATGGTGATCATGCCCGGGCTTGCAGTGGTCGTGATCTGCGGCATCTATCTCGCCTCCAAGCTGCACGTGTGGAGCGAGTTCTATGTCCAGTGGGGCATCGGCGTTGCGGTCGTGATCGGGGCTGTCGAGGGCATGTTCCTGAGCCCACGCGAGAAGCGCCTGTGTGAGGTCGCCGACAGGGACGCAGCCGCTGCAGGCGACGCTCAGATCAACTGGAGCGCGGAGCACGACACGCTCGTGAAGCGCATCGGCGCCGTGGGCGCCACCATGGACCTGCTCGTGATTCTCACGATCCTGTTCATGGTCCTCAAAACCTAGGGGCCGCTGAGCGGCGCGATACTGCGTCCTCACTCGTTCGTGTGCAGAGCACACTTCACTCGCTGCGTCCTTACCGATCGGAGATCGACGGGATCTCCGATCGGCCAGCTTGCTCATCGACCCCTAGGAGCATGTGGATCACAACATCCACCCATGTACTCTGGGAAGCATGAGCAAGGACTACAGAGTCGCCGTCGTCGGCGCGACCGGACAGGTGGGCACCTTGATGTTGCAGCTCCTGCGCGAGCGTGAATTCCCGGCGCGCGAGATCGTGCCATTCGCATCCGAGCGCTCGGCCGGCAAGGAGATCGAGGGGGTTGGGATTGTGCAACCCCTCACCGAGGACACGATCCAAGGCTTCGACCTGGCCCTGTTCTCGGCTGGCGGCTCCACCTCGGGCGAGTGGGCGCCCCGCTTCGTGGAGGCCGGCGCCGTCGTGGTCGACAACAGCTCGAAGTGGCGCATGAACGATGACGTGCCTCTGGTCGTGGCCGAGGTCAACCCGGAGGCTTTGGCCTCTCACCAGGGGATCGTGGCCAACCCGAACTGCTCGACGATGCAAATGGTCGTGGCTTTGAAGCCGATCCATGACGCGGCCGGGATCGAGCGGCTGGTGATCTCTACTTACCAGGCGGTGTCGGGCACGGGCAAGCAAGCGGTCGACGAGCTGCTCGACCAATCGCACGCGCTCCTGCACGAGATGGACCCGCCCGCGCCCCAGGCCTATGCCCACCAGATCGCCTTCAACGCGCTCCCCCACGCCGGCTCGTTCGCCCCCGGCGACGACCACACCGACGAGGAGCGCAAGCTGATCAACGAGACGCGCAAGATCCTCGCCGACGACACGATCCGGGTGAGCGCGACTTGCGTGCGCGTGCCGGTCGTAAACGGGCACTCCGAGGCCGTAAACGTGCAGACCCGTGAGGAGCTCTCCCCCGAGCAAGCTCGCGAGCTGTTGAGGGCCGCGCCCGGCATCACCGTCGCCGACGACCCCTCCTCCGCCTTGTATCCACTGGCGAGGAACGCGACCGGCCACGACGACGTGTTCGTGGGTCGCATCCGCCGCGACCCGGGCCACGAGCGGGCCTTGGACATGTGGATCGTGGCCGACAACCTGCGCAAGGGAGCGGCCACCAACGCGGTCCAGCTGGCCGAGCTCTTGCACGAGCAGGGGCTCATCGCGCCTCGCGCCGCGCCCACCACAGCGTAGGGACGCTGTCCGAGACCGAAGGGAGCACCGGCGTGCGCCCGGAATTGCAGCGGCCGCCGCGGGGAAGGACTCTCGCGGCGACGCTCGAAACTGGGAGCGATGAGCGTCTCGACCGAGGTGCAACGCACCCTTGTGAAGTCCCCACCCGAGCTGTGGACCGAGCTGAGCAACCCTGAGGCACTCGCCCGCCACCTCGGCGACTTCGGCGAGATCCGCATCACCAATACCGAGCCGGAGACCAAGGTCGAATGGGAAGCCGAGGAGGTGAGCGGCGTCGTCCAGCTCAAGCAGTCGGGCTGGGGCACGAAGGTGACTTTGTCGGTGACGCGCACTCCCGCGATCCCAGAGCCGACGCCAGAGCCGGAGCCGGCCGCCGTTGCAGGGTCGGAGTCGACGATCGTCGCGGAGCCGGAGCCAACCGCCGTTGCAGAGTCGGAGTCGACCATCGTCGCGGAACCCGAGCCCACCGCCGTCGCGGAGTCGGAGCCGGTCCCGGCGGTCGAGCTCGAGCCGGCTGCCGCGGAGTCCGAGCCTACCGCCGCCGAACGGCCGCCAGTCGGCGATCAGGAGCGGGCCGCCGAGCCGGAAGCAGTGCCCGTCGATCCAAGGTCGGTGCCACCGCCCGTGGAGCCCGAGCCTCAACTTGGCTTCTTTGCTCGCCTCTTCCGTAAACGCAAAGCGAAGCCGGCCACAGTCGTCGAGCCGGAGCCAGAGGTGGTCACCCTTGCGGCACTGGAGCCGGTAGAGGTCGTCGCGCTGGCCGCGCCGGAGCCGATCTACCCCGATCCACCGGCTCAGCCCGAAGCCGTGGAGCCGGCCGAGGACCTGGCCTCCGAACTCGAGTCTTTGGAAGACCAGATGGCTGCGGAGACGACCGAGCTGCTAACCGGCGTGCTGGATCGCTTGGGTGCCGCGCACCACAGGCCCTTCTCGCGCGGATAAGATCCGCGCCGATGCGCGCCAAGGCCCCAGAAACGTACGACGAGAAGCTCGCGGAGCTGCAGGAGTTACGCGTGGCCGCGGTCCACTCGGCGCCCGAGGCCGAGGAGAAGCAGCACGCTCGCGGCAAGTACACCGCTCGCGAGCGCATCGAGAAGCTGCTCGACCCGGGCTCCTTCCAGGAGCTGGACACGTTCGTGCGCCACCGGACCCACGACTTCGACATGCAGAAGAACCGCCCTTGGGGCGACGCGGTGGTGACCGGTCACGGCACGATCGACGGCCGCAGGGTGTGCGTGTTCAGCCAGGACTTCACCGTATTCGGGGGCTCCTTGGGCGAGGTGATGGGCGAGAAGATGTGCAAGATCATGGACTTGGCGGCCAAGATCGGCTGCCCCGTGATCGGCATCAACGACTCCGGTGGCGCCCGCATCCAGGAGGGCGTCGTCTCGCTCGGCTCCTATGGCGATGTGTTCTTGCGCAATGTGCGCGCCTCGGGCGTCATCCCCCAGATCTCCCTCATCATGGGCCCTTGTGCCGGCGGCGCGGTCTACTCGCCGGCGATCACCGACTTCATCTTCATGGTGAAGGAGACCTCACACATGTTCATCACCGGCCCCGACGTCATCAAGACGGTCACCGGCGAGGAAGTGGGCTTCGAGGAGCTGGGCGGGGCGATGTCCCACAACAGTAAGTCCGGCGTCGCCCAGTTCGCCTCCGAGGACGAGGACGCCTGCCTGGAGGACTGCCGCTATCTGGTCAGCTTCCTGCCCCAAAACAACATGCAAAGCACTCCGCGCGTGCAACCGACCGACGACCCCCTGCGGATGGATCCCGAGCTGGACCACGTCGTGCCCGACAACCCCAACAAGCCCTATGACATGCGCGACGTGGTGCGCTTGATCGTCGACGACGGCGAGTTCTTCGAGGTGCACGAGCACCATGCCAAGAACATCATCTGCGGGTTCTCACGTCTGGATGGTCACGCGATCGGGATCGTCGGCAACCAGCCCAACCAGCTCGCCGGGGTGCTCGACATCGACGCATCCGCCAAGGCTGCCCGCTTTGTGAGGACCTGCGACGCCTTCAACATCCCGCTGCTGACGTTGTGCGACGTGCCCGGCTTCCTACCGGGCACCGCCCAAGAGTGGGGCGGCATCATCAGGCACGGAGCCAAGCTCTTGTACGCGTTCGCCGAGGCCACCGTCCCAAAGATCACGGTGATCACCCGTAAGGCCTACGGCGGGGCCTATGACGTGATGGCCTCCAAGCACCTCGCGGCCGACTTCAACTTCGCCTGGCCTACCGCCGAGGTCGCTGTGATGGGCCCTGAGGGCGCGGTCAACATCATCTACCGGCGGGACATCGCGGGCAGCCCAACGCCCGCCGAGCGCAGGCAAACCCTGATGGACGACTACAAGGCACGCTTCGCCAACCCCTATACGGCGGCCGAACGAGGCTACATCGACGACGTGATCATCCCCCACGAGACGCGCCCCAAGCTGATCGCCGCGCTGGACACGTTGCACACCAAGCGCGAACCTGGCCCCAAGCGCAAGCACGGCAACATTCCGCTCTGAGATGCGGCCTCCGGGCGTTTGGCGGTGTTAGTTGCCCCCGAGAGGGTGCCCTGCGCGCGCGTGTGGTCTAGTTAAAGATCTAGCTCTCTTAAGAAGGCCGCGCGCACGCGCGGGACACCCCAAAACAGACAATCACAACCACCAGTCAGGGACGATCGAATGGTCAACCGCCGCCCCCAGCTCGAGTTGATCGCCCCGTCGGCGTCTCCCGCCGAGGCGGCGGCGATCGTGGCCGCTTTGGAGCGCTTCATGCGCGATACGGCGCCCCCCACGACGCCCTCGGCGCAAGCAGTGGATCCGTGGCTGCGCGCGGCTATGCTCGAAGGCGTGGCGCGGACAGGTCCGGAGGACGAACCGGACCCTTGGATAAATACCTAAAAGCCGCTAGGCTTTAGCACCAATCGCTCTACCGGTCGTAGACAATGACCCGGGTACTCCACCCGGACCAGGAGGTTTCGTTAGATGGAGCCAGTTTCGATACCCGCAGAGCTTGCCCCCAAAAAGGGCTCGCTAGAGGATCCCGAGGTCCTACAGAACGTTCCTGGGCACGTGATCCCGATCCTGCAGCGGGAGTACGACGACTTCAAGACCGAGGCCACCAAGTTCCTGGCGGGCGGCATGGAGGAAGACGAATTCATCAAGTTCCGCCTGCGCCAAGGCGTCTACGGTCAGCGCCAGCCCGACGTACAGATGATCAGGGTGAAGCTTCCCTTCGGTGGGATCACCCCCGAGCAGATGGACAAGTTCGCCGACGTCGTCGAAAAGTACACGCCCTTGGGTAAGGGTCACGTGACCACACGCCAGAACGTCCAGATGCATCACATCCCCTTGCCGGAAATCGAGAAAGCGATCAGCGAGCTTGGCGAGGCTGGCCTGTCCAGCCGAGAGGGTTGCGGCAACACCGTACGCAACGTCACCGGCGACCCCTGGGCGGGAGTGGCAGCGGACGAGCTGTTCGACCTCACCCCCTACGCGGGTGCCTATGTGCGCTATTTCGTCAGGCACCCCACCACGCAGGGGATGCCGCGCAAGATCAAGACCTCCTTCGACGGCTCGCCTCGCGACCGGGCGATCAGCGGCATCCACGACATCGCCTTCCGTGCGCGCGTCAAGGAAGTCGATGGCAAAGAGGTTCGTGGCGCGGAGATGCTTGTCGGCGGCGGCACTTCGATCATGCCGAGGGTCGCGCCGGCCCTGTATGACTTCGTGGAGCTCGACAACGGCGACTACTTGAAGATCTCCGAGGCGGTCTTCAGGATCTTCGACCGCCAGGAGTGGCTGCGCGTCAACCGTGCCCGCGCCCGCATCAAGGTGTTCGTGGACAAGTTCGGCATCGACGAGCTGCGCAACCAGGTCGAGGACGAGCTCAAGGGCGAGTGGGTTAATGAACGTGACTTCTCGATCGAGCATCGCCTGTTCCTCGACGACGAGCGCGAGGCCGCGCCCGCTCCGCCAGCCAGCTACGGCAGCCCCAACGGCGATGTCTCCGAGTTTGAACGCTTCAAGCAAGCCAACGTGGCCGCCCAGAAGCAGGAGGGCTACGTGACGGTCGAGGTGAAGATCGTCCGCGGTGACCTCACTCCCGAGCAATTCAGGGGCCTTGGTCAGATCATGCGCGAATCCTCGGGCGGCTACGCGCGCACCACGGTTCAGCAGAACTTCGTGCTGCGCTGGGTACGAGAGGAGAGCGTGTACGACGTGTGGAAGGCTCTCAGCGCGCTCGGTCTCGGTGACGCCGGCTCACGCGAGATAACCGATGTGGTCTCCTGCCCTGGCACCGACTCGTGCAAGCTCGGGATCACGAGCTCGATGGGCCTCAACCAGGCCGTCCAGGAGCGCGTCGAAGCGATGGGGATCACCGATCCCCTCACGCGCCAGATTCACATCAAGATGAGCGGCTGCCCCAACGGCTGCTCCCAGCATCACGTCGCCGACATCGGCTTCTATGGCGCCTCTATCAAGGTTGGCGAGCACACGATCCCCGCCTACATCCCCCACGTGGGCGGCGTATACGAAGGCGGCGAGGTCAAGTTCGGTACGCGTCTGAAGCAGCGCCTGCCCGCCAAGCGCGTGCCTGAGGCGATCGAGCGCTGGATCAATCACTACCAGGCCACCCGCAACGACGGCGAGGAGTGGGGCGCGTTCGTCGAGCGCGTCGGCACGCCTGAGCTCGAAGCACTCGTCAAGGAGCTGTCGCTGCCGGTCGACTTCGGCCTGGACACGATGAACACATTCATCGACTGGAACAGGGATGTGCCCTTCCAGGTGATCCGCGGCGAGGGCGAGTGCGCGGTCTAGCCGACACACCGCTCGAGACAGCCGAGGGCGCCTCCCGCGGAGACGCTGGTCAAAGCGTGCTCGCGGCGCCGCTGGTCGCCGGCGAGGAGCTCGCGCGCAGTCTTGGCGACACCCTGCGCGAGGCGGTCGAGCGCCACGGCGAGCGAGTCGTGCTGCTGTGCTCCTTCCAGAAGGAGGAGTCGGTCTTGATCGACGAGCTCTTGCGCATCGGCGACGGCCAGACACCCGTGCGAATCGCGACAATCGACACGGGCGTCCTGTTCCCCGAGACGTTGCAGACCTGGAAGGCATTCGAGGAGCGCTTCGGGATAGATGTAGAGGTCCACGACGCGAGCAACGCGAGCGCCCCATGGACCGGCCCCGAGCATTGCTGCTCGGTCGCCAAGGTAGCGGCGCTCGAGCGCGCGCTCGCCGGCGGCGACGGTTGGATCACGGGCATCAGGAGAGAGCAAGGCCCCACGCGCGTAGACGCCCAGCTTGTCGAGCAAGACGAGAAGCGCGGCATCTACAAGTACAACCCTTTGGCACTGTGGACCGAGAAGGACCTGTGGCAGCGCATCTTCGAGCGCGACCTCCCCTACAACCCGCTGCACGACCAGGGCTACTCTTCGATCGGCTGCGCGCCCTGTACTTTGCCCGGCGAAGGACGTGCGGGGCGCTGGGCGGGAACCGACAAGACCGAGTGCGGTCTGCACGTGGACGCCCCGTGAGCGTCGCTGAGCGCCCCCAGTTGAGTCATCTGCGAGCGCTCGAGTCCGAGGCGATCCACGTCATGCGTGAGGTCGCGGCCGAATTCGAGCGCCCCGTACTCCTGTTCAGCGGCGGCAAGGACTCGATCGTGCTGCTCAGACTGGCCGAGAAGGCGTTCCGGCCGGGACCGTTCCCCTTCCCCTTGATGCACGTGGACACGGGCCACAACTTCCCCGAGGTGATCGATTTCCGGGACCGTCGCGTGGCCGAACTCAACGAGCGCCTGATCGTGGCGAGCGTGCAAGAGTCGATCGACTCGGGGCGCGCCGTCGAGGAGCAGGGTCCGCGCGCTTCGCGCAACCAACTACAGACGGTGACCTTGCTCGACGCGATCGCCGAGCACAAGTTCGATGCGGCTTTCGGCGGCGCGCGACGCGACGAGGAGCGGGCGCGAGCCAAGGAGCGAGTGTTCTCCTTTCGCGACGACTTCGGCGGCTGGGATCCCAAGAGTCAGCGTCCAGAGCTGTGGAACCTGTACAACGGCCGCATCAAAAAGGGCGAGAACGTGCGGGTCTTCCCGATCTCCAACTGGACCGAGCTCGACGTGTGGGAGTACATCGACCAAGAGCAATTGGAGGTCCCTTCGATCTACTTCGCCCACGAGCGCGAGGTGTTCAAGCGCGACGGGATGCTCTACGCCTGGCGCGAGGACGTCGAGCTGATCGATGGCGAGAGCGTCTTCTCGGAGACGGTCCGCTATCGCACCGTCGGCGACATGAGCTGCACCGGCGGCGTACGCTCGAGTGCCGCGACCCTGCAAGAAGTCGTGACAGAGATCGCCGCGACCCGGATCACCGAGCGCGGCGAGACACGCGCGGACGACCGCGTGAGCGAGGCGGCAATGGAGGATCGCAAGAAGGCCGGGTACTTCTAGTGAGTCGTAGCGCTGCTAGCGGGCCTGAAAACCTGGGAACCACTGTGAACAGCATCGCAGGCGGGCCTGAAGGCCTGGGAACCACTGTGAACAGCATCGCAGGCGGGCCTGAAGGCCTGGGAACCACAGCATGACCCTCGATCTGCTGCGCTTCACGACCGCCGGCTCGGTCGACGACGGCAAGAGCACTTTGATCGGCAGGCTCCTGTACGACACCAAGCAGGTGTTCGAGGACCAGCTCGATCATGTCGCCCAGGCGAGCGAGCGTCGCGGCGGCGAGGGAGCGCTTGACCTGGCTTTGCTCACCGACGGACTACGCGCCGAGCGCGAGCAAGGCATCACGATCGACGTGGCCTACCGTTATTTCGCCACTCCCAAGCGCAGATTCATCATCGCCGACTGCCCTGGCCATCAGCAATACACGCGCAACATGGTCACCGGCGCCTCCACCGCCGACCTCTCGGTGATCCTGCTCGACGCACGCAAGGGCGTCTTGGAGCAGTCCAAGCGCCATGCCTTCATCAGCGCCTTGCTGGGCATCCCCCACCTGGTGGTGGCGGTGAACAAGATGGATCTCGTCGACTACTCGCAGGAGCGCTTCGATGAGCTCGTGGTCGAGTTCCAGGGATTCGCAGAGAAGCTGAAGGGAATCGGCACCGGAACGGGCCTAGGCCGCGACATCGCGTATATGCCCATATCGGCGCTGAACGGAGACAACGTGGTGGACCGCTTGGACAACATGGATTGGTATGACGGCCCCACCCTGTTGGACCTGCTCGAGCGGGTAGAGGTCGCCTACGACCATCCCTACGACCGGCCAGCGCGCTTCCCCGTGCAATGGGTGATCCGCCCGTCTGGGCCTGGCGGCAGCGATTATCGTGGCTATGCGGGCCAGGTCGCAAGCGGCGCATTTCGCACGGGCGAGGAGATCGTCGTGCTACCCGGTGGCCAGCGCACGAGCATCGCCGCAATCGATACCTACGACGGTGAGCTCCCGGAGGCACTAGCGCCAATGTCGGTGACCTTGAGGCTGAGCGACGAGATCGACATCTCCAGAGGCGAGACGATCTGCCGCGCAGAGCAGGCGCCCACCGTGGCGCGCGAGCTGGAAGCCGACGTGTGCTGGATGACCGACCAGCCCTTGCGCCAAGGCGGGCGCTATCTCGTCAAGCACACCACCCGTGAGGTTACGGCGATCGTGGACGAGCTATGCGACCACGTCGATGTGCACACTTTGGAGCGCGGCCCTCCCCAAGAGCTTGCCTTGAACGACATCGGCAGGGTACGCCTGCGCACCAGCGCGCCGCTCGTGTTCGACCCCTACGACCAGAACCGCCGGACCGGCAGTTTCATCCTGATCGACGAGGCTTCGAACAATACAGTAGGCGCCGGGCTCGTCGTCGCGAGCAGCTAGACGCCCGCGACGCTGCGACTAGCGTCGATTCACCGCTTTTCCAGTCGCGGACCTACCAAAATCTCCGCAAATAGCAAAATCGCCCTACCCGCGACCCGAGTCCGACGATAGGGTTGCGCCCTGATGTTTGGAACTCTATCGAATATCGAATCTCGCCAGACAGGCACACGCGGCAAACCCGTCGGACGGGCGCCCAGTGCGGCGGTTATTGGCAACAGCCCCGTCGAGCAATAGCGCTCGCCTATCTCGTTATCAATGCCCCGCACCCCGCCCGCAGACCGCCGCACAATCTTTGTGGCAACGACTGAAGAGACGATGAAAAGCAGTTGGTTCACCCGCGCACTGACAATGGCCGCGAAAGCAGTCGATATGAAATATGCCGACATCGAACTGACGCCCTGGCCCAGTTCATTCGAGGAGGGAGATCTGACCGCTCCGAAACTGATCGACGTGGCGTGCATGGCATTGGGTGCCGTAGTGATCTTCGCGGGAGACGATACCGTCACCAGTCGCGGACTCACCACTCGCGCGCCTCGAGACAATCTCGTGCTCGAGGCCGGCATGTTCCTCAGCCGCCTCGGCCTGCGAGGCGTCCTACTGCTACGCGAAGAAAACTCGAAGTGGCCAAGCGATCTGCTCGGCGTGACCGCAAAGGAGTTCACCCCACCCTCGCCGGAGCGCTCCGGCGCTATCGAGATTGTGTCCAAAGACGTCGCCGAGAGCATCACACATTTCATCGATCGGTTCCCTCACAGAGACAAGACCTCAGCGGGAGCGGCGCTCGACAAGACCGCCACCAAGATGATCCGTGGCGCGGAGACCTTCAATAAGAAGCTCGAATCTCCCGCAATCGAAGAGCCCATCACGATCTACGACCCGAGAGAGGCCTACGTGGATGCACTCAGCCACGTCGAGACCGCGTTCGCGACTACCACGTACCTCGACTCTGGGTTCTGGACATCCCGAGACATCAAGATCGTCGGCGCCAATCAACGGATGCTGAAAAAGATCAAGGGGGCAAAAGGAACTGCAAGAAGGCTCATCCTCTTGAGCAGGCCGACATTCGATGAGCTGGACAGCCAACGCCACCAGCGTAGGCTGCTCCGGTCCGGGGCACCACAAGAAGTGGAGCGCATGGACCGTGAATACCGTGAGTTCGCACGCACCAATCTAGAACTCACCAACCAAGGCTTCGTGGTCAAGGTGGTGCACGATTGCCATGCGGCTTATCAACATCTCCCCGAAAATATGTTCCACCTCGGAGATACCGAGCTGGCGCTGTATGACAATGCACGAGTAGACAGTTTCTCCGGCTTCACATCAAAGGAGAGATCCCGAGTCGACGTATACGACGCCAGTAAGTTCCTTGAGTTTGAGGTTCTCCAACAGCACGCTGCAGAGTACTTCGCAGCATTGTGGGATTCGCCAGAAGCTGAAGATTTTGCCGACTTCGACGTGCGGATGAACAACATGATGGAGGATGTCGCCGGCGAGATCGACTACTCGCCAAACTGGCTTGCGCTGTACGACCGTGCCATCGGCGAGGACGGCAAGCTGAAGACGGCCGAGACGGAGTTAGTCCGCGAATGGCTGAGCAAACGCCATGGCTCGATCAAAGGCCTCCTTGCCAGCCACATCGACTTGGGCACATGTACGGGGCGCTACGTCGCCGAACTTGACGACTGTCTCAGGGCCGACGCGTCGGTAATGGCAATCGATATAGACCCCGATTGCGTGAAGCTCGTCAGGCTCAAGCAAAGCCATCGCGAGCTCCGGCAAGACGCGGTGGTGTGTGAGGGAGATATCAGACGGCGCGACAAGCTTCCGTCTCGGACCTACGACCTGGTTACCTGCATGATGGGAACCCTTTGCCACCTCAGCCGCAAGACGCATGAGAAAGGCGTTTACCACGATGACTGGCAGACTGCGCTCGAGAACATCGCCCGCCTGCTCACGGGAGATGGCGATGCCTTCGTCGCCGTGTGGTACAGGGAAGCCGGCAAGAACAATCACGTGGCGCTCGACATCTACGACGAACGTTCGCGTTCAATGCTCTACAAGCAGTCACCGCCGACAGCCGAGTTGCAGGCCCGCGT
>CAVSCQ010000046.1:0-12858 GCA_963726465.1 uncultured Solirubrobacterales bacterium
AGCTTCCCGCACGAGCTGCAGCATGGCGTTCGCCGGCGCCGTGCTCGATGGCCGCGCCAAACTCAGAGCGCCAACGCGCTTGCCAGTGTGCTTCGCGCCAGCGGAGCTGAAGCCGCTCCTCGGCGAACTAACCAAGGATCACTTCTACGACCCGCGCGGCATCGCCTTCTGTCGCGCCCATATCGTCGCGGATGCTTCCAGCTCGACGCCGAGGCTGTCGGTCTGCTCGCGGAGCTCAACGCGCATGCGGTCGCCGAGGGCATCGACGATGCAACCAGGAGGCTCGTCTGGCGCCTCCGCGAGCGCGACCTCCGCCACCGGTGCGGCGCTCGATCCCATGCGCACGAAGGAGCTGCAGGAACGCTCCAACGCCTGCTCGAACGGGTCGCCACGCTGTCGTAACCGGCAGTGACTGACCGGCGCACGAGCGCACCTCGCACGCGGCCTTGACAGGTCGTTTCGAGTAGTTGAAAGTCGTGCCCAAGCACGGGAGAGAGGGATATGGGATTCGCCACAGCGTCTCCGGAATTGGCCTGCGGCCAACTGACCTCCCCGGACTGTATTCCGGGCCACGGCCACCCCTCGCGCGCGCCTCCATCAGCCGCGAACACCCTCAACGTCGACAGCACGCTGCCCCGGGCAGCGCCAAAACGGAATGAAAGGGAGCAGATCTCATGTACCAGGTTCGAAGGCACTGGAGAGTCATCGGCCTCGTGCTTCTCAGCTGCATCGTTCTCGGCGGCGTAGCGGGCGCGACCGCCATGGGCGCCTCGAAGAACGACACCACTTCGTTCTCGATGGTCCGGTCGGCCGCCGCGGAAAAGGCCGGTTGCCTACCGCATGCCTCGGCGCGCGTCTTCGTCCACTCGACCGGCCCGGTCGAGGTGATGACCGCGCTGGTGAGCGGGCTGCCCGCCAACACCGATTTCGACTTCTTCGTCATCCAGGTCCCGAACACGCCATTTGGGCTGGCCTGGTATCAGGGTGACATCGAAACCCACGACGGCGGGTTCGGCACCGGCGTTTTCGTAGGTCGCTTCAGCATCGAGACCTTCATCGTTGCGACGGGGAACGCACCCGCTCCCGTCGTCCACGACGGGCCGTTCCCGGATGCGAGCTTGAACCCAATCACGGCCCCGGTGCACACCTATCACCTCGGCCTGTGGTTCAACTCGCCGGCCGACGCAGTCAAGGCCGGCTGCCGGGTACGGTCACCCCGTTCAACGGCGACCACACCGCGGGCATCCAGGTCCTCAGCACGCGTAACGCCCCCGACGACCAAGGGCCACTCCGCCAGATAACGCCCTGACACAACCGCAGTTGGCGCATCGGTGGGGAGCCCACCGACTGCGCCAGCACATCGAGCTCGACCGGCTCCTCAGCAGCCTGCCGGGGCTTTGCCCGGGATGTTGGGCTGCACCCCCTTCGGCAGGCCGAGGTAGGTGGCGTACAGCCTGACAGGCTTCTTCCCCTCGTTCCGGGCTCGGTGCAGGTGGCCCGCCGGCTCGATGAACGCCGCGCCTTCGAGTAGTGCTGAGGGGCGCAGGCCGCGACCGTCGGGTCCCAGACGGTCAGCGTTCCGCTAGTGATCACGACGGCGACCGGCGAGCCGTGCGTGTGCCAGCCGAAGTCGCCCTGCGGGCGCGACCCTGATCGACTCGACGACAATCGCGCCCGCCTTGGCGTTCAGATCGATCGGTGCCTTCATGGACCGACTCCAGCAGCGTCGCCACGATCGGCGCGTCGCACCGGCCGCCACAGCGGCGGTGATGAGAGTGCCGAGAATCAGCATCCGAGTGGCTTCGGCTTCATCGGAATCCTCCTGACTTGGAGTGCGGCCCACAGCGTTGCGGCGTGGCCCTCACTGGTGAGGTCCCACCTCGAAGCTAGTGAGACAGAACTTCGCTCGCATCCAGAGGCCACCTGGTCCCCGCGCCACCTCCGGGCGAGGCGTGGCCGGTCGCGGCGATTCAACGAAGCTCCCCGGGTTGGACTCGAACCAACAACCCTCTGATTAACAGTCAGATGCTCTGCCAATTGAGCTACCGGGACCGGTCGTTCGGCGGCGCGCATTGTAGCTATCGGATCACGGCGTGACGGTTACCGGGACGTCGACTTGGTGCTGCGGCGACCCGTCTTCTGCCGACGGCGCGAAGGCGGTAACGGTCGCGTCGCCCGCCGACGGAGCGCGAAGCGTGGCCTCGAACGTTCCGCGTGCCGGCGCGCCCTCTGACGCCGTGACGCTCTGTTTCACGAGGACTTTGCCCCCGCGGACGAGCTCGACGACGAGGGTCGCCTCGAACACCTCGGCGCTGCCGGTGACGGTGAACGTCAAGGGCACGTTGGCGCCTGCCGCCGGCGATGCGATGAAGATCGTGGGCAGGTACGCCGTGAAGTCGTCGCGAGTGAGGCCGGTGCGGCCGGCGACATCGACCCGCATGACCGACGGAAACTCGGTCAGCGTGTAGACGATCTGCGCAACCTCGGCCGGTGACGCATCAGCGAGCTGCACGCTGGCGGTGCCGTTGGCGATCGTGACGGGCGCCGCGAGCCCGAGCGCTGCGAGCGCCGGCCGCCGCGACGGCCTTCGTCTGCGGCACGCGCACGGTTTCGGTGCCGGAGAACGCCCGACTGCACGCGGAAGATCGTCAAAGAGATTGGTGCAAGCGACGCAGAATGCCCCGTCGTCGTCGGTGCCGTCGTGCCGGTTGGCGTCGTGTCGATCGTCGTTCCGCTCGCTGAGGTCGAGCTCGAGCCACATCCCGACGCCGAAGCGGCCATGGCCGCGAGGAACAGCGGGAGAAGGGTTTTGCCCATCGATGCACAGTCTGTCAGGGCCCGCGGCGGCTTAGAAAGGCCCCCACACGGGTCGGTGCCGGCCACCTATCCTGTATCGCGTGAGCATCGTCGCGATCGTCCTGCTCGCCGCAGCTGTCGTGCTCGTCGTGGCCACGGAATGGCCGCGCCTGGCCCGGCGCACCGGCATCGACATGAACGTGCGGCGCGAGCGGAAGCGCCGGAAATCGCACCTGCGCGTCGTGAAGACGGACACCGATGAGTTCGCGAAGGCAGTCGAGCGTGATCTCGCCGCGCTGCCGACGATCGACGATCGCGACTAACCGCGCACGGTGACGGTCGCGCGGAACGTCGTCGTGTTAGGCAGGATCGGCGGGACGTCCTCCATGTTCTTTGTCTCCTGATAGTCGGAGACGTGGAGCACGAATGCGTGCCGCCCGGAGCGGGAGGGCAGCGTGATCGTTCCGGCCGACCACGTGGGCCTCACGGCCTTGCCGTCCACGGTTGCGACGATCGAGTGTGGGTCGACACCGGAGCCGGTGTCGGTTGCGACGAGACGAATTCGGCCGCGGGATGGAACAAGCCGCACCTTCGGTGGCGTCACGTCGTTGACCCAGAGGCGAAATGTGAACGGTCCGGCTGAAGCTGCGGAGCGCGTGTCGAAGACGATGTCATACGTGCCCGGAGCCGGCAGGACCGCGCCGGCGACGCGCACGTGTGCGCCGAAGGAGGTGCGATAGGGGTTGAGGTCGAGAGGCAGCCCCGTGTAGCCGACGAGGTGATCCTCGGCTCCGGCGAAGGTGACGTGGGGTACAGCCTGGCCGGAGAGCACGACCACCCCGAAGTTCGCGGGCGAGTTGACGCGAAGGCGATACGCGCGCTCCGGGCCTGCATATGTCACGTCGCCGCCCGTCGGATACCGGTAGGTGGAGATCTTCGACGGGCCTCCGGAGGTCGTCCCGCGATAGGTGCCGGGACGGGTGAGCGTGGTGTGCGCTTCGCTTCCGAGCTGTGGCGCGCTGACCGTGAACCAGAACGGGACGCGGCGGACATCCGGTCCGCGCGAGCAGAACAACGAACCCCGTGACGTCGCCGGCGCTTGCGCCCGAGGTCTGGGCTTTGACGGTGAGCGGTCCCTGGAACGGTCACGGACGGAGGAACGCTGACGGTTCCGGCGCCGGTCTGCACGAGCGCCGCCACTGTCCAGTCACCGGCGCCGCCGCCCGCGTCGAGAGCGAGACGGTGGCCGACGCGCTCGCATTCGGAAGCATCCGGCCGAACGAGAGTCCCGTCGGAGCGGCAAAGATCAACGGGTTGTCGGCGCGCGGGAGATCGACGAGGCCGCCGCCCTCGCGCGTCGTGAGCACCTCGGAGCCGCTCGCAGAACGCACCGGGTCGCCCGACTGCTCGAGCGCAGACTTGATCTGCTCGACCGTCCACGAGGGGTGTCGTTCCTTCAGGAGCGCCGCCGCGCCGGCGACATGAGGCGATGCCATGCTCGTGCCGCTCAGAAGACCGAACAGACCCTGGTTCGCCGGCAACGACGACAGGACCGAGACGCCGGGCGCCGAGACGTCGGGCTTCATCGCGAGCGAGACGGGCGTCGGGCCTGGCAGACGAGAAGTCGGCGATGTGGTCGCTTGCGTCGACCGCGGCGACGGTGATCGCACCGGCCGCGCTGCCCGGGGAGGAGACGGACCCGTACCCGAAGTCGCTGAAGTCGTTCCCGGCGGCAACCACCGGTACGACCCCGGCAGCGGCGGCGGCATTGATCGCCTGCACCACGATGTCGCGCTTCGGGTCGATCTCGGGCTCGCCGAGCGAGAGGTTGATCACGTTCATGCCGTCGGCGACCGCCGCTTCGATCGCCGCGGCGATCTCGGCGCTGTTCCCGTCGAGGCCGAAGTCCGGCGACGGGATCGTGAGTGCCTTGTAGTTCCCGATCTGCGCGTTCGGCGCTACCCCGGAGATCGTCGTTCCCTTCGCGTTCGTGCCGTGGTCGCCCGCGGCGATGCCGGCGACGTGCGTTGCGTGGAACGAGCTCGTCGGGTCGAACGGCGTGTTCGCATACTTGTAGGTGGTCGACGCCGGTGCGAACGTGCGTTGCACGATCACCTTCGGTGTGGTGGCCTTCGTCTGGCCCTTCGGAAAGCCAGGTGGATACTGGAATCCACTCGGGTTGAAGTACGGGTTCGAGGCGTCGAGGCCGTCGTCGATGATCCCGATCTTCATGCCGTTCCCGGCGGTCGCGAACGTCGGCCCCCAGAGCTTGTCGGCTCCGATCTGCTCAGGCCCCCGCCGCTGCCCGAAGCGCGTGATAGCGAACGTTCGGCCAGACGCGGTCGACTCCCGGGACGTGCGCGAGCGCCGCGAGCTCGGAGCGGGGGACGACGACGGCAAGGCCGTCTGCGACGAGGTGGTAGCGCCAGCGCACCTGCGCGGCAGGTACGGCCGACTCGACGCGGCGCGCGAGCTCCCCCTGCGCGGCTTCGAGCTGCCTCGTGTACGTCGCGTGAGAGGCCGATTGAAGGGTGCGACCGAATCCCGACAGTGGCGCCCCTTTCAGGGTGATGATCACCTCGGTCATGGGGACCGGATGGCTTGCGCCGAGCACGTCCCCCGAGAAGCAAACGGCGGCCGTCATGGCCGCCGCAACGAGCAGAGCGGCCCGCGTCACGGTGTGAAGTGGCATGGCTCCCTCATTCGACGCCATTGTGCCCCGCCGGTTAGGGAACGGCGCCCGGGGGAGCGTGCTCAGGCCGGCGCGATGCCCCCGAATCTCGCCGCTCACGTTCGTTGCCGTCCGCACCTGGGCGAACAGCCGACCCGTGACGCAATTTCTGGGACTGCCGTGCCGACAAGCGACTAGGTCACCTCGACGAGGCCGCGCGCAAGAGGGTTTTTGACCGCCTGCTTCGGGACGGCTTGGGTCGGGGTCAGGTGCGCCGCGTCCTGGGCGCGACCGGTCGCGCGCCTGAAAGGCCAGCGAGGACGAGCGCCACTCCGGCGCAAGTCAAGAGGGTGAGGAGAGGCTTCTTCATGGGGCGGATTCTTTTGCGCGCAGCCATTCTGCCGTCAGACGGTGAAGGACAAGCCAAGGATCAGAATCACTCCAGCAACGGCGATGACTGCCGCGGTCACCCAGCCCGGCCCGACGTGAAGGAGTCGACGCGAGAGAAACGCGGGGGTAGCAACGCAGGCCGCGAACCCGACAGCCAACTCAATCATGTAACCGGTTCGGGGCCCCTGATCCCGCGGGCCGCCGAAGCCCTGAGCCTCGAACAGCGCCGCGAGCAGGCAACCCATTGCGAACAACGCTCCCAGCGCAAGCGAAGCTGCCACGACGAGGTACTTGAGCGGACGCACATTCTGGAGCATGAACCCTTCGCGGTCACCGAAGCAGCACGGGGTCGAGGTCCATGACACGCGGCCGGCGCAAGCCAGGCCACAACCGTATGGTCCTCGAGTTGACTGGCCGTTTGGTCATGGCCTTGACTCGTCCGTGTCGTCAGGTGGTTTGCGAGAATCGACCCGAGTTAGCGGATTGAGGGCTCGGTGATGTCAGTCGCGCGTGTGCATAACTTCTCCATTTCGCTTGACGGCTTCGCCGACGGGCGAAGGTCAGACGCGCGAGGCGCCGTTCGGTCATGCGGGCCAGCGGCTGCACCAGTGGATGTTCGCGACCCAGCGGTGGCACGAGATGGTCGGCGAGCCCGGCGGCAGCGTCGGCATCGACGACGCCTTCGCGCAGCGGTTCGATCCAGGGATCGGCGCCGAGATCATGGGTGCGCACAAGTTCGGCCCTCCCGGATGGCACGACGATCCGGAGTGGCAGGGCTGGTGGGGTCCGCAACCCGCCGTTCCACACGCCGACGTTCATCCTTACCCACCAGCCGCGCTCGCCGATCGAGCTGGAGGGCGGCACGACGTTTCACTTCATCGACGCCTCGCCGGCCGAGGCGCTCGAGACTGCCCGCGAGGCCGCCGACGGCCAGGACGTACGGATCGGCGGAGGCCCGACCATGATGCGCGACTTCCTTGCCGCCGGGCTCATCGACCACGTGCACATCGTGGTCGTGCCGATTCTGCTCGGCCGAGGCGTGCGCCTCTGGGACGGACTGGAGGGCCTCGAGAACGACTACGAGATCGAGACCACCGCCTCACCGAGCGGAGTCACGCATCTGACATTCACCCGTCCGGGTGTCTAAACACGACAGCTACTGAGTCTTCGACAGCTCAGTTCTTGGCTGGGCCAAGCGTCCGTGACGGGGACCGAACCCGTCGCACCGCGTTGCGTTCACTCTGTTTCGGGACGTTTGTTCCCGGAATCTTCCCGTCTGGGACTACATCGTGCCGCGGCCGGATTGGTAGTTGTCGGCGCCAGAACCTCCGCGCTGGCTCACACGTGCATCCAGATTGCGATCTGCAAGCCGCTTTGCCTCAACCTCAGATTCAAGGTCATCCGGCGGCGGCTCTTTTGGTCGTAGCGCGTTCGCCAGTTTCTTGAACGGGTTCATGCGTCTGAGGGTACAAGCGATTGGGCCGGGCAGCCACGCTGCCAGTTACGCCGAGGACGACTACTGGGAGAAAGACCGCCTAGCGTGAAGGTAGTTCGGTCGGGGGCGGTTTTTGGCGGCACCGTAGACGAACTCGGCGAGCCGCTCGGGTGCCAAGACGGCGGTGACGCGGTAGAAGCGGTTGCCGTCCGCGATCAGCGTGTCGCCGACCTGGGAGGCCGACGCGGAGGTGTTGAAGGTGCCTGCGTCGTCGCCGTCGGCGAGCCTGAGTTCGAAGCTGAAGGACATTTTGGTGCTCCTGGAGACTGAGGCCGACGTGGACTAGAGGAGGGGAGGTGGCGAGGCCTCCGGGAGCCTGACCTTCCCACAGTCACTGCATTGCTTGTAGCGGTTGCCGCCTGCGACGTGAACTGTGTGCCAGCGGTGGGCACCTAGGTAGCAGCGGAGCTTCTTGGGCATCTCGGTCGATTCGCAGCGTATGCGCCACTGTCAGATGACGGTTACGGCCATCGTGAGGTCGGCCGCGCCCGACGGGAGACGCCACAGGTAGCGGATGGTGTGCTTCCCGGACGGGGCGTGGGCGAGGATTACCTTCCAGCTCCGGGCGAACGCTGTCTTGCCGTTGAAGCGGTTCCGCTGGTAGCTGTCGGACGTGCCGAAGCGCGGCAGGTCGACGGGCCGTCCGTCAACCCAGAGCCTCCACCCCTCGTGTTTCCAGACGCTGTCAAGTTTCTTCTGCGTCAACTCCACCGATTCGGCGCCGATGTAGAGGCGCGGCACCTTTGGCAGGACGCACGACCAGTGGTACTTGCCTGCCTTGCTAATCAGGTCGTTGCAGCCGGCGACCCACACGAGCTCGTCGGAGTCGTAGCTGTTGCCGCGCACGACCGTCATCGCGCCGATCTTGCCGCCCGGCTCGACCGGTCGTTGGTCAGCGGCGACTGCGACTCCTGCCAGCAGCCCGCCAACTACCAGGCCGCAGACGATGGTCGAACGCATAGTGACCTCCCTCGTCGCCGGAAGCAGGTTCGAGTATCCGTCAGCGGGTTTCCGGGGTCAACCGCGCTGGGAGGCATCTCCAACGACTCGCGGAAGCGAGTTCGCCACTGCACGCTGGCAGCCGCGTCAGACTGGGGACGGACGGCCCTAGAAGTGGTGTCCGGAGTGCGGAGCGGTCCGCGATCCACTGCCGTTCCTAGGGACAGGGTCATGGGACGGCTGAGGCGGCCGAGCGCGCCTTCACCCTCTGCGGACGGTTGACGCCGGGTTCCGCGGTGGTCGGCTGGAGTCAGCAAGGCCCAACCGTCGGGCGGGCGGGCGGGTGGAGTGGGGTGGTGGGTGGTGGCGTCAAGTGGCTTCGTTGAGCCGTTGGCGTCACCGCTCCGCATCCCTGCACAGGTGCTTCCGGCGACGTTTGTCCCCGGATTGTCCCCGGCAAGTCAACGGTGACGACTCCGACGCCGGGGATCAGTCACACTTCCGTGATGGTCAGCGGCCTGAAAGTCGGCGGCGACGTCGAGCAGGCTCTGGAGAGCGTCGGCGTCCCGAGCTACGTCGTCGACGCGACGGGAGTCGTCCGGTGGATCAATCCGGCAGCCGAGCGGCTTCTCGGCGACGTTCGCGGTCGCCAGTTCACCTCCGTCATCGCACCCGAGGACAGGCCCGCCGCCCGCGAGCGATTCGCTCAGAAGATGCTCGGCACCTCCCCGGCCAGCGAGGCGACCGGCCACCTCGTCTCGACCGCCGGGACGCGGGTGCCCGTGGAGGTCAGCTCGGTGCCGCTCAAGAACGGTGAACGGGTGGTCGGCGTCTTCGGACTGATCGAGGAACGCCCCGACGACACGACCACGGCGCCGCACCCGCATCTCACCCCCCGTCAAGTCGAGGTGCTTCGTCTTCTGGAGCAGGGCCGCTCGACGAAGCAGATCGCCGCCGAGCTCCACCTCAGCACCGAGACGGTCAGGAACCACATCCGCCATCTGCTTCGGGCGCTCGGCGTCACACTCACGACTCGAAGCCGTCGCCGCCGCCCGGGTCGCGACGCCCCTCTGATCGAATCACAAGCCCGCAGCGTGCCGGCGTCGTCGCCGTCGGCCAGCTGCATTTGAAGCCCATCTCACGCTCCTGGGGCTGGGCCGGATGGCTCGCCGAGCCGATGGACTCAAACTGAGCACGCAGGGGTTTGCTGCGGCTACGGGCCTGCTGCGAAGCCTTCGTGGTTGCCGAAAACGAGCTTGCGGAGCCCCACGTCTGTTTCCCGAGACCACGTCTGAAGACACAGCATCAGTGCGCCCAGCGCGTTCATCGACGTAGAGCCCATGTCGACCCACCACTCCACCCGCGGATCGTCGTCGTTCTTGACCTCGATCGAACCGAGCAGGTGCATCGCACCCTTGCCATGCTCAACAGGACCGAAGCCGCCCCAGACGCCGACCTCGTACCAAGCCGCGATCAGCCGTCGCAGGTCATCTTCTTGCGTCTCTGAAACGGCGTGGTCGAAATAGAGCGTGAACGCGAGTCCTTCCCAGGACCACTCGTCGGTGTACTCGTAGGCCAACTCCCACTTGAACGGCGCGTCCGGCATCGCGGGAGCCTAAACGCCGGCGGCGTGCTGGGCTTAGGCGGTCGCGGCAGCCGCCTGAGCGAGATCAGCGTGACGCCTATACGGAGACGCCACGGCGTTCTATGGTCTGGAACGTGATCACGTCCGGGTTTGACTACTCCCCGTGGTGGGCGGAGGCAGGTGTTTTCGCCCTGATGGGGGGCGGCATGGGCTACCACCTGATCCACGACGGGGGAGCATGGTTTTGGTTTGTCTTCCCGGCTGCGGCAGCGATCCGGGTTGGCTGGCTGATGGCCAAGCGACCACCTCCGCGCAAGCAACGGTTCAAGCGCCGCCAGTCGATCGACCGCTAGGACTAGGCGCTCCTTGGAGGCTGGGGCCGGACGGCGGCTAGACCCTAGCCAAAAAGGAGAAGAGCGAAAAAGAGGGCGCGCCGTACGGGGGAGGGGCCCCAGACGGCAGCACCCAACTTTCCGATTCTCAGGACGCTGAAAAGTTAGAGGAGCGCCGTCGCCGTGCTCTCCGCGAGTTGTCTTCTCAACCGAGAGGGGTGCGCCACCAGACCCCGAGCCAGTTCGCGCCCGGCGGCACTCCCCATGATCGTTCGATTCTCAGGTCGCGGAAAAGTTAGAGGTGCGCGCGGCCGTGGAGGGGCTGCAGACGGCACGCCCGGAAAAGGCGTCAGGCGAGCCGGTGTGTCGTCTACTGACGAACGAACGGGTCCGCGCTTGCTAACTCGGCCAGAGCGCGCCGGCATACGTTCGCGACGTTGGCGATCGAGTCGGGCGTTCACCTGTGGCACTTGGCGACGATCATGGGGACGTCGGTCGTGCAGCTCGAGGACACCTATGCACGGTGGTTGAAGCGGACCGACGACGCCTTCCGGGCCGCGTTCGACGAATACGACGCTGAACGCGCCGCGGTCTAGACTGCCAGGCATGGGGCGGACGCTGCTTCAGAAGGTCCACAACCCGCGGAACCGCAAGTGTGGCTGCGACCCCGACTGCTGGTGCCAACGAACCGCGTTGGGCCGAGCGGTCCGTTGGTGGTTCCCGGGCCGCGTCTTCGGTCTACGTCACAAGGGGCCGTGGCACTCGCCTGAGTGGAAGCGCCAGCACGACGTGACGACCTGACGTGGTGCGGATCGTCGGCGTCGAGCCGATCTTCATCGTCTCCGACATGCCGCGAGCGGTCGCTCACTACGGACGTCTGGGGTTCGATATCTCGCACTACGACGCCGGCTACGCGTTTGCGCAGCGCGGCAACTTGAACCTCCATCTCGCCGGAGCAGACGAAGGCGAATCATCGGGCGGCGGCGCGCTCTACCTCCACGTCAACGACGCCGACGAGCTCGCCGCTGAGTGGCGCGCGGCGGGCGTCGAGATCGTTGAGCCGCAGGACTTCGATTGGGGCAAGCACGAAGGCTCACACCGCGACCCGGACGGCAACCTCATCCGCTTCGGTTCGCCGCTTCGCGATTAGGAGCAGCCGTCGACGGTCTGCCTCGGCGGGCACACCTGGTCGGAGTACGAGCAGAAGACGCAGCAGTCACCCGGAAGCGGCCGCATTGTCATCCCGCAGGTGGGGCACGCGTAAAAGAACAGGCACGCGTTCGCTGGCATCGCTTCCGTGGTGGCGGCCGAGCATTCCGGGCAGGTTAGGGTCGCCGTTGTCATTGGTTTGTCCCCCGAGCGTCCCCAGGAATCGCTCGAAACGTGAGTGCGGATGAGAGGACTTGAACCTCCACGCCCTTACGGGCACACGGACCTGAACCGTGCGCGTCTACCAATTCCGCCACATCCGCGCGGCGCGCGCATTGTAGCTGCGCTCCCGCCGCGAACTCTTCCCGCGGACCCGCTCAGGCAAGCGGTGACGGCGCGCGGCCGAGCTGCTTCGTCCACCAGTCGGTGTCGCGCTCGCGGAACTTCTCCTGCAGCTCGCCGACATAGCCGGCGAGGTCGTGCTCGCGGCGCGCGATTCTCTCCTCGCGCGCCGAAAGCTCTCGCGCGAGCGCATCCAGCTTGTCCTCGCGGATCTCTACCCGGCCTCCCGTCGTGCTTCGCGAAGGCGAAGGTCTTCCTCGACCTGCGCGGCGTGGGAGGCGCGGTCCTTCAGGTCGAGCTCCAGCTTCGCCAGCCGCTCCTCCCGCTTCTCGAGCCGCTCGCGACGCTCGGCCTGTAGCTGCTCGTGCGCGTCGATCTCGTTCTCCCGGCGCTGCATCTCCGTGCGAAGGTCGTCGAAGGCGGCGCCCGTCAGATCGATTTGCGCCAAGCTTGCCGAGCGGGCCTCGAGCTCCTCCTCGACCGCTTTCATCGCGATCTCGCGCAGGTCCAGCTCACGGGCGCGAGCGGCGACCGCATCGGCCCCCGCCGCATCAGCCTGCAACCTCGACTGGGCCGCGAGAACCGCCGATTCGCGACGCACGACGCCGGCTTCTCTCGCTTCGAGCTCTGCGAGGAGCGCGAAGGCTTCCTGAGAGGCCTGACCATGGCCCTGGCGTTCGCGCTCGAGCCGCTCCTCCTGGGCGCGCAGCCGCTCTTCGCGGACGCGCATCGAGACGTCGGCGTCCGCGGCGGCCTGGATCAGCTCGTCGGTCTTGCGCTGCAGCTCCGACTCGACGGCGTCCAAGAGTTCCGCGCGCTCGGCGAGGCGGGTGTCCTGTCCGACGAGCGTCTCCTCCCGGGCCTCGATCTGGGCGAGCGCGCCGGCGGTCTGCGCCTCGAGCTCGCGAACAGCCCGTTCCCGCTGAACGAGCAGTTCGTCGCGCTCGCGGACGGCATGCTCGCGCGATGCGAGCTGTGCGTCGGCTGCCTGCTGCGCGGCTTCGAGCGCGACGCGTTCGCGTTTCAGCTCACGCTCGCGCTCGCCGACGGTGGCGAGCTGCTTCGCGATCTCGCCGGCGGCCCGCGCGCGTTCGCTCTCGGCGTGCTCGAGCTCCTCCACGCGTCCGTCGACGTGGGTGCCGAGCTCGGTCACACGCGC
>CAVSCQ010000047.1:0-4240 GCA_963726465.1 uncultured Solirubrobacterales bacterium
CTTGACGAGGTTGACGGCGAGCCAGAACAGGAGCAGCGCGACGAAGATCAGCCCGATCGCCGAGATGAGCCCCGGCCTTGGAATCCGTCGTGCGAGCGTCGGGGCGGAGGCGTCAGCGGCCACAGTCGAGGCGACTTTAACGGGCATACGGGCAAATGTCCCGCGACACCGCGGAGAACCTTTGTCTCGCAACAATCCGGCCTCAGCTTGGGGGAACCTGGTTCCGCCACAAGCCCTTCCCTCAGCCCGGCGCTACGATCGACGCCGAAGCCGAAGTGGCGGAATTGGCAGACGCGCCGGACTCAAAATCCGGTTCCCTTCGGGGAGTGTGGGTTCGATTCCCACCTTCGGCACCTGACAGTTGAGCCATTTCGGCCCTCCCGTGTTTCGCCGAACATGACGCTGGGGCAACACGGTTGGGGCTCGGGTGACGAGGACACTGGCACAGACCTGCCGTGACTTGGTCAGGGGGAGTCGAGCGCGACCCAGAGGCGGCCGTGGCCGACGGCGATCGCGTTGCCGACCTCGTCGTTGGGGCAGCACACGTTACGGCTCGCGCCCTTCACGGTCTTGTTGATCTGGCCGCTCGCCGGGTCGACCTCGGATCAAGGTGTTGTTCGAGCCGCCCGTCCAGATCCCGGTTGCGGGGTCGACCGCGAGACCACCGCCACCGCCCGTGCGAACCTTGGTCGTGATCGCGCCGGTGGTGGGGTCGAGACGCTCCACGTAGCTCACGTACCCCCCGTTCCAGACCCCGTTCGTCAGGGCCGGCACGCCCGAAAGAATCCAGTCCGAACCGAACCCGTACGCCCAATTCGACGATGGGTATTCCTGGGCGTTGAGGTTGTCGTCGCTCGCCACCGGGGTGTAGGAGTCGGATTGCAGGTCGACCGTGCCGATGGACGACCCGGGGTTCTGGATTGCGATCAGGTGGCCGTCCGTGTAGCGGAGGCCGTAGCAGGTGCTTCCCGGCGCCGCACCCGTGGCAGCCGGCAACCGCTGCGTGTGCAGCACGGTTCCCCGGGCAGCGTCGATGACTGCGACGTTTTGCCCTTCGGCCACCCAGACGGTGCTGCTGTCCCCCGTGACGTACACGTAACACGTCTGACCCATGCTTGCTCGAAGGCTGGGAGGTTTCCAGAGTGGGATCTTGGTCACGCCGCTCCCGTCGGGGCCGCTCGCGACCTCGTCCACGCCTCCCGACAGGCCGACCCAGTCGTTGCCTCCGGCCGCGTACTGGCTGTAGGGATAGCCGTCGAGCCCGACCGTCTCGTCGACCTTCAGCGTGGCTGGGTCGATCGCCGTCGCCGTTCGCGCCGTACCGTTCAGCACCCAGATCTCGTCGCCGCCGGCGTCGACGTCGGTTGGGCTGAACCCGAGCGGCACGTCACCGACAGGCTTGCTCGAGGTCGGGTCGACGACGGCGATCGAGTTCGCGACCAACCGTACTGGCTTCGCGGACGCGGAACCGGTTGCCAGCAGCGCGGCCGCCACCGCACCACCCGCTATCGCCAGGACTGCCACGACCAGCGCGATGCGGACACGGCGACTGCGTCCGCGGGGCAATGTCCTCAGTGCGGGAAAGCGATCATCGAGACCGGCGGCGGCGACCTGGTAGAGCCGTATCGGCTCGTCGATGTCCTTCAACCGGTGGATACCGAGATCGCGAAGTGAAACGCCCGCCGGCAGGTCGTCCGACACGAGCGCACGAGCCGTCTCCGACACCAACACCTGACCGCCGTGCGCAGCCGCACCGATCCGCGCAGCTCGATGCACCCCGATGCCCACATAGCGCTCGTCGCCTGCCTTCGGCTCACCACTGTGCAACCCCATCCGCACTCGCACCCGCACCTGTTCAGGCCACTCGTGCGCTGCCAGCTCACGCTGTCCCTCGATCGCCGCCGACACGGCGTCTCCGGCCGACCGAAACGCGCAGCACAACGAATCGCCCTGGGTGTCCACCACCCAACCGCCAGACGCGGCGACTGCGTTGCGCAATACCCCGTCGTGCTCCGCCAAGACGCGCTCGAACCGATCCCGGCCAAGCTGCTTCAGCAGCTCAGTCGAGCCCTCGATGTCCGTGAACAGGAAGGTGACGGTGCCGCTCGGCAGTACGGACACGGCCGCCCTCCTCACTCGGACACGGCGAGCGGTCACTCGCCTCGCGAGCACGCTACTCCTCGTCGACCCCCCAATCCAGAGTGGAAGGGCTGCCCCGCCGTGCTCCAACGACCCCGGCGCCACGCACCCGCGCCCTACCGGGCGCCGAGCCAGTTGCGCACGTCGGGCGGATCCCCGGCTCAGGCGGGCATCGCGATGCGGGTCAGGTTCGCGTTTGGATTCTTCGCGGCGACTCCCGCCCACCCCCCCGCGCGTAAGGTTCGGTTATGAACGAACCCGGCCGTCGTCGCGAACGACCGAGCGTTGTCAAGCGGATGCTCGCCGCCCTGTTCAGCAGACGGCCGCGTCGCTTTGAAGACCGCAGCGGTTGGGGCGATCCGCCGCCTGACATCGGCGTCCGCGAGCCTCGGCGCCCACGGCCGCCAAGCTCCGGCGGCGCTGCTGTCCTCGACCCGCCGACTGATCACTGGTAGCGGCCGGTTCTCTTCCGGGAGTGTGGGTTCGATTCCCACCTTCGGCACCTGATCGTTGAACCGTTTCCGTGCACGGGCCGGTGGCGTCTCAGTCGGGCTTCCTTCCGGTCGTGCATGAGCATCGGCGCCCGCTTCTCCTCCTCCCGCAGGATGCGCAGCGCTCCGGCGTCCGCAGGCTCAACGTCTTCTTCGGGAGACCGACTCGCACCATGAGCCACGCCGCCGCCGAAGCCGAGACGGCGGGGAGGGCTTCCGCGAGCGTCACGTGCATCAGGCCGCCTCGGCCTCGCACCCGGAAACCCCGGCCTCGCACGCGGAGGGATGATGAAGGATCTCGAGCACGTTTTCGCAGGTTGGCGTCCTTACTTCGGAGATGGCGGTAAATCGGTTTGTCCCCGGATGACTCGAAGCGGGCTGATTCCGACCCGGCCCGCACTCATGCGTCACCGCGAGCTCGCCGTCCCCTGTTCGCTTCGTCGGCCATGCCCCGAAGAGTCGCCATGGCGTGGCTGTGATGTCGGCTGCCGAGCGCCTGAAGTGCCGAGGCTGCCAGGGCTGCGTCGTAGATCGTTGCGTCGCCGGACGCGTCGAGCCAACGTTGGAGCCAGCGCGCCGCCACGCGGGCGTGCCGGGCAGGGTCCTTCTGCGCGATCAACGCCGTCAGTTCGAGCAGGTCGACGAGCGTCGGACGCGGAATCTCCGAGCGCAGCATCGTCTCGGCGGCGAGCAGGTTGCCACGCTCGATCGCCCGCTCGAAAATCGTCCGTGGATGGCCCTGTGCAGTCACTGTTCTCCCGCTGGGGCCGGTCGACAGACGCCAGCCTAGCCATCCTCTGGCAGGGACACTGAGAGCATGAGCGAAGCAGCAGGCAAGTATTCGAGGTACGAGCTGGAGCGTCGCTTTCTCCTCGATCGGCTTCCTGAAGGCACGCGGCAAGACGACGGCTGGCTGATCATCGACCGCTACATCACCGGCACGCGGCTTCGACTTCGCCGTATGGAGCCGCTCGGTGGTGGAGAGAACGTCTTCAAGCTCGGGCAGAAGGGTGTCCCGTCCCCACCCGACTTCTCGCGCATGACGATCACGAACATCTATCTGACGCCGCTCGAGTACGACGTCTTCGTCGCGCTACCGGCGCACGGGCTGCGGAAGCGGCGCTACCGCCTCGATCACGGCAATAGCGTCTACGGCGTCGATGTCTTCGAGGAACATCTCGCCGGTCTGATCCTCGCCGAGGTCGGTTTCGCGACAACAGCCGAGTGGCGAGAACATCGGCGGCTGCCCGATTTCGCGGTCCGCGACGTTTAGCGAGACATCCGTTACACAGGAGGAGCACTTGCCGCGGCCACAGGACAAGTGGTAGCCAGAGCTACTCAGCTGGCGAACTGACCGTCCGCGCAAACCTGGCAGCCCGGCCCGGACCGCAGCCGTCAGACACACCATGGCCGACACGACCACACCCAGACGCGAGTTCGCGGTTGCGCGCGACGAACCTCGGCACCGTCCGGATCGTCAACGACGCGACTCAGCGCACGATTGCGGCGTTGACCAGGCGCGAGGCGAAGCAGCTCTCCAAGGAGCTGCGGCGCGTCCTCAAAGCCGGCTAGCCGCTCACCGAGCTTCAGCCGGTGAGCGGCGTAGAAGT
>CAVSCQ010000048.1:0-28716 GCA_963726465.1 uncultured Solirubrobacterales bacterium
TTACTCGCTGGCGCGGTGACTAGATGCGGAGCGTTGATCGCCATCACGATCTCGCCCCCGACTGAGAACCAGCTGGTTGGTACTACAAGTGGTATTGGCCCGCTGGGAGTACCAAGTCCGACGATCTGGGAATCGTCAGTGATACTGGCGTCAATAAGAATCTGAAGCTGGTCGGTGGCAGTGGTCACGCCGCCCTCGAAGTCGCAACTAATTTCGCCGCTCCAGAGGAACAGTGCATTGGCGCCGGACGGCTGTGAGCCGGGGGGCAGCAAGATATCCTGGCGCGTCACCGTTCCGAAGCCACGTTGCGGCATGTGATGTCTCCTTGTAATCGTTGTGATTTGAGGGAGCGCCTCGCCCAGCAGGCTCGATAAGCGTGCGGAGCCGGACTCGCCGATCGCTCGCAACGCTCCCCGGGCCCGCGCAGGACTCTGGAAGCGTAGGCTGTTGGTGGCGTGTGCGCGGGCGATCAATCGGTGGCTCGCCGCGCATCCCCGTGTCGAGGCGCGGTTTTGTCGTCTGCAACGACATGTGCGCCCGAGCGGCGCGTGGCCCCGTCAGCTGAGCACGGGGGCGCGAAGCGGGTCGACTTGTCGAGGGCGCCACTCCGTGACAGGTTCGCACAAGAAGCTAAACGCATTTGATAGACTCGCTTCGTCGGTCGGTGCGCGTGTTGCCGACCGAGGCGGCGCGTACGCCCGTGGGCTAGAGGCACCTTTGGAGTTCCCGAAGACCACGACCGCGCTGAAAAGGAGAGGAAGATGACGGTTCAATCGTTGAACCCAACCGCGAACTTCGCGTATCAATACCAGGACGGCCTCGTTGACCCGATTGTGGCGAAGGCGCGAGCAGAGTACCTGATGTCGTCGGGCACGTGTGAATCGGATCTGGCCACTATGGAAGGTTGGTTCGGCGTCTCGGGGGGCTTTGGCCCCAGCAATCGTGTCACTGTCATCATTGACCGCGGCGATTCGCTCGGCCGAAACTTTGGGTACAAAACTGACGGTACTACGCTAATCCGCGTCGCCCCGTTCGACGACAACAAGTCAGCCGACGACCCGACGTTGGACGCGGGTCTGAGCGACGCGGAGGTGAGCGCCGTCTTTGTCGCGGAATTGGCTGAAGTCCTCATGGACTACCGTAACCGCGTTACGGGAACGGTCACCTGGGGGGCAGGGAACAGCATGGGCGAGGCCCTGTCGACGGTTTGTGAGGCACTGCGCCATCCGGACGGCTATTACCTGCCGTCGCTGAACGGCCCTCGCATCGGGAAATGGTTGAACGCATCGCCGCGACCGAACTGGATCAACACGACCGAGAACACCGACCAGAACTTCGTGTCGTTCGGCTGCGGAATCATGTTTATCTACTACCTGATGTCAGAGTTCAATTTTTCGATCAATTCGGTCATTGCATCGGAGGGAACTACCTTCGAGGAACTGTTTCGGAGCCTCACAGGGGCCAGCGGGGCCTGGGGTGCGTTCAACGACACGATCGAGGGCTACTTCCCCAGTGGAACCCCCGTCCAGCCCGCCAGCGATGACGTGCTGCCCCATCCCGGCCGAGCTCCCGGCCTCACGCCATTTGATGCCCACCTCCTCGCAGGGTGGAAAGGCGAGTCGGGGGACGACCGCCTGTTCTATGCCAGCTTTGACGGGGCCAACTGGAGCCCCCAGAGCACGATCCCGGGCAACAGCAGCATCGGGCCATCACTGGCCGTGTTTGAGAACAAGCTGTTCGCGGCCTGGAAGGGCGAGCACGCCGACCAGCGCCTGTTCTATGCCAGCTTTGACGGGGCCAACTGGAGCCCCCAGAGCACGATCCCGGGCAACAGCAGCATCGGGCCATCACTGGCCGTGTTTGAGAACAAGCTGTTCGCGGCCTGGAAGGGCCAGCACGCCGACCAGCGCCTGTTCTATGCCAGCTTTGACGGGGCCAACTGGAGCCCCCAGAGCACGATCCCGGGCAACAGCAGCATCGGGCCATCACTGGCCGTGTTTGAGAACAAGCTGTTCGCGGCCTGGAAGGGCCAGCACGCCAGCCAGGGCCTGTTCTATGCCAGCTTTGACGGGGCCAACTGGAGCCCCCAGAGCACGATCCCGGGCAGCAGCAGCATCGGGCCATCACTGGCCGTGTTTGAGAACAAGCTGTTCGCGGCCTGGAAGGGCCAGCACGCCAGCCAGGGCCTGTTCTATGCCAGCTTTGACGGGGCCAACTGGAGGCCCCAGAGCACGATCCCGGGCAGCAGCAGCATCGGGCCATCACTGGCCGTGTTTGAGAACAAGCTGTTCGCGGCCTGGAAGGGCCAGCACGCCAGCCAGGGCCTGTTCTATGCCAGCTTTGACGGGGCCAACTGGAGCCCCCAGAGCACGATCCCCGGTAACAGCGGTCCCGACCTGATGCAGTAAGGCACCCGGGTTTGCGACATTCGTCGAGACGCATTGACTTGACACGAGCCGATGCTGATCAGGGCGTCGAAGCCGGCCTGGCGAGTTGATGCGAGCAGATCACGTTGGCCGCGGCCGTGCTCGGCAGCGAGAGGTGCAGGACGCCCGGGACTCTCTCCAAGTCTCTCAGGGCGATGACGCCGAACCCGAGCGCGTGGCATCCCCAATAGCGCGCGCCACGAGTGAGCGCGACGGGGCTCGGTGGACCAAACTTGCCGTAGGCGATCTTCATCTGACCGAAGAGGTTGCCGAGATCCGTGAGCGCCTGCTGGGGAGCGCCGGCTTGGAGCATCGCCACCCCGTCGGCCGGAGGCTGGATCAGCACGCCGACAATTTGTGTTGCGTCGTTGTTCTCATGGGGATGGCTCGGAAAGTTCCGAGAGCTCTCCCGGATAGCTGATAGCCATACATCTCGTGAACGTGCCGGGTCACGTGAATGAAGTTCGTGGTGAGAGCCGTCCGCTACGTGGTACCCAGGAGCGGACTCCCCGACCTACGGCGTTGGCGCAGCCCGGGCGCGGTCAGTGAAACGGGCTCGTTTCGGCGGTGGCGAGCGACACGCCCGGGTTGGCGGGAGAGAGGATCTCGTAGCGTACTTGGTAGTCACCGCGGCGGCTGGGGATTGGGAACCAGAACGTCAACGTGCCTTGATCGTCGGCCACCGACGGCACCAGGTAGGCCTCCAGACGGTAGTCGAGCGAGGGGTAAGACGAGGGGTGCCAGAAGCCCTGCTGCTTTTGGTACATCGTCCACGCAAGCCACAGCGTTTTGCTCGAATAGCCCTGAATTTCCACGCTGAATTGGGCGACGTCACCCAGCACCCTCTCGAGCGCCGCTATGCGCAGGGCGCTCAGCCCAACGGTCAGCTGCGACGGAAGCGGCGCTGTCGCCGTGGCGGGTCCAAGACGTCCGAGGCTGACCATGTCTCTCACCTCGCCGCGAGCCTGAACCCCGAGCTCGCCCAGCGCGCACCCTCCGACGTTCGCTCCGAGGAGACAGGAGCGCTTCGTCAGCTCTCCGGCGTGACCGGTTAGAAAAGACTGCGGGATCATCACTCGCTTCAGGACAGACGAGAGCGCGGCAGGACTCACGCGCCCTCGAAGCTGTGTGAGGATCTGCTGCACCGCCGGGTCCGTCGTGCCGCCGGCCGAGGCCCCAGTCGCCTGGCCGGAGGACGTCTCCCCAGAGGAGGTGGAGGAGGTCTGACCGGACGACGAGGCGGAGGAAGAGGTCGGGCCCGAGGACGACGACGTGGACGCGGTCGCCGTTTGGGTAGCGGACGACGAGCCAGACGAGATCGGCGGCTGGGTGGAGGACGACGAGGACGACTGACCGGTCAAGTTCAAAGGCTGTGGGGCCGCGATTGTGGCGTGACGGCCATCGGGGGGCCCGCCACACTGATCGGGGAAAGATCGGCTATCTCCGCCGTACCCACAGCGGCAGCAGGGGCCCCGCCCGGCTGGTCGGCCGGTCGCAGGCCGAGCGCTTCGGCCTGCTGGCGTTGTTCGGCGAAGTATCTGCCGAGCGTAATGTGTTGGTCATACCAACCGAGTGCGACCACGCTCACGCGCGAAACTGTCGGCCCTGGGGGATTCACGAGCGGTAAGACCGCGGCTACTCCAGCGGCGATCGTGGCGGACGCGACGAGTACGGCACCAACCTGCTTAGTCCGGCGCGGCACGCGAGCGACTCGCTCCCGCAGACTCGGCGCCCTGGGTCGTTCAGGAGCCTCGGGTTCGTCAGTACCCATCTCTGTCTCCCTTGAGGATTTGAGAAACGGGCGCAACTGGCTGGTCAGTCAGGCCAACAGGCGAACAGCCAGCTCCTCTGCGACCCGCGCCGACGGCACTATACGGCAGCGCCCTTGTGCGCGTAACGTTCCGTGACGACCTCACCACGTCGGTGTGCGCCTTGACAACGAGAAGCTCGACCCGGGCGTCAACGTCTTCTATTGACTCTGAGCGCCAACGTCTCGTCGGCCGCCTCCGAGGAACGCCCGGGGATGTCGGGTCGTGTGCGGCGCCTGGATGACGTGAAGCCGTGTTGCTCGATTGCTCGCTCATCTCGAGATCAGCGCCAAAGCTAGATCTGCATCGCGTCCGTAGGATGACATGCCTACGCCGGCATCCACACCGTCGTTGGAAGCCAGCAACTCAGGTCCGTCAGAATTCAGCACTCTGCCTCCCATCCCGTGTGCAAGCCAGCACGTGTCTGGGGGGCGCAGACGAGCCTTCGACAACGAGGTCAGCCCCGAGGAACTCCGCTGCCCAAGACCTCGTATGCCGAAGCGAGCGCTAATTCAGTCGCTCCTCGCGCCTACACGCGGCGACGCTCGGCTCTCGTTAGCCGCGCCGCCAGGCGGAGAGGACGCAGGCACGCTGCAACGCGGCAGTGTTCGCGGTTCCGGCGAACACCTGGTTAGGACCCGAAAGCAGCCACGCCTCGGGCCAGCAGGTCGTCGCTGCTTATGGTGCAAAGCAGCCACGGTGTCGACGTTCGCGCAGCTGTCTCGTACTGCTGCAACCGGACAATAGGAGCCACGCTAGAGCTGGCCCGTAGGAATACCCGCGCGAACAGGAACGCAGGTCTCGGCCGTCGAGCGTCGTGACTCTCGCAAGTCGCCAGAGGCACGTCTCTGCGCAGCGATCGCGCGGTCGCCATTGCGATAGCCCGGCCCGCGTCGGCGCGAGAATTAGAGCAGTCGCGCCGAGCGTGTCGCACGGGGTTGGATCTGGGCGGGAGCAGGCGTCAGCGCTGGTGTGTGGGCTTGTCGTGATCTCCGGCTGCGGCGAGCGCTTCGAGTTCGAAGATGCCTTGGTGCGCGGCGGCGTCGGCGGCCATCCGGGCGCCTAGCCGTCGCGCTGCGGTGTGGAAGCGGGGGTCGTGCATCACGCGCTCGACGGCCGCTCGGATCGCCGCAGGCTTGACGCCCGACCGTAGTCGCAGCCCTGCGCCCGCATGAACGACGCGGGCAGCGACGTCGAATTGGTCGCGCCCCATCGGCAGGCAGACAAGAGGCACGCCGGAGGCCAGCGCGCGGGTCACCGTGCCCATGCCCGCATGTGTGAGCACGACTGCCGCCTCTGGGAACAATTGCGCGTGCGGCGCACTGCGGACCACGACTGTGTTCTCTGGTGCCGGCAGCGACCCGGGATCGATCGCAGGGCCGGTGGTTACGAGCACACGCGCATCGAGGCGGGCGAGGCCTTCGATCACCCTCCCAAGCACACGCTCCTGGGCCATGTAGGTGGAGCTAAGACTGACCACGACGAGCGGGCGAAAATCGTCCTCGGGCCAAGAGGAGCGCCAGGCGCCCGCCCAACGAGGATCGGCGAGGACGGGACCGACATAGCGCACATGTGGTGGACGGGCCGTGCCGTGGAAGTCGAAGCTCTCACTCGTGAGCACGAGCACGAGCTGAACATGGTCAAGCTGATCGAGGATCCGACGCAACGGCGGCAGACCGTTCTGCTCGCGAGCACGGTTTACGGCCGGCAGCCCGCGGCTGAAGAGGGCGACGAATGCTCGATTGACCGCGCGGTCCCGCGCCCTTCCCAGCGGTCCGCGCGCGGGCAAGAACCCGGGACCCGGTGCTGGCTTCCCCGGCTCGGGAACCATGTAGATGTTGTGAACGATCAGCGCCTGCGGCACACCCGCACGCTCCGCGGCGATCGGTGGCCCGAACAGCATGTAGTCGCAAACCATCACATCGACAGCGTCTCGCTCGAGCGCGACATGAGTGTCCAACGCATAGGCCGACGCAGGTCCCATCATCACCCGATCGCGGCCGCGGGCAAACGCGCCGAGCGGCGTCCGTGCCTCCCAATCGCGGATCAGATCGTCACTACGAGACCGACGATTAGGGGCCGTCACGAATGGCTCGAAACGAGCGCCAACCGCCACCACGTCCTCCGCGAGGCAATCCTCGGTGAGCACTCGCACCGAGTGACCGCGCTCGAGCAAACCCCTAGCAAGCTCGAGCTGCGGCGCAACATTGCCACCTCCCTCCCACAAAACGAACAAGAATCGACGGGACACAGATCTCCGCGGCAGGCTCAATCTTGGCGGCGAGCGTACTCCCCACCGTCGGCCGTCGGCAAACCCCCTCGCAGACACCACATGCCGGTGGACCCCGTCTCCTATCGCCCATCAGCAGCCACCCGGTGAGCACTCCCGCGCACGATTGCGCTCCGGCGGACGCCCCGGAGCTGACGATCGAGTTGGCGACGATCCACAAGTCCGGCCCCATGCCGCTCGGCGTCCCGGCTGACGATTGCATCGGCCCAGGGCGCGAGCGCGCCTCTCGCCGGATGCAGGGCGGCCGCGACGGCGTGCAGAATCGGGCGAATGCCTAGGCGCACGTAAGCGGACGGTGGCTCGAGAGTGGCAACGATCCAGCTGGTCACGGCGGACGGGTCGGCCCATGCGATTCTGAGCGACAACAACACTGACAAGCTGTGTTTCGTATTCGGCCCGTTCTGGCACGTCTGAGCGGAGCCTTGGAGCACCGCCCGAAAAGGTGTTCGACAATCCACCCCCGTTGGAGACCAGAAGCTGAGGACATGAGTTTTGGGACGGCGCGCGCGACGAGCGGACGCTCGTCCCGACCCGGTCGTAGGTGTGTGAGCGTGAGATTGGCTCTGTCCGTGGGTTTGCGGCGTACCGCTCCTATTCTCGAGGATCTTTTCCCGCGTAGATATTGCCGCGCGTTAGTCTCGGCGCTGCTCGGGCTGGGTGATCCGAGTGCGGCGAAGAAAAGGGAGGGCCATGGCGCTGTGCCAGCCGACGGTTGTCGGGCCGTTGTCGGAGCTGAGCAAGTCAGTTCGGGTCCAAGGCCAGCTGCCGGGGTCCATTGTGACGGTGAGTGCCCACGGCGGCAATGCGCGGCCGCTGGCTCATGGGAACGCCTCATCTTCCGATGAGCGGTTCTCGCTTTTGCCGGGCGAGCAGCTCGCGGCCGGCGACATCGTCGTGGCGCGGCAGGAGGCCCACGGGGAAGCGAGCGACGACCCCGCGGGCGATCTCGGGATCGGGGTGCAGCCCCAGCCAGAGAACGTCGGGGCAGATCGGCGGAGTTGGCCTCGATACGCATCTGTGGCAGTGCGGCCAGTATGTGTATGTCAGCGGCGCGCTCCCCGGCGCCGGGGTCTCCATGCACGACACGCGGGCGCTCGGAAGCGGGACGGCCGACGAGGGAATTGCCCGGTTCGAGCTGACGGCTCCGCTCGACGCCGGTGCGCCGACCAGCGTGCACCAAATCGTGCCCGGGGTGGGCAACGGACCCGATGTCGTCCGGTCCCCGGACTCGATCCCGGCGGCGCTGGGCAGTGTGCTGCCGTCACCGGTGATGAATCCTCCGCTGCGGGGCTGCGACCCCTCGATCCAAGTGTCCGGCGTGTTCGATGGCGCCCAGGTGACAATTCGCCACGCCGCGGGCGTCGAGACGACCACCGGCTTCGACCTGAGCGCACTCACGTTCGTGCTGCCTGCGCCGCTGGGTCAGGGTGACGAGCTGGTGATCCGCCAGCAGTTCCAGGGGGAGTGCCAGCGGATCCGGAGCACGTGGTCTGCGCCGTTGTCGGTCGGTCCGGCCATACCCGTCGATCCGCCCGTGGTCCGGGGACCACTGTGCGCCGGAAGCTCGCGGATTGCGATGACGAACCTGCGTCCCGGCGCGACCGTGCACATTTCGGCGAACGGGCAGGTCTACGACGGAACCGTGCCGACCAGCAGCCCTGACTATACGTTCAGTGTGCCGGCATTGACCGGCGGGTCTGTCTCGGCCACCCAGGAGATCTGCGGCGTGCTCAGCGGGCCGTCGGCGACGGTTCCGGTCGACCCGCATCAGGCGCACGTACCGCCGGCGACCGTACTTGGACCATTGTTCCAATGTGCCCGGAACGTGTCGGTCTCCGGCGTGCATCCCGGCGCGACGATCCAGATCTGGGCGAGGAACGCCCTCGGCGAGTCGCCGATCAGCGACCTCGTGACACTGTCGGCGACTCAGGGCGCAGTTGACGTCTGTCCCTATCTCCAGCTCGACGAGGAGATCTTCGCGGTTCAGTGGGCCTGCTCAGATACCGGGGTGAGATCCCCGGGCCTCCAGACCGTGCCACATCCATTTGTGAAACCGCCGATCGTCCTCGATCCGATCGTCAGCGGAGACACCCAGGCCCAGGTCGTTGGGGCCCTGCCCGGCGCGCTGGTCGAGCTGTATACGTCCCTGGGCGATGACCGGGCCGTCTACGTGGGCCGCGCGGTGGCCAGCAACCTTTCTGCGATCACCATCGTTCTCATGGATGTCCCTGCGCGCCTGCGCGAGACGATCTTCGCTCGCCAGTTCCTGTGCAACCTGGTTTCCGAAGACGGACCCGGCGTGCTTGTCACCTCACCTCCGCGCTTCGGGCCACGACCGTTCTACGTCATGGCGCACAACCCGAACACGATCGGCGATGTGCGCAATGCGCTCGCGAACGGGGCCAATTGTGTCGAACCCGACGTCAACGTCTATGACGACACTACGGACGCTCTCTGCATCAGTGAGGCAGGAATCACCGGCAGCGCCACCGGCGACTCCAATTCTCCCGCGCTGGTGGACTTCTTGAAGGGGCTCCACCAAGCGGCGATCGACTTCCCCGGATTGGCACTGGTCGTGTTCGACACGAAATCGCCCGCGGTTTCGGCCGCTAACGGCCTCGCCTTGCTGGATGCCGTGCGCCAGCACCTGACCGTCGACCTCGACCTCAACGTGATCATCTCCGTCGCGAGCCTGTCGGAGACCGCGATGTTCGACGCTATCAAGACCCCTCTGCGGCCCCGTGAAGGACTGATGATCGACAGCGAGAACGACCCGATCGCCGTCTCAAACTATTTCGTGGGAGCCGGCGTAAGAAACGAGTGCTACGCCAACGGGATCACCGACGAGCTGGTCCTCGGCCCGAACGTGCGGCCCTCGATGGAGCGCGTATGCGAGTTCAGGGCTGCCCTGAGCCGCACGACGTTCATCTACGTGTGGACGGTCAACGACGACGATCACATGCGCGAATACATTCGGATCGGTGTCGACAGCGTCGACACCGACGACGTCGCCAAGCTGAGCAACATCATCGGCGAGGCCGAGTTCCAGTCGGTGATCCGGCTGGCCACGCGGGCCGACGATCCGTTTAGGCCCGGGAACTTGGCCTACGGCCTGGTCATTCACACCAGCGACAAGTGGATGGGCGGCACGGATGCGAACGTCACCTTCACCTTGACCGGAGCCAACGGCTCGGCCGCCAAGACCGTCAACACCGAGCTGCCGCACCGCATGGAGAGCGACGACTGGAACTACGTGACGATCCCGAGCGACGATCTCGGCATCCTGCAATCGCTCACGGTGCAAAGGGACAACCAGGGCAATGGTCCCGATTGGCATTTGGATGCGATCACGGTCGAGAGTGCACGATACGGCGCGAAGATGCACGCTCAGTTCGACTGCTGGATCGACTCGACCGCGGCGTTCACCCGACCCTTAGCACCATGAGCACACTGGTCGGCGGCCGCGACGGTGCCGCCGCACGTTGAAATGCACTGATCCGAGAGCGGACCCAGGCAGGCTTGGCCGCGTACCGGGCCAGCGCCCGTTCTTGGGCGATTGCGCAAGCCGGCGCACAGCGGCACCGGGGGATGCCCACCCGATGTGAGCGAGCGCCAAAGCGGGCACCGTCGCCATCAGACGGTCGCGGCAAGGCAGGAGTCCCGCGACCGAAAGCTCGTCCGCGCGAACCGAGGCCGACGGTACGGGAGCCTCGGAAATCGCCGAAACCGAGGCTCACGAGGAAGCGTGCAGGATCGACTGCGTGCATATATATGCACACGCGGTGCAGCCGCTCCGCCCCTGGGCGCGATAAGCAGCTCGGGGCCGCGATCTGCAGTGATCCAGACGTCGCCAATGCGATGGCGCGTCGTCGCCTGGCTCCCGAGTCAGAGCAATCGTCCTCCTGGCTGCGGCCACCGGACGCCCAAGCCTCGCGTTCCTGGCCGCCGCTCTTCTGCGAGCCGCACGACTCCTTCGCGCTGGGGGCAGTCACGGCGGCGAGCGCGATCGCATGGCCCGGTCTGTCCGATTGCGGCAGCCGCTCAAGGGGTTGTCGACGTGAAAATCGTGGCTGCTTCGCGCGACGAGGGGAAGTCAAGTTGATACTGCCGTCGCGGCGACAAAGTCACCGCGCCCTTCCGGAGGCGGGAGATGACGATCCTGCGGTAACGGCATCCCGCACTGGCTGTACCGAACACCGTCTCTTGCGCGCCGACCAAGCCGCAACGGCGTCCGCGCCAATTCTTGGCCCGCAGCGAGTCCACCAGCCTCCAGGACGCTTTCCCGAATAGGCTGGAGGCCTATTCCAGCTTTCTGGGCGCAACTGCCCAGCGCGACCGGGTGCTACCAATAGCCCTCCTTGACCTTCTGCCAGAGCTTCGTTTCTGAGGTACCCGTATGTCTTGTCAATCCGCTCGGTGGGGTTTCCACCACCAATCCGATACCGAAACCTCATCTCCTCGCCCACGTCATTGAGATCGGTTCGGATGAACGTGGCGACCTCCTCGATCGACTTATCAAGCTCTGAGGCGGTTGAGGGATCGTTTCGGCAAGGGAACAGCTGTGTCCCGCGCTTCCTCAGGTATTTGAGCTTTTCCAAAAGGTCCGGGAGTCTCTCGAGTTCGCGTCGAACCCGCCAGAGTTGATACAGCGCTGCTGGGAGTCCGATCAGGGCGACTACGAAGGCTGCTCCGGCAAGCACCGCGCCAATTGCGGTCCACTTGACCGTCGGAGAGTGAAAGGTCTCAGCGATGCGCCACACAAACACTGCGGTACCGGCACCGATCCCGAGAAAGATCACCGATCCCCAAAACCAAGCCCTCTTCAACCAGACCATGGACGCAGCGTAACGTGAGACGGCTGCTGGCAGCGATCCGATAAACCGCAGGAGTCGGCCACGCCGCGCGGTCCCCGAACGCCTCCCGCCGACCCTACCGGTCAGCACCCAGGCGCCTTTCAGAAGCGGGCCGCGAAGTGCTCCGGACTTCGCCAAACCCCAGAGGAGCACTATCCACTCGGCTGCTCTGGCGGCGGCAACAAATGCCGGATTTAGTGCGGCGCACTTCTGCCCTCAATTGGACCATAGGCGCTTCTGCTATCGGCCCGAAGCAACCACGACGCCCAACGTGGCCGCCTCAGGCGTCAGGCAGCCAGGCGTGGTGGTCTGCACGTCGCTGCTCCATTCCTTGTGCAGGGGTTGTCCGGCTACCGCACGGCTGACGTTGTCCGGCAAGCCACGAGCCTGGTTGAGGGCCGGGTAGTGACGGCTGGGACGACCGCTGGCTCGCCAAGGCAATCATCGTCCGGCGAGCCGGTGGAGGGCCCAAGCGATCGTCTGCGATGTTCGGGGTTTGGCGATCGCGGCTGAGATGGAGGCGGGCTTGGTCGCCGATCGGTCACTGCGCGGGTCGCAGCATGCTGGTCACGGGCGGACAGGCTCCGGCTTGCGAGATGCTGGTGACTCGGAACCCGTGGCGCTCGTAGAACGGCACCGTTCGCGGGTTGGGCGTTTCAAGGAACGCGGGGCGGTGATCGACGTCGACGCGTATCAGACATTGCCGGAGTAGGTCTGCGCCAAGGCCGGCTCCCTGACGAGCGCCATCGACCCCGAGCCAGGGCAAATACCAGTGGGGATCGGTCGGATGGGCGGCGTCCATCTGCTCGAGGACGGAGAACGTGTCCGTGTGCTTTTCGGTGGACACCGATTCGCTCAGGACGGTCACGATCGCGTCACCGTCGGCTTCGACACCCGGAGGAAGCCAGATCGCGACCGCTGCAAAGTCGTCCATGCTCCACACCGTCTCTTGCTCGAACGCTTCGCCACCGAAGGCAGCGACGAACGCCGGGAAGTCAGTCAGGTACGCCAAGGGTTGTGGGTAGAGCCATCGCTCGACTGGATCGACGATGAACGCCGACACCAGGGTGGCGATCACCCTGGGTTGATCGGTCTTGCCCACCGGTTCGATCGTCCGCGAGCTCACGCTCGGGATCCTAAGCCCGCGCTCCGGGCGACCAGCTGCTCGCCCCAGCCAGACCCGCTTCGCCGATGAGAGGAGCAGCATCGGCACAGCGCGAGCCGGTGATCCTGTCGTCGCCGTTGCGCTCGTCTGAGCCGGTCGGCTGCGGGCGACTGCCTTCGTGTGGCATAGCGATCACGCCGCTGAGGACGGCCCGCGTCATCCTTACGTCGCCATGAGCATCGTCGGCTCGTGGCCGTCGGATGATCGCTGTTGCGGAAATGGGATCGCTCGCACCGGCCGCGCCACCGGTGATCGCGGGCGTGGCGGAGCGATCGACTGGCGCCAGCCACGCCGGTGAGCTGGCGCTGCTCAATGCGATTGCGCTGTCGACCAACCGTTCGTGGCCGAGAGCAATCGTGGGCGACCTAACCGCACCGGGACATAGGTAGGCGTCGTGCGGTTCCCGATCTTGGAAAGGCTTGCGGTAGACCAGTCGACAGCCGTTTGGTCAGATCGGTCAGAGCCGGTTCTGGATTTCGTATGGCTCGGCGAGCGCCGCGTCATGTATCAGCTCGTACGCGTCCTGCGCCCTGTCCGGATTGATGCGGGCGCCGTCGAGTCCTCGCTCGGTCTCCTGGGCGGGCTCGATGATCGTGGTGAGCTATTCGGGGCGAGCGGCGAGCACGCGGCGGTTCGGCTTCCCGCCGGGGTCTTCGACCACGTGCTGGGCGAGCGCGCGAGCGAGCTGGGCTGCCCATCTCCGGCGCCAGCTTGCCGCCATCGGGACTCCAGACGACAGGAGCCGGTCGCCGTGCAAGATGGGCACCGTGTCGCGGGCACGCTGGTCAACTCCCGCCTCGGCACCGGCTTCCGGGGTGTTGCTGCGCCGCGTCGAGGTCAACGGTGGCCCGGGCGGTCTCTAGCTCGACGCACAGCAGCGGCTGATCGTCGGGGTCGCGCTCGACAACGCCGGCGGTCAGATCACACGCGTCAGCTCAGTTGCCAACCCCGACAAGCTGACGCACCTCGCGAGTTGCGTTCGAGGTCGGGGTCGCTTCGACTAGTTGACTTCCGTTACGCATTGATGTACAACGCCGCTTGGACGGTAGCCCAGACGCGCTGGCCTAGTCGGTGCGCTTCCGACGCGACTCGGGGGTTCTATGCGTTGCACGGCGGTGCACCGCTGGGGCGGCTGCTGTCCTCGCAGGCGTTCGCGCCCACATCGGCCGATCGGACATACCCCATGAACATGACGATGTTCACTGCTCGCGGCCTGCTCTACGCAGTCATGGGTACTGACTACGTTCGCGCCACGCTTACGAAGTCCGGGACAGCCGATGTCGCCATAATCGACCGCGCCTACCCGGAACCCGTAGCCGCCTTCTGGCTTCTTCCTCCTTCGTTCGGCAACGAGCTAGATGCGGCGTTTCAGGTTGGCGACAACTGCTACTTCTTTCGCGGCACAGGCATCGTCCGCCACGTTCGCACCAGCGCGACTGGTGCAGGAACCCCGGACAACAACTTCAAGAAGAGCGTGACGGACCTCGCCTGGCGTGGCTTTGGAAGTGATGGCATTGACGCCATCGTCGATACCGGGGCGCAGGCTCGAGGCCTTGCGTTCAGCGGCGACCAGTACATCGCGTTCACGATAACCGGCCCCGGTAATGAACTCGGGCCAATTCAGTCAGGCTTCCCCCAGCCGATCTCGACGTTCCCGTGGAAGCATTTCGGCGCCGAGGGGGTGGAGTCGGTCGTTCTCATAGACGGGCGCCTCTACGTGTTTGCGCGCGGTTCCTACATAGTGGTTCGCGAGCAGGCCAAGGACCTCTTCGTAATGGAGGAAGATCCTCAGCCGGTTGGCGAGTTCCTCCAAATCGCCCCAGCTCGCAAGCGGGTTGGCGAGCTCGGCCCTCGGTGGGCCTGGATGGCCAACATCGCTAGCCGTGACCTGCTCACTGTCAACCTACCAGGGACCCATGATTCGGGTGCTGTCAACGCTTGGTTGTACGGCCCTTGGTCGACCCAAGATTTGCCCGTCTATCGACAATTGAGCTCGGGGATTCGCTTGCTTGACATTCGTCTCCGCGCATCGATGTCTGGTTCGCCTCCGACGCTCGAGCTCGACGTGGTTCACGGCAAGCACGGCTTGGGGTCGCAGATGAACGTCTACGGTCCGTTCGTCGATCTCGCGAAGGACTGTGCGGCATTTCTAGCACACAACCCAACCGAGACGATCGTAATGCTCGTGCGAGTTGAGGTTTGGGACCAGTCTTACACAGCTAACCGCAATCAGGTTATACCGTGGGTTGCCTCGGAGCTCCCAGTGTTGCCTTCACCTTTCCAGCTTCGGGGAGCTACGGTTGGGCACTGCGCTGGAAAGGTCGTGCTGCTGCACAACATTTATGAGTCACGCGCCGACTATTTCTACCTGCAGCTTCCAGACAACACTTCTGGCGAATACGCCACTAATACCTCTGGTAGTCTGCCGGTATATGTTCAAGACAAGTACGAGGGCCTGCCACTATTGGCATCCAAGGAGAAGCTCCGACTCGTTCTCGCTGCCGCGCAGCAAGGCAAGCCTGCGCCGATGCTACTGAATTTCGCAAGCGCGACGCGGGGGCTGGGGCTCCTTGGTGTGTACGTGAACGATGTGTTCATGACGAAAATGCTAAACCCAGCGTCCCAGCAGAAGATGCCCCGGCTGGGGTGGATTCTGTTCGACTATGCGTCATACGAATATATGACCACCGCTTGGACTTGTTTGAGCGCTGCCGATGTCGTGATCGCTTCCAATGAGAGTCGGCCGTACCAGTCGCTGGCGGGTCTAGCTTTGTCAGAGCACTTCTTGTGAGTCACAGGCCGCGCGAGCAGTGCGTCTTGATGCTCACCGCGGCTGAGCCTTTCCCCCGCTATTCGCGCCGCCATACCCGCGGCTGCGAGAGGACCACACGATGAGGTGATCGCCACCCGCCCTTCTCCGCCCCTGGCCGTGACGCGACAATCGCCGACGAGTGGGAAGAGGTTGACGCCGTGGACGGGGGCGTGGCCGACGAGCACTTCGGTGGGCGGCCGGACCAGCGCGTCGCGATCTCCTTGCCCGAGGTGACCCAGATGAAGGTGCTCAATGAGCTGGTCCGTGAGGCCGGCAACGCCGACCTCGAAGCGCACCAGGCGCTCGAAGCCCAGACGCACCAGCCTGTCCGAACCCTCTCCGGCGACAACAGCGGCGGGGTCGCGTCGGTGCACCTGACCGGGCCGTGAAGCCCACCGCGTCGCGCGCAGCTGCTCGGTTGCGCAGAGGTCTCCGAGTTCGTGGCGGTCAGAGCCTCGGACCAGATCGTCGAGGTAGCGCAACGCGCTGAGTGTCGCGGCAGCAGCTTCTGGAACGCCCCAGCGGTGCTCGGAGCGATGCTCGTACCGAACTTGCGCAGGGTCCGCCTGGAGCGGGCAGGGTGGCAGACGTGCCTGAGGGCTAGCGCGACACCATAGAGGTGATCTTTCAGAACCCGAGTCAGTTCGATGACACGCGGTCGGTATTGCGTGGGTTTGAGCCCCTGGCCGTAGCGACCGCCGTGGCCGGGCTACATGTCGTTCCGGGTCACGCAGGCGCGATTTGGCGACTGCAGCTTCTGCCCGGGCTCGCCTCTCGCCGCCCAGCAGCCCTGTGTCGAGCGTCGCGCCCGGCGCTCCTCCGGCCCAGTTCCGGCGCCGACCGGCCGACAGGGGACCAAGCACGGTTACACCAGGCACGGCGGGGATCCTGCAGGACGCGACGCCAGCCCCGCAATCGGCGACCAACAAGGCAGTCTCAATCTCGCAACTGCCCATCGTCGGGAGCGGCAGGTTGGCACCCCACCGGGGCGGCCTCACGGTCGGGGACGGTCGCCGCCTTGATGTTGCGTACCCTCGCGGCATGTCCGACATCCCCCAACTCATCGCCGCGATCGACAGCCGCCTCGCCGAGCTCGCAGCCGAGATCGCCGTGCTCGAGAGCGCCAAGGCGGCGCTCGACGGGCCGCGCAGCATCGGCCGATCGCCCGCCGGCCCCACCGACGCCGCGACAGCACCCTCACCTAGCCGCCCGAGACGCCGTCGCCGAACGCCCTCACCCAAGCCCACCGAGCCGGCCGCGTCCGGCACAACGCCCGAGCAACTGACGTCCGTGCACGACGACGGGAGCACCACGACCCCGAAGCGCTCAACACGGAAGTCGCCGGCCAAGGGAACGCGGCAGCGGCGAGCTGGCGTGGCAATCCGGACCGAGACGCTCGAGCGACTGCTGGCCGACACGTCGGCAGGGTTGAGCGCGAACGCGATCGCTGAGCAGGCCGGCGCGGGCTACAACCCGACCCTCAGGCTGCTGCGCGAACTCGAAGCGGCTGGCCAGGTCCGCCGGTCGGGATCGCGCCGCTCAACCGTGTGGCGGCTGATCACCGACGAGGAGCGCATCGCGGAGCGCGCGGCCGAGCTCGAGCGGCGCAGGAGGATCCCCAGCCAGCAGCGGCGCCGGAGGGTAAGGGCCTCGTGATCGTCGCCGACCAAGAACCTCATAGTTCGGCGCCCGCTCCCGGAGCCCCAAGGCGCACGTGCGATGCGCCGAGGACAAGCTGTATCGGGGCGATCGGCTCGTCGCGGCGAAGCGATCGCGCCGGTGACGGTGGGCCCGCACGATCCCGTCGTCGCCGATGCGATCACGAGGCTCGTGGCCGACAGGATGATCAAAGCGATCGCGCACGAGACGCGCGTTTCCGCGCAAGGCAGAGCGACGGTCGCGGATACAGGGTTGAGCGCGCTGGGACCAAAGCCGGCCTCGTTCAGTCGTCGCGAGCAAGCTCGGGCGCGGCTGCCTACTCCTCAGGCGTCGCATTTCCGGCCGCGGCTGCTTTGAACCAGCGCCCGCAGTGGAGTATCCGGCAATCAGGCTGATGGTGTGCGGACGTGGGCGACGAAGCTTGTGACCGTGGGCGGCGAATATCTGTGTGCCGTCGGCGAAGCGCTTCGTCCGGGGACGGGGGACCTGTGCCGGCAGCCTGCCGACGATGCCAAGCCAGCGTTTGCGTCGCTTCAAGGTGCCCGTGGTCGCGATCGGGGCCGCTCATCAAACGTGGTCTTGCTCGGCCGGCAATCGCTGCCATCAGCTTGGTTGCACTGCCCGTAGCGCCGTATTCTTTCGATTCTCGCGGTTGGTGATCGGCTCGGGGGTGGCGTGGAGCTCTTGTGATGCCATCGATCTGTTTGTGCATGATCGTCAGGGACGAGGCGGCCGTGATCGAGCGCTGCCTGGATTCGGCGCGCGGGCTGGTCGATTCCTGGATCGTGTGTGACACGGGATCCGAGGACGGAACGCAGGAGCTGGTCAAGTCCCAGCTGGCTGGGCTTCCCGGTCAGCTTCACGAGCGTGAGTGGCGCGATTTTGGGCATAACCGCAACGAACTGATGCGCTTGGCGACCGGCCGCGCCGACTACCTCCTGTTGCTCGATGCTGATATGACGGTGAGCTTCGATCGGCGTGCGCTTGCCGATCTGTCAGGGGATGCGTACTTCGTTCGCCATGCTGAGCCAGTGGAATACTGGATTCCTCGCCTGGTGCGGGGCGACCGGGAATGGCGATACGTCGGACGGACTCACGAACACTTGGTCGTGCCGTCCGGTGCTCGCGTCGAGAAAACGCAGGCCATCGCGATCGATCACCACTTCGATACAAAGGAGCGTCCCGAGAAGATCAAGCGAAACCTGCGGCTCTTGCTCGAAGACCTGCGGCAGGCGCCCAACGACCCCCGCGTGGTCTTCTATCTGGCTGAGACTCACAGGGATCTGGGGAACGGACGGGATGCGATCGAGCTCTACGACCGCCGCGCCAAGATGGGCGGCTGGGATCAAGAGGTGTTTTACTCGATGTTCCAGGCGGCGGTGCTGAGGGCCGAGGGTGGCGACTGGCGCTCTGCGATGCCCGGGTTGGTCTCCGCATGGGAGTACCGCCCATCGCGGCTCGAGCCGCTTTACGAGCTAGCGTCGCGACTGCGCGTCCGTGGCGAGTACCAAACAGCGCACCTGTTCGCGCAGCGTGGCGTTGGCCGGCCGCAGTCCGACGACATTCTGTTCGTCTGGCCGTGGATGTACCGGTGGGGACTGCTCTTCGAGTATTCGATCACGTCGTACTGGGTCGGGGAGTATCGGGAGGCACTCGCGGCATGCCGGCGGTTGCTGGCGCTACCGGACCTACCGGAGAACTATCGCGCACACACCCTGAAGAACATGGACTTCTGCCTTCAGCGGATCGGCCCGCAACCTCGACGCCGTCAGCCGGGCCCGCGCCCAGACGACAAGCGCCGCCGCTTGCGGTGAAGCCGCTGCCGAGCCGCCAGACAATTTCCCGTTGGGCTCGGTATTCCGGTAAGTTCGCTTCTGCACGTTGGGGGTTTTCTGAACCGCGGCTCGACATATCGGGGGTTGCTTGTTATTCCCGCGTCGCTGTGCGCGGCACTGGGATGGCTTCTGATCGGCAAGGCCGACGGAGCGCTCGCCGCGGACGCCCGCGACGGCACGTCGATGCTCAACATGAGTGGCCGAAGGTCCACGCTCGCCGCCGACGGGCTTGCTCGACTGCTCGTAGACGGTCGAGACTCAGGACAGCTCCCCGGTATCGGTCGCGGCGGCGACCCATTCATCGGTCAGGCTCCGCTCGGACCGACAGGGCCAACCGGATTCCACCCGTATCAGGGGATCGGGTGCTCCGGGCCGTGTTTCGTCGGGGAGTTCAACAGCGTGTCGTGCGCGACGGCGGGCAGTTGCACAGCGGTGGGTGACGCACCTGGTGGCACGCTAGCCGAAGGTTGGGACGGCACTAGCTGGAGCGTTCAAGGCGGTCCGACGGCGGGCATACTCGACGCGGTCTCGTGCCCTGCGACGAATGCGTGCCTCGCCGTCGGGATCTTGGACGGCGACGTGGCCATCGCCAAGTCCTGGGACGGGTCGAGTTGGACGATCCGGCCACCGCCCCTTCCCGCTACGGCGAGCAGCACCTCGTTCAATTATGTCCAGTGCGCCTCATCGAGCGCGTGCACGGCGGTCGGGTCCTACTTTGACACCGCAAGCGGCAACGTTCTCCCGCTGGTCGAGTTCTGGGGCGGTGGCTCAAGCTGGACGATCCAGACCGTGTCACTCCCGACCGGGGCCAGCACCGGCGCTCTCTACGGCGTCTCCTGCCCTCTCACGACCGCGTGTGTCGCAGTCGGCGAGTACGCCATCCACGCCAACTCCCAAGCGCTGCCGCTTGCCGAGGTTTTGAACGGTTCAAGCTGGTCGCCCACGCTCAACCAACCGCAGATTCCCGGGACCGCGACCGACACCAGACTGGACGCTGTGTGGTGCTTCTCCGGAGCTTCATGTACCGCAGTCGGCACCTACAACGTCAGCGGCGACGGAACCTCAACGCTGGCCGAAGGCTGGGACGGCACGAACTGGACCGATCTCCAGGCCCCTAATCCAACGGGCTCGAGCTTCAACACGTTCGCGAACATCTCATGCAACCCAACTGCAGCCGGGGCACCGGGCGCACCGTGCGAGGTCGTCGGCTCCAGCGACGCCGGGCCGCTCGTCGAGTCCTGGGACGGCGCGAACTGGACCACCCAGACCACGCCGTCGCTGGCGAATGCGAGGCTGTCTGACGTGTCGTGCACGTCCGGCAGCGCGTGCACGGCCGTCGGCTCATATCTCGACACGTCGACGTTCCCCGGCGGGTTCGGCGCAACCTCAACACTGGCCGAGCGCTGGAACGGCACGGCCTGGTCGATCCAGACAACACCGAACGCGGCGCTGGTAGCGGTAGGAAACGCGACCAACGTCGGACCGTCGACCGCCACGCTGAACGCGACGGTCTACCCCGAAGGGTCGACCGTGACGAACTGCTACCTCGACTACGGCACGACCCCCTCGTACGGGTCGACCGTCCCGTGCGCGCAGACGGTCGGGGGTGGCACCTCGCCCGTCGCCGTATCGGCCAGCCTCTCCGGCCTGGCGCCGAACACGCCCTACTACTTCGACATCCAGGCCGCAAACGCCGCGGGCAGCGAGAACGGCGAACCGTTCACCTCCGCCTCGTTCACGACGGCCCCCGGGGGCGCGGCCCAGCCCATTCTCACTGTATCTTTGGCCGGCGTGGGTTCGGGCTCGATTACCGGCTCGGGGATCTCGTGCCCAGGCACGTGCTCGAGGAGTTACCCACCGGGGACAACCGTCACGCTCGTCGCGACTCCCGCGACTGGCTCGACGTTTGCGGGCTGGAGCGGCGGTGGCTGCTCCGGCACCGGTAGCTGCCAAATCACATTGTCTGCCAGTACTACAGTCACTCCGACCTTCAATCTAGCCGGGCCTGCGGGGATCCGACAGGTTGTCTTCGTGCACGGAATTCGTTCTGGGTGTGATGTGCCGGGAGATGCGAGTTTGACGGCGAGCCAGCAGTCGTACGTGCCGCTCTACAACTCGCTTCAGGCGAGCGGCCACGGCGTCTATACGTTCTGCTACAGCCACGATGCTGCATTTGCGGCAGGGCGCCATCCCGCGTGGGATCATCGACTTTGCTTTGGGGGAACGAGTCGACCGGAGCCCATTGGCCCGGCGTTTGGGGTTTTGAAGGCTCCGAACTCTCAGGTCTATTTGGCGAGTACGTCGCCGCTTCACGCGTCGCAGGCGCCTGCCGCGGCGGCTTCCAGCTCGATTTACGACGGCAACGGCCCGCTCGCGTACGACGCGACGAAGCTCGACAACTGTCTCCAGCAGTTGGTCGCGTGGGACGTTGGCGCCTACGGTCATCCCGTTCCGATCGCGGTGATCGGTAACTCAATGGGCGGCGCCATCACGCGCGGATGGCTTCAATTCGCGAAGGCACACGACAGCTCGGGACTCAACGCCGTGACCACGGTGGTGCTCTTAGAAGCGGCGAGCGAAGGCTCCTGGATCGCAAGGATCGGTCAAGGCGTCAACGCCAACATGCTCCCGGCTCCGATCCGCTGGGGATCAACCACGCCGTTGATTCGTGGGCGGACAACGCTCTTAACAGCCTGATGCTCGACCCCCGCCGACCTGGCGTTGGGGACCTCGCCCCAGGCTCGGCGTGGTACCGGTCGGTCGCGGCGGCGGGCGCGCCGCCTTCCCTCCATTACTTCTCATTCTCAACCGACATAGTGCTCAACTTCTTCTGGCAAATTCTGTGGTCGACCAATCCTGGTCCGTCGTACGATTTTGTGGGTGACGGCGTTATGCAGGCCGGCAACCCGGCCTTCAATGCTTTGCCAGCTTGGGGTGGCTCGGAGTTTCTCCCGTTCGGGCAGGGATCTGATCAGCAGCAATGGGTCGTGCAGGTGAATTTTTCTGCTCCGTTCACCCTCAACGGCTGGCTTGCCATGGCGGCCGGCGTGCTAGGCGAGCCGTACTCCCATTACAACTTTGGGAACAAGATTGGTCAGTTGACGGTCGCCTCATGTCAAGCGCCGTTTGGCACGCAGACGATCCCGCACGAGATCGTCCGTATCTTCAGCAACCCGGCTAACGCGTGCACGCTCCCTGGCGGTGCTGCCGACAGAACTGCTGCAGCCATCCGGCCGTTGGCCCCTGAGACGGAGCGAGTCGCGCGAAGCATGCTGTTCAGCAATGCACCAAGATCTGCGTCGGCTGGAGCCAGCGTTGCCCGTACTGGGATCGTAGGGTTCATCGATAGGAGCGATCGCGCTGAGTTGACGCTGGATACACGCCTGCGGAGCCGAGGAGCGCTCGAACTGCTATTGCCGAAGCTCGGGACGTTCCGCGGCCGGATTCCGGGACGCGCCTTCAGGAACCGCGGCACGCTCATCCTGCACCTGACGATCGCGGCGGTGAACGGGGGACATCCTGTACGGCTAGGTCTGCTAGGCGTCCTCCGGCCGGCGAGCCATTACGCAAGGCTGGCGGTTTCGATCAGCCAACGGCGTGTCTTCACATTTCTTACACCCGCGCCGAAGCTGAAGGATGCGCGAGCCTTGATTTCACGGCTGGCGCAAACACTGAGGCGAAATGACCTTCGGACTGTCGTCTCTCTGCTCGCCCCCGAGCTTCTGGCGGGTAGCGACACGGCGGCGGTCGCGCGCCAACTCGCCGGCCAACATATCCGCGTAGCGAGCGTAAGGCTCATCGGCTCTGGTCAGCTCCAGTGGCTGTCCAACGGCTGTCCCACTTTCACCCAAAGCATAACTGCGGCTGCTCGCACCCCCGATGGCGCAAGCACGAGGTTCGCGACCCTGAAGCTGATCGACAACCTGGGGCACTGGCGCGTGCTTTCCGTATCCTGACGATCACGCTGCCGAGACTTTGACGAGAAGCGATCGATGTCGTCAGACGCCGCTGACTTGCGACAGGGATTCGGACGCCAAGATGGCACCTGAGATGTGCCCGTCGGGTCGACGTGTCTCGACGATCCGCACAATGCGGGACGCGACAGATGTGTCGCGCTCACGGTCGCATTGGTAGCGCTGACCGTCGAGTTGGTCGGCGGCATGCGCCTACGCCCGCCCCAGCCACTCGCATGCGCCCGTACGCGCAGAGCTGGCGATCCCTCTCGCATGCGGACCGACCAGAGCGGAATAGCACATGAGCGACGATGCTTCAATGCTGGCCAGTCAACAGCCTGCGGTCGCTTGGCCACGAAGACGGTCGCCAGCTCGTCAGTGTATCCAGCCACTCCTTGGTCGCCAAGGGAATCGCCGGCTTTGCAGCGCCAAGAGAATAAAAGCAGTCGCAGCGCCCAAGACCCTGGCTCGAGCGCTGCTTGAGTCATCGGTCGGCGCGGACCAGCGAGGAGACGCGTCCTGGAGCCACTCGAAAGATGTTCCCCGGTCCTTCGCGGCGCTGAAAGACTGAGCACATGCCCGATGACGACGGGCGAGGCGAAGCCGGACGTGCGACCTCACACCGGAGGGCGACAACACACAAGCCCCGGCGGCGCCGGGAGAGCCTCCTCAGGTGGACGCGACCTCGGCGACCCCGTCCCTACCCGCTCCTGGCGAGTCCGCGTCACACGGTGTTCACGATCCCTCGCCAACCGCTCCGGCGGAGCCTCAGAAGACCGATCCGGCTTTGCAGGGTGTGACCGAGCCTGCCAACGGCGCGCCGGCCTCAGGGGGGAACGCAGAGCCTACATCGACACCTGCAAAAGACATCGCTGACCCCCCGAAGGACGGCGCGAACAAAGCCGAGGTAACGCGTCGAACGCGCGAATGGGCGGACGTTAAACCAGGCGTCTCACGTGCACCGGCGGTTCTTCGTCGAGGCATCACCGCCACATCCCTCGTGCTCATCGCGCTAGCCGTTGGCACGGGCGCGTACGCCCTCAGCCTCCGTCCTGACACCGCCGTCCCTCAGCCGTTCCCCATCATGTTTGTCAAGCTGAAGTTCACCTCCGGCCACCCCGCCACATCATCGGTCACGCTGTCAGAAGTGTTGTCGGACGACGAGAATGGCAACGACGCGGTGAGCCTCAACATCGACGTATCCGGCGCCGACCTCGCTCACCGTGGCTGGTCACTCGACGTGTTCGTGCCATCAGGTGTGCGGCTCAACTTTGTGCTCGGCCCGGACGCGGAAAGCGTCGGGATAAGCCAGACCAACGGCGAGGCCCAACTGCACGCGGCGCCGGGCCCGCTGAAGGACAAAGAGGTCGTTATGAATCTTGGCTGGAAGGACCCCCTCCAAGGGCCCATGCAGCTCGAAGGGCCAAACCTGCACGCGATCTTTCCTCTCGTCGTGGTGACAAACGAGAAGTCGCGTTCCCAACCATCGCCGCCGAACCCACGTGTGACGACTAAGCAATCCCTCAGTTCTTTCAGCGACTACGTCCCCATAGGTGGTGCGTTTCCTGACCACATCGACTCTACGGGCGGGGACTGGTCTTGGAAGCCCGAGACCAGCCGTGTCAACTCAAAGAACGCACTTGGTGGGGTCGATGTCGAAGCCCAAAGTCCCACGCTGAACGAGCAGGCACAAGACGACGCGTTCCTGAGTGGCGTGGTATTCGGACTCGCTGGAGCAGCGCTCATCGCTGCCATCCAGGAGTTCGTGAGCGCTTCGACAAGAAAAGGAAGACGCGATACCGAAACGCCGGCAGCCTAGACCGCGAACAGCCGCCGCCCTCCGCTTCACGCCATTGAGTTGCTCACCAGGCCGGGGGCCAGTCGACGAGCCCGCGATGCCCGGCACTCGTCGGGCGCGCGGCCGCTCATGCAGGTGCAGTAGTAGTGGCCCCGGCACGCGACGTACCAGCTCCGAGGTGCTCAGTGGTGCGCCGAGCAAGCGGCCGACGGCGCCCGCGCTTAATCAGAGCAAGAGTCGGCGCACGAACTTCGGGCCGCTTGTCCTGCCCACGGCCCGGCGGCATCGCATTGCCGGTGTTCGGTGAAAGCAGATACGCCCGCGGCGCTGTAGCTTCAGGCGTGACGCAGCTGGCAGGCAGCCGTGGCAACGACGACCGCTGTTATCGACCGCCGGCGCCCCCACCTACGAGCGCATCGGCAACTTCTCGGTCGCCCAGCGCGCCGCCAGGCCAGGCGTCGGTGCGGACGAATGGATCGTCGCCAACGCAGTCGCACGACGCGAGGCGCCGCATTCACAAGAGCGATCGCCAGCGGGTCGTCCGGTTTCCGCGCGCATAGGGGACGTTGCCAGCCGGTGCCCGCGGGACAATGGCAGGCATGCCGCCTGCCACGGGCACTGCACTGATCATCCTGGGTGCGTTCGTCCTGCCTGGCTTCGTGACGGTGCTCCTACAGGAGCTCACCTTCAAGAGCGCGGACGACCCCACCCCGCTTGACCGGCTGCTCAGGATCCTTTGGTACAGCGTCTGGAGTTACTTGCTCGTCGCGGTCGCCGCGATCGCGTTCAGCATCGACAAGACGAACAGCCTCAGTTGGTATCACCGACACACCGGCGACCCCGCGTTGTTGGTTCTGCTTGGCGCCCTCCTGGTGATCGTGACGTCGGTGATCATCGCGACGGCGACGCTGCTATGGAGCCGCTGTCCGTGGCGCGAACCGATGATGAAGGCGCTTCATCTCAACCCGCGGCACAAGCAGCCGACGGGGTGGGATCACTTCTTTCAACAGCGCCGCGATGCATATGTCCGCGCGACGTTTGCCGACGGGAGCCGAGTCCTCGGGTACTACGGCGACAAGAGCTTTGCTGCATATGCGAAGGATGGGCCGGACCTCTTTCTCGAGAGGGTGTACGTTCCGAACAACCTGGAAGACCAGTGGTTCGGCGAGGTGGCGCCGAATACGTGCGGCGTATGGGTGAAGGCGCATGATGCCGTCAGCGTCGAGTTCTATGCTCCGGTGCTAAATGACGAGCAACGGCAAGAGGCCAAGCGGGACACCGACGCCCCCACGGAATCCGAAACACGGGGGACATCAGGCCCCACCGCGGAATCCGACGAAGCACCAGCCGCCGCCCCCGCCGAAAACACCGCCTCCGAAGAAGGGCAAGTGAGACATGACTGAGAACAAAGAGATTCGTCCCGACGTCAGCAAGGGCCATAACCCGCCGACACCGTCGGGCGAGGAGTTCGCGGGCCACGGGCCCCCGATGCACCTTCAGGAGGGCCACAACCGCCCCGCGATGTCCGGTCCACCGGGGCCGCCTCCTCCCCCGATCCCAGGGATCGGCAACATCGCACGCCCCGGGAGTTCTCAACCGCCGCAGCCAGCGCAGCCGCCGGCCGAGGACAGCTGAGCAGCGTTACTCGGGCTGGAAGTCCTCGACCCCAAGGACGTCGTGGTCGCCGACGATTGGTGTTCCCCCGATCTTTGCGTACCCGCGGATCGTCGAGCAGATTAGGTAGCAAGTCGGGAACGCGATGATTGCGATCACTCTTTCGTTCGGGTAATAGTCGTCCGGCTCCCCGACCGTAGCCGTCGAATGGTGGCCGTTGTGCACGTATCGGACTGAGTACACGCGGCGGGCGAGCGCTTCCTGGCCCATCTGGTCTTCAGCTCCTTTGCGACAGGCCTGCCAGGCCATCTCCGCCTCGTCGGGCGCTAGCCAGCCCTTCCCGTCAACCGTCGGAACCGAAAACAGCACCACAACGCATTCTCGCAAGCGTTGCGGTGATCCGCCAGAAGCACGCCGTCGGCGATCGATTTGGCTCCTTGAGCAGTTCCGGGCTCATGAGCGATCTTCGGCGATGCACCTCGCCTCCGGCGGCACCAGCGCCGGACGACCGCTCGTCGACGAAGGCGGTCACGAACTCGCCGCGAGTCTGGTCGTCGGTATTGTCCGAGAGCAGAGGTCTCGAGCGCCGCGATAACTGTTCCCGAGGCTGCCGATGCTTCGTAAAAGCAGAAGGCTGACCGCCGGCGCTTCGCGGCTACCTGCTCGGCGTGCCGTCGTGGCACCGGCTGGCGCTATCCGGTGAACGGTGTCGGTCGCGACGATCGCGGCCGCTTGCTGCCTTCGACAATTGGGCGGGTTCGGTCGGTGGTGTCGTTCTCTTTCCGGCTACGTTCGATGCGCCTCAGGCGCTGGAGGCCTCTTCGCCGTCGTCGGTCGGGTCCAGAGGCGTCATATCGATGGATCGCAGCAGGCCCTCGACGCCGCGGTTGAAGGTCCGCTTCGCAGTCGTCGAGCTGTCGAGAGCGCCACCGGTCATGGCGCCGTCCCGGAGCATCAGGAAGTGGCGCGCGGCGTTGCCCGGGTGTGAGTGTCCGGCATTGTCGAACGCCCGCCGAACGGCGTCGTAGTACCAGTGGCGATGGCTCGCAATGACCCGTCGGACCGGACTGTCGGGGTCCTCGTACTCCGAGGCGGCGTTGATAAACGCGCAACCGCGGAAGCCGTTCTGCCCAAGCTCGGAGACGACCTGCTCCCCAAGCGCCCGCACATCCTCCGGGCCCTGGGCCTGGGTGGTGGCGGCGGTGATCTGCTCGGCGATCGCGTCGTGGACCCCTTCGAGATAACTAATGACCAGGTCCTCTTTGCTCGGGAAGTGGCGGTAGAAGGTCGCGAGCGTGACGTGACCCTCGGACACGATCCTGTCGACGCCGACGCCGGAGATTCCCTCGGAATAGAAGAGTTGTGAAGCGGTGCTGAGCAGCCGTTCGCGAGGCTCGGAGCGCTTCGCGGCACGGCGGCTAGTGGTGGTGGTCATGCCGCCATCATACCGCAAGAGAGAACGCTCGCTCTTGACACGACAAGACGAGCGTGGTTAGCTGTCGCTGCAGAAAGAGAGAACGCTAGTTCTTGTCCGGTATCGGTCTTCTACGAAAGGACTTCGCAATGTCTGCCAGCTCCGCCACCCCACATGATTCACACCGCGCGTCCCGGCCCCTCGACCAATCGCAGCGCATCACCAACATCCGAGCTGTGCTCGCCCTCGCCTGGGCAGCAGCGGTCATCATCGCCGTCGGCAGCGAGGTGCCCACGACGGCCTCCGACCTCGCGGCCGGAGTGGCCGCTCTGCTCGCGTCATACCCGCTGATCGACGTGGTCGCCTCCATCGCCGGGGCGAGGCACGACGGCGCGTCGCGAAACGTCCTGCGCGTCAACGCCGCCATCAGCACGGCGGCGGTCGTCGCGATCGCCGTGACGGGCTTCGGCTCTGACGCCGGCGCGACGTTGGCGAGCTTCGGCGCGTGGGCGGCGATCTCTGGCGCGATCCAGTTCAGCGTCGCCATCCACCGACGCCGGTCCCGCGGCGGTCAGCTGCCGATGATCGTCAGCGGTGGCCTGTCGACGATCGCCGGCCTCGGCTTTATCGCGCAGTCGGGCGGGAACGATGCGCACGTGACCTACATCGGCGGATACATGGCCCTCGGCGCGTTGCTCTACCTTCTCTCGGCGCAGCGCCGGCGGGCGCATCCGCGCCCGGCTCACTAGGGCAATCTGCCAACCGGCAGCCTCGCCTTGTCTTCGCGGCGACCACGAAAGCCCGTGCCTCGGCCCCGAAACCGGCGCCAGCCGTCACCGCACCGCCGCCAAACCGACGATCGTGGTGACGCAGTTGTCTGGCTCGGGGCTGCTGCCTCGTCGCTCCAAGGCCGCAGGCTCAGACAGACTGCCGCTCCTCGCGCGAACCAGTCGACGCGCTCACGTGGCCGTTTTAGGCGTGCTCCAACAGCAGGACGTCGGCCGCCCCGATGGCTGCATCCAGGCGCCGACCGTAGTGCGAGTGACGATCGCATCCGTCGTAGCGGCGGCTTCCGGCTCGCTTCTGCTT
>CAVSCQ010000049.1:0-3024 GCA_963726465.1 uncultured Solirubrobacterales bacterium
GGATAAGCCACTTCAACTTGTCTTCCTTATTCATGGCTTGCCTCCCGCACTGGAAAGGAGCGCCGTACGAAGCGAACCTTGGTCGTGTCCGCCATGCGGTCACATAAAGTCGGTGATAGCTAGCCGTCACGTCCTCAAGCGATGCTTCGCCAGACAGATAGCGCGTAAGCTGCCATTCAATGAACTCTTCGACCGCGTCATCCGTGCCGCCGATGCGATCCGTGACCAGCTTGTATCTGTGTCTCATACCCTGAAAACCAAATACAATATGAGCCGTCTCTATACCCTATCTCTTTTATATTGCATCCAGGCTCTAGGGTATGAGACTATAGGTATTCGAACAGGGATTGACCCTGCTGGTGATTTTAGAAAGCAATTTAGAACGATGACCTACGATGATTTTGATGATGAGTGGGACGCGATGATGCGCGGCGACTTCGATGAAGCTGATGACGGCTCTGACGACCACGAGACGTGTGACGGCGAAGACGACTTCACCGACACCGATCTTACGTGGCTTGCAGAAGTCGAAGACGCCATCGCATTCATTGACTCCCTCAAGGAGTAGCGTTGCGATTACGGAAGGACGGACGGCAACGTTCGTCCTCCCGCTCCACCATTTTAGAAGGCACGACTTGAGTGATTGACCCACACAACATTTTCAAGCGTCTCCGCAGTGACTGCGAAGCGGAACGCATGGTTGCAGCGAACAAGCTGTATGGAGTTTCAAGAACTGCGGCGGACATCCCGATGATCGGGAAATCCGAAAGAAGGGCAGCAACTCAGAAGCATCGCTACGCAAGACAGCCGAAGCGATGCATGAGTACGAGGCAAGCCAGCGCAAAAAAAGCCGAAGCCTCCGCCGCCAAAGAGCGCAAGGCCCGCGAGAAGGCGGACGCCCAGAATGCCAAACTACGTGAGCAGTTGAACACGGCGAAGACTCAAGCCAAGGCCGCACCCGATCCTAATAAGCGCGTTGACCTGTTGAGCGGTCTGCTATCACAGGAGACTATCGACAAGCTATCGCCAGAGCAGATTGCCGAACGGATGGAAACTCTGTTCGGTGAACGCGACACACGGCAGCACAACGTCGCGGCACAGATTGATCTGGTCATCGGTCGGTTGACCGAAGCACTCTACCAGCGTCACACCCGACTGTTTGGCAAGCGCAAGCGTGGCAGCAATGCGCCGACCGTTTCCGAGTTTCTGGAAACCCATGCTGGCAAGTCTGCCAGTTGGTGCCGTCGCTGCGTCAAAACGTACAGCATCGTCACGGCGGAGGATTGGGATGCAGGCTGTTGGGATGGCACGGGCGGCATCGAAGGCATCATAAAGGCTGCGTCCGATCCGAACCGCCCGAAGGTCTAGCGCGTGAGCAAGGTGCAGCAGAAGCTCAATGCGTTGACCGATGTGATACGGCGAAAGGAATGGGAGGACGCCGAGCGCATGGTCAACGATTGGGACAGCGCGTTGGCCTAATGTAGCAGGCAAAAAAAGGCCGATGGAGCGATCCATCGGCCTCTGCTTAGTCGAGATTGGCGAGATTAGTCATCCTCTGCTTTGTATGTCGGCGGCTGTGGCTGATCGGCGTCAGGGTGTCCGTGTTGTGCGCGGCGATGCCCTATCTTGCCCTGCATATTGACGTAGCGCGGATGACGGTAATGCACCGTCGTGCCGCGTGCAGGACGCCGTAGGACGGGTTCTTGAGGGTCAGTAGGTTCCGTAGGTGGTTCGGATACCGGAGGCGGTGTACGCGGTTCTGTTGGGTGTAGTAAGCGGGGGTCATTGACGCGGATACGGATGACACTGGACGGTGCCATAGGATGAACTCGCATCAGTCCGGTCTGTCCGAGTGTTGGTGCTGGCGGCCGTTCGTCTGTTTCGACTGCACCACCACGTTCGTAGATCAGGTACAGGTTCGCGTTGATTGTTGCTATTGTTGTTCCGAACAACAATCTGCGATGTTCAGGATCGGTGTTGGTTGTTTGATACGTCGTCGTACGCTGAATAGCATCGCCTTGTCCGGCAACGCGATATGTCAAGATTGCATCCCATCCTTGACGCAGCGACCATTGAAACCATCTGAGCAGCGTTGTCGTGCCGTCGTCTGTCGCGATACAGAGGAAGAAGTACTCAAGCTCGTTGACAAGGTACCGATTGAGGAACGCGCAAGTGGGGTGTGGCAAGCGGAACCCGATCTTAACTCGAAAGGTCGGCATAGCTCCCGGCAACGACTCGATAACGATCATCACCAAGGTATTCCGGTGCGCCGATATTCAGTAGGCGCCCGAAATCATAGATTGGCATGGCCCGCATTTCGTCAACGGACTGCCGCCGAAAGTTCTGGAAGACGGCTTCAGGTGGTGAGCCAAATCTTATGCGTTCAGCGATTGGTTCTCTAGCCACAGTCGTTGCTCCGATAGACGAATGACGCCTCGCAGCGATCGCCGCTGCCGGGGTCACGGTGCGTGGCTGGCAGCAACCGCACCCCTACTTCAACAAGCGGAAGACCAATCGGAACACGCTCAAGACCGAGCGCGGCTGGATAGACCCGCGTAACGTCCACTCCGGCTATCTCAGGCTTGCCACCGATGGCGATATGCACACGGCTTGGCACACCGTGCTGATGCTCGGTGAGCAGCACGGCATCCATGTCAACAACGGCGGCACGATGTCGGAATAGGTAGAACAGACGGACGGCGGGAAATGATCCCGCCGTCTGACTTCACCTTCTGACCGATTCGCCTAATCCGCATCCGCATGCAGCCCGAATGACCGAGGCAGGTGCGATGAAACAACGAGCGTCACGCTGTCGCTCATTCCTACTCATCATCGTCCGCGCCACCGGCATCCTCACGGTCGTATTCTGCGACAAGTTGTCGCGCTTCGACCAAATTCCCTCTGATCACCGCTCCTCGTACAGCCATATACCGCTCCGTCATCGGCGTTCGCTTCTTCCGTGGGGGCCTCTTTCTCCCGGCGTATATGCGTGCCGCTCGCAGGATAAAGTCCATCCCGGTGATC
>CAVSCQ010000050.1:0-20666 GCA_963726465.1 uncultured Solirubrobacterales bacterium
CACGCCCGGCAACTCCACCACGGCCACCGGTCCGTGGGGGGTCGGCGTAGAGCTCGTCGCGACGTACGCGGATTGGTTGAAGAGCAACACGATCACGAACAACGCGAACAACGGCATCCTCGGCTTCGAGTTCCCGAACGGGCCGGGGCCGACGTTCTTCCAGCTCGCCGGCAACCGCATCGACGCGAACAAGTTCCAGGGCAACGGCACCTCGGGTGGCAGCTTCTCGGGCGACGTGACGCTCGAGGGCGGCCTTTACCCGACGCCGGAACTGGCACGGTCGGTGAACAACTGCCTGATCGGCAACAAGTTCACCGCGCCGACCCACCCGGCGCAGATCGAACAGGGCTGGGGATGCCAGAACGCAACGACGCCGAACCCCGGCTTCGAATCGTTCGAATACATCCTCGGCCTCAGCGCCGAAGCGGCCGCTCGCACTCAGGAAGGTCAGCCGGCGCCCGCGCCGCAGCCGACCATGCAGCAGCCGTGTGCGGGCGTGCCCAAGAACGCGCTCTGCCACGGACGGCCCTAGCGGCAACCCGTAGCCCTGTTCACGGCCCGCGGAGCGCACGCTCCGCGGGCCAGGGCGCGCGGGAGACGGGCGAGCAGACTCGGACGATCGAGACATCCCGCGCCCTTCCTGCCGCCCGCCACTCCTGGACGCCTCCCTTCACGCGAAGGGAGTACCGTCCCGATCGGGCCGCAGCGGCACCGCTTCGCATGGAACGTAGCGGTTCCACGAGATGCTGCATCGGCGATAACGTGACGAGCCAAGGGGGAGGAGAGAACTCATGAGCCAGGATGAGAAGACCTTCGAGGGTCAGTGCTACTGCGGTGCCGTAACGATTGCCGTGACGGGGGATCCAGAGGGCGCCGGCTACTGCCACTGCGGGGCCTGCAGGAGCTGGTCCGCCGGCCCGGTCAATGCATTCACGCTCTGGAAAGCCGAGGCTGTCTCAATAACGCAGGGAGAGGACCAGATCGGCGAGTACCACCAAAACGATCGGAGCTATCCGCCAGTGGTGCAAGGCTTGCGGTGGTCATCTGCTCACCCGGCACCCCCAGTGGGGTTTGGTCGATGTCTACGCGGCGACGATTCCCTCGTTTCCGTTCGCACCAGGAGTCCACGTCAACTACGAGTCGACCGTGCTGCCCATGAAAGATGGCCTGCCCAAGTTCAAAGACTTCCCCGCGGAGATGGGCGGCTCCGGCGAGACGCTGGCCGAGTAGCTGCGGATTCCCTCCCGGCTCCCCTCAGCCGGGGCACGTCGAGGCCGTAGCCGCGTCAAGCCTCTGGCCCAATGTGAAAGAGATAGCGCCGTGAGACCGATGGGGCTGACGCGCGAGACCGCCTTTGGTACCCGCCCAAGCCTCAGGGTCCGAACCCGCAGCTCGCCGAGGTGGCTTCCAGGTAGCCCGTCTCGCCCGGCCAGTGGGCCTGCGCGGTGCCTTCCTGGTCGACGTTGATCGCGAGCTTCGGCTGATCGCTGAACATGCCTTCGGAGCCGGTTTTCACCTGGTCGACCTTTTCTTCGAGCGGCCCTCCGGGCGATTTGTACTTGTAGGTGATCGTGATCGGCACTTCGGCGAGCGCGGGGCCGATCTTGCCCGTGAACGGTTCAAGGCTGCCTTTCGTGCGGCAGGTGAGTTCGAGCTTGGTTTCGACCGGCGGGGGCGGAGGTGGTGGTGGGCCCTTCTTGTGACTCGGCGGTGGCACGGCGGGTAGCACGTACGTCCCGCAGCCGGCACCGGAGGCCGCGTGCAGACGATCGCCGGCGTAGGTGACGACGAACGTCCAGGGGCCGGACGACGTCGCGCCGACCGACGCTGTGAAGGCCCCCGCGCCGTTCGTGTGTAGCTGCCGGCTCGAGTTGCTGCCGGGCGATCCGATCGCGAGGCTCAGTGCGTGCGCGCCCGGGACGCCGAGGCTCCCCGACAGGGCAATCTGCGCGCCGACTGCAATCTGAGCGGGGCACGAAAGGCTCATCTGCACGGCGGGCAGGGCCAGCAGCGGAAGGCCACCGTTCGCCCGGACGGCCCTGCCGAAGGGATGGCCTTTGCGTAGGAGCCGAGCGCTCAGCTGGATCGGGAGGCGAGGGTTCGCGCCCAGGAGGGCTTCGTTGCCGTGCGTGAGCGTCAGCGCGAACGTGTGCGCCCCTGGTTTGAGCTTGAAGTGCCCGTGTGCGAGCAGGATCGTGCAGTTCGCGCGAGTTGCAGTGGGGCAACCGCGCTTGCGCAAGGACGCTGATCGAGCAGCCGGATCCGGGGCATCCCGCCTCGAAGTCGAGCGCCTTTGCCTTCTTGCCCTTCTTCTTGCTCTGCACCAGCGAGATCGCCGGCGAGAGCGTCAGCTTGGCCAACTGCGAGAGGCGGCTCGGGCAATCGTTCACGGGGGGGAACGCGAGGAACTCGGCCACCGAGCCGCCCGCGCCGACGAACAGGTCGCCATGGCAGTCGAAGGCCTCCGGGCCGAACATCTGGAAGTTCTGCTGCGTCGATGTTCCGCAGCCCGTGCAGGGCTCTTCAACCGTTTCCTTGTTCGGGAACGATGCGCCCTGCGTCGCCATCTCCCTCTGGAACGAGCTGGAGTCGTCGACCCAGACGTTGTGGTCGTCGGGTGCCACCGCCAGCCCGAGTGGCTGACCGGAGCTGAAGTAGGGCGGCCAGCACGACGTGCCCGCCCCGTTGTTGAGCCATCCCCAGCCGGTCACTTCCCCGGTGCGCGAGTAGCGTGCCACCTCTCCGCTTTCCAGCGGGTCCCGGTATTCGTACTGATCCTTGGGAAGCAGGGTGTGGCAGTCCTCCCCTTCGCCTTCGAGGTTCTGCGTCGAGATGCCCCCCAGATACACGTTGCCCGTGGGGTCCACGGCGAGCTCGCTGATCGACGTCGTGCGGCCGGCGGTGTAGGCGACTTCGCGGAAGCTGCCCGGCAGGATCGCCGACCAGGCTCCCTCGTCGACTCCGGCATCGGATCGCACGTCGACGACCCAGCCGAGCCCTACCGAGACGAGCAGGAACACGTGACCCACCGCGTCCGCCGCGATCTGCTGCACGCCGGGGATGCTCCACGTCGCCAGGTGCTTTTCGTTCTTGTCGAACACCTGCACCTGGCCGTGGGCCTTGTCGGCGACGAGCACATCCCCTGCGGTATCGGTCGTGAGACCTCCGATTTGCCCGAATACCGGGGACCACGTGCGCACCCACACCCCGCCGGCCGTGTACTGGATGACCTTCCCGCCGGTGCCGACGTAGACGTACGCCCCGTCGGGCGAGGGAGCGAGTCCATCGACGCCCGCGAAGGGCAGGTCGAACGGCGCCCTGAATGAGCTGTTGTAGCTTCGGTAGAGCTTCACCGCCCCTGCCGGCGGCACGCCGATCAAGAGCGCCACCGCGGCCAGCGCGAGGGCGGCGAGCGCTGCTCGCCGCGACGCCCGATCGATGAGTGCCGGCGCCCTCATTGCCTCCAGCGCGAGTGTAAACGTTGCCGACACTCTCGCCGTCGCCACCTCGACGATTTGGCTGTGTCGCTGGCATGCGATCGGTTGGGCAAGGTGACCCCTGCGTCGCTGACCGGCGGTCATCTGGCAACGCCGTATTGAGTTTCGTCAGACCGCGCAACGGCGGGACATCCGGCAGCGGACCTTACGCACCGAAATCAGCGATCATGCCGTGCCGAGATGGCACCCGAGATCCCCACGAACGGCCCGGGCGCGAGCGCCGCCGACACGGCCTCGATAAGGCCTGCTGCTGTCGAGGGCGCGACGCCCACGATCGTCGTCGCCTGCCTGGCGACGGCGATGCTGATGCTGGACATCAGCGTCATCAACACCGCGCTGTCGAACATCGCCCACGGCCTCGACACCGGCCTGAGCGGACTGCAGTGGGTCGTGGACGCCTACACGATCCCACTCGCGGCCACGGTCCTGACCGCCGGCGCGGTGGGAGACCGCCTCGGCCGCCGAAAGCTCTTCATGATCGGCCTGGCGGTGTTCACGGTGATGTCGGCGCTGTGTGGCGCGGCGAGCAGCATCGGCATGCTGGTTGCCTCGCGGGCGATCCAGGGCCTCGGAGCGGCGGCGATGTTCGCGACCGCCCTGGCGCTCATCTCGCAGGTGACGCCGACCATGGAAACGCGCGTCAAGGCGCTCGCCGCATACGGGGTCGCGATCGGGGCGTCCTTCGCCATCGGCCCGTTCATCGGCGGCTCGCTCACCGCTCTGTTCGGCTGGAGGGCGATCTTCTTGGTCAACGTCCCGATCGGCGCCGTTGTGCTGTGGGTCACCTACCGGCGCGTCGGCGAGGGACGCGACCCCGCTCCGCGGCGAATCGACTGGCTCGGTCAGACGATGCTGATCGCCGGCCTCTTCCTCCTCATCCTCGCCCTGCTTCGCGGCAACGACGACGGCTGGGGCAGCTCCGGGATCCTGGCGTGCCTCATTGGTGCGACGGTCCTGCTGGTCAGCTTCGCCGTTCTCCAGCAGCGCTCACGCGAACCGATGATCCCGCTGAACCTGCTTCGGCGACGAGGCTTCGCGGCCCCGCAGATCGCGGTCTTCTCTATCGCCGCCTCGTTCTTTGCGGTCTTCCTCTACACGACGCTCTACCTGCAGACCGTCCTCGGCCTCTCGGCGATTGAGACAGGGCTCGTCTACCTGCCGGGTACCTCGCTTGTCTTCATCGTCTCGGGCCTCACGGCGCAGTTCGGGCAGACGATCGGACCAGCGAAGCTCGCGAGCGCGGGGCTGGCGCTGGTCGCGGCCGGGCTCGCCCTGATGCTGGTCATCCAGGTCGACTCGTCCTGGACGGCGATCATCCCGGGCCTGCTCGTGACGAGCATCGGCACCGGCCTCTTCAACCCGACCGCGAGCGAGCTGGCCCTGCGGGCGCTGCCCCCCGAGCAGAGCGGGCTGGCTGCCGGCACGAACGACACCTTCCGGCAGACGGGCGTCGCCGTCGGTATCGCCGCACTCGGCACCCTGGTGCCTGCCGGCGCGGCTCTCGGCGGCGATCCGAGCTCATACGTCGAAGGTCTGCATCACGCGCTGCTGGCTGCCGCGATCCTTGCCGGCGCGGGGGCGCTCGCGACCGCCTGGCTGCTGATCCCTCAGACCGAGCCCGTGGTCGAGGACGTCGCGCCGCAGTTCGACTGACAGCGAGAGCAGGAGCTATCGCCAGTCGTGCAAGAGCCCGCGCCCCGGAGCGTATAAGCGCTCTCTATGTCCGGGATCCCAAATCGTATGGGTCGAACGCGGGAGCACATAACACAGCCCGATTCCCTTATAGATTCGACCTGTAACCGCCTGCTCTCTGTCCAAGGGACCACCCCGCATGCCCAACGCCGGGGAACGGGGCCTCATCCTCTTGGAGGAGCACGCCGATGGGGGTCGTATCACGACCGGACCCACGCGATCGCCTCGGACGATCGGTCGCACTCTCGCATGAGAGACGTCTGCGGTAACGGGACGCGGACACCTCGCCGTATGCGGCGACAACCCATGATGATCTCAAGACTGCTGTCACGGCGGCTGCCACTGCTGCTCATCCTGCTCGGCGCCACCACGCTCGCCGGCCCGGCGATCGCCGCCTCGCCGCAGTTGGTCGCGCGCAACGTGCGGCCCGAACAGGCCCACCGACAGTCGCTCGCCAGGCGCGCGACCGCCATCAAGGCTCACAGTGCGGGGCGCAAGGCCAAGCGAGGGTTACGTGGACGAGCGGGACCCGCCGGCCCACAGGGACCCGCTGGACCACAGGGGTCGGGCGGAGTGCAGGGGGCGTTGGGTGCCCAAGGCCCCGCCGGGCCGGAAGGGCGGCCAGGGCCACTAGGAGTCAGAGGTGAAACCGGCGCTCCCGGCCTGGAAGGAGCGCGCGGCCTGCAGGGTGTGTCCGGCGAAGCCGGACCCGAAGGGCCGCCCGGGGCTGCCGGCGAACGAGGTCCGCAGGGAGTCAGTCGGGCCGGAAGGAGGACAGGGGCCGGAAGGAGCGCCCGGTGCCGACGGCAACGAAGGCGCTCAGGGCCCGGAAGGCGCCCGGGGGCAGATCGGGCCGGAAGGCAAAGAAGGCCCGCAGGGGGCCGAAGGCGCGCAGGGACTGCAGGGTGTCCGAGGCGAAACCGGCGCCGACGGCAACGAAGGGCCTCCAGGGGCCGAAAGGCAGCGAAGGCTCGCAGGGACCAGGAGGCGAAACTGGGGCTGAAGGCAAAACCGGCAACGAAGGTTCGCAGGGCGCCCAAGGCGCCAAAGGGGAAACCGGTCTCGAAGGCAAAGAAGGCGGCCAAGGCGCCAAAGGGGAAACGGGGCCAGAAGGCAAAGCCGGCGCCCAAGGCGCCAAAGGGGAAACCGGACTCGAAGGCAAAGAAGGCAAAGAAGGCGCCCAAGGCGCCAAAGGGGAAACGGGGCCGGAAGGAAAAGCCGGCGCCCAAGGCGCCAAAGGGGAAACCGGTCTCGAAGGCAAAGAAGGGGCGAAAGGCCTTCAGGGCGTCAAAGGGGAAACAGGGGCCGAAGGCAAAGAAGGAAAAGAAGGTCAGCAAGGGGCCAAAGGCGAAACCGGGCCGGAAGCAAAACTCGGAGTGGAAAGCGTCGCGACGGCCAACATCGCGAAAGAAGCCGTGACGAGCGCCAAGGTCGCACCGGAATCGGTCGAAACCGGCAAGATCAAACTTCTCGCGATCACCGAAGCACTACTTGGCGGCGAATCGGTGGGCGAAGCCAAGCTGAAAAAAGAATCGGTGAGCGAAGGTAAGCTCGCTCTCGAAGCCGTCGCTGAAGCCAAGCTGAAAAAAGAATCCGTGTCGGAAACAAAGCTCAAAACCGAAGCGGTAGCCGAAGCGAAGATCAAAAAAGAAGCAGTTTCCGAAGCGAAGATCAAAAAAGAAGCCGTCACGTCCTCGAGGCTGGCACTGCCCACAGCGAAACCGTCGAAACCGGCAGAAGGGGCCATTACGATCGCGGCTCCGTCACCTGCGCGCAAGGTCGTCGCTGCGATCGTTGGCACCGGCGCAAAAAAAGAATGGGTGATCGAACACAACCTCGAAACGCGACTCGTCCACGTCTCGGTGCAGATCAGCGAAGCGGAAGAACCGACTGAACTCGAATCGCCCACCAACTACAAAGTAAAGGCGACGAGTGCGAAAGCTATCGAAGTGATCTTCACGGCGGCGCCCGCAGCGAAAGCGCTCCTCTTCATCACCGTTATCGGATAGGCGCTTTGCGGCGCGATGAAGGCGACATGGTGGGCGCTTCTGCCCCGCCCCGTCCGTGATCCGCGATGGAGCGCCGGGCTCGACATCATCAGTCGTGTCGGGCCGTGACACGACGGTCAGGCCGCGCGACCGGTCCTCGCCGCGCGCCTGATGTCCTCGCGCGCGAAGGCGATGAAGCTCTCCACGTGTGCGGTTCGTCGATCGTGCCGTCCCGCGAGCACGAACGTCGTGGGCTCGGCGTCGGGGATTGGCACGGCGCTGATCCCCGTAAGGTGGTTCACAAGCAGCGCCGCCGACGAGCCGGGCACTGTGGTGACCGCCTCACGCACGGCGAGCGCCGCGAACACCTCCTGCGGCGACGACACCCGATCGGGTGTGGTGCGCGAAGGAGGCCCGCCGCGATGGCCGTCGAGGCTCCAGAACCCTGCCCAGTCCCGATCGACGCTCGGGTGGTAACCGATGAAGGTCTCGTCGATCACTTCGGAAACCGTCACATGGTCGCGGTCCGCCAGCCGATGGCCGTAGGGCACGATCACCGCCCGCGGCTCCGCCCGGACTGTCTCCGTCCAGACATTCCCGTCGACAGGCGGCAGGTGGCAGACGGCGATATCGACCTCGGACAGCCACAGGCTGGCCGAGGTGCCCGGGAAGGGCATTTCCCGGTAACGGATCTCGATCTCCGGATGCTCACGACCGAATCTCACCAAAGGGCCCCGTGCGTCCAGGCCGGGGGGCGCGCCCACGAATCCGAACTCGACCTCGCCGCGCTCCGCCCGAGCGAGGGCCTTCGCGGTCTGGATGGCATCCTGCTCTGCCTCGATCGCCCGTCGCGCCCTTGCGAGGAGCCTCTCACCGTCGGATGTCAGCTTGACACCCCGGACCTGTCGCTCGAAGAGTTGAATGCCGAGATCGGATTCGAGCTGGGAGATGGCTTGGGAAAGGGCGGGCTGTGCGATGTGCAGCTTCGCGGCGGCACGGGTCATCTGGCCCTCCTCCGCGACGGCGATCAGGTACCTGAGATGGCCACGCCTGATCTGCACAGCCAGCTCCGCCCCTGACGCCCTACCGGGGCCTGGAGGGCGCGGCGATCCGCCAAGACAGGTGGCGCGAACCCTCGCGCCACTTTAGGCTCCTAGCGCATCCTTGCGTAGGCTCGAATTCCCCCATCACGACTTGGTTTCATCGTACCCGATAGCGAGCGATCAGCGGCGCCGCCGAACGCGACGAAAGCAAGTGGAGATTGCGTGTCTGCGGCTCTGTCCCGGCCGGAAGCGGTTCGGCACGCCGGCGACACCAGGCAGCTGGGATTCCCTCGGCGCCGTCTCGGCGCACCTTTGCCGCCGGGAAATGACCCTCTGCGACGTTGGCAAGAGATCAGAGCCCTCGCGCGTCAGCTGGAGGTCGCCGCTTCGATTCCGGTGGGCTCCGCACCGGGATGCATGTGGGCGGTACACGCTCAGGATCACAGCCACCGACGCCGCCGGCAGCGCCACCAGCGGGGGCCTCACCTTCACGATCCTCCGCAGCTAGCGAGCACGCGGACAGCACCCACATACTCGACGGACACACTCGGTGCCGGCGTACTGAGTGCTTCGTCGCTCTAGCGTCCGACGAAGTTCGCCTTGCGGCGTTCGACGAAGGACTGCACTCCCTCGGCGGCGTCGGCTGTGCCGAAGAGCCGTTTGATCTCGGGGTTGAGGTGTTTGATCGCCTCTGCGTCTCCCTCGTCGCGACTCCGGTGCGCGGAAGCCATCAGCGCGCCGATTGCGAGCGGCGCAGCCTCTTCTGCGATCGTCTGGGCGATCTCCCTCGCGCGCGCCACTGCGCCGGCGCCGTCCTGGGCGATCTCTTGGACAATCCCCATCCGGTGAGCCTCGTCGGCTCCGAACTCGTCGCCGGTCAACATCCATCGCATCGCGTTGCCCCACCCTCCCTCGCGCGTGAACCGGAGGGTCGCGCCACCGAAGGGATAGATCCCTCGTCGCACCTCGATCTGCGCAAAGCGGGTGTCGGCCGCGATCGACCCGAACGTCCGTCGCAAGCAGCAACTCGATGCCGAGCGTCAGCACCCAGCCCTGTGCTGCCGCGACGATCGGCTTCGTCCACCAGCCGTCCAGACGCCAGGGGTCTCGGCCGTCCTCGGGGTACGGGCTCTCCCCTGACGCAAGGGACCCCGCTACATCGACCATGTCCAAGCCGGAGGTGAAGTGCTCGCCGTGGCCGAACAGGACTCCGGCACGCAACTCCTCATCGGCCTCCAGCAGCGCGTAGGCCCGTGAGAGATCGCTGAGCATCTGACGCGTGAAGGCATTGCGCTTCTCGGGGCGGTTGAGCCCCATGACGAGGACGTGGCCCTCGCGCTCGAGCGTGACGGTCTCGAGCTCCAGAGTGGTGGCGGTGGACATGGTGAGCTGCTCCTTGTCTGTTGGGTGGCGTTCTCTGATGGTCGTCATAGTTCCGCCACACTACACCACTATGATGGTCAGCAGAGTCACGTGCCGAGACGATCTGACGCCAGAGCCAAGATGATCCGAAGCGCTGCCCTGCTGCAAAGCGAGCGTGGCGTGCAGGGCACAGCTCTGCCGCTTGTGATTAGCCACAGCGGAGCTCCGCGCGGCTCGATCTACCACCACTTCCCCGATGGTCGTCGCCAGCTGGCCGGCGAGGCGACGCGGTGGGCGGCAGACTTCATCACCGCGGATCTGACGGAGGCGCTGGAAACCAACGACGTCCTGGCGGCGCTTGATCACTTCACGGAGATGTGGCTGAAGGTTCTGCAAGCCACCGACTTTCGCGCCGGCTGTCCGGTGGCCGCGGGAGCGCTGGACGACGAGACCGAGTCGCTGGCACGCCGAGAAGCCGGCACGGGCTTCGCTGACTGGGAACGCGTGCTACGGGACGCTCTGGTTCGGTCGGGCTTCACGAGGGCACGCGCGAAGGACCTCGCACTCATGATCGTCGCGTCCACCGAGGGCGCGATCGTCGTTGCGCGCGCTCAGCGCAGTGCCAAGCCGTATGAGCGGGTCAGCGCGCAGCTCCGAGCGATAATCGCGTCCGAACTCAAACAGCACGCCCCCTAGGCGGAGCCCCCGGCCGCCACTCATTCACGCTACCTGTCGGTGGTGGTCGCCGCCGGCGCGTCACCAGGGCTCGCGGGCACGAAGTTGTCGGGGAGGTCGCCGGCAGGCCAGTCCTGCCAGCTGAAGCCCTTGCGGGCGTGGCGCAGCTTGTAGCTGAGGGCGCCTTGTGTGTTCATCGCGTGCCAGGCGGCATGCGTTGTCAGGGTCATCCTCGGGATCCAGAAACGATCCTCGATCGGATCCAGCGGCGCGGGAGTCTCGAGTTCCACGTCTGCCGCCGCGTGACCCTCGCCGTCCTCCAGCGTCAGACGTGCGAGGACCGTCCCGTCGCGGTCACAGATTTGCGACTCGCCGAGCATCTGCGTCTCCCAGGCAATGCCGGGACCCAGAGGGGTTTCTCCCCGCACCGGCCCGACATGTGAGGCGTGGGCGACGGGCACGCCCGTGAGGCGCGCGACCTGGCCCGGCAGTTCGCGGGCCTGGCGACGCCATATCGCGTGCTCCCGCTTTGTCCAGGGGCGGAGTGGGCCCCGCCAGTTCAAAGGCATCGAGGGCCAGCACATGCCACCCAGCACCAGCCTGACGCCGCCGGCACGCACCCGCTCGGCAGTACGAAAACGGGCCCACTCCCAGCCTGACATCAGGCCGACGGCACAGCCGAGCGTCGCGCACTGCACAACCCCTGGGTCGTCACCGCCGAGGTAGTAGTTCTGCTCCCACGCGGTGGGGATGTCCTTGTCGTGTAGGTGCAGCGCCCCGTCGGGCTCGGCAAGCACGAACGTGCCGTACGCGTCCCCTCCGCGGACCGCGAGGAACCCGCCGGCGAGCGTGCAGTCGAGTTCGCGCGCGAGGCGGGTCAGCATCTGCAGCGGCTGGCCGTCGACGGGACGCGCCGCGTCTCGCAATACCTTGGCGTAGACGTTCGGCGTGGTGAATGCCTCGGGAACGACGATCACCTCGGCGCTGTGCTCGCGGTGAGCGTCGCGAATGAGGTCCTCGATCCGGAGCACGTTCTGCTCGACCTGACCGAGTTGCAGGGCGGGCTGGACCACCGCGACACGCGTCATCTTCCTACCTCCTCGCCGACCGTGGAGTGGACGGGAGCCGGCTCCCGCGGGCCAGCCGCGAGGGGCGCCGGCTCGAAGACCTGCGACTCGGCCCCCGAGGGCGGTGCCGGCCAGACCGCACCAGGGTGCTCGGAGCCGCTCACCGGTCGGGTGGAGCGGAAGCGATCGGCCCGGCGCTCGAGTCGGATCTCGAACTCCGTGCGCAGGTCCGAAATCGCGCGAGCCGCGGTTTCAGTGCGCGATCGCTCACCCCGGGACAGGGCCAGCAGCAGAGCGCGGGCGAGGCGAGGCAGCGGCGCGATCTGCTGCGGGGTGCGGGCGCGGCCGAACAGGTCGCTGAGATCGGGACTCGTCGTCCGTCCAGCGTCGCGGACCAGCTCCCCGAGCGTAGGGGAAGGGCGCTCGACCCGGGTGTCGGCGTTGGCGAAGTGATAAGCGGGTAGGCACTCGCGATCGCGAGACGCCTCCCAGCTGCGGGTTTCGCGGTCGACCGCAGCAGGGTCGTCGAGCACCGGCAGAACTTGCTCGGCGAGCGTGCGGCCGGCGAACATTGCGTCGCGCATCCCCTGGCCCGTGACGGGATCCTTGAAGTGCCCCGCGTCACCCGCCAGCGCCCATCCTGGGCCCGAGGAGACACGGAAGAACGCGGGTGTCTCGCCGGTGGAACGCAACTTCGACCCGGGTGGCGCTCCCGCAATCCGGGCAGCAAGCCCCGGGTGCTCCCCCAGCTTGCGCAGCCAGTAGCGCTCGGGGTTGGCCCTCGCCTCGCTCGTCTCGTCGCGATGTCCCATCAAAAGAACGAGCAGCCTGCCCGCGGGAGTAGTGGGAAACGCGAACGCGAACGACTTGCCCTCACGCCACTGGTAATACGTTTCGGCGTGGAGGGTGCCCGCGAGTGGGTCCTCGAGGTAGCGGAACACGAGGCCGCGCCCGTTACGCGACAGCCGGTATGGAGACCACGCGCCCACGAGTGAGGCAACGGTCGAGCGCCGGCCGTCCGCACCGATCACCAGCGTGGCCTCCACCTGCTGCTCACCCCCGTCCGCCTGGCGGTAGCGTAGGCCCACGACTCGTCCAGCCCGCCAGCGCAAAGCCTCCACGGTGCATCGCTCCCGCACCTCGGCGCCCTGTTCACGTGCCGACTCGACGAGCTCGACGTCCTGCAGGTCGCGGGGTACACAGACCCCATAGTCGATCCCGTCGGCGGCCGGACGCACCCGCTCGCGGCACTCGATCCCCTCCACCTCGACATGGACGTAGCGGACCCGTGACGGATTCAGAGCGAGAACCCTCGGTAGGGCGCCGAGTTTTGCCAGCTCGCTGGTCCCGGCCGGCAGCAGGACGTGGGTCGAGAGCTGGTCGGAAGGGAAGCGCATCTTGTCCAGCACAAGGACGCTGCGACCGGCGCGGGCCAACGGTGCCGCGACCGCACACCCGGCGAGTCGGGCGCCCACAACGACTACGTCGACCCGCTCCACGCCAAGCTCCCCTCGGTCGATGTGACCAGCACGCCAAGTCTGACTGATCCCGCACCGCGAAGCCGACTCGAGGTATCTCCCCGTGCGCTCGCCTTCACGGCACGCGACTCTCGAGCATCACAGCAACGTTGCCGACGAGTGTGCTGCCGCATCGCCGGCTCGGCGGATACAAGCGTCTTCGCGGGGTTGATCCTGAGCTCCCCGTCCAGCGCCGGGACCCACCAGGGCCTCACAAAGACCGTCAGGACATACCTCCTCGATTGCCCGGCTCGGTCCCTGGCTCCTCGAGTGCAGGACAGGCGCACCCAAGTGTTGCCATAACAGGAGCACATGGCTGATGTCGAAATGCATATGGCAAATGTCGCGCCCGTTAACCCCGACCAGACGGCCCGCGCATTTGTTGCCATAACGGCGGTCCATGGGTGATGTCGAAATGCATATGCCGAAAAGTCCCGCGCATTCACATTTGACCTCCCCAAGGTGTTAGTTTCGAGATGTTGAAGCTCAACCCTTGGCGTCGCGCGCCTGGAGCATCGGAGAATGTGGCACGCTAAACGCGACCGGCGTTCATGGGCCAATGAGCGAATGGAGAAGACATGCTTGGAAAGATTCCAAACAAGGTCGCGAAGCTGGCTGCTGGGCTGCTCGCAGCGACTGCTGTAATGGCCGTCGCAGCCGGAACCGCGAGTGCAACCCCGTCATCCGGTGGCGCATCGGCGTCGGCGTCGACTGTAGGGGCGGCCATGAAATTTGCGCCGGCGACGAAAGAACTTTACACATTCGAATTTACCCAGCCGACCTTCTGACGGCCGGGTTCACTGCACCGGGAAGCACCTGACAAACGAAAAGAAGGGGTACCCCGGCACGGCGGGCCCGGGCGGCACAGGCGGCAAGGACATCGAGAAATGTAAGAGCACCACCGGCAAACCCCTCCTTGGGATGGCGCCAGGCGAACACAAAGTGGGACCGCCTATCGAGGGCGAGGATTGTGGGGCTCGGACTGGGACGGCAACGCCATCACCACGACGAACTTTGAATACACCGTGAACCCCAAAGGCACGGCGTTGAAGCTCATCGCGATCTACCCGTTTCCCTGAGCATCGGTCGGGCGTATAGAGCTCCGCCCGGCGGTAGTCGAGTGTCGGAGTGCCCCGTTCGCGGGGCACTCCGAGCAGTTGCATAGGGTTCCAACGGGACCCACGCGAACCCACCGTGGCAGACCTTCCCGCGCGGCGAGCGAAGTGGTTAATGGCGTGCGGCGGGGCCTGGAACGTTCTGGCTGCGCGACTTGAGACTGTGACGCGAAGCGCCCGGGCGTCCGGTCGTCTTCAGGCGCAGCATCTCCTAGCGGGCTCGTCAACGCGCGCCGACCGCATCAGGCGCGCTCGAGGGCGAGCGGCTGGACGCAGTTTCGGACAAAGCGGCTGACGCGAGCCCGGGCGACCGGCGCCGTCCACGATCGCCTCGGTACGCTCCGCGATGGAGGCCTAAGGCGCCTGATATGCATTGAGAGAGATTGGGTCCGACAGGAGGAGCCATGCCCGACTACGCACCCGGAACCCCATCCTGGGTCGAACTGTCCTCGCCTGACCCCGACGCCTCCGCGGTCTTCTATCGCGACGTCCTCGGCTGGAGCGCAACCGAGCCGGGCGGCGCCTGAACCCGCGGCTATCGCATGTTCGAGTGCGACGGCAAGCGCGTGGCCGGCGCATGGGCCACATGCAGGCTGGGCAGCCGACCGCGTGGGCGACCTACGTCTCGGTCGCGGACGCCGACGACACGGCCCAGAAGGTCACGGTCGCCGGAGGCACCGTGGTGGTGGCCCCGATGGACGTCACGGACCTGGGCCGCATGGCCGTCTTCGCCGATCCCACGGGCGCCGTCTTCGGCATCTGGCAGCCCAAGGCCTTCGCAGGAGCCGACCTTGTGAACGAGCCCGTCTCGCTCACCTGGAACGAGGTCCACACGCGCGACACCGACGCCGACAAGGCCTTCTACAACTCCGTCTTCGGCTGGACCGCGGGCAAACCCCAATTCGACGGCGCTCCCGACACCTACACCGTGTGGCAGCTCGACGGGCACAACGTGGGCGGCATGATGGAGATGGTCGAGGGAATGTTTCCACCCGAGACACCGCCCCACTGGAGCGTGTGCTTTGCCGTCGCCGATGCCGATGACACCGTCGCCAAGGCCCGCGAACACGGCGCCACCGTCGCCGCCGAGCCGGTAGACATGCCGATCGGCCGCTTCGCCGCCCTCGTCGATCCGCAGGGCGCCTGGTTCACGATCATGCAGCCCGCCGCCTCCTAGCTCGAACCCGCCCGGCGCCACTGCTCGTCGTCAGACAGCCAGCGCCCGGCGTCCAGCCGGTCGCTCGAGTCGCCGCGGCCTGGTGATCGGGCCCGGTGACATCGAATCCGCGGCCTGCCCGAGCTGACGTAAGGATCACAGGCCGTGTGATGCATCGATCACAACTGATGTGATGGTTCCGATACACTGGGGGTATGCGGAGCCCAGGACGTCATCCGGATCGCGCGCGATCAGGCCGGGCTGACGCAGCAGCAGCTCGCCGCGCGCAGCGGACGTGCACGCGAGACGATCGCGCGCTGGGAGTCGGGGGCTCAGATCCCATCCTTCGAGGCCGTCTCACACATCGTTGCCGACTGCGACCTCGATTTGGTGCTGCGCCTCACGAAGCGAGATACCACGCTCGTCGATCGCGCTCCGTGAGCAGCTGGCCCTGCCCCCGACGAGGCGCCTGAAGCGGCTGCTTCCATCGGATTCGGTGGCAGACGCCCAGCGTGCGCTGCGATGGCTGAGCACGACGCGAACGCCGACGCTGATTGTCGGCCAGCTCGGAGCTGCGCTCCTCGGCGCCCCGGAGCGGCCCGAAACCGTAGCGCTCGAGTTCGTTTCCTCGGATCCCGTGGCGACCGATCCAGAATTCAGAGAGCGAGGGCTCTCTCCCGTTGAAGCGGACGAGCGGTGGCAGGACGAAGACATCCGCGAGGCCTGGATGCTCCCGGAGGGGGGCACTCTTGCGCTCGCGAAGCGCCTTCCGGGGACCGGGGACTATCCGGACCTCAAGAGAAGCGCCGCTTGGGTCAACGTTGACCGGAAGACAACGATCCTGGCTGCACACCCGCGCGATCTCTTGCGAATTGCCCACGCATCGCCGCGAGAAGCGGAACGGGCGCGCGTCCCGGGCCTGCAGGCGCTGCTCGAGGCCACCTCCGAATGACTCTGGCGAACGACCAAGAGCGGCTACTCGAGGCCCTCACCCGGGTTCTGGCCGTCGATACTGCAGAGCGGTACCCGGGTTGGGGCAGGTAGGTCAGCCGTGTTCGGTGCTTTCGAGTTCACGCTTGAGCCGTTCGTTTTCCTGTTCGGCTTTGCGTAGAGCCGATTCGGCTTCGACCTGTCGTTCTTCGTTCGCCGTGTTGGCAGGCGCCGGTGTGGTCACGGTGTGTTCGACGATCTTCGGTTGTACGACCGTGTTCGAATGGGTCACGGTTTCGGGACCCACGGCAGCCGCGCCTGGCTCGCAGAACTGCTGCTCGTTTCCCCCACACAAAAAAAAAAAAAAAAAAAAAAAAAAAAAAAAAAAAAAAAAAAAAAAAAAAAAAAAAAAAAAAAAAAAAAAAAAAAAAAAAAAAAAAAAAAAAACCATGGCCATGGCCATGGCCATGGCCATGGCCCTGGCCTGCTTGCCCCGCCACCCGGTGGACCGGGTCGTCGAACGGGCGCCCCCGCCGTACCCCGCCGATTCATCATGGTGGGACAATCCCTGGCCTGCCTTTTCCGCCGGTGCTGCTGGCTCTGATCATCGGCGGGGTCGTCGGCTACGTGATCGGAGGCAAGGGGGAAACGAGCAGCAGTTCTGCGAGCCAGGCGCGGCTGCCGGTGACCCAAACCGTGACCCATTCGAACACGGTCGTACAACCGAAGATCGTCGAACACACCGTGACCACACCGGCGCCTGCCAACACGGCGAACGAAGAACGACGGGTCGAAGCCGAATCGGCTCTACGCAAAGCCGAACAGGAAAACGAACGGCTCAAGCGTGAACTCGAAAGCACCGAACACGGCTGACCTACCTGCCCCAACCCGGGTACCGCTCTGCAGTATCGACGGCCAGAACCCGGGTGAGGGCCTCGAGTAGCCGCTCTTGGTCGTTCGCCAGAGTCATTCGGAGGTGGCCTCGAGCAGCGCCTGCAGGCCCGGGACGCGCGCCCGTTCCGCTTCTCGCGGCGATGCGTCGGCAATTCGCAAGAGATCGCGCGGGTGTGCAGCCAGGATCGTTGTCTTCCGGTCAACGTTGACCCAAGCGGCGCTTCTCTTGAGGTCCGGATAGTCCCCGGTCCCCGGAAGGCGCTTCGCGAGCGCAAGAGTGCCCCCCTCCGGGAGCATCCAGGCCTCGCGGATGTCTTCGTCCTGCCACCGCTCGTCCGCTTCAACGGGAGAGAGCCCTCGCTCTCTGAATTCTCGATCGGTCGCCACGGGATCCGAGGAAACGAACTCGAGCGCTACGGTTTCGGGCCGCTCCGGGGCGCCGAGGAGCGCAGCTCCGAGCTGGCCGACAATCAGCGTCGGCGTTCGCGTCGTGCTCAGCCATCGCAGCGCACGCTGGGCGTCTGCCACCGAATCCGATGGAAGCAGCCGCTTCAGGCGCCTCGTCGGGGGCAGGGCCAGCTGCTCACGGACGCGATCGACGAGCGTGGTATCTCGCTTCGTGAGGCGCAGCACCAAATCGAGGTCGCAGTCGGCAACGATGTGTGAGACGGCCTCGAAGGATGGGATCTGAGCCCCCGACTCCCAGCGCGCGATCGTCTCGCGTGCACGTCCGCTGCGCGCGGCGAGCTGCTGCTGCGTCAGCCCGGCCTGATCGCGCGCGATCCGGATGACGTCCTGGGCTCGCATGCCCCCAGTGTATCGGAACCATCACATCAGTTGTGATCGATGCATCACACGGCCTGTGATCCTTACGTCACTGGGGCCGGCCGCGGATTCGATGTCACCGGGCCCGATCACCAGGCCGCGGCGACTCGAGCGACCGGCTCGTCGGGCGCTGGCTGTCTGACGACGAGCAAGTGGCGCCGGGCGGGTTCGAGCTAGGAGGCGGCGGGCTGCATGATCGTGAACCAGGCGCCCTGCGGATCGACGAGGGCGGCGAAGCGGCCGATCGGCATGTCTACCGGCTCGGCGGCGACGGTGGCGCCGTGTTCGCGGGCCTTGGCGACGGTGTCATCGGCATCGGCGACGGCAAAGCACACGCTCCAGTGGGGCGGTGTCTCGGGTGGAAACATTCCCTCGACCATCTCCATCATGCCGCCCACGTTGTGCCCGTCGAGCTGCCACACGGTGTAGGTGTCGGGAGCGCCGTCGAATTGGGGTTTGCCCGCGGTCCAGCCGAAGACGGAGTTGTAGAAGGCCTTGTCGGCGTCGGTGTCGCGCGTGTGGACCTCGTTCCAGGTGAGCGAGACGGGCTCGTTCACAAGGTCGGCTCCTGCGAAGGCCTTGGGCTGCCAGATGCCGAAGACGGCGCCCGTGGGATCGGCGAAGACGGCCATGCGGCCCAGGTCCGTGACGTCCATCGGGGCCACCACCACGGTGCCTCCGGCGACCGTGACCTTCTGGGCCGTGTCGTCGGCGTCCGCGACCGAGACGTAGGTCGCCCACGCGGTCGGCTGCCCAGCCTGCATGTGGCCCATGAGGCCGGCCACGCGCTTGCCGTCGCACTCGAACATGCGATAGCCGCCGGTCTCGGCGCCGCCCGGCTCGGTTGCGCTCCAGCCGAGGACGTCGCGATAGAAGACCGCGGAGGCGTCGGGGTCAGGCGAGGACAGTTCGACCCAGGATGGGGTTCCGGGTGCGTAGTCGGGCATGGCTCCTCCTGTCGGGACGGAATCTCTCTCAATGCATATCAGGCCTTAGGCCTCCATCGCGGAGCGTTACCGAGGCGATCGTGGACGGCGCCGGTCGCCCGGGCTCGCGTCAGCCGCTTTGTCCGAAACTGCGTCCAGCCGCTCGCCCTCGAGCGCGCCTGATGCGGTCGGCGCGCGTTGACGAGCCCGCTAGGAGATGCTGCGCCTGAAGACGACCGGACGCCCGGGCGCTTCGCGTCACAGTCTCAAGTCGCGCAGCCAGAACGTTCCAGGCCCCGCCGCACGCCATTAACCACTTCGCTCGCCGCGCGGGAAGGTCTGCCACGGTGGGTTCGCGTGGGTCCCGTTGGAACCCTATTAACTGTTCGGAGTGCCCCGCGAACGGGGCACTCCGACACTCGACTACCGCCGGGCGGAAGCTCTATACGCCCGACCGATGCTCAGGGAAACGGGTAGATCGCGATGAGCTTGAATGCCGTGCCTTTGGGGTTCACGGTGTATTCAAAGTTCGTCGTGGTGATGGCGTTGCCGTCCCAGTCCGAGCCCCACAATCCTTCGCCCTCGATCGGCGGTCCCACTTTGTGTTCGCCTGGCGCCATCCCAAGGAGGGGTTTGCCGGTGGTGCTCTTACATTTCTCGATGTCCTTGCCGCCTGTGCCGCCCGGGCCCGCCGTGCCGGGGTACCCCTTCTTTTCGTTTGTCAGGTGCTTCCCGGTGCAGTGAACCGGGCCGTAGAAGGTCGGCTGGGTCCAGTCGAATGTGTAAAGTTCTTTCGTCGCCGGCGCAAATTTCATGGCCGCCCCTACAGTCGACGCCGACGCCGATGCGCCACCGGATGACGGGGTTGCACTCGCGGTTCCGGCTGCGACGGCCATTACAGCAGTCGCTGCGAGCAGCCCAGCAGCCAGCTTCGCGACCTTGTTTGGAATCTTTCCAAGCATGTCTTCTCCATTCGCTCATTGGCCCATGAACGCCGGTCGCGTTTAGCGTGCCACATTCTCCGATGCTCCAGGCGCGCGACGCCAAGGGTTGACTTCAACATCTCGAAACTAACACCTTGGGGAGGTCAAATGTGAATGCGCGGGACTTTTCGGCATATGCATTTCGACATCACCCATGGACCGCCGTTATGGCAACAAATGCGCGGGCCTGTTCTGGTCTGGTGTTAACGGGCGCGACATTTGCCATATGCATTTCGACATCAGCCATGTGCTCCTGTTATGGACACTTGGGTGCGCCTGTCCTGCACTCGAGGAGCCAGGGACCGAGCCGGGAATTGAGGAGGTATGTCCTGACGGTCTTTGTGAGGCCCTGGTGGGTCCCGGCGCTGGACGGGGAGCTCAGGATCAACCCCGCGAAGACGCTTGTATCCGCCGAGCCGGCGATGCGGCAGCACACTCGTCGGCAACTGTTGCTCTGTGATGCTCGAGAGTCGCGTGCCGTGAAGGCGAGCGCACGGGGAGATACCTCGAGTCGGCTTCGCGGTGCGGGATCAGTCAGACTCGGCGTGCTGGTCACATCGACCGGCAGGGAGCTTGGCGTGGAGCGGGTCGACGTAGTCGTTGTGGGCGCCCGACTCGCCGGGCGTGCGGTCGCGGCACCGTTGGCCCGCGCCGGTCGCAGCGTCCTTGTGCTGGACAAGATGCGCTTCCCTTCCGACCAGCTCTCGACCCACGTCCTGCTGCTGGCGGGACCAGTGAGCTGGCAAAGCTCGGCGCCCTACCGAGGGTTCTCGGTCTGAATCCGTCACGGGTCCGCTACGTCCATGTCGAGGTGGAGGGGATCGAGTGCCGCGAGCGGGTGCGTCCGGCCGCCGACGGGATCGACTATGGGGTCTGTGTACCCCGCGACCTGCAGGACGTTGAGCTCGTCGAGTCGGCACGCGAACAGGGCGCCGAGGTGCGGGAGCGATGCACCGTGGAGGCTTTGCGTTGGCGGGCTGGACGAGTCGTGGGCCG
>CAVSCQ010000051.1:0-7272 GCA_963726465.1 uncultured Solirubrobacterales bacterium
CCGGAAGGACGCGACCCGCGACCCCAGTGGCCCAGGCGGCGGCCAGCGGCCCCAGCGGCCCCAGCGGCCCCAGCGTCGCGGCCGCTGCTGCGGACGATGATCGGCGAGGTGCTGCGCCGGACCCGGCGCGCGCAGGGCCGGACCCTGGCCGACGTGGCGCGGCCGGCCAAGGTCTCGCGTGCCCTACCTGTCCGAGGTGGAGCGCGGGCGGAAGGAGGGCTCCTCCGAGGTCCTGGCCGCCATCTGCGACGCGCTGGACATCGAGCTGTCCGACCTGCTGGTCGAGGTCGGGCGCGACCTGTTCGGAGGCCGCGCGGGCCGCGCCTCCGTCGTCCGGCTGGCGGCGATCCGGGCCGCCGCGACGCCGCCCGCGCCGAGCGCCGCCCGGTCCGCGGCGCGGATCACCTGCCCGGCCGGACGGGTAGCCATGCTGGCGGCGTGATCAGGTCGCGAGCTCGCCGTGCGGCGGCGGGTGGTGATGACCTGGTCGGCCAGGCCGTACGCGACGGCTTCGCGGGCCGTGAACGTCATGTTCCGGTCGGTGTCGCTCCGGATCTTGGCTACCGGGTGGCCAGTGTGCCGGCTGAGGATCTCGTCCATCTCGGCCCGGACCTTGGCCACCTCCTTGGCCTGGACGGCCAGGTCCGGCAGGGTTCCCCGGGCCTGGCTCGACGGCTGGTGCAGCAGCACCTTCGCGTGCCGCAGGACCGAACGCTGGCCCGGTGCGCCGGCCGCGAGCAGCACCGCCGCCGCGGAGGCCGCCTGCCCCATGCAGATGGTGGCGACGTCGGGCCGGACGAAGCTGCATCGTGTCGTAGATCGCGGTCAGGGCGCTGTAGGAGCCGCCCGGGGAGTTGATGTAGAGGCTGATCTCCAGCTCGGGACTGGCCGATTCGAGGTGCAGCAGCTGGGCCATGACCACGTTGGCGACACCGTCGTCGATCTCGGTGCCGATGAAGATGATCCGCTCGGAGAGCAGCCGGGAGTAGATGTCGTAGGCCCGCTCGCCGCGCTGGGGTCTTCTCCACCACGGTGGGGATCGTGTACTGGCTCATGGTCACAGCCCCGCCGTCTTGCTGAACGGCGGGGCGCACGTCGTCGAGCCGCTCCACGATGTGGTCGATGAGCCCGTAGTCGCGGGCCTCCTCGGCGCTGAACCAGCGGTCCCGCAGGCTGTCGCCGGCCACCGTTTCCTCGGGCTGGCCGGTGTGCTTCGAGATCAGCCTGGTCATCGTGGCTCCCGTCCGTTCCAGCTGCTCGGCGTAGATCTCGACATCGGCGGCGGTGCCGCCGAAGCCGGCCGAGCCCTGGTGCATCAGCACCTGAGCGTGCGGCAGGCTGAACCGCTTGCCGGCGGTCCCGGCGCACAGCAGGAACTGGCCCATGCTGCCGGCCAGGCCCATGGCCAGCGTCCGGACGTCGTTGGGGATCAGCTGCATCGTGTCGTAGATGGCCAGCCCCGCGGTGACCGAGCCGCCCGGGGAGTTGATGTAGAGGCTGATGTCGCCGCGCGGGTCCTCGGCCGACAGCAGCAGCAGCTGGGCGCAGAGCCGGTTGGCGACCCGGTCGTCGACCTCGGTGCCGAGTACGATGATGCGCTGGTAGAGCAGCCGGGTGGCCAGCTGGTCATCGAGCATCCCGGCGAACGCTGCGGGTTCGGCCACGGCCGTCTGCATGATCTTCCTGCTTTCTCCTCGGGCGCCGGAAACCCGGCGGCACCATCCACCATGGTTCGCCCCGAGGACGTCGGCCAAGACAATCTGCCGACGGCAGAGAAAACCGGCGACGGCTGGCATCGTCTGAGCGCTCCGGAGGAGCGCGGCCTCCCCGCCGGTTAGTTCCGGCAGCCCCGTACGTCATCCTTGGGTGGTGAACGACGAGAAGGACGCGCTTCTGAGGTCACTGAACGCACAGCGCGAGCACGTGGTCGGCGCCCTGGACGGACTGTCCGAGGATGACCTGCGGCGGCCAGTGCTGCCGTCGGGCTGGACGCCTCTGGGCTGGTGCGGCACCTGGCCTTGGAGGTCGAGCAGTTCTGGTTCCGCGGGGCCGTCGCGGGCGAGCCGATCACGCTGACCTCCGGGGACGAGGCATGGCAGGTTCCGGCCGATGTACCGGGTGCCGCGATCCTCGATCTGTATCGAGATGAGATAACCAAGGCCAACGCGATCATCGCCGCGACGCCGATCGACGCGATGCCAAAGTGGTGGCCCGACTTCTTCGCCAACTTCCCGCCCCGGCCGCTGCGCAAGACCCTCCTGCACGTGATCACCGAGACCGCCACCCACGCCGGCCACCTGGACGCGGCCCGCGAACTGATCGACGGCGGCCAGTGGCTCGTCCTCACCCGGTAAGGAGGGCCACAGCACAGTCGCCTGGCCAGCCGCTCCGGGGACCTTCGGCTGATTCATGGCGCTGGCGAGCCGGAACCAACCGACCTTCTCGTCAGCTACCTCGACTGATCTAGCGACCTGTGACCGGCGCACGACCTGCGCCGAGCCCGGCCCAGCCATCCCGGCAAATCCGCTTCGGATAGCCGACCCGCTCTCTCTGTGCCACGGCCACGCCCGGCCGCTACGCCCTACTTGCGGCATGACGCGACGCAGCATATCGTTACGATGTATCAACTCGATATATCGGATCGATGGTTTCCGGTCGCTGGCGCAGCTGCCGGGCAAGCGCCAGAGCACCGTCGAACACTGGGCGCGAACCGGCCGTATCCCGGCGCAGTGGCATCAAGCCCTGCTGGCGCTGGTGCGTCAGCGCGGCATCATCCTGGAGGCTGGAGATTCCGTGGAGACATCCAAGCGCCACATCGAGCCTGCCGCCGGCCAGCTGGGCGTGCTGACCGTGGGGCTCGGCGCCGTGGCGTCGACAGTGATCGCCGGCGTCGAGTTGATCAGGCGCGGCCTCGCTGAGCCCACCGGCTCGCTCACTCAGATGGGCACCATTCGCCTCGGCCAGCGGGCTGAGGGCCGAGTGCCGCTCATTCGCGACTTCGTGCCTCTGGCCTGCATTGATCAGCTGGTCTTCGGTGCCTGGGATCCGATCGCGGACACGGCCTACGAAGCCGCGCTGAAATGCGGCGTGCTCGACCGGCTCGCCCATATCGAGCCGATCGCGGCCGAACTGAAGGAGATCGAGCCCATGCCGGCCGTCTTCGACCACAACTACGTGCGGCGGCTCGACGGCCCCAATGTCAAGTCCAAGGCGGGCAAGCGAGACCTGGCCGAGGCCGTCCGCCAGGACATCCGCGATTTCAGGGCGGCGCACTCCTGCGACCGGATGGTGGTGATCTGGTGCGCATCCACCGAGATCTTTCTCGAGCCCGGCCCGGCCCACCAGGACCTGGACGCGCTGGAAGCCGCGATGGATGCGAACGACAAGAGCGTCCCGCCCTCGATGCTCTACGCGTACGCCGCTCTCAAGGAGGGCGTGCCTTTCATCAATGGAGCGCCCAATCTCACCGTCGACGTGCCGGCGATGGTGGAACTCGCCCACGCGGCCGGCGTGCCCATCGGCGGCAAGGACTTCAAGTCAGGGCAGACCCTTCTGAAGACCGTGCTGGCGCCGATGCTGAAGGCCCGCATGCTGGGGCTCCAGGGCTGGTACTCGGCCAACCTCCTCGGTAACCGCGACGGCAGGTGCTGGACGACCCCGACAGCTTCCGCACCAAGGAGGAGACCAAGCTCGGCGTGCTCGACCACATCCTGCAGCCGAGCCTTTATCCCCAGCTCTACGGCGACGCCTACCACAAGGTGCGCATCAGCTACTACCCGCCCCGCGGTGACAGCAAGGAGGGCTGGGACAACATCGACATCTTCGGCTGGCTCGGCTATCCGATGCAGATCAAGGTCGACTTCCTGTGCCGTGACTCGATCCTGGCGGCGCCCCTGGTACTTGACCTGGTGCTCTTCACGGACCTGGCCCGGCGAGCAGGGCTCAAGGGCGTGCAAGAGTGGCTGTCGTTCTACTTCAAGAGCCCGCAGCACGCTCTCAGCGTCTATCCCGAGCACGACCTGTTCATCCAGCAGACCAAGCTGAAGAACACGCTTCGCTGGCTGATGGGCGAGGAGCAGATCACCCACCTGGGAATGGAGTACTACCAGGACTGAGGCGCCAAGAGAGCGCATCAGGCGGGAGGCAAAGCGCCGGCTTGCATCCCGCCTGACCGGCCAGTTCGTCCTGAAGGCGGACCTACAGTGTCACGCAGGTCCGGGGTCGCCTCAGATGCAACGACCGCGCCAAGACAGCACTCAGGAGGGACGCACGGGCTTAGCGGACACCCTCCTGAGCTGGCAGGACTTCTCCTACGCGGCTCAGCTGCAGCCGCTGGTGGAGCCGCAGCCTTCGCAGACGTAGCAGCTGCCCGCGGGCCGCATCTTCGTGCCGCAGTTGAGGCAGAGCGGGGCGTCGGCGCTGCGCCCCTGCTGGGCCTCGATCAGCTCCGTGGAGCTGTGCGGGGCGGCCGGCGGTTCGACGCTGACGTCCCGTTGTGACTTCTGAACTTCAGGCTGCGGCCGGGCCGGTTCCACCGGCACCGACTGCGCCAGTTCGTCCGGGTCCACCTCGTCCGTGGCGGCGGCCGGGTCCCCGCCCGCCAGCGCGGCGGTGCGCTCTTCGACTGACAGGATGCCCAGCTCGGAGCGCTGATCGTAGGACAGGTGGTCGAGAGCCAGGCGGCGGAAGATGTAGTCCATCACCGAGCTGGCGATCCGGATGTCGGGGTCGTCGGTGATCCCGGCCGGGTCGAACCGCATGTTGGTGAACTTGGCCACGTACGACTCCAGCGGGATGCCGTACTGCAGGCCGACGGAGATCGCGATCGAGAACGCGTCCATCACCCCGGCCAGGGTCGAGCCCTGCTTGCCGAGCTTGAGGAAGACCTCGCCGATGCCGTCGCCCGGGTAGCTGGAGGCGGTCATGTAGCCTTCCGCCCCGGCCACCGAGAACCGCGTGACCGTGGCCGAGCGCTGCTTGGGCAGCCGACGGCGCACCGGACGGACCTCATGCGTCGGCGCCGGCACAGCCGCCTCGGCCTCGGCCGGCTTCTTCTTGGCCACCGACAGCGGCTGGCCCACCTTGCAGTTGTCGCGGTAGATGGCCAGCGCCTTCAGGCCGAGCTTCCAGCCCTCGAAATAGATCTGCTCAATATCCGCTATTGTGGCGCTTTCTGGCAGATTGACGGTTTTCGAAATGGCACCACTAAGCGCGGGCTGCACCGCGGCCATCATCCGGACGTGGCCCATGGGGCTGATCGAGCGCTCGCCCATCGCGCAGTCGAAGACGTCGTAGTGCTCCGGCCGCAGCCCGGGAGCGTCCACCACGTGGCCGTGCTCCGAGATGTACTCGACGATGGCCTCGGCCTGCTCGGGCTGGTAGCCGAGGTTCTTCAGGGCCCGGGGGACCGTCTGGTTGACGATCTGCATGGAGCCGCCGCCGACCAGCTTCTTGAACTTCACCAGCGCCAGGTCCGGCTCAACCCCCGTGGTATCGCAATCAAGCATGAGGCCTATAGTGCCAGTCGGCGCTAGTAGACTCGCCTGGGCATTTCTATAGCCATTCTTCTCGCCGAGCTCTTGGCAATTCTGCCAAACTTTATTTGCGGCATCGAGTATTATTTCGTCGATTCCACCCATCGGCCTGATATCGGCGCTGGCGGCGGCATGCTTACTTATCACGCGCTTGTGCGCGACCGCGTTGCGCGCATACCCATCGTAGGAGCCCACCACCGCGGCCAGTTCGGCTGAGCGCTGGTAGGCGGTTCCGGTCATCAGCGAGGTGATGGCCGCGGCGATGGCCCGGCCGCCCTCGGAGTCGTAGGCGTGACCGGTCGCCATCAGCAACGCGCCCAGATTGGCGTAGCCGATGCCGAGCTGACGGTACGCCCGGGTAATGGCGGTTATCTTCTCCGTTGGGAAATCTGCGAAGCAGATCGAGATATCCATCGCGGTGATGATAAGCTCGGTGATCCGCTGGAACCGCTCGACGTCGAACGTGTCATCATTGCGCAGGAACTTGAGTAGGTTGATGCTGGCCAGGTTGCAGGACGAGTTGTCCAGGTGGACATACTCCGAGCAATTGGCGACCACCATCCCGCCGACGATGTAGGAGTGGTTGCGCGGCTCAGTGAGGTTGTAAGTGGTTTCGAATCCGCGAGATTCTCTCGAAACTAGGTGAACCGCCTTGTCGGTGTTGTAGAAATTAGTCGAGGCGATGATGCCAAGCAGCTTCTGCTGCTTGCCAGGTAGGCTGAACCCGATCTTGATCCCGAACTCCCGCAGTGACCGCCCGGTGATCCGCAGGTCGAAGCTGGGCCCGTCGGAACCATAGCTGGCTGTGGATCCGTCCTTGCGGGTGTAGCTGAAGCTGTTCTTCTTGATGCCAGTCTGGTAGATCCGGCTGGCGATGCCGAATGACCCGAGCAGTTCCTGGACACCAAGCAGCAACTCCTCGGAGCGGCTGCCGAGACCGACGTAGCGGGTTCCGTTCTGCATGCTCACCGCGCACCCATCGGCGTCAAAGAGCCCCCGCAGGAACCCGATCAAGGCCTCCTCTGGTGCCTCGAAGATCCCGTCGGGTACCCGCTTATCTGGGGCCCGGCCCGACGACACGCCAAGCGCGCGGACGAAGGCGATGAACGCGTCACGAGTCACCCGCAGCTGCCGAGTGCCATTTGCCTGGACGCTCGGCTTGACGTCGAATCCGGTGATCCCGGCGATTAGCTCGTGGTGCCGGGGCATGGCCTCCTGAAGGTCGTCATCGGGGCCATATATCGTGACCACACACTGATCGGTGACACACCCGTCTCCGAGCAGCCAGCCGAGGTAGTGGCCGAACTCCTCGTCCCACTTCTCCGGTAGCGTGATCGGCTTGCATGACTGCACGGACCGGGCAGCAGCGAGCGCGCGCTTCGGGATCCGCGACGAAGCGAAAGACCGCGCGGCGTACTGCAACGATCGCACGACGCTATCGTCGAAGGTCAGGTCCTCGGCGTGGACCCACCCTCGGTTGGCCGTCCATACCCGGTGCCCGGGGGTACAGCGCAGCCGCGAGCCGTCGGAGAACCTCAGCTCCACGATCTCGTTGGTTCCGGTGACCATGTACTGCGTTGGGGTCGTCGCGACGACCCGCCCGGCGGGCCCAGACTCGGACGTGACGTCGTTCGTGTACACGGCGAACCGTTCGCCCTTCGCCGCCCGCGCGACCAGGTCACCGATCCGGATCAGCCCCTGGTCGGTGACTACGCGCTGGTCGGCCGGGAAGCACGGG